>NZ_CP020432.1:642500-2178261 GCF_002073795.1 Streptococcus sp. 'group B' | reverse complement strand
AGATAGTTTTAGATAGTTATAGAAAGGTATTTATCATGGGGGTAAAAAGTAATGAGGAATTGAAAAGAGAGCAGTATTTAGCAGAGTTTAGTAGGGTGGTTACTAATTTTAAGTGGAATGCTAGTAGAATATATTTCGGAGATATAATTGCAATAAAACTTTGTTTTAAAGAAGCTTTAAAACAAATAGATATATTACATGAAAGAGCTATTTTACGTAGAGATGAAGTTAGTACATTTTACTACTGGGCTAAAAGAAATATAAATAATGTTTATCAAGAATTGATTGAAAAGAAGTAAATTGAGGAGATTTTTATGAAACAAACTAAAGTTTTATCAGGTATTGCAATTGCAACATTAAGTACAGTAAGCGTAGCAGTAAATGCTGACGAAGTTAAATCATTATCGTTAGAAACAACTGCGAATCAAACTAATCACATTACAGAAGTAACACAAGAACAAGTTGACAGTGCAAAAGCAAAGTCTGATAGAGCAACGAGTGATGTTGAAACACAACAAAATGTAGTTAATACTGCACAAAATCAACAAAATCAAGCTCAACAAACTCTAGTCAATGCAACTAAAAAGTTGAATGCAACACAAAAACTAGCTCAAGAGTCAACTCAAGAAAATAAAGTTAAAGCACAACAAACAATTGATATAGCTAAACAAATGTTGTCACAGATTGGAGCTAAACAAAAAACTGCTGAAACTGAACAAGTCAAAGCGCAAGAAGCTGTTAAAGCACAACAAATAGTTGTTGCACACGATAAGCAAGACGTTGCAACTAAGACAACTGATGTTAAACAAGCTCAATCATCAGTGGATAGAGCTAAAGATGCTCTGACTAATACTACAGTTAATAGTGATTTAAATAAAGCACAGTCAAACATCACAACTAAGACAGCTGATGTTAAAACTGCGACAGATGCACTTACAAAAGCACAAGCGACTGATAAAACACTTACTAATCAAAAAGCAAAAGCACAACAAAATCTTGATAACGCAAAACAAAATTTATCTGTTAAAGATGCACAGTTAGCACAAGCTAATGCTACTGTTAACCAGAATAAGTTTAAAACTGCTCTAGGGCAAAGTCATTATTACAATCAACGTGACGGCGCATGGGCTAGCGTATATGGAGGGCATACTTTTGCTTCAACTGGATGTGTACCTTCGGCTTTAGCGATGGTTTATTCTGATTTATCACGCAAGACAGTTACACCAAAGGAAGTTGCGGATTATCTTTTTAACCAAACAAATGAATTTAATAAGAATTTTGGTGGAACAAGTGGAAGAGGTATTGTTGAAGCTACTAAAGCGTTTGGCTATGTTGTGACTCATTTAGCAAGTCAAAATGCTATAAAAGAAGCTTTGAAAGCAGGTCATCATGTTGTTGCTGCTGTACAAAATAATAAATTCAGTCCTTGGGGACCTCAATACAGTCACGAAATTGTATTGAGAGGTAGTTCAAATGGCAATACGTATGTTTATGATCCGTATAACCGTGATAACAATGGTTTTTACAGTGTTGACCGCATTTGGAATGAACAGTCACGAGATAGTATTGATACTGCTGGTGTAGGTGTACCGTTTTTCTCAATTATGACTAAAGATATGGCTAATGCCTTAACTAAGCAGTCACAAGCTTTAGCAAGTCAACAAGTTGCTCAAAGACAATTAAATGATGCACAAGCTAAAGCAATAGGTCTTAATGCAGTAACTATGCAGACACCGATTGCACAAGCTAATTTGATTAAAGCACAGTCTAATTTAAAAGATGCTCAAGATGCACTCACTAAAGCACAAGAAGCAGTTAAATTAGCTAATCAAGATAATGTTAAAAAACAAGCTGACTTAATAAAAGCAGAGTCTAAATTAACAGATGCTCAAAAGCAATTAGCAGATGCACAGGTTAAATTGACAACAAATACAACTAAACTTAATCAATTAAAACAAGTGTTAGCAGAAGCAAGTCAACAAGTAGCACAAGCAAATCAAGATTACAAGCAAGCTAAAGATAATCTAACACAAAAAACTGCTTATCTTACAAATCTACGCAATGCACAAGCTAATTTGCTTAAAGTACAGTCTGATGTAGCACAAGCTAAAGATAACTTAGCAAATAAGATTGCTAAGTTACAAAGAGAAGTAGCTTATTTACAAGAGTTAAAAACTAAAGCAGTAGATGCGCAATCACAATATCAAAAAGTTTTATCAGCTTATAAGTCAGTTTTAGAAGCTAAAGAAAAACTGAAATTAGCAGAAGAAAAAGCTCAAATTGAGAAAGTAAGACAAGAAGCAGTAGCAGTAGTTGATGAAACAGGTAAAATTACTAGTTATATTACTTCTAAACCAAAACTGCAAGAAGCTGTTAAAGCACAACAAATAGTTGTTGCTAACGATAAGAAAGACGTTGTAACTAAGACAGTTGATGTTGAACAAGTATCAGTTGTAAAATCTAGTGTCTTGCCATCAACTGGTGATGCTAAGACAGGTTTAATTGCAGTTTTAGGTATGCTGTTATCTTTAAGTGGGTTTTTAGGTGTACGTAAAAATAATAAGAATAATATTTAATAATAAGGAGGATGATTTATGTGTGATATTTTGAGGGCAAGATCGCCTTCTTTTTTTTATATAAAAAATTAAAATCAAAGGAGAAAATATGTATAAAAATCAAAACACAAAAGGTCACGGATTTTTTAGAAAATCAAAAGCATATGGTTTAGTATGTGGGATTGCACTTGCAGGTGCATTTACATTAGCTACTAGTCAAGTGTCTGCTGATCAAGTTACAACTCAAGCAACAACTCAAACAGTAACGCAAAATCAAGCAGAAACAGTAACATCAACTCAACTTGATAAAGCAGTAGCTACAGCTAAAAAAGCAGCTGTAGCTGTTACAACCACAGCTGCAGTTAATCATGCGACAACTACTGATGCACAAGCTGATTTAGCTAATCAAACACAAACAGTTAAAGATGTTACTGCAAAAGCACAAGCTAATACACAAGCTATTAAAGATGCTACTGCTGAAAATGCAAAAATTGACGCAGAAAACAAAGCAGAGTCTCAACGTGTAAGTCAGTTAAATGCACAAACTAAAGCAAAAATTGATGCTGAAAACAAAGATGCACAAGCTAAAGCAGATGCGACTAATGCACAATTACAAAAAGATTATCAAGCTAAATTAGCGAAAATCAAATCAGTTGAAGCTTATAATGCAGGTGTACGTCAACGTAATAAAGATGCACAAGCTAAAGCAGATGCGACTAACGCACAGTTACAAAAAGACTATCAAGCTAAATTAGCACTTTATAATCAAGCTCTAAAAGCTAAAGCAGAAGCAGATAAACAGTCTATTAATAATGTTGCTTTTGATATCAAAGCTCAAGCTAAAGGTGTTGATAACGCTGAATATGGAAACTCAATCATGACTGCAAAAACTAAACCTGACGGAAGTTTCGAGTTTAACCATGATATGATCGATGGTGTGAAGACAATCGGCTATGGGAAATTGACAGGTAAAGTTAATCATCATTATGTTGCTAACAAAGATGGCTCTGTGACAGCATTTGTTGACTCTATCACTCTTTACAAGTACGAGTATCGTAATGTTGCTCAAAATGCTGCTGTTAATCAAAATATTGCTTTCAGAGTCTTAACTAAAGACGGACAAATCATTTTTGAGAAGAAACATAATGGTAACAAAACTTTTGCAGAAACTTTAAACAAAACTTTACAACTCAATCTTAAATATGAGCTTAAACCACATGGTTCTAGTGGAAGCGTTGAAGTCTTTAAGATTCATGATGACTGGGTACATGACACACATGGGTCTGCTTTAGTGTCTTATGTTAATAATAATGATGTTGTTCCTAACGTTGTTATACCAAAACAGCCAACACCACCGTCAACAGAAAAAGTGACTCCTGAAGCAGAAAAACCAGTACCTGAAAAACCAGTTGAGCCTAAATTTGTAACACCTACATTAAAAACTTACACTCCAGCTCAACCAAAAGTGAAACCACATGTGTCTATTCCTGAAAAGATTAACTACTCAGTTAGTGTTCATCCTGTTTTAGTTCCAGCTGCTAATCCTTCAAAAGCTGTCATTGATGAAGCAGGTCAATCTGTTAATGGTAAAACCGTATTACCAAATGCTGAATTAAATTACGTTGCTAAACAAGACTTTAGCCAATATAAAGGAATGACTGCATCACAAGGTAAAATAGCTAAAAACTTTGTCTTTATTGATGATTATAAAGATGACGCACTAGATGGTAAGTCTATGAAAGTGAACTCAATCAAAGCATCTGATGGCACAGATGTGTCACAACTCTTAGAAATGCGACATGTGCTTTCTACGGATACTTTAGATGAGAAACTTCAAACGCTTATTAAAGAAGCAGGAATCAGTCCTGTTGGTGAGTTTTACATGTGGACTGCAAAAGATCCACAAGCTTTTTATAAAGCTTATGTTCAAAAAGGTCTAGATGTTACTTATAACTTATCATTTAAAGTTAAAAAAGAGTTTACTAAAGGTCAAATTCAAAATGGTGTTGCACAAATCGACTTTGGCAATGGATATACAGGTAATATTGTAGTCAATGATTTGACAACTCCAGAAATACATAAAGATGTGTTAGACAAAGAAGATGGCAAGTCTATCAACAATGGTACTGTCAAATTAGGTGATGAAGTTACTTACAAATTAGAGGGTTGGGTAGTTCCAACAGGTCGTTCTTATGATCTATTTGAATACAAATTTGTGGATCAATTACAACGCACACATGATCTTTACTTACGTGATAAAGTGGTCGCTAAAGTTGATGTGACATTAAAAGATGGTACAGTCATTAAAAAAGGGACTAATTTAGGAGAGTACACAGAAACAGTTTACAACAAAAAGACAGGTCTCTATGAATTAGTCTTCAAGAAAGACTTCCTTGAAAAAGTTGCACGTTCTAGTGAATTTGGGGCAGATGATTTTGTGGTGGTTAAACGTATCAAAGCAGGTGATGTTTACAATACCGCAGACTTTTTTATCAATGGGAATAAGGTTAAAACTGAAACTGTGGTAACACATACTCCTGAGAAACCAAAACCAGTTGAACCACAAAAAGCAACTCCAAAAGCTCCTGCTAAAGGATTACCTCAAACTGGTGAAGCAAGCGTTGCCCCTCTTACAGCACTTGGAGCAATCATCTTGTCAGCTATCGGTTTAGCAGGATTTAAAAAACGCAAAGAAAATTAAAAAGTCAATATTCAGAAGCACTTGAAAAAGTGCTTCTTATTTTTAGAAAAGAGGAAATTATGAAACAAGAAACATTAGTGTTACTTCCAAATTTTATTGGAGATGCAATTTATGAAGGATTTGAAGCTGGACCTGCTCAATTAAATGGTAAAAAAGGGTCTTATACAAGACACATTTTGTTTAATGAAAAACATGGTAAGTTTTATGTTTATACACCAGCATCTTCACGTGTGATTGGAAATGGAAAAATGGTAACTGTTGAAAAACCGTTATTGTTTATTGACAATACAATTAATGGTAGAAATATTGAACCTGCAAAAAATGTATGGGCTGAAAAGCTTATTGAAGTGAAATAAGGAAAGTAGAGGATTAGAAATATGGCAAAAATTGGTTTAAACTTTGGAGAAAAATTACAAATTGCAGATAAGGAATATCGTACCTTTAATGATGGATTGGATGTAAATGTTTTGTTAGGAGATTTAACTTGGAGACGATATGAAGAACCAGTTCAATTTACGGAAGATGATACGACACAACCACCAGATCGATTTGGTCGTTATCCACAAAAACCAACAGGTGAAGTGAAGTGGAATGATATTGCAGTATTTAGTACTGCTCAAAATGAAACAATTTTTGTTTCAATTACTGATATGCCTTCTTATGCAATCGAGGATTTAGGTCTTAAATTGGGTGACCCTATTGAATTAAGTGATGTTGTTGTGACATGGTCTAACGTTTCAGGTGGTATGTTTAAAATTTTTGCATCATCACTTAAGAAAAAGGATGTTGCAAATAATGGAAACGCATCAAAAAATGAAGCATCTAAAGTTAATAAATAAACGGTAAAGGAGGGGTAATTTGGCTCGTTTAATACCACAATATAGAGGGATTAAGGTAAAACCATATATGAGGTATATGAGTTATTACCTTTTTTCTTTTCTATTTATTTTGTTTTTGACACCTGTAGGCGTGTATAGTTATTACTATTTAGATTTGTTAAAAATGATGGATAAAATGTCTATGATCAGTGTAGGTACAGGTTTGTTTTTAGCATTTTTTGTTTCTTGGTATTTGACTTGGTTTTTGCAAGAAGCTAATCCATTATTTAATAAACTAGATCGATTAAAAAGAATGTCTAAGTTTTTATATGAGAATGGCTATGTTTATGAAAAACGTAAAAAATCAAATAAGAAAACGAAGACAAAATATCGTTTTCCAAAAGTTTATGTGAAACAAGGTAAGTATGATTTAAGTGTTTCATTTGAAATGGCTGGAGGAAAATTTCAAAAGAAATTTAAGGATATTGGTGGAGAATTAGAAGATACTTTTTTCATGGATTTTATGGAAAAAACTGATGATCCACGCTTTAAAATTTACAAATTAGCTTATTCGGCTTTCTTATCACGTATTACGGTTAAAGATGTGATATGGGATAAAGATAAGGGAATTAAGTTAATGGATGGCTATTATTGGGATTTCATCAATGATCCTCATTTATTAGTTGCTGGTGGTACTGGTGGAGGTAAAACAGTATTACTAAGGTCAATCCTTCGTTGTCTTGCGGAAATTGGAGTTTGTGATATATGTGACCCTAAAAGAGCCGATTTTGTTACTATGTCAGATTTATCAGCTTTTGAAGGTAGAATTGCCTTTGAAAAGGCTGATATTATTGAGAAGTTTGAAAATGCTGTTACGATAATGTTTGCACGTTATGATTTTGTTCGAAATGAAATGAAGCGTTTAGGTCATAAAGACATGAAAAAGTTTTATGATTATGGATTGGAACCTTATTTTTTTGTATGTGATGAATATAATGCTTTAATGAGTTCTTTGTCTTATCAGGAACGTGAGATTGTAGATAATGCATTTACTCAATATATATTGTTAGGACGTCAGGTTGGATGTAATGCGATTATAGCAATGCAAAAGCCGTCTGCAGATGATCTTCCCACTAAAATTAGATCTAATATGATGCACCATATCTCGGTTGGTCGTCTCGATGATGGTGGTTATGTGATGATGTTTGGTGATGAAAATAGAAATAAGGAATTTAGGTTTATTAAATATCTTGCAGGTCGTCGTGTTTATGGTCGAGGTTATTCAGCTGTTTTTGGTGAAGTAGCAAGAGAATTTTATTCTCCTTTATTACCTAAAAATTTCTCTTTTTATGATGCTTTTGAAAAAATAAATAGGCATGAGAATCCTTTTGATCCTACAGAAAATCAGGAAGTTTCTAAGGCGATTCTTAAAGACGAATCTTTGAGAGAGTTTGTGGAAAAAACGTCTGAAAATGAGTTACTTAAGGGTTCAGTAGGGTTTGATTTTGATGATGAAATGGAGGAAATGGAAAATATGAGTATTGGTGATTTAGCTAAGAAAACAGGTTTTTCATTTGGTAAGATTAAGAATTTAATAGATATGATTGAAAAAGATAATTATATGACTTTTAGTCGTGAAGATGAAAAGGTTGTATTAAATGATTCTGATGCAGTCGTCTTAGAAAGTTTACTGACACAAAAAGATGAATTTGAGGGTAGCTGGAAAGAGTTACTATTGAATTATTTTAAGGGTGAATAGTAGATGAAGGGTATTTTTTAAATATCCTTCTGTAAAGCCCTAGTGTAGCTGTAGGCGTAGTGTAGCGTAGCGAAAACGGACACGCCGGACACAGCGCACACACTAGGGCTTTACAGAGGGATTTATCAATTTTAAAACCCCCGTTTTCTAATAGGGGGGTAAGAAATGAAAAATTTCGAATTTTAACCCCCAAAAACCTATATGTATCAAGGGTTTTCAGATTTTTAAAGGTGGGTCATTTTAGTGAAAAAAGTGGGTCACTAATCCTAAGAAGGAGTTTGTTTATTGTGGATGCTATCTATTTAAAAAAATTTCGAAAGAAAACAGGTCTAAAACAAAAGGAATTTGCTTTAAGTTCTGGTTTGACATTGAAATTACTTAGAAACTATGAGCAAGGAAAGCGGAAGTTGACACTTGAAAAGTATCAAGAGATAAAATCACATTTTGGATATCTAGTAGAAAATGATAGTTCACGATTACAAGTGATGATTGACTATGTCAGAATTACGTTAAAGGATGTTAGGGATCTTGAATTTTTCTGTCGTAACTTTTTGCACTGTGCATTTAAAGAATTTCAGCCTTTTGAATCGAAGTTGATGAATTACAATCATCTTTGGAAACGTGGAGATATTTGGATATTTGATTTTGCGGATAAACATGAGACAGGTAATTTTCAAATAACTGTTCAATTGTCTGGTCGTGGATGCCGACAATTGGAATTGTTGATGGAAACTGAAAAATTTACATGGCATGATTGGTTAAGTTATCTAAGAAATTCATATCGTGATGATATGAATGTGACACGTTTTGATATTGCTATTGATGAATTGTATCTGGGTAAGGATAGAGAAAATGAACAGTTTCATTTGTCAGATATGATTTCAAAATATTATCGTCATGAGTTAGATTTTGAAAGTTTGAGAACTTGGAATTATATAGGTGGCGGTTCTTTAAATTTTTCGGATATGGAAGAGATTGAGCAGAATAGACAAGGAATATCGCTTTATTTTGGTAGTCGTCAATCAGAAATGTATTTTAACTTTTATGAAAAACGTTATGAAATTGCAAAGCAGGAAGGAATTACTGTTGAAGAAGCTTTAGAAATTTTTGAATTGTGGAATCGTTATGAGATACGGTTATCTCAAAGTAAAGCTAATGCGGCAGTTGATGAATTTATTTCTGGAGTGCCGATTGGTGAAATATCCAGAGGGTTAATTGTTAGTAAGATTGACGTGTATGATGGGAAAAATGAATATGGGTCGTTTCAAGCAGATAGAAAGTGGCAATTAATGTTTGGAGGTGTTGAGCCTTTAAAATTTGTTACAAAGCCAGAGGCTTATAGTATTGAACGAACCTTACGTTGGTTAAGTGATTCTGTTTCTCCGTCTTTAGCTATGATAAGAGAGTATGACATGATTGTGGATGGTGACTATTTACAAACCATTCTTAATTCTGGGGAAGTCAATGAACGTGGGGAGAAGATACTTGACAGTATCAAAGCTAGCTTAGGTATTTTGTAGGAGGTAAGTTTTGTTTTGTATAGTAACCGAGAATTTGCTTATTTTGTTAATAGACGAAATAATTTAGATAAAATGATTGATTTACTAGTTTTTATGATTCCTGATCGTGAGTTTTATTATCCTGAGATTCAAACAGGTGAGCTTAGAGATTATCAGATAGACATTTATGATTTGATTAAGATTGGTTATGTTGGTGTTTATGAAATTCAAAAAGACTACGAAGATAAGTTAAGGGAACTTGCTGATTTTAAACGGAAACTTTTAAAGTTTGGTTTGCTTATGCAACCTTTAGAAAAGCAAAAAGAGATAGTTATTCGTTTAGCTGGTAAATATCGTTTGGAAAAAAGAATTCTGATGAGAAGGGAAATGTTTAGAGATGAAGAAGTTGACTAATTTTCCACAAAAACTAAAAGAATTGCGTAAAGAAAAAAAACTAACTCAAACTGAGCTAGCGTCTAAATTAAATATAAGTCAAAAGTCATATAGTAATTGGGAAAGTGGTAAAGCTGAACCTACTTTAGATAATATAATAAAGTTAGCAAATATCCTAGATGTTACTGTAGATTATTTACTTGGTAGAAGTGATAATTTTAGTAATACTATTGTGCTTTCAAAAAACAATATGAAAAGTTTTTCTAAAAGACTGAAAGAGTTAAGGTTAGAAAAAGAATATTGATGAAAAGGGAATTATTTCGAGAATATGAAACTGACTAATTTGAGGAAGGTTTGGATGACTTCAGAATAATCAAAAGAGGTTATATATATTAATTTATAAAAGGATAATTTATCTTGTGTTTTTTAGTAAAGTGGTGTACAATTTGTATTGTACATATGTTAAAAACAAAAAATCGTAATAGAAACGAGGGATGCATATGTTTAGTAAAATAGAATTTAAAAACTTTATGTCCTTTTCAAATTTGACTTTTGATTTGCTGAATAGAGGAAAATGTAAGGATATTATTGCAATCTATGGAGAAAACGGTTCAGGAAAAACAAATATTGTTGAAGCTTTTAAGTTACTAGTTTTGTCATTACAATCAATGGAATCCTTAAATGAAAATACACGATTACAATCATTATTAAAAGAACAAACAAATAAAGAAGAAAATCAAAAAACTAACTTTGGTGATATATCAGAAATCTTAGATAAAATCAGTTTCTTCACCACTTTTAAGGGCATAGCGAAAAATACTCATAGAATTGCATCTGAAGGTAATACGATTCTAAAATATTATTTTAATATCGAAAAAGATAATGGTTATTACCTTCTAGAATATAATGAAAATAATGAACTAGTAAAAGAGGAGCTAGTATTTAAGATAAAATCCAATAAGGGAGTTCATTTCAGTATTACTAACATAGATGGTTTATCTCAATCATTAAATAAGACAATTTTTAAGAATACTATTTTTAAAGATTTGACTGAACAAATAGAAAAATATTGGGGTAAACATACATTCCTATCAATATTTAATAATTATTGTCTAGAAGTAAATGAAGAGTTTATTAATGAACAAGTTTCTATAAATTTTCAAAAAGTAGTTGATGAATTTGATAAAATTTTTATTTGGAGTGGTAATTTTAGAGGTCCTTTTCATTCGACAGAATTATTATTGAAAGATATTTCAAAAGGTAAAATTGATAAGTCGGAAAAAGAAAAACTTTCCTATACTGAGGAAATTATTTATAAATATTTTAGTGCATTATATATTGATATAAAAGATGTTAAATATAAGCAGGATGCTCAAGGTCAAGAAATAAAATATGAACTCATGATCCGAAAAAATATTGGAGGTGATCTTGTAGATGTACCAATAAGTTTAGAATCTCAGGGAACAAAAAATCTTCTGGATCTTCTAAAAGTTTTTAACAATGTGTTGGATGGGAAAATATGTATCGTTGATGAAATTGACTCAGGTATTCATGATCTTTTAATGAATAGTATTCTGAATGACTTGAAAGGAAGTGTGAATGGTCAGTTAATATTTACAACGCATGATACAACGTTATTGAAGGAATTATCACCGAGCTCAGCTTATTTTTTAAATGTAGATATTAAAGGTAATAAAGTTATCATTTCTGGCAATGAGGCAGATAAAAAAATAGGAGTAAATAACAATTTAGAAAAATTATATTTGTCTGGTTTCTTTGGTGCTGTACCAGATCCATTAGATATTGATTTTTCAGATTTATTTCTTGATCATAATTTAAGCGAGGACTAAAAATGAGTTTTCGTAAATACACAAAAGCCATAGTAATTGTTCACGGTAAAAGTGAACTGGATTTTGTTAAACATATTAAATCAAAACTGAGGCTTCCTCTTGAAATATACTCGAGGTCAAATGGGAAAACATCTATACAAATATCTTCGATTAATGATATTTTAAAAAATAGAGATTTTAAAACTAAAAAATGTTTTAAAGAAAAATTTTTCAAGGTTGAGTGCGATAAAAAAGGAAATCCCAAAAACGTTAAAATCTTTATTATCATGGATATTGATGATACATCGCAGGAAAAGATAGATTCCTATAAGAGTTCTACATTATTTGTAAAAGATTGGAAAAAAGATTTTATTGTTCCTATATGGAATGATAGCAATTTCGAGGAGGTCCTTAATGATATTGGTTATTGGTATGCTAAGAATGATAAAGAAAAGAGACACTACAAAAAGCTGTTTCCTGTAGAACGAGGGGAGCAGGATGTGGAGACGATAAAAGAGCTAAGAGATAAGTTAATTTCTTCAAATAAGAGTAATTTAGATGAATTTTTAACTTTCTGTATTGAATCCTCGTAATGTAATTTATATATGAGTAATTAGAACTTCTTTATAGGAGTTCTTTTTTTGTGGGTGAAAATTATGAAAATTAGATGTCCAACTGTAATAGGTTGATTTATTGTTAGAGTCTAAAGAAAAAAGAGGAAAATAAAATGTCAGGAACACGTTCAGAAGCAGATAAAAAGTTGTTAGTGGTTACTCAGGAGCTTTCAGAGCTGTTGGTCAGCCATCAGTATGAACAGTCATGGGAAAAAGCTGGAGAGTTAAATAGCTTACTTAAAAAGCGTGAAGAATTGACTTTACCAGGTTATATGGTCGACATGATTCAACAACATTTGAAATCATACTACTACCAAAATAATATGATTAATAAGGCTCATAAGTCTATGTCAGCGATTGGTCATAAACTACAAGAATTTCATTAAGGGTGAGAGCAAGTCAATGGCTTGCTCCTTTTTTAATTAAGGAGTGTCAAAAATGGATGTTAGTGCAATTGTTAGAGATATAAAAACTGGTAGAGCTACGTTAGTTTGTTTTCCTGTGGAAATGAGTGAGCTTAAGTTAGCTTTGGGGCTTCGTGAAGAAGATGATTTAGAGTATATTATTGCAGATTCGGATTGTCAGTTACTAAAAGAACATGATTCTATTGAGATGATTAATCAATTTGTTGAACTGGTAGAGAATGTTGATAGTGAACTTGTTAAAGCAGTGCATCAGGTAATAGGTTATACTGCCTCAGACTTTGTGGATTATGATTTTAATTTTGGTGATTGTTGTTTACTGTCTGATGTCACAACTAGACGAGAACTAGGTGAATATTATTTCGATGAATTAGGCGTACAAGGAGTTGGTAAAGAGGCTCTGGAGATGTATTTTGATCATGAAGCTTATGGTCGAGATATTGACTTAGAAAGCCAAGGTGGTTTTTCAGACTACGGATATGTCGAAATATCAGGGTAAGTAGATAATGATTGCAATTATAAGGACTCGTGAAAAAGGTAGAAGTCAATTTTTATGTGAGTTAGACATCATGCAGTTTACGGAAAATCAAGTAAGAAACCGTATGATAGAAAAAGGCATTAAGGATGATGCCTTTTTTATTTGTGGTTTTTCTGATTGGAATGTTGATAGGATTATGTCACTTACAGAAGTCTATCTTTTAAAAAGATGTATTGAAGGACTTTATGATGGTGATGACTATATTGTTCAATATCTTTTGAAAAAAGGTTTATCAGTTCATTCAATAGTGACAAAATATTATATATTTTTGTCAAATAATGAAAATAAAGTAATGAAATATATCTTAAGGAAAGTTGAATTTGATTCTTTAATTGATTTTTGGCAACGGTCAGTAACTTGGGTAAATGCTTTAAATGCTTATATTGAAGAAGGAATAGTATTAAACACCTCAAAAGGTTTTTACGTGTTAAAAACAGAATGAGGAGGTAATTGGAAGCTTAACGATAATTTATGTATTGTTATCATTTGTAAGTTATTTATTTAGTGATTATCAAAACCAAAACTTGTACAACATGTTGTCAAATGATATAATAACAACATATCTAGTAAAGTTGAGGTGATTAATATGGAGGCTATTGTTTATTCACATTTTAGAAATAATTTAAAAGATTATATGAAGAAGGTCAATGATGAATTTGAGCCTTTGATTGTAGTTAATAAAAATCCTGATGAAAATATAGTGGTTTTATCTCAAGATAGCTGGGAAAGTTTACAAGAAACGATTCGTTTGATGGAAAATGATTATCTATCACATAAGGTTATTAATGGTATATCACAAGTTAAAGAGAAGCAAGTCACTAAACATGGTTTAATTGAGGTAGAAGATGTTTAATTTTACTGAAGAAGCATGGAAAGATTATGTTTCTTGGCAACAGGAAGATAAAAAAATCTTGAAACGAATTAATCGTTTGATAGAAGATATTAAAAGAGACCCATTTGAAGGCATTGGAAAACCAGAACCTTTAAAATACCATTATTCAGGGGCTTGGTCTCGAAGAATTACAGAAGAACATAGGTTGATTTATATGATAGAAGATGGAGAAATCTATTTTTTATCTTTTAGAGATCATTATAAGTAGAAGTAGTCGCTAAAAAAAGTGACTGCTTTTTTATTTTATAGAAAGGGGTTAAATGATTGATATACAAAAAATAAAAAAGTTTCTATTGAGATATACAAAGAAAGAAGAAGGAGGTAAACAGCCTAAGACAAAAGAAGTAAAGCAAAGGACAGCCAATTTTATTGTCTATGGTATCTTAGGTTTGTTATTTATTGTAGGATTTTTTGGATCATTGAGGGCAATTGGCTTATCTAATCAGGTACAACATTTAAAAGAAACAGTTATTGCTGTAGAAAAAAAGTCAAAACATAAGAAAACTGATGATTCATTAGATATATCTAGAATTCAGTATTACATGAATAATTTTGTCTACTACTATATCAACTATTCACAAGATACTGCAGATCAAAGAAAAACAGAATTAGAAAATTATTATTCTTTCTCAACTGCCAGTATGACAGATGATGTTAGAAAGTCTAGGACTTTGCAGACACAACGTTTAATAAGTGTTGAAAAAGAAAAAGATTACTATATAGCTTTGATGCGTATTGGTTATGAAGTTGATAAAAAATCATATCAGATGAACTTGGCTGTTCCTTTTCAGATGCAAAGAGGATTGCTTGCAATCGTTAGTCAACCTTATACTGTGGCAGAAGATTTGTATTTAGGTAAATCTAAAGCATTTGAGAAGAAAACATTAGATCAAGTCAAGGAACTATCGAAAGAACAAGTAAGTTCTATTCAAAAGTTTTTACCAGTTTTCTTTAATAAATATGCCTTAAGTAACAAGACAGACTTGAAACTGTTAATGAAAACTCCAGAACTGATGGGGAAAGGATTTAAAGTTAGTGAGCTAGATCTTAATAATGCGATTTATTATCAAGAAAAAAAGCATCAAGTCGTGCAATTATCAGTAACTTTTGAAGATCTTGTAACAGGTGGCACACGATCAGAAAACTTTACATTATATTTATTTAAAGCAGACAATGGTTGGTATGTTGAAGAGATGTATCATTATTTTAAATAGAGGTGTAAGAGAGGGAAAAAATGAATTTAGTAAAAGTGAATAGTGTTATTTTAGCAGGTGGTCCCAACGTTTCAGGACTAAAGCAATTTTTTCAAGGTGATGGGATTTACCTCATTAGTGTAATTGCTGTCTTTATAATTATTAAGAATTGGAAAGAAGCTAATTGGTTAAAAGTTTTCTCAACCTTAGCTATTTATGCGATTATTGTATCAATGCTTAAAGGTCAACAGATTCTATCTTTTTTGGGTGGAATGCTTCGCTGGTTTGGTGTTGAGACGGGGTTATAAGTTATAAGTTATGGAAGAAGAAAAATATTTTGATTACAGCAGGGGCTTGAATGCTCCTTACTGGATTCAGGAAGTTAAAACGGCAAAAGGCAAAGTGATTTGGTATTTTTCTACACCTATGCAGTTATCATTTTTTATTGTTTTCTTTATCATCTTAATGTTGATGCTGACGGTATGTTCTCCATTAATGCAGGTGTTAAATGCTTTAACGCATTCCGTTTCAATGCTCTTGTATTGGTTTGTTCCAAGCAAGTTAGCGAAATTTTATGTAGAATATGAACCGCAAGGAAAAAAGATGCATATCTTTTTGTGGGATTATCTGGTTTATCTCAAAGATTTTGGGTTAAATAAAAAAGGTATCTATCAAGGAGAACGTGTTGATATTGAAGAAGAAATAGTTTTTGAGAAAACGAAAATATAAAGACTAAGAAAGGAGATCAGATGGTAAAAAAATTGGAATATCCGATTGATAGAATACATCAGAATTTAGCTTTACGAAAAGATAAAGTTGTTGTCGCATACTATCGTATTCCAAATACCCCAATCACTATTACAGATAGTGATAAGAAAGATAGTCACAAAACGAAAGTAGCACAGGTTATCAAAAAATTAGCTAAATATAAAAATTTTGATATTTCATTAATACCAAAAGATTATCTTCTTGGTGAAAAAATGTCGGATTTTGAAGCGGATCTAGCAGATGATGTTAAAGAATTAGGGTTAGAAACACTCGATTTTACAGTTGATACGTTAACACATGAAATGGAGATACCGTATCAGTTTGATTGGTTAATTGGAGTTGATCTTGGTAAAGGGCAATACAATGCTAATATAAAAGAATTTATTTATAATCAGTTTGAATCTATCGCATCAAACTTCGCTTCTTTAGCTGGTTATGAGGTAGAAGTAGATGAAGATTGGTATAAAGAACATTCAGAAGAAGAATTACTTGTCTATAGTTTATTGTCTACCCTGAAAGCCAAAAGATTAACGGATGTTGATTTATTTTATTATCAACGGATGCAATTTTTAAGATATGTTCCCCATACTAAAAGTGAGGTTATAGCTAATCGGAATATGTTAAATGTGACAGATACGTTGATTAAATCACTAGAAGGTGGTTTTTTAAAATTGGAGAGTGCTTATGGGAGTTCATTTGTATCCGTTCTTCCAGTAGGTCGGTTCTCTACCATATTTAATGGCTTTCATCTTGGTGAACTAGTTCAAAGAATGAGTTTTCCGGTTGAATTAAGATTTAAAGCGGAATTTATAGATAAGACAAAATTGGGTGGCACTATGGGTCGCTCAAATACACGCTATGATCAAATCATGAAAGAAGCTTATAACACAAATACGGTTCAACAAGATGATATCTTGATGGGAGCATATTCGCTTAAGGATCTTATGAAAAAAGTTGGAAATAAGGAAGAAATCATAGAGTATGGTTGTTATTTGGTAGTTGCTGGTTCTAGTTTAAATCAACTAAAACAACGTAGATATGCCATTTTAAGTTACTTTGATGATATGAAAGTCAATGTTTATGAAGCCAGTCATGATACACCATATTTATTTCAAGCGTTACTTTATGGTCAAGATTTACAAAAAACAACTCGTAAGTGGAATCATTTAGTAACTGCTCGAGGTTTTTCGGAGTTGATGCTTTTTACAAATACCCAATCAGGTAACAGGATTGGTTGGTATATTGGACGAGTAGATAATCGTTTAACTGCTTGGGATTCTATTGACGAAGCTATTATGGGATCTAAAAATCTTGTCTTATTTAATGCGACAGTCGCGAATAAAGAAGATGTTGCTGGTAAGGTTACTAAAAATCCTCACGTGATTATAACTGGGGCGACAGGTCAAGGGAAATCATACTTAGCACAGATGATCTTTTTACATACTGCTCAACAAAATGTTCGTGTCCTTTATGTTGACCCTAAACGAGAACTACGGCAACACTATTTAAAAGTTGTTTCTGATCCAGAGTATGCACGTAAGTTTCCTCTACGTAAGAAGCAAATTGAGGAAACGAATTTTGTCACTCTTGATAGTTCTGTCAAAGAAAATCATGGTGTATTAGATCCTATTGTTATTCTTGATAAGGAAGGTGCTTCCTCAACGGCTAAAAATATGTTGCTTTATTTGTTAAAAAACGCTACAGAGATTAAATTAGATCAAACAACAGCTTTAACAGAAGCAATTAGTCAAGTCATTGCAAAACGTGAAGCTGGTGAAGTCGTTGGTTTTAATCAGGTTATTGAAGTTCTTATTGATTCTGAAAGTGATGAAGTTCAGTCAGTTGGTCGTTATTTTAAAGCTATTATTCAGAATTCTATTTTAGAGTTGGCATTTTCAGATGGTGATGTTGCTGGTCTTTCTTACGAAGAACGTGTGACAGTTTTAGAAGTTGCGGATTTATCATTGCCTAAGGACGGTTCAGATCATATATCTGATCATGAAAGTAATTCGATTGCTTTAATGTTTGCTTTAGGTGCGTTTTGTAAGCATTTTGGTGAGCGTAGTGATGATGAAACAGTTGAAATTTTTGATGAAGCATGGGTACTTATGCAATCCTCAGAAGGTAAGGCTGTTATCAAGTCTATGCGTCGTGTTGGTCGCTCTAAGTATAATGTGTTGATGCTAGTATCTCAATCGGTTCATGATGCAGAAAACGATGATGATACGACCGGCTTTGGGACAATTTTTTCATTTTATGAAAAATCGGAACGTGAAGATATTTTAAGTCATGTTGGTTTAGAAGTAACACCTAAGAATCTAGAATGGATTGATAATATGATTTCAGGTCAATGTCTTTATTATGATGTTTACGGTAACTTGAATATGATTTCGATACATAACATTCATCCAGATATTGATCCATTGTTAAAACCTATGAAGAAAACAGTATCAAGTCACCTTGAAAATAAATATGCTTCGTAGAAGGGAGGTAATCAGATGGACAAAATAGATGATGGTTTGATTGCTTCGACCTTTGCGAAGGTAAAAGATGTGGATATATTTGCGTTAAAGGCTTATATGGAGATAACTCACGGAGCTGAGACTGGAGCTCAAAGCATTTTGTTAGATGTTTTTGTTAATTTTCCCTTTTTCCTACTTAACTTGATTGTTGGTTTATTTTCTGTTATTCTACGCTTTTTTGAAAATTTCAGTTTGTATGATACCTATAAACAAACAGTTTATCATTCGTCTCAAAAATTATGGGAAAATCTATCAGGTAATGGGTCTTATACAAGCTCCTTGCTTTATTTATTGGTTGCGATTTCAGCTTTTTCAATATTTATTTCATATCTTTTTTCAAAAGGAGATTTTTCTAAACGTTTGATCCACTTGTTCGTGGTTATCATTTTAGGTATGGGTTACTTTGGTACGATTCAATCAACATCAGGTGGTATTTATATTTTAGATACCGTTCATCAACTAGCTGGTTCGTTTTCAGATGCGGTAACTAATTTATCACTGGATAATCCATCAGGTGGTAAAACAAAGATCACACAAAAATCATCAGTAGCTGATAATTATGTGATGAAAACTTCTTATACGGCTTATTTGTTTGTCAATACTGGTCAGTTAAATGGTAAGTTTCACAATAATCAAACAGGTAAAGAAGAAAAGTTTGATAACGAACAAGTTTTAGGTAAGTACGATAAATCAGGTAAATTTATCACTCCAAAACAAAAGGATATATTGAATTATACTGATAATTTGGGAGATAAGGCAACCGAAGGGGAGGAAAAAAATAGATGGCTTTCTGCAGTAAATGATTATCTTTGGATAAAATCAGGCTATGTTATCTTAAAGATTTTTGAAGCGGTTATACTCGCAGTTCCATTAATACTCATTCAGTTAATTGCTTTTATGGCAGATGTTTTAGTGATTATATTAATGTTTATTTTTCCATTAGCTTTATTAGTTTCATTTTTGCCTAGAATGCAAGATATCATTTTCAATGTTTTGAAAGTCATGTTTGGGGCTGTTTCCTTTCCTGCCTTAGCTGGTTTTTTAACCTTGATAGTCTTCTATACTCAAACTTTAATAGCCACCTTTGTTAAGAAAAAATTTACAGATGGTTCCCTGCTTAGTGGTAGTAATTTTAAAGGTCAGGCAATACTGTTTATGTTGCTAATAACAGTTTTCGTCCAAGGTTGTGTGTTTTGGGGAATTTGGAAATATAAAGAAACTTTCTTAAGACTGATTATAGGGTCTAGAGCTTCTCAAGTCATTAATCAGTCTGTAGATAAAATTAATGAAAAAGCAGAAAATCTAGGAATTACGCCAAAATCCATTTATGAGAGGGCACACGATATGTCAAGCCTTGCCATGATGGGAGCTGGCTATGGTGTTGGTACAATGATGAATGCACAAGATAATTGGAATGCTTTCAAAGAAAGACAACAAGCTAATTTAGATGATGGTCAGTCTAAAACTAATGATGCTGATAAGTATGATGAAGCTAATGCGGATGATACTGTTATTTCTAAAGAGGCTGAGCTGACTAATGAAGGTGAATATCAATCAGAGTTACCTAAAGAAGCAAGTAAAAGGATTGAACAATTGGGAAAGGAATCTTCTTATGAGCTATCGTTTATATCAGAAGGTAATTCAACAGAGGAAATTTTAAAAAATGTTAAGTCGGATAATCACACGTTTCAAGAAGGAGATGGAGATACTTCATTAACAAATCAGGATATGATAACAAATGATATAGAAAATCATTCAAATAACTATACTTCACCATTAAAACAGCGAAAGCTTAATAAGCTAGAGGGTGAATTAAGTCAATTTAATAGTGATGTATCCATGACAAAAAATCATGGTAAAAATGCTTTTGAAAAGGGATTTAATGCCAGTAAAACTAAGGAAGTTAGAAAGCAACATAATCTTGAACGACAGTCAAAAGTTTTGGAAGAACTAGAAAAGCTGAGAGAAGGTAAGTAGTACAAGGAGTTTTATGACATTGAGAGGTTTAGTAAACTATATATTAATTGACACTATTTTTTAGATTATGTATAATATAATTGTAAATAAAAAGCAGTTGCTTCTAACAACTGCTTAGCAGAACCGTTTAAGACGGTGGCAGAAAATAACCGTTAAAAAATAACCGTTAACTCGCCAAAGTTGAGACGGTTATTTTTTTGTCGATTTTACCAGTTCAAGGACTAACTTCACGAGAGCGATAACGAAGTTACCTGCTATAAACATGAGTGTTAAGACCTCAAAGGTAGACAAATCTAGCTCCTCCTTTCTGTTGGATTTTGATGAATTGCCCATGGGACCACCTACCTTTCAGAAATAAGAGCCACCGTCTTAACTTTTCTGCTTCATTATTATATCATATTTCATAGTGGTTTAAAGTATCAATTTTTGTTGGTGCTTTTTTATTTTGTTTGAAAGGAGGGAACTAAAGTAAAACATAAGAAAAAATTAGGCTGTTTGGGAATACTGATTGTATTTCCTTTTTTATTGGTTTTATTGTTGACTGCTTCGTCAAGTTCTCAACAAGATTGTCAAATTACACCAGATGTATCTTCACAAGTTGAAACCTCAAGTGAGAATGCTTCCAATAGTGATTGGACAAAAAAGGGAACAGTTGCAAATCAAACAGCAGAGAAGGTATTCAATGCTTGGGTAAGTAAAGGCTTATCTGGTGCGAGTGCATCAGGGATTGTTGGTTGGGTTAATTCAGAAGGTGGATTTGCTATGATAGGTCGAGCAGAAGGGCATTATGGTAATGATTTAAAAACAAATTCAATTGCCTTTAATGTGAGACCTACTGGGTTATCTTACTATACGACTGAAGCTGGAGGTGGTATTTATCAAATCACACCTTTCACAAAGTATGCCCCATTAGGCGATCCCAAATGGGAAGATGCAGATGCCATGAATGCCTTTGTTATGAAATCCATTAAATCAGGAGACTGGAATAAAGCAATGGATTTATCAGGTGGAAATCATTCTTTTGAAGAGATGGCACAGATGACTGATCCCAAGCAGGCCACTTTAGTTTGGAATGCTTACGAACGAGGAAATACTGCATATATTAATAAAGCTCAAAAGACTGCGGATGGGCAAAAAGCCTATGAAATATTTAATGGTTCAAAATATAAATTTGATGCAGAAAAATTTTCTAAAAGTTTTGGTGGTGGTTCAAAAACGTCCTCGTCTGGTAAGAGCGATATAATTTCTGATTCTACAGTTTTATCTCTTTGTGATTCAGCTAGTAATGCGGTACAGGGCTTATTTGGTAAAGATAAGTCAGGGAAAGTTAAATACACTTCTTATAATGCATGGAAACCAGATCAATTACCAAGTGATTTGAAAAAGTATGCAATAGATCCTAAGTCAGTTGGTTTATTTTATCGAACGTCTAGTGGATGGAATGCGATAGCTTCTACTGGTGGTCAATGTACAGATCTTTCAGCAAGTTTGATGTATGGTTTATGGCTTAAAGGCGGAATGCATCCAACGCAAAGAATGGGAAATGGTAATATGGTTGTTTCTAATTGGGTATCTGCATTCGGTGGACGCTCTGAAAATACTCCATCTTCTGGAGCTGTTTTTTCAAGTTCAGGTACTTCTAGTGCTGGGCATACTGGAGTGGTTAGTCATGTATTTGAAAATGGCGATATGTTAATAGTAGAGCAAAATTATTCAACTTATTCTGGAGATAATAGAGGATTTGGACCATATTCATGGAATTATCGTTATGTTTCTACTTTAGAATTAAAAAAAGAGCATTATAGTTTTTATAATCCCTCTAAAGCTGGTTATAAATTGTCTGATAAAGTGAAAACGGTAGGTAGTTAATGAAACGTAGAAAAATAGTTTTATTTTTAATGGTGTTAGTGATGGCTTTTATAGTTTATAAAGTTATTCAAAAAGATAATCCAGTGATTAAAACAAGTGGTAATCATACAAAAGTTGAACGAGTTGAACCGAAACATAAGGTTAAGTCTTATGATTCAACTAAAGAAGCAAAATCTACTTTGGAAGCTAGTGATCGTCAAGTATCTGATAAGGAAAAGGAGAAGGTTAAAAGATCTATAACTGTACCTATTGATTACCTTGTAAAAATCCCAACACAATCAGATATTAAGGGTGATTATCAAAATAAATTATCCATTACAAATCCTACAGTTGCCCAAACTGTAAAAACCATGTTGATGGCTGGTTATCATTTTGATTTGGAAAGTTTACAAGTATATGAGTCAGATGCGAGTAATGTTTATCAGTTTACTATTAATTTAGTAACAGATAAAAGAGACAAATTAAGTTTAGCTGGTAATTATGTATTAGGTACAGACCAATTTGAGATTGCGAGTGTACATGGTACACCTGTAAATGTAGTATTTTAAGAAAGAAGGAAAATTTATGTCAAAAGTAAAAGTTTTAAGTTTAATTACTGTTTCAGGACTATTTTTAATGGCTGGTAATTTATCAGCAAGTGCAGATGTTGTAACTAGTGGAGGTGATACTATAATGCTATCAGGGGTAGATGCAGGTGTATCTGATTCTATAATGCCACCACCATCAAGTATAAATCCAGTAACAGATACCACAGAACCAAGTGCGCCAACACCAAGTACAGATCCAATAACAGATACCACAGAACCAAGTGCGCCAACACCAAGTACAGATCCAATAACAGATACCACAGAACCAAGTGCACCAACACCAAGTACAGATCAAACAACAGGTACGACAGATTCAAGTACTCCATCATCAAGTACAACAAATCCAGTAGATGGAATTACTGATAATGGTACTAAACCAAATGCCGGTATTGACAAACCTTCTACGAATAAACCTAGTGATCATTCAGAATCATCTATAAAACCAGTAACAAAGCCAACTATTAATCAACCTATTACAACTGTAACAGGAGATCAAGTCATTGGTACTCAAGATGGTAAAGTTTTAGTACAGACACCATCAGGTACGCAATTAAAAGATGCTGCTGAAGTTGGTGGAAATGTTCAAAAAGACGGTACTGTAGCAATTAAAAAATCAGATGGAAAAATAGAAGTATTGCCAAAAACTGGTGAGGGTAAGACTATCTTTACAATAGTAGGTCTCTTGTTAATTGCTGGAGCAGTTTGGATTGGTTTTAAAGATAATATAAAAAAGTATTTAACCTTTTTCAAAAAGAAAAGTGAAAAATAAGATAATGCCATGATTAATTTCATGGCTTTTTTAATTAAATAATACAGATTGGAATAAAATGTGATAGAATAGGAGAAAAAATGATAGGGGATTATTCAGTAATGGATTGGGCTACTTTAGGTGGTGTTGTAGGAATTATTTTTACAAATGTGGGAGTTTTGATTTCAAACTCTAGGGATAATAAAGCTATTCAACGAGAACTTGAGCTTTTAGAAGAAGGTCAAGAGAAATTGGTAGACGAATTTTCCAAAATTTCGACAAATCAATATGATAAATATGTTCTGATACAAAGCAATTTATCAAACAATATTGAAAAGAATAAACAAGAATTAGTTCAAAAAAACTCATATGTTAAAGAAGATACTAAATATATCCGTGATGAAATGCTTATTGAGAAAAAGTCAAAGGAAGAAGTTTATAATCATGTGAAAAATGGAGATAAACTTATTGAAAAAATGGCTTTTGCTAATGAATTAATTTTGAAGTTTGGTGAAGTAAGCAGAGAAAATCAAATGTTAGGCTTAAAAGTTAATTCTTTAGAGGAAAAAATAGTCGATTTATCAAATCAACCTAAAAATGATGAAATATCAAAATTACGTAAATCAATTTCAAGTTTTGAAAGGGAATTATCTAGGTTTGAGGATGTCGGTTATAGCGAAGCAGAAGAAATAAAAAGTACTTTAAGAAGAATATTAAATGATCTTGAAGGATAAGAAGTTGATAGAAATACAGTTGTGATTAATTTCATGGCTTTTTTTGTTTGTTTTTTTATTAAAGAATAATGTTCGGGGGATATGGATTTTAAATTAAAACTGCAACTGAAAAATAGTTCGGTTTTAAAGTGGAAAACCTAATTACCTGGAACAAATAACGTTCGGATTAAGCAAGTTATAAGGAGGATGAGTATGCAACAGGTTTTTAATGTGAGTGTTCCTGTACCAGATGATGTTGTTATTATTTCAAAAGAAGAATATTTAAATTTATTAAGTGATAATGAACAAGGCAAGTGGTGGGATATTGATAACTTGCAAGAGTTATTGGGAATTGGAAGGTCAAAATTGATTAATGATATTTTGTTAAATCCAGATATAAAAAAAGAAGTAGATTTATCAATTAATCCAAATGGTTTTATTGTTTATCCGAAAGGTAAAGGTAGTCGATATAAAATATTAGCAACAAAAGCTAGAAAATATTTTGAAGATAATTTTGGTTCTATTTTATTAAATAGTTAAATGATATAATATTGAGGATAAATTCCTTGATGTCTAAGAAAGGAGTAAAATGGCAACATATAGACAAAGAGGTAAAAAGAAATTATGGGATTATAGAATATTCAATGAAAAAAGTGAGTTAGTTGCTTCTGGTTCAGGTTTTAAGACAAAGCGTGAAGCTATGAATGAAGCTATGAGGATAGAGCAACAAAAGTTATTAGTAAATTCTATATCTTCTGATATAACATTGTATGATTTGTGGTTTGAATGGTACAGTTTAATTATAAAGCCTAGCAATCTAGCAGAGACTACAAAGAACAAATATTTTACAAGAGGTTCTGTTATTCGTAAACTTTTTGGAAATCAGAAAGTAAATAAAATAAAGCATAGTGCGTATCAGAGGAAATTAAATACGTACGCTGAAAAATACACTAAAAACCATGTTAGAAGGTTAAATTCAGATATAAAAAAAGCTATCCAATTTGCTAAAAGAGATGGTGTCTTATTATCTGATTTTACTGATGGAGTTGTCATAGCTGGTAGGAAATTTGTTAAGGATGCAGATGATAAATATCTACATAGTATTTTTGATTACAAGAAAGTGATATCTTATTTAGAAAACAATTTGGATTATTCAAATAGTATCGTTTATTATTTATTACTGGTGCTATTTAAAACAGGTTTACGAGTGGGTGAAGCTTTAGCATTAACTTGGGATGATGTTAATTTTGAAGATCTAGAAATTAAGACGTATCGAAGATTTAGTGGCGATAAGGGAACTTTTAGTCCACCTAAAACAAAAACTTCTATCCGCACTATTCCTATTAGTCAATCTTTAGCATTAATCTTAAGAGATTTGAAGGATGATCAGCAAGTTATGTTGAAAAACTTAAAAATTGTAAACATGAATAATCAAATATTTTATGACTATAGATATGGTGTTTCGACAAATAGTGCGATAAATAAAAGTCTTAAAAATGTTTTAAAAATATTAAATATTAATTCAAAAATGACTGCAACAGGTGCAAGGCATACTTATGGAAGTTACTTATTAGCAAAAGGTGTAGATATTTGGGTAGTTGCAAGATTAATGGGTCATAAGGATATTACACAGTTACTTGAAACTTATGGTCACGTCTTGACAGAAGTAATAAATAAGGAATATGAAACGGTCAGAAGTTTAGTATCTTAAAGCTAATTTTTAAAGAATATCTTCTAGAACAAATTTAGAACAAATCTGCTGAAACAAAGAAAAAAACCTTTAAAATCAAGGTTTTTGACAATATTATTAATGCCCCCTACAGGGCTCGAACCTGTGACCCATAGATTAAGAGTCTACTGCTCTACCAACTGAGCTAAGGAGGCTAGGAAGCTGTATTGGCACCGATGATCCACTTTTTGTATTGATCCCGCACAAAATAAGCAGGTGGGTAACTCGCACCTCTTTAAGTGGCTTCCGCGTGTTAACGGCTTGCGCACTAGAGATGACTTCGTTTCCCGAAATACAAAGAAATAGTCGGTCAACACTTAGATGTGGATTCGTATGCCACAGCAATGTTTCTATGTCTTTATGATACCACTTTTTATAAAATTTTCAAGCAAAATTATCGATTTTTGAAATCGATTGCGATTTTTAAAACTGGCAATCAGTCTGAGAGCTTATCAATGCGCTCTTTATTTGAACCAAGTGCACGTTCGTATTTACCAGTTTCATTGGCTTCAAAATAATTATGTCCTACTAGTTTATCTGGTAAGTATTGTTGTTTAACCCATTTTTCAGGATAGGCGTGAGGGTACTTGTAATCCCTTGCATTGCCCAAGGTTTTACTACCGCTGTAATGTCCATCTCTTAGGTGACGTGGAATAGGTAAATTTCCTGAACGACGTAAATCAGCTAAGGCTGCATCCATAGCCAAATAGGCTGAATTTGATTTAGGTGATAGAGCTAAATCCACAACAATGTTAGCAATAAGAATACGAGCTTCTGGAAAACCAATGCGTTGGGCAGCTTCCAATGCAGTCACAGTATGTATTTGTGCTTCGGGGTTAGCTAAGCCGATATCTTCATAAGCAATAATGGTCAAACGTCTTGCTAAACTAGGTAAATCTCCAGCTTCTACTAAACGAGCGGCATAGTGCAGGCTGGCATTGACATCAGAACCTCTAATTGATTTTTGTAAGGCTGATAGGACATCATAATGCCCATCTCCGTTTTTATCCATTGTAATATAACTACGTTGCAGACTATTTTCCATTGTCTCTAGACTAATATGACGGCTACCATCTTCGTTAGGAGAAGTAGACATGACTGCTAGATCCAAGGAATTATAAGCAGATCGTAGGTCTCCATTTGTGGCGGTAACAATGAAATCTAGCGCCCCATCATCAATTGTCACTAAAAAAGGAAATCCCCGTTCTTTATCGGAAATTGCTAGTTGAATGGCTTTTTTAATATCCTCGTTAGAAAGAGGTTCTAGCTCAAAAATTTGTACCCTACTTCTAATGGCAGGAGTTACTGAAAAGAAAGGATTTTCAGTTGTTGCTCCAATCATAATAATATTGCCATTCTCAAGTAAAGGTAAAAGAAAATCTTGTTTTGTCTTGTCAAGTCTATGAATCTCGTCAAGTAATAAAACTAAGCCACCAGAAAATTTAGCTTCTTCTGCAATTTCTTGAAGACGTTTTTTACTATCAACAGTGGCATTAAAAGTACGAAAGGCATATTTAGTAGTACCAGCAATAGCAGAAGCAATAGAAGTCTTCCCAATACCTGGTGGTCCATATAGGATCATGGAAGATAACATATTAGCTGCAACCATTCGATCAATAATTTTGCCATTACCAACGAGATGTTGCTGCCCAATGACTTCATTAATATTGCGAGGACGCATACGTAGAGCAAGATTGTCAGCCATGATTATTCTCCAAATCTTTTGCGAAAATTAAAGCATCAACATAATGATTTTCAATGAAAAAGGCTTTAGTGATTCGAGCCTCTTCGGTAAAACCGTATTTTTGATAGAGGGAAATGGCTCTACTATTGTTGCCCATGACGTGCATGGCAATCTTGATGTAACCTTGAGCTTTAGCCTCAGTTAGCAGAGCTTTCAAGAGAGCCTTACCTAGCCCCTGACCTTGGTAGGGTTCAGCGATGAGAATGCCGAAAGTGGCAACATGCTTGCCAGCTGGGAAAGGATAGTAGGGACCAAAGTCCAAGACGCCAGCGATCTTATCATCGATCTCAGCGACAAAGAAGGACATGCCATTTGCCAGATTCTTCTCCAAGTCACTCTCAGTCCACTTGTGGTCATAGACAGGAGAGGTAAGAGCAGTCCAGCCAGTATTTTGTAAGGTCAGAACTGCCTCACGGTCGCAGTTCTGCATAGGTCTGATAATCATAATTGATGATACAAAGGGACGGTTCGGTTTACGAAAATTTTCGTAAAGAAATAGGGAACGACGAAGTGTCGTCAGACACTAGGAAGTTCATCTTTTCTTTTAGAAAATTAGTCCCGTGTTCAAATCCTTTCTATTTTTTATATAGAGTTTTTCTCTCAGCTGACTCTTTTAACATAGTATGAAGTCAGTCAAAAACGACTAGTCTTTGAGACTATTGTAACATAAAAATAAGTAGGAACTACCTTTTGATTAACCTGAGTCTGTAACGTTTTTCTTCTATATTCATGTTATAATAAGAAAGAATAAATAGAAAATAAGGACATAAGATGGCTAAATTTGGATTTTTATCGGTACTAGAAGAAGAATTGGATAAGCATTTACAGTATGACTTTGCCATGGATTGGGATAAGAAAAATCATACTGTAGAAGTCACTTTTATATTAGAAGCACAAAACAGCTCTGCTATTGAAACCGTGGACGACCAGGGGGAGATGAGTAGCGAGGACATCGTTTTTGAGGACTATGTACTCTTTTACAACCCTGTCAAGTCTCGCTTTGATGCTGAGGACTATCTGGTGACTATCCCCTATGAGCCTAAGAAGGGCTTGTCGCGTGAGTTTCTGGCTTATTTTGCGGAGACTCTCAACGAGGTTGCCACTGAAGGGTTGAGCGACCTCATGGACTTCCTCACCGATGACAGTATCGAAGAGTTCGGTCTTTCTTGGGATACGGATGCTTTTGAAAATGGCAGAGCAGAACTGAAAGAGACAGAGTTTTACCCTTATCCGAGATATTAGACTTGATGGATTTGCTAAAATGTGGATATACATTGGATGATATAGAAACAGCCAGACCAGAGGATATGGAACGTTATTATCCCCCTGAACAAATCAGAAAATATGGAGCTTTAGGAATAGAATTGAGGTTATTGCATGGATATTTTTGATGAGTTATTTGATTTCTCAGGTGCAAAGATCGCTCTTTTCTGCGAGGGAAAGATTTTGACCAGCCTAAGAGATGATTTTCCAGATTTGCCCTATGCAGGCTTTTGGGACTTACCAGGCGATGGTCGTGAGGGCGATGAAACACCTTTGGAATGTCTTTTTCGAGAAGTTAGTGAAGAATTAAATCTGACCTTAACTCGAAACCATATTGATTGGGTCAAGACTTATAGGGGTATGCTGAACCCTGATAAATTATCGGTTTTTATGGTTGGACATATCAGTCAGAAAGAGTACGATAGCATTGTTCTAGGCGATGAAGGACAAGACTACAAGCTCATGTCCATTGACGAATTTTTAAGCCATAAAAAGGTCATTCCTCAGTTGCAGGAGAGGTTGAGAGATTATTTGGAGGTGGAAGATGATTACTTTACAAAAGGCGGAAGCTAGTGATTTAGAGAAGATTATTGCCATTCAGAGAGCTAGCTTTAAGGCAGTCTATGAGAAATACCACGATCAATACGATCCCTATGTGGAAGAAGTTGAGCAGATTCGATGGAAACTAGTGGAGCGACCAGATTGTTTCTATCATTTTGTCCTTGTTGATGAGACAATTGTTGGTTTTCTTAGATTGGTTATCAAGGACGAGGAGAAGCGTGCTTGGCTTGGTACGGCGGCTATTCTTCCCCAATATCAAGGACAGGGCTACGGCTCAGCAGCGATGGCTTTATTAGAGAAAACCTATCCTAAGCTTACAAAGTGGGATTTATGTACGATTGCGCAAGAAAAACTAATGGTCAGTTTTTATGAAAAATGTGGTTATCATTCAACCCATACCGAACCTGAGCAAGAAGGAATGGATATGGTCTATATGACAAAGAAGATAGAATAAAAAAAGAAAACTAGATGATTGTCTAGTTTTCTGATAGTTTATTGGCAATAGTAAGCAATAGCTTGGCTGACAAATTCACTTGTTCCTGCTCCACCAGCTTTGTCAATTGATTGACTAAACCGGTCATCTGATTGATACATTTGTCCTAGTCCAGCAAGGATTTCATTGGTACAGGTGTAAAAATGCTGAGAGATATAGTCTTGTAGCCGTTTCACACACATTTGAACAGATTCATCAGATACATTTTGTGTCTTTAATTGCCCAAATTGTACCATTATTTTTGCCATTTCTTGGCTAATTTGTGCAAAGTCATCTGAAGCATGTTTTTGAGCAAATTCTTGGTAGGCTGCTGTTTGTCCCCATTTTTCTTTTGCTTCAGCTTGTAATTGTTCTAATTCTGTTTTATTATAAACATCGAAATTCATATAATCATATCCTTTTTCTTGTAATCGTTTCGCATGGGTGATAACCTGCTCAAGATGCGATCTTTTCCATTCAAGCAATTTGATTTGTTGGGCTAATAAGTCTTGCCTTTCCTCTTTTGCTTGCTCAAGCAGGTATTTGATATCTTTGAGAGGGAATTCCAACTCACGAAATAGCAAAATTTCTTGCAGGCGAATCAATGCTTCATCGTCATAAAGTCGATAGCCTGCTTCGGATAGGGCGGTAGGTGGGAATAAACCGATTTTATCATAGTGATGTAAGGTGCGCACACTTACACCGCTTAAGATACTGACTTCTTTAACTGTTTTCATGGTAATAACCTCCTCTCACTTACATAGTATAAAGGATAACCTAAGGTCAGGGTCAAGCAAAAAATAAATTATTTTGAAAAGTATGGTTAATCATATTGATTTGAAGATAAAGGAGGGATAGTTATAGAAATAGTTGAGCTACTAAGGGAATGGTATTCTTCCTTTGAAGTTAAAGAAGAAAAGTGGAATGAAAAATATGAAGGTATCCTCATAAGAATTGAAGGCGATGGAAACTATAAAAGGTGTCGTTTAGCTCATAAGACAGCTAGCAAGATGGGGTATTTTACAGTATTTTGGCAGAAAGATGGAAATGGTAAAAATATTCCTTTTTATGAACAAGATGAAGTGGAAGATTTGATTATTGTCATTAAAGATGGTAGGAGGAAAGGTTTGTTCATCATTCCCAAAGAGGTTGCAGTGAGTAAGGGTATTCTTTCATCTGCTAACTCTCAAGGAAAGATGGCTATGCGATTTTACTCTCCTTGGTGTAGCGATTTAAATAGAACAGCTTTGGTGACACAGCGATGGCAGTTGAACTATTTTATTGATTTAAGTAAAAATAATGAAGGAGTTACTACATGAACACATGGAATGAACTAACGGTTCACGTGAATCGTGAGGCAGAGGAAGCTGTCTCGAATTTATTGATTGAAACTGGCAGTCAGGGGGTTGCCATTAGCGACTCGGCTGATTATCTTGGACAGGAGGATCGTTTCGGCGAGCTTTATCCTGAGGTGGAGCAATCTGATATGATCGCTATTACTGCCTATTATCCTGATACGCTTGATATTGAGGCGGTTAAGGCTGATCTGGCTGATCGTTTGGCTAATTTTGAAGGCTTTGGTCTTGCGACGGGTAGCGTCAACCTTGACAGTCAGGAATTGGTTGAAGAGGACTGGGCTGATAACTGGAAGAAGTACTATGAGCCAGCTCGCATTACCCATGATTTGACCATCGTGCCGTCATGGACGGACTACGAGGCTAAGGCTGGTGAGAAGATTATCAAGCTGGATCCTGGTATGGCTTTTGGGACTGGGACTCACCCAACGACTAAGATGAGTCTTTTTGCCTTGGAGCAAGTGCTTCGTGGTGGTGAGACGGTTATCGATGTGGGGACTGGTTCTGGCGTTTTGTCTATTGCTAGCTCTCTCTTGGGTGCCAAGGACATCTATGCTTATGATTTGGATGATGTTGCGGTGCGCGTGGCTCAGGAAAATATCGATATGAACCCTGGTACTGATAATATTCATGTGGCTGCTGGTGACCTGCTCAAAGGTGTCCAGCAAGAGGCAGATGTCATTATTGCCAATATTTTGGCGGATATTTTGATCCATCTGACAGACGATGCCTACCGTTTGGTCAAGGATGAGGGTTATCTCATCATGTCTGGTATCATTTCTGAAAAATGGGACATGGTGCGTGAGAGTGCTGAAAAAGCTGGTTTCTTCCTTGAGACTCACATGGTTCAAGGTGAGTGGAATGCCTGTGTTTTCAAAAAGACAGATGATATTTCAGGAGTGATTGGCGGCTAATGCAACAGTATTTTGTAAATGGCAAAGCAGATGACTTTGTGACCATCGAGGACAAGGATACCATCAAGCACATGTTCAATGTCATGCGATTGACAGAAGATGACCAAGTGGTCTTGGTTTTTGATGATGCCATCAAGCGTCTGGCAAAGGTGGTGGACAGCTCTGCCCATCGCTTCCAAATTCTAGAAGAGCTAGACAGCAATGTTGAAATGCCTGTCCAAGTGACCATCGCCTCAGGTTTTCCCAAGGGAGACAAGTTGGATTTTGTGACGCAAAAGGCAACAGAATTGGGTGCTGCGGCTATCTGGGGATTCCCAGCTGACTGGTCAGTCGTCAAGTGGGACGGCAAGAAACTAGCTAAAAAAGAAGATAAGCTGGCAAAAATTGCTCTGGGCGCAGCGGAGCAGAGCAAGCGTAATCGTCTTCCTCAGGTTCGTTTATTTGAGAAGAAGGCTGATTTTCAAGCGGAGCTTGCAGGCTTTGATAAGATTTTTATCGCCTATGAAGAGTCTGCCAAGGAGGGTGAAATGTCAGCGTTAGCCCAGAATTTGCAGACTGTAAAAGCAGGTGACAAGCTCCTCTTCATCTTTGGACCAGAAGGGGGCATTTCTCCAAAAGAAATCGCAGCTTTTGAAGAGGTTGGAGCTATCAAGGTGGGCCTGGGTCCACGCATCATGCGCACAGAAACAGCACCGCTCTATGCTCTAAGTGTTATTAGTTACTCAGCGGAGTTATTATGATTATTGCTATTCAAGGTGATATGGCTGTAGGGAAAACCACAGCTTTGAAAATCATTGAGAAAGTTTACCCGAAAATCGCTATTAGTTTTGAGGATATTTCACCAGTAGTTGATAAGATTAATAAACATCAGCTTGATAACAATAAATTAGACGATTATTGTGAAATTCAACAACTATTTATTCAGCATGAGCGAGATAGATACGAACTTGTTAGAGATAATGAAATAGTGTTAATGGATTATGGAGCTGAGGAAATTGCTTTCTATACACAATACTTTCCAAAGGTGGCGGGTTATAGTTGACTTTACCTTCTAATTTGTTACTAGAGGTAAATAGGCTAAAGGAATGTTTTGCTGATTATATTATTTTTCTAGATGCAGATGAGACGGTCCTATACCAACGTCAAAAAAATGATTTTAATAGACGGCGTCATTTTTTCAAATGGTATACTCATCACCTGTTGCCTGCTAAAAAACATTATTTAGACACATTTTCCAATGTTATTCATATTAATACAAATCATTTAAATGCTGAAGAAGTGGCTGAAAAAATCATTGACATCATTCGTAAGTTAACTCTATAATGGGATAGTTATACTTCAATTATGTGGTATAACAACTGTTTCAAGCCGACTTATTGGCTGAATTACCATAATAGAAAAAAGGAGTTTGGATAATTTTCCAACTCTTTTTAATTTTACATTGATTTTACAAAAATCCTCAAAGAGATTTGATATTCCTTAACTATAATAAAATCAAATCAAAAAATATTTAGGAGTTCATCATGAAAAAACACAAAATGCTATCTCTTTTGGCGGTATCTGGTCTTATGGGAATTGGCATCCTAGCAGGATGCTCAAATGATTCATCATCTTCATCTAAAGGGACAATTAACATTGTTTCTAGAGAGGAAGGGTCTGGAACTCGTGGAGCTTTCATAGAGTTATTTGGGATCGAGTCAAAAAATAAAAAGGGCGAAAAAGTAGACCATACTTCTGATGCAGCAACTGTTACCAATTCAACTTCAGTTATGCTAACCACTGTCTCTAAAGACCCGTCAGCTATTGGTTATTCTTCACTAGGTTCATTAAATAGTAGCGTTAAAGTGCTTAAAATTGATGGCAAAAATGCGACTGTAAAAGATATTAAATCAGGAAGCTATAAGATTTCTCGTCCTTTCAATATTGTAACAAAAGAAGGTAAGGAAAAAGAAGCAACAAAAGATTTTATTGATTATATCTTAAGCAAAGATGGGCAAGCAGTCGTTGAGAAAAATGGCTATATTCCACTTGACAATGCTAAAGCATATCAAGCAAAAGTGTCATCTGGTAAAGTTGTTATAGCAGGTTCAAGTTCAGTAACGCCGGTTATGGAAAAGATTAAAGAAGCCTATCATAAAGTAAATACAAAAGTAGATGTTGAAATTCAACAAAGTGATTCTTCAACTGGGATTACAAGCGCAATTGATGGATCAGCAGATATAGGTATGGCATCACGTGAATTGGATAAGACAGAGTCATCCAAAGGGGTCAAAGCTACTGTTATTGCAACAGATGGTATTGCAGTAGTTGTTAATAAGAAAAATAAAGTTAATGATCTATCAACAAAACAAGTAAAAGACATTTTTACTGGAAAGACAACGTCTTGGTCTGACTTATCAAAGTAAGGTAAGAGTAAACAATGAAACAAACAAAAGAAGGTCTTATGCAAGCTGTGTTTTTCATCACGGCTTGCGTCAGTGTTATATCAGCTATTTTAATTTGCCTCTTTCTCTTCTCTAGTGGTCTTCCAGCTATTACAAAAATCGGCTGGGGAAATTTTATATTTGGTAAAGTCTGGCATCCTAGTAATAATATTTTTGGCATCTTTCCAATGATTGTAGGTTCCTTATATGTTACAGCGGGAGCTTTACTTTTAGGAGGCCCGATAGGTATCCTTACTGCTGTTTTTATGGCTTATTTCTGCCCAGAAAATATTTATAGGCCTTTAAAGTCAGCTATCAATTTAATGGCGGGAATTCCTTCAGTTGTTTATGGTTTCTTTGGACTCGTTGTCATTGTCCCTATGATAAGGCAATATATTGGTGGCTTTGGTATGGGAGTCTTAGCAGCTTCAATTTTGCTAGGAATTATGATTTTACCAACAATTGTTAGCATTTCAGAATCTTCTTTAAGAGCTGTTCCAGAGAGCTATTATGAAGGCGGTATTGCCCTTGGTGCCTCTCATGAACGAAGTGTCTTCTTTGCTGTTTTACCAGCTGCTAAACGTGGTATTTTAGCATCGGTTGTTTTGGGAATTGGACGTGCTATTGGTGAAACAATGGCTGTCATCATGGTAGCGGGTAATCAAGCTGTCTTGCCTCAATCGCTGACATCAGGCGTTAGAACTCTAACCACTAATATTGTCATGGAAATGGGATATTCTTCTGGTTTGCATCGTCAAGCCTTAATTGGTACAGCTGTGGTACTCTTTATCTTTATATTAATGATTAATATCAGTTTTTCAGCATTACAGAAAGAGGAATAAGATGGAAAATATTAACCAAAGAACGTCAAAACAATATTTAGCATCTTTAAAAAAAGATCCCCTTTCCTTCTTTCTTTTTGCTATTGTCTATTTGGGAGCAATTCTAAGTTTTGCTACAATTGCATTTGTTGTTATTTATATTTTAGTTAAGGGGCTTCCTCATGTGAATACTGGCTTGTTTGCATGGACTTATAATACTCAGAACGTCTCACTATTACCAGCTTTCATTAACACTATCTTTATCATCGCCTTAACTTTATTATTTGCAGTTCCCCTTGGTATTGGTGGATCAATTTATCTAACGGAATATGCTAGACGTGATAATCCTTATCTCAAAATTATCCGTGTTGCAACCGAGACATTGGCAGGGATACCTTCAATTATTTATGGTTTATTTGGTGCATTATTTTTTGTAAAATACACACACTTAGGCTTATCTTTGATATCGGGTTCTCTGACTTTGAGCATCATGATTTTACCTTTGATTATGAGGACAACTGAAGAAGCTTTACTATCTGTTCCGGATTCTTATCGAGAAGGAGCCTTTGCGCTTGGTGCTGGTAAATTGAGAACCATATTTAAAATCGTATTACCTAGTGCTATGTCTGGTATTTTTGCTGGTATTATTTTAGCGATAGGACGTATCATTGGTGAGTCAGCAGCACTTATTTTCACAGCTGGAACAGTTGCAAAAGTAGTACATTCGGTATTTAGTTCATCTCGTACTTTAGCAGTACATATGTATGCTATTTCGGGTGAGGGCTTATATGTTGACCAAACTTATGCGACTGCGGTCATCTTATTGCTTTTAGTTATTATTGTCAATTTTGTATCTGGACTAGTAGCCAAACGATTAGGAAGTGAGTCGAACAGTGAGTAAATTAGTAATTAATAATTTAGATTTGTATTATGGAGAATTTCACGCTCTGAAGGATGTTAATTTAGACATTGAAGAAAAAGAAATCACAGCCTTTATTGGACCTTCTGGGTGCGGAAAGTCTACTCTCTTGAAAAGTATTAACCGTATGAATGATTTGGTCAAAAATTGCAAAATCACAGGGGATATTACTTTAGAAGGCGAGGATGTCTATAGACAATTGGATATTAACCAATTGCGTAAAAAGGTTGGAATGGTGTTTCAAAAACCTAATCCGTTTCCAATGAGCATTTATGATAATGTTGCTTTTGGTCCAAGAACGCACGGTATTCATTCCAAAGCAGAGTTAGATGATATCGTTGAACGTTCCCTTAAACAGGCGGCTCTATGGGATGAGGTTAAAGATCGTCTTCACAAATCTGCTCTGGGTATGTCTGGCGGACAGCAGCAACGTTTGTGTATTGCGCGTGCTCTTGCTATTGAGCCTGATGTTTTACTTATGGATGAACCCACAAGTGCCTTGGATCCTATTTCAACAGCAAAAATTGAAGAATTGGTTATCCAACTGAAGAAGAACTACACTATTGTTATAGTGACACATAATATGCAACAAGCTGTTCGTATTTCTGATAAAACAGCATTCTTTCTGATGGGAGAAGTGGTTGAATATAACAAAACGAGCCAACTCTTTTCATTGCCACAAGATGAGCGTACAGAAAACTACATTACAGGGAGATTCGGATGATTCGTTCACGATTTGCAAGTCAACTTAATGACCTTAATAAAGAAATTATTTTTATGGGGGCATTGTGTGAGGACATCATTGGGAAGTCCTTAGGTGCTCTAACAAATAGTAATGATGTTTACCTTGACGATATTTCTGAAACTTATCACAAGATTGAACAAATGGAACGGGATATTGAGGAGAGATGTTTAAAACTTTTACTTCGTCAGCAACCAGTTGCCAAGGATTTACGCCGTATTTCTTCTGCATTAAAAATGGTTTATGATATGAAACGTATTGGTGCTCAAGCTTATGAAATTGCGGAAATTGTTAGTTTAGGTCATATTATCCAAGGTGCAGGTTCTGAAAGGGATCAACTTAACAGCATGTCTAATAATGTCATTAGTATGCTGACTAAGAGTATAGATGCTTTTATTTATGACAATGAAGAACAAGCGCATCAAGTAATTGAACAAGATAGGACAGTTAACCAGGAATTTGATACAATAAAGAAACAGTTAGTGTTATATTTTTCGGTACAGGATGTTGATGGTGAATATCCCATAGATGTTTTAATGATCGCCAAGTACCTAGAGCGTATTGGTGATCATACAGTAAATATTGCTAAATGGGTGCTTTTCTCAATAACAGGTAACCTAGATGGAGAAGCGTAATGATATATTGTGTTGAAGATGATGCTGATATTCGCGAAATGATGCTCTATACTTTGCAAATGGCAGGTTTTACAGCTCAAGGATTCTCGAGTTCAGAGCTTTTTTGGGAAGCTGTTCAGGAGAAAGTTCCAGACTTGATTTTACTTGATATTATGTTGCCGGGAGATGATGGTTTGACTATTTTAGAGCGTTTAAGGAGAAAACATCAAACGGAAATGATACCAGTAATCATGACAACTGCTAAAGGTAGTGAGTATGATAAAGTTAAAGGGTTAGATCTTGGAGCAGATGATTATCTCGTCAAACCTTTTGGGATGATGGAAATGATTTCACGAATAAAAGCAGTCTTGAGACGTAGCCGCCAAGTAGATTCAAAAGCTCATATTATCATTGGAAATTTAGAGATTGACCCGACTAATTATTGGGTCAAAAGGGGAACGGAAAAAATCCACTTAACCCTAAAGGAATTTGAGTTATTAGTATTATTCTTCCGTAATCCCAATAGAGTCTTTACAAGGCAAGAACTTCTGGATAAGGTTTGGGGAGAACAATTTTTAGGAGAAACTAGAACTGTGGATGTTCACATTGGGACACTGCGAACAAAACTTGGTGAGGATGGCTATTTGATCGCTACAGTAAGGGGAGTTGGATACCGTTTGGAGGAAAGACATGACTAAAAAAATTTTCCGTACAACTTTATCCGCTAGTTTGGGAATTGTTTTAGTTACAATTTTGATGATTATGGGATTTCTCTATAATTACTTCAATCGCATTCAGCGAGAACAGTTGAGAACACAAACGGCACTGGCGTCACAAGGAATTTCCTTTGAAGGTAAAGATTATTTTGAAAATCTTAAAACTTCAAATGTGCGTATTACTTGGGTAGATAATAAGGGACAAGTGCTTTATGATACCCAATCAGATGCAAAACATATGAAAAATCACGCCAATCGTCAAGAAATTAAAGAAGCTATCAAGAGTGGTTATGGTGAGAGCACGAGGTGGTCAGCGACACTTACTGAGAAGTCTATCTATGCTGCGCAACGTTTAAATAATGGAACGATAGTTCGTTTATCAGTTGCGCAACAAACTATTTTTTATCTTCTCCTTGGTATGATGAGTCCCTTAGCAATTATCATCTTACTTGCTATTATTTTATCTGTATTAATTGCACGATATATAGCAAAAAAAGTATCAGAGCCTTTAAACAATATTGACTTAGATCATCCTTTATCAAATGATAGTTACGAGGAGATAACACCATTATTAAGGCGTCTTGATAGCCATCAGGCTAAGATTCAACATCAAAAACTGTTATTACAAAAGCGTCAAAAAGAATTTGATACCATTATTTCTAAAATTAAGGAAGGAATGATTCTTTTAGATGATCAAGCAAGAATCGTTAGTATCAACGCAGAAGCTTTAAAGTTATTCCAAATTAATGATGATTGGCATGGGCGCTTTATGATGGAAGTTAGCCGAGATTTAACTCTCAAAGACTTAATTGATCAAGGACTAAAAGGGAAAAAGAAAGAGGCTAATATTGACATTGAAAATAATCATTACCGCGTCTTGGTAAGACCAACTACAGATAACAACCGAGTAACAGGATTGGTTGTTCTACTGTTTGATGTGACTGACCAACTCCAAATGGAACAACTTCAACGTGAATTTACTGCCAATGTCTCTCATGAATTGAAAACCCCGCTTCATGTTATTTCTGGTTACTCAGAACTGTTAGCTAATCAAATGGTTCCAAACGAAGAAGTCCCACAATTTGCAGCTAAAATTCATAAAGAATCTGAACGATTAGTTAAATTGGTTGAGGATATTATCAACCTTTCTCACCTTGATGAACAAGAAAAATTACCGCAAGAGACAGTAAATCTGTATGACTTAACACAAAAAGTTTTAGAAGGTTTACAAGCTAAAGCAGATAAGAAGCACATACAAATCAATTTTAATGGAGAAGAAGCTATTTTGCGAGGGAATCCAGTTTTATTGAATTCCTTGGTGTACAACTTGTGTGACAATGCTATCACCTATAATCATGAGAAAGGTCAAGTAAATGTGACTTTGAAAAATTCACCTGATACAATTACCTTAGAAGTTAGTGATACGGGACTAGGCATTGCAGAGAAGGACAAAAAACGTATTTTCGAACGTTTCTATCGCGTCGATAAAAGTCGCTCAAAAATAGTTGGAGGGACTGGTTTAGGTTTGTCTATTGTAAAGAGTGCTTTAGATTTTCACAATGGTAGTATAAAAGTGGACAGCCATTTGGGGCAGGGAACAACAATGACCGTTTTACTTCACAAACAATAAAAACTCACAAATAAAAGTCTAGATGATATTATCTAGACTTTTTTAGTAATTCAGAAAAAATATATAAGTAAGGGTTTACAAAAAACAAATAAGTGCTATAATAAAACCATAACGCAAACGTTTGCACTATTAAGTGCATAAAAGGAGATTGAAGATGAAAAATAATGTCAAACAGCTCTTTAGTTTTGAATTTTGGCAGAAGTTTGGGAAGGCTTTGATGGTTGTTATTGCTGTTATGCCAGCAGCAGGATTGATGGTTAGTATTGGTAACTCCATTAGGCTATTGGATCCATCAAATGTTTTATTAGGGCGCATAGCTAATGTTATTGCTCAAATTGGTTGGGGAGTTATTGGTAACTTACACATCTTATTTGCATTGGCTATTGGTGGTAGCTGGGCTAAAGAACGTGCCGGTGGTGCTTTTGCGGCTGGCTTATCCTTTATTCTTATTAACCTTATTACAGGGAACTTTTTTGGTGTGAAAACAGATATGTTAGCAAACAGTAAAGCAACTGTTCAAACGGTATTTGGTGCGACCATCAGAGTTTCAGATTACTTTGTTAACGTTCTTGGACAACCTGCTCTTAATATGGGTGTATTTGTCGGTATTATTTCAGGTTTCGTTGGTGCAACTGCCTTTAATAAATATTATAACTATCGTAAATTACCAGATGCTTTAACTTTTTTCAATGGAAAACGTTTTGTTCCATTTGTTGTTATTTATCGTTCAGTCATTGTTGCATTAATTTTATCAGTATTTTGGCCGGTTGTTCAATCAGGTATCAATGGCTTTGGTAAGTGGATTGCAAGTTCACAAGACAGTGCTCCAATATTAGCACCATTTGTCTACGGTACGTTAGAGCGTTTATTGCTCCCATTTGGTTTACACCATATGTTAACTATTCCAATGAACTACACGCAACTAGGTGGCACATACACTGTCCTTACAGGTGCAACTAAAGGAGCACAGGTGTTGGGACAAGATCCACTGTGGTTAGCATGGGTTGGTGATTTAATCAACTTAAAAGGCTCAAATTCAAGTCAATACCATCACTTATTGACAAGTGTCACTCCAGCACGTTTTAAAGTGGGGCAAATGATTGGTGCTTCAGGTATTTTGATGGGATTATCTTATGCTATGTATCGTAACGTTGATAAAGATAAAAAATTGAAATACAAGTCAATGTTTATTTCAGCAGCAGCGGCTACTTTCTTGACAGGTGTTACTGAGCCAATTGAGTACATGTTCATGTTTGCAGCAATGCCACTCTACCTTGTATATGCTGTCGTTCAAGGATGTGCGTTTGCTATGGCAGATATTGTTAACCTCCGCGTTCATTCATTTGGTAATATAGAATTTTTAACACGTGTTCCCATGGGAATAAAAGCGGGCCTTGGTGGTGATATTTTCAACTTTGTTTGGGTGACACTTCTTTTTGCAGTATTGATGTACTTTATTGCAAACTTTATGATTAAAAAATTCAATTTAGCAACAGCAGGACGTAATGGTAATTATGATAACGAAGAGGTTGATAATGCTCCTTCAACAGCTTCTGGTTCTGCTGATGCAAATTCTCAAGTTGTACAAGTTATTAATTTACTTGGTGGTCGTGATAACATTGAAGATGTAGATGCATGTATGACTCGTCTTCGTGTCACAGTTAAAGATGGGAATAGCGTGGGTTCTGAAGCAGCTTGGAAAAAAGCTGGTGCAATGGGATTGGTGTTAAAAGGTAATGGCGTTCAAGCTATTTACGGACCTAAAGCAGATGTCCTTAAATCAGACATTCAAGATTTGCTAGATTCAGGTACAGTGATTCCAATAGTTGATTTAGAAACAGGCCAGCCTGTAGCAGCAACCCAAGTTACAACTTATAAAGGAATAACAGAAGAAATTGTTTCGGTGGCTAATGGTCAAGTAGAAGCATTGGATGTTGTTAAAGACCCTGTCTTTTCTCAAAAAATGATGGGTGATGGCTTTGCTGTGGAACCAACTGATGGCAATATCTATGTTCCAGTTTCAGGTACAGTTACTAGTGTCTTTCCAACAAAACATGCTTTTGGTTTATTAACAGAAAGTGGCCTAGAAGTTTTAGTACATATCGGTCTAGATACAGTAGCTCTTGATGGTCAACCATTTGAGGTTAAAATTTCTAGTGGTCAAAAAGTGGTAGCAGGCGATCTTGCTGTAGTAGCAGATTTGGAAGCTATCAAAGCAGCTGGTAAAGAGACAAGTGTGATTATCGTCTTTACAAATGTTTCAGATATAAAAACTGTTAAACTTGAAAAATCAGGTCCACAAATAGCTAAAACAGTTGTGGCAAAAGTCGAACTGTAACAAACGATAGGAGCTGGGCAAGTCTCAGCTTCTTTCTGATGAAAGGATACTCTATGGCAAAATGCTTAACGTTAAATACTCATTCATGGATGGAAGTAAATGCTCTAAAGAAATTATTTGATTTAGCAGAGCATATCTTCCGTGAAAAATATGATATCATCTGCCTACAAGAGGTGAACCAGAGCATATCTTCCCCTCTTGCTACGAGTAGTCCAAATTATCATCCGATTGAAGGTACACCAGCTCTTCATCAAGATAACTTTGCCTTGCAATTAGTGCATTACCTAAATCTTCAAGGTCTACACTATCATTGGACATGGGCTTATAATCATATTGGTTATAGTAAGTACCATGAAGGGGTAGCGATACTTTCTCTGAAACCATTAAAGCCAGATGATATTTTAGTTTCAGCTGTAGACGATGAGACTGATTATCATACTCGTCGTGCTCTGGTAGCTGAGACCACTCTGAATGACAAAGTCGTTACAGTAGTTAGCCTCCATTTATCATGGTTTGAGAAAGGATTTGCGGAGGAGTGGAAACGACTAGAAACTACCCTACTTGAGGTAGAAACTCCACTTTTACTCATGGGTGACTTTAATAATCCTACTGGAAATCAGGGTTATGAACTTGTTCTTAATAGTCCATTAGCATTAAAGGATAGCCACCAAATAGCCAATCATGTATTTGGAGACCATACTATTATGGCTGATATTGATGGTTGGGAAGGGAATAAAAAGGCTCTTAAAGTTGACCATATTTTTACTAGCGAAGACCTTTCAATCAGTTCAAGTCAAGTAGTTTTTGAAGGTGGTGAAGCACCTGTCGTTAGTGATCATTACGGCTTGGAAATTACGTTAAATCTTTAGATTAATCTATTTAATATATTAAAAGCATCCTAAATTTGTCTATAAAACAAAACTTAGGGTGCTTTTTGAAAAATATGTCACATTATTTAACTTCTTACGAAGTTTGGAATGCATGAGAAAATATGATAAAATGATAATAACTATTATAGGTGATTTTAATAAATAATTTAATCAATTGGTTTATCTATTAGAACAATTAATACGAGGAGACGAGAGTGAATATTTTTATTTTAGAGGATAATTTTATTCAACAGGCACGTTTAGAGAGAATAATTGAGGAAGTTAAAATTAGGAGAAGTATACACAGTAAAATGGTAAATACCTTTGAAAAACCAGTTCAATTATTGGAATCAATCTGTGAAAAAGGTATGCATAATTTATATTTCTTAGACATTGAAATAAAAAATGATGAGCAGAGGGGCTTAGAGGTCGCAAAACAAATTAGACAAATTGATCCTTATGCTCAGATTGTTTTTGTTACAACTCATTCGGAATTAATGCCTTTAACCTTTCGTTATCAGGTATCAGCTTTAGACTATATCGATAAAGGACTTTCACAGGAAGCATTTAGCAGAAGGATTGAAGACGTTTTACTATATGCTAATAATGCTTGCAGTAAAAACTTACTAGAAGATTCTTTTTATTTTAAATCACGCTATAGTCAAGTACAAGTACCTTTTAACGATATCCTTTATATAGAAACGTCATTAAGGTCACATAGAGTTGTCCTTTATACTGCAAAAGACAGAATGGAATTCACAGCCACTTTGGGGGATATTTTAAAACAAGAACCTAGGCTCTTTCAATGTCATCGCTCTTTTTTAGTAAATCCCTTGAATATTTTTAAAGTGGATAGGTCAAATAAACTAATCTATTTAAAAAATGGTTCGAATTGTTTGATTTCTCGTAATAAAATAAAAGATATTATGGTAGTAATAGAGGAAAATCAAAGAGGTAGAGGAATATGAATTCTACTCTATCCATCTTAGAGATAGCTTTAACGATAATATTAACAATATTTCTCTTTTCTAAAATCAGTGGACGTCAATTGACTTTAATAGAGATTGGAATTTGTATTGCTCTGAGATTAGGACTTGTAATTTTATTTATAGCAGCTAATACTATTATTAATCTTTCATTTCTAAAGTACTGGCTTCTCCCCATCTATATGTTAAGTCTGGCTTTCTTGTTGCTAAGACCTATATCTAAAACTTTAGTAGTCTTTTATGGCTTGTTTCCAATTGTTCTCAGAAATCTTTGTTCACGTTCTTTAGCTTTTTTTGTCTTTCCTTTGTTTAATATTGATTTTCATACAACCAACCAGGGGTTTTGGGGATATTTTGTTGATGTCTTGTCTACTCTTTGTGTTCTCCTATTTTTAAGATGGATGCAATACGACTTTAAAACTTTGCGAAGTAGTGAAGTTTCGCCCATAGATAAGAGAATTCTCCAATTTACGAATGGTTGTATGGTCAGTTATTACTTACTGATGCAGTTTTCAACTTATTTGGAATATGAATTAGCCATCAATACTGTTATTTACCGGCAATTTTTGCTTGTTGTTTATTGGATTATATTTACGGGAGCAATAGCCAGTTTAGACCGGAGACTTCGAAATTCTTTACAGGAGAGGTTAGCTGTTCAAAGAGAACTCCAATTGGCTAATATGATAGATTATAGCCACCATATTGAGGGGTTGTATAAAGAAGTTAGGAGCTTCCGACATGATTATAGTAACATGTTAACGACCTTGAAACTAGGGATTGATAATGAAGATATATCTATTGTCAAATCAGTTTATCAGTCTATCTTTAAAGAATCTAATACACATTTCCGACATCCTAAGTATAATATAGACCGGTTGGTTAATGTAGATAACCCAGCCTTAAAAAGTCTTTTAGCAGCCAAGCTTTCACAAGCGATAGACAATCATATTATGGTATCTATAGAAGTACCAGACAGTATTAAACCTCAAGGGATGGAACTGATTGATTTTATTACCATTGTATCTGTTTTATGGGATAACGCTATTGAGGCATCTTTAGAGACAGACGATCCTAAGATAGCCATGTCTTATTTTACATTAAAACATAAACAAATTTTTATCATAGAAAATTCAACTAAGGAAAAGGCAATAGATACGTCAACGATATTCAATTATGAGATAAGTAGTAAGGGGCGGAATAGAGGAATAGGTCTTTACAATGTCAGGGGAGTTATCAATCGTTATCCAAATATTTCTATTGCAACAAGTAGCCAAGATTTTAGTTTCTGCCAAACTTTCGAAATCATATTATAGTTTTAAAAAGTTCAATTTATCTAAGTTTATTATTTTCTTAATACCATCAATCCAACCACCACCAGTGATATTATTTAGTTGTTCCGGCGATAATTCCTGAAGCTGTAGTTCCATCTCGATTAGTTTTGGCTAGTTCTCGTAAGTGGTTTAATAAATATTTTGAACCATAGAACTTTGCGATTGAAGCAAGTGCAGTTACTCCACAATCCTTAGTATCAACCTGACGCACCAATGCTTTTTTGTACGTCAACATTGTGTAATTCCTTTCTTCGTTATCGTATTAATATTTTGCCATAAAAATATATACTTATTAAAAATAGCTTAAACAGCTATTGCAACGCGTCCAATGGTTTCTATAAGGATATAAAGGTAGATAGTACTTTTCTGTTTTGAGGCGATTCAACGACATTTCAGGGAATAAACGTTTCTATTTTTATTTGAATGCTATATTAAATGTGTCAAGTTGCAACAGACAAAAATTTTATATAGGAGATATTCAAAATAAATGTAAAATCAATTGAACAATTAGAAGTTATGGATAATGAAGCATTATCACATGTTGAAGGTGGCCTTGGTCATAGATGGGTATACAGTAAGAACCGGTAAACATACTTATACAAGTGCATGGCATCTTTCTGAAAATACTGCTGCAGCAAATGCAAGAAATCGTATGGGCCTTTACCCTGGAAGCGTTTGTCGTGTCTATCTTGTATAATTGATTTTTTATTTAAGCGATAGGGAATCTTCCTTGCCGCTTAAGTTTGTATAGGGAGAGACAATACTATGTTATTACAGCTAGATAATATCACTAAAAGCTACGGAAAAAAAATAGTACTTAACCAGATTTCCTACCAGTTTACTCCTGGTTTGTATGGACTCTTAGGAGCAAATGGTACTGGCAAAACAACCTTATTAAATTTGATGAGCCACTTTACATTCGCAGATAGTGGGAATATTTATTGGAATGGACAGGAGCAGTCGGAAGAATTTTATCGTCACATTGGTTTTTTACCGCAACATTTTCGCTATTATGATCAATTTACTGGCATTGCTTTCTTAAATTATATCGCTACCTTAAAAGGTGTTGATAAAAAGAAAGCTAAACCAGAAATTCCTAGATTACTAGAGCTTGTTGGTTTAGGTGATGTAGGTAAAAAGAAGATTTCATCATATTCCGGTGGTATGAAGCAACGTTTAGGCATTGCTCAAGCACTTATCAATGACCCTGAAATACTTATTCTGGATGAACCAACTGTTGGACTTGATCCTAAGGAACGGGTTAAATTTCGCCATATTTTGAGTCAGTTATCCACCAATAAAATTATCATTTTATCAACGCATATTGTGTCGGATGTGGAAGCTGTTGCCAAAGAAATTATAGTATTAAAAAATGGTAAATTTATCGAACAGGGCAACACCGCACAGTTGTTGAAAACTATTGAGGGAAAAGTGTGGGAAATAACGACTGAACCAGATTTATCTCAGATACCCAATATTGCTATTGTTAATGAAAAAGTCATTTCAGATAGTCTGGTATTTCGTGTAGTGAGTGATATTTGTCCGAGTGATTCGGCACAGTTGGTTGTTCCGACTCTAGAAGATTTCTACATCTATCATTTTAGAGGGGAGTAAGTAAGATGATATCAATTTTTCCTTTTGAATTAAAAAAACTTCTACAACGTAAGGCAGCATTGGGGGCTTTTATTATCTTCCTTCTTGCTATTTTTGGTCTATTTTACCAGCATTTTTTTGTTGGGCAAATTAGTGGCTATTCTGCAGATAAAATACATGGTCGAGAAGCGGTTGCAATTAATCGTAGAATAGCTGAAAAATATTCAGGGGATTTATCTGAAGAACGAGTAACAAATATTATTAAAAACTATGTTAATCCGCCAGCAGGACGCCCCCCTATATTTGATGTTTTTAGTTATTATGTGGCAGACACTTTTGATCGTGATTTTTTAATTTACTATAACCAATTGAAAGATGATAAAACAATTGATTTTAATAAAATAAATATTAAAGATCAAAAACAGTTGGGTTCTGCGCTACCACTAAAACAACTAAAGCTAGGTAACTTTGCTCCTTGGAATCAACTTTTTGAAGTAAGTAATAGTACTTATATTTTAATTGTCTTATTTACTCTATTCTTATCAGCTCCTCTTTTTTCAGGAGATAGGGCTAAGAAGATTAATCCTATACTACTGACGACTCGGTATGGACGTGGTCAGTTGACCTGGGCTAAGTTAGCTAGTACAATGACCATCGGTATTTCCACATTTATCCTAGCATATGCCCTCATTCTGACGGTATTTGCAGATTATTTTGGTTTTAGTGGTTGGGAGACAAGTGTTCAACTGAATTTATACTGGACATCACCTTTGGCTAATATTATGGGATTTCCTGTACCTATGACAATATCAACTGCTTTTGTTCATATTATTGTCTTACAATTTGTTGGACTCCTTTTTATAGCCAGTCTTAATTTCTTTATATTAAGTATCACAAATTCGCCATTAACATCTTTTGCTGTTTCAACGCTTGCCTTTTTTGCTCCTAGCTTTTTAATGGCTATGTTTAATAAAGGTGTGATAAACAAGTTATTAACTATTTTCTCAGTATCAACGACAGACACTTCAGCTTTACTTTTAAAATTATCACGTAATGGTAGTCATGGCTTTTTCTTTGATAGTTTTTCTGCTAATGAAATCTGTCTGATTAGTCTACGTATGTTAATTGCAGTGTTATTGATAGCTTATACCTATCGTTTAATGCGACGAAGAAGTTTATAGTTCCCACTGGTTATCTGAACAAGAAATTATTCTAAGCTGATTTTCTTTTGCGAAATCAGCTTTTTTATTTCCTAATATGGTTGATAAGGTATTAACAATAATTATCAGATACCATTTAAGGCGTTTCAATGACTTTTGGGGATAATTGAGATATTCTTCTGAAGAGATTGGTATCATAGTAATGATAACTTATAGAAAGTAATGTTAAGGATGAAGAGAAGTCAGTGCATGGATAATAAGCAGCATAATACATCAATGATTAGCTTGCTACAATATCTTTTTTCCATACTGGTCATTTTAGTTCATAGTGGAAGGTTATTTAGTCAGGATGTCATTCATTTTACCTTTAAAAGTTTCCTAGGTCGGATGGCTGTTCCTTATTTTTTGATTTGTACTGCTTTCTTTTTGAGAGGTCGTATACAGCAAGGTTTGTGTAATCACTCCTACTTTCGTAAACTGATTAAAAAGTATAGCATGTGGACTATCATTTATTTGCCTTATGGTTATTTCTTTTTTGAATCTCTAAATATAGCGAAGATTTATTTGCTGCCGGGTTTTATTGTGGCATTTTTGTATTTAGGTATGTCACATACTCTTTGGTACATCCCTGCTGTTATTCTAGGTTGGTTCATTATTCAAGGATTATTGAAGTATGTAGGAACTAGGGGGACATTTATCACAGTTGTTGTACTCTATTGTATTGGAGCAGTAGAGACCTATTCTGTCTTTGTACAGTCAACAAAATTTTATCCCCTGATGTCCACTTATATGTCAATTTTTCAGACAACACGAAACGGATTATTTTACACTCCAGTTTATCTTCTAGCAGGATATTTACTCTATGATTATTTTAATACTGACCTATTTACCAAATCGCGTGGTCTTAAGTATATTCTCTTCCTTTTACTTCTAGCTTTAGAGAATGTTCTTATTTATTTTAATCAAGGGTTGGATAAAAATTTCTTCTTATTAGCTCCTTTATGTGCAGTATTCTTATTTAACTGGAGTATACGTACATCACTGTTTAAGGGCTATCGTTTAAGTCCTTTAAAACAGTTGAGTGTCTATTATTTCTTCCTTCACCCTCTTTTTGTTGGCATAGTGTCTTACTGTTTAAAATCAACTTCCTTAGTTGCACACCATCAAGGAAAAGTGATTTTTGTGGTGACCTTGGCATTAACACATGCTTGTGCTCTACTCATAATAAAGGTTGTTAATAAGATACCCTATCAAAAAATTATTCCATTATCTCTTTCGAAATAGTGATTCATATAAGAGAAAGTTTAAAGTTATAGTGATGTAAAGGTTGTGTAAACTATTAGGATACATGACCTTTTTATTGTTCTGTTTTTAAATATTAATTATATAGAATAGTCCACACATAGAGTAGAATAGTCCATTTTTAAACCGTTTTCATTTGTTAGAATGATAGTAAAGGTTATCTTATTCAAAGTATTGATAAAACTTTCAGAACTAATTTAGGGTAATGTAATAAATAGGAGGAGAAAGATGAAGCGGAAATTCCTAATCGGCAGTCACGGAAAACTTGCGAGTGGGTTGCAGAGTTCTATTGATATTCTGACAGGCAAGGGACAAGAGATTCAGACAATAGATGCTTACATTGATGATAGTGACTATACCAAGTCTATTGTAGAATTTATTGATGAGATTGCACCAGATGAACAGGGGCTTATTTTTACAGATTTGTTAGGTGGCAGCGTTAATCAGAAAATGGCGACTGCTGTAATGAATAGTGGGAAAAATAATGTTTTTTTAATAACGAACAGCAATTTAGCGACCTTGTTGTCATTACTATTTTTGAAACCTGAAGAGGAATTAACTAAAGAAGAAATTGTAACCGTTATCAATGAATCTCAAGTGCAGCTGGTAGATCTCAGCTTTAAAGCGTGTTCAGAAGATGACTTTTTCGATTAATAATTAGGAGGAAAAAAATGATTACTCAAATTCGTGTTGACGACCGTTTGATTCACGGGCAAGTGGCAGTTGTATGGACTAAAGAATTAAATGCACCACTTTTAGTGGTGGCTAATGATGAGGCTGCCAAAAATGAAATCACACAGATGACTCTTAAAATGGCTGTGCCTAATGGCATGAAATTATTAATCCGTTCAGTTGAAGAATCAATAGCTCTATTTAAAGATCCACGCGCAACTGACAAGCGCATTTTTGTGATTGTCAATTCTGTTAAAGATGCCTGTACAATTGCTAAAAATATAACCGATTTAGAAGCAGTAAACGTCGCTAATGTAGGACGCTTTGATAAGTCTGATCCAGCTACAAAAGTCAAACTAACATCAAGTCTCTTATTAAATCCAGAAGAGTTGGAAGCCGCAAAAGAATTAGCCAGCTTACCAGATTTAGACGTCTTTAACCAAGTATTGCCTTCAAATACTAAGGTTAACTTGAGTCAGCTAGTCAAACAAAGTGAGGTATGACATATGATAATGCCAGCGACGATGGCAGCTTTAGCTGTGTTGATTTGTTTTGGGGGAAATTACTTAACAGGTCAAAGTATGATGGAGAGACCACTTGTAGTTGGTCTTGTAACAGGAATGCTACTAGGTGATATTAAGGTTGGTATCTTAATGGGTGCTTCCCTAGAAGCGCTATTTTTGGGAAACGTTAATATTGGGGGTGTTATTGCCGCAGAGCCAGTAACAGCAACAGCGATGGCAACAACTTTTACCATTATTTCAAACATTGATCAAAAAGCAGCAATGACTCTAGCTGTTCCGATTGGAATGTTGGCAGCATTTGTTGTTATGTTTTTGAAAAACGTCTTCATGAATATCTTTGCACCGATGGTGGATAAAGCCGCAGCCGCAAACCATCAAGGTAAACTTGTGATGCTTCACTATGGTACATGGATTATTTACTATCTCATTATCGCTTCTATTTCTTTCATTGGTATTTTAGTAGGTAGTGGGCCTGTTAATAGTTTTGTCCATCATATTCCTCAAAACCTGATGAATGGCTTGAGTGCGGCGGGAGGCCTCCTTCCAGCTGTTGGTTTTGCCATGCTGATGAAATTATTATGGACAAATAAATTAGCTGTTTTTTACTTGCTTGGTTTTGTTTTAACAGCTTATTTAAAATTACCAGCGGTTGCAGTTGCTGCCCTAGGAGCAGTTATTTGCGTCATTAGTTCACAACGTGATATAGAATTAGACGCAATTACTAGAGGTGCGATCAGTAAACAGACAACCTTTGACTCTAAAGAATCAGAAGAGGAGGACTTCTTCGCATGAAATCACAGGATAATTTGACTAAAGAAGACCGTAAAATGCTTCGCTCAGTCTTCTGGCGCTCATGGACGATGAATGCCAGTCGTACTGGGGCAACACAATACCACGCAGTAGGAGTTATTTATACTTTACTACCAGTCATCAATCGTTTTTATAAGACTGATAAGGATAAAGCAGAGGCACTGGTCCGTCATACAACATGGTTTAATGCCACCATGCACATTAATAATTTTATTATGGGTCTTGTTGCATCTATGGAAAAGAAAAACAGTGAAGATCCTGATTTTGACGCTAGTGCTATCACCGCAGTTAAGGCTTCTTTGATGGGACCTATATCTGGTGTTGGTGATTCATTCTTTTGGGGAATTCTAAGGGTTATTGCGGCAGGTATCGGTATCTCCTTAGCAAGTACAGGCTCAGCCATGGGAGCTGTTGTCTTTCTACTCTTGTATAACATTCCAGCTTTTCTGATTCATTATTATAGTCTCTATGGAGGTTACTCTGTAGGTGCAGGGTTTATCAAAAAATTGTATGAATCAGGTGGTATTAAAATTGTTACTAAGACTTCAAGTATGCTTGGTTTAATGATGGTAGGCTCAATGACTGCTTCAAATGTTAAATTCAAGACAATCTTAACGGTAGCAGCTAAAGGAGCTAAGGAAGCAGCTTCCATACAAAGTTACCTTGACCAATTATTTGTTGGCGTAGTGCCACTGTTGGTAACGATATTAGCCTTCTGGCTTCTACGTAAAAAAGTCAATATCAACTGGATCATGTTTGGTATTATGGTGTTAGGTATTGTACTTGGTCTCTTAGGTATTTGCTAATAATCTCCTAGCATTAAAGGTAAGTGGAACAAGACGATACTTGTTTAGCTTATCTTTTTTTCTTTTGAAAGTTATTGTATGAAAGGAGTTGACTATCTTTATTGGATAGCTATTTGCTATAATAAAAGGAGATGGAAATGAGAGGATATAGAATGGAAGAACGCTTTAAGAAACGACTACAAGATGATATCTCTAAACATTTTTCCCGCCAGTCTTTAATTTTATCCTTGTTATTGATTGCACTTTTCGTCCTTTTTTCTTTAGCGCCTCAGCAGATAGGCCTTTATAAAGATGTTAATTCAGTTTCCTATAGTTATAAGCAATTGATTCAAAAACATGATACCTTATTAGATGACTTAGGTAAAAATAGTTTGAAACCATTTGTCTCAGGACACTTAGGAAGTGCTGATTTGAGTAAGCAATATTATCATTTAAGGAATCATTTACAAAGTCAAACAGAACTTTTAGTATTCTCACCTAATCAAGAACTTTTGTTTGCTAGTAATTCACATTTAGGTAATTTTTTTAGTAAGTCTATTTACATTAGTGAAGTTTTAGATAAGGCTAAAATAAATCAAAGGCTACTAAAAATTATTGTAGATAGTGAGGGAGGGCATTACCTTGCACTCATTAAGCCAATTATAGTTAATAAAAAAGTTTCAGGTTATGCCTTTTTATTGATGAATGGGAAAGACTTTTTACTTCCAACGAAGGCTATTAACTCAGACTTGATTATTGCCGATCAGCTAAATAATAGCTTTACTTTTACTAATCGTGATTTTATCTCCTCTAGTTTAGATAAGGTAGATAGTCAATTCTTAACTAGATATTTTAGTTTTCACGATCATCGAGCTTTTGTTGTTAGGAAAGTAGCTCTGCAAGATAATATCCTACTTTATATGTATCGTCCCCTGATACCAGTAACTCTGGTCGTCCTTTTTTCTCTAGTATCATCAGTTATTATTTTTGTGATTTTACGACGAAAATCTAGAGTTCTAGCCGATCGCATCGCAGTAAAAAATTCTGGCGCCATAAATCAAATGGTGCTAGATATGGATGCCATTTCCCGCCAAGAAAAATCTAGTATTGAGCTTGATAGTCAAGATGAATTTCAATATCTATCTGTTCAAATCAATCAGATGGTTTCACGGTTAAAAGATTTACATGAGAAAACTCTCGATTTGGAAACACAAAAGTTGCTGTTTGAAAAGAGGATGTTAGAAGCTCAGTTTAATCCTCACTTCCTTTATAATACCCTTGAGACAATTTTAATAACCAGTCACTATGATTCACAATTAACAGAAAGAATCGTTATACAACTAACAAAATTATTGCGCTATAGCCTTAGTGGTAGCACAGAGGCAGCTGTGCTTAAGGATGATTTAGCAATCATTGAATCCTACCTTTTGATTAATCAAGTGAGATTTGAAGAATTAACTTACACTATTTCAGTATCTCCTGAACTTGAACACATGCGTGTACCAAAACTTTTCTTGTTACCGCTAATTGAGAATGCTATTAAATATGGCTTAAAAGAACGTCATGATGTAGCAATAAACATAGATATTTGGCAAGATAGTGATGGAATTTGGTTTACTGTTTCAAATAATGGATCGGGTATTAGTTTGGCTAGGCAAAAAGCTATACGTACAATGTTAAGATCAAATCACTCGCATCATGGGCTTATTAATTCTTATAGACGATTACAATATCAATTTTCAACAGTATTGTTAGAGTTTACGAAGACAGATGATGCTTTTCGAGTTAGCTATATAGTAAAGGAGTGAGTTATGTATAGATTACTTATCGTTGAGGATGAGCACCTTATTCGTAAGTGGTTGCGCTATGCTATTGATTATCAATCATTGAATATTTTAGTGGTTGGTGAAGCAAAAGATGGTAAAGAAGGAGCTCAATTAATTCAGGAAGAGCAGCCAGACATTGTTTTAAGTGATATTAATATGCCAATTATGACAGCATTCGATATGTTTGAGGCAACCAAAGGACAATCTTATGCCAAAATTATTTTATCTGGCTATGCTGATTTTCCAAATGCGCAATCAGCTATTCACTATGGCGTTCTTGAATTTTTGACAAAACCACTAGAAAAGCAAGCTTTGATTGATTGTTTAAAAACAATTATGGCTAGAATTGAGGAACATAAGGAGAAGCACCTACAAGAGCATACAGAATTGTATTTACCTCTACCACAAGCTAATGACCAAGTTCCTGAAGTTATTAAAGATATGCTAGCATGGATTCATAGCCATTTTCATGGGAAAATTGTGATTAGCCAGTTAGCTCACGATTTAGGTTACAGTGAAAGTTATCTTTACACAGTCACTAAAAAGCACCTTCATATAACTTTGAGTGATTATATAAATCAATATCGTATTAATCAAGCCATTCAGTTGATGTTTAGAGAACCAGACCTAATGGTTTACCAAATTGCAGAAGCTGTTGGTATTTATGATTATCGTTATTTTGATAGGGTTTTTAAAAAGTACTTGGGTCAGACAGTAAAAGCGTTTAAGGAAGAACATATTTTTAAACAGATGGATTAGGTAGGTGAAAGATGAAAGAAAAACAGTCGAAAAGGCTTATTTATATACTACTGATTGTTCCCATTATCTTTATAAGTGTTTTTACATACAGTATTAGCCAGCCTTCTAAACTACTTCCACCAAAAGAATTAGTTATTCTAAGTCCAAATAGTCAAGCCATTTTAACAGGAACGATTCCAGCTTTTGAGGAAAAATACGGTATAAAAGTTAAGCTTATTCAAGGTGGGACAGGGCAACTAATAGATAGATTAAGTAAGGAGGGTAAGCAGTTGAAGGCGGATATTTTCTTTGGAGGAAATTATACGCAATTTGAAAGTCATAAGGCATTGTTTGAGTCTTACGTATCAAAGAATGTTCATACTGTTATTCCAGACTATATCCATCCGAGTGATACGGCGACACCTTATACTATAAATGGGAGTGTCTTGATTGTAAATAACGAATTAGCTAAGGGACTTACCATCAAGAGTTATGAAGATTTATTACAGCCTTCCTTAAAAGGTAAAATTGCCTTTGCAGATCCGAATACTTCCTCTAGTGCTTTCTCACAACTCACTAATATACTCTTGGCCAAGGGTGGTTACACCAATCCAAAAGCGTGGAACTATGTTAAAAAGCTACAACATAATATTAATGCTATCAAATCTTCTAGCTCTTCAGAAGTTTATCAATCAGTTGCAGAAGGAAAAATGATTGTGGGGTTGACTTACGAAGACCCTAGTGTCAATTTGCAAAAAAGTGGTGCCAATGTTTCTATTGTATACCCGACAGAAGGGACAGTTTTTGTCCCATCTTCGGTTGCAATTATAAAGAATGCTCCTTCTATGAAAGAAGCAAAGTTATTTATTAATTTTATGCTTTCTTTAGATGTTCAAAATGCCTTTGGGCAGTCAACGAGTAACCGACCTATTCGTAAAGATGCCCAAACAAGTAATGGCATGAAAGCTTTAAAGGATATCGCTACTCTTAAAGAAGATTATCGCTATGTCACTAAGCATAAGAGCCAAATCCTTAAAACCTATAATCGCATTCGTAGAAATGCTGATTAAATGAAAATATAGAAAAACTCCTCGGAATCATTGATTCCGAGGAGTTTAATCATCGTCCTCGTCGCTTTCGAAATCTTTTTTCCAATAACGATAAAGACTAATGCATGCCAGAAATCCGGCTATAATAGGAACGATAATAAATAAGAGGTCAATCACTGTATCCATGGGCAATATACTCCAATGATAAGAAGTCATTATTGTTTATAGTGCGTACAATAATGTTAAGGTAAAACGTCGGTCATTATAAGTTTTTTGACATCCTCTAAACTCATAGATTTTGTTAATATTTTTTCAGGTATCTCTTTTAAGAAGTCTTTCTCAAGCCACCACCTTGCAAGAGAATCTTCTCCAAATTCTAAAGATTTAAGTCGAGTTGAATGTCTTTTAACAGTTTCTTGAAAGCTTAAATCATAGTAATAAGCATAAGTATTGTTGGGGTTATGTTTTAAAATATGTTTCCAAACAGGCGTATACCAATCAGAACGAAGTATGCCTTCAAGGATGATGTAGGAACAGTTATGGTAACCATAATTTAGTAAATTGATCAAAAGGGGAATGGTAGTAGTATTTTCACCATCCTTAGTTCCTAACATCTCTCTACGAAGGTAATCCTGAGATAAGAGAAGGGTATCTTCCCCTAATTCGGCTTGAAGTTGTTTAGCTATTGTAGACTTTCCGCTAGCTGAATTTCCCCTGATAATAATGAGCGTGGCTACCATTAGTTCACCATATTGCTTTTGAGATAGGCATCCACTAAGAGTTCAGTTGCTTGAATAGAATCGATATGGGTACGTTCATAAGAATGACTAGATTCAATACCTGCACCAAGTAGCGCGTGTTTAACTTCCGCACCAGCACGCATGGCAGCGGAGTCGTCACTACCATAATAAGGATAAATATCAAGTTTATAAGGAATATTATTGTTTTCAGCTAGAGAAACAAGATGTTGACGTAATTCATAATGATAAGGACCAGAAGCATCTTTAACACAGATAGAGACAGTATATTCGTCAGTTTCTTGATCGTCTCCCATAGCTCCCATATCAACTGCTAGATATTCTACAGTTTCATTTGGGATGCTTGAATTTGCTCCATGTCCTAGCTCTTCAAAGGCACTAAAGTAGAAATGAGTAGTATAAGGAAGTTGAATGTCTTCTTTCTTGTAAACAGAAAGAAGTTCCATTAGGATACCAGCGGATACCTTGTCATCTAGGTAACGTGATTTAATAAAGCCGCTGCCTGTTATGATTGTACGCGGATCAAATGAAATGAAATCACCGACCTGGATGCCTAAAGCACGTGTTTCGTCAGCAGTTGTTACTTTCTCATCTAAACGAATTTCCATATTTGTTTGATTACGTTCAGCAGTTCCAGCATCTTTGTAAACATGGACACTAGTTTGATGAATAAGAGCAGTTCCAGAAATTTCTTTACCATTTTTTGAGAGGTGTATAGTACAGTTTTCTCCTTCAATGGCATTGTATGTGTATCCGCCAATAAGGTCAATTTTTAACCGACCATCTGGTTTGATGGCCCTAACCATAGCACCAAGTGTATCAAGGTGAGCAGTTATCATGCGATGTTTAGTATTATTTTTTCCTTTTAGAGAAACCATGACGCCTCCCTTGTTTGTGCGAATTGGTGAGTAGCCAAACGCTTCCAATTCTTTGATGATATAGGTCATGATTGTTTGGGTAAACCCTGTTGGTGAAGGGATTGATGTCAGGGTTTTAATGTAGTTTAATGTTGTTTCCATACTATTTCCTTTAGGCTTTAAAGTTCGATAATGTTTCAACGATAATATTTGCGATACGTTCAACGTCGCTAGAAGTTCCTCGCAATTCAAAGTCTCCTAACATAGGAAATCCAAACCGTTCAGAGTATTGTTTTGCAGTTAAACAGTACTGATTGTTAAAATTTCTATTTCCAGAGCCAACAATTCCGATACAATTTTTGACATTATTGTGTGCAGCTATAAAATCACCAAGTGGAATGGTAAGAATTTCTTGATCGCCATTGTCAATGCCATTTCCTCCCTCGAGGTAAGTGGGTAATAGTGCTACGAAAGGTTGGTCAACAGGAAAGGTTTGATGATTTTGTTCCTTGATATTAATAGTCGAAACCTGACAGTTATGCCAAGTTGACAGTTGTTCACTAAGACGTTTGACAAAGCTTTGAGTATTGCCGCTAAGACTGATATAGACTAGGGTTAATTTAGGCATTTAGTACTCCTTAAATCTAAATTTCTTGTTATCAGTTTAGCAAAATCATGTCAGATAAACAAGCTAGAGTGGTATCTCAATATCTGACTGTTTAGAGAGAAAATCTATTGTTGAGACTAAAAACTGAGGTTGATTGGCCTCAGTTTTTAGTGATGACTATATTTGTTTCTTTTTAAGTAAATTTCCCACGAGTCCAAGTATTGCGACGCCAAAGAAAGCCAGATAAGATTGTTTTTCTTGTCCAGTTTTAGGTAATGTTTTTTCTTTCTGTTGTGTATAGATAGTGCCTGCGATATTTGGAGAAGCTTTTGCTTTTGTATAAGCAGTTGCAACCATGTGGTGAATTTTTTGTTTCTCTATTTGGCTTAACTTTTCTTGATGTGATGGCTCAGTAAGGTCTACTTTTTCTTGTTCAGTATAGACAAATCGATAATCACCAAATCCTTCATCTTTGGTAGAACTAGCGATATACTGAATATCCTTGCTATTAGTAACAAGATTTTTAGCTTTATCGGCTGTTTGGAATCGTAAATCAAGGCCTTTAATAGACTCTGTGAAGCCCCAGTTATTATCAGCTGTAGGATTGATGGTTTTCTCTGAAATAATATAGTTTATAATAGTTTGGCGATTTTCTAAGTTCAGCAAACGGTTCATTGTGGCATTTTTAGCCCCAGGGAAGGTACCACTAGCACGGTAGTTATTGGTCACAATCATAAACTCTTGTTTGTCTGCAACAGGCTTACCATTGTACATTAAATCGCGTACTCGACTAGCTTGACTATTAACAACTTTTCCATCTTTGTTGTATTTATTAGGTTGTGTAATATCAAATTTATAAGTCAAGCCATCAATAACGTCAAAATTATAGGTACGATATTCGGTATTGATAATATTTTGCGGTGCTTTATTGTTAGGGTCAATTTGGTTAAATTGACCAGCGGACATTTCTAACCATTCACGTAAGTCTGCTCCGGTCACTTTTAAAAGTGCAGTAACATTATCATAAAGGTAAAGATCAGCTACGTTTTTAATTGCAACAGGTCCAGCTGGAATATCAGTATATGCGGTAGCATCGCCACGTGTTCCGGCTTTAAATGGTGCTGCAGCAGATAGAAGTGGTAAATTTGCCTCAGGTGTTCCTTTTAATTCATTTGCAACGTACCAACGTTGAGCGTTGTTAACAATTTGAACTGAAGGGTCATCTTTAACTAGTGCAAAGTAACTTGTAATTGGCGCAGTTGTTGTACCTACTTGTTGGCGAACATAGTTGATAGTGCCATCGTGTGCTTCCTTAGCCAATGCAATGATACGCTCGTCAGCAGTTGTTGAGTTCATATCAATTTTACGGATTTTAGCACTGCTTTCGGAGACTTGCCATTTTCCATTAGTATAACTAAGTCCTAAATCAATAATACCAAGGTGATCCCCGTACTTGCCTGCCATTGTAACAGGTGTTCCATTTATTTTTCCATTGATACCATCAACTCCAGTGTATTTTTCATAGAAGCCAGTACCGTTACCTGATGGAAATTCAGCGTGTGAGTGTCCCGTAACAACGGCATCCACTCCCTTGATGCTGGCAATTTGATAGCCAACGTTTTCTTCACCTTCTTCATATCGATCATCTCCAATGCCAGAGTGTGATAAAACGAGAATGACATCTGCTCCTTTAGCACGCATAGTAGGAACGATTTCTTCGATTGCTTTAACTGAATCTTTGACAATAACCTTTCCCTCTAAGTTAGCCTTGTCCCAGTTTAAGATTTGAGGAGGTACAATTCCTGTAATTCCAATATTTAGTGCAACAGCTCTTCCTGTTGAATCTTTGAAGGTTTTAGTAATGATGTCATAAGTTTTAAAAACTGGTTGATGTGTTTTGAAATCCAAAACATTTGCGTTGAGGATTGGAAGGTTGGCTGTAGCAATGATTTTTTTGAGGTAATCTAAACCGTAATTAAATTCATGATTACCTAGTGTTGATGCATCATAACCAAGAGCATTCATGGCTTGGTACATAGGATGTTCTTCATTTTCTGCGACAGGTTTAACGATTGCTTTATAAGTTCCTAAAGGTGTCCCTTGAATGACATCTCCGTTATCAACTAAGACGGTATTAGGATTTTCTTTTTTTGCTTCTTCGATAAGGACAGCAGTTTTTGCTAACCCTATTTTTTGAGATTCTTTATCTTGATAATAATCATAGTTAACTAAATTGGTGTGTAGGTCTGTGGTTGACATGATGCGAAGGTCAACTTTTTCACCTTCAATAGGTTTGAGATCACCAGTTGTGGTTTCTGTGGCAACAGGCTGTGGATTTTGATTATTGGCAGTGGTATTTGTGCTTGTGGCTGTTGAAGCATCAGTTATTGCAGTTGGAGTAGAAGTAACGTTTGACTTTTCCTCTGCAATTGTGCTAGTGGGGGTAGTTGATTCAACCTTTGTAGCGGTTGAACTTGGTGTTGTAACAATGTCTTCTGCTTGAACAGCTAAACCACTTGTTGTTGTAGCTGTTAAGACAGTTAAAGCGAATATGCTTTTTGAAAAATAATGTTTTGACATAAATCTCCTCCATTAAAACATTACATGTATATTATCCTAATCTAAAAACTATTATAGCTTATTGAAAACGTTTAATCAATCTCATTTACGAATTATTTTTAGTAATTACACTAAAAACAATCGTTTATTTATAAAGGATAACTTGGTTAGACACATTTACTTGGTATTTAATTCTTTTTGAGCCTCTAACTTCTTTTATTTTTAGGTTAAAAAGTGATAAAATAGGTACAATCTATCACTATGATTAAAGAGGATAACTATGGTCAAAGAAATTAATTTAACAGGAGAAGAGGTTGTTGCAATCACATCCCAGTACATGAGTGAGACGGATGTTGCTTTTGTAAAATTTGCCTTAAATTACGCAACCGCAGCTCATTATTATCAAGCAAGAAAGTCGGGCGAGCCCTACATTATTCATCCAATTCAAGTAGCAGGTATTCTTGCAGATTTACACCTTGATGCCGTTACGGTAGCTTGTGGTTTTTTACATGATGTTGTAGAAGATACGGAAATTACCCTTGATGAGATTGAAACTGATTTTGGCAAGGATGTTCGCGATATTATTGACGGTGTAACAAAATTGGGTAAAGTGGAGTACAAATCTCATGAAGAACAGTTAGCAGAAAATCACCGTAAAATGTTAATGGCTATGTCTAAGGATATCCGTGTTATTTTGGTTAAGCTCGCTGATCGCTTACATAATATGAGAACCCTTAAACACCTCAGAAAAGATAAACAAGAGCGTATTTCACGTGAGACTATGGAAATATACGCTCCTTTAGCGCATCGTTTGGGGATTAGTCGTATCAAGTGGGAATTAGAAGATTTATCTTTTCGTTACTTGAATGAGACGGAATTTTATAAGATTTCTCATATGATGAGTGAAAAACGTCGTGAACGCGAAGAGTTGGTTGATATAATTGTCGATAAAATCAGATCCTATACTGAGGAACAGGGTTTATATGGTGATATTTATGGTAGACCAAAACACATTTATTCTATTTACAGAAAAATGCGTGATAAAAAGAAACGCTTTGATCAGATTTATGATTTAATTGCGATACGCTGTATTATGGAAACTGCTAGTGATGTTTATGCCATGGTGGGGTATATCCATGAGTTATGGCGTCCGATGCCAGGAAGGTTTAAAGATTATATTGCGGCACCAAAGGCCAATGGTTATCAATCTATTCACACGACGGTTTATGGACCTAAAGGGCCAATTGAAATTCAGATTCGAACTAAAGAAATGCATCAAGTTGCCGAGTTTGGTGTTGCAGCCCATTGGGCCTATAAAAAAGGAATCACCAGTAAGGTTAATCAAGCAGAGCAATCGGTTGGTATGGGATGGATTCAAGAATTAGTTGAGCTTCAAGATGAATCAAAAGACGCCAAGGATTTTGTTGACTCTGTTAAGGAAGATATCTTTACAGAACGCATCTATGTTTTTACCCCAAATGGTGCTGTTCAGGAATTGCCAAGGGAATCTGGACCAATTGATTTTGCTTATGCTATTCACACGCAAGTTGGAGAAAAAGCTACTGGCGCTAAAGTAAATGGACGTATGGTTCCATTGACTGCTAAGTTAAAAACAGGAGATGTTGTTGAGATTATCACAAACCCTAATTCATTTGGACCAAGTCGTGACTGGATTAAGATTGTTAAGACCAATAAAGCTCGCAATAAAATTCGTCAGTTCTTCAAAAACCAAGATAAAGAAACTTCTATTAATAAAGGTAGAGAATTACTGGTTGATTATTTCCAAGAACAAGGTTATGTGCCTAACAAATATTTAGATAAGAAACATATTGAAGAAATCCTTCCACGTGTCAGTGTTAAAAGTGAGGAAGCTTTGTATGCAGCCGTAGGTTTTGGTGATTTGAGTCCGATTAGTATTTTTAATAAACTGACGGAAAAAGAACGCCGTGAGGAGGAACGTGCTAAGGCTAAAGCGGAAGCAGACGAACTTATTAACGGTGGCGAAATCAAAACCGATAAGCGTGATGTTCTCAAAGTTAAGAGTGAAAATGGTGTTATCATTCAAGGAGCTTCAGGTTTATTAATGCGTATTGCAAAATGTTGTAATCCCGTTCCTGGAGATCTCATTGAAGGCTATATAACTAAAGGTAGAGGCGTGGCTATCCATCGTTCAGATTGTCAAAATTTAAAGAGTCAGGAGAACTACGAACAACGTTTGATTGATGTTGAGTGGGATGATGATGGATCTAAAAAAGAGTACATGGCTGAAATCGATATTTATGGTTTGAATCGTAGTGGCCTCCTTAATGATGTTCTTCAAACCTTATCAAATGCAACAAAGCTAGTATCGACAGTAAATGCACAACCAACAAAAGATATGAAATTTGCTAATATTCATGTTAGCTTTGGAATTTCAAATTTAGCACAATTGACAACTGTGGTTGATAAAATCAAAATTATCCCAGATGTTTATTCTGTTAAACGTACGAATGGTTAGGAGAGCAAAATGAAAATCATTATTCAACGTGTTAGTCAAGCAAGTGTTTCTATTGAAGATGATGTAGTCGGATCTATTGAGAAGGGTTTAGTACTTCTAGTTGGGATTGCTCCAGAAGATACAACAGAAGATATTGCTTATGCAGTTCGTAAAATTACTAGCATGCGTATTTTTTCTGATGATGAGGGGAAAATGAACCTTTCAATTCAAGACATTAAAGGAAGCGTCTTATCTATCTCACAATTTACACTCTTTGCAGATACCAAAAAAGGAAATCGTCCAGCTTTTACTGGGGCAGCTGATCCTGTTAAAGCGAATCAGTTTTATGATATCTTTAATCAAGAATTAGCAAATCATGTTTCGGTAGAAACAGGTCAATTTGGAGCTGATATGCAAGTCAGTCTGATTAATGATGGACCAGTAACTATCGTTTTAGATACTAAAAATAAATAAAAAATCAAAGAGTTGGGCAAAATGCTTGGCTCTTTTTATTGTGGTTCTAATTATACTCCTTAACCCATTCATGTTTATAAAAAGATTCACTGTAGCTTGGAAAGGCATGAATAAAGGTTGTTGATATGAAATTAAGTGCACTTAACAATATTAAAAATAGAAAAATATTAGATTTATGGTTTTTCGTTGACACTAAAATAAGAATACTCTAAAACGTTAACTGGTTAAGTACTTTTTATTTTAAAGGAGGTTTAATGAAAAGGATACGGAAAAGCCTTATTTTTGTTCTCGGAATAGTTACCCTAATTTGCTTATGTGCTTGTACTAAACAGAGCCAGCAAAAAAATGGCTTGTCGGTCGTGACTAGCTTTTATCCAGTATATTCCATTACAAAAGCAGTTTCTGGTGATTTGAATGATATTAAAATGATTCGATCACAGTCAGGCATTCATGGTTTTGAACCCTCATCAAGTGATGTTGCTGCCATTTATGATGCTGATCTATTTCTTTATCATTCGCACACACTAGAAGCTTGGGCGAGACGTTTGGAACCTAGTTTGCATCACTCTAAAGTATCTGTAATTGAAGCTTCAAAAGGTATGACTTTGGATAAAGTTCATGGCTTAGAAGATGTAGAGGCAGAAAAAGGAGTAGATGAGTCAACCTTGTATGACCCTCACACTTGGAATGACCCTGTAAAAGTATCTGAGGAAGCACAACTCATCGCTACACAACTAGCTAAAAAGGATCCTAAAAACGCTAAGGTTTATCAAAAAAATGCTGATCAATTTAGTGACAAGGCAATGGCTATTGCAGAGAAGTATAAGCCAAAATTTAAAGCTGCAAAGTCTAAATACTTTGTGACTTCACATACAGCATTCTCATACTTAGCTAAGCGATACGGATTGACTCAGTTAGGTATTGCAGGTGTCTCAACCGAGCAAGAACCTAGTGCTAAAAAATTAGCCGAAATTCAGGAGTTTGTGAAAACATATAAGGTTAAGACTATTTTTGTTGAAGAAGGAGTCTCACCTAAATTAGCTCAAGCAGTAGCTTCAGCTACTCGAGTTAAAATTGCAAGTTTAAGTCCTTTAGAAGCAGTTCCCAAAAACAATAAAGATTACTTAGAAAATTTGGAAACTAATCTTAAGGTACTTGTCAAATCGTTAAATCAATAGGTAGTTATATAAAGAAAGGACGCAGGATGAATCGTAAAAAAACAGTTATTATTAGTGCTTTATCAGTAGCTCTATTTGGTACTGGTGTAGGTGCTTACCAATTAGGTAGCTATAATGCCCAAAAATCAGACAATAGTGTTTCTTATGTGAAAACAGATAAATCTGATAGCAAAGCACAAGCAACAGCTGCAAATAAAACGCCCGACCAAATCAGTAAAGAAGAAGGCATATCTGCAGAACAAATCGTTGTTAAAATTACTGATGATGGTTATGTAACTTCTCATGGAGACCATTACCATTATTACAATGGGAAAGTGCCATATGATGCCATCATTAGTGAAGAATTGATTATGAAAGACCCTAGCTATGTCTTTAATAAAGCTGATGTCATTAATGAAGTCAAAGATGGTTATATTATCAAAGTTAATGGTAAGTATTACCTCTATCTTAAAGAAGGTAGCAAACGAACAAATGTTCGTACAAAGGAACAAATCCAAAAGCAACGCGAAGAATGGTCTAAGGGTGGTTCTAAGGGAGAATCAGGAAAGCATAGTAGTGCAAAAACTCAAGCTTTATCAGCCAGCGTACGTGAAGCGAAAGCTAGCGGTCGCTATACTACAGATGATGGTTATGTTTTTAGTCCAACAGATGTTATTGATGACATGGGAGATGCCTTTTTAGTACCACATGGCGATCATTTCCATTATATCCCGAAAGCTGATTTATCTCCATCAGAGTTATCAGCCGCACAGGCATATTGGAACCGCAAGACTGGCCGATCAGGTAATAGCTCAAAACCATCAAATTCAAGTTCATACATTCATGCAAGTGCACCAAGCGGTAATGTATCAACAGGAAGACATGCTAATGCCCCTATTTCTATTCCAAGAGTCACTCACGCAAATCACTGGTCAAAACCAGCTGGTAATCATGCTACGGCACCAAAACACCATGCACCTACAACCAAACCAATCAACAAAGATTCTGCTTTAGACAAAATGTTGAAACGTTTATATGCTCAACCGTTATCTGCTCGTCACGTAGAAAGTGATGGTTTGGTTTATGACCCAGCACAAGTTAATGCTTTCACAGCAATCGGTGTTTCTATTCCGCACGGTAATCATTTCCACTTTATTCACTATAAGGATATGTCTCCATTAGAGTTAGAAGCAACAAGGATGGTGGCAGAGCATAGAGGACATCATATTGATGCATTAGGGAAAAAAGATTCTACAGAGAAACCAAAGCATATTTCTCATGAACCTAATAAGGAACCTCACACAGAGGAAGAACACCATGCAGTAACACCGAAAGACCAACGTAAAGGCAAACCAAATAGCCAGATTGTCTACAGTGCTCAAGAAATTGAAGAGGCAAAAAAAGCTGGTAAATACACAACATCTGATGGTTACATTTTTGATGCTAAAGATATTAAAAAAGATACAGGTACAGGTTATGTCATTCCACATATGACACATGAGCATTGGGTACCAAAGAAAGATTTATCAGAGTCGGAATTAAAAGCAGCTCAAGAATTTCTTTCAGGAAAATCTGAAGCAAATCAAGACAAACCAAAAACAGGTAAAACAGCTCAAGAAATCTATGAGGCAATTGAACCAAAAGCAATTGTTAAACCTGAAGATTTATTATTTGGAATTGCACAAGCGACAGACTATAAGAATGGTACATTTGTAATTCCTCATAAAGATCATTACCATTATGTGGAATTAAAATGGTTTGATGAAGAAAAAGATCTTTTAGCTGATTCAGATAAGACATATTCTTTAGAAGACTATTTAGCTACGGCTAAATATTACATGATGCACCCAGAAAAACGTCCTAAAGTTGAAGGATGGGGTAAAGATGCTGAAATTTATAAGGAAAAGGACTCTAATAAAGCAGATAAACCAAGTCCTGCACCAACTGATAATAAATCAACATCAAATTCTAGTGACAAAAACTTAAGTGCTGCAGAAGTATTCAAACAAGCAAAACCAGAAAAAATTGTACCGCTTGATAAAATTGCTGCTCACATGGCATATGCAGTTGGATTTGAAGATGATCAATTGATTGTTCCTCATCATGATCATTATCATAATGTTCCTATGGCATGGTTTGACAAGGGTGGTTTATGGAAAGCACCAGAAGGCTATACATTACAACAACTCTTCTCAACAATTAAATACTACATGGAACATCCTAATGAATTACCAAAAGAAAAGGGTTGGGGACACGACAGTGATCATAACAAAGGCTCAAATAAAGACAATAAAGCCAAAAATTATGCTCCAGATGAAGAACCTGAAGATTCAGGGAAAGTAACTCACAACTATGGTTTTTATGATGTTAATAAAGGTTCAGACGAAGAAGAACCAGAAAAACAAGAAGATGAATCAGAGCTAGATGAATATGAACTAGGAATGGCACAAAACGCTAAGAAATATGGTATGGATAGACAATCTTTTGAAAAGCAACTCATCCAATTATCAAATAAATATAGTGTAAGTTTTGAAAGCTTTAATTATATTAATGGTAATCAAGTTCAAGTTACTAAAAAAGATGGCTCTAAAGTGCTTGTTGATATTAAAACACTAGCAGAAGTGAAATAATAAAAGAGTTGAATAAACTTAGCTGACAACTAAAAACAAACAAGTCACCGCACTTGTTTGTTTTTTAGTTATGATTTCTAGCGTGCGAAGATTTTAATGATATATCTAATTCTTCTTTTGAACAACCATTGTTTTACGCTTAAAAGAGAGTTAATGTATTTTTGTTTGAGGAAGTTTTCTTGTTTTGACTTTTATAAAACGACTAAAGTTATAATCACTAAATAAAGAGCCACTACTAAAAGCTGTATAACAGGTTTCTAGTAGTGGCTCACTTGTTTTATTACATGTAATTGTTATTAGTTAAAATTTTGGTGAAGCTACTGTATTGCTCCTTAACAACATTATCAATATTATGATCTGTTAATACAAAATCAATATCGTCTAATTGATAAAAAGTATAAAAATCATATTTACCAAATTTTTGGCTATCAACTAAAAGGAATTTTTCAAAGGAATTATTAAGAGCAATGCGCTGGATTTCACCTTCTCCCTCGTCATAAGTAGCGATAGACTTTTCAAAAACACCATTACTACTAACAAAAGCTTTTGAAAAATTAAGTGATTTAATAGAGTTAATAGTAACAGAACCGACAAAAGCACCAGTAATTTCTCTGTACTCTCCTCCTACAAGGATAAGGTCAAGTGTTGAACTTTGATTCAGAATATTGAAAACAGGAAGGCTATTGGTTACTACCCTAATTTTAAAATCAAGTAATTGCGTAGCTAATTTCTCTAAGGTTGTTCCAGGCCCAATAAAGATTGTTTCACCATCATTGATGAATTGTTTTGCAAATTGGGCAATTTCTAATTTTTCATTTGTTTGAATATCGTATTTTTCAGTGTTTGATTTTTCATAATTTTGTGGAATTGGTGCTGCGTTTACTTTTTGTGCACCACCATGGATGCGTATTAACAGTCCTGCTTTATCTAATTCATCCAAGTCACGCCTAACAGTCATGTCTGATACATCAAGTTCTTCCATGATTTCATTAACAGTGACAATACCATTTATATTGACTTTTTCTATTATTTTTTGTAATCTTTCTCGCTTTAACATAATAATCTCTCCTACCTCTTCATTGTATATATCATACCATAAATAGAGCTAAAATAATAATAATTTTGAAAAAACAAACAATAATAAACAAAAATAAATAAAAAACGTCTTGTGATGTTTTATTTTGTTTTGTATAATATTGATGTAGATAAGTTGATAAGGCTTGTTTGCCTTACAACAAAATGTAACCGCTTAACTAAAAAGAAAGGTGTTTGCTGTGACTCAAGATATTTTATTTATTGATGCCCATTCTCAGGAAGAATTATTTGACTTAGTATCAAAAGCATTGATAAAACAACACTATGTTAGTCCTGACTACCGACAGGCAGTAAAAGAAAGGGAGAGAGAGTTTCCAACGGGGTTAAAAATTGATTTAAAAGATGGGACTCCTATTCAATATGTTGCTATTCCACACACTGAAACGCAGTATTGTCTAGTAGATAGAATCTTTTATGTCAAAAATAGTCAGCCAATTACTTTCAAACATATGATTAATCCAGAAGAGGAGTGTAGGGTTCAGGATTTTTTCTTCATCATTAATAGTAGGAATAGTAACCAAAGTGATATTTTATCTAATTTGATTACCTTCTTTATTACAAAAGGAAACCTAGATCGGCTACATGAGCTTGGCGACAATAAGGAAAAAATTAATCATTATTTAATAGAAAAAGGAGTGTTTTAACATGATCAAAATATTAGCAGCTTGTGGTGCAGGCATAAATTCAAGTCATCAAATTAAAGATGCTATCGAGACACAATTAGGAGATAGAGGTTACAATGTACATTGTGATGCTGTTATGGTTAAGGATATCACTGAGGAAATGGTCAACAAATATGATATCTTTACTCCTATTGCTAAAACTGATTTAGGTTTTAATGTACCAATTCCAGTTGTAGAAGCAGGATCTATTCTTTATCGCATACCAGTTATGAGCGAACCGGTCTTTACTGCTTTAGAACAAGTTATCAAAGAACACAACCTATCATAACATATTTAAAATTGGAATTAGTCTTAAAGGAGAAGGAACATGCAGGTATTTTTAAATATTGTCAATAAATTCTTTGATCCAGTTATTCATATGGGTTCGGGAGTTGTGATGCTAATTGTCATGACAGGTTTAGCCATGATATTTGGAGTGAAGTTTTCTAAAGCACTTGAAGGTGGTATTAAGTTAGCTATTGCTCTTACGGGTATTGGTGCTATTATTGGTATTTTAACTGGTGCTTTTTCCGAATCACTTCAAGCTTTTGTTAAAAATACAGGAATCAATCTAAGCATTATTGACGTTGGTTGGGCTCCATTAGCAACTATTACATGGGGATCACCATATACGCTTTACTTCTTATTAATCATGCTTATTGTCAATATTGTTATGATTGTTATGAAAAAAAAACGGATACCTTAGATGTTGATATTTTTGATATTTGGCATTTATCTATCACAGGTCTTTTAATTATGTGGTATGCTAAACAAATGAAACGCCGTAATGCAGAATATGCAGCTAATCAAAAATAAATAGAATAAACAAAAACCTAGGAAATATCACATTCTCCTAGGTTTTTGATATATTAAATATTTTAAAAATAATATATATAATTAATTTTCGCTCATTTTAATAATAAAAAACTAGTAAAATTATAAAAATATATTGAAAATAGTGATAAGTTGGTATACAATCCTTTTTGGAAACATTACTGAACTCCCATTTTTCTAGAGTTGATGTATGCAATCAATATTTTAAGACTTGGAGTTTCTATGACATTAACCTTTGGGAAACCTTCTATAACGATACGCCGTCTAGGAGTGATAACTAGTACATATATGATGCTAGGTTTTATCTTATTATGTGGACTTTTGCATCCTAGTACAATTTATAGTGAGGAAATAAAATCTGATATAAACTCTTTTATATCAATAGATGATGAAAAAACTACTGCTCCCATATTTGACTCTACTTTAGATAAGCTTACTAATTCAACAGAGGAGAGGCAGTTAGAATTAGATTCTGATACATCGGACGGTTTAATAGTAGATGATCAAAAAGATAAAGATATGGTAGTAGTCTTAGGTGATTCTGACAGTCAAGAAAAATTGTCACCTCCTCTAAAATCGGAAATAGCGACAGAAGAAAATCGTAAACAGGCAAATTTAGCAGAACTAAATGCAACTCAACCTAATAATAGAACTACCTATATTATACCCGAAAGCAGTCATTCCATTGCAGAACAACAGAGATTCCTGATAGAATCAAAGGGTTCTTCGGTTGCATTACTTAATAGCGATGAATTTAGAAAGACAGCGGGAGAGGATAGAGGTTTTGAAAGGGATAAGTTGAGGTCTTTGGATATCATTCCTAAGGGAGATTTATCGACAAGTAATGTCATAGGTAATACGGACATTGCTAGTCAGATATCGTTGGGCTTTAAAAAGAATGCGATGCAGGAACACCATCTTACTAAAACATTCTCTCAAAAGGATGGAAAGTTATCGTCTGTTATAGAGGGGATGCTTGCTATTGGCAAAGAGAAAGTAGAGAAAGAAATAAAATATAGTGGTAATTTATGGCAAAAATTAAAAGCTAAGGCACACTGCCTTGTTTGCTGTGTTGATAATTTGAATTTTGAAGATATAAAATCTTATTTTCAATATTATTGTCATCTAAACCATCAGCTCAAATTACCTAAAGGTGCTATACTTTCTGCTAAAACAGAAGTATATAGGGGAGGAGATTTTGGGAGAAAAAATAAAGATAATGTGTTTGGTTACCGTATCCCCTCATTATTGAAAACCCAAAAAGGAACTTTACTTGCGGGAGCTGATGAAAGAATTGAGCAAGCTTGTGATTGGGGAAACATAGGAATGGTTATTCGCCGTAGTGAGGATGATGGTGTCACTTGGGGAAAAAGAGAAACTATTGTCAATCTCCGTAATAACCCTAGAGTTCCGCTAGTTACTAGTGGTGACTATAGTGGCTCACCTATTAATATGGATATGGCATTAGTTCAAGATACTAGCTCCAAGACGAAACGTATTTTTTCAATATATGATATGTTTCCAGAAGGAAGAGGCGTTATTAGTATTGCTAACACACCTGAAAAAGAATATACCCAAATCGGAGGACAGTCTTATCTTAATTTATATAATAATGGAAAGAAATCGAAGGTTTTTACTATCCGTGACAAAGGTATTGTATATAATTTTAAAGGGAAAAAGACTGATTATCATGTTATAACAGAAACTACTAAAAGTGACCATTCAAATCTAGGGGATATTTATAAGGGAAAACAGCTACTTGGAAATATATATTTTACAAAACATAAAACGTCACCATTTCGTTTAGCAAAATCAAGCTATGTGTGGATGTCATATAGCGATGATGATGGTAGGACATGGTCATCACCTAGAGATATAACAGCAAGTCTTCGTCAGAAAGGCATGAAATTTTTGGGAATAGGACCTGGAAAAGGTATAGTTTTAAAATGGGGGCCACACGCTGGTCGTATTATTATTCCTGCCTATTCTACGAATTGGAAATCTCATCTAAGAGGTTCACAATCTTCACGCCTAATTTATTCAGACGACCATGGAAAAACGTGGCATACTGGAAAAGCAGTTAATGATAACCGTATACTTTCTAATGGTGAAAAAATTCACTCCTTAACAATGGATAATAAAAAAGAACAAAATACAGAATCCGTACCCGTTCAATTGAAAAATGGGGACATTAAGTTATTTATGAGGAATCTAACTGGTAACCTAGAAGTAGCCACAAGTAAAGACGGCGGGGAGACTTGGCAAAACCATGTTAAACGATATAAGGAAATTCATGATGCTTACGTCCAACTATCAGCTATTCGCTTTGAGCATGACAAAAAAGAGTATATTTTATTAGTGAATGCTAATGAGCCAGGGAAGAAGTGCCAAGATGGATATGCACGTCTAGCGCAAGTTAATCGAAATGGTAGTTTTAAGTGGTTATATCACCATCACATTCAAGATGGTTCGTTTGCTTACAACTCTGTTCAACAACTTAATAATGATCAATTTGGTGTCCTTTATGAACATAGAGAAAAACATCAAAATAGTTTTACTTTAAATTACAAAGTTTTTAATTGGAGTTTTCTTAGTCAAAATACAGAGAAGCAAGGCACTTTATGGGAGAAAATGGCAGCAAATTGGCATGTTTTGTTTAAATTTTATTTATGATTATGGCTTGCGGAATAACCGTTCCTACAAATAAAAATAATGAGAAGTATCAAACTTCGTGATAGCTAGCTAGTAGTGAATTCTAGTTGCCATAGTTATCACGGAGTTTTTTTGTTTATTTCAAACAAAAACAAAAACAAAACATTGACAAAAACAAAAATAAGATATATGATGATATTACAAACAAAAAACAAACAATATCTTCCAACTACATACAATTGTATTAAAAGTGAAATAAGGAGAAAGAAATGACAATTATTATTGGGGCGGATGCGCATGGTGTTGAACTTAAGGAAGTGATTAGACAACACCTTACACGTTTAGGTAAGGAAATTATTGATTTAACGGATACTAGCAAAGATTTCGTTGATAATACCTTAGCAATCGTTGCTAAAGTGAATCAAAAAGAAGATAACTTAGGAATAATGGTTGATGCTTACGGTGCTGGTCCTTTTATGGTAGCCACTAAGGTTAAGGGGATGATTGCAGCAGAAGTTTCAGATGAACGCTCAGCTTATATGACTAGAGCTCATAATAACGCTAGGATGATTGCTTTAGGTTCAGAGATTGTTGGTCCGGGGTTGCTAAACATATAGTAGAGGGTTTTGTTGATGGGACTTACGATGCAGGTCGTCATCAAATTCGGGTCGATATGTTGAATAAAATGTGCTAAGCGTAAGAGAGGTAAAGCAGATGAAAATTGCGGTCGGTTGTGATCATATTGTAACTTATGACAAAATTGCAGTTGTGGATTATTTAAAAACAAAAGGGTATGAGGTTATTGATTGTGGAACTTATGATAACATCCGTACTCACTATCCTATTTATGGTAAGAAAGTAGGAGAAGCTGTCGCTAGTGGAAAAGCCGACTTAGGTGTATGTATTTGTGGAACTGGAGTTGGTATTAATAATGCTGTTAATAAAGTTCCAGGAATTCGCTCAGCTCTGGTACGTGATTTGACATCAGCTATCTATGCTAAAGAAGAATTAAATGCTAACGTTATCGGATTTGGTGGGAAAATTACTGGTGGGCTGTTAATGACAGATATCATCGAGGCGTTTATAAGAGCTAAATATAAACCAACAAAAGAAAACAAAGTATTAATTGAAAAGATAGCCGAGGTTGAGACTCATAATGCCCATCAAGAAGAGAATGACTTTTTCACAGAGTTCTTAGATAAATGGAATCGTGGTGAATATCACGACTAAGGAGATATCTATGATTTTAACAGTAACTTTGAACCCTTCTATTGATATTTCGTACTGCTTAGAAAACTTTAACATGGATACTGTAAATGAACTGCACCCCAAAAGTTAGACAAAAAATCTAACGATTGGGGTGCTTTTCTGATGAAATTAAGTTATGAAGATAAACTAGAAATATACGAGTTAAGAAAGATCGGGATGTCCTGGTCTCAGATTAGTCAACGATATGATGTTCGTATCTCGAATCTTAAATACATGATAAAACTCATGGATCGGTATGGTGTAGAAATCGTCGAAAAAGGTAGAAATGAGTATTATCCACCTGAATTAAAGCAGGAAATGATAGATAAAGTCTTGATTCATGGTTGTTCTCAACTCTCTGTTTCTCTTGATTATGCTCTCTCTAATTGTTCTATACTCACAAATTGGCTTTCCCAATTTAAGAAAAATGGTTATACTATTGTTGAGAAAACAAGAGGGAGACCGAGTAAAATGGGACGTAAGCGTAAGAAAACTTGGGAAGAAATGACAGAGCTCGAGCGACTTCAGGAAGAAAATGAGCGCTTGAGAACGGAGAATGCCTTTCTAAAAAAGTTGAGGGATTTGCGCTTGAGGGACGAAGCCTTACAGAGCGAACGGCAGAAACAATTAGAGAAATGGTCACAGGAGGATTCCGACTAGACCTCTTACTTGAGATAACTAAGATAGCTCGTGCAACTTACTATTATCAACTAAAGAAACTGAATAAACCAGATAAAGACAAAGCAATCAAATCTGACATTCAATCCATTTATGATGAACATAGAGGAAACTATGGCTATCGTCGGATTTATTTAGAACTGCGAAATCGTGGCTTTGTCATCAACCACAAAAGGGTGCAAGGCTTGATGAAAAGTATGGGCTTGACTGCTCGTATTCGTCGTAAGCGCAAGTATGCCTCTTACAAAGGTGAGGTTGGTAAGAAGGCTGATAACCTGATTCAACGCCAGTTTGAGGGGTCGAAGCCCTATGAGAAGTGCTATACCGATGTGACGGAGTTTGCTTTACCTGAAGGGAAACTTTATCTATCGCCTGTTCTTGATGGCTATAACAGTGAGATAATTGATTTTACCCTGTCTCGGTCTCCTGCCTTGAAACAGGTTCAAACCATGCTTGAGAGGGCTTTTCCTGCGGCTTCATACAGCGAAACCATTCTCCACAGCGACCAAGGCTGGCAGTACCAGCACAAGTCCTACCATCAATTTCTGGAGGACAAAGGCATTCGTCCTTCTATGTCACGGAAGGGGAACAGTCCTGACAACGGTATGATGGAATCTTTCTTTGGGATTCTAAAGTCTGAGATGTTCTATGGCTTGGAGAAGTCTTACAAATCACTTGATGACCTTGAGCAAGCTATCACAGATTACATTTTTTACTACAACAACAAGCGAATCAAAGCAAAACTAAAAGGACTTAGTCCTGTGCAATACAGAACTAAATCCTTCACTTAAAATAAATTGTCCAACTTTTGGGGGTCAGTACAAAATCGGGTTACCGACGTCTCCAAAACACCTGGTGGTAAGGGATTAAATGTGACTCGTGTTCTTTCTCAACTTGGCGATAATGTAGTGGCAACTGGTCTATTAGGGGGGCATTTTGGAGATTTCATCCGAAGTGGCTTAGATGCATTGGAAATCAGACACCAATTTTTAAGTATTGGTGGAGAAACACGTCATTGTATTGCAGTTTTACATGAGGGTCAGCAGACTGAAATTCTAGAAAAAGGTCCACATATTACTAAAGATGAAGCAGGCGCCTTTTTGAATCATCTAAAACTTATCTTTGATGCTGCAACTATCATAACAGTATCAGGAAGTTTACCAAAGGGACTCCCCTCAGATTATTATGCTAGGTTAATCTCCCTAGCGAATCACTTTAATAAGAAAGTTGTTTTAGACTGTTCAGGAGAAGCATTACGTTCGGTTTTAAAATCTAGTGCTAAGCCGACCGTCATTAAACCTAACCTTGAAGAATTAACACAATTAATTGGAAAGCCAATTAGCTATAGTTTAGACGAATTAAAATCTACCTTACAGCAAGATATTTTTAGAGGAATTGATTGGGTTATTGTTTCCTTAGGTGCTAGGGGAGCTTTTGCTAAACATGGGAATCACTACTATCAAGTGACGATTCCAAAAATAGAAGTTATCAATCCAGTTGGTTCAGGGGATGCAACGGTTGCAGGAATCGCGTCTGCTTTAGAACATCAACTAGATGATATAAATTTACTTAAGAGAGCTAATGTCTTGGGTATGCTTAATGCACAAGAAACATTAACAGGGCATATCAATCTGACCTACTATCAAGAATTAATCAGTCAAATCCAAGTGAAAGAGGTATAGGATGGGATTAACGGAACAAAAACAAAAACATATGGAACAATTGAGTGATAAAAATGGTATTATTTCGGCCTTGGCTTTTGACCAACGTGGAGCATTGAAGCGATTAATGGCAAAATATCAATCTGAGGAGCCCACTGTTTCTCAAATAGAAGCACTTAAAGTTTTGGTAGCTGAAGAATTAACCCCTTACGCTTCATCAATGTTGTTAGATCCAGAATATGGGTTGCCAGCTACGAAAGTTTTAGATGACAATGCCGGTCTTTTACTTGCGTACGAAAAAACAGGTTATGATACCAGTAGTACCAAGCGACTCCCAGACTGTTTAGACATTTGGTCTGCGAAACGCATTAAAGAAGAGGGGGCAGACGCAGTTAAGTTCTTACTTTATTATGATGTTGATAGTTCGGATGAAGTAAACGAAGAAAAAGAAGCTTATATTGAACGGATTGGTTCTGAATGTGTTGCAGAAGACATTCCTTTTTTCCTTGAAATTTTGTCATATGATGAAAAGATTACGGATAGCTCAGGTATTGAGTATGCCAAAATTAAGCCACGTAAGGTTATTGAAGCTATGAAAGTTTTTTCAAATCCTCGATTTAATATTGATGTCTTGAAGGTGGAAGTGCCTGTCAATATGGACTATGTAGAAGGTTTTGCGCAAGGAGAGACTGCTTATAATAAAGCGACAGCTGCGGCTTATTTTAGAGAACAAGATCAGGCGACACTACTCCCCTACATTTTTTTGAGTGCAGGAGTTCCTGCTCAGCTTTTTCAAGAGACTCTTGTGTTTGCTAAAGAAGCTGGTGCTAAATTTAACGGTGTCCTTTGTGGTAGAGCAACTTGGGCTGGAAGTGTTAAAGAGTATGTTGAAAAAGGAGAAGCTGGTGCACGTCAATGGTTACGTACAATAGGTTTTCAAAATATTGATGAACTAAATAAAATTTTGCAAAAAACAGCAACTTCTTGGAAGGAAAGATAATTGCTAGAGAAAAGTTGGTAAAGCAATTATTGCTCTTTATGAAAGGAAAAATAATGGCTATTACGATACAAAATCATGAGTTGCAAGTGACATTAAAAGCGTTAGGTGCAACAATGACTTCTATTACAGATAGTCAAGGCGTTGAGTACCTTTGGCAAGGGGAACCCACTTATTGGGGTGGGCAAGCTCCTATTTTATTTCCTATATGCGGAAGTGTTCGAAATGATTGCGTCATTTACAGACCAGCTCAAGCTCCACATTTTACGGGTATCATACCAAGGCATGGCTTTGTACGTCACAAAACATTCGACTATGATTACATATCGGATTCTTCTGTTCGTTTTACAATTAAAAGTAGTGAAGAAACGTTGATAAATTATCCTTATCGTTTTAGTTTAGAAATAACTTACACCTTAAGAAATAAAAGCATTGCCATTACATATATTGTCAAAAACTTAGAATCAGAAAAAAATATGCCATATGCTATCGGAGCTCACCCAGGCTTTAATTGCCCTTTGTTTGAAAAGGAAGTATTTAGTGATTACTATCTAGAGTTTGAACAGTTTGAAACTTGCACAATTCCTGAGTCGTTTCCGGATACAGGCTTGTTAGATTTACAAGCTAGACATCCTTTTTTAGAAAATCAAAAACAATTATCTCTTAATTATGCTTTATTTGAAAAAGATGCTATTACTTTAGACCAACTACGATCTAAGACGGTCTACTTAAAATCTAGAAATCATGCAAAAGGAATCCAACTTGACTTTGATGATTTTGAGAATCTTATTCTTTGGACAAGTAACAATGGTGGTCCTTTTTTGGCTTTGGAACCCTGGAGTTCCTTGTCAACTTCTATTGAAGAGTCTGATATTTTAGAAGATAAACAAAATATCGTACGGCTTAATCCAAAGCAGTCGAAACAGCATTCTATTCGGATCACTATTTTATAACAGAAACTTTCTGAGGAGACATTCTCCTCTTTTTCTGTGCTCAAAAAGAGGTTATAAATATGATATAATGAACAAAACTGTAGTGGAGGATGCCATGGATTTTAAGGAACTGTTTCCAGAAGTTATTACTAAACAGGAAGTTAAACAGAGTGAGGATTATATCATCGTTGAGCAAGATGGTCATGTCCTCCACTTTCCAAAATCTTCGCTAACTAAGCGTGAACTATGCTTATTACAAATGACACAAAGCCTGGAAGAGGCGAGTTCAGTGGATTCTCAGAATCCTTGGTACCGCTATCTAGTTGAAGGTCGTGGAAGGTTGCCCCAATCTCATTCGGCAGTCCAATTTATTTTTATTGAGCATCAATTTACCTTATCAGAAGAACTTAAGGATTTCTTGTCGCCTTTAGTAATAAACGTAGAAACAATTATGACAATTAATCAAACCCAAAGTGTCATGATTTTAAATCAGGATAATTTCTTTAATGCTACGGAATTACTAACAGATATTTTACCAACGATTGAAAATGACTTTAACACGCGTTTAAGATGCTATTTTGGAAATAGTTGGACGCATCTACAAGCAGTGGACTGGAAAGAATTATATGAAGAAGAATATAAACTTTTTACGCTTTTTCTTAGTCACAAGGCCGAACAACATTACTGTCGATTTCCAAAGATGGCTTTATGGGCTTTGGCAAATCAATCGCCCATGCCTTCTATTAAAGCAAAATGTTTACAACATATCCTTGATACGAGTGATACTTCGGCTATAATAAAAGCCTTGTGGCAAGAGCAAGGGAACCTTGCTAAAACGGCTAAGGCACTTTTCATTCATCGGAATTCATTGCAATATAAATTAGATAAATTTACCCAATCTTCGGGGCTTAATTTAAAAATATTAGATGATTTAGCCTATGCCTATTTAATTTCGATGGATACCTAAAATTTAGTTAGTTTGCACAAGAAATTTAGGCAAGGTTACCATTATATGAAAACCCTTTCTTTGCTATAATAAAATCACAATAATAAAAGAGGTCAATCTAATGGTAGAATTAAATTTAAATCATATTTACAAAAAATATCCAAGTGCATCGCATTATTCTGTTGAAGACTTTGACTTGGATATTAAAGACAAAGAATTTATTGTTTTTGTTGGACCATCAGGTTGTGGGAAATCAACAACACTTCGTATGATCGCAGGTCTTGAAGATATTAGTGAAGGTGAGCTCAAGATTGATGGCGAAGTTGTCAATGACAAATCACCTAAAGATCGTGATATTGCTATGGTTTTCCAAAACTATGCTCTTTATCCACATATGACTGTTTACGATAATATGGCTTTTGGGCTCAAATTGCGTAAATTCTCAAAACAAGAAATTGATAAGCGCGTTCGTGAAGCAGCAGCTAATATTGGCCTTACTGAATTCTTAGAGCGCAAACCTGCGGATTTGTCAGGTGGACAACGCCAACGTGTTGCTATGGGACGTGCTATTGTGCGTGATGCCAAAGTGTTCTTAATGGATGAGCCTTTATCTAACTTAGATGCTAAATTACGTGTTTCAATGCGTGCTGAAATTGCAAAAATTCATCAACGTATTGGTTCAACAACTATTTATGTTACCCACGACCAAACAGAGGCGATGACTTTGGCAGACCGTATTGTCATTATGTCAGCTACTAAGAACCCTGATGGTGATGGTACAATTGGTAAAATTGAGCAAGTTGGTTCACCACAAGAACTCTATAATCTTCCTGCTAATAAATTTGTTGCGGGATTCATCGGTAGTCCATCTATGAACTTCTTCAAAGTTAAAGTTGAAAATGGTATGATTATTAGTGAAGATGGTCTTCGAATCGCTATCCCTGAAGGTCAAGAAAAACTTTTAGAATCACGAGGCTATAAAGGAAAAGAATTGATTTTTGGTATTCGTCCAGAAGACATTTCAAGCAATCTTCTTGTCCAAGATACTTATCCAAATGCCAATGTTGAAGCAGAAGTTTTAGTTTCTGAATTACTCGGTAGCGAAACTATGCTTTATGTTAAGTTAGGTCAAACAGAATTTGCTTCTCGTGTTGAAGCGCGTGACTTCCATAATCCAGGAGAAAAAGTTAACCTAACGTTTAATGTTGCTAAGGGGCATTTCTTTGATGCAGATACTGAACAAGCTATTCGTTAAGGTATAAGCGATATTCATAAAAAGGTTGGGTTCCAGCCTTTTTATAATGTTATTTGCGCAAACGCTTGCACTAAAAGAGGAAAAACGTTAAAATAAAAGATGAATGAATTATTGATAGGAGAAGAATAATGAAGAAACACTGGTGGCATAAAGCTACGATTTATCAAATTTACCCACGTTCATTTATGGATTCAGATGGTGATGGTGTGGGGGACATTAAAGGGATTACTAGCAAACTAGACTACCTTGAAAAATTAGGGATTACTGCTATCTGGTTATCACCTGTTTACCAAAGTCCAATGGATGACAATGGTTATGATATTTCAGATTATCAAGCCATTGCAGATATTTTCGGTGACATGAATGATATGGACCAACTGTTACAAGAGGCAAATCAACGCGGGATTAAAATCATCATGGATTTGGTAGTGAATCATACCTCTGATGAACATGCTTGGTTCGTAGAAGCGCGAGAAAACCCTAATAGTCCTGAACGTGATTTTTATATTTGGCGAGATGAACCTAACGATTTGACTTCTATTTTTAGTGGCTCAGCTTGGGAATATGATAAAGCATCAGGTCAATATTATTTGCACCTTTTTAGCAAACGTCAGCCTGATCTCAACTGGGAGAATGAAGCTTTACGTCATAAAATTTATGATATGATGAATTTCTGGATTGATAAGGGTATTGGTGGTTTCCGTATGGATGTCATTGATTTAATTGGGAAAATTCCAGATAAGGGCATTACTGGTAATGGACCAAAACTCCATGATTATCTTAAAGAAATGAACAGAGCTAGTTTTGGAAAGCATGACTTATTGACGGTGGGTGAAACTTGGGGAGCAACGCCAGACATTGCAAAACAATACTCAAATCCCGATAATGAAGAATTATCTATGGTCTTTCAATTTGAACATGTAGGTCTTCAACATAAACCTGACGCTCCTAAGTGGGATTACAGTGACGGATTAGATGTTCCAGCATTGAAAGATATTTTTACAAAATGGCAAACACAATTGGAGCTTGGCCAAGGTTGGAATTCTTTATTCTGGAATAATCACGACCTTCCTCGGGTGCTCTCGATTTGGGGAAATGATAGTGATAACAGAAAACAATCTGCCAAGGCTCTAGCAATCCTACTACATTTGATGCGTGGAACGCCTTACATCTATCAAGGTGAAGAAATTGGTATGACCAATTATCCATTTGAGTGTTTAGCAGATGTAGATGATATTGAATCCCTTAACTATGCTAAAGAAGCCATGGATAATGGGGTATCTGAAGCAACAATTTTAGATAGTATTCGTAAAGTCGGTCGTGATAATGCTCGTACTCCAATGCAGTGGAGTCAAGGACATCAAGCTGGTTTTACTAACGGTACCCCATGGCTAGCAGTCAATCCCAATTATCAGGAAATTAATGTGGAGGCAGCGTTAAATGATACGGAAAGTATTTTTTATACTTATCAAAAATTAGTTGCTTTACGTAAAGAACACGACTGGTTAGTTGATGCTGATTTTAAACTTTTGGAAACAGCAGATAAGGTATTTGCTTATGTTCGTCAAACAGATAAAGAACGTTATTTAATAGTTGCAAACTTATCCGATCAAAACCAATCTTTTGAATTTCCAGAAGCTGTTAAAGAAACTATTATTTCAAATACAGAGGTTCAAGAAGTACTATCAAGTAACACTCTCAAGCCGTGGGATGCCTTCTGCATAGAGCTATTCTAATTTCGGTAGATATTTGCAAAAAAAGCTTATTCTCAGTATAATGAGGTAACAAATGATGTTAAAAGAGTATTGAAATAGGAGAAAAATATGGCAGTTCTGATTTTAGGTGGCGCCGGTTACATTGGCTCGCATATGGTTGATCAGTTAATCACACAAGGAAAAGAGAAAGTTATTGTTGTTGATAACTTGGTAACAGGTCATCGTCAAGCGGTGCATTCAGATGCGATTTTTTATGAAGGAGATTTATCCGATAAAACGTTTATGCGTCAAGTTTTTAGGGAAAATCCTGATGTAGATGCTGTTATCCATTTTGCGGCATTTTCACTAGTTGCTGAGTCAATGGAAAATCCTTTAAAATATTTTGATAATAACACTGCTGGAATGATAAAACTTTTAGAAGTAATGAATGAATGTGATATCAAAAATATTGTCTTTTCATCAACAGCTGCAACATATGGTATTCCAGAACAAGTTCCTATTTTAGAAACAGCTCCTCAAAATCCTATTAATCCTTATGGCGAAAGTAAGCTTATGATGGAAACAATTATGAAATGGGCTGATCAAGCCTACGGTATTAAGTTTGTCGCTCTACGTTACTTCAACGTTGCTGGAGATAAACCGGATGGCTCAATTGGGGAAGATCATAAACCAGAAACACATTTGTTACCAATCATTCTTCAAGTTGCTCAAGGAGTACGTGACAAAATAATGATTTTTGGAGATGATTACAATACTCCAGATGGAACTAATGTTCGAGATTATGTGCATCCATTTGATTTGGCAGATGCTCATATATTAGCAGTTGATTACCTTCGCCAAGGGAATGAATCAAACGTGTTTAATCTCGGATCTTCGACAGGTTTTTCTAACCTTCAGATGTTAGAGGCGGCTCGTCGTATTACTGGGAAAGAAATTCCTGCTCAAAAGGCAGCTCGTCGTCCAGGAGATCCAGATACGCTTATTGCTTCCTCAGAGAAAGCTCGTCAAATGCTTGGGTGGGAGCCTAAATTTGATAATATTGATAAAATTATTTCATCGGCATGGGCATGGCATTCTAGTCATCCAAATGGCTACGAAGATTAAAAAAACTTAGGTCTACAGGCCTAAGTTTTTTTTATAAGCTTATAAACTTTGTAAGGACGACCGACCTTAGTATAAATTTGCTGACTTGTCAGAAGGCCTTTTTCTTCCATATAGGCAATATATTTCCTAACAGAGACATGAGAAAATTGACTGCATTTTGCTAACTCTTGGATAGTGAAAGGCTGCTCTAACTCTTGAATGGCATCAAGAATATGCTGATAGGTAATTTCAGAGAGCCCTTTCTCATCAAGTTTAACCTCTCCCTCTAGCCATCCAGAATCTATTTTTTGAAAGTGATCGATGTTGTCTTGATAGATTTTATCAGCTTCAAATGTATGATAATGATTTAGGAATTTTTCAATACTAGACTCAAAGCGTTCAAATGTAAATGGTTTTATCAGGTAATCTACAATACCTAAATGAAATGCTTCTTTGACAGTGTGCGCCTCGTTGGCTGCTGAAATAACAATGACTTCGGTATTTTGGTGTTGATTGCGTAATAACTTTAATAATTCTAGACCATTGCCTTCTTTAATATGAATATCTAAAAGAACAAGTTGGATTTTAATGTCATTAAGATAAGCAATAGCTTGTGTTTGACTAGCAGTTGAATAGATGTTTTGAAAATAATTGAGTTTTTCAAGGTAATTGCGGTGGATAAATTCCACCATAGGATCATCTTCGATAATTAATACGTCCATACTAAGACCCTTCTGAGTAGATAATATTTGTTCTTATAATAACCTTATTTTGTTTTAAAGAGATCTTATAAGTAGCTCTTGAATCTACAAGTAACTGTTGAAAATAAGCGTCGTTGAAATACTGATGGTAGTCATTGAGTAACCACTTCTCATTCTCCCATTGATAATCTGTTTCAATGAGGTTATTTTGATAATTTAAACGTAAAGAAACTAAAGTCGTTGAATTTAATAGCGTGAGTATCTTCGTATTAATATATCTGTGGAGCAAGAGATAGTTATTAACATCCTCAACAGTTGACTTGGTAGGGATTTCTACTAAAATTTCTGTGGATAGATTGATGTGTTTTTCTGCGAATTTTTCTCTTTCGCCAATAATGAAACTAGCCAGTCGAGGCTCTCTAACTAACATTGATAAGCGTGCTAAAAATTCATTTTGTGGCTCCAATAATTCTTTTAAATAAATTTTCAACTCGTCGTAGTATTCGATGTCTGCAAGTCCATAAATAACATGAAGTTGATTCATAAATTGATGTGTTTGGGCCTGTAGAGCAGAAGCATAAGCTGTAGTGTGTGCTAATTGATCCAAAGTGAAAAGTGTTTCAGTAACATTCCTTAAGAAGACAACATAGCCTCTATTTTGTGTTTTAACCGTAATTGGCGAGATAGATAGTAAATAGTCTTGTCCTTGAAAATGTAATACTTGTTCAGTTTTTTTTGAAAAATGATCCTGCTTGAGTTGAGGAATTAAAGATTCTAATAATTTACCTGAAAATAGGTCTCGTTGCCCCTCTTTTTTGAATAATAAACTAGCTGCAGGATTATTTCTTTTGATGATATGCCTCTGGTCAATAACAAATACAGCGGCTTGAATTTGGTCCAGTGTTGCATTGCGCTCTTCTAAATGTTGAAAAATATCACTTGGATGGAGGTTGTGAAGTTGTTTTTTTAAGCCATAAGAAATTATACTTGTGACGACTAAGCTAATCAAAATACTAATCAAGAGAGGCTTACTAAACTCTTTTATGCTGCTTTGAGATAAGTCTCCAAGTGTCGTTAATTTTAAGCCAACTGCAATTGCCCCAACCTGTTTTTGGTGATCATATACTGGAATTAAGTATCGTAAAGATTTTCCTAAAGAACCTTCTGCAGTAGACATAATAGCTTTTCCCTTAAAAACAGCTTGTTCATCACCGCCTTGAAATGGTTTACCAATCTTAGTGGAGTCAGGGTGGGTAAAACGGATCCCTTTTAAATTTATAAGGACAATATAGTCTAAATTTGATTTTTTGCTAAGGAATAGCATTTGTTTTTGGAGACTTTGATTATAGTGATTATCTTTGAGTGTTTGTATAACTTGTGGATTTCTCGATAAAGCATAACCAGTATTTTTTAAGATTTTTTCTTCCTGTACCCTTACCATACGATAGGACTGATGTATAGTGACATAATAAAAAATAGAAAATATACAAATGGTCATAGTGACTAAAATCAATGATAGAAATGCCCAAAGAGATAGTTTTTTTTTCATCAGCATCCTCCGAGTTTAGTATAACATAGCCTAAAAACTAGAATCCAGCTTAAATTAATTAAATAAGTTGAAATAATTCAATTACTTAAATAAACTTCCTTATCACTAAGTCCCAAAGTAAACTGTACATAAGAAGTAAAAGGAGGTGCTTTCATGGCAGACGTGAAGGTAGTGAATAATGAGGGTTCTAGAGGTCAAAAGCAAGACTTAAAGACTAAACTATTTCATATTAAGGTAGGCTCAGTTCCCTTACCAGTATATGTTTGTTTAGCATTATTGATTCTTCTAGCAGGCTTTTTACAAAAATTGCCAGTCAATATGCTAGGAGGATTTGCAGTCATCTTAACAATGGGATGGTTCTTAGGTACTATTGGAGCTAGCATCCCTGGTTTTAAAAACTTCGGTGGCCCAGCTATTTTATCTTTATTAGTACCATCTATTTTGGTGTTTTTCAACCTCATTAATAAAAATGTTTTAGAGTCAACAAATATGTTGATGAAGCAAGCTAACTTTCTTTATTTTTATATTGCTTGTTTAGTGTCCGGTAGTATTTTAGGGATGAATCGGAAAATGTTGATTCAGGGATTACTAAGAATGATTTTCCCCATGTTATTAGGAATGGTTTGTGCGATGATGGTAGGGACATTTGTCGGTGTTATTTTAGGCTTAGAGTGGCGACACACTTTGTTTTATATCGTAACACCCGTTTTAGCTGGTGGTATTGGTGAAGGTATTTTACCATTATCGTTAGGCTATAGTTCAATTACCGGTGTAGCTAGCGAACAACTAGTTGCTCAACTCATCCCAGCCACTATTATTGGTAATTTCTTTGCCATTTTATGTACTGCACTATTGAATCGTTTGGGAGAAAAGAAACCACACTTGTCTGGTCAAGGGCAATTAGTAAGGTTAAATAAAGGAGAGGACATGTCAGATATTATTGCTGATCATTCTGGCCCAATTGACGTTAAGAAAATGGGTGGAGGTGTTTTAACAGCATGTAGTCTCTTTATTTTTGGACATTTGTTGCAGCAATTAACTGGATTTCCTGGTCCCGTATTAATGATTATCGCAGCAGCTATTTTGAAATATATCAATGTTATTCCTAGAGAAACACAAAATGGAGCTAAGCAACTTTATAAATTTATTTCTGGTAATTTTACATTTCCTCTAATGGCAGGGCTAGGATTGCTTTATATCCCGTTAAAAGATGTTGTGGCAACGCTTAGCATACAATATTTCATAGTTGTTATTAGTGTTGTATTTACAGTTATTTCTGTTGGATTCTTTGTATCGCGATTCCTTAATATGAATCCTGTTGAAGCAGGTATTATTTCAGCTTGTCAAAGTGGTATGGGAGGAACAGGAGATGTTGCCATTTTAAGTACAGCAGACCGAATGAACTTGATGCCATTTGCTCAAGTTGCTACGCGTTTAGGAGGAGCTATTACTGTTATCACGATGACAGCCATTTTACGCATGTTATTCTAATATTTATCAAAAGGAGTTATCAAAATGAGTGAAAATTTAGGTCAATTAGCTATCAACCAAGCTAGAGAAAATGGTGGAAAATTAGAAGTAATTTCAAAAGTTAAGGTGGAAGATAAGAGGGATCTTAGTATTGCCTATACCCCAGGGGTGGCGTCAGTATCATCGGCTATTGCAGAGGATGTGGAGCTTGCATATGAGTTGACGACTAAAAAAAATACAGTAGCCGTAGTAAGTGATGGTTCAGCTGTTCTTGGATTAGGAGATATTGGTCCTGAGGCAGCAATGCCAGTCATGGAAGGTAAAGCAGCACTCTTTAAACGTTTTGCAAATGTAGATGCTGTGCCAATTGTGTTGAAAACAAATGATACAGAGGAAATTATTTCTATAGTAAAAGCGATTTCGCCGACTTTTGGAGGGATTAATTTAGAGGATATTTCAGCACCACGTTGTTTCGAAATTGAACAACGCCTAATTGAAGAATGTGATATACCAGTTTTCCATGATGACCAACATGGTACAGCAATCGTAGTATTAGCGGCTTTGTTTAACAGTTTGAAGTTAGTTAAAAAAGACATTGAAGATATCAAAGTAGTTGTTAATGGTGGAGGTTCAGCGGGCTTATCTATAACAAGGAAGCTTCTATCAGCAGGAGCAAAACATGTAACGGTAGTTGATCGATTTGGCATTATTAACGATAAAGATCGGGAGTCATTAGCCCCTCATCACAAAGCGATTGCAAAATTGACTAATAGAGAATTCCAATCTGGATCCTTAGAAGATGCTTTGGAGAATGCCGATGTTTTTATAGGTGTTTCTGCTCCGGAAGCATTACATGCAGAATGGATTTCCAAGATGGCTGATAAACCTATTGTATTTGCAATGGCGAATCCTATTCCAGAAATTTATCCAGATCAAGCCTTAAAAGCCGGAGCTTACATAGTTGGAACTGGTCGTAGTGATTTTCCAAATCAAATTAATAATGTTTTAGCATTTCCGGGTATTTTCAGAGGAGCATTAGATGCTAGAGCAAAAACGATAACTGTTGAAATGCAAATTGCGGCAGCGAGAGGCATAGCTAGTTTAATACCGGAGGAAGAATTAAGCACAACTCACATCATTCCAAATGCTTTTCAAAATGATGTGGCCGATGTAGTTGCTAAAAGCGTTAGTAATGCTGTACAAAAATAAGGTGTAAAATAAAAACTGAGCTATGCTCAGTTTTTTTGATGAGTCATTTAAATATGAGTGAGCATTTTTGAGGATAGTTTGAAGCGAGAAGTGAGTTAATGATTTTGATAGAATCGTTGTTACTCTTGCCTTGCAAGTTTTGCCATCATAGGTTATTCTTTAAATATAAGATTTAGAAAGTTGGTTAACTATGTATTCTTTTGAAGAACTTTTGGCAACCATGACTTTGATAACGGCTGCCGAAATTGAAGATAAAATTGATTCAAATCAAGATTTTGTACTGTTCATTGGTCGTATTTCTTGTCCATTTTGTCACCTCTTTGTTCCTAAAATTGTAGAAGTAGCTGATGAAGATGAATTTGAATTATTCCATTTAGATAGTGAAGATTTTGATCATTGGACTGCAAATAAAGATTTTCGAAATAAATATGACATTCCTACAGTGCCAGGTTTGATGGTTGTTAAAAACGGAACTATCAAGGTGAAGTGCGATTCAAAAATGACAAAAGAAGAAATCCGTGAATTTATTGGCTAAGAGACAGTATCTCCTTGCAGATATAGCATAAATCTGCTATAGTAATGATTACGTAGAACACGGAAAGGAGAATCAAATGAGCTTACCTATTATTATGCTTGTTGTTATGGTTGGTATGATGTTCTTCATGCAACGTCAGCAAAAGAAACAAGCACAAGAACGTCAAAAACAATTGAATGCTGTTCAAAAAGGTGATGAAATTGTCACAATTGGTGGTCTTTTTGGAGTAGTTGATGAAGTTAATACTGAAGCACAACGAATGGTTTTAGATGTTGATGGTGTCTACTTGACGTTTGAGTTGGCAGCTATCAAATCTGTTGTCTCTAAGGCAGCAACACCAACAGAACCAGTTGAAGATGTTAAGATTATTGAAGTCAATGAAGACGAAAATAAAGAAACAGCCATCGAAACTGAATAAGATATGTAGGACCAGATGATTGTTCTGGTCTTTTTAGTTTGCTGTCACAAATGGCATTTTAATACTCAAAAATAAGTTAAAATGTGGTAAAATGTTATAGTATGGGATATTTCCAGCTCTTTTAAAAGGGCTGATAAGAAAAACGATTGCTAAATTAAGGAACATTATGTTTATATTTAAAAGAAAAAAACAAGTAGAAATGCCTTTGGAGAAAATACCAGCACATATTGGTATTATCATGGATGGTAACGGACGTTGGGCAAAAAAACGTTTAAAACCACGCGTTATGGGACATAAGGCGGGGATGGATGCTCTTCAAGAAGTTACAATAGCAGCTTCAGAATTAGGTGTTAAAGTACTAACTGTCTATGCCTTTTCTACAGAAAATTGGTCACGTCCAGATGATGAAGTTAAGTTTATTATGAACCTTCCGGTTGAATTTTTTGATAAATATGTACCAGAGTTAGATAAAAATAATGTACGTGTACAGGTCATCGGAGATACTCATAAATTACCTAAGGCAACATACGATGCAATGCAACGCGCTTGTTTGAGGACAAAACATAATTCGGGGCTCGTATTGAATTTTGCGCTAAATTATGGCGGACGTTCAGAAATCACTAATGCCATTAAGGAAATTGCTCAGGATGTTTTGGAAGCTAAGTTGAATCCTGACGATATTACAGAGGATTTAGTAGCAAATCATTTAATGACAAATAGCTTACCCTATCTTTATAGGGACCCTGATTTGATTATCCGCACTAGTGGAGAGTTACGCTTGAGTAACTTTTTACCTTGGCAATCAGCTTATAGTGAATTTTACTTTACTCCCGTTTTATGGCCAGATTTTAAAAAAGACGAACTACATAAGGCCATTGTGGATTATAATCAACGCCATCGTCGATTTGGTAGTGTATAGAAAGAAGAGAGAAAATGAAAGAACGTGTTATTTGGGGAGCTGTCGCGCTTGCCATATTTATCCCTTTTTTAGTAATGGGTGGTTTGCCTTTCCAATTTTTAGTTGGACTTTTAGCTATGATTGGTGTTTCTGAATTACTTCGTATGCGTCGTTTAGAAATATTTTCCTTTGAAGGTGCATTAGCTATGATAGGAGCCTTTGTTTTAACAGTTCCTTTAGATAGTTATTTGTCCTTTTTACCAGTTGACGCTAGTTTATCAGCATACGGTATTGTTATTTTTATGATTTTGGCAGGTACTGTTTTGAACAGTAATTCTTACAGTTTTGAAGATGCTGCCTTTCCAATTGCGTCTAGTTTTTATGTGGGTATTGGCTTTCAAAATCTAGTCAGTGCTCGTATGGCTGGAATAGATAAGGTGTTGTTAGCTTTATTTATTGTCTGGGCGACTGATATCGGTGCTTATATGATTGGTCGTCAATTTGGACAACGCAAACTACTACCTTCAGTGTCTCCAAATAAAACAATTGAAGGGAGTCTGGGAGGAATTGCTTCAGCCATTGTGGTAGCTTTCTTTTTTATGCTTTTTGATAAGACCGTCTATGCGCCTCATAGCTTCCTAGTCATGTTAGTTTTAGTGGCTATCTTTAGCATTTTTGGTCAATTTGGAGATTTAGTTGAAAGTAGTATTAAACGTCATTTTGGTGTTAAAGATTCGGGTAAATTGATTCCGGGTCATGGGGGGATTTTGGATCGCTTTGATAGTATGATTTTTGTTTTCCCAATCATGCACTTCTTTGGCTTATTCTAAAATAATATATTGTATTTAGAGAGGAATTGAATGCTAGGAATTTTAACCTTTATTATTATTTTTGGTGTCATTGTAGTTGTTCACGAATTTGGGCATTTCTATTTTGCAAAGAAATCAGGAATTCTTGTTCGTGAATTTGCTATTGGTATGGGTCCAAAAATCTTTTCTCACATTGATAAAGAAGGAACAACCTATACTATTCGTATATTACCGCTAGGTGGTTATGTCCGTATGGCTGGTTGGGGTGATGATAAGACTGAAATTAAGACAGGGACGCCGGCTAGCCTTACTTTAAATAAAGAAGGCATTGTAACTCGTATTAATTTATCAGGAAAACAATTAGACAATACTTCTTTACCAATCAATGTAACAGCTTATGATTTAGAAGATAAACTAACTATCACAGGATTGGTCTTAAGTGAGACAAAAACCTATAGTGTTGATCACGATGCTACTATCATTGAGGAGGATGGTACTGAAATTCGTATTGCTCCCTTAGATGTGCAGTATCAGAATGCTTCTGTATGGGGGCGCTTAATTACCAATTTTGCAGGTCCGATGAATAATTTTATTTTAGGTCTTGTAGTCTTTATTGCACTTGCTTTTATTCAAGGAGGTGTTCAAGATTTATCAACCAATCAGGTCCGTGTATCAGAAAATGGTCCTGCTGCTAGTGCAGGTTTAAAAAATAATGACCGTATTTTACAAATAGGGTCGCACAAAGTTTCTAACTGGGAACAGTTGACAGCAGCAGTAGAAAAGTCAACTAGTCATTTAGAAAAAAACCAAAAACTTGCCCTTAAAATTAAGAGCAAAGAGGTGGTGAAAACGATCAACGTTAAGCCACAGAAAGTTGATAAATCCTACATCATCGGCATTATGCCAGCTCTAAAGACAAGCTTTAAAGACAAGCTTTTAGGTGGATTTAAACTAGCATGGGAAAGTTTCTTTAGAATTTTAAATGAATTAAAGAAACTTATTGCTCATTTTAGTATTAATAAATTGGGAGGTCCAGTAGCTCTCTATCAGGCTAGTAGCCAAGCTGCTAAAAATGGTTTCGTCACAGTTCTCAACTTAATGGGATTAATCTCTATCAACTTAGGTATTATGAATCTCATCCCTATACCAGCCCTTGACGGGGGTAAGATAGTGATGAATATTTTAGAAGCCATTCGTCGCAAACCACTTAAACAAGAAACAGAAACTTATATTACGCTCGCTGGGGTAGCAGTTATGTTAGTATTAATGATTGCTGTAACCTGGAACGATATCATGCGAGCTTTCTTCTAAAAGATAATAAAACGTGAAAGGAAATACGAATTTTTCAATTGCAATTCTCAATTGAAAAAGAATCAACTTTGATTAGTCGTATCTTATTGTAATGAAACAAAGTAAAATGCTTATTCCAACACTTCGCGAAATGCCAAGTGATGCTCAGGTTATCAGCCATGCTCTTATGGTTCGTGCAGGATATGTCCGCCAAGTTTCGGCTGGAATCTATGCTTATTTGCCTCTAGCTAACCGTACTATTGAAAAATTTAAAACAATTATGCGTCAAGAATTTGAGAAGATTGGTGCAGTTGAAATGTTAGCTCCAGCTCTTCTTACAGCAGATTTATGGCGTGAATCTGGGCGCTACGAAACATATGGTGAAGACCTTTATAAATTAAAGAATCGTGATCAATCGGATTTTATCTTAGGACCAACTCATGAAGAGACTTTCACAACTCTTGTTCGTGATGCAGTAAAATCTTATAAGCAATTACCACTAAACCTTTATCAAATTCAGTCTAAATATCGTGATGAGAAGCGTCCTCGTAATGGACTTCTTCGAACACGTGAATTTATCATGAAAGATGGATACAGCTTCCACAAAGATTATGAAGACCTTGATGTCACTTACGAAGATTACCGTAAAGCATATGAAGCCATCTTCACACGTGCTGGACTTGACTTTAAAGGCATTATAGGTGACGGAGGTGCTATGGGAGGTAAAGATAGCCAAGAATTTATGGCAGTAACTCCCAATCGTACAGATTTAAATCGTTGGTTAGTCCTTGATAAAACTATTCCTTCTATTGATGATATTCCAGAGGATGTTTTAGAAGAAATTAAGGCAGAACTCTCGGCTTGGCTAGTTTCTGGTGAGGACACTATTGCATACTCCACTGAATCAAGCTATGCTGCTAACCTTGAGATGGCAACGAATGAGTACAAACCATCTACTAAGGCTGCTACCTTTGAAGAAGTAACAAAAGTAGAAACTCCTAACTGCAAATCAATTGATGAGGTAGCTGGATTTTTATCAATTGATGAAAATCAAACTATCAAGACACTATTGTTTATTGCTGATGAACAGCCCGTGGTTGCTTTACTAGTTGGTAACGATCAAGTCAATGATGTGAAGTTAAAAAATTATTTAGCGGCTGATTTCTTAGAGCCTGCAAGTGAAGAGCAAGCAAAAGAGATTTTTGGTGCAGGTTTTGGTTCTCTTGGGCCAGTTAACCTACCTGAGTCTGTTAAAATTATTGCTGATCGTAAAGTTCAAGACCTTGCTAATGCTGTGTCTGGTGCTAACCAAGATGGTTATCATTTTACTGGAGTTAATCCAGAACGTGATTTCACAGCTGAATACGTTGATATTCGTGAAGTAAAAGAAGGGGAGATTTCTCCAGACGGTAAAGGTACTCTGAAATTTGCTCGTGGTATTGAAATTGGACATATCTTTAAACTAGGTACCCGTTATTCAGATAGTATGGGAGCAAACATCCTTGATGAAAATGGCCGCTCAAATCCTATTGTTATGGGGTGTTATGGTATTGGTGTTAGTCGTATTCTCTCAGCTGTCATTGAACAACATGCCCGACTTTTTGTGAATAAGACACCAAAAGGAGCTTATCGCTTTGCTTGGGGGATTAATTTCCCAGAAGAATTAGCCCCATTTGATGTACATTTGATTACTGTCAATGTCAAAGATCAAGAGTCACAAGATCTTACTGAGAAAATTGAAGCTGATTTGATGCTTAAAGGTTATGAAGTCCTGACAGACGATCGTAATGAACGTGTTGGTTCTAAATTCTCAGACAGTGACTTAATTGGACTTCCAATTCGAGTAACTGTTGGGAAGAAAGCTTCTGAAGGTATCGTTGAAGTGAAAATTAAAGCAAGTGGTGATACGATTGAGGTTCACGCTGATAACTTAATTGAAACTTTAGAGATTCTAACAAAAAAATAAGCCGATAAAAAAGTTAGTCTGATGTGCTAACTTTTTTATATGGAGTGAAATTTAGTATGGTTCTTATTGGTAAAAAGCAACTGCCTTTTGTTATAATGAAATGATATTTTAGAAAGGAGCCATCATGAAAAGTCGAAAAAAAGATAAATTGGTATTGAGGTTAACAACAACACTATTAGTTTTTGGTTTGGGTGGGGTTTGGTTTTACAATTATAAAAATGATAATGTCGAACCGACAGTCACTAGTGCATCGGATCAAACGACGACTTTTATTCAAACGATTTCTCCAACAGCTATTGAAATTTCTAAGACCTATGATTTGTATGCGTCAGTCTTATTAGCACAAGCTATTTTGGAATCATCCAGTGGACAATCAGATTTGTCTAAGGCTCCTAATTATAACCTCTTTGGCATCAAAGGAGAATATAAAGGTAAATCTGTCCAAATGCCTACTTTAGAAGATGATGGGAAAGGCAATATGACTCAAATCCAAGCTCCTTTTCGCGCCTATCCAAATTATTCTGCTTCACTATATGATTATGCTGAGTTAGTATCTAGTCAAAAGTATGCATCTGTTTGGAAATCAAATACTTCTTCTTATAAGGATGCTACTGCAGCTCTAACAGGTCTTTATGCGACAGATACTGCTTATGCTAGTAAATTAAACCAAATTATTGAAACCTACAGTCTAGATGCTTATGATAAATAGTCTCAGTTAAGAGAGTGTTGTTAAGAAGGCTAATAAATGCCTTTTTTAACAGCCTCCTTTTGTTATCTCGAAATATTTACAGATATGTGATAAAATGGAAGTAAGATATTCAGGAGAAAACTATGTCAGAATTGTTCAAGAAACTTATGGATCAGATTGAAATGCCGCTTGAAATTAAGAATTCAAGTGTTTTTTCGTCTGCTGATATTATCGAGGTAAAGGTTCATTCTCTATCACGCTTATGGGAATTTCATTTTTCATTTCCAGAATTATTGCCAATTGAGGTGTATTGTGAATTACAAACTCGTTTAGTGAATAGTTTTGAAAAAGCAGATATAAAGGCTACTTTTGATATAAGAGCAGAAACTATTGATTTTTCTGATGATCTGCTACAGGATTATTATCAACAAGCTTTTTGTGAACCCTTGTGTAATAGTGCAAGTTTTAAGAGTTCTTTTTCACAATTAAAAGTTCATTACAATGGCAGTCAGATGATTATTTCAGCACCTCAATTTGTCAATAATAATCATTTTCGTCAGAATCATTTGCCGCGCTTGGAACAACAATTTTCATTGTTTGGATTTGGTAAACTTGCTATTGATATGGTTTCTGATGAACAAATGACGCAAAACTTAAAATCATCATTTGAAACTAACCGCGAGCAATTGCTTGAAAAAGCTAACCAAGAGGCTATGCAAGCCTTGGAAGCACAAAAATCACTAGAAGATTCAGCGCCTCCATCAGAAGAAGTGACACCAACTCAAAATTATGATTTCAAAGAGCGTATCAAACAACGTCAAGCTGGCTTTGAAAAAGCAGAGATTACACCCATGATTGAGGTGACCACAGAAGAAAATCGTATCGTTTTTGAAGGAATGGTTTTTAGTGTTGAACGAAAAACAACCCGCACTGGACGTCATATCATTAATTTTAAGATGACTGATTATACCTCAAGTTTTGCTATGCAAAAGTGGGCTAAAGATGATGAAGAATTGAAGAAGTACGATATGATTTCTAAAGGTTCGTGGTTGCGGGTCAGAGGGAATATTGAGAACAATAACTTTACTAAATCTTTGACAATGAATGTTCAAGATATCAAAGAGATTGTGCATCATGAACGTAAAGACTTAATGCCAGCAGATCAAAAACGTGTGGAATTTCATGCTCATACCAATATGTCAACGATGGATGCTTTACCAACTGTCGAGAGCCTCATTGATACTGCAGCTAAGTGGGGACACCCAGCTATTGCAATTACTGACCATGCCAATGTTCAAAGTTTTCCGCACGGCTACCACAGAGCAAAAAAAGCAGGTATAAAAGCAATTTTTGGATTAGAGGCAAATATTGTTGAAGATAAAGTGCCTATTTCCTACAACGAAGTTGATATGAATTTGCACGAAGCAACTTATGTTGTATTTGATGTGGAAACTACAGGTCTTTCTGCAGCTAATAATGACCTAATTCAGATTGCAGCATCAAAAATGTTCAAGGGTAATATTATTGAGCAATTTGATGAGTTTATTGACCCAGGCCATCCTCTTTCTGACTTTACAACTGAGTTGACAGGTATTACGGATAATCATGTCAGAGGTTCAAAACCTATTTTACAAGTCCTTCAGGAATTTCAGAATTTTTGTCAAGGTACGGTTTTAGTTGCGCATAATGCAACCTTTGACGTTGGTTTTATGAATGCGAATTATGAACGTCATAATCTGCCTTTGATCACACAGCCGGTCATTGATACCTTAGAATTTGCAAGAAATCTTTATCCTGAATATAAGCGTCATGGTTTGGGGCCTCTAACCAAACGTTTCCAAGTTGCTTTGGAACATCATCATATGGCCAACTACGATGCTGAAGCAACGGGTCGCTTACTCTTTATTTTCTTAAAAGAGGCGCGGGAAAATCGTGATGTGACTAATTTGATGGAGCTCAATACTAAATTGGTAGCTGAAGACTCTTACAAAAAGGCACGCATAAAGCATGCAACCATTTATGTCCAAAATCAGGTTGGACTTAAAAATATATTTAAGTTAGTTAGCCTTTCAAATGTTAAATATTTTGAAGGGGTGGCAAGAATTCCTAGATCAGTTTTAGATGCTCACAGAGAAGGTCTCTTGCTAGGTACTGCCTGTTCTGATGGAGAAGTTTTTGATGCCTTGTTATCAAATGGAATTGATGCAGCAGTGACCCTAGCTAAATATTATGATTTTATTGAAGTCATGCCACCTGCTATTTATCGCCCCTTGGTGGTTCGTGATTTAATTAAAGATGAGGCGGGGATTCAACAAATTATTAGAGACCTAATAGAGGTCGGTCGGCGTTTAGATAAGCCTGTTTTAGCTACGGGAAATGTTCATTATATTGAGCCTGAAGATGAGATTTACCGTGAGATTATTGTTCGTAGTCTTGGACAAGGTGCCATGATTAATAGGACTATCGGTCGTGGGGAGGATGCTCAACCAGCGCCTTTGCCAAAAGCACATTTCCGTACAACAAATGAGATGTTAGATGAATTTGCCTTTCTTGGTAAAGATTTAGCCTATGAGATCGTTGTAACCAATACGAATACTTTTGCAGATCGATTTGAAGACGTTGAAGTTGTAAAAGGGGATCTCTATACCCCGTTTGTTGATCGTGCTGAAGAACGAGTTGCTGAATTAACTTATGCTAAAGCATTCGAAATATATGGTAATCCTCTTCCTGATATTATTGATTTACGTATCGAAAAAGAGTTAGCATCTATACTTGGTAATGGATTTGCCGTTATCTATCTTGCTTCGCAAATGTTGGTGCAACGTTCTAATGAACGTGGTTATCTAGTAGGATCACGTGGGTCTGTTGGGTCGAGTTTTGTAGCGACCATGATAGGAATTACTGAAGTTAATCCAATGCCACCTCATTATGTTTGCCCAAATTGTCAGCATTCTGAATTTATCACAGATGGTTCTTGTGGTTCAGGTTACGATTTACCAAATAAAAATTGTCCTAAATGTGGTACTTTGTACAAGAAAGATGGACAGGATATTCCGTTTGAAACTTTCTTAGGATTTGATGGAGATAAGGTTCCTGATATTGATCTAAATTTCTCTGGAGATGATCAACCTTCTGCTCACTTAGATGTTCGTGATATCTTTGGAGAAGAATATGCTTTTCGTGCAGGAACGGTAGGTACCGTAGCTGAAAAAACTGCCTTTGGTTTTGTCAAAGGTTACGAACGAGATTACAATAAATTTTATAACGATGCAGAGGTCGAACGGTTAGCGACTGGTGCTGCGGGAGTCAAACGTTCTACAGGTCAACACCCCGGTGGTATCGTTGTTATTCCTAACTATATGGATGTTTATGATTTTACTCCGGTTCAATATCCAGCAGATGATATGACAGCTGCTTGGCAGACAACTCACTTCAATTTCCATGATATTGATGAGAATGTCTTGAAGTTAGATATTCTAGGACATGATGATCCTACTATGATTCGTAAACTTCAGGATTTATCAGGAATTGATCCATCAAATATCCTTCCAGATGATCCAGACGTTATGAAGTTATTTTCTGGTACGGAAGTTTTAGGAGTGACAGAAGAGCAAATTGGAACTCCTACAGGGATGCTTGGTATTCCTGAGTTTGGTACGAACTTTGTTCGTGGTATGGTGAACGAAACCCATCCAACCACATTTGCAGAATTGTTGCAACTGTCAGGACTATCACATGGTACGGATGTTTGGTTAGGTAATGCTCAAGACTTAATCAAAGAAGGTATTGCTACCTTATCAACCGTTATTGGTTGTCGTGATGACATCATGGTTTATTTAATGCACGCTGGTCTACAACCAAAGATGGCCTTTACAATCATGGAGCGCGTGCGTAAGGGGTTATGGTTGAAAATTTCAGAAGATGAGCGTAACGGTTATATCCAAGCAATGCGTGATAATAATGTCCCGGATTGGTATATTGAATCGTGTGGAAAAATCAAGTATATGTTCCCTAAAGCCCATGCAGCAGCCTATGTTTTAATGGCCTTACGTGTGGCGTACTTTAAAGTACATTATCCAATATTTTATTATTGTGCTTATTTTTCTATTCGCGCCAAAGCTTTTGAATTACGCACAATGAGTGCTGGACTTGATGCCGTTAAGGCGCGCATGAAGGATATCACTGAGAAGCGTCAGCGTAATGAGGCGACGAATGTCGAAAATGATCTTTTTACGACATTAGAGTTGGTTAATGAAATGCTTGAGCGTGGCTTTAAATTTGGGAAATTAGATCTTTATCGTAGCCATGCGACTGACTTTATTATTGAAGAGGATACGCTAATCCCTCCATTTGTTGCTATGGAAGGCTTGGGAGAAAACGTTGCAAAACAGATAGTTCGAGCACGTGAAGATGGTGAATTTTTATCAAAAACAGAGCTTCGTAAACGAGGAGGAGTCTCAAGTACCTTAGTTGAAAAATTTGATGAGATGGGTATTTTGGGAAATTTACCAGAAGACAATCAGTTGAGTCTTTTTGATGATTTCTTCTAAGCAATAAGGTTGAGTAGTTACTCAACCTTATTATTTGCCAGCTGCTTTTGATAGGGCAAAGATGATATTCTTGCTTAAAATAACTAATTAGTGATAAAATAAGAAAAAATACGTTTGGGAGATGAAATGGGAAACTTTAAAAATTCAGCGGTTAAATCTATGGTTGTCATGCGAAAAGCATTTAGAACAATAGACGGAAAAGTCTCAGAATCATTTAAAGAATTTGAATTAACACCAACTCAGTTTGCAGTTTTGGATGTTCTCTATGCTAAAGGCACAATGAAAATTGGAGAATTGATTGAAAATATGCTTGCTACATCAGGTAATATGACTGTTGTTATTAAAAATATGGAAAAGAAGGGATGGGTATTACGCCATTCTTGTCCGAATGATAAGAGAGCCTTTTTGGTGAGTTTAACAACTGAAGGAGAAGAAGTGATAAAAAAAGCTCTACCAGAGCATATTAAACGTGTAGAAGATGCTTTTTCAGTCTTAACAGAAACAGAGCAAGAAGACTTGATTAACCTTTTAAAAAAATTTAAAACCTTGTGAGTCACATTCTTTGACTTTACGATATAGTGGTAATATAATTACTACATAGTAATAAATAACTTTAATCTAATTCATATGTCACTAGAACAAATGTAGTAAGATATCTGAGATTGAAGAACAAGGAGAAAAAATATGTCATTTTTGGAAGAATTAAAAAACCGTCGCTCTATTTACGCTCTTGGTCGCAATACAGAAGTTTCTGATGAGAAAATAGTAGAGATTATTAAAGAGGCAGTTCGCCAATCCCCATCTGCTTTTAATAGTCAAACTTCCCGTGTTGTCATTTTATTGAATGATGAAGTTACTAAGTTCTGGGATGAATTGGTTGCTAATGATTTGGTAGAAACAATGAAAGTACAAGGTGCTCCAGAGACAGCTATTGCTGGAACTAAGGAAAAATTAGCTAGTTTTGGAGCTTCAAAGGGAACAGTACTCTTCTTTGAAGATCAAGATGTTGTCAAATCTCTTCAAGAACAATTCGTTCTTTATGCGGATAACTTTCCAGTTTGGTCTGAGCAATCAACAGGTATTGCCTCAGTAAATACTTGGACAGCCCTTTCTGCAGAACTTGGACTTGGTGGTAATTTACAACATTACAATCCAGTTATTGATGCATCAGTACAAGCTGTTTATGGTGTTCCAGCTAGTTGGAAACTTCGTGGACAACTAAATTTTGGTTCAATCGAAGCTGAAACAGGAGAAAAAGAATTCATGAATGATGATGACCGCTTTAAAGTCATCGGATAATACTGTACAAAAAAAGGCAAGGATAGCAATGGCACTGCATCTATGAACTAAAATGAAAAAAACACTCCTACTTCTAGTAAAATAGAGGTAGGAGTGTTTTTAGTATATTCAAAAAAGCTACAATTCGCTTGATACGGAGACTTCTGTTATTTGATGTAGATATTTGAAAGGTTAATTCGTGTTCGTTTCTCCTTTTTCGGGATTTTCACTTAGTTTCATTTCTCCTTCTTTTAATTGTGAATAGAATGTTTCATTCAAATTTAGACTTTTTGTAAACTCTGTGTACTCATGCTTGAATAATCTATCTTTTTGTAGTAGTTCTTCATATTCTTTCTCTAGATAATTTCGTATATTCTTTTCCCCAGGATTTTGTGTATTCTCTGGGATTTTTGATAATAATTCTTTATATTTATCAATCAAGTTGTTTTTTTCTGTTACTGAAACAAAATCATTGTTTTCAGCTGGAGTCTCTCTCTCTTTTACTGAATTTTCTCTTGGTTTTTCTTCTTTTTTGAGATTATCACTCGGTTTCTTTTCTTCTTTCTTTAATTGTAGGTAGAATGATTCATTTAAATTTAGACTTTCTTTAAATTCTGCATGTTCATGCTCAAATAAATTATCTTTCTTTAATATTTCTTCATATTCATTTTTCAAATAATCTCTTATGTTTTTTTCTCCTGGATTTTGTGTGTTTTCAGGAATCTGTGACAATAATTTTTTATACTTATCTATCAGCTCGTTTTTTTCTTTTTCTGTTACTGGTACAAAATCATCTTTTGGTTTTTTATCTTTTAGAGCTGCAGATTCATTAATAAATAACATAGATTTGCTTCCATTATTATGTATCCAATTTTCAAACGCTTCATTTGATTCCATATACTTAACTTTAAATCTATTATTTGTTTTTGCGGGATCATAAACGTCATAACCATCTATACAGTATTCTTTAATAAAATCGGAATACGTTGTTTTGTAATTACCATTTTTCCAATATGTACTGGCTGTGATATCTATGATATGCCAACTTCTATTATAATACGCTCTCACAGCTGCATGAGATATTCCTTGAGGACTTTTACCAGAAACGACATAACTAGGTATCCCCATAATATTAAATGCTCTAGCGGCTGTTACACTATAGCCAACGCACATAGCAAGTTTTCTTTCTGTTACAGAAAATAAATCTGAAGCTCTGTAATATTCTGTGTCGACATTTCTAGCTCTGTAAGCTTCATTGTCATAATTAGTTATTTCACCTATATATTTAGTGAAAGCAATTACTTTTTCTTCATCTGTTAAGTTTTGATTATTAGCTCCAGATTTAACTATTAAATCTAGAATTTTTTGGTCATTTTCTTTTATTTTATCTTCACTAATATTAATGTTTGAAGAATATGAAGAATCTTTTGAATTATTTTCAAAGGCAAACTTATTATCTATAGATAATGTTTTAGTGTAAATAGGGATACCATTTACGCCCATATAATCAACTGGTTTACCCATAGATAACCCTGATGATTTCAATCTTTCCATGATAAAGTTTTCATCCTTAATTTCAAACGTAGAATGAACGGTATCATATGGGAACTTTCCTCTCTCAGTTAGCCTTTTTTGGGTTATCGTCTTAAATTCCTCTATATTTTTAAGTAATTTATGTTTTTTATTCATCAAGAATACTGTTGTATCATGTGCGATTTTCCCATTTAATTTGACAAAGACATATTCTTCATTTCTTTCTTTTTTTAATGTAGCTTGGATATTTTTAATTTCTTCTAAATTGATAAGGTTTTTGTAATAACCTTTATCACCTAAAATCCAAACATTAAAACCTTTGAAATTTGGTATCTCTGTTTTATACCTATTTAACTCTTGAATAAACTTATCTTCACTGTTTTTTTCAACTAGATTAGTTTCTTGAATATTATTTTGATTAGCATATGATATATTTAAATCAGATAGGTTGAATAATGTTGAAGCTACAGCAAATGATAAAACACAAGTTAATTTTAATCTTTTTTCTTAATTTTTTAAAATCTCCTCATTTATTAATAAATAAATAATAACATATTAAAAAATGTTTTTCAATAAAAATCTTGGATTAATTTTGATTTTAAATGCGTCTATTTAAATAGGTGATTATAAAGAGATATAACAGTAAAACGAGTCGTTATAAAAAATAAAATCGGTCAAATTAGAAAGGAGGTTTAGAATGTCTAAAAAATGACTATTAATGATATCACTCAACTATCAAAACTTCAAAATAACGGTACACCCAAAAGCTGAGACGCAGGAAAAATACTTCTGTTGAAATCTAATAAACTATAATCAGAAATGTTTTTAATTATGTTTAAAAAATGTATTTGATAGGAGCTAAGTTAGCCTGTGTTGAGATAGGAAAAGCGGGTAAGCCTGATAGGTCATTGCTAAGTTTTTGGATATAAAAATGATATCAAATCTATTATTTGCTGAAATGATATGAGAATGATGAGCTTCACTACTTATATCAATCTGCGGGCAAGTAGTATATCTTTGGTGAAGACATGGATCAGTTGTCGGAAGTAGAACGGTTATGTCTACAGGAAGATTAGCTAAAAATTATCTCGGTCTGATAAGAAAATCGAGATAATGAGTCTGATTAAGATAAACGGTACTACAGAAAAATGGCTTTATAAAAGTTCTTTTCTTCTGTCTCATGATTGAGGTGTGGGGGTGCCTTGTCTTTTTATTGTGTTAATTCAGATTTAGCTGTATTTTGTATTGTTTAGCCATTTCTGTGATTTTATCAAATTCCCCCAAAGCTGCTAGTTTATTGAACTCTCCACCAATACCAATGGCTGTTACTCCAGATAGAAACCAGTCTTTGGCATTTGTGAGATTTACCCCACCAGTCACCATAATTTGTACTTGAGGTAAAGGTGCTTTTAGTGATGAGATGAAAGATGTTCCTAGAGTACCTCCTGGGAATATTTTAATTATTTCACAACCAGCTTCAAGTGCTGTTGTTATCTCTGATAAGGTCATGCAACCTGGTAAATAAGGAATAGCATAACGATTACATAATTTAGCAGTCTGTAGATTAAATGCGGGAGATACAATAAACTTTGCTCCTGCTAAAATAGCCATTCGGGCAGTTTCTGCGTCTAGAACAGTTCCTGCCCCAACGACAACTTGTTCTTGGTTAGTATATTGTGTGACTAGTTGTTCAATGACTTGGCTAGCTTTGCTATTAGTATAGGCGATTTCGATAGCAGAAATACCACCTTTTATGCATGCTTGAGCAGCTTGAAAAGCTTCTTCTTGGCTATTTCCACGAATGACAGCAACTATTTTTCCTTGCATTAATTGCAACAAAATCTTTGATTTTATCATAATTCTCCCTTCTAACGAATAATGTCTTTCGATTGATTTAGTACTTTGTTAACTGCGGTAACGGTCTCAAACATATTGTCCCCTTCCAAAGCACATTTTAAAGATGCACTAGCGACAGCGAAATCAATGACTGTCTTGCTGTCTGAGTGCTGAAGTAGTTGATATAGCGCTCCCGCCACAAAAGCATCTCCGCTTCCAATTCTCTGGTTTACAGCTGTGGTGATTTCTTTTGAAGTGACAAACTCTTGTTTACGATTTGCTATGTAAGCTTGGTAGTGGTTTCGTCCCCATTCATCCTGTAGACGTTTAGTATGGAAAATGACTTGAAAGTCAAAGTGATTTATAAGAGAAATCATTCGTTCTTTGATGTCCTCTATTGTAGCTTCATCGCGATTGAAGAAGGTAGTGTCCTGTGAGTCAACCATAAGAGGTTCAATACCAAAACAAATATCCGCAAAGGTAGCGAACTGAGAAAAAAGGATTTTGGCATTTTTAGGAGAAATTAGTTTACTGCGAAAATTGAGATCTAAGGAGATTGTTATCTCTCTTTTTTTAGCTTCTTTTAAAAGAAGCAGTGTTATCTCTTGGATAGACTCATCCAATGATAGTGTAATACCACTAAAATGAAAGAGAGAAACTCCTTCAAATAATTGATCGAAATCAATTTGGTTTATCCTAAAGTCATGTAAACTACTATAATCGCGGTCGTAGACCACCTCACCTTTTCTGCAAGCAAAGGAATTTTCTAAGAAATATAACCCAACACGTTCTCCAACCCACTGAATAGAATGAGTATCAATACCCTGTGCTTTTAAAAATTGAAGAAAACTATTACCTATGGGATTATTGGGTAAGGCTGAGAGGAGTTTAGTATCTTGCCCAAAGCCTTGTAGAGCTCTTGCGATATTAACTTCAGAGCCACCATAGAATAGTTTAGTTGAGATACTATCTGCAAAATAGTCATTTTCTTTGGGAGTGATGCGAATGAGAGGTTCACCGAAAAAAAGAATCTTAGACATAAAAGTCCTTTCTAAAACAGACGCTTTAGTCTAAGACAGATTTCAAGTAGTCTGCTATATTTTGATTTTGGCAATTAGCGAAGAAATATTCTTGGAAATGCTCCCCAGAAATAGTTTCCTTTAAGAAATCTTGATCAATTTCTTTTAAAACAGAGAGTAAATCTCTGTAAGTAATCTGTTTTACTTCGCTAAGGATACGTGCATTGCGTTGCTCAGGTACAGCCCTCTCTTTAGGGTATCCCCCTCCTTTTTCATCTTCGAAAAGACGTTCAAATAAATACCTCAGATTCAATTCAGCTCCCCAACCAAATCCTTTAGCAAAAGGAAGGGAAAGAGCATTTCCTCCGTTTACTTGAGAGAATAAGTAAGCGTCGACAGAATCAGCAGCGAATCCACAGACTACGCCAGGAAAGCTATTACAAGCAAGCATCGCTCCAATTCCTGTCCCACAGCCTGTAATAACAAAATCTGCAGCACCGCTATTAAGTAAAATAGCAGTCAGTAAACCATTTTGTACATAAGTTAGCTGGCTTTCTTCTTCTTTGCCATACATCCCGTAGTTGAAAACATCAAATCCTTTTTTTTTGGAAACCGCTTTCAATTCTTTGTAGATAAGAGTATTTTTACTCGCTTGGCTATTTTCGTTGATTAATGCAATTTTCATTTATATTACTCCTTTATTATTGAGGTTGTTTACCGATGTAAGCTAAAATACCGCCATCTACATAGAGTATGTGACCATTGATAAAGTTTGATGCATCGCTAGCAAGGAAGATAGCTGGTGCACCTAAATCTTCTGCCTCACCCCAGCGAGCGGCAGGTGTTTTAGCGATGATAAATTGGTCGAATGGATGACGTGAACCATCATCTTGACGTTCACGAAGGGGAGCTGTTTGTGGTGTGGCAATATAGCCGGGCCCGATACCGTTACATTGGATGTTAGCAGAACCGTATTCAGAAGCAATGTTCTTGGTTAACATTTTAAGTCCCCCTTTGGCAGCAGCATAGGCAGCAACTGTTTCGCGTCCAAGCTCACTCATCATGGAGCAAATATTGATGATTTTACCATGTCCTTTTTGGATCATTCCAGGTAATACCGCTTTTGATACGATAAAGGGAGCATTCAAATCAATATCAATAACTTGTCGAAAATCTGCAGCGCTCATCTCTAGCATAGGGGTGCGTTTTATAATACCTGCGTTGTTAACTAGAATATCAATTACCCCAACATCTTGAGAAATTTTGTTCACCATTTCGTTGATTCCATCTTCATCTGTAACATCGCAAACATAGCCATGGGCCTTAATGCCAAGTTTTTTATAGGCGGAGATGCCTTTGTCAACGAGTTCCTGCTTAATATCATTGAAGACAATAGTTGCTCCAGCTCTAGCAAAAGCAGTTGCTATTGAAAAACCAATGCCGTAAGAAGCGCCTGTTATTAAGGCGACTTTACCTTCTAGTGAAAAGTTGTCTTTTAAGAATTGTTCAGTCATAATATGACCTCCGTAAAAAAATTCAGGAAGTAAACCTGTTTACATGAATAGTAACAAAGTAAACCGATTTTGTCAACTATAGAGTTCTTCTCCTATAAAACTTGGCAACATATATAACAAAGCTTTATCTAAGTTATGATTCTTAAAGATAAAAAAGACATCATTATAAAAAATCAAGTAAACTGCTCAAAAAATATAAAAAAGATGTTGACACCTAAAAATGAAAGCGCTATAATCTGATTATAAAAGTAAACCGGTAAACTCAAGAGGAGAAAATATGATAAAAATTATTATTGTAGCACACGGCAACTTTCCAGATGGTATTTTAAGCTCTTTAGAACTTATTGCTGGGCATCAGGAATATGTTGTTGGTATTAACTTTATTGCAGGCATGTCTTCTAATGATGTTAGAGTTGCTTTGCAAAGAGAGGTTATCGATTTCAAAGAAATTTTAGTATTGACTGATTTGCTAGGTGGGACTCCTTTCAATGTTTCTTCCGCCTTATCAGTAGAATATACAGATAAAAAGATAAAAGTTTTATCGGGCTTGAACCTTTCAATGTTAATGGAAGCTGTTTTATCTAGAACGATGTTTGAACATGTAGATGACCTTGTTGATAAAGTTATAACATCATCTCATGAAGGAATTGTTGATTTTTCTACTTGCCTTGCTACACAAACTGCAGAAGCAACTTTTGAGGGAGGCATTTAATAATGATGAAAATAAAACCGGTCAAGGTTGAGTCAATTGAAAATCCAAAGCGTTTTTTAGACAGTAGATTATTAACTAAGATTGAAGTTGAGGAAGCCATTGAAAAAGCCTTGAAGCAACTTTATATTAATATTGATTACTTTGGTGAAGAGTATCCAACGCCTGCAACATTCAATAATACTTATAAAGTTATGGATAACACAGAATGGACAAATGGTTTTTGGACAGGGTGCTTGTGGTTAGCTTATGAGTATAATCAGGATAAAAAGTTAAAAAACATAGCCCACAAAAATGTATTGTCATTTCTAAATCGTATTAATAATCGTATAGCATTAGATCACCACGACTTAGGATTTCTTTACACACCATCTTGTACAGCAGAATATCGTATCAATGGTGATGCTAAAGCTTTAGAAGCCACTATAAAAGCTGCAGATAAATTGATGGAGCGCTATCAAGAAAAAGGTGGATTTATTCAGGCTTGGGGAGAACTCGGGTATAAGGAACACTATCGCTTAATTATCGATTGCTTACTTAATATCCAACTCTTATTTTTTGCTTATGAACAGACAGGTGATGAAAAGTATAGACAAGTTGCGGTGAATCACTTCTACGCTTCAGCTAACAATGTGGTGCGTGATGATTCTTCTGCTTTTCATACTTTTTATTTCGACCCAGAAACTGGAGAACCGTTAAAAGGTGTCACACGACAGGGTTATAGTGATGAGTCATCTTGGGCAAGAGGGCAAGCATGGGGCATCTACGGTATTCCGCTTAGTTACCGGAAAATGAAAGATTATCAGCAGATTATCCTTTTTAAAGGTATGACAAACTATTTTCTAAATCGTTTACCTGAAGACAAGGTATCCTATTGGGACCTTATTTTTACGGATGGCTCGGGTCAGCCTAGAGATACATCCGCAACAGCAACAGCTGTGTGTGGGATTCATGAGATGCTTAAACATTTACCAGAAGTAGATCCTGATAAAGAGACATACAAATATGCTATGCATACAATGCTTCGTAGTCTGATTGAACAGTATAGTAATAGTGAATTTATAGCAGGACGTCCTCTTCTATTGCACGGTGTGTATTCGTGGCATTCAGGTAAAGGAGTAGATGAAGGTAATATTTGGGGAGATTATTATTACTTAGAAGCCTTAATAAGATTCTATAAAGACTGGGAACTTTATTGGTAAGAGTATTTTACTAACAAAATAAACAATAAATAATAGAAAACAAGGAGGTCAGAAATGGCAGCAGGACCAAATATTGTAATGACACGTGTTGATGAGCGTCTTATTCATGGACAAGGACAACTTTGGGTGAAATTTTTAAGTTGTAATACTGTTATTGTGGCAAATGATGATGTCTCCAAAGATCATCTTCAACAAACGTTAATGAAGACGGTGGTGCCAGAATCAATTGCATTGCGATTTTTTGATATTCAAAAAGTTATTGATATTATTCACAAGGCCAACCCAGCACAGACGATTTTTATAATTGTTAAAGATTTGAAAGATGTCTATAGACTTGTAGCAGGAGGCGTCCCAATTAAAGAGATTAATATTGGAAATATTCATAATGGAGAAGGTAAAGAGCAGGTAAGTCGCTCTATCTTCTTAGGGATGAAGGATAAAGAGATAATTAGAAAATTAAACCAAGAATATCACATTGCATTTAATACTAAAACAACTCCAACAGGTAACGATGGTGCTGTGGAAGTTAATATTTTAGATTATATTTAGTTGGACAAACTCACTATCATATAAAGGAGAAAAATATGGATATTAGTATTCTTCAGGCTGTCTTAATTGGACTGTGGACGGCTTTCTGTTTTAGTGGCATGTTGCTTGGCCTCTATACAAATCGTTGTATCGTTCTCTCTCTAGGCGTTGGTGTTATTTTAGGAGATATTCAAACAGCTTTGGCAGTTGGAGCAATATCTGAACTGGCTTACATGGGATTTGGTGTGGGAGCGGGAGGGACAGTTCCTCCAAACCCAATCGGTCCTGGGATTTTTGGAACTTTGATGGCTATTACAACAGCTGGAACTAAAGGAAAAATCACACCGGAAGCTGCTCTTGCATTATCAACCCCAATTGCAGTTGGTATTCAATTTCTTCAAACAGCAACTTATACTGCTTTTGCAGGTGCGCCTGAAACAGCTAAAAAAGCTTTGCAAGCAGGTAATTTCCGAGGATTTAAAATTGCAGCAAATGGTACAATTTGGGCATTCGCTGGATTGGGATTTGGTTTAGGAGTACTGGGTGCTCTTTCAACGCAAACTTTGACAGATTTATTTGCTCTCATTCCCCCTGTTTTGCTTAATGGTCTAACCTTAGCTGGGAAAATGCTTCCTGCAATTGGTTTTGCGATGATTCTCTCTGTAATGGCTAAAAAAGAACTCATTCCTTATATCCTACTTGGATATGTTCTAGCTGTTTATTTTGGTTTGCCAGTTCTAACTCCAACAGCAAATGGAGACGGAGTTTTAACATCAGTGGCTACTAACAGTGTGCTTGGGGTTCCAACTATCGGGGTAGCTATAATTGCAACAATATTTGCTTTGCTCGATATTTTCAGAAAACCAGCTGCACCTACTAAAGAAACTAAGACAGAAGGAGACAACCAAGATGACTGGATCTAAAAAATTAGCAAAAAGTGATTACACTAAAACAGCTTTACGTGCCTTTTATTTACAAAATGGCTTTAATTACAGTAACTATCAAGGTCTTGGTTATGCTAATGTCATATATCCAGCTCTCAAAAAATATTATGGAGATGACAAAAAAGCTTTAGCGGGAGCTCTAGAAGAAAATGTGGAGTTTTACAATACAAACCTTCATTTCTTACCTTTTGTAACTAGTTTACATTTAGCAATGCTTGATAATGAGCGGCCAGAAGAAGAAATTCGCGGTATTAAGATGGCGCTTATGGGTCCTCTTGCAGGTATCGGTGATTCTTTATCACAATTTTGCTTAGCACCCTTGTTCTCAACGATTGCAGCCTCTTTAGCGACAGATGGTTTGGTGATGGGACCGATTCTGTTCTTTGTGGCTATGAATACTATTTTAACGGGAATTAAATTAGTTACTGGCATGTATGGTTATCGTCTTGGGACCAGTTTTATTGATAAATTGAGTGAACAAATGTCAGTTATCTCACGGGCAGCTAATATCGTTGGTGTAACGGTCATCTCAAGTTTAGCTGCAACACAAGTTAAGCTTACAATCCCTTACACTTTTGCTCCAGAAAAAGTAACTAGTACAGCGCAAAAAATTGTTACTGTCCAAGGTATGCTTGATAAAATTGCACCAGCTCTACTTCCAGCACTCTACACTTTCCTTATGTTTTACCTTATTAAAAATAAAAAATGGACAACTTATAAGCTAGTTATCCTTACGGTTATTATTGGTATCCTTGGTAGCTGGTTAGGTATTTTAGCTTAATAAAATTTTGATAAATAAGGATTATGATATATCAATGACATAGTCCTTTTTATATCGGACGAGGACGTTTTGTAAAAAAATGAAAGATCGCTTATATAATAAATTCAAGGATTTTGATAGGGAATTTTGTCAAAAGTATATTAAAACATACCAATCTAATGCCTATCAAGAAATGAAAGCCTCTGTTAATTTGATGATGAGGAACACTTTTGTATTTAATGATAATTGGGATATGGAACCTTGTTCTAAAGCATATTGTCTTGATCCTTTGGAGTGGGATAATCCAGTAACAGATGATCCAGAATGGTTGTATATGCTAAATCGTCAAACTTATCTTTTTAAATTCCTGGTGGTCTACATTGTTGAAGGCGATAAGTCTTATCTTAGACAAATGAAATATTTTATGTACCATTGGATTGATTGCCAATTTACACTAAAGCCAGAAGGGGCGGTAAGTCGTACTATTGATACTGGGATACGTTGCATGTCATGGCTCAAAGTTTTGATTTTTTTAGATTATTTTGGATTAATAACAGAAACTAAAAAAATTAAACTATTAACTAGTTTACGGGAGCAGATAACTTATATGAGGGACTATTATCGTGAAAAAGATAGTCTAAGTAACTGGGGAATTTTACAAACAACAGCAATATTGGCGTGTTTATACTATTATGAAGATGAATTAAACCTACCTGAAATTCAGAGTTTTGCTGAAGAAGAATTATTACTTCAAATCAAGCTTCAAATTTTAGATGACGGGAGCCAGTATGAACAATCAATTATGTATCATGTAGAAGTCTTGAAGTCCTTAATGGAACTAGTTATCCTTGCGCCTAAATATTATCTACCATTAGAAGAAACTATTGAAAAAATGGTTACCTATCTAATTGCTATGACTGGTCCGGATTATTGTCAACTAGCTATAGGGGACAGTGATGTGACCGATACTCGTGATATTCTAACTTTGGCAACACTTGTGTTGAAATCTTCTAAAACAAAATCATTTTCTTTTGATAATGTTAATTTAGAAACTTTACTTTTGTTTGGGAAGCCATCAATTTATCTTTTTGAAGAAATACCGCGTGCAACAATAGGTGAGTCTGCTTATCTTTTTCCAGATTCTGGTCATGTGTGTTTACGTGATGATAGGCGTTATATATTTTTTAAGAACGGTCCATTTGGTAGCGCTCATACTCATAGTGATAATAATAGTGTTTGTCTCTATGATAAAAAGAAACCTATTTTCATTGATGCAGGAAGATATACTTACAAAGAAGAACAACTAAGGTATGATTTTAAACGTTCGACTAGTCATTCAACATGTACCCTTGATGGGCAATCTTTAGAAATGATCAAGGACTCTTGGACATACAATTCTTATCCAAAATGTGACTATTGTCAGCTGACTTCAAAGGATAGGTACCATTTAGTCGAAGGACAACTACATGTCCAAAGAGCTTCTGATATCTATTACCATAAGCGATGGTTGTTAACTTTACCGCAGGCCATTACCTTAGTTATTGATAAGGTGAATTGTCCAGGAGAGCATGTTTTAACAAATCAATATATTTTAGATGATCAGGTCATTTATGAAAATGGGCTTGTTAACGACTTGAAATTAGTAAGTCCTACGACCTTTAATCTAGAAGATTGCCTTATTTCTAAGCGGTATAATCAATTGACAGAAAGTCATAAATTAGTTAAGAAAATAAAATTTGTTGATGAGGTGATGGATTATACCTTGATAGTTGATCGGAACTGTCAGGTGAAATGTGTTCCTTTAGTGCAAACGAACAGTCATAAGGAACTAAGTAATAGCATTGCATTTGATATTAGGTCTCAAGACTTTCATTATTTAATTGGAGTGCATATGGATGATATTATCTTTGGGGATAAACTCTATTTGATGCAAGGGATAAAATGCAAAGGAAAAGTCATTGTATATGATAAAAATAATGGCAAAATGAGTCGTTTAAAAAATTAAGAGGGCTATTATTATGCTATACTAGTACTATATTAACCATAAAAAAATAAAATCAGTAAAATTAGAAAGGAGGTTTGTTATGTCTAAAAAAATGACCATTAATGACATCGCTCAATTATCAAAAACTTCCAAAACAACGGTTTCTTTTTTCTTGAATCAAAAATTTGAAAAAATGTCGGATGAGACGAGGCAGCGTATTCAAGAGGTGATTGATGAAACAGGTTATAGACCAAGTACGATAGCAAGAAGTCTAAATTCTAAAAAAACAAAACTACTAGGTGTCTTAATTGGAGATATAACAAACACATTTTCAAATCAAATTGTAAAAGGAATTGAGCACATCACCAAACAAAAAGGCTATCAAATTATTGTGGGTAATAGTAATTATGATGCCAAAAGTGAAGAAGATTATATTGAAAATATGTTAAATTTAGGTGTTGATGGTTTCATTATTCAGCCTACATCAAATTTTCGAAAGTATTCTCGTATTTTAAAAGAAAAAAAGAAACCAATGGTATTTTTTGATAGTCAACTTTATGAACATAAGACGAGTTGGGTTAAGGCTAATAACTATGATGCTGTTTATGATATGACACAGGAGTGTCTAAATCGAGGGTATAAAAAGTTTATTATGATTACTGCTGATACGAGCTTGCTTAGTACACGTATTGAGAGAGCTTCGGGATTCATGGATGCTTTAAAGGACAATGGTTTCGGTTATGACACTTTGGTGATTGAAGATGATGATCATTCAAAAAGTGATATAGAAGACTTTCTAAAAGCGGTAGTTCCAGATAAGGAGGAGACATTAGTATTTGCACCAAATTGTTGGGCTTTACCAATGGTTTTTACTGCCATGAAAAATCTCAATTTTGATATGCCACGAGTTGGTTTAGTTGGGTTTGACAATATTGAATGGACAGACTTTTCATCTCCTAAAGTGTCAACAATTGTCCAGCCGGCTTATGAAGAAGGTGAACAAGTAGCACAGATTTTGATTAATCGTATTGAAGGAGATGACTCCGTCGATAACCAACAGATTGTAGATTGCCAGATGTTTTGGAAAGAGTCGACTTTTTAAAAAAAGATTTCTTATTTTATTTGCTATTAAAAAATAAAACCTAGAGAAAATTATCTCTAGGTTATTTGTCCTTATTCTAAAATAAGTAAGCCTTCTTTGACAGCGAAAGGATTTTTCTCATTGATACGGTCGTAAAACATAATACCATCAATGTGGTCAATTTCATGTTGAACAACAATAGAGTTGTAACCTTTTAATTTGAGTCGATGTTTTTCACCAGTTTTGTCGAAATATTCAATAGTTACACGCGCGTGGCGGACGACATAGCCAGGTACTTCACGATCTACTGATAGGCATCCCTCCCCGTCAGATAAAGCAGCATCTTGAACAGAATGCGATACAACTTTAGGGTTGTACATTACTTCTTGGAGGCTATAAGCTTCTTTAGGTGGATTTCCTTGAGCATCCTCAACGTTTGGAACAAGGACGGCAATGATGCGTTTTGAGATGTCTAATTGTGGTGCGGCTAAACCAACACCACCACGTAAGCCTAGCTTCTCAGCCATAATTGGATCTTGAGAGTGTTTTAAAAATTGCATCATTTTTTCTCCGAGAATTTCTTCTTTCTCAGAAAGTGGGAATGTGACTTCTTCAGCCACTTTGCGAAGGGTTGGATTGCCTTCGCGGATAATGTCATTCATGTCAATTAAATGACTAGCTTTTACTAATTTATCAATAGCAGACATATTTTCTCCTAACTGTATTCTCTGATTTAGTTTAGCATAAAATAATTAAATGATAAAGCTACGCTTCATGGCTGAATATTTAATGATTCTAGTGCGAAACGATTTTTGATAAAGTATTTTGGTTTTTCTTTTTGGATAAGGCCTTCTTTGACCATATCATGGATAACTCTTAATAAATGACGATAACTGATGCCAAACGAATCAGCTAAACTACTTAGTTCAAGGTGAAAGCAACCTTGTTCTTCAATTGCTAAAATATGACTTGCAAGTAACTCTTTGACGGTATACCCTAAATTAGTAGACGCTTTGATGTTTTGATCATGAAAAGCCTGAGCTAGCTCTTGACTAAGTTTTAGGAGGAAAGTTGCGTCTGTTAACAGTTTCTCTTTCCGTCCTTTAAGTGATAATTGAATGACTGTAATATCCTCTAAGGCAATAACAGATGATACAATTTGTCTATTAGTCAAAAGTTCAATATCACCAATCAGTGTTGGTTTTGTTTTAATATCTAAAATATGTTCTTTGCCGTTAAAGAGTCGACGTACAATTTTAAAACGTCCCTTGACGATGTAGTGCAAGTATTCTAATTGTTCTCCCTGTTTACAGACGGATTGGCCGGCAGTTAGGGTGATTACTTGTAAATCCTTGAAATAATGTTTTGGAAAGATAGTCTCCAAACAGTAGTCTTGGCAGTAGTTTTCTATATCCATGTATTGACTCCCTATTTGAGATAGTTTTAGGACATATGTCATATATTTCTAGTTTAATATTGATTATACTTTATTTATCTAAAAAAAGACATCAGAAAGAGGTATTGTCACTTGAAAATCTTTATGGAGAAGCTAAGTTTACTCTCTTTATCACTTATCTTGCTATCAACTTTTTCGACATCACCAGCCCTACCACAAATGATATCTTATTATAGAGATAAGGGCTTACCATCACCCCAAGTTGAATTATTATTTTCAATTCCTTCGATGGCTATTATCTTCATCTTGCTTATCACACCTTGGTTAAGTAAAAAACTTTCTGAGAAACATATGATTATCTTTGGACTATTGCTAACAGCATTAGGGGGAGGATTGCCGGTTGTCAGTCAGAACTACCTTTTAGTATTTGTATCGCGTCTTTTATTGGGGAGTGGTATCGGTTTTATTAATGCTAGGGCCATTAGTGTGATTAGTGAATATTATCAAGGCAAAGAAAGAAGAAAACTCTTAGGATTAAGGGGGTCCTTTGAAGTTTTAGGAAATGCTGGTTTGACAGCCTTAGTTGGGCTATTGTTGACTTTTGGTTGGTCTAAATCATTTATGATTTATTTTTTAGCTTTACCAATCTTAGTTCTATATCTTGTTTTTGCGCCTAAGAAAGTGGTGAAAGATACAAATGACAAGATTAAAACTAAAGGTCAAAAAATCCCTAAAGCTGATTTGACTTATATTGTCGCCTTAGCTATTTTAGCAGGATTTGTCATAACTATAAATACTGGGATTAATCTTAGGATACCTCTGCTAGTAGTAGAATTTGGTTTGGGTACGCCAGCTCAAGCTAGTCTTGTTCTTAGTGCGATGATGCTTATGGGAATAATAGCAGGTATGAGTTTTGGTCAGTTGATAGCTATGTTTCATAAACAATTAATTCCAATCTGCCTCGTCTTATTTTCTTTAACATTGCTTGGAGTTGGATTGCCTTCTAATCTAATGGTACTAACAATTAGTGCGATGGCGTCAGGTTTCCTTTACAGCCTGATGGTCACTGCTGTGTTTAGCCTAGTAGCAGACCGTGTTGAATATTCGTTGGTTGGTTCTGCAACGACATTAGTTTTAGTATTTTGTAATATTGGTGGAGCTAGTGCGGCTATTCTTCTGTCTTGTTTTGATCATTTACTAGGACAAATAAATGCAGTTTTCTATGTTTATGCTATTTTAAGTTTAGCAGTTGGTATGATTTATTTCCTTAAACGCCTATTTTTTAAGAAAATGTAGTGTATATTAACTAAAAAGGGCTTGACAATCATTGTCAAGCTCTCTTCATTTTTCTTCTTCTGGGTAGGTAAATCCCCATTCTTGACGTAGCTGTGTCATGATATCCATAACATCTTTGGTATAGTTTAAGTACATGTGGTTAGTTTTTCCTGAAATGGCTTCTTCCATATCAGCTACCTCATATTGGAGAGCATTTTCAGTTTTGCCAGCTTCGATAATATCTTGATGCCCATCCTCAGTATAAGTAATAACTGCCTTTTGTCCTCGCGGATATTCAAAAAGTTCAATGTAGCCTTTATCGTAAGCGATAGTTGCTCGTTTAGGTTGTTTTGCATGTAAACTAAGGCTGACAGTCGCCATCTCATTTGCTGGGTTGGTTAGTAGGATACCAACTTGTTCATCAACCCCTGTTGGTGCAAATGTAACTTGAGAGGTAATGTTGTGAGGTGCTTCTGACATAAACCAGCGAATACAAGAAAGTGCATAAACACCAATGTCCAGCAAAGCACCGCCTGCTAGGTCACGACTGAAAAAACGGTTAGTCATATCATATTCTTTATAACTTCCGAAATTCATTTGAATCATTTTTAACGGTCCTAATTTTCCACTATCAACTAATGTTTTTAATTGGCGGTAAATTGGCATATGAAAAATAGTCATGGCTTCAGCTAAGACAACATGGTTAGTTTCGGCTAAATCTATGGCTTCTTTAAGCTCAGTACTATTTAAAGTAATAGATTTTTCGCAAAGAACGTGCTTACCATTTGCTAAAGCCTTTCGTAAAAATGAGATGTGAGTATTGTGGGGAGTAGAGATATAAATGATATCCACTTCAGGGTCTTCAAATACTTGATCTATGTGATCATAAACTTTTTGGATACCATATTTGTTAGCAAATTCAAGTCCTTTGTCGTAAGTTCTATTAGCTACAGAATATAATTTTTGTCCACGTGCTTCCAGTGCTTGGGCTAATTCGTTGGCAATAACGCCGGTTCCAAGCGTTGCCCAATTATAATATTTTTCAGTCATAACAACCTCCTTGTTGGTTTATAGTATAGCAAAAATAACAAAATGATATTTAAAGAAAGCACCAATATGAGAGTATTTTTAATAGTCAAACTCTGAATTTTCTGTTAGACTGTAAGAGATTACATATGAGATATTAAGGAGAAAATAATGATAAAATATCAAGATGATTTTTACCAAGCGGTTAATGGGGAATGGGCTAAGACAGCTGTTATTCCTGATGACAAACCAAGGACAGGTGGTTTTTCTGATCTTGCTGATGACATTGAAGCATTAATGCTGTCAACGACAGATAAGTGGCTGGCTGATGAAAATAAACCAAGTGATACGATTTTAAATCATTTTATTGCTTTTCATAAAATGACAGCTGATTATCAAAAACGTGAAGAGGTAGGAGTATCACCAGTATTACCATTAATTGAAGAATATAAAGGTCTACAATCTTTCTCTGAGTTTGCATCAAAAGTTGCAGAATATGAACTAGAAGGTAAACCAAATGAATTTCCATTTGGTGTGGCTCCTGACTTTATGAATGCTCAATTGAATGTACTTTGGGCTGAAGCGCCTGGGATTATTTTACCGGATACAACTTATTATAGTGAAGATAATGAAAAAGGAAAGGAACTCCTTGCTCTTTGGCGTAAAAGTCAAGAAGACTTACTGCCTTTGTTTGGCCTTTCAGAACAGGAAATTAAAGATATCTTGGATAAGGTTTTAGCTTTGGATGCAAAATTGGCACAATATGTCTTATCTCGCGAAGAGAGTTCGGAATATGTTAAACTTTACCATCCTTATAACTGGGAAGATTTCACAAAATTAGCACCTGAACTTCCATTAGATGCTATTTTCCAAAAGATATTAGGACAAAAACCAGATAAAGTTATTGTTCCTGAAGAACGTTTCTGGACAGAATTTGCATCTGACTATTACTCAGAATCTAATTGGGAATTATTAAAGGCAGATCTTATTTTATCAGCTGCGAATGCCTATAATGCTTACTTAACTGATGATATTCGTATCAAATCGGGAGTTTACAGTCGAGCTTTATCAGGCACACCACAAGCAATGGATAAGAAAAAAGCAGCTTACTACCTTGCTTCAGGACCTTACAATCAAGCTCTAGGTTTGTGGTATGCAGGGGAAAAATTCTCTCCAGAAGCTAAAGCTGATGTTGAGCATAAGATTGCAACGATGATTGATGTCTATAAGTCACGCTTAGAAAAGGCGGATTGGCTTGCACAGTCAACACGGGAAAAAGCTATTGTGAAACTTAATGTTATCACGCCACACATTGGATACCCTGAGAAACTACCAGAGACTTATACTAAAAAAATCATTGATCCTAAACTATCGCTTGTCGAAAATGCTACTAATTTAGACAAAATTTCAATAGCCTATGGTTGGAGTAAATGGAATAAACCAGTTGATAGAAGTGAATGGCATATGCCTGCCCACATGGTCAATGCGTATTATGATCCACAACAAAACCAAATTGTCTTCCCAGCAGCCATTTTACAAGCACCATTTTATGCTTTAGAGCAAAGTTCATCAGCAAATTATGGGGGAATTGGTGCAGTGATTGCACATGAAATATCACACGCTTTTGACACTAATGGAGCTTCATTTGATGAACATGGAAGTTTGAATAATTGGTGGACTGATGAAGATTTTAAAGCTTTCAAAAAACTTACAGATAAAGTAGTTGAGCAGTTTGATGGACTGGAATCTTATGGCGCAAAAGTCAATGGTAAACTAACAGTATCAGAAAATGTTGCAGATTTAGGTGGAGTTGCTTGTGCTTTAGAAGCTGCGCAGCGTGAGTCAGATTTTTCAGCGAGGGATTTCTTTATTAACTTTGCGACAATTTGGCGTATGAAGGCACGTGATGAGTATATGCAAATGTTAGCTAGTGTAGATGTTCACGCCCCAGCACAATGGCGAACTAATATTACAGTAACGAATTTTGAAGAATTCCATAAAGAGTTTGATGTTAAAGATGGTGATAACATGTGGCGTCCAGTTGAAAAACGTGTTATTATTTGGTAACTCTAAATGATAAACTCCCGTTACTCAGATGAGTAGCAGGAGTATTTTTTTATTCTTTTATAGATAAAGATAATGTAGTAGTGTCAACGCTTATCTCAGCTCCAATAGTCACTGTCAAAAGAGGTTGGGTGTGCGCAAAATCCATATCATAAATAACAGGAATTTCCTTGAAAATAGCATGTTTTGAAAGGATATATTCAAAGACTTGTGGAGTCATGCCGCATTCTTTAGGAAAGCGCCCCATAAGAATAGCTTGTGGATGAGGATAAGCTTGTAAAATTGCAGCAAGGTTGCGGTCAAATTCATAAAAATTACTTTCCTCAGCCTCTTCAATCAAGAGGACATAGCGTTCAATTTTCGGTGCATAAGGGGTACCTCGAAGTAGGCCAAACGTAGAGAGATTACCTCCGATAATCGTACCGGAAGCTTTTCCGTGATTATAAATTTTCCATTCTGTTGGGAAAAATTGGCGTGGTTTGCTGGGATCATACCAGGGATCACTAGACCATTCTTCACTAGGCCAAAGTTCATAGTGGTTTTCTGTCATGGCAGTAAGCCAAGCTTGTGTTTGGTAAGGTTGACCTTCCTTCATTTTGAAAGAAGAATAAGCAGGGCCCATGTAAGTTTGGATTTTTGCTTTGGCAAAAATAGCATTAAGGAAGGCGGTTGAATCTGAGTAACCACAAATTATTTTGGGATTCTTAGAGATTAAATCATAATCTAAATATGGTAAAAGCTCGTTGGAATTGAATCCGCCAATGGTTGCTAATATGGCATCAACAGAAGGGTCGGCAAATGCTTCATGTAAATCTTCTACGCGGCTAGCAATCGAAGCAGAATAGAGGATATCATTTTCTAGATAGTGCTTAGAGAATGACACTTGAAATCCCAGCTTTTCTAGTACTTCTTTGGCTAATAGGTTAGCCTCAAAACCACCCAGACGTTCAATGGAAGAAGAGGGACTAAGAACACGAATGTGGCTGCCTTTTGTTAATTTTTTCATTGGTTAACCTCCTATTTAAATTGTTGTTAGTCTACCACATATGGAGATAATGAGCAACGATATTCTTAAATTCTATCAATTTAAGAAATGCGTGTTATACTAGAGATAGCCGATGAAAGAAAAAATACTTATTATTAATAATTTGGTTATTAAATAGGAGGTCATGATGTCTCAATTATCTTTGGAAGAACGATTGAATCGACTAAAAGATAAATACCTTTCTTCTAAAAATCAAGAATTTTCAAATGTTCACTTAAGTAAAGTAAAGAAGAAAAAGAAGAAATTAATAATACTTGAAAAAGAAAGATGTCGCTGTCGATTGGAGAGAGAAGATACTAAAAAAATCGATGATAAAATTGAGAAATTGAAGAAAGAATTGATAGATGTTATGAAGGAGGAATAATATGGAAGAAACTATTCTAATAGTCAGCTTTCTCCTGTTTTTGATTTTATCTAATGTTATCAATAGGATATTTCCTAAATTACCATTACCATTTATCCAGTTGGTCTTTGGGATTCTCTCTGGCTTAGTTTTTCATAAGTCACAAGTCCATATCGATCCTGAGTTATTTCTTGCCTTTGTTATTGCTCCTTTGAACTTTAGGGAAGGTCAAGAAAGTGATATTGGTAGTTTTGTAAAGTATCGGACTATTATTCTTTACTTAATCTTACCAACGGTATTTTTAACAGCTATTGTCGTTGGTTATGTAGCAGGGCACCTTTTGCCAGTTAGTTTACCACTTGCGGCATGCTTTGCGCTTGGAGCAGCCTTAGGCCCAACAGATGCCGTTGCCTTTATATCGATTGCTAAGAGGTTTCAATTTCCTAAACGAGCAGAGAATATCCTCAAATTGGAAGGTCTTTTAAATGACGCTAGTGGTCTAGTTTCCTTCCAGTTTGCTTTAACAGCCCTTGTAACAGGTTATTTCTCCTTAGCAAAAGCTAGTCTCAAGTTAGCATTGGCCATAATGGGTGGTTTTTTAATTGGCTTGCTTTTTGCTTTTCTAATGAGGTTATGTCTCACTGTCCTAGAGAAATTTGATGCTGCTGATGTTACAGGGGCTCTACTTTTGGAATTAACCTTACCTTTTGTTGCTTATTTCGTTGCTGATTTGTTGGGATTTTCAGCTATTATTGCGGTGGTAGTGGCAGGAGTAATGCAAGCAAATCGTTTGAAAAAAGTGACTCTCTTTGATGCTCAAGTAGATCGCGTTACCTCTGTTATTTGGGAAACCTTAAATTTTATTTTAAATGGTTTAGTTTTCTTAATATTTGGAAGAGAACTGATACGTATCATTGGTCCTCTTTTAACAAGTAACGCTTATAGTAATTTTGATCTTATTAGTATTGTTGTTTTAGTTACTTGCACACTTTTTCTAGTTCGCTTTCTAGCAGTTTCTCGCTTTTATGCTTGGAGATCTTTCAAATACCATAAATCATTTAAAAAGTATTGGAGAGAGATTCAACTGTTGACTTTTTCAGGAGTTAAAGGAAGTGTTTCCATAGCAACAATACTCTTATTACCCAAGCACTCAGTCATAGGAGAGTTGGGGTATAGTTTGATTCTTTTCACTGTTGGTGCAGTAACGTTAATGAGTTTTTTAACGGGACTTTTAGTATTACCAAAGTTAGCGCCTCCCTTACAGGTGAAAGATGATTATTTAATACGTCTATCGATTTTAACAAAAGTATTATCTGTCTTAGAAGAAGACGGTAAGAGTTCTGAAAATCAAGCTTCATTTTATGCAGTTATAGATAATTATAATAGCCGTATTCGTCATCTCATTTTAGAACAAGAATCTAGTGACATTAAGAAGGACTTAGCTGAATTGCAACTGATGATGCTTAGTATAGAAAGCGACGGGCTTGAAGCTGCTTATCGTTATGGCAATATTTCTATCAAAGAATATCGTATTTACCAGCGTTATTTAAAATACTTAGAACGTCAAGTTAATCGTAGCTTTGTGTCAAATATCACTTATAGTTTAACGATTCTTATGCGTGTTATTCGTGGTATTGTTCATGAGTTTTTAACATTTGGACAAGGAATACGAAATCGGAAAAAACATTTCAAAAACAGGAAACGGTTGTTAGCAGAAGTCAATCGTCAGCACTTAACAGATTTGTACTTATCAAATAATGACCTCATTTTAGAAACGCTAGAAGATATGGAAGGTTATTATAATGCAACTTTGATAGATTTCTTAAAAAATGAACGCATTCGAGACGCAGAATTAATTAAATCAGGTTTATTTGTAGAACGTGTCATTGCACGCATAACGCCAGATATTTTAAATGAAACCCTAAGAGGATATTACTTGGAACGCAGAACAATCTCTGAATTTGAAAGGGACGGTTTAATTAGTTCTAAAGAGTCTCAAATTTTAAGGGATAATGTCAATGAATTAGAAAGCTATTCATTAAGAGATAGTCAATCTTCTATACCTTATCAATTATTGGATTTAAAAAAATAATTCTGATAACAAAAAAATCAACGAACAATCGTTGATTTTTTTGTTATCTTTGGATAAAATCTTTTATATTTAAGGCGGTAGACGGATTTGAACCGACGATCAAGCTTTTGCAGAGCCGTGCCTTACCACTTGGCTATACCGCCATAACAGATAATATTCTATCGAAAAAAAAAAGATTCGTCAAGTCTCTTTCGTAAAATAGCCAATTTTAGCCCTTAAACTTCCTCATATTACCAAAAAAAGAGATTGATACAATGGGTATCAATCTCTTTTAGATTATTGTCTGATTAAATAATCAAATGCGCCAATGGCAGCTGTGGCACCAGACCCCATGGAAATAATGATTTGCTTGTAGGCAGCATCTGTACAGTCACCTGCAGCAAAAATACCAGGGATATTTGTTGAGCCAAATTTATCAACGACAATTTCTTGACGTTCATTGAGTTCAATGCCGCTATCCTTGAGCCAAGAAGTACTTGGTACAAGACCAATTTGTACAAAAACACCTTCTAAATCAATGTGTTTTTCTTCGTTTGTATCACGATCGGTATAGTTTAAACCAGTGACATGATCTTCACCAACGATATCTTTAGTAGCAACATTCTTAAGAATAGTTAAATTGTCAGTTTTAGCTGCTCGTTCTTGCAGTACTTGGTCTGCTTTGAGCTCAGGTAAGAATTCTAGGACTGTAACATGTTTAGTGACACCGGCTAGATCTAAAGCAGCTTCCATACCTGAATTACCACCACCTATAACAGCAACATTTTTTCCTTCGAAAAGAGGGCCATCACAATGTGGACAGTAAGTAACACCTTTATTGCGGAATTCTTCCTCGCCAGGAACGTTGATATTTCGCCACTTAGCACCCAGAGCTAGGATAGCAGTTTTAGCTTGTAAAATAGCTCCGTTAGCCAGTGTTACCTCAACTAATTCTTTTTTCTCAATGCCAGTTGCTAATTGACTCTTGATAATATCAATATCGTAAGATTTGGTATGCTCTTCAATTTGAGCCATTAATTTAGGGCCTTCGGTGTACAGTGTACCAATCATGTTCTCAATACCAACTGTTTCGATAACTTGTCCACCAAAAGTTTCTGCTAAAATACCTGTTTTTAACCCTTTACGAGCGGCATAAATTGCAGCACTGTTACCTGCAGGACCACCACCAATAACTAGAACATCATAGACACCTTTGTCAGCAAATGCTTCAGCATCAAGAGGTCCATCTAGTTGTTCTAAAAGCTGTTCAATTGTAGCACGGCCAGAAGTAAATTCTTCTTGGTCCTTATAAACAGTAGGAACAGACATGATACCTTTTGATTTGACTTCGTCTTGATACATGCCTCCTTCAATCATAGTATGAGTGATATTTGGATTCAAAACAGCCATTATATTAAAGGCTTGAACGACATCTGGACAATTATGGCAAGTTAATGAAACATAAGTTTCTAGATTGATAGTTTTCTCAATCCCCTTAATTCGTTTGATAATATCTTCATCAACTTTTGGTGCGCGACCAGAGACTTGCAACAAAGCTAAAATGAAAGATGTGAATTCATGCCCCATTGGCAAGCCTGAAAAAATAACGCGACTTTCTTGCCCTTTTTTTGCAATCCCAAAACTAGGTTGACGTTTTAAATGTGTTGATTCAAGGCTGATACGATCAGACATAGCGACAATTTCATCTAGAAAATCCTTTACTTTTTGAGAATTATCGTTATCTCCTAAATCAGTTTGTAATACAATATCAGATTCTAGCAAATCTAAATATTGCGCTAATTGAGCCTTGATTTCTTTATCTAAGACCATGGATTACCTCCTGGTTATTAAATTTTACCTACAAGGTCTAAACTAGGAGTTAAAGTTTCAGCTCCTTCTTTCCATTTAGCTGGACAAACTTCACCTGGATGTTGGCGGATGTATTGAGCAGCACGGACTTTATCAATGAGAGTACTTGCATCACGTCCGATGCCATCAGCATTAATTTCCATCATTTGGATGACACCGTCTGGATCAATGATAAATGTACCACGTTGTGCTAGACCATCTTGTCCAAGGACATCAAAACCTTGTGAAATAAGGTGTGAAGGGTCACCAATCATAGGATATGTGATAGTACCAACGACATCTGAGTCATCATGCCATGCTTTATGAACAAAATGAGTATCAGTAGAGACAGAATAAACTTCTACATCAAGAGATTTAAGTGTTTCGTATTGCTCTTGAAGGTCACCAAGTTCAGTTGGGCAAACAAATGAAAAGTCTGCTGGGTAGAAACAAAAAACTGCCCATTTTCCTTTAACGTCTTCATTTGTAACAGTGATGAATTTTCCATCGTGATAAGCTTGAGCTGAAAATTCAATAATTTCTTTTCCGACTAATGACATAATAATGTCCTCCTTTATTTTTTAATAGCCTAATTATAAACGAAATACTTTTAAATCTCCAATAAAAACGTTTACATTTTTCTAAGAAAAGTATGATTTTTCTAATAGAGTGGAAGATTTTATAGCTTGTCAAATCTAACTTTTTTTGATAAACTACTATAGTTGCTTAAAGTGACAAATACTCATCTTAGATCAATTGTGGTCTTGTTGCCGAAAGGTTAGGCTGCAAGTCGAAGTCTGAGAGAGGAAAAAACATTTTTAAAGGAGAACTTACTCATGGCAGTAATTTCAATGAAACAACTTCTTGAGGCTGGTGTTCACTTTGGTCACCAAACTCGTCGCTGGAACCCTAAGATGGCTAAGTACATCTTCACAGAACGTAATGGTATCCACGTTATCGACCTTCAACAAACTGTAAAATTAGCTGACCAAGCTTACGAATTTGTTCGTGATGCTGCAGCAAACGATGCAGTTATCTTGTTTGTTGGTACTAAGAAACAAGCAGCTGAGGCTGTTGCTGAAGAAGCTAAACGTGCTGGTCAATACTTCATTAACCACCGTTGGTTAGGTGGAACTCTTACTAACTGGGGAACTATCCAAAAACGTATTGCTCGTTTGAAAGAAATCAAACGTATGGAAGAAGAAGGAACTTTTGAACTTCTTCCTAAGAAAGAAGTTGCATTGTTAAACAAACAACGTGCACGTCTTGAAAAATTCTTGGGTGGTATCGAAGATATGCCACGCATCCCAGATGTAATGTATGTTGTTGACCCACATAAAGAGCAAATCGCTGTTAAAGAAGCTAAAAAACTTGGTATTCCAGTTGTAGCTATGGTTGACACTAACGCTGATCCAGATGATATCGATGTTATCATCCCAGCAAACGATGACGCTATTCGCGCCGTTAAATTAATTACTTCTAAATTAGCTGATGCAGTTATTGAAGGTCGTCAAGGTGAAGATGCTGACGTTGACTTCGCTCAAGAAGCACAAGCAGATTCAATTGAAGAAATCGTTGAAGTAGTTGAAGGATCAAACAACGACTAATATTTAATTTATTGTAAATCCTAAAACGGGGCAGATGCAAACCGCTCTGTCTCGTTTTTTTAATCATTATTTGAAATTAAGAGGAGAACGAAAATGGCAGAAATCACAGCTAAACTTGTAAAAGAATTGCGTGAAAAATCAGGTGCAGGCGTTATGGACGCTAAAAAAGCATTAGTAGAAACTGATGGTGACCTTGATAAAGCGATTGAATTACTTCGCGAAAAAGGTATGGCTAAAGCAGCTAAAAAAGCAGACCGTGTTGCTGCTGAAGGTTTAACAGGTGTTTATGTTGATGGTAACGTTGCAGCAGTTATTGAAGTTAACGCTGAGACTGACTTTGTTGCTAAAAACGACCAATTTGTAACATTAGTTAATGAAACTGCTAAAGTTATTGCAGAAGGACGTCCTTCAAACAATGAAGAAGCACTTGCTTTAACAATGCCTTCAGGTGAAACTTTAGAACAAGCATTTGTAACTGCAACTGCTACAATTGGTGAAAAAATTTCATTCCGTCGCTTCGCTTTAGTTGAAAAAACTGATGAGCAACATTTTGGTGCATACCAACATAATGGTGGACGTATCGGAGTAATTACTGTTGTTGAAGGTGGCGACGATGCACTTGCTAAACAAGTATCAATGCACGTTGCAGCTATGAAGCCAACTGTTCTTTCATATACTGAACTTGATGCACAATTTGTTCATGATGAATTAGCACAGTTGAACCACAAAATTGAGCAAGACAACGAGAGTCGTGCTATGGTTAACAAACCAGCTCTTCCATTCCTTAAATATGGATCAAAAGCTCAATTGACTGATGAAGTTATTGCCCAAGCAGAAGAAGACATCAAAGCAGAATTAGCTGCAGAAGGTAAACCAGAAAAAATCTGGGATAAAATCGTTCCAGGTAAAATGGATCGTTTCATGCTTGACAACACTAAAGTTGACCAAGAGTACACACTCCTTGCTCAAGTTTACATCATGGATGATAGCAAAACAGTTGAAGCTTATCTTGAGTCAGTAAATGCTAAAGCAGTTGCTTTCGTACGTTTTGAAGTTGGAGAAGGTATTGAGAAAGCTTCTAACGACTTTGAAGCAGAAGTTGCAGCTACAATGGCAGCAGCACTTGAAAAATAATTAACACTCGCTTTATATTATAATTTGGCAGCAAAATGTTGTCAGTAAATATATTTTAAAATAAGACACTTGGCTTAAGTCAAGTGTCTTATTTTGCTATCGAATTGGTGGATTGGCAAATATTAAAAAGGAGAGACAGTCATCTCACCTTAACTTTTCTAGAATAGGTTGAAGCCGATAATGGATAATGTTCCCATGATGCATCCAGCTAGTATAACACCTAGCATAACAGCAATAACACTATGTTTAAATTCCCAATCTAGAAGGCTAGCTGCAAGTGTGCCAGTCCATGCTCCTGTTCCGGGTAAGGGAATGCCTACAAACAATAGCAAGGCAATAAACAATCCTTTTTCTCCAGCTACTTTTTCAAGTTTTTGACCACCGCTATGTCCTTTTTTAAGGCACCATGTGAAAAACTTACCAGTATAAGGTTTATCTGCTCCCCATTCTAGAACTTTGCGAGCAAAGAAGAAGATGATAGGTACAGGTAGCATGTTTCCAACAACACCGATAGCTAGCGCTTCCCACAAAGGTATTCCATTAGCGATTGCAAATGGCACAGCTCCTCGTAGTTCCACTAAGGGAATCATTGAAATCAAAAATGTAATAATGTAATTCATTAAATAAAACCTTTCTATGGTATTATTCCATTTTATCTTATCTTGCTAGTAATGACAACTAAAATCCGCGGTCATTCTAGTTTTACTATCCTTAGATAGATTTCATTTCCGTATCTTTTAAAAATTTGATATAATAATAGTCAGTTATAGTCAAAGAGGAAGGAGTGAATTTGTGGCCATAAAAAATACTTCCGATAATATTGAAGAATATATAAAATCATTATTAGAACAATCAGGAATTGCTGAAATAAAGCGTTCCAATTTAGCTGATACTTTTCAAGTTGTTCCTAGTCAGATTAATTATGTCATTAAGACACGGTTTACTGAAAGCCGTGGTTATGTGGTTGAGAGTAAACGAGGTGGTGGAGGTTACATCCGCATTGCTAAGGTTCATTTTTCTGACCAACACCAATTATTTGGAAATATGTTATCAACGATTGGCGAGCGTATCAGTGAACAAGTCTTTGATGATTTGATTCAATTATTATTCGATGAAGAGATAATTACAGAACGTGAAGGAAATTTGATTCTGGCGACATCAGGTGATGACGTCTTAGGAGAGCAAGCCTCTGTTATTAGAGCTCGTATGCTCCGTAAATTATTACAACGATTAGATAGAAAAGGATTCCATTTATGAGTCATTATTCCATAAAATTACAAGAAGTATTCAGATTGGCGCAATTTCAAGCAGCACGCTATGAAAGTCACTATTTAGAAAGCTGGCATCTTCTTTTAGCAATGGTTTTAGTTCATGATTCAGTAGCTGGTTTGACATTTGCTGAATATGAGTCTGAAGTTGCAATTGAAGAGTACGAAGCAGCAACAATTTTAGCTTTAGGTAGAGCACCGAAAGAAGAGATTACCAATTATCAATTTTTAGAGCAATCACCAGCTTTGAAAAAGATCTTAAAGTTAGCAGAAAATATTAGTATCGTAGTAGGAGCTGAAGATGTGGGTACTGAACATGTCTTGCTTGCTATGTTGGTTAATAAAGATTTATTAGCCACACGTATCTTAGAATTAGTTGGCTTTAGAGGTCAAGACGATGGTGAATCAGTTCGTATGGTTGATTTACGTAAGGCTCTAGAACGTCATGCCGGTTTTACAAAAGATGATATCAAAGCAATTTATGAATTACGTAATCCTAAAAAAGCAAAGTCGGGTGCTTCTTTTTCTGATATGATGAAACCACCAAGTACTGCTGGTGATTTAGCTGATTTCACACGTGATTTATCACAGATGGCGGTTGATGGGGAAATTGAACCTGTTATTGGGCGTGATAAAGAAATTTCACGTATGGTCCAAGTCTTAAGTCGTAAAACAAAGAATAATCCTGTCTTAGTTGGAGATGCGGGTGTCGGTAAAACAGCTTTGGCGTACGGTCTAGCACAACGTATTGCTAATGGAAATATTCCTTATGAGCTTAGAGATATGCGTGTTCTAGAGTTAGATATGATGAGCGTTGTTGCTGGAACTCGTTTTCGTGGTGATTTTGAGGAACGTATGAATCAAATCATTGCAGATATTGAAGAAGACGGTCATATTATTCTTTTCATTGATGAACTGCATACTATTATGGGTTCTGGCTCTGGTATTGATAGCACACTTGATGCTGCTAATATTTTAAAACCAGCTTTGGCTCGAGGCACTTTACGCACTATTGGAGCAACAACTCAAGAGGAATATCAAAAGCATATTGAAAAAGATGCTGCTTTATCTCGTCGCTTTGCAAAAGTTTTAGTAGAAGAACCAAATCTTGAAGACGCATATGAAATTCTACTTGGATTGAAGCCAGCGTATGAAGCCTTTCATAATGTTACCATTTCAGATGAAGCAGTTATGACTGCTGTAAAAGTGGCTCATCGTTATTTGACAAGTAAGAATTTACCAGACTCAGCTATAGACTTACTTGATGAAGCTTCTGCCACTGTGCAAATGATGATTAAGAAAAATGCTCCATCGCTTTTAACAGAAGTTGACCAAGCTATTTTAGATGATGATATGAAATCTGCTTCTAAAGCTCTAAAAGCAAGTCATAAGGATAAAAAGCATAAGCCTATTGCCGTAACCGAAGATCATATTATGGCAACTCTCAGCCGTCTATCTGGTATTCCTGTTGAAAAATTGACACAAGCTGATAGTAAAAAATACCTCAATTTAGAAAAAGAATTGCATAAACGTGTTATCGGTCAAGATGATGCAGTTACTGCCATTAGTCGTGCTATCCGTCGCAATCAATCTGGCATTCGTACTGGTAAGCGTCCTATTGGTTCCTTTATGTTCTTGGGACCAACTGGTGTTGGTAAGACAGAGTTAGCAAAAGCCTTGGCAGAAGTGTTGTTTGATGATGAATCAGCCCTAATTCGTTTTGATATGTCGGAATATATGGAAAAATTCGCAGCTTCTCGCCTGAATGGGGCACCTCCAGGTTATGTTGGTTATGATGAAGGAGGAGAGCTGACTGAAAAAGTACGCAATAAACCATATTCAGTTTTACTTTTTGATGAAGTTGAAAAAGCTCATCCAGATATTTTTAATGTATTATTACAAGTGCTTGATGATGGCGTTTTAACAGATAGTCGAGGACGAAAAGTTGACTTTTCAAATACTATAATCATTATGACTTCTAATTTAGGAGCAACTGCATTACGTGACGATAAAACAGTTGGTTTTGGAGCTAAGGATATCAGCCATGATTATACTGCTATGCAAAAACGTATTATGGAGGAGCTTAAAAAAGCTTATCGACCAGAGTTTATCAATCGTATTGATGAGAAAGTTGTATTCCATAGTCTCAGTCAAGATAATATGCGTGAAGTTGTGAAAATTATGGTTAAACCTTTAATTTTAGCGCTTAAAGATAAAGGTATGGATCTGAAATTCCAGCCTTCAGCCTTGAAACACTTGGCAGAGGATGGCTATGATATAGAAATGGGTGCTCGTCCACTGCGTAGAACTATTCAAACGCAAGTAGAGGATCATTTATCAGAACTACTATTGGCAAATCAAGTGAAAGAGGGGCAAGTAATTAAGATTGGCGTATCCAAAGGCAAATTGAAATTTGATATTGCAAAATCATAAAACATTCCAGTACCGATGGGTACTGGAATTTTAATATAAAAAGAAAATGTCCAAAATATTTTGGACATTTTCTTATAGATTTATGAAAAGTAAAAGGATCTATATCTAACAATTGCACTTGTAGATATAGGTACGACTGAAAGTCGTTGAAAAATTTTAGGATAAATATATTATAATATCCTAATCTTTTGCTAACTTAAAATAAATCTAAAGATTACCTTAAGATTTCAATCGCTTTTGTAACCATACAATGTCATGCCATTGTTCAAATTTAAACCCGATTTTTGGGAAATGTGCGACTTGATTAAATCCTCTTTTTTTGTGGAATGCAATGCTTATATCATTTGGTAAACTGATACAAGCGAGTAGATTAACATACCCTTGGTTAACTAATTCTTTCTCCAATGTATCATATAGTTGGCTACCAATTTTTTTGCTACGTACATCTTTATCAAGGTAAATAGAAAGCTCGCAAGTCCAGTCATAGGAAGCTCTAGCGTAGTAAGTTGAAGCATATGCATAACCTAATATTTTCCCATTTTCTTCAGCAACTAAATATGGGAAAGATTTGCTGATATTTTTGATACGATTAGTGAATTCCGATATACTAGGAATATCGTATTCAAACGTTATTGTAGTGTCAGTAACGTAGGGAGCATAGATAGCAAGTAATTCTTTAGCATCTGAGGGTAGGACAGGTCTTATAATCATAGATATCACCTAATTATAGTAAATCAAGTTTTTGCAATTCGGAATCAATAGTGTCAAGGACGTGTTGAAGATCCTCTGGATTTTTGACGAAATCAAGTTTGTTACCATCGATCCGAATTTTAGGTGAAACGTCGTAATTTTCATACCATTCTGGATATTCAGAGTGGACTTGTTTGTAGTAGTCGTATAATTCTGGGTTAGAATCTACTTGCTCAAAGCTGCGTCCTCGTTTGTCAATACGTTCTAACATTTTATCAAATGAAACATCAATGTAGACTAGCAAATCAGGTCTCTTCTTAGGCATACCTTCTAATTCTTCCAACATATTTGCAAGAAGTTCTTTATAGATATCTAGCTCTGTTTTAGTCACATTTCCATTCTTAAAATTTAGAGTGAGGAATAGTTCATCTTCAAAAATAGAACGATCCAAAACATTGTTGTTAGCCTTATAGGCTTCTTTTATAGATTGGAATCGTTTATTTAAAAAGAATATTTGTAGTAAAAAAGCATATTTTTTGGGATCTTGATAGTAAAGATCTAAAACTGGGTTATTATCAACCGCCTCATAGAAAACATCTGTCCCTAGGTGTTGTCCTAGAGCAGCTGCAAGGGAGCTTTTACCTGCTCCAATGGTTCCAGCTAAAACAATCAACATAATTCTCCTTAATTCTGTTATACTAAAATAATTTGTTATACTTTTGAGTTTTCATTACACAATGATTTATGCTAAATTTGTACAGAGATAGGAAAAAACAGTCAAAGGACTGTTTTTGATTTAGCGTAAACCTGCAAAAAGTTCTTGAACTTCTGCTAGTGTTTCTGCACGTGAAACAGCTCCTCTAATTTTTGCTGCGCCTGATTTTCCACGTAGATAATGAGGTGCTAACCCTCGAAATTCACGAACGGCAATAGTTTCACCTTTTAAATTAACTAGTCGAGTGAGATGATCCTCGGCAACATCTAACATCTTCTCAAATGGTAGGTCGGGAAGGATTTCGCCTGTTTCAAAGAAATGATTAATTTGTGTAAAGATGTAAGGATTGCTACGAGCACCACGTCCAACCATTATAGCGTCAGCTCCAATCTCTTCAATCATAAATTTGGCATCGTGAACAGTACGAATGTCACCATTGGCAATAAAAGGAATACTAGTAACAGCTTTAGCGACCTTGCCAAGTGTTTCATGGTCACACGTGCCAGTATACATTTGTTCACGTGTTCGACCGTGCATAGCAAGTGCAGATACACCAGCAGATTCGGCAGCGAGTGCATTTTCTACAGCATTAGATGAGTCAGACCATCCTGTACGCATTTTTACTGTTAATGGAATGTCAAGTACAGACGTTACCTCTTTAACAATATGATAAATTTTTTCAGGGTCACGTAACCATTTAGCTCCAGCTTCGTTTTTAACAACTTTGTTAACTGGACATCCCATATTGATGTCTACGATATCTGCTTTCGTATTATTTTGGATAAAGTCAGCTGCACGTTTTAAGCCTTCTGCATCGCCACCAAATAGTTGAATTGACATAGGATGTTCATTTTCATCGATATGGAGCATATGTAAGGTCTTTTCGTTGTTATAAAGTAACCCTTTCTCAGAAATCATTTCCATAACAACGAGACCAGCACCAAATTCTTTAGCGATAGTACGAAAAGCAGAATTAGTAATACCTGCCATCGGTGCTAGTACGGTACGATGAGGAATTTCAACCTTCCCAATCATAAATGAACTATTTAATTGAGTCATTAATTATCTTCTCCAAATCTTCTTCTGTGAAATAGTAAGTCTGGTTGCAAAATTGACAAGTAATTTCAACACCTTTATCTTCATCCTTCATGGCTTGCAATTCTTTAGTTCCTAAAGTCAATAGAGCGGCTTCAAAACGTTCTTTTGAACAGTCACAATAGAAGGCTAAAGAGTCTTCCGATAAGCGCTTGTAGTCGTCTTCTCCGTAAATAGCTGAAAGGAGAGATTCTATATGATTTTCAGACTCTAGCAGACTTGAAATAGAAGGCATCTCCTGAATGCGTTTTTCATAGCGAGAAATTTCTTCGTCAGAAGCACCTGGTAGCACCTGAAGCATGAATCCACCTGCAACTTTAACCTTATCCTCGTCATCTAAGAGGACATTTAAACCGACGGCAGAAGGTGTTTGCTCACTTTCGGTTAAATAATAAGCAAAATCTTCTCCAATTTCTCCTGTAATTAGTGGAGTTGTTGAAGTGTAAGGTTGCCCAGTTCCGTAATCGGTAATAACGACAAAGTGTCCATTCCCCATGAAAGGTCCAACTAAGACCTCTCCAGTAGCTGTTTTCTTGATATCAACACCCGTATTTTGGATGTAACCTTTAACATTTCCTTTAGTATCAGCTACAGAAATAATATGACCAAAAGAGCTATCTCCAATAACCTTGACAGTTACTTTACTATTTCCTTTTTGATTTGCTGCTAAAATTTGATTTGCAATTAATGTTCTCCCAAGAGCTACAGTAGAACTTGAAAGTGTCTGATGTTTTTCTTGAGCTGTTCTTACAGTTTCTGTACAATCAAGGACATAGGCCCGGAAAGAACCGGAAGTTGAAATTGATTTTATAATTTTATCCATAAGTCATATTATAGCATAAAAGGCTTATTTTGCATTGGAGATAGTCAGGAAAATATAGATGAAAACGGTATAAATTAATGATATAAAAACGATACTGTGTTTTACAGTATCGTTTTTATATAGTGGATATGATAGTAAGTTAAGACTCATCAACTTTTTCTTGGGTAGATTTACCTTCGTTGAGTAAGGCTTCAACTATTTTTTTATCACGAATTTTGACAGAATCATTGATTGTTTCAGCCGATTTAATAACAGCAGATTCTAATTGGGCACGTTCCTTACGTCCTTTGTCTATGGCAGCGATAATACCATTATTTTGAGCCACTAAGCTTTCAGCTAATGCAGTGACAGATTTAATAGAAACAGTGGGGCTTTGTGCGGTCTTCTCTAACATCGGAATCGCTTCTTTACTAGTTTCAGCCAGCATTTGCAATGCTGCATTATTAGCGTTGACAATAGCATCAGCAGTGACACCGGATTTGACAGATTGTTGCATCATGCCTAACTGAGCGATTGAGAGTTTCATTGTTGGAATGGTATTTCGACGTAACATACCAAGTTTCTGACGCATATCTGACGATACTTTGACCAAGTTTCGCATCTGTGGTGTTGTTGCCCATGCAACGTAGAGACGGCTGACATATTCCGTATGTTGCTGTTCGAGGGTATTGATAACTTCAGTCATTCGGGCTAATTGGTTACTTTTAATTTGATATTCGGACGTTTGGCTATCTAATGCTAGAATTTCTTGTTGTAAGTGGCTTGCACGATTGGCAGCCTCGGCTTGACTCGATTCAATAAAAGCAATAACTCCAACCAAATTTTCAATAGATTTAGTATTATCTTCAATGAGCATTTCAGCAGAGACGATATTTCTTGCCAAAGTATCTTCTTGTTTGACAACATTTGCTGCCATCATATCCATTTTTTGCTCGATGTTTTGTGAGTCAAAATAAAATTCCTGTAGCGAGGTCTTGCTTTGTTTGAATAATTTTTGAATCAAGTTTGGTTTTTTCTCTAATTCTGCCGGAGTAGCATCTTTATATTTGGCAATAAATCCATTTAGTTCGCGATTAGCATTTTTTAGTAAATCATCAACTTGAGGAATTTGAATTTTTTTCTGCTCAGACAAGATATGATTAACAGTAGTATTAACGCCTTCTACTGCGGATTGTCCAAAATCAAGGAGCGCATTTTGGTCACCGACAAAAGTATCTACCAAAGCTGGTGTTTTTTCAGAGATAGCAGACTTTTGTGCTGGTGTTAGTTTTTCAAAAAAGGCAATTTGCCCAGTTTGGCTTGTTGTCTGGTTGGAAATAATTTCTGTTGTTTTATCTGTTTTAGTGATAGCATTGTCTGCAATTTGGTCAATATCAAAATTAAAGGTATCGCTCATTTATTGTTCCTTTCGTCTTGCATCATTCTTAGGCTAACGTCAAAATCTTTCATATCACTTTCATTCAATTGGCGCAGCGTTTCATCTAAATCTAAATTAAATTTTTTAATTGCTTGTAATGCTTGTTCTAGGCGTTCCTTAGCATTGTTAAAATTTTTAGGAGATTGTTTGATTCTGATGTAGCCAGCCAGAACATCTGTAAAACGTTTCATATTGGCTTGATGAATTGCTGCTAATTCAGCTTTGTTATCTGCCTCTTCAATCTTTTTTAAGATAGCATAGTGATCATCTTGAATATTGTGATAGAACGGTTTTAATTCCGGAGCAATGCGTATCATTTCATCTTCCTGATCAGAAATAGGTTCTAGTTCTGGAGAGGCATGTAGCTTTATTAATTGTTCGTTAATCTCATTACTAAATGTATTTGCTTTTTTGGTGATACGTTTATAGATATTAGGCTCAATGGCTTTTTGTAGTTGGTTTGCTTCATTACGAATTAGGTCCAATTGAGGTAATATTTGATGTGCTAATTTGATATATTCCTTAGAACGATTGTCTTTTTTTAAAATTTCCAAGTGTCTAATGTCTTGGTCAGTCTCTTTAATATCGGATTTTAAAGCTTCAATACGTTGGTTTGATGTAAAACATTTAAGACGCTTTTTATCATAAACGTAATAGGCACAATAACCACCACCAATAATTAACAGAGTAGCAATCACCTCACTCCAAAAGTCTGAAATCAGGGAAGCAAGAACAACAATACCAAGTAATGTTATTAGATTATGAGAATTTTTGGAATAGCGTTTTTTAACCATAATAATATTTAACCTAACTTTCTGTAGTTGTTAATATTTTATCTTAAATGAACTAGTGATGACAAGGGATAACTTTATTTTAACCAAAAATTCCTTAAGCTTAGCCTAAGGAACTCTTTTTAGTTATAATTCTGGGAACAGTTTAGCCAAAATTCGAGGTGTAATAGATTGACCAGGCCCCTCTTGACAGTAGGTGTGCATATACATCAATGGGTTAAAGTTTAGTTCAATGCAAGTAGCATTTTTCTTATCTTTTGAGTATGCTTGAGTGGCATTAGGAATAATTAAATCAACTCCACAAACCCAAGCCCCCATAGCCTCTGCCATCTCAGCTGCTAGTTGTTTATATGTAGGATCCATTGTATTTGTTACATCTATAGAGTCACCGCCAGTGGAAATATTAGAATTACGGCGAAGTTCTATTTTTGTTCCTTCTGGAGGGATACTGTTAACAGTGTATCCTTGTTGTTCCAACATTAACTGTTCTACTTCTCCGAGCTCAATAACCTCTAGAGGAGAGCGATGATCATAGCCTCTGAGAGGGTTTTGGTTTTTAAGTTTAACTAGCTGACTAATAGTATGAATACCATCTCCAACGACATTAGCTGCTACCCTAAGCAATACAGCAATACAGTCCCCCTCAAGGACGAAGAAACGGTATTCGGTACCCTCAATATATTCTTCCACAAGAATAGCGCTATCTTCGGCAAAAGCAATGTCAATTGCTTTTTCATAAGAAGCTAAGTTAGCTGATGTTTTAAAAATAGAAATGCCTAAACCAAAGTTTGTAGATTTTGGCTTAACGACGATTGGTTTATCTTGGATTTGTGAAAAATAGTTAAGTGCCTCTTTACGGTCAGTAAATTCATCTCCAAAAGGAGTTGGGAAATGCTTTTCATCTAGGATTTTTTTTGTAACAACTTTGTTAGCCATAGCGAGCGGTACAATATAGTTATCTTTTGAGGTCATATTACCATTTTTAACGTACTCAATATGACTATTGTGCCATAATTTTAGGAATTGATCTTGTTCATCCAGTACTTCGAAGTTGACTCCTTTTTGGATAACGTCAAATAGTAGCAATTGGGTAGAAAGTTCCATCGTTTCATATCCCTTTAAGGCGTAGGGAGCTTCCCAAGCATAATCGTGATAAATTTGTCCTTGTCTTTGTCCAAATGTTTCTAAGGAAAGTCCTTCAATCATTTCTAAAAGTTGACCAGCTACCGTTAATTTAGGTGACTGAATTTGCCTTTTTACAGATTCCAATAGGTCTTGATAGTAAGGTGGTAAGTTAAAATGTTGGATAACAGATTGCATAGCATCCACTAAGTCAGAAACTGGTGCTTGATTAGGTAATTTTTCTAATGGATGACTGAGTGCTATAAGGTCATTTAATCTATTGGCTTCCTTGATATCTTGGTCAATATGACTACTAGAATCTATCCACAAAAGCGCCAATAAGAAAAGGTGAACAGTATCAACAGTTTCCTGCGTTATACCGATTGGGCTAAATGGGTTGAGATCAAAAGTGCGAAATTCTAAATATGTAATTCCTTTTTCTAAATAATTACGACAGGACTTACTACCACGGAGACGAACAGGTGAATAAAATTCTTTCTCAGCAATCAATTGCCCACTTTTTACAGCATTTTCTAGATCGTTGACATAATCCTTCAAGCTAGTATAAGAAATACGAATATCTTTATGATTCACATAGCCTAAGTGACTATTTCTAAGTGACCGGACAGGGTTATTAAGTTTCTGATTTAAAAAGTCTTCTTCAGCTACTGGGCTCGCTCCGTATAGATAAGTTAGTAACCAACGGTAACGTAAAAAATTTTGAGACAATTTCATGTAAAGCTGGTTCTGAAAATCAATAGCATTATCTGCTTGACTCAATTCAAAGAGAGAAGTTAATAACTCTTGACCTAAACCGAGATTATAGTGAATTCCAGAGATGGATTGTATTAGTTTTCCATAAGTTTTCTCCAAATATTTGCGATAATCATATTCAAAAGCATCCTCTAATTGGGCAATCTGTATGTCTTCTTCCCTCACTTTGGGTGGCATAGAAAGCGGCCATAAGTATTCATCGTGGTTGATAGATCGTCCAGCGACATCACTTATAGCTTTCAAAAATCGAATGGCTTCTTGGCTATCCTTTGCAATAGGTGTAATGAGTTCTAATTGAGGTTCACTATAATCCGTTTGGATATAAGGATGATAGTTACGACTCCCTAATGTTTTGGGATGGGGTGTTTGAGCAACCCTTTGAGTGGGTTGGTGAATACGAAGGCTTTCTCTCTCTAAGCCAAATGTAGCTTGTAGAATCGGTAGATGAGAGTGGCTTCTTTGTAACAGTTGATCGATAATCACGACAACATTCCTCCTAGTAACAGATGATACTAGTTTATCAAAAAAATAATAAAAACTAAGTTTTACGGCACAGAAAACTAAAATAATCTTATACTGGTGTCATAAAAAATAAAAGATTGAACTTTTGAGTCCAATCTTATTAATCTATAAGTTAAAAAGAGCTTTAGAGTTAATGAGTTTCAATTTTTTTAAGATAACGATAGACGCTTGGTTCGGAGATGTTGAGAACTTCAGCGACCTTTGAAACGGCACCTTTTAATTGGAATACACCTTTTTCGTGAAGTTTAGAAACAATTTCTACCTTAACTTCTTGACTTAAATGAATATTCTGATTTAAAAGACTAGGATCAACAATCTCACTAATAATATCCTGAATATTGCCTGATAGAACTTCTACAGGTTCCTCCTGTTGAGGGAGAGAAATTTTTTGAGGGGACTTAGATAGTATTTTGTTAACATTTAAATTAACTAAGTCTAGAATATCCAAAGCAATATTTTGGTATGCAGAAATATCAAGGTTGATACATAACATCCCTTCAAGTTCATTTTGAGCATTCTTGATGAAGAAAGTAGATCCACGAACTTCTTTATTGAGAGGGCTGACAATCGCCTTATAGTTAGTAACAAAATCTTTTTCCTTATAAACTTTATTCTTGATTAAATCAAGGGCGAAAGTCGTTAGAGGTGAACTTATGGTTCGTCCACTAATGTGACTATTAACCAACTCACCAATATAGATATCATTTTCATCTACTACATGCAAAACAATTTCGTAATTATCACCTAAAACATTATGGAGAAACGTTATTATCGTCTTCCAATAGTCTAATTTTTCTTTATCCATATCGTAGTTCCTCTATGCTAATCTTACTATTATAGTAATATATTTATGGTTAAAAGACAATATCAGACTATTTTAAAAGATTAATGTAATAAAAAATTATCGTAATAAAAAAAAGTTAAGAAAATAAAAAATTATTATTGACTATGGTTATGCTTTTAGGTAAAATGTGATTATATTAGCAACTAAGGAGTAATCCATGAGATAAGCCTAATAATTATGTCGGACTTCTTTGTTGCACCTTATCCAGTTCGTAGTACAATTAAGTTTCAGTATTACCTAAAGGCGCCTTTATTGAAATTGAAGCAGTAGTACACAGACACTGAGAATAAAAAACTTAACTATTTTTAGCGGGAGTATATTTATGAATATCATTATTGGGACCAGTCTTTTAATACTTGTATTAGCGATTTTCACTTTATTTAATTATAAAGCACCCTACGGAACAAAAGCAATGGGAGCATTGGCATCTGCGGCTTGTGCATCCTTCCTTGTAGAAGCTTTTCAAGATTCTTTCTTTGGTAAAGTTTTGGGATTTCAATTTTTAAGTGAAGTGGGTGGTGCTAATGGTTCACTTTCTGGTGTAGCTGCAGCTATATTGGTTACTATTGCTATTGGTGTAACCCCAGGATACGCAGTTTTAATTGGTTTATCTGTTTCTGGAACAGGTATTATTCCTGGTTTCCTTGCAGGATATTTAGTGGGATTTCTTGTTAAGTGGATGGAAAGAAATATTCCTGGTGGTTTAGATCTTATTTCAATTATTATTATTGGTGCACCATTAACACGTCTTGTGGCCAAACTGTTGACGCCGCTTATTAATAGCACTTTGCTCACCATTGGAGATATCTTAACATCAGGTGCTCATAGCAACCCTATTTTAATGGGGGTTATACTTGGCGGGACAATTGTAGTAGTGGCGACAGCACCACTTTCTTCTATGGCATTGACAGCTATGCTAGGATTAACCGGAATGCCTATGGCTATAGGAGCCTTGTCTGTCTTTGGTTCGTCATTTATGAATGGTGTACTTTTCCATAAATTAAAACTTGGAAGTCGTAAAGATAATATAGCTTTTGCTGTTGAGCCTCTAACTCAAGCTGACGTGACTTCAGCTAACCCTATTCCAATCTATGTCACTAATTTTGTTGGTGGTGCAGCTTGTGGTATTTTAATTGCCTTGATGAAATTAGTTAATGATACTCCTGGAACAGCGACACCAATTGCAGGATTTGCTGTCATGTTTGCCTATAACCCAATGATAAAAGTACTAATAACCGCTCTAGGTTGTATTATCCTATCTTTACTAGCAGGCTATTTTGGAGGCATTGTTTTTAAAGATTATAAATTAGTTACAAAAGAAGAGCTACAGGCTAGAGATAACTAGTTACTTCATGAAAAGCTAATAGTAAATATCATTAATATAGATATGATATCTGACTTGTGATAACTGTTATTGATAATTTAAAATTCAACGACTCTAATAAAAAGATTGTTGAATTTTTTTATTGTTAAGAATGCTGGTATCAGTAAATTTCAAGATTTCTTTATCAACTATAATGTTAGTTTTTTACCGTTTTTTTACACTTCTAATAATTATTTTTTTCTTTTTTTCCGATAATATTTGAGGAATTTGGCAAAAAAAACATTTTTTGCTATAATAAGGTGTCAGACAAACTCGCAGGTGAAATTCCTGCCATGTTTTTCCAGAAAGGATTGGGGAGTCCCAAAAAGGCTCACTCAGTGTTAAATAAATATGACTTCAGTTGTTGTAGTAGGTACCCAATGGGGTGACGAAGGTAAAGGTAAAATTACAGATTTTTTATCTGCTGACGCAGAAGTAATTGCACGTTATCAAGGTGGTGATAACGCTGGGCATACTATCGTTATTGATAACAAAAAATTTAAACTTCATTTAATTCCTTCAGGAATTTTCTTCAAAGAAAAAATTTCTGTCATTGGTAATGGTGTTGTCGTTAATCCGAAATCATTAGTTAAAGAGTTAGCTTATCTTCACGGAGAAGGTGTAACAACGGATAACCTTCGTATTTCAGATCGTGCGCATGTTATCTTGCCATACCACATCAAGCTTGACCAACTACAAGAAGATGCTAAAGGTGATAATAAAATTGGAACAACCATCAAAGGAATTGGGCCAGCTTACATGGACAAGGCTGCGCGTGTCGGTATCCGTATTGCTGACCTTCTTGATAGAGAAGTTTTTGCTGAGCGTTTGAAAATTAATTTAGCTGAGAAAAATCGTTTATTTGAAAAAATGTATGACAGTACACCTCTTGAATTTGATGATATTTTCGAAGAATATTATGAATATGGTCAACAAATTAAGCAATATGTGACTGATACATCCGTTATCTTAAATGATGCTCTTGATGCCGGTAAACGTGTTCTTTTTGAAGGAGCACAAGGAGTTATGCTCGACATTGATCAAGGAACATACCCATTTGTAACATCTTCCAATCCAGTAGCAGGTGGTGTCACAATTGGTTCGGGAGTTGGACCAAGTAAAATTAATAAAGTGGTAGGTGTATGTAAAGCTTACACTAGCCGTGTTGGCGATGGACCATTCCCAACAGAACTTTTTGATGAGGTTGGTGACCGTATTCGTGAGATTGGTAAAGAGTATGGTACAACGACTGGTCGTCCTCGTCGCGTTGGATGGTTTGATTCTGTTGTTATGCGTCACAGCCGTCGAGTATCAGGTATTACTAACCTCTCTCTGAATTCAATTGATGTTCTTTCAGGGCTTGATACGGTGAAAATTTGTGTGGCTTATGACCTTGATGGGAAACGTATTGACTATTACCCAGCAAGCCTTGAACAGCTAAAACGTTGTAAACCAATCTATGAAGAATTACCGGGCTGGTCTGAAGATATTACAGCTTGCCGTAGCTTAGATGATCTTCCAGAAAATGCACGTAATTACGTTCGCCGTGTTGGCGAATTGGTTGGTGTTCGTATTTCTACTTTCTCAGTAGGGCCTGGTCGTGAACAAACAAACATTCTTGAGTCTGTTTGGTCAAATATTTAATATTAAAAATCTGACTGTACAGTCAGACTTTTTGATGTTTACTTTTTCTTTTTAATAGATAGATACTAATAAGACTTAAGGACTTCCCAGAAATCAATAAAACTACTATAATTGATAAAAAAAGAAGTGAATTGATATTGTGAATCAAAGTATGTAATAATACTAGCGATACAACTGTTAGAATACTACCAGTCATCAATAAGCGTTCCAGAGGATAGTAGCCATGTTGCTTATGCATTTCTAATTTTAATAGTAGACCAGCTGACAATTCTGCTAGGAAGCAAATAGGTAGAGCTATCAAATTAATAAGAATCATAGACCAACCAAATCCTTGACCATAACCTATATATGATAGACTATTTTTGGGAATTGTTGACGTGTGAATTATAAAATCAATCGTAAAGATAATGTCTATAAGAAGTAGTAGCGCTAACAGATAATGTAGTAAGAAGATTGTTCTTAACCGTTTATTAATCAATATTTCATTTCCTCCTACTTATTTACCAATAAGCTTATTATATCATAATGTATAATCAAACATTCGTTAGTACTGATTAAAAGGTTTATGGAGGGGCGGTTACTATTGTTTCATTGAATTAGTAACTTTAACGACGAAATGTTATAATGTTATTAGTTTATAAAAGAGGAGATTGTATGCGTAAATTTTTCCAAGATGTTATTGTAGAGGTGGCTTATTATTTAGAGATTGCTTTGTCAGTTATTCTGGCAACAGCTATTATTTTCTTTAGTTTAGCACTCTTTCATGATTTGTTTAGCATGTTGTCTGTTGATCAAAATGTTGATAAGTTGTTCCAGACTTTCCTTGCTCGCGCCATGACAATAGCAGTCGGGATTGAGTTGATCAAAATGTTTTCAAAACCTTCCCCTGATACTTTAATTGAAGTGTTATTGTTTGCCTTAGCTCGTCAACTTGTAATTGAACATGGTAGTGTTTCAGATTACCTTATGGGGATTGCTTCAGTTGCTATTTTGTTTGCTGTTCGTAAATATCTTTTCACCCATTTTGATGAGTCAAGCAACATTGTTTTACGTGCTAATAACAAAGTCAAAAAAGCTAATATTTTAGCTAGGGTTCAACTACCTTGTCAACCCAATGAAACTTTAGGAGACTTACTTGTTCGTCATTTAAATGATGAGGAAAAGGACGTTGCTATTGGTTCAGTAGTCTATATTAATAACGTTGCATTGCGTGTTGATAGTATGCACGATGGTCTTGTGACGCGTGTAGAAATCATTAGGAGTCTACATTAAAAAATATAAAAAATCATGTATCTTAGGATACATGATTTTTTTGTAAATTAGGTTCAGCACAATTTTGCACACTTAAGTGTGTACTTCTTGGTCTTTTTTAAAACGCTTACAAAAAATATAATAAAGATACAAAAAAACATTACTTAAATAAAGAGAGGTCTTTAGTTATGGAAAACTTCCTAGCTCCCCTTAATTGGTTCTCGCAAAATATCTTGCAGAATCCAGCCTTCTTCGTAGGTCTGTTGGTACTCATTGGGTATCTTTTATTGAAGAAACCACTTCATGATGTCTTTGCTGGTTTTATCAAAGCGACCGTTGGATATTTGATTTTGAACGTAGGTGCAGGAGGATTGGTTAATACATTCCGTCCAATCTTAGTTGCTCTTGCTAAAAAATTTCATTTAGAAGCTGCTGTTATTGACCCTTACTTTGGTTTAGCATCAGCAAATGCTAAGTTAGAAACAATGGGCTTTATCAGTGTTGCAACAACAGCACTCTTGATTGGTTTTGGGATTAACATTCTCTTGGTTGCTCTTCGTAAAGTAACTAAAGTCCGTACTCTTTTTATTACTGGTCATATCATGGTACAACAAGCTGCAACAATTTCAGTATTTGTACTGCTCTTGATTCCACAACTTCGTAATGGTTTTGGTGCATGGGCTGTTGGTATCATTTGTGGTCTATATTGGGCGGTAAGTTCTAATATGACCGTTGAAGCAACTCAACGCCTTACAGGTGGTGGCGGATTTGCCATCGGACATCAACAACAATTTGCAATTTGGTTTGTTGATAAAGTTGCGCCATTTTTCGGTAAAAAAGAAGAAAATCTTGATAACTTAAAATTACCAACATTCTTAAATATTTTCCATGATACAGTTGTTGCATCAGCAACATTGATGCTAGTTTTCTTTGGAGGAATCTTAGCTGTCCTTGGTCCAGACATTATGTCTAATGTTAAATTAATCGGACCTGGTGCATTTGTACCAACTAAGCAAGCTTTCTTCATGTACATCCTTCAAACATCATTGACATTCTCAGTTTACCTTTTCATTTTGATGCAAGGTGTACGCATGTTCGTTACAGAATTGACAAATGCCTTCCAAGGTATCTCAAACAAACTTCTTCCAGGATCATTCCCAGCGGTTGACGTTGCAGCTTCATATGGTTTTGGTTCTTCAAATGCAGTTCTTTCAGGATTTGCTTTTGGTTTGATTGGTCAATTAATTACAATCGCTCTACTTGTTGTCTTCAAAAATCCAATCTTGATTATCACAGGATTCGTTCCAGTATTCTTTGATAATGCGGCAATCGCTGTTTATGCAGATAAACGTGGTGGCTGGAAAGCAGCAGTAGCTCTATCATTTATCTCAGGTATTATTCAGGTGGCACTTGGTGCTGTTGCTGTAGGTCTTTTAGGACTTGCAGGTGGTTATCATGGAAATATCGACTTTGAATTCCCATGGTTAGCATTTGGTTACATCTTCAAGTATTTAGGTATTGCTGGTTACGTGATTGTATGTCTCTTCTTCTTAGCTATTCCACAACTTCAATTTATGAAATCTAAAGATAAAGAAGCATACTATCGTGGTGATGCGCCTGCAGAATAATAGAAATTTATAACGGAGGAAATAAAAATGGTTAAAGTTCTTACAGCATGCGGAAACGGCATGGGATCATCAATGGTTATCAAAATGAAAGTTGAAAATGCGCTTCGTCAATTAGGCGTTAGCAACTTTGAGTCAGCATCTTGCTCAGTCGGAGAAGCAAAAGGTTTAGCTGCGAACTATGATATCGTGGTTGCTTCAAACCACCTTATCCATGAATTAGACGGACGTACAAAAGGTCATTTAGTAGGTCTTGACAACCTTATGGATGACAATGAAATAAAAACAAAACTACAAGAAATTTTGTAAGTTAATAGACAAAGGGAGTGAGACAAAAGTTTCTCTCCCATATCTTTAGACTTTTAAGGAGAAATCATGAATTTAAAACAAGCCTTTATCGAAAATGACTCAATTCGTCTTAAATTATCTGCAAGCGATTGGAAAGAAGCAATCAAATTATCAATTGATCCATTAATTGAAAGTGGTGCTGTTGATGCAGAATATTACGATGCCATTATTGAATCTACAGAGGAATTTGGTCCGTACTACATTCTTATGCCGGGTATGGCGATGCCTCATGCTCGTCCAGAAGCAGGCGTAAAACGTGATGCATTTTCATTAATTACATTAACAGAGCCAGTAGTCTTTCCAGATGGCAAAGAAGTCTCAGTATTGTTAGCACTTGCTGCAACAAGTTCAGCTATTCATACTTCTGTTGCTATCCCTCAAATTATTGCCCTTTTTGAATTGGAAAATTCAATTCAGCGCTTGACGGAATGCCAAGAAGCAAAAGAAGTCCTTGCAATGGTAGAGGAATCAAAAAACAGCCCATATTTAGAAGGTTTAGATTTAGAAAGCTAATCAATAAACTGATATTAATAGAAAGGATAGGACTTATAAAAAATCTCTGTGATAAGAAACTCTTTGCCACAAATAAAGTGAGTATTTTTATCAGGTCCTTAGAATAAACAACATGACAAAACGTTTACCAAATTTACAAGTTGCACTTGACCACTCAGATTTACAAGGAGCTATCAAAGCTGCCGTATCAGTAGGACATGAAGTTGATGTTATTGAAGCTGGAACTGTTTGCCTTCTTCAAGTAGGTAGTGAATTAGTTGAGGTCCTTCGCAGTCTCTTCCCTGACAAAATAATTGTTGCTGATACAAAATGTGCTGATGCTGGTGGGACTGTTGCTAAAAATAATGCTGTTCGCGGTGCAGACTGGATGACTTGTATCTGTTGTGCTACTATTCCAACAATGGAAGCAGCCTTAAAAGCTATCAAAGAAGAACGCGGCGATCGTGGAGAAATTCAAATCGAACTATATGGTGATTGGACTTATGAGCAAGCGCAACAATGGTTGGATGCAGGTATTTCACAAGCCATTTATCACCAATCTCGTGATGCGCTTCTTGCTGGCGAAACATGGGGAGAAAAAGATCTTAATAAGGTTAAAAAATTGATTGATATGGGCTTCCGAGTTTCTGTAACTGGTGGTTTATCAACTGATACTCTTCAATTATTTGAAGGTGTTGATGTCTTTACTTTTATTGCGGGTCGTGGTATTACAGAGGCAGATGATCCAGCCGCAGCAGCACGTGCATTTAAGGATGAAATTAAACGTATTTGGGGGTAATGTATGACACGTCCAATAGGAATTTACGAGAAGGCAACACCAAAACATTTTAACTGGTTAGAACGCCTACAATTTGCTAAAGAATTGGGATTTGATTTTGTAGAATTATCCATTGATGAGTCAGATGAACGTTTGGCACGTTTGGAGTGGTCAAAAGAAGAACGCCTTGAGTTGGTCAAAGCTATTTTTGAGACAGGAGTTCGTGTTCCAACAATTACATTTAGTGGTCATCGTCGTTTCCCAATGGGATCTAATGATCCTGAGAAAGAAGCGCGTGCGATGGATATGATGAAAAAATGTATCGTCTTTGCTCAAGATATTGGTATTCGTAATATTCAATTAGCAGGATATGATGTGTACTATGAAGAAAAATCTCCAGAGACACGTGCACGCTTTATTAAGAATCTTCGTCAAGCTTGTACTTGGGCCGAAGAAGCACAAGTTATTCTGTCTATTGAGATTATGGATGACCCATTTATGAATTCCATTGAGAAATATTTGGCTGTGGAAAAAGAGATTGATTCTCCTTATCTCTTTGTCTACCCAGATACTGGAAATGTATCAGCATGGCATAATGATCTTTGGAGTGAATTTTATAATGGACATCGCTCAATTGCAGCGCTTCATATTAAAGATACCTATGCTGTTACCGAAACGTCTAAAGGTCAATTCCGTGATGTTCCATTTGGTCAAGGGTGTGTTGATTGGGAAGAAATGTTTGCTGTCATTAAGAAAACAAATTATAATGGTCCATTCTTGATTGAAATGTGGTCGGAGAACTGTGAGACTGTAGAGGAAACACGTGCAGCCATTAAAGAGGCGCAAGATTTTCTTTACCCATTAATGGAGAAAGCAGGAGTGAAATAATATGGCAAAATCATTGCAAGAAATGCGTGAACGCGTGTGTGAAGCTAATAAATCACTACCAGTTCATGGTTTAGTTAAATTTACTTGGGGTAACGTTTCTGAAGTTGACCGCGAAGCAGGATTGATTGTTATCAAACCTTCAGGAGTTGACTATGACCAATTGACACCTGAAAATATGGTTGTCACAGACTTAGAGGGAAATATAGTGGAGGGGGATTTGAATCCATCATCTGATCTTCCAACTCATGTTCAACTTTATAAAGCATGGCCAGAAGTCGGTGGTATTGTTCATACTCATTCAACAGAAGCAGTTGGCTGGGCACAAGCGGGTCGCGATATTCCATTTTATGGAACAACACATGCAGATTATTTTTATGGGCCAGTACCATGTGCTAGGTCACTTAGTGAAGATGAAGTTAACACTGCTTATGAAAAAGAAACAGGTAGTGTTATTATAGAGGAATTTGAACGTCGGAATTTAGATCCAATGGCTGTTCCTGGTATTGTTGTACGTAATCATGGACCATTTACTTGGGGGAAAGATCCAGCACAAGCAGTTTATCACTCAGTCGTTCTTGAAGAAGTTGCCAAGATGAATCGTTTCACTGAACAAATTAATCCACGTGTTGAACCAGCTCCAAAATATATTATGGATAAACACTATTTACGTAAGCATGGACCAAATGCTTATTATGGTCAAAAAGGACAAGAACATTAAGGAGAATAATATGAAATACTTTTTAGATACTGCCGATGTTTCTGAAATTCGTCGTCTTAATCGTTTAGGAATCGTTGATGGTGTTACTACCAATCCTACTATTATTTCACGTGAGGGGCGTGACTTTAAAGAAGTTATTAACGAAATTTGCCAAATCGTTGATGGTCCAGTTAGTGCAGAAGTGACAGGTTTAACTTGTGATGAAATGGTTACCGAAGCTAGAGAAATCGCTAAGTGGTCACCAAATGTTGTTGTTAAAATTCCAATGACTGAAGAAGGTTTAGCAGCAGTTTCACAATTATCAAAAGAAGGTATAAAGACAAATGTGACATTAATATTTACTGTGGCTCAAGGGCTTTCGGCAATGAAAGCTGGTGCAACCTTTATTAGTCCTTTTGTGGGTCGTCTTGAAGATATTGGAACAGATGCTTATGCTTTGATTCGTGACCTTCGTCACATTATTGATTTTTATGGTTTCCAATCTGAGATTATTGCTGCTAGCATTCGTGGATTGGCGCATGTGGAGGGCGTCGCTAAATGCGGTGCGCACATTGCCACTATTCCAGATAAAACATTTGCATCACTATTTACTCACCCGCTTACTGATAAAGGGATTGAAACTTTCTTAAAAGATTGGGATAGTTTCAAGAAGAAGTAGTGTTACGATAAAGCAAACTCTTAATTATACTAGTGAAAGACAAACTTTGATAATGGGTTTGTCTTTTTTATAATCTTCTCCAATAAGAACACTTATTTTCATTTTTCTTATTAAATGATATAATACGGATAAATTAAGTCTAATTAGAATAAGGAAATAGAGATGTTTGAGAAGGTAACCATTAGTGATATTGCAAATTTAGTAGGTGTGTCAAAAGCTACAGTTTCCTATTATCTCAATGGGAACTATAAGAAAATGTCTCTGCAAACGAAAGAAAAAATCCGTTTAGCTATTAAGGAGACTGGTTATCAACCAAGTAAGATTGCTCAAAGTTTAGTTACAAAAAATACCCGTACTATTGGGGTCGTTATTGCTGATATTACCAATCCATTTATTTCGTCTGTGATGAAGGGAATACATGATACTTGTCAACAATTTGGTTACTCGGTTAACTTTACTAACTCGGATAATGATATTGACATTGAGTTGGAAAATTTAAACCGTTTAAATCAGCAAAACGTTTCAGGAATTATTTTAGATTCTGTAGATCCTAATCATTCATTTATAGAAACTTTGAGTAATGATCGTCTTGTCATGGTTGATAGACAAGCTAAAGATATTAAGGTAGATACTGTAGTATCCGACAATAAAGAATCGACTCAAATATTTCTTGAAAAAATGCAAGAAACTGGGTATCATGACATCTATTTTGTCACTTATCCCATTGAAGGGATTTCAACCCGTGAGCTTCGTTACGAAGGTTTTAAAGAAGTGGTCAGTTCAAATCCTGATAAGTTGATTATTATCACTGAAGATGGTAGCACACAGAGAATTCTTGATATTATTGAACATTCAGAGCAAAAACCAGGGTTCTTAATGATGAACGGTCCAACTCTTTTGAATTTTATGAAAAAATTAAATCAATCAACGGTCAGATACCCTGAGGATTATGGTCTTGGGAGTTACGAAGATTTAGAATGGATGCAGGTGCTTACACCAAACGTTTCCTGTATAAAACAGGATTCATATGGCATTGGTTGTCTGGCTGCCCAATGTTTAATTGAAAAAATTAGTCAAGGAAACGAACCAACTACTGCAAGGTTACTAGAAGTAAAAAATCAAATCGTTATTCGTCAATCTTTTTAAAAATGTTTGCGAGAGCAAGCATTTTTTTATAAAAAAGCAAAAAACACTATGTAAACGCTTGCTTTTATAAAAAATGATAGTATAATAGAACTATAAATGAGTTAACCGTTTAACTTAAGAATAGGTAAGCTTTTAACGAACCATCTCTAACTCTCTTAACTCAAATGTTTTTATTTTTTTGCACCATTAGTTAAACGGTTAACTCAAGTTTTATCTTCACCAAAGGAGGATAGAATGAAGATTAATAAATTATTGTCAGACAGACTTGAAGCTTGTTATTCAGTTTGTCGTTTGCAAAATCAAGACTATGATTTTTTATTAGTAGCTTCAGAGGTTGATCAAGCCTGCTTTGCTTATGATTTGAATAGCGATTTAGCAAAAATTGTTGTTTGGGAAGATGTGGGAGGTACCATGAGTATTATTCCAATTCCCGGAACCATGGATTTTTTGGCAACCCAGAAATTTTACCCAGGGTTTAAGGCCAAAGATTGTCAGGTTGTTTATGCAAGTTTTCAAGGAGATCATTGGGACATTTGTAACGCATTTGATTTTCCGTATTTACATCGCTTTGATCTCATTAAAGGTAAAGAAAATCAACTTTACTTTATAGGTTGTACAATTGCTAACAGTAAAGCCTACACTGAGGATTGGAGTGATAAAGGCCGAATTTTTGTTGCTCGTTTTAATACTCAAAACCATACATTGGAAGGATTGCAACAATTGCCTCAAACTTTATTAAAAAATCATGGATACTATGCCATTCAGGATGAAGGATATTCATTGATTACTTCAGTAGAAGGGGTACTCAAACTCACTTATCCAGAATTTTCTACTACAGGCGACTGGCAATTAGAACGGCTTTTCGATGAGGAGACAAGCGATGTGGTGAAAGTGGATATTAATCAGGATGGTAAGGATGAGTATGTGATCATCCAAGGTTTTCATGGAGATCGTTTACGTATCTTCACTGAAGATTTCGGTCGAGAATTATTCCATTATCCTGAAAAAACCCCATTTGGTCACGCTATTTGGAGTGGTCGTTTACTTAATCAGACTTGTTTCGTATTCGGGTGGCGATCAGAAAAAGCAGAATTAAGGCTTTTTCACTTTGTAGATGGGCACTTGGTTTCAGAATTAGTAGATGCAAAAGCAGCTTCTAGTAATGTCTTAGCTTTTGAAAAAGATGGAAAAGCTTATCTTTTCTCAGCCAATAACGGACGTGGCGAAGTTGCTCTTTATCAATTAGTAAAATAAATTTAAGAAGGAGACAATATGGACAAGAAAAAAATCTTAGTAACGGGTATTGTGCCTAAAGAAGGTCTAAGAAAGCTTATGGACCGATTTGATGTTACTTATTCAGAAGATCGCCCATTTTCACGTGACTATGTGTTAGAGCATTTATCTGAATATGACGGATGGTTACTCATGGGACAAAAAGGTGATAAAGAGATGATTGATGCAGGTGAAAACTTACAAATTATTTCTTTAAATGCGGTTGGTTTTGATCATGTAGATACTGCGTATGCTAAAGAAAAAGGAATTGTAGTCTCTAATTCCCCTCAAGCAGTACGAGTTCCGACAGCGGAAATGACTTTTGCTTTAATTTTAGCTGCCAGTAAGCGCCTTGCATTTTATGATAGTATTGTAAGAAGTGGAGAGTGGATTGATCCGAGCGAACAACGTTATCAAGGTTTGACTTTGCAAGGTTCAACATTAGGTATTTACGGAATGGGACGCATCGGTTTGACAGTCGCAAATTTTGCTAAAGCATTTGGGATGACTGTTGTTTACAATGATGTTTATCGACTTCCTGAAGATAAGGAAAAAGAGCTTGGTGTAACCTATCTCGAATTTGATCAGCTTATTGAAACAGCTGATGTCATAACCATCCACGCCCCAGCATTACCATCAACAATCCACAAATTCAATAAAGATGTTTTTGCTAAGATGAAAAATCGAAGCTACTTAATCAACGCTGCTAGAGGCCCAATCGTTTCTGAAGAAGCACTTATTGAAGCTCTGAAAGAAGGTGAAATCGCGGGTGCGGGATTAGATGTTTTTGAGAATGAACCACAGGTATCTGAAGGCTTGAGAAGTCTTGATAATGTTATCATGAGTCCACATGCTGGGACAGGTACTATTGAGGGACGTAGAACTTTGGCTGAAGAAGCAGCTGACAACATCATTGCCTTCTTTGATGGCAAGCCACAAAATATTGTCAATAAGTAATTGGCTAGTGAGTGCAGAGCCATCTTTTGAAAAAATGGGACCTCCCATTTTTTTACGGGTAAATGTAAGCGCTTAATAATTTAATAAAGGTGAACTTATGCTAGAAGCTTTACATAAATTCTTTGAAGTTTTTGGTGCAGCAACTGTTGTACCCGCTATGATTTTTATTGTCAGCCTTTTTCTAAAGGTCAATCCAAGGCGAGCTTTCTTTAGCGCCTTACGAGCTGGTGTTGGACTCACTGGCTTTGGTTGGATTATATCAGCTTTTGCTCCTATGGTGACTAAGTATATCCAGCAGATGGTTAAAACTACTGGTCTCCATTTACCAATTGTAGATATTGGTTGGCAGGCTGGTTCTCTCACCGCCTTTTCTTCTGAGATTGGCCTCTCTTTCTTTGTTTTTGGCTTGCTAATTGAATTGGGGCTTTTCTTGCTTGGGATTACCCGAGTATTTGTCCCATCTAATCTTTGGAATAACTTTGGCTATATGATTTGGGGTACAATGGCCTATGCAGCAACAGGTAATTTTATATTGTCTTTCGCATTTATGGTTTTTGTCTTACTCTATTCATTAGTGATGTCAGAAGTATTGGCAGATCGATGGTCGGAGTATTACGGTGTTAAAAATGCAACGATCAACTCGATTCATAATATTGAAACCCTTATTCCAGCTCTTATTCTTGATCCTCTTTGGAACCTACTTGGTGTCAATAAGGTAAAGTTGAATCCAGAATCATTAAAGACTAAGTTAGGGATATTTGGTGAGCCAATGACACTTGGTTTTATACTTGGTGTGATTATTGGTGTATTAGGTAGTTTACGTAACCTTGCAAGTATTGATACTTGGGGAGGTATACTTGGTTTTGCAGTTTCTCTTGCAGCGGTTATGACTATTTTTCCTTTGATTACGGGGGTATTTGCTAGTGCTTTTGCTCCTCTTGCTGAAGCAGTTGAACGCAATAAGAAAAAAGAAAGTCAAGCTGAGCAAGGAGCACTGGATAAAAAACGTTGGTTTATTGCAGTAGATGACGGTGTTGGTTTTGGAGAACCAGCAACTATTATCGCAGGTCTCATTTTAGTACCAATAATGGTTGTTATTTCCTTGATTTTACCTGGAAATGAAGCTTTACCAGTCGTTGACCTTATTGCTATTCCTTTTATGATTGAAGCTATGATAGCTGTGTCAAAAGGAAATATCCTTAAAGCTATTTTGAATGGAATCATATGGTTTTCACTAGGTCTTTATGCTGCTAGTGCCCTAGGTCCAATCTACACAGAAGCTGTTAAGCATTTTGGAACTGCTTTACCAGCAGGGGTAACTTTGATTATGAGCTTTAATCTCCTAGCTCATCCTTTGACAGCTCTAGTCTTCTTTGCTTGGATATCTGGGAATCCACTCTATATTGGTGTGACAGTTATTATCTATCTTGCTTTCTTGTTCTTGCTTCGTACTCGTCGTGAATCTATTTACGCATACCTTAAAACTATGGCTGATAAGAATAGCGGATATGAAGGTAGTTGTGAAAAAATCTTTATTGCTGAAGATTAAAAATCTGTTGGAGGAATACTCATGAAAAAAATTGATGGACATGCTCATATTGTTGATACAATTGCAGGATTTAATGGTAAAGGGCGTCTTAATGCCCTTGGAAACGGTTATGCTATTTGGGATGATGGTGATTTAATTAAGCTCATCCCAGACGAATACGGTGACAAAGCATTTACAGCTGAATCTTTTTTGAAGTATATGGATGCTAATGGTGTAGATAAAGCAGTCATTTTGCAAGGTCATCTTAATGGTTATCAAAATTATTATACGCATTTAGCTATTAAACGTTATCCAGAACGTTTTACAGGCGCATTCTCTGTTGATCCATTTGCAGATAATGCAATGCAAATTGTAAAACGTCATGTTGAAGTCCTTGGTTTTCGAGCTATTAAATTTGAAATTAGTCAAGGAGGGGGTATCCATGGATACCGTGGACAAAAAACGCCTTTCCGTCTTGATACAGACCCACATGTGAGTCGTATTTTGACTTATCTGTTAGACTATCCAGGATTTGTAGTTACAGTTGATTATGGCAATTGGGATCAAATTAGTCACCAACCTGATGCTATTGCTAATTTAGCTCGCCTTTATACGAGTCTCGATTTTGTTGTTTGTCACCTCTCTTTTCCACATGTTGAGCATTCAAATCGATTGCGTGCTGAACTTAATATGTGGAAAAACTTCAACAATATCTATACTGATATTTCAGCTATTCAAGATATTGATGCCCCAGATAGTTTTCCTTTTCCAAAATCAGAACAAAATGTACGTATTGCTAAAGAAGTTCTTGGGGCTAAGCGTATCATTTGGGGAACTGATTCTCCATGGTCAGCGACCTTCAATACTTACGAAGAATTAGCTACTTGGCTAGAGAATGTTGATATTTTCAGTCAAGAGGAACTAGAAGATGTTATGTACAATAATGCTGAGCGTGTTTACTTTAAAGAAGAACATGTAAAGGCTAACAGAGCAGGTATAGATGATACAACCAAAGAGCTCAATCTTTATTAGAAGAGTTTTCAAGGTACAAGAGTTTCTTGTACCTCCTTTTTAAATCAACAATGAGGAGACAAATTATGACTTACTACCTTAGCATTGACTACGGCGGTACAAATACCAAGGCGCTTATTTTTGACAAATTAGGACACCAAATCGCTGTTTCGAGTTTTGAAACTTTAAAAAATGAGGCTCAATCTGGTCATCGTCAAGTAAACCTTGTTAAAACGTGGAATGCTATAACTTCTGCTATTAGAGAGGTTATTCAAATCTCAAAACTCAGCCCTGAGCAGATTAGTGCAGTAGCATGTATTGGACATGGGAAAGGTCTTTATCTGCTAGATAATAAGTTGGAGCCACTTGAACAAGGAATTTTGTCTACAGATAATCGTGCCAAAGATTTGGCGCAATATTTCGAATCTAAACTTGATAATATTTGGGAGTTGACTCGGCAACATATTTTCCCTTCACAAAGTCCAGTTATTTTACGTTGGCTTAAAGATTATCAGCCTGAAACCTATAAATCAATAGGGGCGGTCCTTTCTGCAAAGGACTTTATTCGGTATAAGCTTACAGGAAAAGTACAGCAAGAATATGGTGACGCTTCAGGTAATCATTGGATAAATTTTCAAACAGGAACTTATGATCCAGCTATTTTAGATTTTTTTGGCATTAGAGAGATAGAAAACTCACTTCCTGAACTTATAGATAGTGCAGATTTAGTTCCTGGGGGAATTAGTTCTCAAGCAGCAAAAGAGACTGGTCTTGTAGAAGGAACCCCCGTTGTTGGAGGGCTCTTTGACATCGATGCTTGTGCTCTTGGATCAGGTGTTTTAGAGTCAGATACTTTTAGTGTTATTTCGGGAACTTGGAATATTAATACTTATCCAAGTTTAAAACCAGCAAAGCAAGATAGTGGTCTTATGACTTCCTATTTTCCAGATCGTCGTTATCTCTTAGAGGCAAGTAGCCCTACTTCTGCAGGGAATCTTGATTTTATGTTAAAAATGCTCATGCATCAAGAAATTGATAACGCTAAATCTAGTGGAGGTTCTATCTATGATAATTTAGAAGAATTTCTCACTCATACTGATGCCACACATCATGGACTTATTTTCTTTCCGTTTCTTTACGGTAGTAACACATCACAAGATGCTAGCGCTTGCTTTTTTGGGCTAACAACTAAATCGACGAAATCTCAGATGATACGTGCGGTATATGAAGGTATTGCGTTTGCACATAAGCAGCATATCACTGATTTAATAAAAAGTAGGGGCGGTGTGCCAAAAATAATTCGTTTCTCTGGCGGAGCTACCAACTCACCAGCATGGATGCAAATGTTTTCTGATATCTTAAACCTTCCTATTGAAACAGTAGAAGGCACAGAATTAGGAGGATTAGGAGGAGCTATTTTAGCACGTCATGCTTTAGATAAGATTTCGTTAAAGGAAGCAGTCCAAGATATGGTTCGTGTAAAAGCTATTTATAAACCTCAATTATCCGAAGTAAAGGGGTACGAAAAAAAATATCACGCCTACCAAAAATTATTGGAAACACTGGATCCTATTTGGTCGGAACTCGGTCATCTGAATAAGTAGGGATATCAAAGGAGTTGTTATGAAACAAGAAGATATTATTATCAATAGTATTGTATTCAAAAAACAGTTAGACAAAGGTTTTACACAAGTTCAGCTCATTAAGTTAGTAAAGGATTTAGGATTTTCACGATTTGAGATACGTCAAGAATTGCTTCAAGATCCAGATAGAGAGCTACCCGCTTTAAAAGCAGAGGCTGACTTTTATGATATCAATCTTTACTATAGTGCTAATGAAGACCTTATCAAAGGAGGGAAAGTTAATCCTTATCTTAATAAAGGCCTTAAAGAAGCATCACAGTTAGGAGCTCCTTTCATTAAGCTAAATGTTGGACAAACCAGAAACTTAAGTAAAGAAGAGTTAGAACCTCTTAAAGAGATATTGAAAAGCCAAACTATTGGTATAAAGGTGGAAAATAATCAAGACCCTAAAGCAGCTACAGTGGAGAATTGCCAATATTTTATGACTCTAGTGAAAGAATTACAAATACCAATAAGTTTTGTTTTTGATACTGCTAATTGGGCCTTTATCAACCAAGACCTATACCAAGCGGTAAATAACTTAGCTTGTGATACCACCTACCTTCACTGTAAAAATTTTATACAGGTAGCTGGAAAGCCCCACCTCTCGAAGAGCCTCTTCGAAGGAGAGATTAATCTGACTGATTTGTTAAAGAGTTTCTCTAATTGTGAGTATCTAGCTCTAGAATACCCCACAGAGTTGGAGATATTAAAAAGGGATGTTCAACGTTTAATCTCTATCAGTAATAGTCAAAACTTTTAATGAAAAGGCTTTAAAAAGATGTTATAATAAGTCTGTATGAATTCGAGTAGAAAAGAGGTATATTCTTGATTATTCTCGATAAAAAAAGTTATGACCTCCTCTTTTACCTATTGAAATTAGAGGAACCTGAAACAGTTATGGCAATTGCCAACGCACTTAATCAGTCTAGACGTAAAGTGTATTATCACTTAGAGAAGATAAACGATGCACTGCCTAGCGATGTGCCTCAGATTGTTAGTTATCCACGTGTAGGAATCTTGCTAACAGAAAAACAAAAAGCAGCCTGTCGTCTTTTATTAGATGAAGTGACTGATTATAGTTACGTCATGAAAAGTAGTGAGAGGTTGCAGCTGTCTTTAGTATCTATCGTAGTAGCTAAGGACCGCATAACGATTGATAGGTTGATGCAACTAAACGATGTTTCTCGAAATACTATCTTAAACGATTTAAACGAATTAAGAAGTGAGTTAGCAGAGAAAGAATATAATTTACAGTTACAATCAACAAAATGTCGTGGTTATTTTTTAGATGGTCATCCATTGTCCATTATCCAGTACTTATATAAGCTCTTAGATGATATCTACCATAATGGAAGTAGTAGTTTTATAGACCTTTTTAATCATAAACTGTCTCAAGCTTTTGGTGCCAGCACTTATTTTTCTAAAGAGGTTCTTGATTATTTTCATCATTATCTCTTCATTTCTCAACGAAGTCTAGGTAAGAAAATCAACAGTCAAGATGGTCAGTTTATGATTCAGATTTTGCCTTTTATACTAATGGCTTATCGTAAGATGCGATTAAGTCCTGAAGTACAGACCTCTCTTAATAGTGATTTTAGCTTGGTTTGGCAACGTAAGGAATATGAGATTGCTAAAGAGTTGGCTGATGAGCTGGAAGAAAATTTTCAGTTATCACTGGATGAGATTGAAGTGGGACTAGTAGCCATGCTTATGCTTAGTTTCCGCAAGGACCGTGACAATCATTTAGAGAGCCAGGATTATGATGATATGCGAGCTACTCTAACCAGTTTTTTGAAAGAATTGGAAGAACGATATCACCTTCACTTTGTTCATAAAAAGGACTTACTAAGACAACTTCTTACTCACTGCAAGGCACTCTTATATCGTAAACGTTATGGTATTTTTTCTGTTAATCCTTTAACAGAGCATATTAAAGACAAATATGAAGAACTTTTTGCCATAACCTCGTCTTCTGTAAAGCTTTTAGAGAAAGCTTGGCAAATCAAATTGACCGATGATGATGTAGCATATCTAACGATTCATTTAGGAGGGGAACTTCGTAATAGTCAACAATCTCCTAATAAACTTAAGTTAGTTATTGTATCTGATGAAGGAATAGCGATTCAGAAACTTCTTTTAAAGCAATGTCAACGCTACTTAACAAATAGTGATATAGAAGCTGTTTTTACAACCGAACAGTATCAAAGTGTGAGTGATCTTATGCATGTAGATATGGTTGTCTCTACTAGTGACGCTTTAGAATCTCGTTTTCCGATGTTAGTAGTTCACCCTGTTTTGACAGATGATGATATTATTCGCTTGATTCGCTTTTCTAAAAAAGGTAACTGTGCAAATAGTAATCAATTTACCAATGAACTTGAAAAAACAATTGCTCAATATGTCAAGGAAGATAGTGAACGCTACGTGCTGAAATCTAAGATTGAGAAACTTATTCATCAAGAATTGCTCCAAGACGTCCTTCCCCTTCAAAGTACAGTTTGTTAAAATATAATTTTATGGTAGCCTCTCAGCTTTTCTGAAGACAGAAAAAGAAGCTGGGGCTTTTTTGGTGCTTTTAAACAATGTGCTAGATATTTAATCGCAATGAGTTCCTCTATGACATGATAATTAAAGTTGAGAAAGCTAGTACTTTTAATGGGAGTACTTTTTATTTGTGCTTATTTTAATTAAAATTATGAGTCTAATTTGGAACAGACAGCCCAGTTTTGAACACATAAATGTGTGACACTTGGTCTTTTTTTCAAAAGTATTTGAACTTATACTAGTAGATGTAAGAAACAATTAATCAGGAGGAAATAAAATGCCTAACGTTAAAGATATTACTAGAGAATCATGGATTTTATCAACATTCCCAGAATGGGGTACATGGCTAAACGAAGAAATTGAAGAAGAAGTTGTTGCTGAGGGCAACTTTGCAATGTGGTGGTTAGGAAACTGTGGTGTTTGGATTAAAACACCAGGTGGTGCTAATGTTGTTATGGACCTATGGTCAAACCGCGGTAAATCAACAAAAAAAGTAAAAGATATGGTTCGTGGACACCAAATGGCTAATATGGCAGGTGTTCGTAAACTCCAACCAAACTTACGCGCACAACCAATGGTTATTGATCCATTTGCTATTAATGAATTGGATTACTATCTTGTTTCACATTTCCACAGTGACCACATTGATATCAACACTGCGGCAGCCATTATTAATAATCCTAACTTAGACCATGTTAAATTTGTTGGGCCATATGAATGTGGTGAAATTTGGAAAAAATGGGGAGTTCCAGAAGAACGAATCATCGTGATTAAACCAGGTGAATCATTTGAGTTTAAAGATATCAAAGTTACTGCTGTTGAATCATTTGACCGTACTTGCTTGGTGACACTTCCAGTAGATGGTGCAGAAGAACATGATGGAGAACTTGCTGGTTTAGCCGTGACTGATGAAGAAATGGCTCGTAAAGCAGTTAACTATATTTTTGAAACACCAGGTGGAACAATCTATCATGGAGCTGACTCACATTTTTCAAATTATTTTGCTAAACATGGTAAAGACTACAAGATTGACGTAGCTATTAACAACTATGGTGATAACCCAGTTGGTATTCAGGATAAAATGACTTCAATCGATCTTCTTCGTATGGCAGAAAATCTCCGTGCCAAAGTCATTATTCCTGTACACTACGATATCTGGTCTAACTTCATGGCTTCTACAGACGAAATCTTACAATTGTGGAAAATGCGTAAAGAACGCCTTCAATATGACTTCCATCCATTTATTTGGGAAGTTGGAGGTAAATACACTTATCCACAAGATAAAGATAGAATTGAATACCATCACCCACGTGGTTTTGATGATTGCTTCGAACAAGAATCAAATATTCAATTTAAAGCACTTCTATAATGGCTAATGAGAGACTGTATGTCGCATGATATGCAGTTTTTCAATTTTAAAATATGTTACTAAAATCACAATTAAGATTAGGAGAAATAATGTCAGAATTTGATACAAAATCATATTTAGAAAAACTTGATGCATGGTGGAGAGCAGCTAATTATATTTCTGCAGCACAAATGTATCTAAAGGATAACCCTCTCTTGAGACGAGAGCTGGTTGAAAACGACTTAAAGGTTCATCCAATTGGTCACTGGGGCACTGTACCTGGACAAAATTTTATCTATGCTCACTTAAATCGCGCTATTAATAAATACGATTTAGACATGTTCTATATTGAAGGTCCAGGTCATGGTGGTCAAGTTATGGTATCTAATTCATATTTAGATGGTTCATATACTGAATTAAACCCAAATATTGAGCAAACAGAGGATGGCTTTAAGCAGTTATGTAAAATCTTCTCTTTCCCAGGTGGAATTGCATCCCATGCTGCACCAGAAACACCAGGGTCAATTCATGAAGGCGGTGAACTTGGTTACGCACTTTCTCATGCGACAGGTGCCATCCTAGACAATCCAGATGTTATTGCTGCGACTGTTATTGGTGATGGTGAAGGTGAAACAGGACCACTTATGGCTGGTTGGCTATCTAATACCTTTATCAATCCAGTAAATGATGGTGCTGTTCTACCAATCTTCTATTTAAATGGTGGTAAAATCCATAACCCAACTATCTTTGAACGTAAGACAGATGAAGAATTATCTCAGTTTTTTGAAGGATTAGGTTGGAAACCTATTTTTGCAGATGTTGTTGAACTCTCTGAGGATCATGCGGCTGCTCATGCTTTGTTTGCAGAAAAATTAGATCAAGCTATTCAAGAGATTAAAACCATTCAATCAGAAGCACGACAAAAACCAGCAGAAGAAGCTATCCAAGCAAAATTCCCTGTCTTAGTTGCACGTATTCCTAAGGGTTGGACTGGTCCAAAAGCTTGGGAAGGAACACCAATTGAAGGTGGCTTCCGCGCTCACCAAGTACCAATTCCAGTAGATGCCCACCATATGGAACATGTTGATTCTCTTTTGTCATGGCTTCAATCATACCGTCCAGAAGAATTATTTGATGAAAATGGTAAAATCGTTGATGAGATTGCTGCTATTTCACCAAAAGGTGATCGTCGCATGTCCATGAATCCAATAACCAATGCTGGTATTGTTAAAGCAATGGATACAGCAGATTGGAAGAAATTTGCTCTTGATATTAATGTTCCAGGTCAAATTATGGCACAAGATATGATTGAATTTGGAAAATATGCAGCAGATTTGGTAGATGCTAATCCAGATAATTTCCGTATTTTTGGTCCAGATGAAACGAAATCAAATCGTCTTCAAGAAGTGTTTACACGTACTAGCCGTCAATGGCTTGGTCGTCGTAAACCAGATTATGACGAAGCTTTAAGTCCAGCTGGACGTGTTATTGATTCCCAATTGTCTGAACACCAAGCAGAAGGTTTCTTAGAAGGTTATGTTTTAACTGGTCGTCACGGCTTCTTTGCTTCATACGAATCATTCCTTCGCGTTGTAGATTCAATGGTAACACAACATTTCAAATGGTTACGTAAATCAAAAACACACACAACATGGCGTAAAAATTATCCAGCGCTTAACCTAATTGCAGCTTCAACTGTTTTCCAACAAGATCATAATGGTTATACTCACCAAGATCCAGGTATTTTAACTCATTTAGCTGAAAAAACACCTGAATACATTCGTGAATATTTACCAGCAGATACTAACTCACTTCTAGCTGTTATGGATAAAGCGTTTAAAGCTGAAGATAAAATTAATTTAATTGTGACATCTAAGCACCCTCGTCCACAATTTTACTCTATTGCTGAAGCAGAAGAGTTAGTGGCAGAAGGATATAAGGTGATTGACTGGGCTTCAAATGTGTCGCTTAATCAAGAGCCAGATGTTGTCTTTGCTGCGGCGGGAACAGAACCTAACTTAGAAGCTTTGGCAGCTATTAGCATTCTTCATAAGGCTTTCCCAGAACTTAAGATTAGATTTGTTAATGTATTAGACATCCTAAAACTTCGTCATCCTTCACAAGATGCTCGCGGTTTATCAGATGAAGAGTTTAACAAAGTCTTTACCACAGATAAACCTGTTATTTTTGCTTTCCATGGTTATGAAGATATGATTCGAGATATTTTCTTTAGTCGTCACAATCATAATTTGCATACGCATGGTTACCGTGAAAATGGTGACATCACAACACCATTTGATATGCGCGTGATGTCAGAATTGGACCGATTCCATCTGGCACAGGATGCAGCTCTTGCTTCTTTAGGAAATAAAGCACAAGCCTTCAGTGATGAAATGAATCAAATGGTTGCTTATCACAAAGACTATATTCGTGAACACGGAGACGATATTCCAGAAGTACAAAATTGGAAATGGGAAAATATCAAGTAGTCACTTTTTTCAGGCCTATACTTACAAACAAAAACACTTTTAGATTTTTTCTAAGGGTGTTTTGTTATTTTATAGAAGAATGACCGCTTTTTCAAAAGTATTAAGTGGTCACTTTTAAAGTTGTAATATTAATACTAATAAGTCTTTAAATAATTCAATAATGCCATAACAATAATGGTGTGGGCTAATTAAAATATCTCTAAGCAAAGGTGTTGACATAAAGAGACCATACATGATATTATAGTTATGTTCTGTTTCGGCAGTTTATTTTTTTGAGTAAAAAAGTGACTACCCTTTTACGATAACTTAACGTCACTTTATAGATAAGACACATAACCTTAAAAATAAGATACGAAATTTTTAGTAGGAGATAAGAATGACAAATATTTTAGAAGTGAAGAATTTAACCAAAATTTTTGGGAAAAAGCAAAAAGCTGCTCTTGAAATGGTTAAGCAAGGAAAAAGTAAGACAGAAATTCTTGAAAAAACAGGAGCGACTGTAGGTGTCTATGATGCGAGTTTTGAAATAAAAGAAGGCGAAATTTTCGTTATCATGGGACTTTCTGGTTCAGGAAAATCAACTTTAGTTCGGATGTTAAACCGTTTGATTGACCCATCATCAGGAAATATCTATTTAGATGGTAAAGATATTGCAAAGATGAATGTAGAAGATTTACGTAACATTCGTCGTCATGATATCAACATGGTTTTCCAAAATTTTGGTCTTTTCCCACATCGTACAATTTTAGAAAATACAGAGTTTGGGTTAGAGATGCGTGGTGTTTCTAAGGAAGAACGTACAACGTTAGCTGAAAAAGCTTTGGACAATGCAGGTCTATTACCGTTTAAAGATCAGTACCCCAGTCAATTATCAGGAGGAATGCAACAGCGTGTTGGTTTAGCACGTGCCCTTGCTAACAGCCCTAAAATCCTTCTGATGGATGAGGCCTTCTCAGCTTTAGACCCATTAATTCGTCGTGAAATGCAAGATGAGCTTCTTGATCTTCAAGACACGAATAAACAAACTATTATTTTTATCAGCCATGATTTGAATGAAGCGTTACGTATTGGTGATCGTATTGCTCTGATGAAAGATGGAGAAATCATGCAGATTGGTACAGGAGAAGAGATTTTGACTAATCCGGCTAATGATTTTGTTCGTGAGTTTGTTGAAGACGTTGATCGCTCAAAAGTGTTAACTGCTCAAAATATTATGATAAAACCTTTAACAACTGTTTTAGAAATTGATGGCCCACAAGTTGCTTTAACAAGAATGCATCGTGAGGAAGTCTCAATGTTAATGGCAACGAATCGTCGTCGCCAACTTCTGGGATCCCTAACTGCAGATGCTGCAATTGAAGCTCGTAAGAAAGGTTTGCCGCTTTCTGAAGTGATTGATAAAGATGTTGTAACGGTCTCAAAAGATACAGTTATTACAGATATCATGCCTTTAATTTATGATTCATCTGCTCCGATAGCCGTTACTGATGATAATGATAGACTCCTAGGGGTTATCATTAGAGGACGTGTGATCGAAGCACTTGCTAACGTTCAAGATGAAACAGTAGTAGAATCGCCAAAAGAAACGGTAGAAGCTTAATAGAGAGGACAATTCATTTTGGAAAATTTATTACAACATAAGTTACCGGTCGCACCATTTGTAGAGTCAACGACCAATTGGATTACGAAAACTTTTTCTGGTTTATTTGACTTTATCCAGACAATCGGTAATGCATTGATGGATTGGATGACAAAAACATTACTATTCATTAATCCTTTACTTTTTATTGTACTAATTACAATTGCTGTATTTTTCTTAGCTAAGAAAAAATGGCAATTACCGACATTTACTTTCATTGGTTTGCTATTTATCTATAACCAAGGGCTGTGGGAACAGTTGATTAATACTTTTAACTTGGTTTTAGTAGCAAGTTTAATTTCTATTATTATTGGTGTACCACTAGGTATTTGGATGGCAAAAAGTGATAAAGTTAAACAAGTTGTTAATCCAATTCTTGACTTTATGCAAACTATGCCGGCATTCGTTTACCTTATTCCTGCAGTAGCCTTCTTTGGTATCGGTATGGTACCAGGTGTTTTTGCCTCTGTTGTATTTGCTCTGCCTCCAACAGTGCGCTTTACTAACTTGGCTATTCGTGAAATCCCACTTGAATTAATAGAAGCATCTGATTCATTTGGTTCAACAGCTAAGCAAAAATTATTCAAAGTTGAACTACCACTTGCTAAGAACACTATTATGGCAGGAATCAATCAAACTATGATGTTGGCTCTTTCTATGGTGGTTACAGGATCTATGATCGGTGCACCTGGACTTGGTCGTGAGGTGTTATCGGCGCTTCAACATGCTGATATTGGTACAGGATTTGTTAGTGGTCTATCGCTAGTTATTTTAGCAATCGTGTTAGACCGTGTTAGTCAATTCTTTAATTCCAAACCGGGTGAGAAGCAAGCTAAAACATCAAAAGTTAAAAAATGGGTAGGTTTAGGGGCCCTGGCTCTCTTCATTCTAGCAGCTCTTGGTCGCATTGTTGTCAATATGACTTCAGGAAATGAAGCCAAAGGTCAAAAAGTGAAGATAGCTTATGTCCAATGGGATTCAGAAGTTGCTTCAACCAACGTTATTGCTGAAGTTTTAAAATCTAAAGGATATGATGTTGAATTGACACCACTTGACAATGCGGTCATGTGGCAAACAGTCGCCAATGGGAATGCTGATTTTACAACAAGTGCTTGGTTACCAAAGACCCACGGGCAATATTTTAATAAATACAAAAATAGTTTAGATGACTTAGGTCCTCACGTTGAGAACGTCAAAATAGGTTTAGTTGTTCCTAAATACATGAACGTAAATAGTATTGAAGAATTATCAAATCAAGCAGATAAACAAATTACAGGTATCGAACCAGGTGCAGGTATTATGAAGTCTGCTAAACAATCCCTTAAAGATTATCCAAACCTTTCAAGTTGGAAGTTGTTATCAGCATCAACAGGAGCTATGACAACAACCTTAGGGAAGGCTATCAAAAACAAAGATCAAGTAGTCATTACAGGTTGGTCACCTCACTGGATGTTTGCTAAGTATGATTTAAAATACCTTAAAGATCCTAAGAAATCATTTGGTGGTGAAGAACATATCAATACAATAGCACGCAAGAATTTGAAAAAAGATATGCCAAAAGTATATAAAATTATCGATAAGTTCAAGTGGACTAAAGAAGATATGGAATCTATCATGTTAGATATGGATAAAGGTATGGAGCCTGCTAAAGCAGCTCAAAAATGGATTAAAAACCACAAAAAAGAAGTTTCAGAGTGGACTAAATAGTATAGAAAAAAACACGTCTCTCTTAGAGCGTGTTTTTTAATGTGACTTAAGTCGTTTTAGCTATTTAATATAAGTTTTATATTATTTTAATACATCAAAAGTGAGAGAATGAAAGAAATGGCAGGTTATAAAGTATTACTAAGCTAAATTCTCAAAGTAAGTTCCACCTCTAGTAGAAATGGAATTTAGTCTGATAAAAACCAATAAAAACCAACGAAAATCCGTCTCAGACTAAGTTCCGCTATGGTTGAAGTTAGTGTGAGACGTTTAGGTTGTATCAGTTAGTTGATTAGGTTAGATTTTGTCTTTTAATAGTTTGGGAGATTGGCAGACGTCTTCCGCAGTAATTTCCTCAATACCGAGTATACTTGCGATGTCTTTTCCGTAAGTAAAAGAGAATAGCTCATAAGCCGTTTTACCATTTAGAGCCTGTCTCTTAACGCTGTTGATATGAGATAGTGCCAGATTAATGTCCTCTTGAGTCAAGTTGTCGAAGGAAGTCCCCTTAGGCAGTATGTCTCTCACGAGGGTATGATTCTTCTCGATTCTTGCTTTCTGGTCAGACCGATTAGGGTCACAAAAGAAGAGTTGAGACTGTCCACAAACATCTATCTCAATATCATCCACTCTAGCGAATTCCCCACCATTATCCGTTAGGATAACAGGAAAGAGTTCGAAGAAGTCTCTCTTGTTATCATAGAGTGTCCTCTTAATGACCTGTATGTGTTTAGCAGTTTCGATAGCTGTCTTAGAATCCATCAGTTTGGCAAAGATGAAGTTACAGAAGGCGACATTGAAGGTGAGAAGGACCTTTCCACCAATCCGTCCAATAACCGTGTCCATTTCAAGCCAGGAGTTCAGCTCTGATTGGTTCATGTGTTCTATAAAATCCTCGTACCGTCGCCCTTCTTTAATCGCTTTTGGAATAGGAGGGAGTGTGCTCTTTCGCCTTTTTTTGAACTTCACAGCTCTGGGTAGGTCGATTGGTGTGATGGATAGGTAGCCTTTCTTGATGTGTCGATAAACGGTTGAAGAACTCACTTCTAGATCGTTGGTTTTGAGGATATGATAGATACGTTGGCCCTTCTTGACCCCATTAGAAAGCACTCTATCTATTTTCCAGAAGGTCTCTTTGTTCAAAGGGATTCCTTCTCTAGATTCAACTAAAAGTTTTTCATAGTTTCTTTGAGCTTGCTTAGCAAGATAGAAGGTCTTCTTGTAACCACAGTTGATCCTCCTCTTTGGACACCCATTACAAACATAGGGAGCTTTTCTTAGTAGCGGACAGTCTAGGCAGTCTTTGGTTGATTCTCTTAGTTGCTTATTTCGTTTGACTTCTTTTGCGATAGTAGTAGGGTGTTTCAGTAGATTAAGCCCGATGGCTTTAAAGGTTTCTCCTCTATCCAAACCAGATTGGATGTCATTACGGTCTGAGAGAGTTAGGTGTTTGTGTTTTGTCATGATGGATAAACTCATTTCTAACCCAAACGTCTCAGACTTAATTCCACCATAAAAATCCTTTTCACACTAACTTCCGGTTTTGGAGGGCAGACGGAACTTACTTTGAGAAATTACTAAAGTATTACTAAGTAAAATTTTCTTTAATTCAAGGTTGTTTTTTTTATTATAAAATTTTACAATGGAAGTTATGAGTATATTTAGAAACAATTCCATATTATCCAGGAGGATTGTATGAAAAAAGAAAGTATATCTATTAAAGATATCTTGTGGTTTATTATTCCGTCGTTATTTGGAGTATTATTATTAATGACTCCATTTAAATATAATGGTATGACAACAGTAGCTGTCTCTGTAATCTCTAAGACAATTAATCAATGGATTAACGCTGTTTTTCCTATACATTATATTATTTTACTAATCATTTTTATTTCATGTGTGTTAGCACTTTGTTATCGTCTGTTTAGACCTAGCTTTATTGAAAAAAATGACTTGCTAAAAGAAATTTCTGACATTACCATTTTCTGGCTGATTATTCGTTTGATCGGTTTGGCACTTGGTCTGATGACGGTTTTACATATTGGTCCTGAAATGGTATGTGGGAAAGAGACAGGCGGCCTTATCCTTTTTGATTTGATTGGTGGTTTGTTTACCATTTTCCTTGCTGCGGGTTTTATTCTTCCATTTTTGACAGAATTTGGTCTACTGGAGTTTGTTGGTGTCTTCCTAACTCCCATTATGCGTCCATTCTTTCAGCTACCTGGTCGGTCAGCAGTTAATTGTGTAGCCTCATTTGTAGGTGATGGTACTATTGGAATTGCTTTGACCGATAAGCAGTATGTTGAGGGTTATTATACCAGTAGAGAAGCTGCAACGATTTCCACTACTTTTTCAGCAGTATCAATCACTTTTTGTCTTGTTGTTTTGCAGAATGTTGGCTTAACTGATTATTTTGGCCATTTTTATCTAACAGTCATCATTAGCAGTGTTGTCTGTGCATTCATTATCCCTTATATCCCTCCCTTATCTCGTCAATCAAATAGTTATTACACTAAACCAAAGAAAGAAACATCTGAGGTAATTCCGGATGGTTATAACAAGATAGAGTGGGGACTTAAGCTTGCCATCGATAAATCAAAAGCAAATGGAAACATGAAGACTTTTGTCAATAATGCCTCTAAGACAGTACTTAGTTTATGGTTTGGCGTTATGCCAACAATTATGACTGTCGGAACAATAGCTTTGATTATTTCAGTATCAACACCTATTTTTAAAATTTTAGGTACACCATTCCTTCCGTTCCTTGAACTTTTAGGGATTCCAGAAGCAGATATTGCGAGTCAAACCATGATTGTTGGTTTTTCAGATATGGTTGTTCCTTCGATAATGGCGGCTGAAATTCACAGTGAGATGACAAGGTTTATTGTCGCAACAGTTTCTATTGTGCAATTAATTTATATGTCTGAGACTGGTGCGGTGATATTAGGTTCCAAGATCCCTATCAACATTCTAGAATTATTTATCATTTTTATAGAGAGAACAATTATTTCATTACCTATTATTGTTTTGATGGCACATCTTTTCTTTTAGTTGGAGAAAATAGAGAAGCATTTCTTGCTAACAAATAGAACTATTTACTGAAAAAAGACAAATGAACTTGAAAGTATTTCTTGACAAGAGGCCTAAAATTGTTATAAAATAGTATGGTATGTTTAGTAACTGATCAAAATAGCCGGCTAAACGAATACGAAAATCTATCAGGAGGTATTCAACGTGAAACGTACTTATCAACCAAGTAAAATCCGTCGCCAACGTAAACACGGATTCCGTCACCGTATGTCAACTAAAAACGGACGTCGCGTGCTTGCTAGCCGCCGTCGTAAAGGACGTAAAGTGTTATCAGCTTAATATAGATAGCAAAATAATATCAAGCCAACAGGTACTCGAGTCTGGTGGCTTTTTTGGTACCTTCATAACGATAAAGGTTTTTGTGAGAGTAGTTTGAGTATATTATAGATAAAGTTAATGAAAAGTGAGTTTATAATGCGGAAATTCGTAGACAAATAGCCCCTATTTTTGTTAGAATATGAGGAGATTTCTTATTGAGAAATATCTTTATAGCGAGTGATATTTTATTTTTTAGACGCTTGTATTATTGAAGTAGTTTAGTGACTTAGGAAATACTTTTATTAATATCGTTTTTTCAAGGTTATTTCAATTTTGCTAGTTTATACTATAATATATAAGGTAAGGTGACTAGAAAATGAGACTTCTTGTAGTTGAGGATGAAAAAAGTATAGCAGAGGCTATTCAGGCTTTATTGGCAGATAAAGGTTATTCTGTTGATTTAGCATTTGATGGAGATGATGGGTTAGAATACATTTTGACAGGTCTCTATGATTTAGTCCTGTTGGATATTATGTTACCCAAACGCTCAGGATTATCTGTTTTAAAAAGAGTGAGGGAAGCTGGTTTAGAAACCCCAATAATCTTTTTAACTGCAAAATCACAGACTTATGATAAAGTTAATGGTTTAGATTTAGGGGCAGATGATTATATCACAAAACCCTTTGAAGCAGATGAATTGCTAGCTAGAATTAGGCTGAGAACCAGACAATCTTCTCTAATCAGAGCAAATCAATTGCGGCTTGGAAATATAAGGCTTAACACAGATTCACATGAGCTAGAATCTAAAGAAAGTAGTGTAAAATTATCCAATAAAGAATTTCTCTTGATGGAAGTTTTTATGCGAAATGCAAAGCAGATTATTCCTAAAAATCAGTTGATTTCTAAGGTTTGGGGACCTTCAGACAATTCAGAATATAACCAGTTAGAAGTATTTATTTCTTTTTTGCGAAAAAAATTGCGCTTTTTAAAAGCAGACATTGAAATAATAACCACTAAGGGCTTTGGATATTCCTTGGAGGAGAGGACATAATGTTTAGTGATTTACGCAAAAAATTTGTCTTTTTGACCATGTCAATCCTTATTGTCGTTGTTCTCTTTCTATTTGCAGTTAGTAATCGCTACAATCAATATTGGGATGAATATGATGCATATAGGATTGTTAAATTAGTTGCCAAAAATGATTATTTAGGAATACCAGGCGATGAACCGATTGCTTTGGTGACTATAGATAACCAAAAGATGGTTAAGATTCAAAGCAATAATACTGATTTGACAAATGATGTTATCGAAAAATCTAGTTTGAAGCTCCTTGAGCAAGGAAAGAAGTCACGAAAATGGAAGTCTTTTATATATTCCATAAAAGAATATAAAGATAAAACCTACACCATAGCTATTATGGATTTGGCTAGTTATGAAGTCCCTTATGCAAGGCGTTTTCTAATTCTTGTTTTTACTATTTTTGGATTTTGTTTATTAGCAGCTGTAAGTCTTTATCTTTCTCGATTTATTGTAGGACCTGTAGAGACAGAAATGACTCGCGAAAAACAGTTCGTTTCAGATGCGAGTCATGAGCTGAAGACCCCTATTGCAGCTATACGAGCCAACGTTCAGGTTCTGGAACAGCAAATTCCAGGGAATCGTTATCTGGATCATGTTGTTTCGGAGACTAAGCGAATGGAGTTTTTAATTGAAGATTTGCTTAATTTGTCTAGACTTGATGAAAAACGCTCCAAGGTAAATTTCAAAAAGTTAAACTTATCTGTCTTATGTCAAGAAGTACTTCTAACATATGAAAGTTTGGCATATGAAGAAGAAAAGTGTTTAAATGATACGATTGAAGATGATGTCTGGATTGTTGGAGAAGAGAGTCAGATTAAGCAAATTTTAATAATTCTTTTGGATAATGCTATTAGGCATTCTTTGTCAAAATCAGCAATCCAGTTTAGTCTTAAACAAGCTCGAAGAAAAGCTATTCTGACAATATCAAATCCAAGTGCTATCTATTCCAAAGAGGTTATGGATAATCTCTTTGAGCGTTTTTATCAAGCTAAAGATGATCATGCAGATTCTCTCAGTTTTGGTCTAGGCTTATCTATTGCTAAAGCAATCGTGGAACGCCATAAGGGGAGAATTAGAGCATATCAAGAAAAAGACCAATTACGTCTTGAAGTCCAGTTACCAATTGATGGATTTTGGACCAATACCATGATTAATTAAAGGAAGAATGATGAAACCATATTTATCTTTTATTGGTAGAACGTTATTATACTTCGGTATTTTATTGTTACTAATTTACTTTTTTGCATACCTTGGTCGCGGACAAGGCAGTTTTATTTATAATGAATTCTAGGAGATGGTACAAATGATACATGATATGATTAAAACAATTGAGCATTTTGCTGAGACACAAGCTGATTTTCCAGTGTATGATATTTTAGGGGAAGTCCATACTTATGGACAACTTAAAGTAGACTCTGACTCTCTAGCTGCTCATATTGATAGCCTAGGCCTTGTTGAAAAATCACCTGTCTTAGTATTCGGTGGTCAAGAATATGAAATGTTGGCGACATTTGTTGCTTTAACAAAGTCAGGGCATGCTTATATACCGGTTGACCAACACTCTGCTTTGGATAGAATACAGGCTATTATGACAGTTGCTCAACCAAGCCTTATCATTTCAATTGGTGAATTTCCTCTTGAAGTTGATAATGTCCCAATCCTAGACGTTTCTCAAGTTTCAGCTATTTTTGAAGAAAAGACTCCTTATGAGGTAACACATTCTGTTAAAGGTGATGATAATTACTATATTATTTTCACTTCAGGGACTACTGGTTTACCAAAAGGTGTGCAAATTTCACATGACAATTTATTGAGCTTTACAAATTGGATGATTTCTGATGATGAGTTTTCAGTTCCTGAAAGACCGCAAATGTTGGCTCAACCGCCATATTCATTTGACTTATCAGTTATGTATTGGGCACCAACACTAGCTATGGGAGGCACCCTGTTTGCCCTACCAAAAACAGTAGTTAATGATTTCAAAAAACTATTCGCTACCATTAATGAATTGCCAATACAGGTTTGGACTTCGACACCATCATTTGCTGATATGGCGCTACTATCTAACGATTTCAATTCAGAGACCTTGCCACAGTTAACACATTTTTATTTTGATGGGGAAGAGTTAACTGTCAAGACTGCACAAAAACTTCGTCAACGTTTTCCAAAAGCTCGTATCGTTAATGCATATGGGCCAACAGAAGCAACAGTTGCTCTATCCGCAGTAGCAATTACTGATGAAATGTTAGAAACATGCAAACGCCTTCCAATTGGTTACACTAAAGATGACTCACCAACGTATGTGATTGATGAAGAAGGTCATAAATTACCAAACGGAGAGCAAGGTGAAATCATTATTGCTGGACCAGCAGTATCAAAAGGCTATCTTAACAATCCAGAAAAGACAGCTGAGGCATTTTTCCAATTCGAAGGTCTACCTGCTTACCATACCGGTGACTTAGGAAGTATGACCGATGAAGGTCTTCTGCTTTACGGTGGGCGTATGGATTTCCAAATTAAATTTAACGGCTATCGTATTGAATTAGAAGATGTTTCTCAAAACTTAAACAAATCGCAGTATGTAAAATCAGCAGTAGCAGTGCCACGTTATAACAAGGATCATAAAGTTCAAAACTTATTAGCCTATATTGTCTTAAAAGAAGGTGTAAGAGATGATTTTGAACGTGATTTGGATTTGACAAAAGCAATTAAGGAAGACTTAAAGGACATTATGATGGATTACATGATGCCATCTAAATTTATCTATCGAGAGGATTTACCTTTGACACCAAATGGGAAAATTGATATCAAAGGTCTTATGAGCGAGGTAAACAAGTGATACAGGCATTTTTAGAAAAACTTCCTCACTTGGATGTTTATGGGAATCCACAATATTTCTTCTACCTTATCTTAGCTGTCCTACCAATTTACATCGGCTTATTCTTTAAGAAGCGTTTTGCCTTATATGAGATTATTTTTAGTCTAAGTTTTATTGTAATGATGTTGACTGGTAGTACTTTTAATCAATTGAAGTCACTATTGGCATACGTTGTCGGACAGTCTCTGCTAGTTTTTATCTATAAAGCTTACCGGAAACGATTTAATCATACTTTGGTCTTTTATGTAACGGTTTGTTTATCTATTTTTCCGCTATTTTTGGTAAAATTAATTCCAGCTATATCTGAGGATGGGCATCAGTCACTTTTTGGGTTTCTAGGAATTTCTTACCTTACTTTTAGAGCTGTTGCTATGATTATTGAAATGAGAGACGGTGTCTTGAAAGAATTTACTTTATGGGAATTCTTAAGATTTTTACTCTTCTTTCCAACTTTCTCAAGTGGACCAATTGATCGTTTTAAACGATTCAATGAGGATTACATTAATATCCCAGATCGAAACGAACTCCTAGATATGTTAGGTCAAGCGATTCATTATTTGATGTTAGGTTTTCTCTATAAGTTTATTTTAGCCTATATTTTTGGAAGTCTGATTATGCCTCCTCTAAAAGAATTAGCGCTAGAACAGGGTGGTGTGTTTAATTGGCCAACACTTGGGGTTATGTATGCCTTTGGTTTTGATTTGTTCTTTGATTTTGCAGGTTACACAATGTTTGCGTTGGCTATTTCTAACCTAATGGGGATTAAGTCTCCGATTAACTTTGACAAACCTTTCAAATCACGCGACCTAAAAGAATTTTGGAATAGATGGCATATGAGCCTTTCTTTCTGGTTTAGAGACTTTGTTTTCATGAGGCTTGTTAAGCTTTTAGTTAAAAATAAAGTTTTTAAAAACCGTAATGTTACTTCAAGTGTAGCTTATATTATCAATATGCTTCTTATGGGATTCTGGCATGGGTTAACTTGGTACTATATAGCCTATGGTCTCTTTCATGGGATTGGCCTAGTTATTAATGACGCTTGGGTACGTAAGAAGAAAAATATTAATAAAGAAAGAAGATTGGCTAAAAAACCACTTTTACCAGAAAACAAATGGACTTATGCTTTGGGTGTCTTCATCACCTTTAATGTAGTTATGTTTTCTTTCTTGATTTTTTCAGGATTTTTAGATCTTTTGTGGTTCCCACAACCGCATAACAAATAATAAGGAGTATTATAATGGATATTAAATCAGAAGTATTAGCAATTATTGATGACCTATTTATGGAGGATGTTTCTTCTATGATGGATGAAGACTTATTTGACGCAGGAGTTCTAGACAGCATGGGTACTGTTGAACTAATTGTTGAGTTGGAAAGCCACTTTAATATTGATATTCCGATTGCGGAATTTGGTCGTAATGACTGGAACACAGCTAATAAAATTGTTGCTGGAGTAACGGAGCTCTGCAATGCTTAAACGTCTAGGTAAAGTATTTGGACCTCTAGTTTGTGCTTTACTATTGTTGGTAGGATTATATTTTGTTTTTCCTGTTTCTCAGCCTCATCATTTAGGTAAGGAAAAAAACAGTGCAGTAGCGTTGACGAAGGCAGGTTTTAAAAGCAGAGTTCAAAAAGTTAGAGCTTTCAGTGATCCTAAAGCCAATTTTGTCCCTTTCTTTGGTTCAAGTGAGTGGCTAAGATTTGACGCAATGCATCCATCAGTTTTAGCAGAGGCTTACAATAGGTCTTATATCCCATATCTTTTAGGTCAAAAAGGGGCGGCTTCTCTGACACAATACTATGGCATTCAACAGATTAAAGGACAAATCAAAAATAAAAAAGCTATCTATGTTATTTCTCCGCAATGGTTTGTTCGCAAGGGAGCCAACAAAGGTGCTTTTCAAAACTATTTCAGCAACGATCAAACCATTCGATTTTTGCAAAATCAAACAGGGACAACCTACGATAGGTATGCTGCTCGTCGATTGTTAAAATTATATCCTGAAGCTTCTATGTCAGATTTGATAGAAAAAGTTGCAGATGGCCAAAAACTATCAAATAAAGACAAACAAAGACTAAAGTTTAATGATTGGGTATTTGAGAAGACAGATGCTATTTTTAGCTATCTACCACTAGGAAAAACTTATAATCAGGCAATAATGCCTCATGTTGGTAAATTACCGAAAGCATTCTCATATAATCATTTATCGCGTATTGCATCACAAGATGCTAAAGTAGCAACGAGATCAAATCAATTTGGTATTGATGATCGCTTTTACCAAACAAGAATTAAAAAGCACTTAAAAAAATTGAAAGGGTCACAACGACATTTCAATTATACTAAGTCACCAGAATTTAATGATTTACAGTTGGTTCTTAATGAATTCTCAAAACAAAATACAGATGTCCTTTTTGTCATACCACCAGTAAATAAAAAGTGGACAGACTACACAGGGCTTGATCAAAAAATGTATCAAAAATCTGTAGAAAAAATAAAACACCAACTTCAAAGTCAAGGTTTCAATCATATCGCTGACCTTTCTCGAGATGGAGGTAAGCCATACTTTATGCAAGATACAATCCATTTAGGTTGGAATGGTTGGTTAGAGCTAGATAAGCATATCAATCCATTTTTAACAGAGGAAAACAGCAAGCCGAATTATCACATTAATAATAAATTTTTGAAGAAATCTTGGGCAAAATATACAGAACGTCCAAGTGATTACAAGTAAATAGTAGAGTCAGATGATTTATAGCATTAGAGCTATTAATCATCTTTTTTAATATCTTTGTATTTGGTAATCCTAAGATAACTAATCCATGTTTTATAGTTTTTCATTTATAATGAGAATAAATTTATGATAAACTAGATATCAAATGAGTGTTATATGATAAAAGGAGGAGAGATGAAGTCAATAAAATTACTTAGTTTTATTGTAATAATCCTTTTAGGGCTTGGTTTCACTGTAGGAGGTTTAAAAGTGACTGAAAACAATAAACAACAAGAATTATGGGAAATAGCTAATAGCAAAGACGCTAAAAATGCTTATCAAAAGTGGATTTATGCAGAAGATGAAGATGCTTTCAAAGAGAATGCTGTTATTAAGTCGTATGATATTGACAAAGAAAGTATCAAAAAAAATCCTATGGGAGGGATTTCGGTAAGGTTAATCATTAATAAAGATCCTAACTTATATATTACTTGTAATTTGGATAGGGATAATCAAGGGCATTTGGTCAGTCAAAGTAGCCATCAATCTCCCCAGTTAACTCATTTATTGGAAAGTAGAGGTCATTAATGGAAAAAGTCTTGACTGATTTAGATAGGGTAAATATAGCGAAGCAAGAGTATGAATTAGGTAGCCAACTTGATACACTAGTCAAAATAATGAGCCAAGATAAGGTACTCCCCATCGGTAAAGTTGCTCACGTTCAAGATGGAGGCAAAGAAACCGGGGAACAAATTTATACCATCACTCCAAATGGAACTTTAGACAAGCCAGAGGATGTTAAGGAAGTTACGGTTTTATTTAAGGGGTCAACAGCACCGTTTGGAGGGGATGATTGGAAAACAGACTGGTTTAAAAATGATATTCCAATAGCTAGTAAACTATTATTAAAGAAATTTGGTTCACAAAGTGTATCTCATAAACAAGGTACAAAGCAGTTAGAACAATCAGCTCATCTGCTAAAAGAAGTTATGAATAAATATCCTAACGCAAAAATTTCGGTCTACGGACACTCGTTAGGGTCAATGAATGCACAGTATGCTATTGCAGAATTGGATGATAATCAAATTTACCGAGTTCAAGGAGCTTGGATATATAACGGTCCAAACCTTTATAGTATTTTGACAGATAAACAAAAAGAACAGGTTGATAAAATAAAAGGGGTGGTCAATAATTACGTTGATTCCAAGGATAAAATTGGAATAGGTTATCCTAAAGAAGGAAGCGATAATGCTGTCGGAATTGTTAAAATAGTTGACAGTAAAGCTGTTTCAGGAGGTAGCTGGGTTGCTAATTTTACCAATCAGCATATTTGGGGAGGCTACCAGTACAATCCAGATGGTTCTTTAAAATTAGCAGAAGATAAATTTGCTTACAAAGAAAACTATTCAGTAGTTCATACGAATGTGAATCAAAGAATGCATGCTATTAAAGCGAAACTTAGTAGCTTTAAAAGTACGGGAAAAGAAGTTAGTAAGAATCAAGCTATTTTCCTAGATAGTCAACAAGCAAAAGTGATCTCTAGTGGTTTGGTAACGATATCAAAAGAAGCAGTTGAAGAAGTTAAAAAAGTTGAGCAAAAAGCAGTTGCTAAAGCAGAAGAGCTTTATCAATCTTTAAAAGTAGCTCCTACAGGAGTTACTGAACTAAGTCCTCAAGAATTGGAAGAAGCGTATGCTCAGTCAGGTGTTAGCTATGCGAGCATTGTCGGAGAAGCTCAAACCTTTTTCTCAAATAAAACTCAAGCGGCAGAAAGCATTTCTCACGCTTACGTTGAATTAGAAAACCAAATTAATAAAGGAGTTGAAGCTATGTTGCGACAAGATAGTAACTTGTCAGGGGAGTTTAAACAATGGCACTGATTGATATCATTGAAAAACAATTAGCTGATACTCAGAGAAAAATATCAGATTTAGATGATGCCTATCACCATAGTTGTTGCCAGTTTGAAGAAAAATTAGACGATCTCTCAGTAAGAAAAAATAAGATTATTAATATGCTTCAAGAAACTTACGACGCTGTTGAATATGATTTGAGATATAGTAATGATAGCTCAGATATGATGACGCTCAATCGTATTTTAGGTTCTTATCATGACGACTTAGAGCAAGCTTACCATAAAGAGTACTATGCCTTGTCCGCTCAAGAAGAAGAATATAGAGCTAACTATATTCGGCAACGTTCAGAACATGAACTAACCTTTGAAGAGTTGCAAAGGGAAAAGAAAAGAGAATTAATGAAGTAGGAGAAATTATTGAGTTTAATGTGGGATGTCCTGACTGGTAAGGAGTCAGTAAGGACTTTAAAAAAACAATTGGATAAAGAATTGATACATAGCGTGTACGCGCCACGCAAGAGATCTAAGTTTCACGATATTATTACGTCGCATCATAAAGAAATAGACGAAGTAGCCATCAACACAAAGACAGCTATTCATAAAGTTGCTAATCAATTGGACGAGGCAATAAAAGGAGAATTTCGTTCAAAGGTTGAGGAGGCTATTGAAAGCAATCAGCAAAAATATAATCATTTATAGTCTAGTTTCTCTACCATTAGCTAGACACTTGTAGAGGATTTTTACAGCAAGTATTCAAAAGTCAGAGCAAAAATGTTTTGACTTTTTTGATTTACTCTTTCTGATCAGAATGCTTCAGTCTTATGTTATAATAATAAAGATTAATGCTTGTAGCTACGATAAGCAAAGAAAGAACGATGATATGATAAAAATATTTGATACCCATACCCACCTTAACGTAGAAAATTTTGAAGGAAAGATAGACGAGGAAATTAATTTAGCTAGCGAACTCGGTGTTACAAAAATGAATGTTGTCGGCTTTGACCAAGATACCATTTCAAAATCTTTGGAATTATCTTCCCAATATGCACAGGTATATAGCACAATAGGATGGCATCCAACTGAAGCTGGTTCTTATGATGATAATATTGAGTCAATGATTATCAGTCATTTAGAAAATCCCAAGGTTATTGCACTTGGTGAAATTGGTCTGGATTATTATTGGATGGAGGATCCCAAAGATATTCAGATCGAGGTGTTTAAGCGTCAAATTGAACTTTCAAAAGAGTATAACCTTCCTTTTGTCGTTCATACACGTGATGCGTTAGAAGACACTTATGAAGTCATTAAGGAATCTGGAGTTGGGCCTTTTGGTGGTATAATGCACTCTTTTTCTGGTTCTTTGGAAATGGCTCAGAAATTTATTGATTTAGGGATGATGATTTCCTTTTCTGGTGTTGTGACCTTTAAGAAGGCATTAGATGTACAAGAAGCTGCACGAGAGTTGCCATTAGATAAGATATTAGTGGAAACAGATGCTCCTTATTTGGCTCCTGTACCTAAAAGAGGTCGAGAAAACAAAACCGCTTATACGAGATATGTCGTTGAAAAAATAGCAGAGCTACGAGGCATAACTGTGGAAGAGGTAGCGGAGGCTACATACCAAAATGCAGTAAGGATATTTAGACTTGATGAAAAAAATTGATATTCAAGAAGTGATCGTTGTCGAAGGGAAAGATGATACTGCTAATCTGCGACGCTTTTACAATGTTGATACCTATGAAACTAGAGGTTCAGCAATTGATGAAGATGATTTAGAGCGTATCGAACGTTTGCACAATTTGCGGGGAGTTATCGTCTTTACAGACCCAGATTATAATGGCGAGCGTATCCGTAAAATCATCATGAATGCCATTCCGACAGTCCGCCATGCCTTCCTCAATCGAGACGAGGCAAAGCCAGGCTCAAAGACCAAGGGACGATCTCTGGGTGTCGAGCATGCCAGCTTTGAAGATTTGCAGAAGGCACTCTCAAAAGTGACTCAGCATTTCGATGATGAAGATCATTTCGATATCACCCAAGCAGACCTCATTCGTTGGGGATTCATTACTGCTAGCGATAGCCGAAAACGCCGTGAGTATCTTGGGAATCAACTCCGTATCGGCTACTCAAATGGTAAACAACTCCTCAAACGCCTCAGACTCTTCGGAGTGACCAAGGCAGAAGTTGAAGAGTGTATGGAGGGGTATTAATAGAAAAGGAGAAAAATAGTGGAGTATAATGTAACGGAAGCATTGACTAGAGCTGGGGTAGATTTAGCAACGCTTGCAGTCAAAGGGACTGCAACTATGGTAACCAGTAAAATTCAATCAATAAAGGATGTAAAAGATGCTGCAACATTGAGAGCTACTTATGATGATTTAATTAACGAATTATTAGCTGAACGGGAGCAAGCAATTCGCATTGCACAGTCATATAAAGAAGAGTATGAAAAAATTAATATAGATGATGAGGATATTGAATATCTATCCAATACTCTCGAGCAAGGAATCTCATTGTTATATAATTTTTCTGGTCTAAATGAGGAACAGGAACGAACAATGAAACAATTGGTTACATTATTGAATAAAGATACTTTAAAAACAATGCAGTTGATTGGATTTAATTATAAGCAAGCAATAGGAGAACCACTAACCGAAGCTTGTGCAACTGCAATTAAAAATAAGTTTATAACTCAGAATAGTAAAGGCAAAAGGAAGTAGTGGTATAATCCAGTTGTAATATCACAAATAGCCTCAAATGTTATTTCAAAAATGATCAATATTAAGAAATAGAGGAATTATGAGAATCGCAGATAAAACCGTTACCCGCGCTATTTTGGAGCGTCATGGGTTTACATTTAAGAAATCATTCGGTCAGAACTTTTTGACCGATACTAATATTTTACAGAAGATTGTTGACACGGCAGAGATTGACAAGGGTGTCAACGTGATTGAGATTGGTCCTGGTATCGGGGCTTTGACAGAGTTTTTGGCTGAGAATGCAGCTGAGGTTATGGCTTTTGAGATTGATGATCGTCTCATTCCTATCCTTGCTGATACGCTTGCGCGTTTTGACAATGTCCAAGTGGTCAATCAGGATATCCTCAAGGCTGATTTGCAGACCCAGATTCAGGCTTTCAAGAATCCTGATCTGCCTATCAAGGTGGTCGCAAACCTACCTTACTACATCACAACACCAATCCTTATGCACTTGATTGAGAGCAAGATTCCTTTTGCGGAGTTTGTGGTCATGATACAAAAAGAAGTGGCAGATCGTATTTCAGCTATGCCAAATACTAAAGCATACGGTTCTTTGTCAATCGCAGTGCAGTATTATATGACTGCCAAAGTATCATTTATCGTTCCGAGAACTGTTTTTGTTCCTGCTCCAAATGTAGATTCAGCTATTTTGAAAATGGTCTGTAGAGATCAACCAGTAGTGAGTGTTCAAGATGAGGATTTCTTTTTCAGAGTGTCAAAAGTAGCCTTCGTACATCGTCGTAAAACACTTTGGAATAATCTAACGAGTCATTTTGGAAAATCAGAAGATACTAAAGCAAAATTGGAAAAAGCATTAGAAATAGCAAAAATTAAGCCATCTATTCGCGGAGAAGCCTTATCTATCCCTGATTTTGCAAGTTTAGCAGATGCCTTGAAAGAGGTTGGGATATAAACTATGTTGGTTGACAAGAAGTGGCGTTTTGAAGATAGTGCAAGTTATTTCGCTTGTCCTAAATGTCAAAATCCCTTGATAAAAGAAAGTAACAGCCTCAAATGCTCTGATAATCATTGTTTTGATTTATCCAAATTTGGATATGTTAATCTTCTTGGAGGAAAGAAGGTAGATGAACATTATGATAAAAAATCATTTGAAAATCGGCAGCTTGTCTTAGAAAACGGGTATTATAATCATATTTTAGAAGCTATTTCAAAGGTTTTGGAAAATAATTCTCAGTTTCATTCGGTTTTAGATATTGGTTGTGGAGAGGGCTTTTATTCTCGTCAATTAGTTAACAAGCATGAGAAGACTTTCTTGGCTTTTGATATTTCTAAAGATTCGATTCAATTAGCTGCTAAAAGTGATCAGTCTAGGCTTGTGAAATGGTTTGTTTCTGATTTAGCTAACCTTCCTATTCAAGACTCATCAATTGATATCATTTTAGACATTTTTTCTCCTGCAAATTATAAAGAATTTAGGCGGGTGCTGAGTGATGATGGTATCCTTGTAAAGGTTGTTCCTGTAGCTGAACATGTTCAAGAATTGCGAGAAAAAGCTAGTCAATACTTGAAACAGAAAGATTACTCTAATCAAAAAATTCTAGATCACTTTAGAGAAAATTTTGAAATTATTTCTGAGCAGAAAGTTGTTCAAAGCTATAACTGTTCTCAACAAGAACGTCAAGCTTTTATTGATATGACACCGTTGTTATTCAGCGTAGATAAAACGACTATTGATTGGGCGAGTATATCAGAAATTACAGTAGGTGCCTTAATAGTAATTGGAAAAAAGCGCAGTGTATCTAAATAAGATCACTGCTTTTATGTTGGGAATTCATAAAATTGAGGTTATTTGAGAGAAATCGAACACCTGCAAATAGTTTCTATTTAGCTTATCTCTGAGAGTAGAGCTTATTTCTCATTTTATGATATAATAGTGGTATTCTAAACAATTAAGGAGAACAATTGCAAGGTAGAATTGTCAAGTCGCTAGCAGGTTTTTATTATGTGGAATCTGACGGTGTTGTTTATCAGACACGTGCGCGTGGAAATTTTAGAAAAAAAGGTCAAATTCCCTACGTTGGGGATTGGGTTGAATTTTCTTCGCAAGATCAATCAGAAGGATATATTCTATCAATTGAAGAGCGTAAAAATAGCCTCGTACGACCACCTATTGTTAATATTGATCAAGCTGTCGTTATCATGTCTGCTAAAGAACCTGATTTTAACGCTAACTTATTAGACCGGTTCTTAGTACTTCTAGAATATAAGATGATTCAGCCTATCATTTATATTTCCAAGTTGGATTTGTTAGACGATTTGGTTGTTATTGATGATATTCGCGAACTTTATCAGAATATAGGCTACGTTTTCTGTTATTCTCAAGAGGAACTCTTGCCTCTGTTAGCAAATAAAGTGACTGTTTTTATGGGCCAGACAGGTGTCGGAAAATCAACGCTTCTCAACAAAATTGCTCCTGAGTTGAAACTTGAAACTGGTGAAATTTCGGGTAGTTTAGGCCGTGGCCGACACACCACAAGAGCAGTTAGTTTCTATAACGTTCATAAAGGAAAAATTGCAGACACTCCTGGTTTTTCTTCTTTGGACTATGAAGTGGATAATGCAGAGGACTTAAACGAATCCTTTCCAGAGCTTCGTAGACTTAGTCATTTTTGTAAATTCCGCTCGTGTACGCATACACATGAGCCTAAATGTGCTGTAAAAGAAGCCTTAACTCAAGGTCAGTTATGGCAAGTCCGCTATGATAACTACCTCCAATTTTTAAGTGAAATTGAGAACCGTCGTGAAACATATAAGAAAGTTATTAAAAGAAAGTAGGTTTCTATGTCAACCAATAAAATTGCCCCATCGATATTAGCAGCAGACTATGCTAATTTTGCTAACGAATTGAAACGTATTGAAGAGACAACAGCAGAATACGTTCATATTGATATCATGGATGGTCAATTTGTCCCTAATATTAGTTTTGGTGCGGATGTTGTATCCAGCATGCGTAAACACAGTAAACTTGTTTTTGATTGTCATCTGATGGTTGTTGATCCAGAACGTTATATTGAGGCTTTTGCTCAAGCTGGTGCTGATATCATGACCATTCATGTTGAAGCAACGAAACATATACATGGTGCGCTTCAAAAGATAAAAGAGGCAGGAATGAAAGCAGGTGTGGTTATTAACCCAGGAACACCCGTAGAATCTCTTATTCCTATCTTAGATTTGGTTGACCAGATTTTAATTATGACTGTTAATCCTGGCTTTGGTGGACAAGCCTTTATTCCAGAAATGATGTCAAAAGTAAAGACAGTTGCAGCATGGCGCAAAGAGTACGGTCATCATTATGATATTGAAGTTGATGGCGGTATAGATAATACTACAATTAAGGCAGCAGCAGAGGCTGGTGCAAATGTCTTTGTTGCAGGTTCTTATCTCTTTAAAGCAAGTGATTTACCTGCACAAGTAGAAACCTTAAGGGTGGCGCTCGATGACTAAAATTGCTTTATTTGCTGGCGGTGACTTAACTTATTTTGAATATGATTTTGACTATTTTGTCGGAATTGACCGTGGAAGCCTATTTTTATTAAAAAATGGGCTTTCTTTGGACATGGCAGTGGGTGATTTTGATTCTATAACAGAAGATGAACTGCTTTATATCAAACACTATTGTAGCAATATCGTTTCTGCTAGTGCAGAAAAAAATGATACAGATACAGAATTAGCTTTAAAAACTATTTTCAAAGAATTTCCAGAAGCTCAGGTGACCGTATTTGGAGCATTTGGTGGCAGGATTGACCATATGATGTCTAATATCTTTTTACCAAGTGACAGAGATCTAGAACCATTTATGTCACAAATCAGACTCAAAGATGAACAAAACATAGTGACTTATCTACCATCCGGGAAAAATCAAGTCTCAAGGATTGAAGGGATGTCCTATGTCTCGTTCATGCCTGAGAGTGAGTCTACTTTGCAGATTTCTGGGGCTAAATATGAATTGAACAAAAGTAATTATTTTAAGAAAAAAATGTATTCCAGTAATGAATTTATGACTTCGCCAATTGAAGTAGAGCTCAAAGATGGTTACTTAATCATTATTTATAGTAAGGATAGAGGTTAATATGCTTGTCATCATTTTGATCATTGTACTAGCTAGTCTGACAGTGACGATAATTTCTTACCCAAAAATGACGGAATTAACAAAGTCCGTTGAAAAACAACTTGAAGATAATGCTGATAATCTATCAGACCAACTGACATATCAGATAGAAGTGGCGCAAAAAGATCAAATTCTAACGTTGACTAATCAGCTAAACCGTATGCAACAGGAAATTTATCAGTTGCTTACCGATATGCGTACAGAATTAAATCAGCATTTAACGGAGAGTCGAGATCGATCAGACAAACGCTTGGAATTGATTAACTCCAATTTATCTCAGTCAGTTCAGAAAATGCAAGATTCCAATGAAAAACGCTTGGATCAAATGCGCCAAACTGTTGAGGAAAAGCTAGAAAAAACGCTACAAACGCGTTTGCAAACTTCTTTTGAAACTGTATCGCGTCAACTAGAGAGCGTCAATCAAGGTCTTGGGGAGATGAAAACTGTTGCCCAAGATGTTGGTACACTGAACAAAGTCTTGTCAAATACTAAGACAAGGGGAATATTAGGGGAGTTACAACTCGGCCAAATTATAGAAGATATTATGACAGTTAGTCAATATGAGAGAGAATTTCCTACGGTGTCTGGCTCTTCTGAGCGTGTTGAATATGCTATTAAATTACCTGGAAATGGTCAGGGAGATTATATCTATTTGCCTATTGACTCTAAGTTTCCTCTAGAAGATTATTACCGATTGGAAGATGCTTATGAATTGGGTGACAAGGTTCAAATAGAACTCTATCGTAAATCTTTACTGGCAAGTATTCGTAAATTTGCAAAAGATATAAACAATAAGTACTTAAATCCTCCTGAAACGACAAATTTTGGTATCATGTTCTTACCAACTGAAGGGCTCTATTCTGAAGTGGTAAGAAATGCAACATTCTTTGATAGTCTAAGACGTGACGAAAATATTGTAGTAGCTGGACCGTCAACCTTATCTGCTTTACTAAATTCATTATCTGTTGGCTTTAAAACCTTAAATATTCAAAAGAATGCTAATGATATTAGTAAAATTTTAGGGAATGTCAAGGTTGAATTTGGAAAATTTGGTGGCATGTTATCAAAAGCTCAAAAACAATTAAATACAGCAAGTAAAAGTATTGATAGTTTACTCACAACGCGGACAAACGCTATTATCAGAGTCTTAAATACAGTTGAAGAACATCAAGATCAAGCAACCACTAGCTTGTTAAACCTTCCTATAACAGAAGAAGAGGAAATTAATGAAAATTAACCAAATGAAAAAAGACGAGCTTTTTGAGGGGTTTTACCTTATAAAGAAAGCAGAAGTTCGTAAAACGCGTGCAGGTAAAGACTTTATTGCCTTTACCTTTCAAGATGATACTGGCGAAATTTCAGGAAATATGTGGGATGCACAGACCTATAATGTAGAAGAGTTTGTAGCCGGTAAAATTGTTCATATGAAAGGGCGTCGTGAAGTTTATAATGGAACTCCCCAAGTCAACCAAATTACATTAAGAAACATCAAAGATGGTGAACCTAATGATCCTAGAGATTTTAAAGAAAAACCTCCAATCAATGTTGACAACGTGAGAGAGTACATGGAACAAATGCTCTTTAAAATTGAAAATGCAACCTGGCAGCGTGTGGTAAGAGCACTTTATCGTAAATACAATAAGGAATTTTTTACCTATCCAGCCGCCAAAACAAACCACCACGCTTTTGAATCAGGATTGGCATATCACACGGCAACAATGGTTCGTTTGGCAGATAGTATCGGAGATATCTATCCAGAACTTAATAAAAGTTTGATGTTTGCTGGTATTATGCTACATGATTTAGCCAAGGTCATTGAGTTATCGGGTCCTGATAATACAGAATATACTATTCGAGGTAATCTTATCGGTCATATTTCACTTATTGATGAGGAATTAACAAAAATACTAGCAGAGCTTAATATTGATGATACAAAAGAAGAGGTTACAGTGTTACGCCATGTTATTCTGAGTCATCATGGACAATTAGAATATGGAAGCCCGGTTCGTCCTAGAATCATGGAGGCAGAAATTATCCATATGATCGATAACATTGATGCAAATATGATGATGATGACAACAGCTTTAAACCGTGTCAACGAAGGTGAAATGACAAATCGCATTTTTGCCATGGATAACCGTTCTTTTTATAAACCGAACATTAAATAATTTAGGTAGAATAATTAAGACCTAAAATAAAATGTTCGTTTTTAGCATTTGTTATGTTATACTATATGTAAAGAATGCTATGAATAAGGAGAAAATATGAAATTAAGACGTAGCGAACGCATGGTTGTTATTTCAAATTACCTAATAAATAATCCCTATACATTAACTAGTTTAAATACATTTGCTAGTAAATACGGTGCCGCGAAATCTTCGATTTCAGAAGATATTGCTATTATCAAAAAAGCTTTTGAACAAGCTCAAATCGGAGATATTAAAACTGTGACTGGTGCAAGTGGAGGTGTTATCTTTACACCAACTATTGCTGAAGCAGAAGCGAAAGAAATCGTTGAAGAATTAAGACAGCGTTTATCTGAAAACGATCGTATTCTTCCGGGAGGTTACATTTATCTTTCAGATCTACTCAGTACACCAAAAATGTTACAAAGTATTGGTCGCATTATAGCGAACGCTTACAGAGGTCAAAAAATTGATGCTGTCATGACGGTTGCAACAAAAGGTGTTCCTTTAGCAAACGCAGTAGCAAATGTTTTAGATGTTCCTTTTGTTATTGTGAGACGTGATTTGAAGATTACGGAAGGTTCTACTGTGTCAGTAAACTACGCTAGTGGTTCAAGTGGCCGTATTGAAAAAATGTTTCTTTCTAAGCGTAGCTTAAAACCTAACAGTCGAGTTTTAATAGTTGATGATTTCTTGAAAGGTGGAGGTACTGTTTCGGGGATGATTAGTTTACTCTCAGAATTCGATAGCACATTAGTAGGTGTCGCTGTATTTGCAGAAAATGCTCAGGAACAACGTGAGAAGATGGCCTATAAATCTCTTCTGAGAGTATCTGAAATTGATGTAAAAAATAATAGAGTCTCTGTAGAAGCGGGGAATATATTTGATTAAAGAGTCAAGGTGACATCCTTGATTCTTTTTGCTTGTAAAAGTAATAAAAGCTTGACACATTATGTGTAAAATGATACTATGATAAACGGTACTTTTACTTTTGGTCTCTCAAAAGTGTACAGAGACGTGCTGACAATTGTTGCAAAAGTACACGCAGATATAGGCTGTCACCAAGTGCTATATCAACCAAAAATAAAAAACTTACAGGAGAAATGTAGATGCCTACAATTAACCAGTTGGTACGTAAACCACGTAAATCTAAAGTTGAAAAATCAGATTCACCTGCTTTGAATATTGGTTACAACAGTCACAGAAAAGTTCACACTAAATTATCTGCACCACAAAAACGTGGTGTTGCAACTCGTGTTGGAACTATGACACCTAAAAAACCTAACTCTGCCCTTCGTAAATTTGCTCGTGTACGTTTGAGCAACCTTATTGAAGTTACTGCTTACATTCCAGGTATCGGACACAACTTGCAAGAACACAGTGTTGTGCTTATCCGTGGTGGACGTGTAAAAGACCTTCCAGGGGTACGTTACCATATCGTTCGTGGTGCACTTGATACTGCAGGTGTAGCTGATCGTAAACAAGGCCGTTCTAAATACGGTGCTAAACGTCCTAAAGGGTAATTAGAAGGGGGATAAGAGAAAATGAGTCGTAAAAATCAAGCGCCTAAACGCGAAGTATTGCCAGATCCATTGTATAACTCAAAAATCGTTACACGTCTTATCAACCGTGTAATGCTTGATGGTAAACGTGGTACTGCTGCAACTATCGTATATGATGCTTTTGAAGCAATTAAAGAAGCTACTGGAACAGATGCTCTTGAAGTGTTCGAAACAGCTATGGAAAACATCATGCCTGTACTTGAGGTACGTGCACGCCGTGTTGGTGGATCAAACTACCAAGTTCCTGTCGAAGTTCGTCCAGAACGTCGTACAACTTTAGGACTTCGTTGGTTGGTTAACGCATCACGTGCTCGTGGTGAACACACTATGAAAGATCGTCTTGCAAAAGAAATCATGGATGCTGCAAACAACACAGGAGCATCAGTTAAGAAACGTGAAGATACTCACAAAATGGCTGAAGCTAACCGTGCCTTTGCACACTTCCGTTGGTAAGATTACTCTCTTTTTGAGACTTATCATAGCTACTAAACAAATTGTTTGGTAGATAGCAATGTTAGCAATTAGAACGGGTAGGTCCTGCCTATCCGTTTTTTATAAATAGTGTTATAATAAAGAAGTAAATAATTTAAAATATAGGAGAAACCAAATGGCTCGCGAATTTTCACTTGAAAAAACTCGTAATATCGGTATCATGGCTCACGTCGATGCTGGTAAAACAACAACAACTGAGCGTATTCTTTACTATACTGGTAAAATCCACAAAATCGGTGAAACACACGAAGGTGCTTCACAAATGGACTGGATGGAACAAGAACAAGAACGTGGTATCACAATTACATCAGCTGCAACAACAGCACAATGGGATGGTCACCGTGTTAACATCATCGATACACCAGGACACGTGGACTTCACAATTGAAGTTCAACGTTCACTTCGCGTACTTGATGGTGCGGTAACAGTTCTTGATGCTCAATCAGGTGTAGAACCTCAAACTGAAACAGTTTGGCGTCAAGCAACAGAATACGGAGTTCCACGTATCGTTTTTGCTAATAAAATGGATAAAATCGGTGCTGACTTCCTCTATTCAGTACAATCACTTCATGACCGTCTTCAAGCGAATGCACACCCAATTCAATTGCCAATTGGTTCAGAAGACGATTTCCGTGGTATTATTGACTTAATCAAAATGAAAGCTGAAATCTATACTAATGACCTTGGTACAGATATCCTTGAAGAAGATATTCCAGCAGAGTATGTTGATCAAGCAAATGAATATCGTGAAAAATTAGTAGAAGCAGTTGCTGATACTGATGAAGATTTGATGATGAAATACCTTGAAGGTGAAGAAATCACTAACGAAGAGTTGATGGCTGCTATTCGTAAAGCAACTATCAATGTTGAATTCTACCCTGTATTGTGTGGTTCAGCCTTCAAGAATAAAGGTGTTCAATTGATGCTTGATGCTGTTATTGATTACCTTCCAAGCCCACTTGATATTCCTGCAATCAAAGGTATTAACCCTGATACTGACGAAGAAGAAACACGTCCTGCTTCAGATGAAGAGCCATTTGCAGCGCTTGCCTTCAAGATCATGACAGATCCTTTCGTGGGTCGCTTAACATTCTTCCGTGTGTACTCAGGTGTTCTTAATTCAGGTTCATACGTGTTGAATACATCTAAAGGTAAACGTGAACGTATCGGACGTATCTTACAAATGCACGCAAATAGTCGTCAAGAAATTGAAACTGTTTATGCTGGGGATATCGCAGCGGCTGTTGGTTTGAAAGATACAACTACAGGTGATTCATTGACTGATGAAAAATCAAAAGTTATTCTTGAATCAATTGAAGTTCCAGAACCAGTTATCCAATTGATGGTTGAGCCAAAATCTAAAGCTGACCAAGATAAAATGGGTATCGCCCTTCAAAAACTTGCTGAAGAAGATCCAACGTTCCGCGTTGAAACTAACGTTGAAACTGGTGAAACAGTTATCTCAGGAATGGGTGAACTTCACCTTGATGTCCTTGTTGACCGTATGAAACGTGAATTCAAAGTTGAAGCAAACGTTGGTGCACCTCAAGTATCATACCGCGAAACATTCCGCGCTTCTACACAAGCACGTGGATTCTTCAAACGCCAATCTGGTGGTAAAGGTCAATTTGGTGATGTTTGGATTGAATTTACACCAAACGAAGAAGGTAAAGGATTCGAATTCGAAAATGCTATCGTCGGTGGTGTGGTTCCTCGTGAATTTATTCCAGCCGTTGAAAAAGGACTTGTAGAATCTATGGCAAACGGTGTTCTTGCTGGATATCCAATGGTTGACGTAAAAGCTAAACTTTACGATGGTTCATACCATGATGTTGACTCATCTGAGACAGCCTTCAAGATTGCTGCATCACTTGCACTTAAAGAAGCTGCTAAATCAGCGCAACCAGCTATCCTTGAGCCAATGATGCTTGTTACAATTACAGCTCCAGAAGACAATCTTGGTGACGTTATGGGTCACGTGACTGCACGTCGCGGTCGTGTTGATGGTATGGAAGCACGTGGTAATACACAAGTTGTTCGTGCCTTTGTTCCACTTGCTGAAATGTTTGGTTATGCAACAGTTCTTCGTTCTGCAACACAAGGACGTGGCACATTCATGATGGTATTTGACCACTACGAAGATGTTCCTAAGTCAGTTCAAGAAGAAATCATCAAGAAAAACTCTGGTGAATAATTTCTGAAAACTTATGAAAGGTACTCGAAAGAGTATCTTTTTTTCTTTTTGAAAGTGGTAAATTCATTGCAATTTTTCTCGAAAAAAGATATAATAATTGTGTTGAAAGATTTTTGCACATATGTACAAGTTAATCTTTTCACATTGGTTAGGGGGATCCCTAAAATAAAATATTTGAGATTTTCATAAGGAGGAAATCACTAATGGTAGTTAAAGTTGGTATTAACGGTTTCGGTCGTATCGGTCGTCTTGCATTCCGTCGCATCCAAAACGTAGAAGGTGTTGAAGTTACTCGTATCAACGACCTTACAGATCCAAACATGCTTGCACACTTGTTGAAATATGACACAACTCAAGGTCGTTTCGACGGTACTGTTGAAGTTAAAGAAGGTGGATTCGAAGTTAACGGTCAATTTGTTAAAGTTTCTGCTGAACGCGAACCAGCAAACATTGACTGGGCTACTGATGGCGTAGAAATCGTTCTTGAAGCAACTGGTTTCTTTGCATCAAAAGAAAAAGCTGAACAACACATCCATGAAAATGGTGCTAAAAAAGTTGTTATCACAGCTCCTGGTGGAAACGACGTTAAAACAGTTGTTTTCAACACTAACCACGATATCCTTGATGGAACTGAAACAGTTATCTCAGGTGCTTCATGTACTACAAACTGTCTTGCTCCAATGGCTAAAGCTTTACAAGACAACTTTGGTGTTAAACAAGGTTTGATGACTACTATCCACGCATACACTGGTGACCAAATGATCCTTGACGGACCACACCGTGGTGGTGACCTTCGTCGTGCTCGTGCAGGTGCTGCAAACATCGTTCCTAACTCAACTGGTGCTGCAAAAGCTATCGGACTTGTTATCCCAGAATTGAACGGTAAACTTGATGGTGCTGCACAACGTGTTCCTGTTCCAACTGGATCAGTAACTGAATTGGTTGCAACTCTTGAAAAAGACGTAACTGTCGAAGAAGTAAATGCAGCTATGAAAGCAGCAGCTAACGATTCATACGGTTATACTGAAGATCCAATCGTATCATCTGATATCGTTGGTATTTCATACGGTTCATTGTTTGATGCTACTCAAACTAAAGTTCAAACTGTTGACGGTAACCAATTGGTTAAAGTTGTTTCATGGTACGATAACGAAATGTCATACACTTCACAACTTGTTCGTACACTTGAATACTTTGCAAAAATTGCAAAATAATTTTTAATTAATATGATGTAAAAGAGGGATTTATCCCTCTTTTATTTTTATAAATAAAAAATAATACGAATGTTTTTTCATTTTATTATAGAAAATTATCAGAAAATAAATGAAAAATGAATTATATTGACTATAAGTTAAAATAAGGTTTGATTTTGAAAGTAAGCAGTGGTATGATTTAATTGAAAAAATATAGAGGAGAAGTTTTATGAAGACTACAAAAGTTTTTTCAGTTTTATCGTTATCTGTTGCTGTATTTATGATGACAGCATGTCAGTCAAACCACAGTACTAAAAAAGCTGATATGTCTCCAGATAAGGTGGAGCAAAAGACGAAATTTAAAAATATTTCTCTAAGTTCTAATAAACTGTTGGCTAAGGAAAACACTATGTCTGTCCTTTGGTATCAAAATTCTGCAGAAGCCAAGGCTTTATATTTACAAGGTTATAATGTTGCTAAAATGAAGTTAGATGATTGGTTACAAAAGCCCAGTGAAAAACCATATTCAATTATCTTAGATTTAGATGAAACAGTTTTAGATAATAGCCCATATCAAGCAAAGAATATTAAAGATGGCTCTAGTTTCACGCCAGAGAGTTGGGATAAATGGGTGCAAAAGAAATCAGCTAAGGCTGTTGCGGGTGCCAAAGAATTTTTGAAGTATGCTAATGAAAAGGGAATAAAAATTTATTATGTCTCAGATCGTACAGATGCTCAAGTTGATGCGACTAAAGAAAATTTAGAGAAGGAAGGTATACCTGTTCAAGGGAAAGACCACTTGCTTTTCCTTAAAAAAGGAATGAAATCTAAAGAGAGTCGCCGTCAGGCAGTTCAAAAAGATACCAATTTAATTATGCTTTTTGGAGATAATTTAGTTGATTTTGCTGATTTTTCTAAATCATCTAGTACAGATAGAGAACAACTACTAACTAAACTTCAAAGTGAGTTTGGTAGTAAATTTATTGTTTTCCCAAATCCTATGTACGGTTCTTGGGAAAGTGCTATTTATCAAGGAAAACATCTGGATGTTCAAAAACAATTGAAAGAACGACAAAAAATGTTGCATTCGTATGATTAATAAGTATACGAATTCTCTTAAAAACAACTAGGAAAATCTATGAAATCTATTTGTGAAAAAGTAATCAATAATTACAACTGTTCACAAAAATATGTTATAATAAATAATATCAAATTATATAAGGAGTTTTACTAATGGCTAAATTGACTGTTAAAGACGTTGATTTGAAAGGTAAAAAAGTCCTCGTTCGTGTTGACTTTAATGTGCCTTTGAAAGACGGCGTTATCACTAACGACAACCGTATCACTGCGGCTCTTCCAACAATCAAGTATATCATCGAACAAGGTGGTCGTGCTATCCTCTTCTCTCACCTTGGACGTGTTAAAGAAGAAGCTGACAAAGAAGGAAAATCACTTGCACCGGTAGCTGCTGATTTAGCTGCTAAACTTGGTCAAGATGTTGTATTCCCAGGTGTTACTCGTGGTGCAAAATTAGAAGAAGCAATCAATGCTTTGGAAGATGGACAAGTTCTTTTGGTTGAAAACACTCGTTTTGAAGATGTTGACGGTAAGAAAGAATCTAAGAATGACGAAGAACTTGGTAAATACTGGGCTTCACTTGGAGATGGAATCTTCGTTAACGATGCATTTGGTACAGCACACCGTGCTCATGCATCAAACGTAGGTATTTCAGCAAACGTTGAAAAAGCTGTAGCTGGTTTCCTTCTTGAAAACGAAATTGCTTACATCCAAGAAGCAGTTGAAACTCCAGAACGCCCATTCGTAGCTATTCTTGGTGGCTCAAAAGTTTCTGATAAGATTGGTGTTATCGAAAACCTTCTTGAAAAAGCTGATAAAGTTCTTATCGGTGGTGGTATGACTTACACATTCTACAAAGCTCAAGGTATCGAAATCGGTAACTCACTTGTAGAAGAAGACAAATTGGATGTTGCTAAAGACCTCCTTGAAAAATCAAACGGTAAATTGATCTTGCCAGTTGACTCAAAAGAAGCAAACGCATTTGCTGGTTATACTGAAGTTCGCGACACTGAAGGTGAAGCAGTTTCAGAAGGGTTCCTTGGTCTTGACATCGGTCCTAAATCAATCGCTAAATTTGATGAAGCACTTACTGGTGCTAAAACAGTTGTATGGAACGGACCTATGGGTGTCTTTGAAAACCCTGACTTCCAAGCTGGTACAATCGGTGTAATGGACGCTATCGTTAAACAACCAGGCGTTAAATCAATCATCGGTGGTGGTGATTCAGCAGCAGCTGCTATCAACCTTGGTCGTGCTGACAAATTCTCATGGATCTCTACTGGTGGTGGAGCAAGCATGGAATTGCTCGAAGGTAAAGTATTACCAGGTTTGGCAGCATTGACTGAAAAATAATAGTCATTATAATTTATATTAAAGGACATGCTGATGCATGTCTTTTTTTAGTTGATAATGTAGAGTTATTGAACTTTCCTTGACTTCATTTATCATTTACTAGTTTTTAGATATAGTGGTATTTGGTTGACACTGCAATTTTCAAAAGTTTATGACGATTTGATATAAATTGGTTTATAAAAGATATACTAGTAATAAATAAAACGTTTACAAAAAGGGTTTTATGGATTGATATGTTAGAATATATAGTGAAGGGATAGGTATGAAAACGTTAAAAAAATTATTATCTAATTACAAGTTTGATATTAAAAAGTTTAAATTTGGAATGAGAACATTTAAAACAGGCTTATCGGTCTTTTTAGTTTTATTGGTTTTTCATTTATTTGGTTGGAACGGGCTTCAAATTGGTGCTCTAACTGCTGTATTTAGTTTAAGAGAAGACTTTGATAAAAGCGTGCACTTTGGTTTTTCTAGAATTATTGGTAATAGTATAGGTGGCTTACTCTCCTTAGTATTTTTTGCATTCAATGAGATATTTCATCAAGCTTTTTGGGTCACTTTATTAATTGTTCCTATTTGTACCATGTTATGTATCATGATTAATGTTGCTTGTAATAATAAATCAGGTATTATTGGGGGAACAGCCGCATTACTTATTATAACTTTATCTATCCCAAGCGGAGAGACAATTCTATATGTTTTTGCACGTATTTTTGAAACTTTTTGTGGTGTTTTTATTGCAATGATGGTTAATACAGATATTGAAATACTTCGGAAAAAACTAAAAAATAACAAATTATAGTTTGATGTCATAAAATCTCACATGAGAGTTGACATCAAACTTTTTAAAGTTTATAATGGTTTAATGAAAGGAGGCCATCATGAAAGAAAGAGAACTTAGGCGTACAATGGCTGTATTCCCGATTGGAGCTGTTATGAAGTTGACAGATTTGACTGCCAGACAAATTCGCTATTATGAGGATCAAGGGTTAATCACACCTGAACGTACTGAAGGTAACCGCCGCATGTTTTCACTGAATGATATGGACCGCTTACTGGAAATAAAAGACTTCATTAGCGATGGTTTGCATATTTCTGATATTAAAAATGAATACATGCAAAGACAACATAAGTCCAAAGAGAAACAAAAGTCATTATCAGATGCCGAGGTTCGTCGACTTTTACAAGATGAGCTCCGTAATCAAGGGCGTTTTTCAAGTCCTTCACAGCACATTGGAAATATGCATTTGTAAACATGCAGTCAAGCTAGATATTAAGGAGACTATATGACTATCACAGCAGAAGATATTCGTCGCGAAGTTAAGGAAAAAAATGTTACCTTCCTCCGTTTGATGTTCACAGATATCTTAGGAGTAATGAAAAATGTCGAAATTCCGGCTACAGATGAACAATTAGACAAAGTTTTATCAAATAAAGCAATGTTTGATGGATCTTCTATTGAGGGCTTTGTTCGTATCAATGAATCTGATATGTATTTATATCCTGATTTAGATACTTGGATTGTCTTTCCTTGGGGAGATGAAAATGGAGCTGTTGCAGGTCTAATCTGTGATATCTATACAGCAGAAGGAGAACCTTTTGCCGGAGATCCACGTGGAAATCTTAAGCGTAATATGAAACGTATGCAAGAGATGGGCTATAAGTCATTTAACTTAGGACCAGAACCTGAATTTTTCCTATTTAAAATGGATGAAAATGGTAACCCAACACTTGATGTTAATGACAAAGGAGGCTACTTTGACTTAGCTCCAACAGACTTAGCAGATAATACACGTCGTGAAATTGTTAATGTCTTAACACAAATGGGCTTTGAAGTTGAAGCTAGTCATCATGAAGTAGCAGTTGGACAGCATGAAATTGACTTTAAATATGATGATGTTTTAAAAGCCTGTGACAACATTCAATTATTTAAATTGGTTGTTAAAACAATTGCTCGTAAGCATGGTTTATATGCTACTTTTATGGCAAAACCTAAGTTTGGTATCAATGGTTCAGGTATGCATTGTAATATGTCTCTTTTTGATAATGAAGGGAACAATGCTTTCTTTGATCCAGAAGATCCACGTGGAATGCAATTATCAGAGGATGCCTACTACTTTTTAGGTGGGTTAATGAAACACGCTTACAATTACACAGCTATCATTAATCCAACTGTTAATTCTTATAAACGTTTGGTACCAGGATACGAAGCACCAGTTTACATTGCTTGGGCAGGTCGCAATCGTTCGCCACTTATTCGTGTACCTGCATCTCGAGGTATGGGAACACGCCTAGAATTGCGCTCGGTTGACCCAACAGCAAATCCTTATCTTGCTTTATCAGTACTTTTGGGATCAGGACTTGAGGGAATCGAGAATAAAATTGAAGCACCAGAACCAATTGAGACAAATATCTATGCTATGACTGTAGAAGAACGTCGTCAAGCAGGTATTGTTGATTTACCATCTACTCTTCATAATGCTCTTAAAGCACTTGAAGAAGATGAAGTGGTAAAAGCGGCCCTAGGAACTCATATCTATACTAATTTCTTAGACGCTAAGCGTATTGAATGGGCAAGTTATGCGACTTATGTTTCACAATGGGAAATTGATAATTACCTAGATTTATATTAATCATAAGAATGTTTATAACTAGTTTTAGGCTTTATTTTGTAAAGTCTAAAACTAGTTTTTTTGTAAATTATTGTAAAAAATTGCCTAAAACTTGTTACAGGTTTTCATTTGTCTGTTATATGGATTTGATAAACTAGGAGTCATCAGATGGAGGAAAACATGAACATAAAACAATTAAAGTCTAAAACAATGCTTGGAACAGTGGCTTTGGTGTCCGCTTTTTCATTTGCTTCAACAAATGCAGATGCGAATACATATAACTATGCAGTAGATGTAGACTACCTAGCAAGTGCGGAGGAAATTGCTCAAGCACATCCAGCTAGTAATACGTTTCCACTAGGTCAATGCACATGGGGTGTAAAGGAGATGGCAACATGGGCAGGTAACTGGTGGGGAAACGGTGGTGATTGGGCTGCGAGCGCCGCATCAGCTGGTTATACAGTAGGGACACAACCGCGCGTGGGTTCTATCGTATGTTGGACTGATGGTAGTTATGGACATGTGGCTTATGTTACAGCTGTAGATCCTGTCACTAATAAAATTCAGGTTTTAGAATCTAATTATGCAGGTCATCAATGGATTGATAATTATCGTGGTTGGTTTGATCCACAAAATACAGTAACACCAGGGGTAGTTAGCTACATTTATCCGAATTAATCTATAAAGAACTCCTCACATAGACGGTATAAAAGTACGATACTGTTTGGAGTTCTTTTATATTCTATAGTTATCCCAGAAGTAATTTGATATATTAACTTATTTTGCTAATATAGGCAATTAAAAAGAACGGAGAAAGTATTTTCCGTTCTTTTGTTTATTTATCAGGGGTAAGGACCATAGGAATAATGATAGGCTCACGCTCAGTTTTTTCATATAAGAATGGGCGTAAGGCATTAACAATAGCTCCATTTACTGATTGGATACTTGCATCTTTATTTTTCAGTGCAATACGAATAGCATTGAATAAGATATGTTGGCTTTCGCGAATAAGGTCCCCAGATTCTCTCATATAGATAAAGCCTCGGCTAAGGATGTCTGGTCCAGCTAAAATCATTTTTGAATCGAAATCAACGGTAGCAACGGCAAGGACAACACCATCTTCAGATAAGTCGTGGCGGTCACGTAGAACTGCCGCACCAATATCGCCAATACCATTCCCATCAACGTAGATATCTTGAGCATTGAAATGTCCAGCAATACGAGCAGAGTCGCTCGTTAAAGCTAAAACATCACCGTTTTCCATAATGAAGATATTCTCTTTAGGAATACCTGTGTCAACTGCTAAACCAGCATGGACTTTTTGCATGCGATACTCACCGTGTACGGGCATGAAATACTTTGGTTTAATCAAGCGTAACATTAATTTTTGTTCTTGTTGACCACCATGGCCGGAGGTATGGATATTGTTAATTTTACCATGAATAACATCGACACCAGCTTCTTGAATGGTATTGATTAATTTATTGACACTTGTTGTATTACCAGGGATTGGGCTTGATGAGAAAATCACAGTATCACCAGGCTGCAAAGTAACTTGACGATGAGTACCATTAGCGATACGAGCAAGTGCTGCCATAGACTCACCTTGACTACCTGTACACATAATTAAAACTTCACTAGCATGAAGATTTTTAAGTTCGCTTGGCTCAATGAAGGTACCTTTTGGAACTTTAATATAGCCAAGTTCAATACCGTTAACAATTGCCTTTTCCATTGACCGTCCAAAAACAGCAATTTTACGACCAGTTTTAACAGCAGCTTCAGCAGCCTGTTGGAGTCGGAAGATGTTTGAAGCAAAAGAGGCGAAAATAATACGTCCCTCGATACCTTCGATAATCTTCATAATAGATTGCCCAACAATTTTTTCGGAATTAGTGAAGGTTGGAACTTCAGCATTTGTCGAGTCTGATAAAAGGCAGAGGACACCATCTTCACCTAGAGCAGCCATACGATGTAAGTCAGCGGGCTCCCCAACAGGTGTAAAGTCAAATTTGAAGTCACCTGTACAAATAACCTTACCTTGAGGGGTATGAATAACAATACCTAATGGTTCAGGAATGGAGTGAGTAGTGCGGAAAAATGTAACGCTTAAGTTTTTAAAAGTCAGCTCTGTATTAGCGTGGATTTCGTATAATGTAGCGTCACGAAGTAAACCATGTTCTTCTAACTTACCTTTGATTAGAGCAAGAGCGAGAGGACCTGCATAAATCGGTAAATTAGCTTGTTTTAATAGAAAAGGAATACCACCGATGTGGTCCTCGTGCCCATGAGTTATAACAAGGGCCTTGATACGGTCAATGTTTTCAACGATATATGAATAGTCTGGGATAACATAATCTATTCCCAAAAGATCATCTTCAGGGAATTTAATACCAGCGTCTACAATAATAATTTCGTCTTGATATTCGATACCGTAAGTATTTTTTCCGATTTCACCGAGACCACCAATCGCATAAACCCCAACTTCTTCGGGTTTTAAGTTGATATTTGACATAATAAGTTTATCATAATGGGTAGATTACTCTAGCTATTATGTTTAACTCCTTTCTAGAACTCAGTGAGCTCGAAAACACCAGTTTCTTTTTCATATTCAAGGTGTTTGTCTGAAAGTAACTCGATGAATTCGATATTGTAAGCTGTATTTTCTTCAACTAGTTTACGTGCAGCAATGCGACCTTCTAATTCATTAGCTGCATCAATAGTAACGTAAAGTGTTTTGGTTTGCTCACGACGTGGGTTGCGTTCTTTTGTTTCTTGATAGAAAACTTTATAAATCATAATAATCCTTTCTTATCTCTCGGTTTTTCTAACTATAAAAAAATGGGTCAATGCCGTTAAGTGAGACAATGACAAACCATTATTAAGTTTTTATAGAGTAATAGAATTAACCTTGATTCGTTGCAATTATCATGATTATATCATAAAATAAGAGGTAGAATCAAGTAAGGGAAGTTAAATGATGAAAGTTTTAGCCTTTGATACTTCAAGCAAAGCACTATCAGTGGCTGTACTAAACAATATGGAATGTTTAGCGACTGTCACTATCAATATCAAAAAGAATCATAGCATTAATTTGATGCCAGCCATTGATTTTTTAATGCAATCAATTGATTTAGAACCTCAAGATTTGGACCGTATCGTAGTATCAGAGGGTCCAGGATCTTATACGGGCTTACGTGTAGCTGTTGCTACAGCAAAAATGCTAGCTTATACGCTTAAGATTGACTTAGTTGGAGTATCTAGCCTGTACGCTTTAACAAATGGATTTTCAGAAAATGATTTATTGGTACCACTTATAGATGCACGACGTAACAATGTTTATGTTGGTTTCTATCAAAATGGTGATACTGTTAAACCAGACTGTCACACTTCTCTTGAAGAAGTCTTACAAGAGGTGGGGAATAAAGCCAATGTTCATTTTGTCGGAGAGGTTGCAGCATTTTTTGATCAGATTAAGAAAGCCTTACCACATGCTAAAATTACAGAAACTTTACCTTGTGCAGTAGCAATTGGGCGCAAAGGACAAAAAATGAAAAGCGTTAATGTAGATGCGTTTGTTCCACGATACTTAAAACGTGTTGAAGCTGAGGAAAATTGGTTAAAAAACCACTGTGAAACGAATACAGAAGAATATATTAAGAGAGTTTGACATGGAATCATCAGAACAAGCACTGGCTATATGGAGCGTACTATCTGATGTCTATGACAAATCTCCGTGGAGTTTATCGCAGATTTCAGAAGATTTAAAAAAAGATTCAACAGATTATTTTTTTGTTTATAATGACGGTGAAGTCATTGGTTTTTTGGCTCTTCAACAATTGGTAGGTGAAGTAGAAATTACTAATATTGCTGTTAAAAAAAATTATCAAGGTAAAGGTTATGCTTACCAGTTAATGTCAATGATCGCCGATATAGAGGTGCCAGTTTTTCTTGAGGTTCGTTATTCAAATATCGTAGCACAAAAACTTTATGAGAGGTGTGGTTTTGTAGTTTTAAGAAAGCGCAAAAATTATTACCATGATCCAATTGAAGATGCTATAGTGATGCGCAAGGGATAAATAGTTGATGATAGAAAGGATATGAATAGTCCTCAATACTAATGGAAAAGACGATATTGATGGATTAATATCATTATGAAAGATAGATATATTTTAGCAGTGGAAAGTTCATGTGATGAAACTAGTGTTGCTATTTTAAAAAATGATAAAGAGTTACTAGCTAATATTATTGCAAGTCAAGTTGAAAGTCACAAACGTTTTGGTGGTGTTGTTCCTGAAGTGGCAAGCCGTCATCACGTTGAAGTAGTAACAACCTGTTTTGAGGATGCTCTTCAAGAAGCAGGTATTGTTGCTAGCGATTTGGATGCTGTTGCTGTAACATATGGTCCGGGATTAGTAGGAGCCTTATTGGTAGGTATGGCTGCAGCAAAAGCTTTCGCTTGGGCAAATAAATTACCTCTAATTCCTATAAACCACATGGCAGGTCATTTAATGGCAGCACGTGACGTTAAGGAACTTCAATACCCATTGTTAGCTTTGCTTGTCAGTGGGGGACATACAGAATTAGTATATGTTTCTGAACCGGGAGATTACAAAATAGTAGGAGAAACTCGGGATGATGCTGTTGGAGAAGCTTATGATAAAGTAGGCCGTGTTATGGGCTTAACTTATCCAGCAGGTCGCGAGATTGATCAGTTAGCTCATAAGGGTCAAGATACTTACCATTTTCCTAGAGCGATGATCAAAGAAGATCATCTTGAATTTTCTTTTTCTGGATTAAAATCTGCATTTATCAATTTACATCATAATGCAGAACAAAAGGGTGAAGCATTGGTTCTTGAAGATTTATGTGCTTCCTTTCAGGCGGCTGTTTTGGATATTTTATTGGCCAAAACTCAAAAAGCTTTGTTAAAGTATCCAGTGAAAACTTTAGTCGTTGCTGGTGGAGTTGCAGCTAATCAAGGACTTCGGGAACGCTTGGCTACTGATATTTCTCCTGATATTGATGTGGTTATTCCTCCTCTTAGATTATGTGGGGATAATGCAGGAATGATTGCATTAGCAGCAGCGATAGAGTTTGAAAAAGAGAATTTTGCTTCTTTAAAATTGAATGCCAAACCTAGTTTAGCTTTTGAGAGTTTATAGGTGTTCATAATATCAAAACGCTTGTTTTGATATTTTTTATTTGTTATAATGATTGAATATTCAAAAATATTAGCAAATGATATTGTCGCTATTTTTTTAACTAATAAAGGAGTTAAGGAATGTTACATTTTGAAAATGATTATAATAAAGGAGCTCATCCAGAGCTTTTAAATGCCCTTATTGAAACTAATGATCAAGGTCTATCGGGATATGGGACAGATAGTTACTGTCAACAAGCGGCAGATAAAATTCGAGAAGTCTGTTCCTGTCCACAAGCTGAAGTTGAGTTTTTAGTGGGTGGTACTCAAACAAATCAAGTAGTTATCAGTAGTATGCTTGCTTCTTATGAAGGAGTTATTGCTGCAGAAACAGGTCATGTGAGTAGTCATGAAGCAGGAGCCATAGAATTTTCAGGGCATAAGGTATTGACTTTACCTTCTCATAATGGGAAATTACTCGCAAGCGAAGTCGCAACTTATATTGAGACTTTTTATGCTGATGGTAATTACCAACACATGGTTTTTCCAGGAATGGTTTATATATCACATCCAACAGAATATGGAACACTTTATAGTAAAGCAGAACTAGAAGAGTTATCGAAGATTTGTAAACATTATCAAATCCCCTTATTTATTGACGGTGCTCGTCTGGGGTATGGTTTGGCTGCGAAAGATACAGATGTTGATTTCCCAACGATTGCAGCCTTATCAGATGTTTTTTATATTGGTGGAACCAAAATGGGGGCTCTTGCTGGGGAAGCAGTTGTTTTCACAAAGAAAAATCGTCCAAAACAGTTTACTACAATTGTAAAGCAGCATGGTGCGTTATTAGCCAAGGGAAGATTGCTGGGGCTTGCTTTTGATCGTTTCTTTACGGATAACCTTTACTTAAAAATTGGAAAGCATGCGATCGACTTAGCAGAGGAATTAAAAATCATTTTAGAAGAAAAAGGTTACTCATTCTATTTAAAATCACCAACTAATCAACAATTTATTATTGTAGAAAATACAAAACTAGCAGATTTAGCAAAGAATGTAGCTTATAGTTTTTGGGAAAAATATGATGACCATCATACTGTAATACGTCTAGCAACTAGTTGGTCAACTAGTCGCGAAGATGTAACTGCTTTAAGAAATGTCTTGTGAGTTTTTAATAAAAGAAATATTATTCAGTAGTGACTATTACAAAATAATAGTCTTGTTTTTGGGATTAACTAAAAGAATTTTATCAGTATTTATAATAATAAAAAGCTCGGTATCTTGGCATACCGGGCTTTTTGAAAATAAATAAATTGGCATCTATGATTTGAGATAAGAAAAATTTTTTCATCTTTTATTATTAGTCATTTAAGGATTGATGAGATCCTACATTCCTATGATAATAAAATTTTGAAGAAGTTTGTAATAGCTGAGTAAATACTCAACAGGTTAAATAATTACAATGTATTAACTATTCGTCCACACTCAATAGAATAGTCATAAAAAGTAACTATTTGTCTTCACGAATTACCAGCTTGCTTTTTTAATGCCAGGAATTTGGCCTTTGTAAGCTAGGTTACGGAAGTTAATACGACTCATACCGAATTTACGCATGTAAGCGTGAGGACGGCCATCGATTAAATCACGATTTTTAAGTCGGTTAGGGTTAGAATCTTTAGGAAGTTTACGAAGTGCTTCGTAATCACCCTTTTCTTTTAACTCACGACGTAGTTCAGCATATTGTTCTACGAGTTTTTGCTGTTTTTGAAATTTAGCAATTTTTGATTTCTTAGCCATGATTTCTCCTTTCCCAAAAAGATTTTTCTATCCCAAAACAGGGTGCCTAGTTAACTGGTAATTAACCGGTAAACAAGACATGATTCTATTATACTCTTTTCAGCTAAGAATGCAAGGAAAATGTTAACTGGATAAGTATTATATTGTAATGGTGATGAATGTGTTACAATAACAGTATGAATGAAAGATATATCCGATTTAACCCTAATATCGCGAAACAAAAACCCAGCAATAAAGACAAATGTCCATTTTGTGATAAAAGCCAATTAGGAAAAATCCTAGACGTGAAAGACGATATGATCTGGGTAGAAAATAAATACCCAACTTTAGAAGAAACCTATCAAACATTGGTGATTGAATCAAATGATCACAATGGGGATATTTCAGTTTATAGTGAGTCAAAGATGCGCCAATTGTTAGATTATCTTTTGTCAAAATGGCAATTAATGGAAGAAAGTGGTCATTACCGTTCGGTCGTTCTTTATCGAAATTTTGGGCCCTTATCTGGCGGAAGTTTACGACATCCTCATAGCCAAATTGTTGGCTTAAAAAACGTAGATGCTTATGAAACGTTGAACTTAGATTGGTTTGATGGTATCGAGGTTTGTTCGGAAACGAGTCAACAAGCAGAGATTAGTATTGCCAATCGTCCTATGCTTGATTTCACAGAGTTCACAATTAAAGTATCCAAATTGGAAAACGCTATTTTGATTGCAGATAGTTTACCAATTTTGTGTCATTATATTTTAAATGAATTCTTGGGAGGGCGCTGTAAATCTTATAATCTCTTTTTCTATAAGCATGATGGGGGTCTTATTTGTAAAATTGTTCCTCGTTTTATAGTATCCCCTTATCAGATTGGGTATGCTATTCATCAGGTAAATTTACCAGATGAATTGGAAAAAATCAAAGAAGCCTTAAGAGCCAAATATTATCTTTAAATTCTATATAAAAAAGCTGACGGAATTGTTCAGCTTTCATGTATTAATAGTGTAAGCTACCAGCTACCCAGCCTGTACATAAGGCAGAAGTAATGTTAAACCCTCCCGTATGAGCATTGATGTCTAGGACTTCACCAGCAAAATGTAAACCAGCTACCTTTTTACTTTCAAGTGTTTTGGGGTTTATTTCTTTAAGATCAACTCCCCCTTTTGTTACAAAGGATTTTGCTAGAGACATCTTGCCAGTTACTAAAATAGGAAGTTTTTTAAGTTTTTGAATTAACATTTCTAAGTCTTTTACAGATACTTGTTTTACTTTTTCGGGTAAGTCTTCAGCGTAAAATTCAGCTAAACGCTCAGGAAGAAGTATTTTAAGAGCGTTTTTCAAAGATTTTTCTCTTTCATTTTGGAAGTGTATTTCCAATTCTTTAACAGAGATATTGGGCAAAACATCTAGGTATATAGTTTCTCCGCCTTTGACAAAGCTAGAAATTCGCAAGGCTGCTGGTCCTGATAATCCAAAATGAGTAAAGAGAAGATCGTGTGTAATAATATGCTTTTCAAATGACAAAGTGACATCATCTAAGGAGATACCTTGTAGTTTTTTATGGGGAAAATCAGTTAAAAGAGGGCTTTCGGCGGCTTCCATATCTGTGACTTCTAATTTAAAGTGACGAGCAATGTCATGACCGAAACCAGTAGAACCTGTAGACGGATAGGATTTACCACCAGTTGTTACGATAAGTTTATCGGATGCGAACTGTGTATCTTTAGTTTTGATATAGAATGAATCTCCTATCTTTTTGACAGAGACAACTTCTGTGTCAGTCATAATTTGACCACCAAGTTCTTTTATTTTATTTTCAAGGGCGTTAATGATAGTACGAGATTTATCAGTAGTAGGGAACATACGCCCATGATCTTCTTCTTTAAGTGTGACGCCGTTGTCTTGAAAGAAGTTAATAATATCATGGTTATCAAATTGTGAGAAGACGCTATATAGGAAACGGCCATTTCCAGGTATACCAGCTAAGAGCTCATCAAGGTTTCCATTATTGGTAACATTACAGCGGCCACCACCTGTTCCAGCTAGTTTTTTGCCTAAACGTTTATTTTTCTCAATAAGAAGTGTTTTGTTGCCGTAAAAATTTGAGGAAATAGCTGCCATCATTCCAGCAGGTCCACCACCTATAATTATTGTGTCATAATGCTTCATAATCTTATTCTAGCATATAAATAGAGAAATAGACGTCAAAATGTCTTGTTTGACACTTTAAGTTGACAGTAAATTGACACTAGATTAGGATTGTGATATTCTTTTATAAGAAAATCAGTACAAAAGAGGAAGTTATGACAGTTGAAAAGACGGTTAGTGAATTAGCTGAAATTTTAGGGGTTAGTCGTCAAGCGATGAATAACAGAGTTAAAACACTCCCTGAAGAATGTGTGGAAAAGAATAGTAAAGGCGTTACAGTTGTTAATCGTGATGGCTTGATTAAATTGGAAGAAATCTATAAAAAAACTATTTTGGAAGAGGAACCAATTGACGAAGAAGCATCAAGACGAGAACTTTTAGAAATTCTCGTTGATGAGAAGAATACTGAAATCACACGTTTATATGAACAGTTAAAAGCAAAAGATATTCAGATTGCTTCAAAAGACGAGCAGTTACATGTAAAAGATATTCAAATAGCAGAGAAAGATAAGCAATTAGATCAACAACAGCAATTGACTTTAACTGCTATGGAAGATACGCAACGTCTGCAACTTGAGTTAAATGAAGCTAAAGCAGAGGTTGAGGAGATTCAAGAAGCCAAAGAAGAAAAAATTCAAGAATTAGAAGCTGTTAAAAAAAGTTTCTTTGGACGTTTCTTCAATAAAAAATAGAATAAAAGCGTAAGGAGTTTCCTTGCGCTTTTTAGGAGAAATAATGAAACAATTACAAGAATATATAGCTTTTGATTTAGAGTTTAACACGGTTGGTGAGCATAGCCATATTATTCAAGTGTCGGCCGTTAAATATTCTAATCATCAAGAGATTGCTTTATTTGATACTTATGTTCACACAAAAGTTCCATTACAAAGCTTTATTAATGGTTTAACAGGTATTACAGCTAGAGATATTATAGGGGCTCCTAAAATTGAGATAGTTTTGACAGACTTTCAGAGTTTTGTTGGAGATACACCACTGATTGGTTATAATGGGTATAAATCGGATTTACCCCTTTTAGTTGAAAATGGTTTGGATCTAACTAGTCAATATCAGGTGGACTTATATGATGAAGCTTTTGTGAGACGCAGTACAGATTTAAATGGTATTGTCAACCTTAAATTGACTACTGTTGCTGACTTTTTAGGAATAAAGGGTAAAGCACATAATAGCTTAGAGGATGCCCGTATGACTGCGCGTGTTTATGAAAAATTTCTGGACTTGGATGAAAATAAAATCTATTTAAAACAGCAAAAAGAGGTAGCAGTTGATAGCCCATTTGCGACTTTAGGAAATTTGTTTGATTAATTGTTGTAGTTTTATTTAAAGTTAAAAATACTTAGCGTTATTACTTGCTTATTACCTTAGGTCATTTGATATAGTAAAGGTGTTTCTGATAAAGAAGTGTTTACTATATTAAAGGAGGTGTGAAACATGTCAGAAAAATATTCCACTGGTGACTTAGCTAAAGAAGCAGGAGTTACTGTTCGTACTGTTCAGTACTATGACAAAAGAGGAATTTTATCCCCATCAGAACTATCTGAAGGAGGTAGGAGGGTTTATAGTATTGCTGATTTAGAAAAGCTTAGACAAATTATTTATTTACGAGATTTAGATTTTTCAATTGATAATATCAAAAATCTATTTACTGAAGACAATGCTAGCCAGATTTTAGAGCTTTTTTTACAAGTGTAGATAAGAGAATTAAGGCTAGCTATTGATAGTAAAAAAGACAAACTTGACAAAGCTGTCAACCTACTAAAAACTGTAGAAAAACAAGATAGTAAAACATTAGGCTATCTTTCTGACATTGTGCTTATGGAAGAAAACAAAAGAAAATGGGGTATACTACAAAAAAGCATAGTGCTACAAGTCGTTATGATTATTATGGTCTATATTACGTTAATAATAGCAGCAGTTTCTCTAAATCAAAGATGGCTTATGTGGATAGCAGTAACAGTATTCTTAATAGCTATGAATGGTATGGTTTGGTATTTTAAACAACAGGTTGTTTATCTTTGTCCAAATTGTCATCAAACCTTTACACCGACATATCAAGCATTTAATCTAGCGAAACATACCCCTAAGACGCGAAAAGTATTCTGTCCACATTGTCACCAAAAGTCACATTGTATAGAGTTAGCCAGAGAAGAACGTTAAAGAACTCCCTTGAATTCAAGAGAGTCCTTTTTATTTAGAATAAGTTGGAATACTATAATATTAACTATATCAATTAGCAGAATACATATAATCGCGTGTCATAGGCATAGTGTCTTTTGAAACACCTTTTGAAAGCAAGTATTGAAAAATATCAATATTGCCAGATTCAAAAGAGGCCGCACAAGATTGAAGATAGAGGTCCCACATATTGATAAAACGCTTATCATGAGTTTTCTGAACTTCAGGAAGGGCATTGTGGAAATTTTTTGTCCATAATTCGAGAGTCTTTTGATAGTGACGACGAAGCGGTTCTAAGTCAGCAATTTGAAGTCCAGCACTAGCTATATGATTTAAATTTTCAGTTAAACGAGGGATATATCCTCCTGGGAAGATATACTTATTAATCCAAGAATTAGTTCCACTACCATGATTACCACCCACTTGTCCAGTAATACCATGAATAAGAGCTAGACCATTGATGTTGAGTCTTTTAGAAATGGTTTGGAAGTATTGAGATAAATTTTCTTTTCCTACATGTTCAAACATACCAACACTAGTGATATAATCGTATGTTTCACGAATGTCACGATAATCTTTAATGAGGACTGTTACTTTATTTTCCAACCCTTCTTCCTTGATACGCTTAGTAATGAAAGAAGCCTGCTCTTCACTTAAGGTGATACCTGTCGCATTTAAGCCATATTCTTTAGCAGCAGTAATGATAAGTGTCCCCCAGCCACAACCGATGTCTAGTAATTTCCCTCCCGGCTGAGCATTTAATTTATTAAGAATATGGTGTACTTTGTTTAGTTGAGCTTGCTCTAGACTATCATTTTCATGTTTAAAATAGGCGCATGAATAAGTCATGGTATCATCAAGCCACAGTTTATAGAAATCATTTCCGATGTCATAATGCTTTTGAATGTCGGATTTACTGTGTTTTTTATCATGAAATTGTTTAGGAATCAATTTGCTAAATTTACTATTACGTAGAAAGCTGTCTCCACAGCGGTAAGCTGATAAAATTAATTCTTGTATAGAACCATAAATTTCAATGTCTCCATCCATAACAGCTTCACCCAATACTATGGAAGGGTCTTTTGATAGCTCCGAGACGGAGAAATTTTTGTTTAGTTTAAGTTTGACGTGGGGATTGCTACCATTATAAGTTTCAATATTCCCATTTGGATAAGTGACTTGTAAGGGTATATCAAATGTACTCTTAATCAACTGTTTTATGATTAGACTATCCATAACCATGGTTAGTCACCTTCTCTCTAATATTTTCAATGTTATTATACCTCTCTGCTGATTTTTTGCAAATATTTTTTGAAAATAAAACTTGTTTTCGTGAAAAAATGAAAGAAGTTTGAAATAAAAATCACATTTACAGGTGATTCAGTAAATGTGATTTATTTTTTAGAATGGCATTTTACCCGCAAATGCTCCCATAATTTTTTTTGTAGCATCGTCAACTTGGCTTAAAGCGTCATTGATAGCTTGAGTTGTCATGTCTTGTAGTGTTTCAATATCTTCAGGGTCTACCACAGCTTCTTTGTAATCAATTGAAATTAGCTTTTTATCGCCTGTAAATGTCACGGTAACGAGCTCTTGAGCAGATTTTCCAGTAAACTGGCTAGCTGCTAAATCAGCTTGCGTTTGTTCCATTTGTTTTTGAAGCTTTTGTGCTTGACGCATCATATTTTGCATATTCATCATAAGACTATATTCTCCTAAATTTTGATACCTTACTATTATAGCATAGGATGAGAGAAAAAAGTGATAAACTAAAGTAAGTAGAAGGATTAGATTTATTGAATTTTATTAACCTTAGTTGTTAAATGCTTGTTTTATTAAGTGTTTATACTAAAGATAATGGTATGGGATATCAAGAAGAATTATGTATGCATAAAAGGTTAAAATGGTTAGTGGCAGCTATGTGTTTATGATTCATCTTATAGGGACGTCAGCTGATTAGTAAGAAGTAGGGTCAAAAAAATGCTCTCAAGTATCAGTAAGTACGAAAGATAAAAGCACGTTAAAGAAGAACAACTAGCTTACCTCAAAGAACATGAACAAGAAATTGTTGATGTTCTAAATCACAGAATGATAAGACAGAATCTGTTCAATTCGATTCGTCAAGTGTAAAGGTTGAACAGATTGGTAATAGGACACCTCAAGGTGGATGATATAATTTATCATTAACTGGAAAATTTAATAATAGGGACAATACGGAATTATCTGTTGATTTCTATATGGAACATGAAGAGAATGTGCCCACCATTAAGGGTATAGGAATGTTAGATCAATCTTGTATATATGAAGAAGGTGTTTGGCACATATTTGTAGGGATCATTATAATACACTAGGGCTAATTCCAAACTAGATGCAAATATAATTTATTCATTACTAGCTCAGAAGTAAAAGCTTTTATTCTACTTTTACTTTTGAGCTAGATACCAAATTTTTTGTTAGTGTATGATTTTATGGTTTCCTAAGAATGACTTAAGAATTATTTTATATTTAGTTTAACCTTACTTTATTTCTTGTTGTTATACTTAGTTCATAAAATAAATAACCCAAAAGAAAGAGGTAATTCTTATGAACAAACTTATTACAGAAAAAAAAGTCAACAACGTCTCAACTGCTAACTATTTGAAACTTGGTCTTGTCTCAGCAATGTTTGCTGGAGGAGCATTCGTAGCTCTTGGTTCTACACAAGGTGTTTCAGCTTCAACTTTCACAGCACCGCAAGCAACACCTCCAAAAGCAGAACGTCAGTTAACAGATTCAGAACTTTATGAACGTGCCCAAAAACAAGTATTGCCAAGATATATCCAAGGTTCTCTCTCAGGTATCCTTAACCAGCATTCAACACTTTACAAACAACAAAATGCAGCAGTGACACCGCAAGTATCAAGCCCCAAATCAGAACGTCAGTTAACAGATTCAGAACTTTATGAAAGTGCCCAAAAACAAGTATTACCAAAATATATCCAAGGTTCTCTCTCAGGTATCCTTAACCAGCATTCAACACTTTACAAACAACAAAATGCAGCAGTGACACCGCAAGTATCAAGCCCCAAATCAGAACGTCAGTTAACAGATTCAGAAATCTATGAACGTGCTCAAAAACAAGTATTGCCAAATTATATTCAAGGTTCTCTCTCAGGTATCCTCAACCAACATTCAACTTTAAATGCTTAAATATATAAAGTAGATTAATGATTAAATAGTTAAGCTATTTAAAACAAATTGGAGCTAGTGTTACACTTTTCAAAGTGTAATACTAGTTTTTTTAGTATGCTGATGGCTCTTAGAGATCATACAGCTGATGAAAATACTAACTAAGCAGTGCAATCAGAGGACTTTCAAAGGCTGGTGCCAACATAAGGGATAGTTGAGGGTTGCAATACTATTTTTCCGAATATTACATGGCATAGTGTGATGAATAGGACTCCTCAAAATAGTATTTAGTGTTCTAAGTGTGATTAACTCATTTTAAGAAAAATTTTTTGTATTTTTAATCAAAAATCAAGCCCTATTGTTTTAAAAATGGTAGAAATTGCATTATAATAGTATTGTTGAAGATTATGTATAGAGAGGACTTTAATAATGACATTACCAATCTTTCTAGAGTTGGTAGAAATGAAAGCCAAAACAGCTAGTGTTTTACCATTTTTGATTGGTTTGTGTTTTAGTGCTTATTACTACAATTCAGTACACCCTGTATATGTCGGTTTATTCTTCGTTGCTATGTTTTTATTCAATATGTTCGTTGACATTTGGAATAATTACAATGATTATCGGAATGCTGTGGATTTGGATTATAAGAATGACACTAACATTATTGGTCGTGAGAACCTATCCCTACGCCAAATAGAAGTTATTATGGCAAGTTTAGTCATTACTTCTAGTATGATTGGTTTAGTTTTAGTTTCCCAAGTCGGTCTGCCTCTTTTATGGATGGGACTTTTTTGTTTTGGAATTGGTGTTTTATATTCCTTTGGTCCAAGACCTTTATCTAGTCTGCCCTTAGGAGAAGTATTTTCTGGCTTGACAATGGGATTTATGATTAGTTTAATTTGTGTATATCTAAACACTTATCAAAACTTTTCGTGGGATATCCTCAACTTAAGCAAAATTTTCTTGATTTCCTTGCCGAACACCTTATGGATTGCCAACCTAATGTTGGCGAATAATCTGTGCGACAAAGAAGAAGATGAAAAAAATCATCGCTATACCCTTGTACATTATACAGGGATAAGAGGTGGACTCTTGCTGTTTGCTATTTCTAATAGTATAGCTTTATTGGCAATTGTTTTTGAATTTCTTTTTGGACTTGCGCCTGTTACAGTACTCTTGAGTTTGTTATTAATACCATTTATTTATAAGCAGACAAAACTATTGTGGCAAAAACAGGTTAAGAGAGAAACATTTGTTTGTGCGGTACGTATTCTAGCACTGGGATCTGCAACCCAAGTCTTAACGTATCTAATTGGAATCATTTTTTAGAGGAGTTTTATCATGAAAGAAATCCTAGTTTTAGGTGCTGGTTATGCCGGTTTGAAAGCAGTTCGTAATTTACAAAAACAATCAGGTGATTTTCATATTACCCTTGTTGACATGAATGATTATCACTACGAAGCTACAGAATTACATGAAGTAGCTGCAGGCTCTCAGCCAAAAGAAAAAATTACATTCCCAATTAAGGATGTTATCAACACTAATAAGGTTAACTTCATGCAAGATGAGGTGCTTAGAGTCGATGCTGAAAATAAAACAGTAACAGTTAAAAATAACGGTGAACTCCATTATGATTATGTCGTAGTTGCCTTAGGCTTTGTATCTGAAACTTTTGGCATCAAGGGTGCTATGGAGAATGCTTTGCAGATGACCAATATTTCGCAAGCAGAAAACATCCATAATCACATTGTTAATACAATGAAGTTGTACCGTGAGACAAAAGATGAAAATCTTCTCAAACTCTTAGTATGTGGTGCTGGTTTTACAGGTATTGAGTTAGCCGGAGCTATGGTTGATGAGCGACCAAAATATGCTGCTTTAGCGGGTGTAAAACCTGAACAAATTGAAATTATTTGTGTAGAGGCAGCAACTCGCATCCTACCAATGTTTGATGATGAATTAGCGCAATATGGTGTCAACTTAATTAAGGATTTAGGTATTAATTTGATGCTTGGAAGTATGATTAAGGAAATCAAACCGGGTGAAGTTGTTTATGGTACTAGTAAAGAGGATGAAGAACTCAAATCTATTACCGCAGGTACTATCATTTGGACAACAGGTGTTAGTGGAAGTCCGGTTATGGGAGAATCAGGATTTGATCAACGTCGTGGACGTGTAATGGTCAACAGTGATTTGCGTGATCCAAAATACGATAATGTTTATGTTATCGGTGATGTGTCTGCATTTATGGACACTGAGTCTGGTCGCCCATTCCCAACAACAGCTCAAATTGCAACTCGTATGGGAGCTCATGTTGCTAAAAACCTTTTACATCAAATCAAAGGTGAAGCTACAGAAGACTTTTCGTATAGTCCGCAAGGCACAGTTGCTTCAGTAGGAAATACGCATGGACTTGGTGTTGTTGGAAAAACTAAAATTAAAAAATACCCTGCGTCGGTTATGAAGAAGATTATCATGAACAAATCACTTGTTGATATGGGTGGACTTAAAGAACTTCTAGCTAAGGGACGTTTTGATTTATATCATTAAGATATTAAAGTAAGTTATTTACCAATTGTTACGAAGCTAGGAAACTAGCTCTTGCAGATATTTCTATAAAAGAAATGATTAAAACAAAATAAGAGGTTTTGTATGACAATTGAAACTTTAGCTCGTTTTCAATTTGCGATGACTACAGTTTTCCACTTTTTCTTTGTACCATTTACAATTGGTACATGCCTAGTGGTTGCTATTATGGAGACAATGTATGTTATCACAAAAAATGAAGAGTATAAAAAATTGACAAAATTTTGGGGTAATATCATGCTCCTTAGTTTTGCGGTTGGTGTTGTGACAGGTATCATTCAAGAGTTCCAATTTGGAATGAACTGGTCAGACTATTCACGTTTCGTAGGTGATATTTTTGGAGCTCCATTGGCTATTGAAGCTTTATTAGCTTTCTTTATGGAATCTACTTTCCTTGGTTTATGGATGTTTACATGGGATAACAAAAAAATTAGTAAAAAATTACATGTGACATTCATTTGGCTAGTGGTTTTTGGCTCATTAATGTCAGCGATGTGGATTCTTACTGCTAATAGCTTCATGCAACATCCTGTTGGTTATGAAGTTGTAAACGGTAGAGCGCAAATGACTGATTTTCTTGCACTTGTAAAAAATCCACAGTTCTTCTATGAATTTACCCATGTTATTTTTGGTGCCATTACGATGGGTGGTACAGTGGTTGCTGGTATGTCAGCCTTCCGCCTCTTAAAATCAGAACAGCTGAAAGATACAACGGTTGAACTTTATAAGAAATCGGTTCGTATTGGTTTAGTAGTAGCACTTCTTGGTTCAATTTCAGTTATGGGAGTTGGGGATTTACAAATGAAAGCCTTGATTCACGATCAACCAATGAAATTTGCTGCTATGGAAGGTGATTATGAAGATTCGGGTGATCCTGCAGCTTGGAGTGTAGTTGCTTGGGCAAATGAAGCAGAACACAAACAAGTTTTTGGGATTAAGATTCCTTATATGTTGAGTATTTTATCTTACGGGAAACCATCTGGTTCTGTGAAAGGTATGGATACAGCTAATAAAGAATTGGTTGCTAAGTATGGTAAAGATAACTACTATCCAATGGTTAACCTACTTTTCTATGGTTTCCGTACAATGGCGGCGATGGGAACAGCTATTATGGGTGTTTCTGTTTTAGGACTCTTTTTAACTCGTAAGAAAAAACCAATTCTTTATAAACACAAATGGATGCTTTGGATTGTTGCTTTAACAACCTTTGCACCATTCTTAGCCAATACATTTGGTTGGATTGTGACAGAACAAGGACGATACCCTTGGACTGTCTATGGTCTTTTCAAGATTAAGGACTCTGTCTCTCCAAACGTTTCAGTTGCATCATTATTTGTTTCCAATACTGTGTATTTCTTGTTGTTTGGTGGTTTAGCGGTGATGATGATAAGCCTAACAATAAGAGAATTGAAGAAAGGGCCAGAGTATGAAGATGAACACGGACATCATGGTGCATATACTTCAATTGATCCCTTTGAGAAAGGAGCATACTAAATGAGTGCTTTACAATTCTTTTGGTTTTTCCTAATCGGCCTCCTATTTTCAGGATTCTTCTTCCTTGAAGGATTCGACTTTGGGGTTGGGATGGCTGTTCAAACTTTAACACATAATGAGCATGAAAAAGATCAAGTAGTAGAAACCATTGGCCCAGTTTGGGATGGTAATGAAGTTTGGCTTCTTACCGGTGGTGGAGCAATGTTTGCTTCTTTTCCATACTGGTATGCTTCACTATTTAGTGGTTACTATTTGATTCTCCTTACGATTCTCTTTGGATTAATTATTCGTGGTGTTTCCTTCGAATTTAGACATAAAGTTCCTGCAGAGAAAAAGCAGTTTTGGAACTGGACCTTAACAATTGGTTCCGCTATTGTTCCATTCTTCTTTGGGATTATGTTTATAAGTTTGATTCAAGGTATGCCACTTGATGCCAGTGGTAACTTATCAGCTCAATTCAGTGATTACTTTAATATATTCTCGTTGGTGGGTGGAGTTGCAATGGTATTGCTAGCCTATCTTCATGGTTTAAATTACATTGCATTGAAGACAGAAGGGCCAATTAGAGAGCGTGCCCGTAATTATGCTCAGTTGCTTTATTGGGTACTCTATCTTGGTTTAGCCTTGTTTGCAGTTCTCTTGTATTTCAAGACAGATTTCTTTAGCAATCATCCGATAGTTACGACAATTATGGTTTTGGTTATTGTTGTATTAGCTGTATTAGCGCATGCTTCAACTTTTAAAGGAGCAGAGATGACAGCATTTTTAGCGAGTGGTCTCAGTCTTGTTTCAGTGGTTGTTCTGTTGTTCCAAGGTCTATTCCCACGAGTTATGATTTCATCAATTAGCCCTAAATATGATTTGCTGATTCAAAATGCATCCTCAACGCCATATACTTTAAAAGTAATGTCGATTGTCGCAATTACTCTAGTTCCCTTTGTTCTAGCTTATACAGCATGGGCATATTATATCTTTAGAAAACGTATTACCTTGCCAGTGATTGTGACAGGAGAAAAATAATGCTAGATAAAGCGGTTATGCGCTTGTCAGGTATTCATAAGTTGTTAGGATTGCTTGCGGGACTTGATGTTCTTCAAGCAATCTTTATTATCGGACAAGCTTATTATTTGAGTCTTTCTATAACTGGTTTGTGGGAAGGGCAAAAACTTTCTTCTCAAACGGTTTATGTTTTGTTATTTATGGTCTCATATTTAGGCCGTCATGTTATTGATTACATCAAAAATAGAAAACTTGATGACTTTTCAACAGCACAATCTAGTCTTTTGAGACGTCAATTATTAGATAAGTTATTTGATCTAGGTCCTAAAGTCGTTCAAGAACAAGGAACTGGTAATGTTGTTACAATGGCATTAGATGGCGTTTCTTTAGTTGAAAATTATTTACGTTTAGTCTTGAATAAGATGATTAACATGTCTATTATCCCATGGATTATTCTAGCTTATATTTTCTATTTAGATATTGAATCAGGTGCAATTTTACTTATCGTTTTTCCTTTAATTATCATCTTTATGATTATTTTAGGCTATGCGGCTCAAGCTAAAGCAGATAAACAATATGAATCCTATCAAGTACTTTCTAATCATTTTTTAGATTCATTACGAGGCATTGATACTCTCAAATATTTTGGTCTTAGTAAACGTTATGGTAAAAGCATTTATCAAACTAGTGAATCTTTTCGTAAAGCAACAATGAGTACTTTGAAAATTGGTATTTTATCAACGTTTGCTTTAGACTTTTTTACAACTTTATCCATTGCTATCGTTGCTGTTTTTCTAGGTTTACGATTATTAAATGAGCAGATTTACCTTTTACCGGCTTTAACAATTTTGATTTTATCCCCTGAATACTTTTTACCCGTAAGAGATTTTTCTAGTGATTATCATGCAACGTTAGACGGGAAAAATGCATTTCAAGCGATTCAAAAAGTTCTAAACAAAACTGGTATTAAAGGTGAGCAATTAGTCATAGATGATTGGTCTAAAGAGAGTCGTTTGGATTTAGAAAACATTGCTATTGCGTACGACCAAAAACGTGTTGTTGAGGATGTAACCTTACGATTTAGAGGACATCAAAAGGTTGCTTTAGTAGGAGTTAGTGGTTCAGGTAAGTCTAGCTTAATTAACCTTCTGAGTGGTTTTTTAGGGCCTGATAATGGTTCTTTAAAAGTGGATGGTAGAGAAGTGACTAACCTTGATCAAGAAGATTGGCATAAACAGATGATCTATATTCCTCAAACTCCTTATGTTTTTGAAATGTCATTACGTGATAATATTACCTTCTATACTCCCAATGCTAGTGACGAAGAGGTGGTAAGAGCGATTCATATGGTAGGTTTAGATAGCTTGCTAAGCGAGTTACCTGACGGTTTAGAAACGCGTATTGGTAATGGAGCGCGTCCGCTTAGTGGAGGACAAGCCCAGCGTATAGCTCTGGCTCGTGCTTTTCTTGATCAAAATCGTCGTATTATGGTTTTTGATGAACCAACTGCTCATTTAGATATTGAAACAGAGTTAGAATTAAAAGAGAAAATGTTGCCACTGATGTCAGATCGTTTAGTTATCTTTGCAACTCATCGTCTTCACTGGTTGAACCAAATGGATGTTATAGTCGTTATGGAGAAGGGGAGAGTTGCAGAAGTAGGCTCTTATCAGGAATTATTAGCTAAAAAAGGATATCTCTATCAACTGAAGCATGCTATGGGAGGAAATGATGTTTAAAATCCCTTTGTTTAAAGAATTAAAGACAGATCAATGGATAAAACCATTTTTCAAACAATATAAAGTTTCCTTAGTAATTGCTCTTTTCCTTGGTTTTATGACTTTCTTTTCTGCCAGTGCTCTTATGTTTAATTCGGGCTATCTGATTAGTAAGTCAGCTTCACTACCGAGTAATATTCTTCTAGTATATGTTCCAATTGTACTAACACGTGCTTTTGGCATTGGACGTCCTGTTTTTCGTTATATAGAACGCCTAACGAGTCACAATTGGGTATTACGAATGACTTCACAGCTGCGCTTGAAGCTTTACCATTCCTTAGAAAGCAATGCTATCTTTATGAAGCGTGATTTTCGTTTAGGAGATGTTATGGGGCTTTTAGCGGAGGATATTAATTATTTGCAAAATTTGTATCTTAGGACAATATTTCCAACGATTATAGCGTGGATATTATATAGCTTTATTATTATTGCAACAGGCTTCTTTTCTCTATGGTTTGCTTTAATGATGTTGCTTTATTTAGCTATTATGATTTTTCTTTTTCCACTTTGGTCGATTTTAGCTAATGGTGCTCGTCAGACTCGTGAAAAAGAATTAAAAAATCATCTTTATACTGATTTGACGGATAATGTCTTAGGTATTTCAGACTGGATTTTTAGTCAACGTGGTCAAGAGTACGTCGCCTTGCATGAGCGTTCGGAAAGTGAACTCATGGCTGTTCAGAAAAAAATTCGTTCCTTTGATAATCGTAGAGCTCTTATTGTGGAATTAGTTTTTGGCTTTCTAGCTATTTTGGTTATTATTTGGGCTAGTAATCAGTTTATTGGTCACAGAGGTGGCGAAGCTAACTGGATTGCAGCATTTGTTCTAACAGTATTTCCCTTGTCAGAGGCATTTGCTGGTTTGTCTGCTGCTGCTCAAGAAACAAATAAATATTCTGATTCAATTCATCGTCTTAATGAATTATCAGAAACGTATTTTGAAACAACTCAAAATCAGTTGCCTAATAAGCCATACGATTTTTCCGTCAAGAATTTAAGTTTCCAGTATAAGCCACAAGAGAAATGGGTTTTGCATCATTTAGATTTGGATATTAAAGAAGGAGAAAAAATTGCTATTTTAGGGCGTAGTGGTTCTGGCAAGAGTACCTTAGCCAGTCTACTTCGTGGCGACTTGAAAGCAAGTCAAGGGGAGATTACCCTAGGCGGTGCTGATGTTTCAATAGTTGGTGATTGCATTTCTAACTATATTGGAGTGATACAACAAGCGCCCTACCTTTTTAATACAACCCTGCTAAATAACATTCGCATTGGAAACCAAGATGCTAGTGAAGAAGATGTATGGAAAGTTCTTGAACGAGTTGGATTGAAAGAGATGGTCACTGATTTATCAGATGGTCTCTATACAATGGTTGATGAAGCTGGACTTAGGTTTTCAGGTGGCGAAAGGCATAGAATTGCTTTGGCTAGAATCTTACTAAAAGATGTCCCAATTGTTATCTTAGATGAGCCAACTGTTGGACTTGATCCTATTACTGAACAAGCCTTACTAAGGGTATTTATGAAAGAATTGGAAGGTAAGACCTTAGTTTGGATTACACATCACTTAAAAGGTATTGAACATGCTGATCGTATCTTATTTATAGAAAATGGGCAATTAGAGTTGGAAGGTTCTCCTCAAGAATTGTCTCAAAGTAGCCAACGTTACCGTCAGCTGAAAGCCGCTGATGATGGTGATCTATGATGATTGATAGGTGCGATAAATAAATGATAATAAAAAAACATTCCCTAACTGCTTTTCTAGCATTGTGGAATGTTTTTTTATTATTTAAATTTTGCGTTTTAAAAGGTAATTAGTTAATTGTAGCAACTGTTTTTTTGCAGAGCTCTGGGGTAGCTTATTTATGTCACTAATAGCTTTTTCAGTAAATTTACGAGCTAGATGGCGAGCTTTGTCAACACCTCTATGGGAAACGACGAGATAAGCAATTTTTTCCATGTCTTCAGTAGCCATATCTGTTTTTTTATCTAAAATAGGTTTGAAAATATCAGGATTTTCTTCAATGGCAAGAAGTAGAGGAAGGCTGTAAATGCCTTGTGCTAAATCCTCTAAGACAGGCTTGTTAAATGTTTTTTTATCTGCAGTATAATCCAGGATATCATCCAAAATTTGGAATGTCATACCAATGTTAAATCCGATATGGCCTGCTAGACGAACAACCTCCTTCTCTGCACCACCAAAGTAAGCTCCTTCTTTGCTAGCTAATTTAAAGAGTTCGGCTGTCTTACCTGAAATCGCACGTAAATAGTGATGGATACCTTGTTGTTGATTGTAACGAAGGTGCATCTGGTCCAATTCTCCCATGAGAATTTTACGCATAGATTTTGCATTAATCCTCATAAATGGTGTATCAGCCATAGATTCTAAAATAAGATCGAAAAAGACTGTGAAAAGTAAATCCCCAGTGTAAACTGCGATGTCTTTGCCAAACTTGCTTTGAATGGTCATATTTCCACGTCTTAGTGGTGAGTCATCAATGACATCATCATGGATTAATGTAGCAACGTGAAGGATTTCTAAAGAAGCAGCGATTTTCTTTAGTTGCTGAGTATCTTGATTCTCCTTATTACCAAGTTGAGAAAAAAGGTAAAAGAATGCTGGTCTGAGCTGTTTTCCTCCCGCAGCTGTGAGTTGGCTTAGCGCCGCTTCAATATCTTTATTTCTGACCTGTATTCTTTCTTGAATTAGTTGATTGGTTTCATCAATATTTTTTTTAAGTTCAGGATAGTTATTCCAATAAGATGACATTAATCAGTCTCCCTCGCGTTGCTTTGTCACTCCATTCTACCTTATTTATTGAAATATTGCTAGGGTATCGTTTAGAGCTTCGAGTTGAGTTTGGAGGAGACTCTTCCAATTATTTATAGCTATTAAATTGAGTGCAAAGTCAAAGTTCTTTAAATTAACCTGAATATAGAATTTTCGATTTAAATGAGCAATCATAAGGATGGAAGTATCAGTAGTATTGCCAAAATACCAGAAATAATTCGAACTTCCGGAACCTTGTAAATCATCAACAATAGTTGCAACAACCTGTGGAATGTTTTTATTATCATGGTCAAAAACTGCTCCGAAGTTACTCTCTTGTAATAAATTGATCTGGTACCAAAAGTGTTGAGAATCATCAAACCGTTCTTTAGTGAGAAGTTTCATAAGTTAATTTCCTTGATTAGTTGGGATAGTTAAATAAGATTGACTTAAATCTACTGTTATAGAGTAACTAGCATTATCTCGAATGGTATGTTCAAAATCAGTTGTATAAAGGATAATCCTTAGATTATCACCTTTACTCAATTGATATATACTTGGTTGGAGGCTAAACTCGATATCAAACCATTGTTCTGGCTCGATAGCCTCAATTGTAAGTAAGTCTGTACGATTTTGAAGGTTCAAGACACCTTTACTGATGACACGATAATGATCTTTAGTAAACGGGAGTTCACGTAAAGCTTCTCTGGCAAAATTTTTACCATTATCAAGGCTGTTTAAGAATGTGATGGTTGGTGTATCTTTGAATCGTTTTTTAGGACCATAGTCTAAGATTTGGGCTGATAAAATGGCCTTTTTGTCACTAGTTTTAACACGTAGATGGAGTTTGCACTGTCCATTCAGGAGATAATTTTTCTTTAGAGGAAGATTAATAGTGATTTGATTGGTTTTATTATTTCCCTTGAAAAGATCATTTTTGAACACATTGAAGTCTTTACAATAAGTATCAAAGGCTTCTTTGTCATAATGGTTATCAATAAGTTTTTTACTATCACCTAAACCAATTTGCTCTTGATGGTTTCCTCCGAAAGCATCTAAAACTTGCCAAGTTTGCTCAGTAGTATTATCTTGCCAAATGACCTCTTCTAATTGGAAATGATTGTCAATGCCAAGTAGTTCTTGGCTTAGTAAGGCATTCATGCTTTCACGAAAATCAATCGACTGCCAATTATGCATATACACATGTTGACCTTGATGTAAAAAAAGGTGTTTTTTGATGGTTTGAGGCAATGCATTGAAAACTTTATAGACATGTCTTGGCTTAACATTCCAATCCTGTAGTCCATGAGTGTAAACTACTCGACTTTTGACATTATTGACGTGAGTTAGGTAATTACGGTCATGCCAGTATTGGTTGTAATCCCCACTTTGACGGTCAATTGCTTTTGATTGTTCATTTAACAATGCTTGATAGCAATCGTTGTTTTTGATGTAATCACCAGCTAAGAGGTTTCGTGAGTATGTTAATTCTGTTAAAACGTCTAAATCTTCACCGGGGTAGCCGCCTGGACTACACACAAGCCCATTTTCTCGATAATAATCATACCATGTGGAGATTGCGGCTTCAGCGATAATGACTTTCAGCCCCTCAACGCCAGTTGTTGCTAAACCAGTTGACATGGTACCAAGATAAGATTTACCTGTGGTTGCTACAAGGCCATTTGACCAATTAGCCTTGACTTGTTTATCTCGTTTATGACTTGTGAATGCAGTAACCTTACCATTTAACCAATCAATGACTGCTTTAAAGCTTTGTATTTGTTGGTAATCCCCACTGGTCATGAAACCCGTAGAGCCAGCAGTACCCACACCTGAAACGTATATATTAGCAAAACCCCGAGAAAGAAAATAGTCATTGAGACTATAACTGTCAATGTGTGTGAAGCTTTCAGTTGCAGGGCTGATGGGTAATTTTGAAGGATGTTTTACTTCTTCTTTAAATGGTTTTGTGTCAACTTGTATGTGTTTAGGTTGTTTAACTGCTAGCGCACCCTCCATTTGGTATGTTTTTTGGTCTGCGGCAGGATCATTGATACCTTGATGATAGGGGCTAGCTGTCATCATCGTAGGGATAGTATGCTCGGTAGTGGGTCTGATAATGTTAACTTTTACTAAATCATGTTCACCACTAGACATAGTATCTAAGGATGTTTCAACATAGACAACTTCGCGAATCAATTGGTTAGTATTGAAAGTGGCCAGAGACTTCCCATTGAAAAAATGGTAGTGATTATCTGCATGAAGTAAACCATCAGCAACTAATTGGTCGATTAATGTATTGCCAGATTTTCCACGACAGGCGAGTAAGTGATGTAGACTTTGAAAAATATTGTCATATGAGACTGGGAAGTTAATATCTTGTAAGAATGCTTTAGGGTCTTTAAAGTCTACAAAAGGGATAAAGCCTAATAACTGTAAATAAATCCATTGTAAATTTTCTAGTGTTAAGTCACTATTTGATTTAAAAAAGGTTAGAGCATCGGTTTTTGCATCAACGATAAGGAGACTAAGAGCGTAATCAGTATCAGTTTGATTTAAAAAAGAATGTCTGAGAAAAGCTTCCAAATTAGCTTTATCAGAATTCTTTTTGTTTAATGGAAAACCTAGTCCTTTGAGCTCTTCAAAAGCTTCGTTAGGTTTAGTTGGAATGTAGCTGAATTGATTATAACGCATAATATATCCTTTCTATTGTTATATTAAAATACAATATGATCTTTTAATTTCTCAACATTTGTAATAATGATATGTTGTTTTTCAATACGAATAATATGATCGTCTTTTAGTTGTTTCAAAATGCGGCTCACGCTACTTCCTGTGGATATTCCGCAAAATTTACCAAGTTCTTCGTTCGTGATAACAAAATTAATATAGATATCACCGTTATCTCGTTCTTCACCAAACATCTTACTGAGGTCATATAATTGTGTGGAGATAGCACCAATTCGACCATTAGTGAGCATACATTGCATTTTTTTCATAGATTTTTCAAGGCGGTTATGATAGAAATCTTTCACATATCCTTGCAGTTCAATATCATTATTGATATCTTTTAGGAAGGTAGAGCGACGTACTTTGTAAAAGTGGGCAGTTTCGGATTCGATTCGAACGTTGTAAGGTTCTCCCATGTGTTGGGAGTAGTCTGTATTTAGGATAGAAGTGATTTCTAAGCCTGTCACATAACGCAGATTGAACTCAGTACCATATTTAGAGAGAACACTTTGTTTAACAATACCATCTTTTAGGATATAAGTATAGTCTTCTTCTAAACTTTCAAATGTAAGGTATTTATGGTAGTCTTTTTCGATAATTGGAAGATTATGACTATTAATGTAATTTTGTAAAATTTGATGATTCATGACTTCCTCCAAATGTTTTAGGTTTGATAGACCACCTTAACATTTGTTAATGCAGTCTGATACTAGCACTTATATTATACCATTGAAATATCGTATCTTCTAATATTTTTGTAAAATGTTTATGAAAATGAAATTGAAAAAAGGAGCCATTTGCATTGGAAGACAAATTATTCAACAAACATTTTATAGGCATTACTATTTTAAACTTTATTGTTTATATGGTCTATTATTTGTTTACCGTTATCATAGCTTTTATTGCGACTAAAGAGTTAGGTGTTAGCACTAGCCAAGCAGGATTAGCAACGGGGATTTATATTGTAGGGACTTTGATTGCTCGTCTTATATTTGGTAAGCAATTAGAAGTTCTAGGACGTAAGTTAGTTTTACGTGGAGGGGCTATTTTTTACTTACTAACAACTTTAGCTTATTTTTATATGCCAAGTATCGGAGTAATGTATTTAGTTCGTTTCCTAAATGGTTTTGGTTATGGCGTCGTGTCAACAGCAACTAATACTATTGTAACAGCCTATATACCAGCTGATAAAAGAGGTGAGGGGATTAACTTTTACGGTCTATCAACAAGTTTAGCCGCAGCTATTGGTCCTTTTGTAGGAACATTTATGCTAGACAACCTTCATATTAACTTTAAAATGGTTATTGTATTATGTAGTATTTTAATTGCGATTGTAGTGTTGGGAGCATTTGTTTTCCCAGTCAAAAATATTACTTTAAATCCAGAACAGTTAGCTAAATCAAAATCATGGACTATTGATAGTTTCATTGAGAAAAAAGCAATTTTTATCACAATTATTGCATTTTTGATGGGTATCTCCTATGCTTCCGTGTTAGGTTTCCAAAAATTATATACAACAGAAATTAATTTGATGACAGTAGGAGCTTATTTCTTTATTGTTTATGCACTTGTCATCACTTTAACCAGACCATCTATGGGAAGATTAATGGACGCTAAGGGAGATAAGTGGGTGCTTTATCCAAGTTATCTGTTCTTAACTTTGGGACTTGCTTTATTAGGGAGTGCTATGGGAAGTGTTACCTACCTTCTATCAGGTGCTTTGATTGGTTTTGGTTATGGCACCTTTATGTCTTGTGGCCAAGCAGCATCAATCAAAGGTGTTGAGGAACATCGTTTCAATACAGCCATGTCAACTTACATGATAGGTCTTGATTTAGGGTTAGGTGCTGGACCTTACATTTTGGGACTTGTTAAAGATGGTTTTCTTGGAGCTGGTGTGCAATCCTTTAGAGAATTATTCTGGATAGCAGCGATTATTCCTGTTGTTTGTGGTATTCTATATTTCTTAAAATCATCTAGACAAGTTGAAACTAAAACTATATAAAAGGGAGGAATTAAGCTATGACACAAAAATATGAGCGTATTCTTATTGCTATTGATGGGTCTTACGAGTCAGAATTGGCGGTAGAAAAAGGGATAAATGTTGCTCTTCGTAATGATGCTGAATTACTGCTAACGCATGTTATAGATGCTCACGCTTACCAAAGTGAGGGAGTCTTTAGTGACTATGTTTTTGATAGGCAAGAACAAGAGTCAGCAGATGTGCTAGCCTATTTTGAGAAATTAGCACATTCAAAAGGCCTTACAAAGATTAAAAAAATTACTGAAATCGGAAATCCTAAGACTCTTTTGGCAAAGGATATCCCCATAAGGGAAAAAGCAGATTTAATTATGGTAGGCGCAACAGGATTAAACACTTTTGAAAGCCTATTGATCGGCTCAACTTCAGAATACATTTTACGTCATTCGAAAGTTGATATGCTAGTCGTTCGTGATAGTAAGAAAACCTTATAAACTAAATAAAATAGAGTACTAGGTAGTCCGAACCTAGTACTCTATTTTTTATCAAATATATTTGGTTAAAAATTTTATTAATTTTATTTTGTGATAAGCTTTACAATATTAAGCTTACTTGGTAGAATGGTTAATGTTGTAAATATTTTTTGGGGAGGAAACAAGGATTGATCGAAATCACTTGGACTGTGAAGTATATCACAGAATTTATCGCAACCGCTTTTCTTATCATCTTAGGAAATGGGGCTGTAGCTAACGTTGACTTAAAAGGCACAAAAGGAAATAATTCAGGTTGGATTATTATTGCAATTGGTTATGGTTTAGGTGTTATGATGCCAGCGCTTATGTTTGGTAATGTCTCTGGAAACCATATTAACCCAGCTTTCACACTTGGATTGGCATTTTCAGGTCTTTTCCCTTGGGCACACGTTGGACAATACATTCTTGCACAAATTTTAGGAGCAATATTTGGACAGTTAGTTGTCGTTATGGTTTATCAACCTTACTTTGTTAAGACAGAAAATCCAAATCATGTTCTTGGATCATTTTCAACTATTTCTGCATTAGATGATGGACAGAAATCAAGTCGTAAAGCGGCTTACATTAATGGTTTCTTAAATGAATTCGTTGGTTCTTTTGTTCTTTTCTTTGGAGCTTTGGCTTTAACGAAGAACTATTTTGGTGTAGAACTTGTTGGTAAACTTGTTCAAGCTGGTTATGACCAAACGACAGCAGCGACAAGGATTTCACCATACGTAACTGGTTCACTTGCTGTAGCTCACTTAGGTATTGGTTTCTTGGTAATGACTCTAGTTGCTTCTTTAGGTGGATCGACTGGACCTGCATTGAACCCTGCGCGTGACCTTGGTCCACGTATTGTTCACCGCTTATTACCAAAACAAATTCTTGGACAAGCTAAAGAAGATTCAAAATGGTGGTATGCATGGGTGCCAGTTTTAGCACCAATCGTAGCAAGTATACTCGCTGTAGCCTTGTTCAAACTATTATATCTTTAATAGTTAAAGAAAGATCGGTTTACCGGTCTTTTTTTGTTTTAAATATAAAAATCAGCCAGTCTTGCTAGCTGATTTCGTTTAATGATGACTTTTGGGCATAGTTTTTTTAAAGGAAGAACGTATTAACATTGCTCCAGTAAATAAAACAATACCTACAACCAGTGTTTTCAAGCTGTTAAGATCAAGGTTAGTTAAGAAGAGAACAGCGACAATAACGCCTAATATTCCCCCAGTAACCAGACCGGCAAAGCCGTTCCAATTAACACGACCACTCTTGATAAATTGTGTACTAGAAGCTGTCATTATCATAGCTGCATCTAGCATCATGACAGGCATAGCAACTGCAGGACTCAGTCCCATTAGGGAGAAGAAGATAAGTTCGGGAGCATAATTACCTAGTCCCATAGTCATTAATACACCAATAATAAAATTGAAGACGATACCAACAAATAACCAAATGCCGTGTAGACCATGCACTGAATCTGAAATACCAGCGCCAGGGTTAGTGATCATACGATAGAGCATAATAATAGCAGCTGTGATGAGCAGTGTTCCTAGAATACGTTGAACAGTAGGAGCGTGCCAATTTTTAGTCATTTTAGCTCCAACAAAAGCCCCAATAAAAGCTGCACCAGCCATTGTTATTAGTGTTAAAGCCTCTACTTTTACAACAAAAATAAAACAGAGTGACTGCAACAAAACTGGAAGTACGTGTGCAGCTGTCATTGTTGCGGGTATCTTACGATCGTCTTCAACAAGCTTAGTTAGTTTAAAAAATGTGGTCGTTGTTGCAAAAGAGCCGATACCAAGAGTATCGAGAGCATCAGTTACAAAACCGATCCACAAACCAGTGAAAAATCGTTTGAAAGGATTTATTTTTTGAGACCTAATATGTCTAACAATCTGATAAAAAGTGATAATCATGGCGATAATCAGAATAAGCTGAATCCCATGTAATAGTAGTGTTTCATTCATAATATCCAGTCTACAAAAAAATAGTGAAACTGTCAATTTGACTTTATGGTATTGAGAGCACAAAGATTCTTGCTAAATTATCTAAAATTATCTAAAATAGACTAGACTGAACAAGGAGGAATTTATGACGTTATTTCATTCATTGACATTTAAACACCCAGTATTACGTGTTAATAATAGAGACTTGAATATTGCATTTTATCAGGAGTCTCTTGGATTTAAATTGATAAGTGAAGAAAATGCAATCGCAGTTTTCTCAGCATGGCAGAACAAAGAGGCTAGCTTTATTATTGAGGAATCCCCAACTTATCGTACTCGTGCGGTGAATGGTACTAAGAAGTTAGCAAAGATTATTGTTAAGTCTCAAGATGCAAAAGATATTGAAAAGCTTTTGGCAAATGGTGCGCAAGCCATTCAAGTATATCAAGGTCAAAATGGTTATGCCTATGAAACAGTTTCGCCCGAGGGAGACCTTTTCTTACTTCATGCTGAAGATGATTTGTCACAATTAGTGGCAATTGAGCGCCCAGAGTTAGAAAAAAAAGATGACACTACAGGTCTATCAAACTTTGCTTTCCAATCTATTAGTTTGAATGTACCTGATGCCGTGAAAGCTGAAGCTTTTTACGATAAAGTATTTGCTGGGAAGTTCCCAATTAATTTATCTTTCAAAGAAGCACAGGGACAAGATTTGCAAATTGCTCCAAATGAAACTTGGGATATTGAGATACTAGAATGCTGTGTTAATGAAGATACTAATTTAAATGACTTGAAATCAACTTTTGAATCATGGGGACTTGATGTTTACCTTGATTCTAAAGAAAAGATTTTAGTCATCTCTGACACTAGTAATATTGAGATTTGGATTTCAAAAGAATGATTAAAACTAATACCGTTTTAGAACTCATTAAGGAGCAAATCAAAGATAATCTTTATCATGGTGCAAGCTTAGCTATTTATGAAAATGGAGAGTGGCACGAACATTACTTGGGGACAATTGATGGCAATGAGAAAGTTAAAGCGGGATTGGTCTATGATCTAGCCAGTGTATCAAAAGTTGTCGGCGTGGGAACTTTACTAGCAAAGTTAGTTTATCAAGGGACTATTGATATTGATAAGCCATTAAGGTATTATTACCCTACGTTTCATCATCAGACGTTAACTGTAAGGCAATTAGCTACACATAGCAGTGGAATTGACCCTTTTATTCCAAATCGTGATCAGTTGAATGCTACTCAGCTGAAAGATGCCATTAATCATATCAAGGTTTTGGAAGATAAATCGTTTAAATACACTGATATTAATTTTCTTTTACTTGGTTTTATGTTAGAAGAGGTATTAGGGGATAGTTTGGATAAACTTTTCAAACGTTATATTTTCACTCCTTTTCAGATGAAAGAAACCTCTTTTGGTCCTAGAGTAGAAGCTGTTCCAACTGTAGCCGGTATTAACGATGGTATTGTACACGATCCTAAAGCTAAGGTATTAGGAAAGCATACTGGTTCTGCAGGTTTATTTTCAACTATTGATGATTTACAAAGATTTTCTATTCATTATTTAAAAGATGATTTTGCGAAGCCTTTGTGGAATAATTATAGTTTGAGTAAATCAAGATCATTAGCTTGGGATATAGATAAGGATTGGATAAACCATACTGGTTATACTGGTCCTTTTATTGCACTAAATTATCAAAAGCAGGCAGCAGCTATTTTTTTGACAAACAGAACCTTTTCCTATGATGACCGTCCACTTTGGATTAAGAAACGACGACATGTACAAGAGGCGATAACATCGTACTTTGAATAAAAAACTTCTCCTAGAATTTTCTAGGAGAAGTTTTTTATAAAAGTTGGATAACATTTATGGGAGTTACTTCCAATACTTTACGCAGAAAAGGGTATTTTTCTTTAACAATTTCAAAATCGCTTCCTGCTTCTAATAGCTTAGCAGTTCCTTCAATTCTAAAGCCTGTACCTTGATAACCATCACGACCCTCGACTTCACGGCTGCCCAGAGTCATAATAATTTTAGAATTATTATCGAGATCATTTCAAGATGAGTCATTCCTGCTGCAGGAGCTAATATACGCTGGTCATCTGTAATAGTCAGGTAGCTATTCCAAGTGTTTGTAACGTGAGGAGCTAATTCGGTCCAGCTTGTTATCGAAACGACACCCTCATATTTTAGAACTTGAAGAAATTTGTGATTTAACATTAGGCCCCTCCTTGAGGTTATATAAAGAAGTAATTAGTACTATTGATAATATAGATAAAAGTAGGTTTGATATAATCAAACCTACTTCATCGAATACAAACTAGTTAGTTAATGCATCGTCCATTGAAAGTACTTCATGGAAGACACGTTGTGTTAACTCAGTTTTTTGCTCAGGAGTTAGATATTTAGTATTGACACAGTAACCTGAGATACGAACGATAACATCTTCACCATTCATAATCTTGTCATAGACATCTTTAAGGTCCATGACATTCAAGTTAACGTGTTGACCACCGTTTTCAAAGTAACCATCAAGGACTGTTACCAAGTTATCAACTTGTTCATCAAATGTTTTACCAAGAGCGCGTGGAGAAACTTGAGTTGTCAATGAAATACCATCATTTGCATGAGCGAAATCAAGTTTAGAAAGTGAATTCAAGTTTTGTAACCAGCCACCTTTAGCTTTGTTAGAAGGGTTAGCACCTGGTGAGAAGAATTCTACTTTAGAAAGGTTTACACTACCATCTTCATTGAGATATACTCCTTTATGTACCGGTGAGTTACCAGTTTGTTTAGAGTAAGCAACGTTTGATGTGATTGTAAGAAGAGAAACAGTTGCTTCAGCATCTTTATAAAGTTTGTGTTTAGCAAGGCGTCCATGGAAGGCTTCAAGTAACCATTCAGCGATTGAGTCAACACGATCATCATCTTCACCATAACGTGGGAAGTCACCAACTGTTTCGTAGTCGTAGATGTAACCATCTTCGTCACGGATTGGTTTAACAGTAGCGTATTTAATCGCAGATAATGAATCGACAGTATTTGCAAAACCACAGATACCAAATCCCATATTAGCACGTACATGTGAAGGTAAGAATGCCATTTGTACAGCTTCATAGTTGTATTTATCAGTCATGTAGTGGATGATATTCATCGCATCAACATAAGTATCAGTCAACCAGTCAAGAGATTTTTCAAAGTTAGCTTTTACAGTGTCAAAGTTGAGTACTTCGTCACGAATTGGGTCGATGTCAAATACTTTGTAATCTTTATGAACATCATCATAACCACCGTTAAGACCAGTAAGAAGTGCTTTCATAACGTTAACACGAGCACCAAAATATTGAAGGTTGTGACGTTTGTCTTCGTTTTCTGGATCAAGTGGAGATACACAACATGAAATACATGACATTTCACCGTAGCCTTCTTTAGCCATTGTTGATACACCTTCATATTGGATTGAAGAGTGTTTATGACTCATTGACATACAGTAGCGACGGAAAGCATATGGTAATTGATCTGACCAAAGAACAGTTAAGTTTGGTTCTGGTGAGTTACCGATATTGTCAAGTGTATTTAAGAAACGATAGTCCATTTTGGTAACACGATGACGTCCATCAGCTCCCATACCTGCCATTGAAGTTGTGATAAAGGTTGGGTCACCTGAGTAAAGGGCATCATAAGCTTTAGTACGAGCAAATTTTACAGTACGGAGTTTAAGGACAAAATCATCAACAAATTCTTGGATTTCTGATTCTGTGAATGTACCGCGAGCGAGGTCACGTTCTGCAAAGATATCAAGGACAATAGGAACACGTCCAAGTGATGTTGCAGCACCATTGATAACACGACATACAGCCATGAAAGCAATGTTCACCCATTGAATGGCTTCTTTAGTGTTCATGGCTGGTTTACGAACATCTACGCCGTAAAGGTCACCAAGTTTTACAACTTCACCAAGAGCTTGGTATTGAAGGTTGATTTCTTCACGAAGACGAATTGACTCTTCATCAATATCATTCAATGCATTCCAGTCATTAACTTTTTCTTGCATCAAGTAGTCAGCACCGTAAACAGCTAGACGAGCATATACACCAATGATACGTCCGCGTGAATAAGCGTCTGGAAGACCAGTAACAGTGTGTGCATGGCGAGCACGACGAATGTTAGAAGTATAAGCGCGGAAGATACCATCATTTACTGTTGTAGCGTACTTAGTGAAGATTTCGTGAACAGCTGGATCAGGTTCATAACCATTTTCTTTAAGTGTAGTTTCCGCCATACGGATACCACCTTTAGGCATGAAATTCAATTTGAAAAGCTCGTCGTTTTGAATACCAAAGATAAGCTCGTTATCTTTGTCGATAAAACCAGCTGGTAATTCAGAAATTGAAGCAACACGAGTATCCATTGGGAAGCGAGTTTCTTCATAGTGAGCTTTTGTTTCTTCAATCACTTTTTTGATGTGAAGTGAACGTTCAGTTGCTCCAGCTAAGAAGCTTTCATCTCCATCGTAAGGTGCATAGTTTGCTTGAACGAAGCGAGCAATACTTGCTTTTTCTTTCCAATCAACACCTTTAAAGCCTTCCCAAGCTTGTTCAAAGATATCTGTGTTTGTTTTAACTGTTGCCATAGTTTTCTCCTTAAACATTGTGACAGATTTAATTTTGTTTACATATCCATTTTAGGAAAAAGTAAACGTTTTCGCAAGCATATTTCTTGACAAAATTATGATTCTTTTATAATACAGTTTTTTTAATCTGTATCATTAAGTTGTAATCTGTTATAATGGAGTAGAGAGAATGGGGGAGAGAACAATGTTAATTTTTCCTTTAATAAATGATACGTCGCGTAAAATTATCCACATTGATATGGATGCTTTTTTTGCATCTGTGGAAGAGCGTGACAATCCCTCTCTTAAAGGAAAGCCTGTTATTATTGGTTCTGATCCCAGAAAAACCGGCGGCAGAGGGGTTGTTTCTACTTGTAATTATGAGGCTCGAAAGTTTGGAGTTCATTCAGCTATGTCTTCAAAAGAAGCGTATGAACGATGCCCTCAAGCTATCTTTATTTCGGGAAATTACCAAAAATATCGCCAAGTAGGAATGGAAGTACGAGATATATTTAAAAAGTATACGGATTTGGTTGAACCGATGAGTATAGACGAAGCTTATTTAGATGTAACTGAAAATAAAATGGGAATAAAATCAGCTGTTAAACTTGCTAAAATGATACAATACGATATTTGGAATGATGTCCATTTGACCTGTTCAGCGGGTATTTCCTACAATAAATTTTTGGCAAAATTGGCTTCTGACTTTGAGAAACCAAAAGGACTTACCTTCATCCTACCAGATCAAGCTCAAGATTTCTTGAAGCCCTTACCAATAGAGAAATTTCATGGTGTTGGTAAACGCTCCGTCGAAAAATTACATGCTTTAGGGGTTTATACTGGTGAGGACCTCCTTTCCTTATCTGAAATTTCTTTAATTGATATGTTTGGTCGTTTCGGGTATGACCTTTATCGTAAGGCAAGAGGGATTAATGCTTCCCCGGTAAAACCTAATAGAGTTCGTAAATCAATAGGAAGTGAGAAAACCTATGGGAAATTACTATATAACGAAGCAGATATCAAAGCTGAGATTTCAAAGAACGTTCAGAGAGTTGTTGCTTCTCTGGAGAAAAATAAGAAAGTTGGTAAGACAATCGTTTTAAAAGTTAGATATGCGGATTTTGAAACATTGACGAAACGTATGACATTAGAAGAGTATACTCAAGATTTTCAAATCATTGATCAAGTTGCTAAAGCGATATTTGATACCTTAGAAGAGTCAGTTTTTGGCATACGACTCTTAGGTGTTACAGTAACGACCCTGGAAAATGAACATGAAGCTATCTATTTAGATTTTTAAAAGTTGGGACGATGACTATATTTAACTCTCTTTGAAAAGAAAAAAGCACTAGATTCTAGTGCTTTTACTTTTAGTTAGTCTCTTCAAGATCACGTTCGTTGAGTTTTTGTGCTTTTTGATAAGCATGGAAATAAAGAAGACCGAAAATAGCTTGGAAGACGATATTTATAGCTATTGCCCATGGTGCTTTAGTAGTTAGAAAACCCAAAATAACAAGTCCTACAGTAATGGCGAAGCCAAGGTAATAAGGAAGGTAATTAACCATTTGATTTCTTTTAATTGCTCTTAAATTTTTAATACAGAAAATAACAATGGCAATGTTGACTAATACTATTAAAGCAGTGACAAATAGCATAAATGGTGTTGTGGCGCTCAAGACTGCTTCGATATGTTCTTTAGGAAGATTACCTGTGTTCCCTTTATTAATTTCAGTTTTGGCTAGCTGCACTGAAATTCCTGTAAACAATCTGAATACTAAAGACAAACTATTTAATACAATGATAGTGATTGTAGCTGTGCGCAGAGAGCGGCGGACTTTTTCATATGAAACCATAATATCTCCTTTTTCTAAATAAACCTTAATAAAAGTATTAAATTTGAACTACGTTCTTAATACAATGATATTATAACATATTTGGAAGAGTTTTCAAGATTTTATGAAAAAATTTATTTACTATCAAAAATTGCACTTATATCTTGTTGATTAATACCAATCATTGGATCGATTGTTAAATAATTTTCTTCAGTTAGGCGATAAGTTATTTTTGAAAGATTAGTCTGCTCAATTGGTGTTGCTGTTTTTGGAATGGACGTATTAATTATTGTGTTGTCAATCTTTTGATCTATTGAGCTATCTTCAATTTTTTGAGAATTAGCTATTTCTTGCTTGTTTTCAAATCTTTCTATCAGATAAGTATTGCGCTTTGCCCCCTCGTTTTTAACAGCGAAATCAAATGCACCAATTTCTCCTAAAAGTATTAGTTTACTTTTAGATCTCGTAATAGCTGTATAAATAAGGTTTCGCTGTAACATTCGACCACTCTGTCTCGTTATTGGCAGAATAACAACTTGAAATTCAGAACCCTGTGATTTATGAATACTCATAGCATAGGCTAGTGTTATTTTAAGCCATTCTTTGCGTTGATAGATAACTTCTTGACCGTCAAAAGTCATATAAATCTCATCTTGCTTGCTCTCAGTATATTTGGCTGGTATAAGGTCCGTTATGTAACCAATATCCCCATTAAAAACATTAAGCTCTGTATCGTTGACTAAATGTAACACTTTATCTCCTATTCGGAAATTTATATCATTAAAAGTAAATTGGTTATTATCTTTTAATGGATTGAGGAGATTTTGCATGATAAGGTTAAGATTATTAATACCTGCTTGGCCGCGATACATAGGAGCTAAAATTTGAATTTCATGAGCTTCAATACCGCTCTTAAGTGCAGATTGAACAATTTTAGAAATCATATTTGGGATGATATTAGCAGATGCTTCAAAGTATGAGCGATCGGCTTTTTTAGCTGTAAAGTCCTCTGGCAAAAAGCCCTGTCTCATTTGATTAGCTAAAGTCACAATAGTTGATTCTTCTGATTGTCTAAAAATCTTTTCAAGTTTAACGTGTGGAAGTGCATTTATATTTAAAAGATCTGCTAGAACTTGTCCTGGACCTACAGACGGTAATTGATCACTATCTCCGACAATAATAACTTGTGTGTGCGAGTCCAAAGCGTCAAATAATTGATTAGCAAGCCAAGTGTCAACCATTGAAAATTCATCAATGATAATTAAGGAACAATCTAGATAGTCATCTAGACTTTGATAGTCACTATCTCCGTTTAATCCCAAATGCCTATGAATAGTAGCACTCGGTAAACCGGTAAGTTCATTCATGCGTCTAGCAGCACGACCTGTAGGAGCAGCAAGTACAATAGGAATATCATTTTTGTTTAAATCAATATGATGTAACTCGGAATAGGCTTCAATAATACCATTTATAACTGTTGTTTTACCTGTTCCTGGGCCACCAGTCAAGATAAATACCTTACTTAGTAAAGCTTCTCTAATAGCTTTTTCTTGGATATTATCGTAGTGGATATTTAAAGATTTTTGAATATCTCTGATTTCACGGTCAATATCTTTGTGATTTAGTTGTTTATCAAGAGGCTGATTTAGTATTCGTTGTAAGTTTTTTTTGATGCCTTCTTCGGCAAAAAATAGAGTATTACTAAAAATTTTAGTTCCAATATGTTGAACTTTATCTTCTGCAATTAAATTTGTCAATTCCTTAGCAACAATTGAAGGATCTAGTTCGATTTGACGAGCTTCTTCAAGGAGAGTAATGGTTTTTTCCAAGAGAGTACGAGCCTCAATATAGGTATCTCCTTGCTCCATAGAAGACTCAACTAAAGTATGAATAATAGCAGCACGAAAGCGTTTAGGAGAATCACTTTCAATACCGACTTGTTCAGCAAGTTGGTCAGCTATTTTAAAACCGATACCTTGGATATCCTCAACAAGTTGATAAGGATTTTCGTTTATCACTTCAAGTGATTCTTCTTTATAGTGATCAAATATTTGAATAGCAGCACGATTGCTTAACCCATATTCAGCGAGTTTAGCTAAAACTTGCTCTGTTCCATAATTGAGTTTCAGTTTAGCGATGAATGCTTCTCTATTAATTTTTGATAGTCCTGAGATTGTACTTAACTGTTCAGGGGATTCAAGGATTTTATCAATGGTATTATCTCCATAGAGTTCTACGATGCGTTGGGCAGTCTTTTTACCAATTCCTTTAAATTGTTCGCTAGAAAAGTATTTCACAAGGCCACCTGAAGTAGGCTTGGCTCTTTCATAGCGTACACTTTGTAGTTGCTCGCCGTATTTTGGATGTTGGGTTAGTGTTCCCCAAAAAGTATATTCTTCTCCCTCTATAACGTCGGCCATAGTACCAGTAATAATTACTTCTACATCATCAAAATCGCTATCCGTATCTTCGATTTCCAGAAGTAATATTTTAAAAAAATTGCTGGCATTTTCAAATATAATGCGTTCAATGGTTCCTGTAAAAAATACTTCCATTGTACCTTCCTTTTTAATAAACAGTTAAAGGGAGTGATTGTAAATCCCTATTTTAAATGGATTTGTCACTCCCTATTTTCAATATAATATGCTATTTCAACTTTTGTCAGGTGAACTTTTAATTTCCTTTAGTTGATAGTTCCAAAACGACGAATTGGCCAGAAGCGGAATTTAACCTCTCCCACAATCGTTGATTTTTTGAAGGAACCGACGGCACGACTATCTTTAGAGACAATTCGGTCATCACCAACAAGATAGTAGTGGCCTTTAGGCACGACAGTAGTAAATTCGCTGCTGCCATTGCTGTCAGTGGTGAAAGCGGTAGAGCTTTGTGCTAGGTCTTGGAAAAGTGGGTTATACGAATATTTTTCCTGTAATTTATCCTTTTTAAATAATTTAGTATATTCCTTGAGGTAAGGTTCTTCTGTTTTTTTATTGTTAATAGTTAAGGTGTCATTTTTATATTTGATGACATCACCTGGCATACCAATGACACGTTTAACAATTTTTTTCTTTTGGCCGCCTTCTTCTTCGTTAGCCACTACAATATCGAATCGATTGATTTTTGTTTGTTTGAGAACTACTAGCTGTTCCTTGTCAGCTAAAGTTGGATCCATGGAGTGTCCGTCAACTTTAACGAATTGCCATAAAAAGATACGCGATAGTAAAAAAAGTGAGAGGATGAGGATAAAGACACCCCATTCTTTAATAAATTCTTTCATAATTTTCCCTGCTATTTATTTTAATAATGCTTGTGCTTTTTTGGTGTTGGCAAAATGAAGTTTTGCGCAGTGTTCAAGCGAAGAGATACCATAAGCTTTGAGTAATTGGCTAGCGACCTTATCAGATTGGTGACCAGCTCCACTTGGAAGTTTATATCCTACGTCGTCGCTTAATTTGTTAAGGTTTTCTAAGAATAGATTACGTGCAATAATAGAACTGACCGCTACAGCTAGATATTTATTTTCAGCTTTTTCTTCCAGAGTAATCGTTTGTTTAAATTGATTCTTTTCATTTTTCAAATAATTTTGATAGTTTTTGGAGCTAGTAAAAGCATCAATAACGATTTTTTCTGGTTCAAAACCATCTTGAAGAAGAAGGAAGATAGCTTGATTGTGTAAAGCAACTTTTACGGAGACAGCATTATGTTTGTTATTTGGACTAACCACTTGATTATATTTTTGAGGCGATAACAATAATGCTTTGTGTGGAATTGCTTTTTCCAAAAGAGGCGCGATTTGCTTAATTTTTTGATCAGTAAGTGTTTTTGAATCACCAACACCTAATTTTTTGAGGTAAGCATGGTCCTTAGGAGTTACAAAACTAGCTACCACTGCCAGTCCACCAAAGTAAGAGCCATTTCCCACTTCATCAGTACCAATTATGGGAATATCTTGACTCTCAGAGGAACAACTTTCTTTTTGCTCAATAAAACCATACTTTTGGGCGATATGTGAAGCGTTAGAACCCTGGAAGACAAGTTTTCCAGAAGTATATAAAAGAACAGTAGCTCCTGATATTTTAGCTGAAAATACCACATAAGGATTGTTATTACTTATATGATGTTGAGCTAAATCGGTTCTTATCTTTTCTTGCAATTTTTTATCTGCTTGCATGACGATTGTGTTCATAGACAATATTCTATCATAAAAAAGAGGAATAAGGGAATAGACAAGTAATGATAAGGGGTAGAATTTTACGAAAGCCCTATTTTACGGTATAATGCTAGCAGAGGTATAGTATGGAAACAAAAATAAATAATAGTCAGAAAAATCGTTATAAATTTGTCTTTGGAGATAAGCCTCTCACATTGACGACAGATAAAGACAACCTTTTTATGGAAGAGATTGAGCGTGTAGCTACAGAAAAGTATGAAGCTATTAAAGAAAAATTACCTAATGCTGATAATGAAACGATTGCTATTCTCATGGCAATTAATGCTTTATCAGTGCAACTAAGTCGAGAAATTGACATTGAAAAAATGGAAGATGAGCTCAATAAGTTACGCTCCAAAACGATTTCGGACATTAAAGAAAAAGTGAGTGAGGATTAATCATGCTATCATTGCTTTTGCTGATTATTGTTATTTGGCATTTTTATATTGGCTACAGTAGAGGTATTTTTTTACAAGTCTTTTACGTGTTAATGTCAATGGTATCTTTGATGATTGCTAGTCAATTTTACCAAGAATTAGCTAGTCAGATTACGTTATGGGTACCGTATTCTAATCCTGTACAAGGAGTAGAAGTTTACTTTTTTAAAGATATTAGCAAATTTCAATTGAGTCATGTTTATTATGCAGGTGTTGCCTTTGTTTTTATCTACAGTTTATCTTACTTAGTAGGTCGCTTGTTAGGTGTTTTACTACATTTAGCACCAGTTGAACATTTTGATAGCTTGCAAAATAATATTATTAGTGGTTTTTTAGCCGTTCTGGTTTGTCTCTTATTTATGAGTATGTGTTTGACTATTCTGGCAACAGTCCCTATGTCATTTGTTCAAGAAAAGTTATGGAATAGTCTGTTTGTTAGATTTTTAATTAACGACTTACCATTCTTCTCACAGTTTTTGGTAAGGACTTGGGCGGTAGGTCTTTGAATATAATGTTTAGTAAGGTTGGAGTAAGAGTTCCAACCTTTTTAACGTTGTCATTTTGTGATAAATTTAGGTATAATGAAGAGTATGAATAACAAGATTTTAGAACAGTTAGAATTTAACAAAGTTAAGGAATTGATATTACCTTATCTCAAGACAGAACAATCACAAGAAGAATTATCAGAGCTGGAGCCGATGACAGAGGCTCCTAAAATAGAAAAAAGTTTTAATGAAATTTCTGACATGGAACAGATTTTTGTTGAACATCACTCATTTGGCATAGTCAGCCTAAGTTCAATCTCTGAGAGTTTAAAACGCTTAGAGCTTTCAGCTGATCTTAATATTCAAGAACTTTTGGCTATCAAAAAAGTTTTACAGAGTTCTTCGGATATGATTCACTTTTATTCTGATTTGGATAATGTTTCTTTCCAATCTTTGGATCGTTTGTTTGAAAATTTGGAACAATTCCCTAATCTGCAAGGGTCTTTTCAAGCTATCAATGATGGTGGTTTTTTAGAACATTTTGCGAGTCCAGAATTAGAGCGTATCCGTCGTCAATTAACAAACAGTGAACGACGGGTTCGTCAGATTTTACAGGATATGCTTAAGGAAAAAGCAGAGCTTTTATCAGAGAATCTAATCGCTAGTCGTAGTGGACGAAGTGTCCTACCAGTAAAAAATACTTATCGGAATCGTATTTCTGGTGTGGTTCATGACATCTCTTCTTCAGGAAGTACTGTTTATATTGAGCCTCGTGCTGTAGTTACACTAAACGAAGAGATAACGCAGCTTAGAGCTGACGAACGTCATGAAGAAAGTCGTATTTTACACGCATTTTCAGACTTGTTAAGACCCCATGTCGCCACTATTAGAAATAATGCATGGATTCTTGGGCATCTTGATTTTGTAAGGGCTAAATATCTTTTTATGTCTGATAATAAGGCGACGATACCTGAGATTTCTAATGACAGCACGTTAGCATTAATCAATGTTCGTCATCCTCTGTTAAGTAACCCTGTGGCTAATGACTTACATTTTGATCAAGATTTAACTGCAATTGTCATCACTGGTCCCAATACTGGTGGTAAGACGATTATGCTAAAAACACTCGGTTTAGCACAATTAATGGGACAGTCTGGTTTGCCAGTATTAGCGGATAAAGGTAGTAAAATTGCAGTATTTAACAATATCTTTGCAGATATTGGCGATGAGCAATCTATTGAACAAAGTCTATCAACTTTTTCTAGTCATATGACGCACATAGTCAGTATTTTAAACGAGGCTGACCACAATAGTTTAGTCCTCTTTGATGAACTGGGAGCAGGAACGGATCCTCAAGAAGGTGCTAGTTTGGCTATGGCTATTTTAGAACACCTTAGGTTAAGTAATATCAAAACGATGGCGACCACGCACTATCCAGAATTAAAAGCTTATGGGATTGAGACAAATTTTGTAGAGAATGCGAGCATGGAATTTGATGCCGAAACGCTTAGCCCTACGTATCGCTTTATGCAAGGAGTTCCTGGACGATCAAATGCATTTGAAATTGCTTCTCGCCTTGGTTTAGCTCCATTTATTGTTAAACAAGCTAAGCAGATGACAGATTCTGACTCAGATGTTAACCGTATTATTGAACAGTTAGAGGCACAGACACTTGAGACACGTAGAAGACTGGATCATATTAAAGAAGTTGAACAAGAAAACCTCAAATTCAATCGTGCGGTTAAGAAACTCTATAATGAATTTTCACATGAGCGCGATAAAGAGTTAGAAAAAATCTATCAAGAAGCTCAAGAAATTGTAGATATGGCTTTGAATGAGAGTGATACTATCTTAAAAAAACTCAATGATAAGAGCCAATTAAAACCTCACGAAATTATAGATGCTAAGGCACAAATAAAAAAATTAGCACCTCAAGTTGATTTATCAAAAAATAAAGTCTTAAATAAGGCTAAAAAAATTAAAGCAGCTCGTGCTCCTAGAATTGGTGATGATATTATAGTGACTAGCTATGGACAGCGAGGTACCTTAACTAGTCAATTAAAAGATGGACGTTGGGAAGCACAAGTGGGAATTATCAAAATGACATTAACACAAGATGAATTTACCCTTGTTAGAGTCCAAGAAGAACAGAAAGTCAAAAGTAAACAGATTAATGTGGTTAAAAAGGCTGATAGTTCTGGACCAAGAGCTCGACTTGATCTTAGAGGTAAAAGATACGAAGAAGCTATGCAAGAGTTAGATAATTTTATTGATCAAGCATTGCTTAACAATATGGGACAAGTTGATATCATTCATGGTATTGGTACAGGCGTTATCCGTGAGGGAGTGACAAAATATCTTCGTCGTAATAAGCACGTTAAGCATTTTGCTTATGCCCCACAAAATGCAGGGGGATCTGGCGCCACAATTGTAACGTTAGGGTAAATTATGGAATCATATGAACAATTTTATGCCAAACTATCTCAACCTTTTAGAAAATCCCCACAGTTAATAATTCTTTTAAATTTTTTACTAAAAATAGTCACAGGAATGATGTACATACTCTATCCATCTTTTCTGATATTTACTCTTTGGCAAGGGATGACATTTCAATTATGGTTAAGGCTATTAATTATCCCTGCTGTTGGCTTTATAGCTTTGTCTTACATTAGGAAACGCCTTGATTTTCCACGACCATATGAAAAATGGAATATTAAACCTTTAATTTATAAGGATACTGAGGGAAGGTCAATGCCTAGCAGACATGTTTTTTCAGCTACGATGATTAGTATGTGTTTGTTACGATATTATGTTTACTTTGGAATAGTTTGTTTAATATTATCGGTTCTATTGGCAATTTGCCGTGTGATAGCAGGTATTCACTATCCTAAGGATGTTATTGTAGGTTACCTTATTGGCTTGATTTTAGGGCTTTGTTTATTTATTTAGCGAGTTCGTAGCAAATAGTTTCAAAAACAACTAAATTCTTGTACAATAGGCTTATCATTAAGATGAAATGGAGAAAAAAGATGGCATTAGAAGTAACAGATGCTACATTTGTAGAAGAAACTAAAGAAGGTTTAGTACTCATTGATTTTTGGGCAACTTGGTGTGGTCCATGTCGTATGCAAGCACCAATCTTAGAACAGTTATCTCAAGAAATCGATGAAGATGAACTCAAAATTTTGAAAATGGATGTTGATGAGAATCCGGAAACTGCCCGTCAGTTTGGTATTATGTCAATTCCAACATTGATGTTTAAAAAAGACGGAGAAGTGGTTAAACAAGTTGCAGGTGTTCATACTAAAGACCAACTGAAAGCTATTATTGCTGAATTGAGTTAAATAAAATAAAGCCCAGTGTCACGCTGAGCTTTATTTTATTATCTACTAACTTAAATGGAACAACCATGTGAAAATAAAACGACTTGCAAAAAAGGTGGCAACAGTAATGAGGAAAAATACAGTGACAATAAGGGGTTTCTGATAAGGAAGTTTTGCTCTTTCTTCCCGTTTTTCGATTTCGTCTAATAATTTTCCACTTGAAACAGCTAGGATTTCCTTATAAGTTTGCACATCATATTTTTTCTTAAAACGTTCCACACGATTAGCATAAGTCATAGTAATTATCGATAATAAAACAAAAATGCCAAGTCCTAGCCACTCTAAGAAATAGACTAATGGATAACTTGAAATCATTAATAGTATCATCAATGTCACCATTACTTTGGTATCTCGTTCAAAATTCTTTTTATCAACCTGAGTGATGGTATATTTCATTTTCTCAATGTCTCCTTTAATTAGTTGGTCTAAGCTCACTTGAAAAATTTGACTTAGGAGTAAGAGGCTATGGATGTCTGGGTAAGTTTTGTCATTTTCCCAGTTAGATATGCTCTGACGGCTTACATAGACTTTCTCGGCTAATTCTTCTTGCGAGAGCGCTTGTTGTTTACGGTAGCGAATAATTTGCTGACCAATTTCCATAAATATCTCCTTTCATAATATTAGTATAAGGATGATAAGCTAACGGGTCTATCAAATGTATTTGACATTAGGGATAGACCACTATTTATAGGGTATTAAAAGATAATCTGAGGAAAACTTTACAGCGGCGTAAAGGAATTGTAAACAAAAAGTGAACCGTCATAGTTCACTTGTGATTAAGCATTTTTCTGTTTTAAGTAGGTCTCTAGCATTTTCTTTTGTGGTGTTGCAAAGGGATACAGAGAAAAGTCCTCAATTGCTACCCACTTTAGGTGAGGAGCATTAGGTAAATCTGTTGCTTTGACCACCCCCTCTATGAGTTCTATTGTCCACTTCTGGTGACTAAAAGTGTGCTTAATATTTGGAAAGTGATTATCAGTCCATTGGGGCTTTAATTGATATTCTCTTTGGAAAGTTTCATTTTGGGTTTGCCAGATTATGGGGTTGGATTGATTGTCATCAAATAAATCTAATTGTTGAGAAAGAGGTGACGTTTCGATAATAGGAAATGACCAAAAACCCCCTAGAAGTCTCCCTTTAGTATTTTTCTCCAGTAGATATTGACCATTTTGGTTACGAATGACAAAAGCCTGAATTCGCATTGGTTTAGGCTTTTTCTTAGGATTTTTTATGGGATATTTACTATAAGTACCATTCAAATAAGCAGCATTAAAGAAACGAATAGGGCTTTCATCAGGTCTAGGTGTCTTAGCGGATTCGATGTCTGTACCCAGATCCATAAGTGCTTGGTTAAAATCACCGGGTCTGTCAGGGTCAATTAGTATTTCCATAATAGCTTGAAAAATTTTACGATTTTTAGGGTCACCGATGTCATAATTAACTTCAAACAAACGAGCCATGACACGCATCACATTGCCATCAACAGCAGGCTCTGGTAAGTTGAATGAGATGCTGGCGATAGCACCTGCAGTATAAGGACCAATCCCTTTTAATGAAGCAATATCATCATAAGTGTGAGGAAATATGCCACCAAAATCAACCATCACTTGCTGTGCAGCCTTTTGCATATTACGCACCCGAGAATAATAGCCTAGTCCCTCCCATGCCTTTAGTAATTGTTCTTCAGGAGCGTCTGCCAAATCTTTTATTTGAGGAAACCACTCTAGAAAACGTTTATAATAAGGGATTACCGTATTAACTTGTGTTTGTTGCAACATGATTTCAGAAACCCAAATATAGTATGGATTAGTAGTTCTTCGCCAAGGGAGATCACGTTTTTCTTGGTCATACCACCCTAAAAGTGTGCGACGAAAAGAAGCGATTCTATCTTCAGGCCACATCTCAATTCCATAGTCTTTTAAATCTATCATAGATTAATTGTATCAAAGAAAGAGGATTTGACAAAGAGGTATGTTGACTAGATCGTACTTAATGATGAAGAAAAATGTTGCATCAATATTTTTTTCTTGACTTAAGGAAGCGTTTACACTATAATTAAATTATAAAGATAAAGTTTAAATCAAGGAGGTTATCCATGATCTATTACAATATCTCTAGGTATAAGAATGGAGACTAGTCTCCAAAAGAAAGATTGGTAGGCAAGCTAACTTTAGTTAATGGAGGTAGCGCTTATGTTAATTTTTAATATGGGTCGCTATAAGAATGGCGATACACTAAAATTGTTATCAATGCATTGATGTTGCAAACAGTCACAAGGATTTGAAGTTTTCTTCATTTCCTAGAAATAGTTGGAGGGGCACTTATGTTAGGTTTAGATGTAGGTCGCTACAGTAACGGTGACACATAAGTCCTTATATAATTTAAGGAAGACAGACAATGTGGTAATAGTTCATTACCATTAGCGCATGCTCGCTTGAGGTAATCATGAACAAATATAAACTAGGGTATACCCCTAGATGTGTTAGTAATTTTTGTTAGTCAAGGAGGTATTGCTAATCAAATATCTCAATATGAAAGATGTAAAATGGTAACACATATGAATAAAAGTTCGTGTATGTTTTGGTGTTACCAAAGGTAATAAAACATAAAGAGGGACTCCCTAAATAGTATTTTAATATTTAAAAATATAAAATCGGAGACACTGAATTTTTCTCCAACGAAAACTTAAACCAATAAAGAATTCTTTAAATAATATGTTGAAGGTGAGGTGTAAACCTCGCCTTTTTATTTTTTAATTGAATTATAGAATGGGGATTGAACATAAGTCAGTAAAAGAAAATGGCTACATAGGTTTGATATAAGGCATATTTCAATAAAGAAAAATAAAAAATGTCTTTAAATGATATCAGGGAAATAAAAACATAAAAACCTTGCATTATTAACTTATTTCTACTATAATAATATCTTGTGAGCATAACCTCACTTACTCATGAAAAATTCATGAGTCATTAGACCAAAAGGAGGAACATATCAATGGCTAAATACGAAATTCTTTATATTATTCGTCCAAACATTGAAGAAGAAGCTAAAAACGCTTTGGTAGCACGTTTTGATTCTATCTTATCTGACAACGGTGCAACTGTTGTTGAATCAAAAGATTGGGAAAAACGTCGTCTTGCATACGAAATCCAAGATTTCACTGAAGGACTTTACCATATCGTTAACGTTGAAGCTGAAGATGCAGTAGCTCTTAATGAGTTTGATCGTCTTTCAAAAATCAACGGTGACATTCTTCGTCACATGATCGTTAAAGTAGACTAAGAAGGTAGTTTATGATTAATAATGTAGTACTTGTAGGTCGCATGACCCGTGATGCAGAACTTCGTTATACACCAAGTAATCAAGCGGTAGCCACTTTTTCACTTGCAGTTAATCGTAATTTTAAAAATCAATCTGGCGAACGTGAGGCGGATTTTATTAACTGTGTTATTTGGCGCCAACAAGCTGAAAACTTGGCTAACTGGGCAAAAAAAGGTGCTTTGGTTGGAATTACAGGTCGTATCCAAACGCGTAATTATGAAAACCAACAAGGTCAACGTGTCTATGTAACAGAAGTTGTTGCGGAAAGTTTCCAATTATTGGAAAGTCGTGCTACACGAGAAGGTGGTTCACCTAACTCTTATAATAACGGTGGCTATAACAATGCTCCGTCAAATAATAGTTATTCAGCTTCTTCTCAACAAACACCTAATTTTAGTCGTGATGAGAGTCCGTTTGGTAACTCAAATCCAATGGATATTTCAGATGATGATCTACCATTCTAATATAATAGATGGACAGAATTTAAAACTATAAAGGAGAAATAAACATGGCTCAACAACGTCGTGGCGGATTCAAACGCCGTAAAAAAGTTGATTATATCGCAGCTAACAAGATTGAATATGTTGATTACAAAGATACAGAGCTTCTTAGCCGTTTCGTTTCAGAACGTGGAAAAATTTTACCACGTCGTGTAACAGGAACTTCAGCTAAAAACCAACGTAAAGTAACAACAGCAATCAAACGTGCTCGTGTTATGGCTCTTATGCCTTACGTAAATGAAGATTAATATAAAATAGCCCTAGCGGCTATTTTTTTATTCTTTTTACCATTATTATTGGTATTTACGAGTCAAATAATAGAAAAATTTAGGATACCACCGTATTAACCGTGCAAAACAAATGGTTTTCCTGTATAATACTAAGGTATGGATTTTTTATAACAAAGGAGGAATCGCCATGAAGCAAATGTTTCTTTCAACGGCAATTGAATTTAAAGAAATTGAAACATTCGAGCCAGGTGCTTGGATAAATCTGGTTAATCCCTCCCAGGAAGAATCCGAACAAGTAGCTGATCAATTTGGTATTGATATTGATGATTTACGTGCTCCCCTCGATGTGGAAGAAACTTCCCGTATCTCGGTTGAAGATGATTATACTTTAGTTATTGTTGACGTTCCTACCTATGAAGAACGCAATAACAAAAGTTATTATATGACTATTCCTATGGGCATTATCGTTACTGACAACGCTGTTATTACTACTTGCCTAGAACATTTGACGCTGTTTGATCACTTTTATAGACGACGTGTCAAAAATTTTTATACCTTTATGAAGACACGTTTTGTTTTCCAATTGCTTTATCGCAATGCCGAATTATACTTACAGGCTTTGCGTACTATCGATAGGCAGAGCGATAAAATTGAAGCACAACTAGAGAGTGCAACTCGAAATGAGCAATTGATCGATATGATGGAATTGGAAAAATCTATTGTCTATCTAAAGGCCTCTTTAAAATTTAATGAGCGAATCGTCAAAAAATTGACCAGTAGTACCAGTAGTTTAAAAAAATACATTGAAGATGAAGATCTGCTTGAAGATACATTGATCGAAACTCAGCAGGCTATTGAAATGGCAAATATCTATGAAAATGTCTTAAATGCCATGACAGAAACGACTGCTTCAATCATCGGTAATAATCAGAATACCATTATGAAAACCTTAGCCCTAGTAACTATGACATTGGATATTCCAACGGTTATTTTTTCGGCGTATGGGATGAACTTTAAAAATAATTGGATGCCTTTGAATGGTCTCGCACATGGCTTTATCTATGTTGTTCTTTTGGCCTTTTTGATGAGTTCATTTGTTGTATTTTATTTTATTCGTAAAAAATGGTTTTAATAGTATATTAATCAAGGAGTTCACATGACTTTACAAGACTTAACTAAAAAGAATCAAGAGTTTGTTCATATTGCAACTAATCAACTTTTAGCTGATGGAAAATCAGATGCAGAAATCAAAGCTATTTTAGAAGAACATCTCCCAGAGATTATAGATAATCAGAAAAAAGGAATTACCGCACGCTCACTCTTAGGAGCACCAACTACTTGGGCAGCCTCATTCACTGAGCGACCTGAGGATAAAGCTAGAGTATCTGTACAAAAAAATACCAATCCTTGGTTGATGTGGTTAGATACTTCCTTACTATTTCTTGGCTTAGTAACTGCTTTGAATGGTTTAATGTTGCTATTTGGTCAATCTAATGTCAATACAGGGCTTATTTCAATTTTAACTCTTGGTTTTGGTGGTGGTGCGGCCATGTACGTTACTTATTACTATATTTATCGCCATATGGGTAAACCAAAATCTGAAAGACCAGGCTGGCTTAAATCTTTCGCAGTACTGGCACTAGTTATGTTAGTTTGGTTTGCCTTATTTGCAGTAGTACCTCTTCTACCTGCAACTATTAATCCTAAACTTCCTGAGGTTGTTTTGTTTATTATTGCTTTAGCATCGTTTGGTTTGCGCTTTTATTTACAACGTAAATATAATATTCAAAGCTCAATGGCACCAGTGGCACCACAACAAAGAAGATAATAACAAAGAGTATGAACGTATTAGTTCATCTCTTTTTTCTATGAAATTTAAAACTAAAAAAATACTGACTTTATTAAAATTTGATATAATAAGTCAACACTATTCAAAAAGGAGTGCTGAGGCACAACATTATGCAAGATAAATTAATGATAAGAGGAGCAAGAGCTCACAATTTAAAAAATATAAGTGTCGACATTCCACGAGACAAGTTAGTTGTCGTTACGGGACTATCAGGATCAGGTAAGTCTAGTTTGGCCTTTGACACTATCTATGCAGAAGGACAACGTCGTTACGTTGAAAGTCTTTCTGCTTACGCGCGCCAATTTTTGGGAAATATGGAAAAGCCTGATGTAGATTCTATTGATGGCCTTAGTCCAGCTATTTCTATTGATCAGAAAACAACAAGTAAGAATCCTCGCTCTACTGTTGGGACTGTAACAGAAATTAACGATTATTTACGTTTGCTTTATGCTCGTGTTGGAACCCCATATTGTATCAATGGTCACGGAGCCATCACAGCATCTTCTGTAGAGCAAATTGTGGATAAGGTACTAGCGCTTCCAGAGCGAACAAAGATGCAAATTTTAGCCCCAATTATACGTCGAAAAAAAGGACAACACAAATCAACATTTGAGAAAATACAAAAAGATGGTTACGTTCGTGTTCGTATTGATGGTGATATTCACGATGTTACTGAGGTGCCTGAATTATCAAAAAGTAAGATGCACAATATTGATATTGTAGTAGATCGATTAATTAATAAAGAGGGCATTCGTTCCCGCTTATTTGATTCCGTTGAAGCGGCTCTACGTTTGTCGGATGGTTATGTCGTTATTGATACAATGGATGGCAATGAGTTATTGTTTTCAGAGCATTATTCTTGTCCTGAATGTGGTTTTACTGTTCCTGAATTAGAGCCACGCCTTTTTTCTTTTAATGCTCCCTTTGGTTCTTGTCCGACCTGTGATGGCTTAGGAATTAAGTTAGAAGTAGATATAGATTTGGTTATTCCAGATAGAAGTAAGACCCTTAGAGAAGGGGCCTTAGTTCCTTGGAATCCAATTTCATCAAATTATTATCCAACGATGCTAGAGCAAGCTATGACTCAATTTGGTGTTGATGTGGATACGCCATTTGAAAAATTAAGCAAGGCGGAGCAGGACCTAGCCCTATATGGTTCAGGCGAACGAGAGTTCCATTTCCATTATATTAACGATTTTGGAGGCGAGAGAAATATTGATTTGCCTTTTGAAGGGGTTGTCAATAATATTAATCGTCGTTACCATGAAACTAATAGCGATTACACACGCAATGTTATGCGAGAATATATGAACGAGCTAAAATGTAACACTTGTCATGGCTATCGTCTCAATGATCAAGCACTTTGCGTAAGAGTTGGGGGAGAAGAAGGTCTTAATATTGGGCAAGTCTCAGATTTATCGATAGCAGACCATTTAGAACTTTTAGAAACATTGCGTTTATCTTCAAATGAACAATTAATTGCTCGACCAATTATCAAAGAAATCCATGACCGTCTAAGTTTCTTAAATAATGTTGGACTTAATTATTTAAATCTGTCACGTTCTGCAGGAACACTTTCCGGGGGCGAGAGTCAACGTATTCGTTTGGCTACTCAAATTGGGTCTAATTTATCAGGTGTCCTTTATGTACTTGATGAGCCGTCCATTGGACTTCATCAGCGAGACAATGACCGTTTGATTGATAGTCTTAAGAAAATGCGTGATTTGGGTAATACGCTTATTGTTGTTGAACATGATGAAGATACAATGATGGCAGCTGATTGGTTAATCGATGTGGGACCTGGCGCTGGTGCGTTTGGTGGTGAGATTGTGGCCTCTGGTACACCGAAGCAAGTAGCTAAAAATACTAAATCTATTACAGGACAATATTTGTCAGGTAAGAAAGTGATTCCTGTGCCATCTGAACGAAGAGTAGGTAATGGTCGCTTTTTAGAAATCAAAGGTGCGGCAGAAAACAACCTACAAAATTTAGATGTCAAGTTCCCTCTCGGTAAATTTATTGCCGTAACTGGTGTCTCAGGTTCTGGAAAATCAACCTTAATTAATAGTATTTTGAAAAAAGCTGTTGCGCAGAAGCTTAACCGTAACTCAGATAAACCAGGTAAATATGTTTCTTTAGAAGGCATTGAATATGTTGATCGATTGATTGATATTGATCAAAGTCCAATTGGTCGGACTCCACGTTCTAATCCCGCAACCTATACAGGTGTTTTTGATGATATTCGTGATCTTTTTGCTCAAACTAATGAGGCAAAGATTCGAGGTTATAAAAAAGGACGCTTCTCATTTAACGTCAAAGGTGGACGTTGTGAGTCTTGTTCTGGCGATGGTATCATCAAAATTGAGATGCATTTTTTACCAGATGTCTACGTTCCTTGTGAAGTATGCCACGGCACGCGCTATAATAGTGAGACTCTGGAAGTACATTACAAAGAAAAAAATATTGCACAAATTCTTGATATGACAGTGAATGATGCAGTTACATTTTTTGCAGCTATTCCTAAAATTGCTCGTAAGTTACAGACTATTAAGGATGTTGGTTTGGGATATGTCACTTTGGGGCAACCAGCTACAACCTTATCAGGAGGAGAAGCTCAGCGAATGAAGCTGGCAAGTGAATTACATAAGCGTTCGACAGGTAAGAGTCTTTACATATTAGACGAACCAACAACGGGGCTTCATGCAGATGATATTGCTCGTTTACTTAAGGTTTTGGATCGTTTTGTAGATGATGGTAATACAGTGCTTGTTATTGAGCATAACCTTGATGTTATTAAAACTGCTGACCACATTATTGATCTTGGCCCTGAAGGAGGTATTGGTGGCGGACAAATTGTAGCTATCGGAACACCAGAAGAAGTTGCTGAAAATCCTAAATCCTATACAGGATATTATTTAAAAGAGAAGTTAGCAAGATAGTTTATTGGGAGCTGAGTAATATTACTCAGTTCCTTTTTGTAAGCTAACATTGCGTAGAAGTCATTAAATGGAGAACGCTTTATTAGGAAAAATAGTGGGGAGATATTTTAAAAAAAGGAAATAATGATGTTTTGAAAAAAATAGTTTCTATGAGAATCTTTTTCTTGACAATAAAATTTAGCTATTATAAAATAGTTCTCACGATAACTAAAATAATGATTTTTTCAGAAAATAATATTATTTCTTGATTAAAAAATCAAAAAATAACCTTATAAGACCTATTTGTTATTCTTAAAAGATATTAGTTAAAATCAGAAATAGAGATTGGAGATAAAATGACTACAAAAGCAAAACATGATATTCATGGCAAACCATATAATCGTACAGCCATGATCACCTTATTGTTGATTGCTACATTTGCAGGGGTATTAAATCAGACAAGTTTGGGAACGGCTATCCCAACTTTGATGAATAGCTTTAACATTTCGTTGTCAACGGCTCAACAAGCAACAACATGGTTTTTATTAGCGAATGGGATTATGATTCCTGTTTCAGCTTATTTAGCGACACGTTTTTCAACAAAATGGTTGTATGTGACATCCTACGTTGTTTTACTTATTGGACTGTTAATGACGACGTTAGCACCTACATCTAACTGGAACCTTTTTTTAGTAGGACGTATTATTCAAGCGATTTCTGTAGGGATTTCTATGCCTTTGATGCAGGTTGTTATGGTGAATGTTTTTCCTCCAGAGCAGCGTGGTGCCGCTATGGGACTTAATGGTTTGGTGGTTGGTCTTGCCCCAGCTATTGGGCCTACATTAGCAGGGTGGATTTTAAAACAAGAATTTCATTTTGCAGGGCATGATTTAACATGGCGTGCAATTTTCCTTCTTCCTTTACTAATTTTAACGGTCACTACAATTTTATCCCCCTTTGTTCTAAAAGATGTGGTTGATAATAAGTCAGTTAAATTGGAAGTGCCTTCCCTTATCCTTTCAATAATTGGCTTTGGTAGCTTTTTGTGGGGCTTCACAAATGTGGCAACTTATGGATGGGGAGATATTGGATATGTTATTTCTCCTATTATGGTTGGTATTATTTTTATCGCCTTATTCATTCATCGTCAATTAAAACTAGAAACACCGTTCTTAGATATCCGTGTTTTCAAAAATAAACAATTCTCAGTAACAACAGCAGCTATTGCACTTTCAATGATGGCGATGATGGGTGTTGAAATGATGCTACCGCTTTACTTGCAAAATGTTCATGGTCTCTCTGCACTTGATTCTGGTTTAGCTTTATTACCAGGTGCCTTGATGATGGGGATAGTTAGTCCAATTTCTGGAGCTGTATATGATAAAGTTGGTGCAAGACGTATGGCTATGATTGGTTTTACCATACTAGGTGTAGCGACGTTACCTTTTGTTTTCTTAACGACTACAACACCAGATCATTTTATTACCCTCTTATATGCAGTACGTATGTTTGGTATTGCTATGGTTATGATGCCATTGACAGCAAGTGCGATGAGCGCACTTCCACCACATGAGGCCGCACATGGAACAGCAGCTAATAATACTGCTCGTCAAATTGCTTCAGCAGTTGTAGTTGCATTGCTTTCAAGTGTTGCTCAAAATATTATCACCAACAATAAACCATCAAAAGATTTGCTAACAATGAATCCTTTAAAATATGCAAATCAGATGTTGAATGCTAGTCTTGATGGCTTCCATGTTTCTTTTGCCATTGGTTTTGTATTTGCGGTTCTTGGTTTACTGGTATCTCTTTTCCTGAGAAAAGGGAAAATTATTGAGACGGAAAAGGAGGTATAGCATGATTATTTTGATTATTGCACTGGCAACTATTTTGACATTTGTCACATGGATGTTGATTCGTCCAAAAGCTCTACGGTATATTCTAGGTCTTCTCTCATTAGCTTTGTTGTTTGCCTCAGTTTGGATGTTAACGGATCACTTTATTAATCATACAGGTATGACTATTGAAACTAAGACAAAGACACGTGAGATTTATAGTGCGGGTGATAGTAAGGCTCCATTTGGTCTCATGATTTATAAAGAGATTGGTACTCATTCGAGTAATAATGTTTTAGTTTATCGAACAGATTTAAATCAAAAAGAAGCAAAAGCTCACTTTGTTCCAAATACAAAAGAAGTGACAAGTGCTGTGAAAAAATCTGCTAGCTACCAATTAGCTGATGTGAAAAAAGCCACAGTAACAACAAAGACTAAACGTTATGTGTGGAAAGATAGTCTTTCGAAACTACTTTATGGCTTTGCAGGTGAAAATGGAGAATTGATTTCTCAGAAATCAGTTGCTAAAATACCACGAAAAACTTGGCTAGTTTTGACTAAAGAGCAGTCCGAACACTTAGAATCGGCTGCGGCTAAACTAAAAGAACAAATGACTTCGCAAGCAAAAGTAAACCCAGTGAAAGCTATGGAGATAAAGACATTAGCTAAGACAAATCCAGAAGCTTATGCTGAGATGCAAGTTAAAGCATTAAAAGAAGCTCTTAATATAAAAGAATAGTAAAGTAAAAGCAACTGAAATGAGTTGCTTTTCTTATAGCTAAATGTTTTAAAAGATGATAAAATTAACCTAATTAAGGTTAGAATAGCGAGGTTTCTTATGGGTTTTGAACAACGTCTAACTAGATGTCAAACAGCAATTTCACAATTATCATGTGACGCACTCTTAATAACAAATTTAACAAATATTTTTTATTTGACTGGTTTTTCAGGAACTAATGCAACGGTACTCATTAGTCCAAAACACCGGATTTTTGTTACAGATTCACGATATGCCTTGATAGCAAAGAATACTGTAAGAGAGTTTGATATTATCATTAGCAGAGAACCACTTGCGGCTATTTTGAAAATTATTCGCGATGACGCATTGATAGCGATTGGTTTTGAAACTGATATTTCTTATCATATGTACAAACATATGGTGGAAGTTTTTGAAGATTATCGCTTGATAGAAGCTCCATCTGTTGTTGAAAAGTTACGTATGATTAAAGATGTAACAGAACTTGCGATCATCCGTCAAGCCTGTCGTATTTCGGACCAAGCTTTTTTAGATGTGTTGGATTTTATAAAGCCTGATCGAACAACTGAATTGCAAGTTGCTAATTTTTTAGACTTTCGCATGAGAGAATTAGGAGCAACTGGTCCTTCATTTGATTTTATTGTAGCATCTGGATATCGATCAGCGATGCCACATGGGGTTGCGAGTCAGAAGACTATTCAATCGGGAGAAACTCTGACTTTAGATTTTGGTTGTTACTATCAGCACTATGTTAGTGATATGACACGTACGATTCATATCGGTCATGTCACTGATCAGGAACGCGAGATTTACGATATCGTTTTGAAAAGTAATCAAGCTATTATTGATAATGTAAAATCAGGAATGAAGCGTTGTGATTATGATTACTTGGCGCGACAAGTCATTGAAAATTCTGGATACGGTAATCATTTTACCCACGGTATAGGGCATGGTATGGGGCTTGATGTTCATGAAATTCCTTATTTTGGTAAGTCAGAGGGAGTGATTGCATCTGGGATGGTAGTGACTGACGAGCCAGGAATATATCTCGATAATAAATACGGTGTTCGTATTGAAGATGATTTATTAATAACGGAAACAGGTTGCGAAGTATTGACATCTGCACCGAAAGAATTAATTGTACTTTAAAGGAAAATAGAATGAATAGACTTTCTTGGGAAGATTATTTTATGGCAAATGCAGAGTTGATTTCTAAACGTTCTACCTGTGACCGTGCTTTTGTTGGAGCTGTTTTAGTCAAAAATAATCGCATCATTGCTACAGGTTATAACGGAGGAGTCTCTGAGACAGATAACTGTAACGAAGTGGGACATTATATGGAAGATGGTCACTGTATTAGGACTGTTCATGCTGAGATGAATGCCCTTATTCAGTGTGCTAAAGAAGGTATTTCTACTAATAATACAGAAATTTATGTGACGCATTTTCCTTGTATCAATTGCACCAAGGCGCTCTTGCAAGCCGGGGTTAAGAAAATTACTTATAAAGCTAATTATCGCCCACACCCATTTGCTATTGAACTTATGGAAGCAAAAGGAGTTGCTTATGTTCAACATGATGTTCCAGAGGTAACACTAGGGATGGAAGAGTAAAGAGGAAGATAGAGTATATGCCTATCTTCCTTGAAGGTTTTATCGTTTAAGCTAAGGGCCAGTTATGTTAAATATATTGAACGAGATAATTCTCAAAATTGGTCAATTGTTAGTCATGGGATTACTGAAAATGGCCTAAAAAAGGTGATCACCAGTTAATAGTCATTATTCCTAATGATTTTTCACAGAAAGTTTTAGATGTTGATAATAGAATAGCTGATCCATCTATTATCAACATCTAAAATTAGTACTGCTGGGAATCTCGAATTGCAAAAATAATTTACAAAAAAGAGAAAAGATATTGTTGCTGACCTCAATAGATGTAAATCCAGTTTATGCTAATATGGCATTTGATTGGGTGTATGATAACTATAAAGATGATATCATCAATTATGGACAAGAAACTATCAAAAATATTGGTAAATCCATTTCAGCTAATAATAGTTTAGGTACTTTATATAATTAAGGAGCAAGATTTGAAAACGGAAATAGAAACAAATAATCTTATTAATTTAGGATGGTTTCATGATAATGCTGTTTATTATGATATGAAAACGAAAAAATTATATAAATCTAATCTAAAAAAAAAATAGCACAGGTATAATGCTACTAACTCCTATTATTTCAACTATTATTGGAAAAATAATTCAAAGTATAAGTGAAAATCTAGAAATTTCAAATTTTTCAATTTTATTTTCTATTGTATATTTATCTTTATTGATACTAGTTTCAGGATTTACAGTAAAATTGATGAGAAGAAAAAATGATTATGAAGAGCTAGAAATTTTCCCTGGACAGTTAAAAAAATTTATTAAAGATGCTAAAGTACATAATATATTAATAATTTCAATCTCTTTCATATTAAGTTTTAGTATCCTACTTTTATTTAAATTATTTCTACAAGTTTTAGATTTCAATTTATTCATTATTTTGGGAATACTTTTTGTGTCTGTACTAATATTAATATTGGAATATAGACCTTATAAAAGAAAAAAGGTATTGATCGAATTAAAAAAAAATAGTAATAGTGGAACCAATATATAAAAGGAGTTGTGATTGAATAAGATATTAGCAATTGGTACTGAAATTGCACCTGTGATAGGAGCAGTTGCTTCGATTGGTGTAAAAGCATTGTATAATAATTCTAAATCATTTAGAAATGTTATAAGTAGTACAGGAAATGTAATTAACAATATTGATAAACATTTTACAAAAATAAATAGTTAGGTACGTGAACTAATGGGAATAAAAAGTTATAGACGGGTTGAGCTTGTAGCAAAACTTAATTTTAGATATTATCTAGTTAGTATTAGTGGACGTTATTACATTATTGATTATGCCAATCCTAGTGATATAAAAGATTATTTTATAGGTATTTTTCCAGAAAGAGTAGAAAAATATCAAATTTATGATGTGACTGCGGATTATAAGAATTTTTTAGTAAACAAAAAAAGTCGCCTTTATCTTTAAAAACTTTTACAATTTTATTTTTATTTTATTTAGTTCATATCTCAATTTTTCCAAAAAATATAAATATTGCATACTTAACAAGATCGCATTTAATATTAGAACATTTTTATCTTTTTATTTTATTGAGCATATTTAGTCTTGTTTTAGCTAAATCAGAGAAATAAAGCATTAGATCTTTCCAAATATAAATCTAGTTTTTTGAAATATAATAATCAAAAACGGAAGAGCCCATTTATAGTAATATTATCAATCATAATTTCTTATATCGTTCTATGGGGAATGGCATTGTGGGACGAAAACTTTTCAAACTTATTTTTATTTGGATTTATTTTTTCAAACAGTTTATTTTTTATAAAGTTCATTGAGTTTCAACCATCGTTAAATGGGAAAAATTATTATATTGGGGAGAACTGAAGTATGTTATTACCAGTAGGGAGTGTTGTCTATCTTATTGATGGCAATCAAAAATTAGTTATTGTAAATAGAGGTGCAATTGTTGAGCAAGAAGGACAAGAAGTTTATTTTGATTACCTAGGTGGAATTTTTCCTGAGGGTTTAAATCTTGAACAAGTTTACTATTTTAATCAAGAAGATATTGATGAGGTTGTTTTTGAAGGTTACCATGATGAGGAGGAAGAAAGAGTTTCTCGTCTCATTGAAAAATGGAAAAATACAGAGGGAAAGAATCTTCCAAAGGGAAAGACTAGTGTAGAATAGAAATAATCTAAAAAGTAAATTCTACTCAAAAACAAATCAATATGCTACTAGTGTGAATATGCTATTGATAGATGTCATGATACACTTATCAGAAGAAAACGAAAAAGGCTTTACTAAATTACAATTCTTTACTCGACAAATTGTGGTTGGTGTAAACTGGTATGTACTTCCCAAAATTGATAACTATTTCAACCCCTAAAAGATAAGAAAAAATACTTTTGAAAATAGACTGTACTTTAGGAAAATCCCGTATAAAAGAATAGCTAATAAAGCCAGCGCAGGTATCTGTACGATTAGAAAACGACATAGTTGTAACTTTCTATAATGAGACATATTAAAATTCATCATTCCACCTCCTAAATTAGTAATTCAATGATCAGTGGACTAGGGCTCCTTCAATACCAATGACAGCTCTTATTCCAATTGCATATGGCACTAAAACAGAGAGCTACCTGATGTAGTAAGCAAGATTGGTATCACCAAGCTCAGTACCAATGCTTAGCGCACGTCCACTAACACCACCCCGATTTCCTTTACCAGCTTCAATAGAGCAAATTAAGTTCGTATCTAAAACTTATATCGAGAATAACTACATTTTCATACGAATAGCTCCGTAGGTGATTTATTTTATCTGTTTCAATAAGACAACTATAGTTTACTACCTTTATTAAAATTTACTAAAAAGTCACTAAAAACACCTAAACAGTATTTCAATCTTAGTCAAGATATCGGTATAATATTAAAACTGTTATCAAAACTGAAGTAAGAGGAAAGTGTCAAGTGCTTCAGTCTTATTTACGCCCTCTTGGTGATTTTATTTATTTATCAAGAAATCAGACACATACCAAATCAATAAACTATTTGAGAAAGCAGGTTATTTGTGATAAAATTAGTTGATAAATAATTTTTACAAAGAGGTATTAATAAATGATTGAAGCAAGTAAGCTTAAAGCAGGCATGACTTTTGAAACGGCTGATGGGAAATTAATCCGTGTTCTTGAAGCTAGCCACCACAAACCAGGTAAAGGTAACACAATCATGCGTATGAAATTGCGTGATGTTCGTACTGGTTCAACTTTTGATACAAGTTACCGTCCTGAAGAAAAATTTGAGCAAGCTATTATTGAAACTGTACCTGCTCAATACCTTTATAAGATGGATGATACAGCTTACTTCATGAATAATGAAACTTACGATCAATATGAAATTCCAACTGTTAACATTGAAAATGAATTACTCTACATTCTTGAAAACTCAGAAGTAAAAATTCAATTCTATGGAACAGAAGTTATTGGTGTTCAAATTCCAACAACTGTTGAATTGACAGTTGCTGAAACTCAACCATCAATCAAAGGTGCTACTGTAACTGGTTCAGGAAAACCTGCAACTATGGAAACAGGACTTGTTGTTAACGTTCCAGACTTTATTGAAGCTGGACAAAAGTTAGTAATCAATACAGCAGAAGGAACTTACGTTTCACGCGCCTAATGACTCTCAAAAAAGTGTTAAGTAGATTCATGATGAATTTACTCTACTAAGGAAAAACCTTAGTAAACACTAAAAGAAAGGATAAGCTATGACAACTGAAAATCTTGGAGAAATTGTCATTTCACCACGTGTACTTGAGGTAATTACAGGTATTGCTGCAACTAAAGTTGATGGTGTTCATTCGTTACGTAACAAAGCGGTAACGGATAGCCTTAGTAAGAAATCTCTAGGTAGAGGTGTCTACCTTAAAAATGAAGAAGATGATACAGTAGCTGCAGATATTTATGTTTACTTGCAGTATGGTGTAAATGTACCAGCAGTTTCAATTGCTATTCAACAAGCTGTCAAAACAGCTGTATATGACATGGCAGAAGTAAAAATTTCTTCGGTCAATATCCATGTTGAAGGTATTGTTCCAGAGAAAACACCAAAACCAGACTTGAAGTCATTGTTTGATGAGGATTTCTTAGATGACTAGTGTATTTAAAGATTCAAGACGTGATTTACGTGAACGTGCTTTTCAAACACTATTTAGCTTAGAAACTGGTGGAGAGTTTATTGATGCGGCTCACTTTGCTTATGGTTATGATAAAACAGTATCTGAAGACAAAGTTTTAGAGGTTCCAATCTTTTTACTTAATCTTGTTAATGGTGTTGTAGATCACAAGGATGAATTAGATACTTTGATTTCTAGTCACTTAAAATCAGGATGGAGCTTAGAACGTCTAACATTGGTTGATAAATCTCTCTTACGCTTAGGCCTCTATGAAATTAAATATTTTGATGAAACGCCTGATCGTGTAGCTCTAAATGAGATTATCGAGATTGCTAAAAAATATTCAGATGAGACGTCAGCAAAATTTGTCAATGGTTTATTAAGCCAATTTATAACAAATGAAAATTAAAAATGTGGAAGAAGATTCTTCCACATTTTTAATTTGCTTTGAAAAATAACTATTACTAAAAATTATTTTATAAATATGATTTCCTAAACACTACTACCAGGGATGAGACTGACTGGTAAAATATAATCCTTATTTGTCTTTTGCCCCTCAATCTTAGCTAGGAGTATTTCAACCATCAATTGCGCAATTTCTCGAATAGGTTGTTTAATAGTGGTTAGATGTGGGACGTAATCTTGAATGAAACTTGTACCATCATATCCAATCACTTTGATATCTTCTGGGATGGACAACCCTAGTTGGCTGATAAGTTTGATTACTAATAAAGCAGTTAAGTCGTCTGATGTAAAAATACCATCTGGTTTGTGAGTCGAGATAATTGATTTTAATTCCATCTCACGTCTCATGTTAGATAGCCCATTTGTGACTGTGATAACTTTGGATTCCTTTGATTCATAGGAAAAACCTAGCCGCCTAAGTCCAGTAGGAGAATCTGAATTATCATTCCCTGTAATCATAATCATCTTTTGACAGCCATGTTTTTTAAGGGTTTGAGCAGCCATTTTTCCTCCAAAGAAATTATCAGATGAGATGATCGGGATGTGTGGAGCTAAATTTCTATCGAATGCTACTATGGGAGCCTCAACTTTCTCGTAATCATCAATTCCTAGGTTGTGACTACTTGAAATGATACCGTCTACTTGATTTGCTCCTAGCATTTCGAGGTATTCTTTTTCTTTGATAGGATCCTTTTCACTATTACATAAGATAGTTTTATAACCATGCTTAAACAACTCAATTTCAAGGTGTTCAATTAATTCAGCGTAAAAAATGTTACGGATGTTGGGGAAAATGAGTCCAATTAATTTAGCAGACTTTCCCTGTAAGCTACGTGCTAAATTATTAGGTTTATAACCAAGGGTTCTCATGGCTTCATTGACTTTGGTGACTGTTTTTTGAGATAAATAGCCTTTTTTGTTAATAACGCGTGATACAGTCGTTGGGCTAACACCGGCAAGTGCAGCAACATCTGTTAATTTTGCAACCATATTAATATTTTAATTCAAAATATTTACCATGAACGTGTCCTTCTTTTAGTTGAATTCCTGATTGTTCTGCATCTGGAAAGACTCGTCCCGTAAATACTTTTTCTCCTTTATTTATAAAGATTTCAAAGATGGACTTATCGATAAAAATATTGATACTAGTAGCATCTTTTGGAATGTCACACTGGCGACTAGTACCAAATTCTGTGGCGTACTGCTGTCCGGCTTGTGAGCGGTCAACGATAACTTTCCCCTTTGCAGTATCAATAGTAATGGATAGTCCTTGTCCTTTCGGATTAGCAAAGAGAACAAATGAAGAAAGATCGTTTCTAGGAACTAGTAATTCTAATTCATAGGTGTTGTTAGTTTGAAGTTGTGTTTTAAATTCTGCTTGATGTTGACGAAGATTTTTCATAGCAGGAACGGGATATTGATAAAGGTTCCCATTTTTTATGCTTAACTCTTTAACTAAACTCATAGCTCCTTGATAATCAAATTGATCGCTAGGATAATCAATATCTGGCAAGCCTATCCAACTCACGATAAAGGTACGACCATCAGAAGTATTAAATCCTTGAGTAGCATAGGCTTCAAAACCATAATCTAAATTATAGATAGGGGATGGTTCAACTATCTTAGATGAGTTAGCATCGAAATATTGTCCGATTTTGTAGGTATTTGGATAAATGTTTTGGTAGTCCAATTCGTTTTTATCTAGTCCTTGAGGACTATAAAGTAATACAGGTTTTCCTTTGACAAAAATAATATTTGGACATTCAATCATATACTCAGATCCAGTACCACCAAAATCTAAATCTCCCACAAACTCCCAATGATGGATGTCATTATTAAGTGCTTTATATAATTTAATGAATCCGCATTTTTTACTATTTTGCGCCCCGATAACAGCATAGAATTGATTATCATAATTGAAAATCTGAGGATCACGAAAATGCTCAGTGACATCATTTGGTTGTGAAATAAGGACTTTATCAAATTTTGTAATCTTGCCATCACTTGTCATCCATGCTCCAATTTGGCGGGGGTCACGGTTCCATTTCATGTCACGGACATTACCAGTATAAAAAAGAAAAAGCTTATCGTCAATGGCTAATGCAGAACCGGAGTATGCACCATGGCTATCATTGACATGGTCAGGTTTAAGCTTGATTCCTGTTTCTTTGAAATGAACTAAATCATCTGATTCTGTATGTACCCATTGTTTTAAACCATGTGCAGCTCCAAAGGGCCAATTTTGATAAAAAAGATGGAATTTTCCATTAAAGTAAGAGAAGCCATTTGGGTCATTTAAAAGCCCTGTTTTAGCTTCTAAGTGATAAGTTGCTCTCCAAGGGGATTTTGAGACATTCTTTAAAATATTTTCCTTATCTTCTTCAGTCCATTCATCATAAGGACGATAGCGGATTTCAGTGGGTAAATTCATTTGATACTCCTTGACTGTCTTAATATCTAATAACTATATAGTAAACGTTTTCTCTTTTGAAATCAACTCTTAACATCAAAAAATATTATTTTATGTCAAACGCTTGACATATATTTATGAGACATGCTAGAATATTAGAGTAAATAAAATGAAACGCTTTCAAAATGTCAAAGGAGATTTATAGATGGCTTCAAATACAGAAATTGCTAAACAAGTCATTAATGCGATTGGTGGTGCTAGTAATGTGCGTAGCGTAGCACACTGTGCCACTCGTCTTCGCATTATGGTAAAAGATGAGACAGTCATTGATAAAAATACTGTTGAAAATATCGAAAAAGTTCAGGGAGCATTTTTCAATTCAGGTCAATATCAAATTATTTTTGGAACTGGTACTGTTAATAAGATTTATGATGAAGTAGTGGCTCAAGGTTTGCCAACTTTGTCAACCTCTGATCAAAAGGCAGAAGCGGCTAAACAAGGGAATGCTTTCCAACGAGCTATTCGTACTTTCGGTGATGTTTTTGTTCCATTGTTGCCAGCCATTGTTGCTACTGGTTTATTTATGGGGATTCGCGGTGCGATTAATAATGATACAGTTTTAGCTTTATTTGGGACGACTTCAAAAGCATTTTCAAGTTCTAATTTTTATACCTATACTGTCGTTTTGACTGACACGGCCTTTGCTTTTTTTCCTGCCTTGATTTCTTGGTCAGCTTTTAGAGTTTTTGGTGGAAATCCTGTTATCGGTCTCGTATTAGGATTGATGATGGTCAACTCTGCCCTTCCAAACGCTTGGGCAGTGGCCTCAGGTGATGCCCATCCCATAAAATTTTTCGGCTTTATTCCAGTAGTTGGTTATCAAAATTCAGTATTGCCGGCATTCTTTGTAGGTTTACTTGGTGCTAAACTTGAAAAATGGTTGCATAAGAAAATCCCAGATGTTCTTGATTTACTATTAGTGCCGTTCCTAACTTTTACAGTTATGTCAATTTTAGCACTTTTTGTCATTGGTCCTATTTTCCATTCAGTTGAAAACTATGTTTTAGCAGGGACAAAATTTGTCCTTAATTTACCTCTTGGCCTATCAGGTCTTATTTTAGGTGGTGTTCATCAGATAATCGTTGTTACAGGTGTTCATCATATCTTTAATTTACTTGAAGCTCAGTTAATTGCTGCTGATGGGAAAGATCCATTTAATGCTATTATTACAGCTGCTATGACAGCACAAGCAGGTGCCACGTTGGCAGTTGGTGTTAAAACAAAAAATAAAAAATTAAAAGCCCTTGCTTTTCCGGCAGCGCTTTCAGCTGGACTTGGTATTACAGAACCGGCTATATTTGGAGTAAACTTACGTTTTGGTAAGCCATTTATTATGGGATTAATTGCAGGAGCAGCAGGTGGCTGGTTAGCTTCAATATTGAAATTAGCAGGAACTGGTTTTGGTATTACCATTATCCCAGGAACATTACTTTATTTAAATGGTCAAATTGTTAAGTACCTTATTATGGTAATTGGAACTACGTCTTTGGCTTTTGTATTAACTTATATGTTTGGATATGAAGATAAAGATGAAAAAGCAGTAGCTGAAGTTAGTCCTTTGGTTGAAGAAACAGATGACGATCCAACAATTACTCAAACTAGCCAATTAAGGGCAGAAACGATTGTTAGCCCTCTTGATGGACAGGTTATTGCTCTTGATACAGTAAGTGACCCAGTTTTTTCATCAGGTATTATGGGAGATGGCCTTGCTATTAAACCAAGAGGTAATACAATTTACTCACCTGTTGATGGTTTTGTCCAAATTGCTTTTGAAACAGGTCATGCTTACGGTATCAAATCAGATAAAGGTGCAGAAATTTTGATTCATATAGGTATTGATACTGTCACCATGAATGGCACAGGGTTTACTTCTAAAGTCAAGGCAGACCAAAAAGTGAAAAAAGGTGATATTCTTGGCACCTTTGATTCAGCCAAGATTGCAGAAGCAGGTCTGGATAATACAGCTATGATTATTGTGACTAATACAGCTGATTTTGCTGATGTTATACCATTGGTAAAAGAGGGTGTTGTTACTACAGGTGACATGATTATTGATGTTAAGTGAGGATTAAAGGTTGGGATAATTATCCCAACCTTTGTCTTTGAGATAGAGATTATAGATAGGAAAAAAGATGACAAAGTTATATGGTAGTATTGAAGCAGGTGGGACAAAGTTTGTTTGTGCAGTTGGTGATGAGGAATTAAAAGTTGTAGAAAAAATGCAATTTCCAACAACGACGCCTCAAGAAACGATTAAAAAGACTGTTGATTTCTTTAAAAGATTTGAAAAGAAGTTAGAGGCAGTTGCTATTGGTTCTTTTGGTCCCATTGATATTGATAAAAAATCAAAGACATACGGTTATATCACAACGACCCCAAAGTTACATTGGGCTAATGTTGATTTACTCGGCTTAATTTCTAAAGATTTCAATGTTCCATTTTATTTCACAACAGATGTTAATAGCTCTGCCTATGGTGAAGTTATAGCTCGTAACAATATTGATTCACTTGTTTATTACACCATTGGTACGGGAATTGGTGCAGGAGCTATACAAAAGGGTGAATTTATAGGAGGAACTGGTCATACTGAAGCAGGTCATACTTATATGGCGATGCATCCGCAGGACCAAGCAAATGATTTTAAAGGTATCTGTCCGTTTCATAATAGCTGTTTAGAAGGTTTGGCATCTGGTCCAACTCTAGAAGCTAGGACTGGTATTCGTGGTGAATTGATTGAAGAAAATTCAATGGTTTGGGATGTTCAAGCCTATTATATTGCTCAGGCTGCAATACAAGCAACTGTATTATATCGTCCACAAGTCATTGTATTTGGTGGAGGCGTCATGGCACAAGAGCACATGTTAAGACGTGTTCGCCAGACATTTGCAACTTTATTAAATGGGTATTTACCAGTTCCCGATTTGTCTGATTATATTGTGACACCAGCTATAGAAGAAAATGGTTCTGCAACGTTAGGAAATTTTGCTTTAGCAAAGAAAATATCAAAAGGTTAATAAAACCCTTAAGCCACTACTTAGTTTAGTTAGCAAATAAAAGATTAAAAAAAGTAAGCGATATGATGGATAAAATGCTATAATAGGCTTGAATTTTACAAAAGATAGGGGATTCTTATGTCGGAACCATTATTTTTAGAAGCAAGCATGCACGATAAAATCTGGGGTGGAACAAAGTTAAGGGATGAATTTGGCTATGATATTCCAAGTGAAACAACAGGAGAATATTGGGCTATTTCAGCTCATCCTAACGGTGTCTCAAGAGTTAAGAATGGTCGCTTTAAAGGTTGTTTTTTAGATAAGCTGTATCAAGGTGAAAAAAGCTTATTTGGCAACCCTGATGATACTGTCTTTCCTTTACTAACTAAAATCTTAGATGCTAATGACTGGCTTAGTGTACAGGTTCATCCGGATGATGCTTATGCTCTTAAACATGAAGGTGAACTTGGTAAAACAGAATGTTGGTATATTATTTCTGCTGATGAAGGATCTGAAATTATCTATGGTCATAATGCTAAAACTAAAGAAGAACTTCGCCAAATGATTGAATCTGGAGATTGGGAACATCTTTTAACCCGAATTCCTGTTAAATCAGGGGATTTTTACTACGTTCCAAGTGGGACAATGCATGCTATAGGTAAAGGGATATTAATTTTAGAAACACAGCAATCTAGTGATACTACTTATCGTGTTTATGATTTTGATCGTCCAGATGCTTCAGGAAAATTACGTGATTTACGCATTGAACAATCAATAGATGTTCTCACGATTGGTAAACCTGCCAATACTGTTCCTGCCAATATGAAGTTAAAACATCTATCTTCAACTTTATTAGTTTCAAATGATTTCTTTACAGTTTATAAATGGGAAATTTCTGGTGTTACCAACTTTAAACAATTTGCACCCTACCTTTTGGTTAGTGTCTTAGACGGAGCGGGTCACATTACAGTAGATAACAAAGTTTATACACTTAAAAAAGGTGACCACTTTATCTTGCCAAATGATGTTGTCAAATGGGATATTGATGGACAGTTAGAAATTATAGCAAGTCATGTTAAAAAATAATGAGAGTGGGGATACCACTTGTTTTAATCTCGATTAAAACGACCATTTATTGAAAGACAACATTATTTATGGTAAAATGTGGTGATAAGAGTATCGAAAGGAATTAGAATGGCAAATATTCTACGCACTGTTATTGAAAATGACAAGGGTGAATTAAAAAAATTAGATAAAATAGCTAAGAAAGTTGACTCTTACGCAGATCATATGGCTACGTTATCAGATGAAGCTTTACAAGCAAAAACTCCAGAATTTAAAGAACGTTATCAAAATGGTGAAACTTTAGATCAATTGTTACCGGAAGCGTTTGCGGTAGTTCGTGAAGCTTCTAAACGTGTATTAGGTTTATACCCATACCACGTCCAAATTATGGGTGGTATCGTTCTTCACCATGGTGATATTCCAGAAATGCGTACTGGTGAGGGAAAAACTTTAACAGCGACAATGCCTGTTTATCTAAATGCTATCTCAGGATTAGGTGTTCATGTTATTACTGTTAATGAGTACTTATCAACACGTGATGCGACCGAAATGGGTGAGGTTTATAGTTGGCTTGGATTATCTGTAGGGATTAACTTAGCAGCTAAGTCACCATTTGAAAAACGCGAAGCTTACAATTGTGATATCACATACTCAACTAACGCAGAAGTCGGATTTGACTACCTTCGAGACAATATGGTTGTTCGCCAAGAAGATATGGTGCAACGCCCACTCAACTATGCTTTGGTTGATGAGGTTGACTCTGTATTAATCGATGAAGCTAGGACGCCATTGATTGTTTCAGGTCCTGTAAGCTCTGAGATGAACCAACTGTATACACGTGCGGACATGTTTGTAAAAACGCTTAATAGCGATGATTATATCATTGATGTTCCAACAAAAACAATTGGTTTATCAGATACAGGTATTGACAAGGCTGAAAACTATTTCCATCTAAATAACTTGTATGATCTCGAAAATGTTGCCTTAACTCACTACATTGATAACGCTCTTCGAGCTAACTATATTATGTTGTTAAATATTGATTATGTGGTTAGTGAAGAACAAGAGATTTTAATTGTGGACCAATTTACCGGTCGTACGATGGAAGGACGTCGTTTCTCAGATGGCTTACACCAAGCTATTGAAGCAAAAGAGTCAGTGCCAATCCAAGAAGAATCAAAAACGAGCGCTTCAATTACTTACCAAAATATGTTCCGTATGTACCATAAATTAGCAGGAATGACTGGTACTGGTAAGACTGAGGAAGAAGAGTTTCGTGAAATTTATAATATGCGCGTTATTCCTATCCCAACAAATCGTCCTGTTCAACGTATAGATCATTCAGATCTACTTTATCCAACTCTTGACTCTAAATTTAGAGCGGTGGTAGCAGATGTCAAAGAACGTTATGAACAAGGACAACCTGTACTGGTTGGTACAGTAGCTGTTGAAACGTCAGACTTAATTTCTAGAAAATTAGTTGCTGCTGGAGTACCACATGAAGTTTTGAATGCTAAAAATCACTTTAAAGAAGCTCAAATCATTATGAATGCTGGGCAACGTGGTGCTGTTACAATCGCAACCAACATGGCTGGTCGTGGTACTGATATCAAGCTTGGTGAAGGGGTTCGTGAACTTGGTGGTTTATGTGTTATTGGTACAGAGCGTCATGAAAGCCGTCGTATTGATAACCAGCTTCGTGGTCGTTCGGGTCGTCAAGGAGATCCAGGTGAATCACAATTCTATCTTTCGTTAGAAGATGATTTGATGCGTCGCTTTGGTACAGATCGTATTAAAGTGGTTCTTGAGCGAATGAATTTAGCTGAAGATGATACAGTTATTAAATCAAAAATGTTGACACGACAAGTTGAATCAGCTCAACGCCGCGTTGAAGGTAATAACTATGACACACGTAAACAAGTCTTGCAATACGATGATGTTATGCGTGAACAACGTGAGATTATTTATGCTAACCGTAGAGAAGTGATTACTGCTGAGCGTGATTTAGGATCAGAGCTCAAAGGGATGATTAAACGTACGATTAAAAGAGCAGTTGATGCACATAGCAGAAGCGATAAAAATACTGCAGCAGAAGCTATTGTTAATTTTGCAAGATCGGCGTTATTAGATGAAGAAGCTATCACAGTTTCAGAACTTCGTGGTCTAAAAGAGGCTGAAATTAAAGAACTTCTTTATGAACGTGCCTTAGCTGTTTATGAGCAACAAATTGCTAAATTAAAAGATCCAGAAGCTATTATCGAATTCCAAAAAGTCTTAATCTTGATGGTAGTGGATAATCAATGGACAGAGCATATTGATGCCTTAGATCAATTACGTAACTCCGTTGGACTTCGTGGTTATGCTCAAAATAACCCAATCGTTGAGTATCAATCAGAAGGTTTCCGTATGTTCCAAGATATGATTGGTTCGATTGAGTTTGATGTGACACGTACATTGATGAAAGCTCAAATTCATGAACAAGAGCGTGAACGTGCTTCTCAACATGCTACGACAACAGCAGAGCAAAATATCTCGGCACAACATGTACCTATGAATAATGAATCACCAGAATACCAAGGGATTAAACGTAATGATAAATGTCCTTGTGGCTCTGGCATGAAGTTTAAAAATTGTCATGGTCTGAGATGTTTACAATAACAATGATTTTAAAATAAAAATAAAACAGTCTGAGAAGACTGTTTTATCATTACTTGTCTAATAGTATGACGACTATATTGTATAGCAGAGCTTATTAATAGACTTAGGTTGTATTAGGAAAAAACATGGGATTTCATCAGTTAAGTGATAAAATTAATATTGAAATATTGAAGCAGAAAACTAGCTTAGATCTAGAAGTTAGCCAAAAAAAATTAGCCAAAGAAGAAGAGTTAAAAAATATCATAAAAGGTGAGGATCAGCGGTTTCTAGTAATAGTAGGTCCTTGTTCTGCGGATAATCCAAAGGCGGTGCTAACTTATGCAAAGCGTTTAGCTAAATTGGAAGCTGCCTTTAAAGATAAAATGTTTTTGGTTATGAGAGTTTATACCGCTAAGCCAAGAACGAATGGTGATGGTTATAAAGGCTTAGTTCACCATTCTGACAAACTAGGAGTTTTTTTTCAAGCACGTAAGATGCACTATGACATCATTCGAGAGACTGGACTCCTGACAGCTGATGAATTACTTTATCCAGAGATGTTATCAGTGATGGATGATTTAGTTTCTTACTATGCTATTGGTGCGCGTTCAGTGGAAGATCAGGGACACCGTTTTATATCTTCAGGTATAGATGCACCAGTAGGTATGAAAAATCCAACGTCTGGTAATTTAAGAGTCATGTTTAATGCGGTCTATGCAGCACAAAATCAACAGGAATTATTCTATCAAAATAAGCAAGTTAGAACAGATGGTAATTTGCTGTCACATGTTATTTTGAGAGGATATCATAATGCCGACTATCGAAGTATCCCTAATTATCATTATGAAAACCTTTTAGAAACTATTACTCATTATGAAGAGACTGATTTGCAAAATCCCTTTATTGTTGTTGATACAAATCATGACAATTCAGGTAAGCAATTTTTAGAACAAATTCGCATTGTGAAATCAGTACTTGCAGACCGACAGTGGCATACTAAAATTAGAAACTATGTTCGTGGTTTTTTGATAGAATCTTATTTAGAAGATGGAAGACAAGATAAACCAGATGTTTTTGGTAAGTCTATCACAGATCCATGTCTAGGTTGGGATAAAACAGAAATGCTAATTAGGGATATTTACAATAGTTTGTAAGTATCGAACTTATAGGAGTTACACATGATTGTTGGACACGGAATTGATTTACAAGAGATAGAGGCGATTACTAAAGCATATGAGCGTAATCAACGTTTTGCAGAACGCGTTTTGACCGAACAAGAATTGCTTCTTTTTAAAGGAATTTCCAATCCCAAGCGTCAGATGTCTTTTTTAACAGGGCGATGGGCAGCAAAAGAGGCTTATAGCAAAGCACTTGGAACAGGAATTGGGAAAGTTAATTTTCATGATATCGAAATTTTATCGGATGATAAAGGAGCGCCTTTGATTACAAAAGAACCGTTTAATGGAAAATCTTTTGTTTCAATATCTCATAGTGGTAATTATGCACAAGCTAGTGTTATTTTGGAGGAAGAAAAATGATTTCAAGTTATCATAGACCAACCAGAGCCTTGATAGATTTAGAGGCGATTGCAAATAACGTTAAATCTGTACAAGAGCACATTCCAAGTGATAAAAAAACATTTGCTGTAGTTAAGGCTAATGCTTATGGGCATGGTGCTGTTGAAGTTTCAAAATACATTGAGTCTATTGTAGATGGTTTTTGCGTATCCAATTTAGATGAGGCTATTGAGCTACGTCAAGCAGGAATTGTAAAAATGATATTGGTATTAGGTGTTGTTATGCCTGAGCAGGTTATACTAGCCAAAAATGAAAATATTACTCTAACAGTTACTAGCTTGGAGTGGTTACGTTTATGTCAGACATCAGCAGTAGATTTATCTGGTCTAGAAGTACATATCAAAGTTGATAGTGGAATGGGACGTATAGGTGTTCGCCAGTTAGATGAAGGAAATAAGCTAATTTCTGAATTGGGGGAAAGTGGTGCCTCTGTCAAGGGGATTTTCACCCATTTTGCAACAGCTGATGAAGCCGATAACTGTAAATTCAATCAACAACTTACTTTTTTTAAAGACTTTATTTCAGGATTAGATAATTGTCCGGACCTTGTTCATGCTAGTAATTCTGCTACAAGCCTTTGGCATAGTGAGACAATTTTTAATGCCGTTAGATTGGGTGTTGTTATGTACGGCTTAAATCCAAGTGGAACTGATTTAGACTTACCTTACCCTATAAACCCTGCTTTAAGTTTAGAGTCTGAGCTAGTACATGTTAAACAACTACACGATGGTTCTCAAGTTGGCTATGGCGCAACCTATCAAGTTACTGGAGACGAATTTGTTGGAACAGTACCGATTGGCTACGCTGATGGATGGACACGAGATATGCAAGGATTTTCAGTTATAGTAAATGGAGAACTTTGTGAAATTATTGGGCGTGTCTCGATGGATCAAATGACTATCCGTTTACCTCAAAAATATACTATCGGAACTAAAGTAACCTTGATTGGTCAACAAGGTAGTTGTAACATTACAACTACGGACGTCGCTCAAAAAAGACAGACGATTAATTATGAAGTACTTTGTCTTTTAAGCGATCGTATTCCGAGATATTATTAAAAACAAATGACACAGTAGTTAACTGTTTTAAAAAATTTAAAAATATGTTAGACTAATCAGTGACAATTTTTATAGAAGGGAATCATTAGTATATGTCAAAACAAAAAGTAACGGCAACTTTGTTGTTATCCACTTTAGTCTTATCGCTATCATCACCTTTAGTGACCTTAGCAGAAACTATTAATCCAGAAACAAGCCTGACAATGGCAACAGCATCAACAGAAAGTTCTTCTGAAGCAGAGAAACAGGAAAAAACACAACCTACAGATTCAGAAACTGCTTCACCTTCAGCCGAAGGAAGTATCTCAACAGAAAAAACAGAGATTGGTACGACAGAGACATCATCAAGCAATGAATCATCATCAAGTTCATCACATCAATCTTCTTCCAACGAAGATGCTAAAACATCTGATTCTGCTTCAACAGCATCTACTCCTAGCACTAATACTACAAACAGTAGTCAAGCAGACAGTAAGCCAGGTCAATCAACAAAGACTGAATTAAAACCTGAGCCTACCTTACCATTAGTAGAGCCTAAAATAACTCCCGCTCCGTCTCAGATAGAAAGTGTTCAGACAAATCAGAATGCTTCTGTTCCTGCTTTATCCTTTGATGATAACTTATTATCAACACCGATTTCACCAGTGACAGCAACGCCATTCTACGTAGAACACTGGTCTGGTCAGGATGCCTACTCTCACTATTTATTGTCACATCGTTACGGTATCAAAGCTGAACAATTAGATGGGTACTTAAAATCTTTAGGGATTCAATATGATTCTAATCGTATCAATGGTGCTAAGTTATTACAATGGGAAAAAGATAGTGGTTTAGATGTCCGTGCTATTGTAGCTATTGCTGTCCTTGAAAGTTCATTGGGAACTCAAGGAGTGGCTAAGATGCCAGGTGCTAATATGTTTGGTTATGGTGCCTTTGATCATGACTCTAGCCATGCTAGTGCTTATAATGATGAAGAAGCAATTATGTTGTTGACAAAAAATACAATTATTAAAAACAACAACTCTAGCTTTGAAATCCAAGATTTGAAAGCACAGAAATTATCTTCTGGACAACTTAATACAGTTACTGAGGGTGGTGTTTATTATACAGATAACTCTGGAACTGGTAAACGTCGTGCCCAGATTATGGAAGATTTAGACCGCTGGATTGATCAACATGGAGGGACACCAGAAATTCCTGCTGCCTTGAAAGCTTTATCGACAGCAAGTTTAGCAGATTTACCAAGTGGTTTTAGCTTATCAACAGCGGTTAACACAGCTAGCTATATTGCATCAACTTATCCATGGGGTGAATGTACATGGTATGTCTTTAACCGCGCTAAAGAGTTAGGTTATACATTTGATCCATTTATGGGTAATGGTGGAGATTGGCAACATAAGGCTGGCTTTGAAACAACACATTCACCAAAAGTAGGCTATGCTGTATCATTTTCACCAGGACAAGCTGGTGCTGATGGCACTTACGGTCACGTAGCTATTGTTGAAGAAGTTAAAAAAGATGGTTCAGTTCTCATTTCAGAATCTAATGCAATGGGACGTGGTATTGTCTCTTACCGTACTTTTAGTTCAGCACAAGCTGCACAATTAACTTATGTTATTGGCCATAAATAATTAGACATAATAAAGGCGCTCTTGAGGCGCCTTTTTGGTGATCTTTTAGTATAATAAAAGATATTAGAAGGAGAATCTTATGCTATTACAATCACCAATTTCTAATCTTAAGGGATTTGGACCAAAATCAGCAGAAAAATTTCAGAAATTAGATATTTATACAGTAGAAGATTTACTTCTTTATTATCCGTTTCGCTATGAAGATTTTAAATCAAAATCTGTTTTTGATTTAGTGGATGGTGAAAAAGCAGTCATTACAGGCTTAGTCGTTACTCCAGCTAATGTACAATATTATGGTTTTAAACGTAACCGTTTAAGTTTCAAATTGCGTCAAGGGGAAGCTGTCTTAAATGTTAGTTTTTTTAATCAACCCTATTTAGCTGATAAAATAGAACTTGGTCAAGAGGTAGCTGTCTTTGGTAAATGGGATGCAACTAAATCAGCTATTACTGGGATGAAGGTTTTAGCTCAAGTTGAAGATGACATGCAACCTGTTTATCGCGTATCTCAGGGAATTTCACAGTCTACTTTGATTAAAGCTATTAAGTCAGCTTTTGAAATCAATGCGCATTTGGAATTGAAGGAAAATTTACCAGCTACTTTATTGGGAAAATACCGATTGATGGGTCGTAGTCAGGCTTGTTTAGCTATGCATTTCCCAAAAGATATCACAGAGTATAAGCAAGCGCTCCGTCGGATTAAATTTGAAGAATTATTTTACTTTCAAATGAACCTTCAAGTTTTGAAAGCCGAAAATAAATCTGAAACAAATGGTTTGTCTATTCTTTATAGTAAACATGCTATGGAGACAAAGATTTCATCTTTACCTTTTATTCTAACGAATGCTCAAAAGCGCTCTTTAGATGAAATATTATCTGATATGTCATCGGGAGCTCATATGAATCGTTTATTGCAAGGAGATGTAGGATCAGGAAAGACAGTCATTGCTGGTCTATCAATGTATGCAGCTTATACAGCAGGTTTTCAATCGGCTTTGATGGTTCCAACGGAAATCCTAGCTGAACAACACTACATTAGTCTGCAAGAGTTATTTCCAGATTTATCAATCGCTATATTAACTTCGGGTATGAAAGCAGCTGTTAAGCGTACGGTTTTAGCAGCTATTGCAAATGGCTCGGTTGATATGATTGTAGGAACTCATGCTCTTATCCAGGACTCGGTACAGTACCATAAACTGGGGCTTGTAATTACAGACGAGCAACATCGTTTTGGTGTTAAACAGCGTAGAATTTTCCGTGAAAAGGGAGAAAATCCTGATGTTTTAATGATGACAGCCACCCCAATTCCCCGAACTCTAGCAATCACAGCTTTTGGAGAAATGGATGTTTCTATTATTGATGAATTACCTGCCGGTCGTAAACCTATTATTACACGCTGGGTGAAACACGAGCAGCTAGGTACTGTGTTGGAATGGGTAAAAGGTGAATTGCAAAAAGATGCTCAAGTGTATGTCATTTCACCGTTGATTGAAGAGTCAGAAGCTTTAGATTTAAAGAATGCAGTAGCATTGCATGCTGAATTATCTACTTATTTTGAAGGAATTGCTAAGGTTGCTCTTGTACATGGACGTATGAAAAATGATGAAAAAGATGCTATAATGCAAGATTTCAAGGATAAAAAAAGTCATATTTTAGTATCTACAACAGTTATTGAAGTAGGGGTAAATGTCCCAAATGCAACGATCATGATTATTATGGATGCCGATCGTTTTGGATTAAGCCAGCTACATCAACTTCGTGGGCGTGTTGGTCGTGGATATAAACAATCATACGCTGTTTTAGTGGCTAATCCCAAAACTGATTCTGGGAAAAAACGAATGACAATCATGACAGAAACGACAGATGGTTTCGTTTTAGCTGAGTCGGATTTAAAAATGCGTGGTTCTGGTGAAATCTTTGGTACTCGTCAGTCTGGAATTCCAGAATTTCAAGTAGCTGATATCGTTGAGGATTATCCTATTTTAGAAGAAGCCAGACGTGTTGCTAGTGATATTGTCAAAGATAATAATTGGAAAGAAAATACAGAATGGGCACTTATTCTAGATAATTTACGCCAACATTCAGATTTTGATTAAGTTTCTATTAAGGCTGTGCTAAGCTCAGTTTAAGCTTGCTGTCATATGATATTCCTATCACAGATGTGGAGGTATGTTATGACAATAATGATTACTGTAATTTATAATAGTACTTTTCAGAATAGATTTTTCTTACCGACTTATTTAGTCAATAATGAGTATCAGAAAAAAAGTTGAGTTAAATTTACTCAGCTTTTTGCATTTGTAATAGTAAGCCTTTTCATAGAAATTTTGTTATAATGAATTGATTAATCTTTCTGTTAATACAAACAGATTAGAATGGGGTGCATATGTTACAAAACATTGGACAAACAGGCATTCAAGCAACTCGAATTGCTTTAGGTTGTATGAGAATGAGTGACTTGAAAGGAAAACAAGCTGAAGAAGTAGTTGGAACAGCATTAGATTTGGGTATTAATTTTTTTGATCATGCTGATATTTATGGGGGAGGGCTATCTGAATTACGCTTTCGAGATGCAATCAAACATTTAAATGTCAATCGTGACAAAATGATTATTCAATCTAAATGTGGGATACGAGAAGGTTACTTTGATTTTTCTAAAGAGTATATTTTATCATCAGTAGATGGTATTTTAGAAAGATTAGGGACAGAATATTTAGATTTTCTCATTCTTCATCGTCCAGATGTATTAGTTGAGCCTGAAGAAGTAGCAGAAGCATTTACCAAACTGAGGGCAGAAGGTAAAGTAAAACACTTTGGTGTTAGCAATCAAAACCGGTTTCAAATGGAGTTGTTACAATCCTACCTTGACGAGCCCTTAGCAGTGAATCAACTTCAGTTATCGCCAGCACATACACCAATGTTTGATGCAGGGTTAAATGTTAACATGTTAAATAAAGCTTCAATTGAACATGATGATGGCATTGTTGATTATTGTCGTCTTAAAAGAGTTACCATTCAAGCTTGGTCTCCATTTCAAATTGATTTATCTCGTGGTTTATTTGTTAATCATCCGGATTATAAGGAATTAAATGAAACCATAGCTAAACTGGCAAAAAACTACAATGTTAGCAGCGAAGCTATTGTGATTGCATGGATTTTACGTCATCCTGCCAAAATGCAGGCGATTGTTGGTTCAATGAATCCATCTCGTTTAAAGGCGATTGATAAGGCTAATGATATCGCTTTAACCCGTAAAGAATGGTATGATATTTACCGTAGTGCAGGTAATATATTGCCTTAAACTAAGGGAGAGAGTATAAATTACATACTCTCTTTTTAATTGAGTCAGTTTTTGGTAAAATGAACTGAAATAAATTGTTAAGAAAGAAGGTTATACAATGAATTCATTAAATGGGGAAACTTTACTAACTGGTCTAATTGCCAATCCTGCACGCCACTCTCTATCCCCGTTAATGTGGAATACCTCTTTTCAAGAAAAAAACATGAATTATGCCTATCTGACATTTGAAGTAGAAGAGGGTAAATTAACAGAAGCTGTTCGAGGTGTCAGGGCATTGAGTATTCGTGGTGTTAATGTTTCAATGCCATTTAAACAGAGTGTTATCCCTTTGCTAGATGATTTATCTCCTCAAGCTAAATTAGTGGGTGCTGTAAATACTATCGTTAATCAAGGTGGAACCGGACGTTTAGTAGGCCATATGACAGATGGCATTGGTTGTTTTAAAGCTTTAGCAGCTCAAGGTTTCAGTGCTAAAAATAAAATAATTACAATAGCTGGTATTGGTGGTTCAGGTAAAGCAGTTGCAGTTCAAGCAGCTATGGAGGGAGTTGCGGAAATTAGATTATTTAATCGTAACAGCTCAAATTACGATAAGGTCATTGACTTATCAGATAAAATTAAAAAACAGTTTCAAATAAAGGTAGTCGTTGATTATCTAGAAAATAAGACAGCATTTAAAGACGCTATTAGAACTAGTCATTTTTATATTGATGCTACTAGTTTAGGAATGAGGCCATTAGATAATTATAGTTTAATTAACGATCCAGAAATTTTAACACCGAATTTAGTAGTTGTCGACTTGGTTTACAAGCCTAAAGAAACAGCATTGTTACGATTTGTTAGACAAAATGGAGTGAAACATGCTTATAATGGTCTAGGGATGCTGATTTATCAAGGAGCAGAAGCATTTCAATTAATAACGAATCAAGAAATGCCTATTAGCAGTGTTGAGAGAGTATTACAAACTGAAAATTAATAAAAAACTCTAGAAATATTTCTAGAGTTTTTTATCAACCTTCAATATAGTCTTTTAGATTTTGCCCTGTGAGACCTGCATTGAGTGCAATGAGTAATTTGAGTCTGGCTTTGGGAGCGTTTAGTTCTTTAACAAACATGACACCAGATTCTTGTAATTTTGCTCCGCCACCTTCATATCCGTAAACTGGCTCAGCAATACCATTAAAACAGCGAGACACTAGAACAACAGGGACACCTTGCTCAATTAATTCTTCGATTTCTTGTGCAGCTTTTGGGGGCATATTCCCTGCACCGAGTGCTTCAATAACTAATCCGCTAATATTTTGAGAATTTAAAAAGCTAATGATACCACTATCACCCATGCCAGCATATGCTTTCACGATAGGAACAGTTCCTGTAATTTTATCTAAATCAAAACGAACTCTCTCTTCAGTTGCTTTAAAGAAAAGCAGGTCTTGTTTCATAATAATCCCAAGGGGGCCATGTGTAGGGGTTTGGAATGTCGAAACGTTTGTTGTATGTGTTTTTGTGACATATTTAGCAGCATGTATCTCATCATTCATGACAACTAGCACCCCCTTGTCGGCAGCTTTAGTACTATTAGCGACACGGAGGGCTGATAGGTAATTATAAACGCCATCGCTACCAAGTTCATTTGTGCTTCTCATAGCACCGGTAATGATGATTGGGATTTTAGGGAGTATCATTGTGTCTAAAAAATATGCTGTTTCTTCTAAAGTGTCAGTCCCATGCGTAATGACAACTCCATCAAAATTACTGGCATGTTGCTTCAGATAGTGATAGATATCAAGCATATGATGAGGGGTGATTTGAGGACTGGGAAGATTTAGAAAATCTACAACAGTCAAATCAAGGTCATCTAATGATAAATCAACGTATTTCATTGGGTTATCGGCGCTGGACATGACCTGTCCCTTCTCGTTAGCATTCATGGAAATCGTTCCACCTGTGTGTAGAACAAGGATTTTTTTCATTGATTTTATACTTCTTTCAAGTTGTGATATAATTTATTTTATCATAAAAAAGAGGGGATGTTGACCCAGTGGCAATTAAGGCAGTATTTTTTGATATTGATGGTACACTTCTTAATGATCGTAAGAATGTACAAAAGTCAACAATTAAAGCAATTCGAAATTTGAAAGACCAAGGAATACTAGTCGGTTTAGCAACGGGGCGAGGTCCTAGTTTTGTACAACCTTTTTTAGAAAACCTTGGTTTAGATTTTGCTGTAACCTATAATGGTCAATATATCTATAGTAGAAGTGAAATTATTTATACCAATCAATTATCTAAGACAACTGTCTATCGTCTGATTCGTTATGCTGGAGCAAGAAGAAGAGAAATTTCATTAGGAACAGCCTCAGGATTACTCGGTTCAGGTATTATTGGTCTAGGAACTAGCCGTTTGGGGCAGATTGTATCTAGCCTTGTTCCGAGAAAATGGGCAAAAGCGATTGAACGAAGCTTTAAGCATTTTATTCGTCGGATTAAACCTCAAAATATTGATAGCCTCATGGTTATCTTACGAGAACCTATTTATCAGGTCGTTTTAGTTGCAACAGAGGGCGAATCAGAGCGAATTCAAAAACAATTTCCTCGTGTTAAATTAACAAGAAGCAGTCCTTACTCAATGGATGTCATTTCTGAAGGGCAGTCAAAAGTTAAGGGAATTGAACGTGTTGGTCAATGCTATGGTTTTGATTTATCAGAAGTGATAGCATTTGGAGATTCTGATAATGATATTGAGATGTTATCTCAAGTTGGTATTGGTGTTGCCATGGGGAACGCTAGTCAGCAAGTGAAAGAAAATGCACGTTATACAACTGCTGACAATAATGATGATGGTATCTCTAAGGCATTAGCCCATTATGGACTTATCCAATTTGAGATTGAAAAAACATTCAGTAGTCGTGACGAGAATTTCAATAAAGTAAAATCTTTCCATCTATTAATGGATGGTGAAACTATTGAAACGCCACGCTTATATGACAGTAAGGAAGCTGGTTTTAGGTCGGACTTTAAAGTAGAAGAAATCGTTGAGTTCTTGTATGCTGCTAGTCAAGGTAACCAAGAAGTATTTGACCAATCTATCCGTAATTTACACTTAGCTATTGATAAAGCAAGAGATAAGGTTATTTCTAAAGACCATCCAGAAACACCATTAGTGGGAGAAGTGGATGCCTTAACAGATTTACTTTATCTGACTTATGGCTCCTTTGTTCTTATGGGAGTCGACCCAAAACCTCTTTTTGATACAGTACATGAGGCCAATATGGGTAAAATCTTTCCAGATGGCAAAGCTCATTTTGATCCTGTTACTCATAAAATTTTAAAACCAGACGACTGGGAAGAACATTTCGCTCCTGAGCCATCAATTCGACGTGAATTAGATAGCCAAATTCAGAAATCCTTAAATCGAAAATAAAAATATCCTGAGTTAATATAACTCAGGATATTTTAGAAAGTGAGCGTATTAAATTTACATTGTTTTATTAGGGTCACGTACAATGAGTAAATCTACTTTAGCGTGACGAAGGATGTATTCTGAGGAAGATCCGATAAGGAAACGTTCAAAGGTATTAAGACCTGTTGCACCAACCATAATCAAGTCTACTTTTTCTTTTTCTGGAATATCATGTGCAAGTAATGTTTTGGGATTACCAAATTCAATGACTTGTCTAACTTTATCTGCTCCTTTTTCACGAGCTTGTTTTTCATATTCCTCAAGGACATCTTTTGCTTCTTTTTCTAATTTTTCATAGATATAAGTATCAAATGTCGCAAAGCTTTGTAGAGCACGTGTATCTATAACATGTGTCAAGATTAATTCAGAATCATTGCGAAGAGCAACGTTAACTGCCTTTTCAAAAGCAAGTTCAGATTCTGTTGATCCATCAATAGCGACAAGGATGCGTTCATATTTTTGTGACATAAGCCTGTCCTCCTCTAAATATAACCAAAAGAGATAACCTCTTGCACTCAACTAGCCATCTTATCAGAAGGAGTGAGTGATGAGTAAGTTAGATATGTTGGTTATTCATTTTATAGCTATATTATAACGTTTTTTCTAGAAAAATGAAAGCGTTTTATGTTAGTTTTCTGAAATAGCTTAATATTAACTTAATCGCTTGATAAACCGCAGTAAATGTTTCAATTTTGAGAATATTTGTTTTATAATGGAAGATACGAGGTATTTTTATGAAGATATTTGATAAATCAATGAAGCTGGAACATGTGGCTTATGATATTAGAGGCCCTGTTTTAGAAGAGGCGGACCGCATGAGGGCAAATGGTGAAAAGATATTGCGGTTAAATACTGGAAATCCAGCTGCCTTTGGCTTCGAAGCGCCAGATGAAGTCATTCGTGATTTAATTACGAATGCGCGTGAATCAGAAGGTTACTCTGATTCGAAAGGTATTTTTTCAGCTCGTAAGGCTGTTATGCAGTATTACCAGTTACAAAACATCCATGTTGACATGGATGATATATACATTGTTAATGGTGTTAGTGAGGGAATCTCTATGTCAATGCAAGCTTTGCTTGATAATGATGACGAGGTTCTAGTTCCAATGCCAGATTACCCGTTATGGACAGCTTGTGTTAGCCTTGCTGGAGGAAATGCTGTGCATTATATTTGTGATGAGGAAGCTAATTGGTATCCTGATATTGATGATATCAAATCAAAAATCACATCCAAAACAAAAGCAATCGTCCTCATTAATCCAAATAATCCAACTGGAGCAGTCTATCCGCGTGAAATTCTGCAAGAGATTGTGGATATCGCTAGACAAAATGACTTGATTATTTTTTCAGACGAGGTTTATGACCGTTTAGTTATGGATGGAATGGAGCATATCCCAATTGCTTCTATTGCAGAGGATATTTTTACAGTTACTTTATCTGGCTTATCTAAATCACATCGCATCTGTGGTTTCCGCGTTGGTTGGATGGTATTGTCTGGTCCGCGACAACATGTTAAAGGTTATATTGAAGGTTTGAATATGTTAGCTAACATGAGGCTGTGTTCAAATGTTCTTGCTCAACAGGTTATTCAAACATCGTTAGGCGGACAGCAATCTATTGATAGTATGTTGTTGCCAGGAGGTCGTATCTACGAGCAACGTAATTATATCCATAAAGCAATTAATGAAATACCTGGTTTATCTGCTGTAAAACCAAATGCTGGACTGTATCTTTTCCCTAAAATTGATACAGATATGTACCGTATTGATAATGATGAAGAGTTTGTGCTTAATTTCTTAAAACAAGAAAAAGTATTACTAACACACGGTAGAGGATTTAATATGAATACCGCTGACCATTTTAGAATTGTTTACTTACCACGTGTTGATGAATTGACTGAACTACAAGAAAAAATGGCTCGCTTTTTAAGCCAATACAAGCGCTAGAATGAATTTTTATTAGATAAACATTAAATTAACAATAGAAGTTCTTAAAATGTACTGATATCGATTTGCAAAAGCTAAAATGCTTTGATATAATTGTAACGCAAAACATACAAAGGATGAAGGAAATGCCGAATTTATTAGAAAAAACTAGAAAAATTACATCCATCTTACAGCGTTCCGTAGATAGCTTAGATGCCGAATTACCATATAATACAATGGCGGCTCAATTAGCTGATATTATTGACTGTAACGCATGTATTATTAATGGTGGTGGTAACTTACTTGGCTATGCCATGAAATATAAAACAAACACTGACCGTGTGGAAGAATTTTTTGAAACAAAACAATTCCCAGATTACTATGTTAAATCTGCTAGTCGTGTTTATGATACAGAAGCTAACTTATCAGTAGATAATGATTTGTCAATTTTCCCAGTTGAGACAAAGGAAAACTTCCAAGATGGTATTACAACAATCGCTCCAATTTATGGTGGTGGAATGCGCTTGGGAACATTTATTATCTGGCGTAATGATAAAGAATTTAGCGACGATGATTTGATTTTAGTTGAAATTGCAAGCACCGTTGTTGGTATTCAATTACTTAACCTTCAAACAGAAAATCTAGAAGAAAATATTCGTAAACAAACAGCGGTGACAATGGCTATCAACACTTTATCTTATTCAGAAATGAAAGCTGTAGCTGCTATCTTAGGAGAATTAGATGGACTTGAAGGACGCCTAACGGCATCTGTTATTGCAGACCGTATTGGAATTACACGTTCCGTTATTGTAAATGCTCTTCGTAAATTGGAGTCTGCGGGAATCATTGAGAGCCGCTCACTCGGTATGAAGGGAACATACCTCAAAGTTATTAACGAAGGTATTTTTGACAAATTAAAAGAATATAATTAATCATAGCATGGGACTGGGAGTAGCTTTCAGTTCCTTTTTTGAAATCAAGAGGAGATAAGAAGAAAAATGACAAAAGCACTCATCTCAATAGACTACACATATGATTTTGTGGCAGATGATGGGAAATTAACGGCAGGTAAACCAGCGCAATCTATCGCTTCAGCTATAGCTGACGTTACAGAGAAAGCATACCGGTCAGGGGATTATATTTTTTTTGCGATTGATAATCATGATATTGGAGATGTTTTTCATCCAGAGACCAATCTTTTTCCTGAGCATAATATTAAAGGGACTTCTGGTAGAAACCTATATGGTCCTTTGGGAACTCTATATGAAACTATTAAGGAAGATAGTCGTGTTTTTTGGATAGATAAGCGCCATTATTCTGCCTTTTCTGGTACTGATTTAGATATTCGCCTACGTGAAAGACGAGTAGATACTTTGATATTGACAGGAGTACTGACAGATATTTGTGTATTACACACAGCAATTGATGCTTATAACTTAGGTTATAAAATTGAGGTCCCAGCAGCTGCTGTAGCCAGCTTAAATGATAGTAATCATCAATGGGCTTTAAATCATTTTAAAACTGTTCTTGGTGCAACTATTCTTTAGTTGAATTATAAAAGAGGTTAGATTTTTATCTAACCTCTTTTATAGTTTAGTCGTAATCATAAAAGCCGTGTCCAGCAGCTTTACCGGTACGTCCTTTATCAATGAATTCTTCTTTAAGCATTTTTGCAAGGTGAGCATGTAAACTATTAGGATCGCTGGTGGTATCTGAATAATTCTTCATGATATTATAAGCGGTATCGATGCCAATAATATCTAAAATTTCTAAAGGTCCCATCGGTGCTCCTGTTCCTAACTTCCAGGTTTTATCAATAGTTTCAGAATCAGAAACCTTATTATAGTACAATGCTAATGCACTCTCTAAGAATGGAACTAGTATTGAATTAAGAATATAGCCAGGTTGTTCTTTATGAATATATAAAGGTACCATACCAATATCTTTTGAGAATGCCAAAGCTTCTTTGACAACCTCGTCGTCAGTTCCCTTATGTCCCATAATTTCAACAATATTATTTTGCCAAATATTGTTAGCGAAATGCATTGCTAAAAATTTGTCAGGCCGTCCTGTTATATCAGCAAACTGACTTGGAACAAGTGTTGAAGAATTTGTTGCAAAGATTGTCTTTGAAGGTGCCACTTTAGCTAATTGTTTGTAAAAATCTTCTTTTATACTAACTGTTTCTGGGACAGCTTCGATTACTAAATCGGCGTCACTTACAGCTTGGTCTAAGTTTTTTGAAAAAGTAATTTGGTTTGGTAAATCAGCAATCAAGTCTAATGAATCGGCAACTTTTGAAAGAAAAATATGGTCTAAGCTAGGCAATAAGTTTTTATTATACTTGATACTTTTAGCTTTATCACTATATGCTTCTTTTGCTGTTTCAATTTCTGATTGATAGACTTTAGCTAATTTTTTGATGCGTTCTTTTCCCTTATTTAAAGCTTCATCGTTAATGTCATATATGGTGACAGACATTCCTTTGTAAGCTGCTTGAAAGGCGATTTGACTACCTAGAACGCCACTTCCTGCAACAGTGAGATTTTTAATTGTCATATTACAACCTCCGATACTTATATTCGAAAACGTTTTCGAAGAAAGTTTAACAAAAGATATGTCTAAAAGCAAATATATAGTATGATTATTTTTAAAATAGTATCTTTTTTTACTTGATTTCAGTAAAAAAAGATATATAATATAACATATAAAATAAATAGTATACAATATATAAAGAAGGTGATCTTATTCAATTAAATCAAAGGCAAGAAAGAATTATTGATATTATCAAACAGTTTCAGCCCATTACTGGTGAGCTAATAGCTGAGAAATTAGGAGTAACAAGAGCAGCACTAAGGTCTGATTTGGCGGTTTTAAGTATGCTAGGTATCATAGATGCAAAACCTAAGGTTGGTTATTTTTATTTAGGACAGTATCATGCTTCAATAGGGACAAGTCATTTTGAAAAGATGACAGTTTCAGAAATTATGGGGATCCCTCTGACAGTTCATCAAAAAGATTCAGTTTATGATGTTATTGTACATATTTTTATGGAAGATGCTGGTTGTGCTTTTATCTTGGATGATGATGATTTTCTCTGTGGAGTCGTGTCACGTAAAGATTTACTAAAAACCAGTATTGGCGGAGGAGATCTTTCTAAAATGCCAATAGGAATGGTGATGACACGTATGCCACACGTGACAACTGTTTTAGAAAATGAAAGTCTTTTTGCGGCAGCTGATAAATTAGTGAGCAGAAAAGTGGATAGTCTCCCTGTCGTTCGTCATGATAAGCAATATCCCGAAAAATTTAAAGTGATCGGGAAATTATCTAAAACAATCCTCGCTGGTTTGTTTTTAGAAATAAGAGATTATTAGGAGGAAACTGATGGAAGATCAACTCACTATATTTATTATTTCAGATTCTTTAGGGGAAACAGCCAAAGCTATTGCGAAAGCATGTTTGTCACAATTTCCAGGACATGATGATTGGCATTTTCAACGTTTTTCCTATATTAACAGTCAGGAACGCTTAGAACAAGTTTTTGAAGAGGCTAGCCAGAAGACAGTATTTATGATGTTTAGTTTAGTTGATGTTGCTTTGGCTTCCTATGCACAGAAACGATGTGAAAGTGAACATTATGCTTATGTTGACTTATTAACAAATGTTATTCAAGGAATATCAAGGATATCGGGTATAGATCCTTTGGGAGAACCAGGGATTTTACGACGCTTAGACAATGATTATTTCAAAAGAGTAGAATCAATAGAATTTGCAGTAAAATATGATGATGGGAGAGATCCGCGAGGTATTTTACAAGCAGATTTAGTTATTATAGGAATTTCAAGAACTTCTAAAACACCATTAAGTATGTTTTTAGCAGATAAAAATATTAAAGTTATTAATATTCCTTTGGTTCCAGAGGTTCCTGTTCCTAAAGAATTACGTATGATTGATTCTAGAAGGATTATCGGACTAACTAATTCGGTTGATCATCTTAATCAAGTCCGAAAAGTTCGATTAAAGTCCTTAGGTCTTTCTAGTACGGCAAATTATGCCAGTTTAGAACGGATTTTGGAGGAGACGAGGTATGCTGAAGAAGTTATGAAAAATTTAGGTTGCCCAATCATTAATGTATCTGATAAAGCAATCGAAGAAACAGCAACGATTATTTTAGAAATCTTAAAAACAAATGGACAAGTAGCTAAAAATCTGTAAAAGGAGACGCTGATGGAAACTAAGTTTGTGTATCATTTTGATGAAGGTTGTAAGGAAATGAAGGAACTGCTAGGTGGTAAGGGGGCTAATCTAGCTGAAATGACGAGTATTGGGTTACCGGTACCACAAGGTTTTACTATTACAACACAGGCTTGTAATGATTATTATGATAACGCTTGCCATATCCGAGAGAGTATTCTTAGTCAAATTGATCAAGCAATGGCACAATTGGAGGTTGAACAGAACAAGCAATTAGGAAGTGTTGATGATCCTTTGTTGGTGTCAGTTCGGTCAGGATCAGTTTTTTCAATGCCTGGTATGATGGACACAGTTTTAAATTTAGGGTTAAATGATCGTAGTGTCCAAGGTTTAGTGAAAAAGACAGAAGACGAGCGTTTTGCTTATGACAGTTATCGTCGTTTTATCCAAATGTTTGCAGATGTGGTTACAGGCATTCCAAAATATAAATTTGATACCATTTTAGATCGACTTAAGACAGATAAATGTTATCAAGATGACACAGAACTAACTGGTTCAGATTTAAAGAGACTTGTTGAATTTTACAAGGAACTATATCAAAAAGAAGCAGGAGAAAAATTTCCGCAAGATCCTAAAAGGCAGCTTTTGTTAGCAATTGAGGCAGTTTTTAAATCATGGAATAATCCAAGAGCTAAGATTTATCGTAAATTAAATGATATTCCGGAGACGCTTGGGACAGCCGTTAATATCCAAGCTATGGTTTTTGGGAATATGGGAAATAACAGCGGAACGGGAGTTGCTTTTACACGAAACCCATCAACTGGAGCAGCAAATTTATTTGGTGAGTATTTGATTAATGCACAAGGAGAAGATGTTGTTGCAGGTATCAGAACACCACAATCCATATCAAAATTGGCAGAACAAATGCCTATTATTTACCAAGAGTTTGTAAGCGTTACCCAAAAGTTAGAAGCTCATTATCGCGATATGCAAGATATGGAGTTTACAATTGAAAATGGTAATCTTTATATGCTTCAGACGAGAAGCGGTAAGCGTACAGCGAAGGCAGCTATCAAAATAGCAGTAGATCAAGTAAATGAAGGCCTAATTAGTAAAGAAGAAGCTATACTACGTATCGAGCCCAAACAATTAGATCAGTTATTACACCCTTCTTTTGACTTGAAAAGTTTAAAGAAAGCTATTATTTTGACGACAGGACTTCCAGCTTCTCCTGGAGCTGCTTATGGGAAAGTTTATTTCCATGCAGAAGATGTTGTTAAAGAGATGAAAAAGGGAAATCCAGTGCTATTGGTCAGACAAGAGACATCACCTGAAGATATCGAGGGGATGGTTAGTGCAAACGGGATTATAACAGCAAGAGGCGGAATGACTTCCCATGCGGCAGTAGTAGCCAGAGGAATGGGGAAACCATGCGTTGCAGGCTGTAGTCAATTATTGGTTGATGAAGTAAGACGAGAAATTTCTATTGGGCATCAAACGATAAAAGAAGGTGAGATGTTATCAATCGATGGTGCTACAGGAAATGTTTATATAGGACAAGTTCCGATGGCAGAGACTAGCGTAGATCGTGATTTTGAGATATTTATGAAATGGGTAGATGAAAATCGAGATATGATGGTGTGTTCAAATGCAGATAATCCGAGAGATGCTCAAAAGGCCTTGGACTTTGGAGCAGAAGGAATAGGTCTTTGTCGCACGGAACATATGTTTTTTGACGATGAACGTATTCCAGTCGTTAGAGAAATGATTTTAGCGGATGAAATATTGAGCCGAAGGAAGGCTCTAGAAAGGCTTTTATCTTTCCAAAGAGACGATTTTTATCAAATTTTTAAAGTATTGAAAGGTAAAGCTTGTACGATTCGTTTGCTTGACCCTCCTTTACATGAATTCTTACCCCATGATAAAGAGTCTATAGAATCTATGGCAAGACAAATGGGGATATCTACTTTAGCTATTGAAAAACGGATTCAAACATTAGAAGAATTCAACCCTATGTTAGGTCATCGTGGTTGTAGACTTGCGATTACCTATCCGGAAATTTACCAAATGCAGGTGAGAGCTCTTGTACAAGGCGCTATACTTGCAATGAAAGAGGGATATGAGGCAAAGCCAGAAATTATGATTCCTTTAGTGACAGCGCATGAAGAAATCTCTATAATACGTGATCTGATTGAAGAGACAATTGTTGAGGAGAGTAAATCTAAAAAAATTAACTTATCATTCCCTATTGGGACAATGATTGAAACACCAAGAGCTTGTATGATAGCGGATGATATTGCAAAGTTTGCGGATTTCTTTAGTTTTGGGACCAATGATTTAACACAAATGAGCTTTGGATTTTCACGAGATGATGCTGGAAAATTCTTAGGAGAATACGTTGATAAAGGACTTCTAAAAAAAGACCCTTTCCAAGTTTTAGATCAAAAAGGAATAGGAAGGTTTATTGAGCAGGCAGTGAGGTTAGGAAAAGAAGTTAAGCCAAACCTTAAAATAGGTATCTGTGGAGAGCATGGTGGAGAACCATCATCTATTGAGTTCTGTTACCAACAGGGGTTACATTATGTATCGTGTTCGCCGTTTAGGATTCCTATTGCTAAATTAGCGGCTGCACAGGCTAAAATCAAACAAAGCAGAAATGATATAACAATAGATAAATAAACAGTAAACGCTTCTTATCATAGGTAAGAAGCGTTTATTATGAAAAACTGGGATAATGTGATAACATTGAGAGTTTAATATGCTATAATAGTAGAGACTATCTTAAAACGAAAATGATACAGAGATAAGGAGAACTCATGAAAATTTCTGAAGAAGAAGTGCGTCATGTTGCCCATCTGTCAAAATTGCGCTTTTCTGATCAAGAGACTAAAGAATTTGCGTCAAGTTTGTCAAAGATTGTTGATATGATTGAACTCTTAAATGAAGTTGACACAGAAGGCGTACCAGTAACAACGACCATGGCAGATCGCAAAACTGTGATGCGTGAAGATATTGCTCAACCAGGCCATAATCGTGATGACTTATTTAAAAATGTACCACAGCATCAAGATTATTATATTAAAGTACCTGCAATTCTTGAGGATGGAGGAGATGCCTAATGTCGTTTAATAATCAATCAATTGATCAGTTGCATGATTTTCTCGTTAAAAAAGAAATTTCAGCAACTGAATTAACAAAAGCTACATTGGAAGATATTCATGCGCGTGAACAAGCGGTTGGATCTTTTATTACTATTTCTGATGAGATGGCAATAGCTCAAGCCAAAGAAATTGATGATAAAGGAATTGATGCTGATAATGTTATGTCAGGTATTCCCTTAGCAGTTAAAGATAATATTTCAACAAAGGGGATTCTTACAACAGCTGCTTCTAAAATGCTCTATAACTATGAGCCAATCTTTGATGCTACGGCTGTTGAAAAGTTATATGCTAAAGATATGATTGTGATTGGTAAAGCAAACATGGATGAATTTGCCATGGGAGGCTCTACAGAAACATCTTATTTTAAAAAGACAAATAACGCTTGGGACCATAGTAAAGTTCCGGGAGGATCATCAGGTGGTTCTGCAGCAGCAGTAGCTTCAGGACAAGTACGTTTATCATTGGGCTCTGATACAGGTGGTTCAATTCGCCAACCGGCTTCATTTAATGGAATCGTTGGTATGAAGCCAACTTACGGACGTGTATCACGCTTTGGTTTGTTTGCTTTCGGTAGTTCGCTTGACCAGATTGGACCGATGTCTCAAACAGTAAAAGAGAATGCACAGCTTTTGACAGTTATTTCTGGGCATGATGTAAGAGATTCAACTTCTTCTGAGCGTACTGTAGGCGATTTTACTGCTAAAATTGGTCAAGATATTCAAGGAATGAAAATTGCTTTACCAAAAGAATATTTGGGAGAAGGAATAGCGCAAGGAGTTAAAGAAACGATTATTAAGGCCGCAAAACATCTGGAAAAACTAGGTGCAGTTATTGAGGAAGTTAGTTTACCGCATTCTAAATACGGTGTTGCTGTTTATTATATTGTTGCTTCATCGGAAGCTTCTTCAAACTTACAACGTTTTGATGGTATTCGTTATGGATACCGTACAGAAAATTATAAAAACTTGGATGATATCTATGTCAATACACGATCTGAAGGTTTTGGAGACGAAGTTAAGCGTCGCATTATGCTGGGAACGTTCAGTTTATCTTCTGGGTATTACGATGCTTATTATAAAAAAGCAGGTCAAGTTCGTAGTTTGATTATTCAAGATTTTGAAAAAGTTTTCGCAGATTATGACTTGATTTTAGGTCCAACAGCTCCAACAACAGCCTTTGACTTAGATTCTTTAAATCACGATCCAGTTGCAATGTACCTAGCTGATATTCTAACAATACCAGTTAATTTGGCTGGTTTACCAGGTATTTCAATCCCTGCTGGTTTTGATCAAGGTCTACCGGTTGGTATGCAGTTGATTGGTCCGAAATTCAGTGAAGAAACAATATATCAGGTTGCTGCTGCCTTCGAAGCAACGACAGATTATCATAAACAACAACCTAAAATTTTTGGAGGTGAGAACTAATGAATTTTGAAACAGTCATTGGACTTGAAGTCCATGTTGAATTAAATACGAACTCTAAAATTTTCTCACCTTCTTCCGCTCATTTTGGTCAGGAACAAAATGCTAATACAAATGTAATTGACTGGTCTTTCCCAGGTGTCCTTCCAGTCATGAATAAAGGAGTTATTGATGCAGGAATCAAGGCGGCACTTGCCTTGAATATGGATATCCATCAAAACATGCATTTTGATCGTAAAAATTATTTCTATCCAGATAATCCTAAAGCTTATCAAATTTCACAGTTTGATGAGCCTATTGGTTACAATGGTTGGATTGAAATCGAATTAGAAGATGGTACACGAAAAAAAATTCGTATTGAGCGTGCCCACCTCGAAGAAGATGCAGGAAAAAATACACATGGGACAGATGGTTATTCCTATGTTGACCTTAATAGACAAGGTGTTCCACTGATTGAAATTGTATCAGAAGCTGATATGCGTTCTCCTGAGGAAGCTTATGCTTATTTGACAGCTCTCAAAGAGATTATCCAATATACTGGAATTTCTGACGTTAAAATGGAAGAAGGTTCTATGCGTGTAGATGCCAATATTTCACTTCGTCCTTATGGTCAAGAAGAGTTTGGTACTAAAGCAGAACTTAAGAACCTTAACTCATTCAATAATGTACGTAAAGGTTTGATACATGAAGAAAAACGTCAAGCACAAGTTTTACGATCTGGTGGTCAAATTCAGCAAGAGACTCGTCGTTTTGATGAAACAACAGGTGAGACTATTTTGATGCGTGTCAAGGAAGGCTCATCAGATTATCGCTATTTCCCTGAACCAGATCTACCACTATTTGATATCTCGGATGAATGGATTGATCAAGTTCGTTTAGAATTACCAGAATTTCCACAGGAACGTCGTGCGAAATATGTATCGTCTTTTGGTCTATCATCTTATGATGCTAGCCAATTAACAGCTACAAAAGCAACTTCTGATTTCTTTGAAAAAGCTGTTGCTATTGGGGGTGATGCAAAACAAGTTTCCAATTGGTTACAAGGAGAAGTGGCGCAATTTCTTAACAGTGAATCAAAATCAATCGAAGAAATTGGTCTGACTCCTGAGAATTTGGTTGAGATGATTGGCTTGATTGCTGACGGTACAATTTCATCCAAAATTGCTAAAAAAGTTTTTGTGCATTTAGCTAAAAATGGTGGTTCAGCTGAAGAATTCGTTAAAAAGGCTGGTTTAGTTCAAATTTCAGATCCTGAAGTATTAATCCCAATTATTCATCAAGTCTTTGCAGATAATGAAGCTGCTGTGATTGACTTTAAGTCAGGAAAACGCAATGCTGATAAGGCCTTCACAGGTTATCTAATGAAAGCAACAAAAGGACAAGCTAATCCACAAGTTGCTCTGAAGCTGTTAGCGCAAGAATTAGCAAAATTAAAAGAAGAATAGAAATCAGCCTTTTGGCTGGTTTTTATTCGCTAATTTAGCACGAACACCTAGGGATAAATAATTAAGAAGCTAAGATATTTATCAGATGACTTTAACTACAGTGTTTAAGAAATAAAAATGAGGGGAAAAATGACTAAAAAAGAAAAAGGAACAATGATGACCTTAGCTGCCGGACTAGCATGGGGCATTTCTGGAATTAGTGGTCAATACTTGATGTCGCACGGAGTACACGTTAACCTTTTGACTTCTTTACGATTGTTGATAACAGGTATCTTTCTCTTGTCTTTAGCTAGATCAAAACAAAAGGAGCATTTAGTAGCAGCGTGGAAACAGCCAAAATTTTTAAAGCAGGTTTTACTTTTTTCTATATTTGGTTTAGTTTTAAATCAATATGCTTTTCTCAGAGCGATTCATTTAACAAATGCTGGAACTGCAACGGTTTTGCAATATATGGCACCAATACTTATTTTGAGTATTGTTTGTATCCTAAACAGACAAAGACCAACATCTTTTGAAATAATAGCAATTGCTATGGCAATTTTAGGAACCTATATGATTGCAACGCATGGGAAGTTAGGAAGTTTAGCTATCACACCGAAAGGATTAATGTGGGGGCTTGGTTCCGCCATTACTTATTCTATTTATATTTTATTACCTGTGAAACTTATTCATGAATGGGGAAGTACGATTGTTATTGGTTCAGGAATGTTTATAGGTGGGATTTTATTTAGTTTGGTGACAAAAGCGTGGCAATACCCCTTACAAATTAATGTGATGAGTATACTTGCTTATATTGGCATTATTGGTATTGGGACTATTTTTGCTTACACTTTTTTCCTTAAAGGGGTTAGTATTGTAGGTGCTGTCAAGGGTAGCTTATTAGCATCGGTAGAGCCAGTTTCTTCGGTATTTTTGACAGTACTTGTTTTAGGAGAAATTTTTTATCCAATAGATTTACTTGGGATGCTGTTTATTTTTCTTGCTGTAACTCTAATCTCTTACAAAGATTTAATTGCATTGAAGAAAATGAAACGAGTAAGATAGTATCTTTTGGGGTTGAAACCCTAATTTAAAGGTCTTTAAAGACCTTTTTTCTTTACTCGCTATCTCTTAAGAATTATGGTAGAATGAATAGTAAAATATATTTTTTGGAGATGAAATTGAGTATAGATGATTATAGGCCGACCTTCGTGGTTGAGGCAGTTTATGATTTAAGAGCAGAAGATTTATTACGTCATGGCATTCGTGCGGTTTTAGTTGATTTAGATAATACACTCATTGCTTGGAATAATCCAGATGGTACTGCTGAGGTGCGTGCATGGTTAGATGAGATGACAACAGCGGATATTTCAGTTGTAGTAGTGTCTAATAACAATCATGCTCGCGTAGAACGTGCAGTATCACGTTTTGGTGTGGATTTTGTAAGTCGTGCGATGAAACCATTTACTCGTGGTATAAACATGGCAATTGAGCGTTATGGCTTTGATCGTGACGAGGTGATTATGGTTGGAGATCAATTGATGACAGATATTCGTGCTAGTTATCGCGCAGGAATAAAGTCCGTATTGGTAAAACCAATTGTTAAATCTGATGCTTGGAATACCAAGTTCAATCGCTTACGTGAACGTCGCGTTTGGAAAAAAATAGAAGAGAATTACGGTAAAATCGTATATCAAAAAGGAATTTAATGGAAGAGTTATTTTGTATTGGCTGCGGAGCCAGGATTCAAACTGAAAATAAAGATGCTGCTGGCTATACACCTCGTGCAGCACTTGAAAAAGGTTTAGAGACAGGAGAATTATACTGTCAGCGTTGTTTCAGATTGCGCCACTATAATGAGATTACTGACGTTCATATCACTGATGATGAATTTTTGAAATTACTACATGAGGTTGGAGATAGTGATGCCCTTGTGGTGAATGTCATTGATATTTTTGATTTCAATGGTTCAATTATTCCTGGTCTTAGTCGTTTCGTTGCAGGAAACGATGTTCTTTTAGTAGGAAATAAAAAAGATATTCTTCCCAAATCGGTTAAAGATGGAAAAGTAACACAATGGTTAACTGAGAGAGCTCATGAAGAGGGGCTTCGTCCTGTTGATGTCATCTTGACAAGTGCCCAAAATCATCATGCTATTAAGGATTTGATTGATACGATTGAAAAGTATCGTCATGGTCGAGATGTTTATGTTGTTGGGGTTACTAATGTTGGAAAGTCAACTCTTATTAACGCTATTATTCGTGAAATTACTGGTAGTCGTGATGTTATTACGACCTCACGTTTCCCAGGTACAACGTTAGATAAAATAGAAATACCTCTTGATGATGGTAGCTATATTTTTGATACCCCGGGTATTATTCATCGTCATCAAATGGCTCATTATTTGACAGCAAAAAATCTTAAATATGTTAGTCCTAAAAAAGAAATAAAACCCAAAACTTATCAGCTTAATTCAGAACAAACATTATTCTTGGCTGGCCTAGCACGTTTTGATTTTATTTCTGGTCAAAAACAAGGTTTTACGGCATATTTTGATAATAACCTGAATTTACACCGCACTAAACTAGTTGGAGCAGATGAATTTTACACTAAACATGTTGGAAAATTATTGACACCACCAACAGGTAAGGAAGTTTCAGATTTTCCTAAATTAGTTCGTCATGAATTTACAATCAAAGATAAAATGGATATTGTTTATTCGGGTCTTGGTTGGATACGTGTGAAATCAGAAGCAGAAAATCCAGTAGTAGTAGCTGCTTGGGCTCCAGAAGGCGTGGCAGTTGTTTTACGCAAAGCTTTAATTTAATAACTAAATTAACCAGCAACATATGACGGTTTTTCATCTAATTTAGCTGATGATACAGTCATAATCCTATAATAGATAAAAAGGAAACTAATATGTTAACATCTAAACAACGTGCTTTCTTAAAATCAGAAGCACATTCTATGAAACCCATTATTCAAATTGGGAAAAATGGTTTAAATGATCAAATCAAAACAAGCGTACGTAATGCACTCGATGCACGTGAGCTAATCAAAGTAACCCTTTTACAAAATACCGATGAAGATATCCACGATGTCGCTGAAGTTCTGGAAGATGAAATTGGCTGCGATACTGTCCTTAAAATAGGACGTATCTTGATTCTTTATAAAGAGTCAGCGCGCAAAGAAAATCGTAAAATTTCAGTTAAAGTAAAAGCAGTAAAATCAAACTAAACTACAATAGATTAAGAAATAGAGTATAGAACTAAAAAACGATTTACCTAAGTTACACTTCCGTATGATAGCTGATCATGATAATCAGTGTTTGTTTTTTTAGAGATACTACTTGTTCATGGAGGAATTATGGCACTCGAATTGCTAACACCATTTACAAAAGTTGAATTAGAAGAGAAAAAGCGAGATACTAACCGAAAACAAATTGGAATTATGGGAGGAAATTTTAACCCTGTTCATAACGCCCACCTTGTTGTTGCAGATCAAGTACGTCAGCAATTGTGTTTAGACCAAGTTCTGTTGATGCCTGAATTTCAGCCACCACATATTGATAAAAAAGAGACAATTGATGAACAGCATCGTCTCAAGATGCTTGAATTAGCAATAGAAGGCATTGATGGTTTATCTATTGAACCAATTGAAATTGAACGTAAATGTATCAGCTATACATACGATACGATGAAGCTTCTAATTGAAAAAAATCCAGATGTTGATTATTATTTCATTATTGGGGCAGATATGGTGGAATATCTACCTAAGTGGCATCGTATTGATGAACTTGTTAAAATGGTGCAGTTTGTTGGTGTTCAACGTCCAAAATATAAAGCTGGTACATCATATCCCGTTATTTGGGTGGATCTGCCATTGATGGATATCTCATCAAGTATGATTCGTCAATTTATTAAAAGTAATCGTCAGCCCAACTATTTACTGCCTAGAGAGGTATTAGATTATATCAGGAAAGAAGGTCTTTACAAATGACCTACAAAGATTACACAGGTTTAGATCGGACTGAACTTTTGAGTAAAGTGCGTCATATGATGTCCGACAAACGTTTTAATCATGTGTTAGGAGTAGAGCGTGCTGCAATAGAGTTAGCAGAACGGTATGGTTATGACAAGGAAAAAGCGGGTCTAGCTGCTTTATTACATGATTATGCTAAGGAACTATCTGATGATGAATTTCTTAGATTAATTGATAAATACCAACTAGATCCCGACCTAAAAAAATGGGGTAATAATATTTGGCATGGTCTTGTTGGCATTTATAAAATACAAGAGGATCTAGCTATCAAAGATCAAGATATTTTAGCTGCTATTGCAAAACATACTGTTGGTTCAGCCCAAATGTCCACATTGGATAAAATCGTTTATGTAGCAGATTACATTGAACACAATCGAGATTTTCCAGGAGTTGAAGAAGCTCGTGAGTTAGCGAAAGTTGACCTTAATAAAGCAGTAGCTTATGAGACTGCTAGAACAGTTGCGTTTTTAGCAAGTAAGGCTCAGCCTATCTATCCTAAAACGATTGAAACCTATAATGCTTATATACCTTATCTCGACTAATTCTTTTATTGAATAATGGTCATGATAGGTTTGGCGATGCAGTGGTCATTTTGGAGGAAAGTATGACTTGTGCACTTTTACTAATTGATATCCAACAAGGTATTATGGATAAGAAACCAAAGCATTTAACAAATTTTGCAGAGCTTTTAGATGATTTACTTTTAAGTGCCAAAGGTTCTAATTGTGAAGTGATATGGATAAGGCATCATGATAAGGAATTGCCTCAAGGTTCTCCACAGTGGGAAATTTGGGAACAGCGACATCTTGTGACGCATCACAAAATAATTGATAAAACTTACAATAGTTGTTTTAAAGATACTCATTTACATGATTACTTGCAAAGTAAGCATATTAGTCAATTAATCATGATGGGACTTCAAACAGAATACTGTTTTGATACATCAGTAAAAGTTGCTTTTGAATATGGTTATGATATCTTTATTCCACAAGGTGGACACCTAACATTTGATACACCAACTTTAAGTGGGGATTCTATTAAAAAACATTACGAGAATATTTGGCATCATCGTTTTGCGACAATGGTAGCAAAAGATAGCTTATTGAAATTAATAAACGAGGAATAAAATGACAGAAAAAGACTTACTACAGCTAGTCGTTAAGGCTGCGGATGAAAAACGAGCAGAAGATATTGTAATTTTAGATTTACAGCCTGTAACGAGTGTTGCAGATTACTTTGTGATTATGAGTGCAAGTAATAGTAGGCAGTTAGAAGCAATCGCAGACAATATCCGTGAACAAGTAAAAGGAAATGGTGGGGATGCTAGCCACCTTGAAGGCGATAGTAAAGCTGGTTGGGTACTTCTTGACCTCAATAGCGTCGTGGTTCATATCTTCTCTGAAGATGAGAGACAGCACTATAACCTTGAAAAACTTTGGCATGAAGCACCATTGCTTGATGCTGAAGTCTTTATGACAGAATAAAGCTAAGCAGTCTTGGGACTGCTTTTTGAGAGATGTAATATCAAGAAAGATTTGAGAACTATTATATGGCAACGTATGAAACTTTTGCAGCTGTTTATGATGCTGTCATGGATGATACTTTATATGATAAATGGACTGATTTTTCACTTCGTCATTTTCCAAAAGGTAAGAAAAAACTTTTGGAATTAGCATGTGGTACGGGAATTCAGTCTGTTCGATTTGCACAAGCTGGTTATGCTGTTACAGGACTTGATCTTAGTGGCGATATGCTGAAACTTGCCAAAAAACGTGCAACTTCTGCTCACCAAAGTATCCAGTTTATTGAAGGAAATATGTTAGATTTATCTAATGTTGGTAAATATGATCTCATCACGTGCTATTCAGACTCTATTTGTTATATGCAAGATGAAGTCGAGGTTGGTGATGTTTTTATCGAAGTCTATAAGGCCTTAGAAGAAAATGGCGTCTTTATTTTTGATGTTCATTCGACTTATCAAACAGATAAAGTATTTCCTGGTTATTCTTATCATGAAAATGCAGATGACTTTGCTATGGTGTGGGATACTTATGAAGATGATGCACCTCATTCTATTGTCCATGAATTAACATTTTTTGTTCAAGAAGAAGATGGTCGATTTACACGTCATGATGAAGTTCATGAAGAGCGTACTTATGATATTTTGACTTATGATATTTTACTTGAACAGGCAGGTTTTAAAGATGTTAAGGTGTATGCAGATTTTGAAGATAAAAAACCAACTGCAACTTCTGCTCGCTGGTTTTTTGTAGCTCATAAATAAGTAATAATTTGGAGGTAAAAAGATGATAATATTCTTATACGCTTGTCTGATGATATTTGGGATACTTTATATTATTGAACGTCGGGTAAGTCAGAAAAAGTCTAAAGTTATTTTGGAATTATTGATGAACCCTAAACTTCATTTGGATTTATTATCGGCATTAAAACCATTTGAAAAAGAAACAGATCGTCTCATATACCTTCGTAAAACTTATCACCTAGATATTATTGATGCTGTTACTTTAAATAATCAATTGAAAGAGAAAGAAGTATGACAGTTACAGGAATTGTTGCCGAATTTAATCCCTTTCATAATGGGCATAAGTACCTTTTAGAACAAGCTCAAGGCATAAAAGTAATAGCCATGTCGGGTAATTTTATGCAACGTGGTGAGCCGGCGATTGTAGATAAATGGACCCGTGCCCAGATGGCACTAGAAAATGGTGCTGATTTAGTGATTGAACTCCCTTTTCTGGTTTCGGTACAGTCAGCGGATTATTTCGCTAGTGGAGCTGTGTCTATCCTGGCACGATTAGGTGTGGATAACTTATGCTTCGGTACCGAAGAAATGCTTGATTATGCCCGTATTGGGGATATTTATGTGAATAAAAAAGAGGAGATGGAAGCTTTTTTGAAAAAACAATCGGATTCTCTTTCCTATCCACAAAAAATGCAAGCTATGTGGCAAGAATTTGCAGGGATTACATTTTCGGGACAAACCCCAAATCACATTTTAGGCTTAGCCTACACCAAAGCAGCTAGCCAAAATGGTATTCGATTAAATCCGATACAACGTCAAGGAGCTGGTTATCATTCATCAGAAAAAACAGAGATATTTGCTTCTGCAACAAGTCTTCGTAAACATCAATCTGATCGTTTCTTTGTAGAAAAAGGTATGCCTAACAGTGACTTGTTTTTGAATAGTCCACAAGTAGTTTGGCAAGATTATTTTAGTTTACTCAAATATCAGATAATGACGCATTCTGATTTGACACAAATTTATCAAGTGAATGAAGAGATAGCCAATCGTATAAAAAGTCAAATTCGTTATGTGGAGACTGTGGATGAGTTAGTTGATAAAGTCGCAACTAAACGGTATACCAAAGCAAGAATTCGACGTTTATTAACCTATATCTTGATAAATGCTGTGGAAAGTCCTATACCAAATGCTATTCATGTCTTAGGTTTTACACAAAAAGGTCAACAGCATTTAAAGTCTGTGAAGAAGTCTGTGGATATCGTGACGAGGATTGGTTCACAAACGTGGGATAGTTTGACGCAACGAGCAGATTCTGTTTATCAGATGGGAAATGCTAATATAGCAGAGCAAACATGGGGACGTATCCCTTTTTATCAACCTGTTAGTCAAAGTGACCTTTGATTTAAGCTTTATAAATTAATCATCACAAAATAATATTTTTCCCTTGACCCTTACTTAACGTTATACATTATACTCTTTACAGAGAGGTTATTATGAAAACAGTTAAAGAAATAAGTCACATTTCTGGTATTAGTGTGCGCACACTTCATTATTATGATGAAGTAGATTTGTTATCTCCTTCATTTGTAGGAGAGAATGGTTATCGTTACTATGATGATGAATCACTGATTAAGTTACAAGAAATTTTGTTATTTAAGGAACTGGAATTTCCTCTTAAAAAAATAAAAGAGATAATGGAAAGTCCAAATTATGATCGTAATCAAGCACTTCTTGATCAAATTAGGTGGCTGGAACTAAAGAAACAGCGACTAGAAGAAGTAATTGAACATGCAAAGTCTATCCAGAGGGGTAAAAATATGTCAGATTTTACAGCTTATAATCAAGAAGAATTAGAAGTATTTCAAGAGGAAGCTAGAACACGCTGGGGGGGATACAGATAGTTACAAAGAATTTGAAAATAGCCATAGTAAGAATGATTTTTCAATGATTTCACAAGCTATGAGTCAGATTTTTAAAGACTTTGGACAGTTGAAAGAACTTTCTCCGACAGATGAGAAAGTTCAAAAACAAGTTCAGATTTTACAAGATTATATCACAGCTCAGTTTTACAACTGCACTAACGATTTATTAGCAAGTCTTGAAATAATGTACATCTAAGATGAGCGTTTCCAAAAGTCTATTGATAATTGGGGAGGCCAGGGAACAGCATTATTTGTTTCTAAAGCTATAGATAGCTATTGTCATTAGGCTATATTTTAGGTTTGCAATGAAATGATAGGAATCAAGGAACAGTAGATATTATTAAAAATGTCAGACTCTTATCTAAATTTTTGACAGTAAGGAGCAAAAAGAGTAGACTGTAGGCATAGAAAGGTAGGTATCGTTATGAAAGGATTTCATGGGAATATCGAAAAATTGACACTAGGAAATACAAATTTCCGCCAAGTCCTCTATACCGCAGAACATTGTCAACTCGTTTTAATGACACTGCCTGTTGGTGGAGAAATTGGTAGCGAGATTCATGCAGAAAATGATCAGTTTTTCCGTTTTGAAGCTGGTCATGGTAAGGTTGTCATTGATGGTAATGAATATGAAGTTGCAGATGGAGACGCTATAATAGTTCCGGCAGGTGCTGAACATAACGTAATTAACACTTCTGAAACTGAGATGTTAAAACTCTATACAATTTACAGTCCAGCTCATCACAAAGATGGTATTATCCGTGCCACAAGAGAAGAAGCTGAAGAAAATGAAGAAGATTTTGATGGAGTTACTACTGAAACTAAATAATACTAGACTAAAAAGCGCTATGTCAATAGCGCTTTTTAGCTTAATAGTAGTCATTTCTTGGAGAATATAAATAGTAATTTAGGAAGTAATGTTAATAACCGAGCTTTTAAGGAAACGTTAAGTAAGGGCGGTTATACTATAAACATCCTAAACTTTTTTCATAAAATCTCCAGAAAGAACACTAAGTATTTTGGTGTTTTTTCTATTTTGAAAGCATACTGCAACTATGAAAAACCAGAAAGTATTAACTTTCTGGTTTTTTAGTTAAACTAAAGTCAAAGCAATATTGTATAAGATAGCCCCAAGGACACCGCCGATAATTGGACCTACAACTGGAATCCAAGCGTATGACCAATCTGAGTTACCCTTATTTTCAATAGGTAAGATAGCATGCATAAGACGAGGCCCTAGGTCACGTGCAGGGTTAATAGCATAACCAGTTGTTGGACCAAGAGAGAATCCTACTGCGAAAATAACTATACCAACGATAATTGGATCAAGACCTGCTGCAACTTTACTAGGACCAATTGCCATAATTGTAATCACAAGAATAGCAGTACCGATAATTTCACCAAGGAGATTCGATGGTGTATGGCGGATAGCAGGTCCGGTTGAGAAGCTGGCAAGGATAAGTCCACTATCTTTTGTTTCTTTCCAATGAGGATAATAGTGTAACCATAAAATAGTTGCCGCAACCATTGCTCCTAACATCTGTGCAATGATAAAGGGGATAACTTGTCCCCAAGAAATTGCTCCAATAGAAGCCATTGCTAATGTGACTGCTGGATTTAGATGAGCGGGACTGAATAATCCAGAAACATAAACAGCAACGGTACAAGCAATTCCCCAGCCAAAAACAATAGCAGTCCATCCAGTTCCTTCTTCTTTGGTTTTACTGAGCACATTTCCTGCAACTACGCCATCCCCAAGAAGAACCAAAATAAATGTTCCTAAAAATTCCCCAAGAAATTGAGTCATAATATCTCCTTATTTATTGATAGTTAATTCAGCTAATTGTGATTGAATACTATCCAGGTCAGCACCTGCCTGTAGAAGAGCAGCAGCGGTGTAAGCTCCCTCCACTACTGGGACAGAGTTAATGATAATATTTTTTTCTGAAAAATCAGCTACTAACTCTAAATTCATTTTTGCTGAACCTAAATCAAAGAAAGCTAATAACGTCTTTTTATCATTTTGCTCTACAATCTGTTGAACTTGATCAAAAGAAGTACCAATCTCACCATCTTCTGTTCCACCCACGTAAGTTATTGAGACATCCTTTGCTACCTCTGAAATAAGATCAACAACTCCTTGAGCAATATTTTTAGAGTGAGAAACAACAATAATACCAATATCAGACATTAGACACCTCCAACTTCTAGTAATGCTTTAAATAATAATCCTGAAGAAAATGATCCTGGATCAATGTGTCCTACTGAGCGTTCTCCAACATAAGAAGCGCGTCCTTTTGTTGCTTTCATCCCTTTTGTAGCATCTACTAAGGAATCGATACGGTCTTCAGTCAATTCATTTTTTTCAATCGCTTCAATAACACCGTGCCAAACATCAACCATTGTTTTTTCATTAAGTTCAGCTTTACCACGTTTTTGAATCATTTCAAGTCCTGCGCCAAGTGCCTCTGAAATGGTACTTTCACTCTGTTCAGCTTTTGTAATTCCCATAAATGCAGAACCATAGAGTGGTCCAGATGCTCCGCCTACTTTGCTTAAAAGTTGCATGGACACGGTTTTGAAAACATCGGCAGCACTACTAAATTCATTGTTATCAAGGTTTTCAATAACAGCAGTCATACCACGCGCCATATTGCCACCATGGTCGCCATCACCTATTGGAGTATCTAGTTCGGATAAATAGTCCTTGTTGGATTGAATTTTTTGGTTAAAAGTGTGCATCCATTCTATTGCAGTTTTTACTTCCATAAGAGTTCCTTCCTTTTGTTCTAATTAACAGGAATGATTACCAAGCAATGGTTGTAACGTCACTATTAAGTGCTTCTAACCACTCTTGATTTTCCAGTTTAATCAAGGTTAGTGATAAACCAGCCATATCAATTGAAGTCATATAGTTACCAAGTTTTTTGTAATTCACTTCAATGCCTTTATCCTCAAGGAGTTTGGCAACATCGTTAGCAAAGACATATTGTTCCATAAGTGGGGTTGCACCCATACCGTTAATAAGGACACCATATTTTTCGCCAGATTTAGCATCGAACGATTCAATTAACTTATCAACTAATTCTGTCGCTAAAGCCTTTGAAGGTTGCATTTTTTCTTTACGATAACCTGGTTCACCATGAATACCGATACCAAATTCAATTTCATCTTCTGCAAGAACAAATCCTGGCTTGCCTACTTCAGGAACAGTAGCCCCGCTTAGTGCAAGTCCAACAGTGTGAATGTTTGGTACTAATTCATCAGCAATAGCTTTGATTTCCTGAAGTGATTTGCCATGACGAGCAGCATGTCCTAGAATTTTATGGACGAGTATCGTACCAGCTACACCACGTTTTCCTTGTGTGTAAAGACTGTCTTCGACTGCAATATCATCATCAACGACCACACTTGCAACTTCTATGCCTTCCATTTCAGCCATATCTTGTGCCATTTCAAAGTTCATGATATCCCCTGAATAATTTTTGATAACCATGAAAACTCCAGCCCCCTCATCAGCTTCTTTAATTGCTTCAAGAACTTGGTCAGGAGTTGGAGAAGTAAATACTGCACCACACACAGCTGCAGATAACATTCCTTCGCCTACGAAACCAGCATGTGAAGGCTCATGTCCACTTCCTCCGCCAGAAATGAGAGCCACTTTTCCTGACTTCTCTTCATTGCGAGCAATGATATCAAAACCTTCTATGCGATGTACTAAATCATTATGAACATATGCTAATCCATCTAGCATTTCAGTAACAACATCAGTTGGTTGATTGAGAATTTTTTTCATTTGGAAACTCCTTTTATGTTTAATTCTCTTTTATTATAAAATTTGTAAGCCTTTTCTGGAATGGACAGATTTTCTTGTTTGTCCGCTTTGTTAGGGTTTTCAATAATCATAAATCATGTTACACTAAACCATAATAAATCATCAGCAATTCAATATAAAATAAAGGAGAAATTATGACTTCTTCGCTTATTACTAAGAAAAAAATAGCCAAGTCATTTAAACGTTTATTTATTTCGCAAGCTTTTGACAAAATATCGGTGAGTGATATTATGGAAGATGCAGGTATTAGACGTCAAACATTTTATAATCACTTTGTTGATAAATATGCTTTATTAGAATGGATTTTCCAAACAGAATTAAGCGAACAAGTTACGGATAATTTAGACTATATCTCAGGTTTTCAGTTGTTATCAGAGTTGTTGACTTTTTTTAAAATGAATCAAGAATTCTATATTAAATTATTTCAAATTGAAGATCAAAATGATTTTTCTTCGTATTTTGAGTCTTACTGTGAGCAGTTAGTAGATAAGCTTCTTTCTGATTATAGTAAATCTAACTTTAATCAGAAAGAAAGAGTTACATTTATTAATTATCATAGTAAAGCCCTCTCTTATTTTATAAAATATGAGTTAATAAATAACTCAAAAGAAGAATTATTTAATAGGAAAGTCATTGAAAAAATTATCAGAACATCAATAGAAAATTATTAGGACAAGGATATGAGAAAAACAGAACATCATAAAATGGAATATGTTTTTGAAACAATAAAAGCAATCACTAAAACTAATCCTAAAGTAGAGCAAATAAAAGATTTGCCCGCTATTCATTATTTAGGGCAATCCGAGCAAGTAATTCCGATTTTATCAGGAGGAGGCAGCGGACATGAGCCGGCTCACTTTGGATATGTTGGTGAGGGAATGCTATCGGCAGCGATTAGTGGTCCTATTTTTGTACCACCATGTGCTAGTGATATTCTAGAGACTATTAGATTTATCAATCGAGGCAAAGGTGTCTTTGTTATTATCAAAAATTTTGAAGCTGATTTGGAAGAATTTTCCCAAGCGATTGAACAGGCTCGTCAAGAAGGCATTCCAATCAAATACATCGTTTCTCATGATGACATCTCTGTTGAAACATCAAATTTTAAAATTCGTCATCGAGGCGTTGCTGGTACTGTGTTGCTACATAAAATTATTGGACAAGCTGCTTTAGAAGGAGCAAGCTTAGATGAATTAGAACAGCTAGGACTATCTTTGACAACTTCAATGGCTACTTTAGGTGTAGCAAGTAAGTCAGCCACTATTTTAGGTCAGCATCAACCTGTTTTTGATTTAGAAGAAGGTTACATCTCATTTGGAATCGGTATTCATGGTGAGCCAGGATACCGGACAATGCCTTTCGTGTCCATGGAACATTTGGCAAACGAACTAGTTAACAAATTGAAAATGAAATTACGTTGGCAAGATGGAGAAGCATTCATTCTATTGATAAATAATCTTGGAGGAAGTTCTAAAATGGAGGAATTACTTTTTACAAATGCTGTCATGGAATTTCTGGCTTTAGACGATTTACAATTACCTTTTATTAAAACAGGCCACCTAATTACAAGTTTAGATATGGCTGGTTTATCAGTTACCTTGTGTCGTGTAAAGGATAGTAGATGGATTGATTACTTAAAACATAAGACAGATGCTAGAGCTTGGTGATAGAAGTAAGTGGTAAGAGTTTTTAGAATAGAAAATACTTTAAGGAGAACAGAGAAATCTGTTCTCTTTTTGTTCGCTTAAAGATCATAGAAAGGTGAAGAGAACATGGAAGGTATTGAAATAATATTAGATATAGAAACGTTAGGAATTTTTCAAGTCATAGATCATGGTATCTCTCCAGATGATAGAGAAACATATGAACAATTAACTTTGTTTTAAATAACTTAACTTTATTATCTTAGAGGATGTTACATATGAAAAAGAATAGTTTATATAATCAGTTAATAAATAGTGAACCGATAGGCTTTATTGATCCACTAACCGACTTGGGGGAATTTGATATTTTTCAAATGAAGTTCAAAGAACCCGTTAGATACTTGAAAAATAAATATTCAGGAAAGCCTTATTCACCACATTGGCAGAATAAAATTGAAAAAATGAGGTCTCATCAAGAAAGCCTAAGAGAAGAAGTTAAAGAAGAGATTCCGATTACTAGTAGGGCAAGAAATCAAGAAAATAATTTGAGTTGATCTTAAATTGATAAAAAGTTCGACTTTTTTCCTAAAAAATAGTGTGCTATAAGTCAATTAAAAGATGTGCTATATTTATTTAATAGATATCGTCTCATTGAATATCAACTAACCGGAGAAAATTCGAATGCAAAAAATTTAATGACAGGCACTCAAAATTTAAATGCTAATTTTGAAGATGAAAAATCGTCGATGGTATATTATGAAAATATGGTGGCTCATTATATAAGACTAACAAACCATCATGTGAGATACCGTGTTACACTCTTATTTAAAAATATTGAGATGGTTGCAAGAGGGGTTGGTATGGAAACCCAAAGTGTGGAAGATAATCAGATATCTTTTGATATTTATATTTTTAATGTGCAGTCAGGATACAACATTAATTATTTAACAAGATATTCCGTTAAGGAAAATTAAAGGAGAAAAATGAATTCAGAAATTCGAAATAGAAAACATGTTTATTTGAATGATGATATTATCTTTCAGTTAGCTGAAATCTCAGAATTTTTAAAGTCAAGTCAGTCAACATTTAAACAGGAGCGTAGTCCATATTCTCAAATAATAGACCTACGAAAAGAAGAAGCACAAGCTAAAAGTGTTAGGAATAGCATAGAAAAATTATTGTAAGAAAACAGTGATCTAATACAGGTAAGGAAGTATGAGTTAGGCTATAAAACTAAGTAAAAAAATATGATATAATATAAAAAATTATCGAGTAAAATAAACTGGAAGCGAAACTTAAGGAGATGATTATTAAATGAAAATATGTATTTTAGGATTAGGCGTAATAGGCACAACTTATGGATATATCTTTCAAAAAGCAGGACATCAGGTTGAACATTTAGTTAGAGAAAGTAAAAAGCAAGATGTTCCATTAAAGCTGGATATAACCATGTTAGATGGGCGATATAACAATAAGGGAGAAGAAAAAACAGATATATATACTGTGAATCTTGCAAAACCAAATACAAATTATGACTTTATCCTTTTAAGTGTTGCAGGCGGGAGGATAAAAGATGCCATAGCAACACTTTCACAAAATAATATTACAGGAAGTTTGTTATTATTTTGTAACTTTTGGAACAGCCGTGAAGAAATCGAAAAAATGGTTGGTGATTTTAAATATATCATTGGATTTCCGACAGCAGGTGGGAATTTGAAGCAGAAAAAGTTGAATTGTGTTCTGTTTGACCATATAATGCTTGAAAGTGAAGAAAAAGCAACTATCACAAACTATAAAGAGTTGTTAGAATTTCTCGAATCTGCCGACATAAAAGTAGAAAATCCTTATGATATGATAGAGTGGATATGGATTCATATGGCAATAAATGCAGGTGTTACTTCTACTGCAGCAAGGGCAGGAAAAATTGATGATCCAAAACAACTTGCGGTTAATCTTATGAGAGATAATCATGGATTGTCTATCGCGGTAAAATCAATAAGAGAAACAATTAAAGTAGTAAAAAATAGAGGGGTCGATTTAAGATTATATAAAAATGAACTTTTTCCTTATAAAATACCTTCTACTATTGCAGGAATAATTATGAAACGAATGTTCGCAAGAAATGAACTTACGAGTAGAATTATGACGTTGCACAATGATGTAAAAGATATTATGTATGGTTGTAAATGTATCTATGATGCTGGAAAACAGGAAAAATTGAACTTACCATTGTTTTATCATAATATGGATAAAATATTTAATAGTTAAATCCATATTCATAAATCAGTGTTTGGAGGGAGAATTTTTTAAATGGTTTTAGTGATTTATATTTTATTATGATTTACTAGTTTCAGTTACAATGATTATTGACGGACGAATGATGTGGAATCATCTACCTGAAAAAATTAATAGATTAATGGGATATCGTACTACTTTATCAATGAAAAAATAGGTACATGGAGTTTTATACATGATTACTGTGGCTATTAATTATTATTCATATTCTATTTTATAGAAGCACAGATGATGAAATAGGTATTATTAGCTTAATTGTAGTTTCTATACGAATAACTATTTTAATTGTGTTAATACTTACGACTGAACGGGAGTTGAAGAAAACTTTCACAGAAAATTGCATTAGAAAGTAGAACGATAGCTTCTAGCTTGATTAATTGAATAGAATATTTTTAGAAATAGTAAATCACAAAGGTTTACTATTTTTTAGGGCTTTGCTTGTTGCAATATATATATCTACTGTAATGTTATACGAATCTAAAATAACTCAGCTTACTTCAATTATAGCCATGTAGCATAGAATTTTATTGAGTTTTTGATTTTTGATGACATGAGACTAGATGATCAATATCCGAATATGGTCACTTTAATGTGTATAGCTATTATATTAATATATTTAGGGAGGGAAGTGTTGTGCGCCTTGTATGGAAATTTCTATCAGAAAAGTTAGTATGTAAGATCATGGATTCTTCGTACGGTGTGTTGATATTATTTTTTATTTGCCTATCAATAACTGCTGTAGGTGGATATACATTGGTATATAATTTGTCTGGGTATTCCTCAATGGATGCACAGAAAGTTTTTGGAATCATTGTACTAACAATAATTTTACTAGTATTTATTGTAGGAACAATTTTTTATGCAATAGGTTCTGCACAGTTGATAATGTCGATTTTGTCTAAGAAAAAGATTTCGTTTGATGAGAAAGATGCACCACTTGATGGTGCGACTCATGTGGGAGAGACAGTTTTCCAAGGAAAGGAGGTGTCGTTATATAGTAAGCAGGATAAATTTTTCCTATGGAGTAGAAAGTGGCAAAAGGGTTTCAGCAAATATCAATATTATCACATACGACCGGTTGATCAAACTGAAATTAGTGAGGTGTATCAAGTGGAAAGATGTTGCTTCTATTGTGACCATATATTTACACAATTTTTTATTAGAGAAGGAAAAAATAGAGAGAAAATAGTTGAGTTATGCACTATTGATGTACAAATTGGTAATGACAGAGATCTAGGATTTAAACAAGTTAATAGAGGCGAGTTTGAAAAAACGGTTCCTTTTAAGGATGTCGAAATTAAAGAAATAAAGAAATTGATTGATTTGAAACAAATATAAGAAAAGCACCTTTAAAAGGGCTTTTCTTATATTTTTCTTTAAAAAGCTCGTTATTCGTTTTGTAGTGTGCTACAATTCTATTGAATTAATCGAATAAAAGAAGCGCAGTTATGGTAACCACTACGCTTTACCGAGTAAGTCCAATTACAACGTTCCCTTACTTAGTCTTTATCGTAAGATACAGGATAACACCGAATCTGTCAAGGCTGGGCAAAGGAAAATTTGTTCAGTCTTTTTATAAAAGGAACTCGGTAGGTTCTCCTTAATAGAAAATTGACAATTCTAAAAAATTCTACTGCATACCGTGATAGAATTTCCATTTTACCAATTGCTATCAAAGTGCTATAATAATAGAGTTAAAATTAAGATTGCTTGCCAATATGAGCCAGCAGGTTATTAAAAATGAAATCAAAGGAGATTTTCCAATGGGACGTAAGTGGGCCAATATTGTTGCCAAAAAGACTGCTAAAGATGGTGCTAACTCAAAAGTATACGCTAAATTCGGTGTTGAAATATATGTTGCTGCAAAGCAAGGTGAACCAGACCCCGAGTCAAACTCAGCTCTAAAATTCGTTTTGGACCGTGCTAAGCAAGCACAAGTTCCAAAGCATGTTATTGATAAAGCGATTGATAAAGCCAAAGGAAACACAGATGAAACTTTCGTAGAGGGACGCTATGAAGGTTTTGGTCCAAATGGTTCAATGATTATTGTGGATACTTTGACATCAAATGTTAACCGTACGGCAGCAAATGTACGTACTGCTTACGGTAAGAACGGTGGCAATATGGGAGCTTCAGGATCGGTATCCTACTTATTTGATAAAAAAGGTGTCATCGTTTTTGCTGGTGATGATGCTGACACTGTCTTCGAACAATTACTTGAAGCGGATGTAGACGTAGATGATGTTGAAGCAGAAGAGGGAACAATAACAGTTTATACCGCCCCAACAGATCTTCATAAAGGTATCCAAGCACTTCGCGATAATGGTGTAGAAGAATTCCAAGTTACTGAACTTGAAATGATTCCTCAATCAGAAGTAGTATTGGAAGGTGATGACCTTGAAACTTTTGAAAAGCTTATTGACGCACTCGAATCAGATGATGATGTTCAAAAAGTTTATCATAATGTAGCAGATTTCTAAAAAATAAAACCGTAGTATTAATACTATGGTTTTTATTTTTGTGAGAGTTGATAGGTATTGTTAAAGAAGTGATAGGTAAAAAATATTATTCAAAAAGTTTTTTTAGGTGTAAAATGATAATTATTAGACAGTTATTGGTTGATGAGGGAGCAAAATGTTAACAAAGCCTATTATTGGTATTACAGGAAATGAAAGAGAAATGTCAGATATTCCAGGTTATTATTATGATTCGGTATCTAGGCATATTTCGGAAGGAGTTAAAAACGCAGGCGGGTTACCAGTTATCCTACCAATAAGTGAAGCAGAAAGTGCCAAAGCTTATGTTGAGATGATAGATAAGCTGATCATATCTGGTGGCCAAAATGTTTTACCATCCTATTATGGTGAAGAGAAGATAATTGAGAGTGATGATTATTCACTTGCGCGTGATATTTTTGAATTTGCATTAGTCGAAGAAGCGTTGAAACAAAATAAACCAATCTTTGCGATTTGCCGTGGCATGCAGTTAGTAAATGTGGCGCTTGGTGGTACACTTAATCAATCTATTGATAATCACTATCAAGAGCCTTACATTGGATTTGCTCATTATTTAAATGTGGAAAAAGGGAGTTTTCTAGAAGGCTTTATATCAGGTGATTTTAAGATCAATTCTCTTCATAGACAAAGTGTTAAACTGTTAGCTGAAGGTCTGATAGTTAGTGCTAGAGATCCTAGAGATGGGACAGTAGAAGCTTATGAAAGTCGAACAGAACAATGTATTATAGGTGTTCAATGGCATCCAGAATTAATGCTTCACCAAATTGAAAACCAAACCTTATTTGGTTATTTTGTTAATGAAACGTAGCATCCATATAATAGCAAAAACTCTCAGACGATAGAAGATAAGTATTAGTTAAAAACTTAAAGATGTTATGATGTCGTGTACAATTAAAGAGGAGAAAAAAGATGACAATAAAAAAAGTGTTAAGTGTAACAGGAATTATTTTAGTGACAGTAGCGTCTCTAGCTGCTTGTAGCTCAAAATCTCATACTACTAAGACGGGCAAAAAAGAAGTTAATTTTGCAACTGTTGGAACAACGGCACCTTTTTCTTATGTGAAGGATGGGAAACTGACTGGCTTTGATATTGAAGTAGCCAAAGCTGTTTTTAAAGGTTCAGATAACTATAAAGTCACTTTTAAAAAAACAGAATGGTCATCGGTATTTACCGGCATTGATTCAGGAAAGTTTCAAATGGGTGGAAATAATATTTCTTATTCATCAGAGAGATCTCAAAAATATTTATTTTCATACCCAATAGGCTCTACTCCTTCAGTTTTAGCAGTTCCTAAGAATAGTAATATCAAAGCTTATAATGATATTAGTGGTCATAAAACACAGGTTGTCCAAGGAACGACAACTGCCAAGCAATTAGAAAATTTCAATAAAGAGCATCAGAAAAATCCTGTTACTCTAAAATATACTAATGAAAATATTACACAGATTCTAACGAATTTGAGTGATGGAAAAGCTGATTTTAAACTTTTTGACGGACCAACTGTTAACGCTATCATAAAGAATCAAGGTCTCACGAATTTAAAAACCATCCCTTTGACTATGAGAGATCAGCCTTATATTTATTTCATCTTTGGTCAGGATCAAAAAGACTTGCAAAAGTATGTGAATAATCGCCTTAAACAATTACGTAAAGATGGGACACTTTCAAAAATAGCTAAAGAATACCTTGGAGGTGATTACGTACCAAATGAGAAAGATCTCGTTACTCCTAAGGAGAAGTAGTAATAAAAACTAAGGAGATGTCAATCCTTAGTTTTTTGTTATATAGTTTAAAACTATAACAAGAGACAGTTTATAACAATTTGATTCTAATAACTTCCTATGGGATAATATCTTTATCACAAAAATTGAGGGAATTTATTATGAAGTTAAAACATATTGTCTTAGGATTAGCCTTAACAACACTTTTAGGAGTCACATTTAGTAATCAAGAAGTTTCAGCAAGCTCAACTTCAAGTAAAGTTGTTAAAGTTGGTGTTATGACCTTTTCTGACACTGAAAAAGCACGTTGGGATAAAATTGAAAAGCTAGTAGGTGATAAAGCTAAAATCAAATTTACAGAATTTACAGATTATACACAACCAAATCAAGCGACAGCCAATAAGGATGTGGATATTAATGCCTTTCAACATTACAATTTCTTAGAAAACTGGAATAAGGAAAATAAGAAAAACTTAATTCCACTTGAAAAGACTTACTTAGCTCCAATTCGTATCTATTCTGAGAAGGTAAAATCTCTTAAAAAATTGAAAAAAGGAGCCACTATTGCAATTCCAAATGATGCAACAAATGGTAGCCGTGCATTGTATGTCCTTCAGTCAGCAGGTTTAATCAAATTGAATGTTTCTGGTAAGAAGGTTGCAACAGTTGCTAATATCACATCTAATAAAAAGGATATTAATATTCAGGAGTTAGATGCGAGTCAAACACCACGTGCACTCAAAGATGTAGATGCAGCTATTATTAATAATACATACATTGAGCAAGCTAATTTAAAACCTTCAGATGCTATCTTTGTTGAGAAATCAGATAAAAATTCAAAACAATGGATTAATATCATTGCGGGACGTAAAAATTGGAAAAAGCAAAAGAACGCTAAAGCTATCCAAGCTATCTTGGATGCTTATCACACAGATGAAGTGAAAAAAGTTATCAAAGATACTTCAGCTGATATTCCACAATGGTAACGTGAATTGACTGTATAAGTTTAACAGGGAATCCTAATAGGATACAACTTATCAGCCATATAGCCATAAAGGGCCTGGGACGAATACAATGTGCCAGGCTCTTGGATTGTTTTTGAAGGAAGGTGGATGAAAGATGACTTTAACAAACGAAGAAAATCAAATTCAAAAGTTTCTATCTGATACTATTGTTCAGGATGATATCAATATTTTAAGAGATTTAATTGCAATTAAGTCAATTTTTGCTCAGAAAGTTGGTTTAAATGACTTATCAAGCTATCTTGGAGAAGTTTTCAGAAAAGCTGGCGCAGAAGTCATTATAGATGACAGCTATAGCGCTCCCTTTATCGTGGCAAATTTCAAATCATCAAAAGTAGATGCTAAGCGTATTATTTTTTACAATCATTATGATACTGTACCAGCAGATGAGGTAGAACAGTGGACTGAGGACCCTTTTACACTTTCACTTCGATATGGTAAGATGTATGGACGTGGTGTAGATGATGATAAAGGTCACATTACCGCACGTTTATCAGCAGTTAAAAAATATTTATCAAGACACAAAGGGGAACTTCCTCTAGATATCACTTTTATTGTGGAAGGAGCAGAGGAATCAGCTTCAGTAGGCCTTGATTATTATTTAGAAAAGTATCAAGAGCAGCTACAAGGGGCTGATTTGATCGTGTGGGAAGATGGCCCTAAAAATCCTAAAGGACAGTTGGAAATTGCTGGTGGAAATAAAGGCATTGTCACTTTTGATTTATCAGTAAGTTCAGCGGATGTTGATATTCATTCATCCTTTGGTGGGGTTGTTGATTCCTCGACATGGTATTTAATTCAAGCCCTCAATACGTTAAGGGATAACAAAGGTCATATATTGGTAGAAGGTATTTATGATAAAGTTATTCCCCCTACTAAGAGAGAGTTAGAATTAGTTGAAAAATATTCTTATAGATCTGCAAAGGCGCTAGAAGGTGCTTACCAATTAGTTTTGCCCAGTTTAGCAGATAGTCATAAAACTTTTTTGAGAAAGCTTTATTTTGAACCTTCTATAGCCATTGAAGGTATAACCTCAGGTTATCAAGGTGAAGGCGTCAAAACAATTTTACCTGCTTATGCTAAATGTAAAGCAGAGGTTAGGTTAGTACCAGGGTTAACCCCGAAAGGTGTACTAGATTCAATACAAAATCATTTGAAAGAGAATGGCTTTAAAGACATTGAGCTAACCTATACCCTTGGTGAAATGTCTTATCGTAGTGATATGTCAGCGCCATCTATCCTAAAGGTTGTTGATTTAGCTGAGCAATTTTATCCAGAAGGGATATCTCTGTTACCTACCTCACCAGGTACAGGACCAATGTATTTAGTTCATCAAGCTCTAAGAGCGCCAATTGCAGCTATTGGCATAGGACATGCCAATAGTCGAGACCATGGCGTTGATGAAAATGTTAGTATTGCTGATTATTACACCCATATTGAATTAGTGGAGGCTTTAATAGAATCATATGAGTAAAGAACCAATTATTAAATTAGACAACATTGATGTTACTTTCCACCAAAAGAAACGTGAGATTAATGCTGTTAAAGATGTTACTATCCATATTAATCAAGGTGATATATATGGAATTGTCGGTTATTCAGGAGCCGGAAAATCTACCCTTGTTCGTGTTATTAATTTGCTACAAGAACCTTCAGCAGGTAAAATTACTATTGATGACCAAGTTATTTACGACAACAAGGTGACACTGACTAGCACACAATTACGCGAACAGCGCCGTGAAATTGGAATGATTTTTCAACATTTTAACCTAATGTCACAGTTGACAGCAGAACAGAATGTAGCTTTTGCTCTTAAACATTCAGGTTTATCAAAAGAGGCGAAAGCAGCTAAGGTTGCTAAATTATTAGAACTTGTTGGATTATCCGATCGTGCTCAAAACTATCCTTCACAATTATCAGGAGGGCAAAAACAGCGTGTTGCCATTGCGCGTGCATTGGCTAACGATCCTAAAATCTTAATTTCAGATGAGTCTACCTCTGCACTTGACCCTAAAACAACAAAACAAATACTTGCCCTTCTCCAAGATCTGAATAAAAAATTGGGACTTACGATTGTTTTGATTACACATGAGATGCAAATTGTCAAAGACATTGCTAATCGCGTTGCTGTTATGCAAAATGGTAAATTGATTGAAGAAGGATCAGTTTTAGACATTTTTTCACATCCTAGAGAGAGTCTTACACAAGATTTTATAAAAATAGCTACTGGGATTGATGAGGCAATGCTTAAGATTGAGCAACAAGAAGTTGTCAAAAATCTACCAGTAGGTAGCAAATTAGTTCAACTGAAATACGCTGGGCATAGCACGGATGAGCCGCTTTTAAATCAAATTTATAAAGAATTTGAAGTAACTGCTAACATCCTCTATGGGAATATTGAAATTTTAGATGGTATTCCAGTTGGAGAAATGGTAGTTATCTTATCAGGTGACGAAGAAAAATTAAGACAAGCCTGCCAAGCAATTACAGATTCGCAAGTTCAATTAACGTTATTGAAAGAAGGTGGTAAAGCATGATAGAGTGGATTCAAACACATTTACCAAATGTATATCAAATGGGTTGGGAAGGTGCTTACGGCTGGCAGACAGCTATTGTACAAACCCTTTATATGACTTTTTGGTCGTTCCTTATTGGAGGTTTAATGGGATTGTTAGGAGGTTTATTCCTTGTTTTAACTAGTCCTAGAGGAGTTATTGCTAATAAATTAGTATTTGGAGTTTTAGATAAAGTTGTTTCTGTTTTTAGAGCTCTGCCCTTCATTATTCTTCTTGCTTTGATTGCGCCAGTAACTCGCGTAATTGTAGGAACAACACTTGGTTCACCAGCAGCTTTGGTACCTCTTTCTTTGGCAGTTTTCCCATTTTTTGCTCGTCAAGTTCAAGTTGTTTTAGCTGAACTTGATGGTGGAGTTATTGAGGCTGCACAAGCCTCAGGTGGAACACTTTGGGATATTATTGTAGTTTATCTTCGTGAAGGTCTACCAGATTTAATTCGAGTATCAACGGTTACTTTGATTTCTTTAGTAGGTGAAACAGCTATGGCTGGCGCTATTGGTGCAGGAGGATTGGGTTCTGTTGCTATTACTAAAGGATATAACTATTCTCGTGATGATATTACTTTAGTAGCGACTATTCTGATTTTATTATTAATTTTCTTTATCCAATTTTTAGGTGATTTTTTAACACGTCGCTTGAGTCATAAATAAAAATGTGAGAAGGCTATTCTTCTCACATTTTCATTTGTTTAAAAATTATCAGGCTGGAGTAATATCGTTTTCGATGATAACTTTGAGAGTATTGTTTTCTTCAGCAGCTTTAAATACCTTATAAGCTTCTTCGATTTCAGATAGCTTGAAGTGATGTGTTACTAGTTGTGTTGCATCGATTTTGCCTGTCTCAAGAACTTCAAGGAGCATTTCAGTTGTATTAGCATTAACTAATCCAGTATTAAGGGTTATATTTTTTATCCATAAATCTTGGAGGTTAAATTCAACAGGTTTACCATGAACACCAACATTTGCGATATGTCCTCCAATAGAAACTACATTTTGACAAATATCAAATGTTGCAGGATAACCAACACATTCTAATACGACATCAACGCCACGGCCTTTGGTAATTTTATCAATTTCTTCTTTAACTTCTTGAGTAGACGTTGATAGAATGGTGTGTGTTGCACCAAATTTTTTAGAGGCTTCAAGTCGTTTTTGAGATAAATCAACCATAATAATTTTGGCAGGAGAATAGAATTGTGCAGTTAGTAAGGCAGATAGTCCAATTGGTCCAGCGCCTACAATACAAACAGTATCACCTGGTTTAATGTGAGAAGGTAAGACGCCGATTTCGTATGAAGTTGGTAAAATATCAGATAACATAACCAATGCATCGTCACAAACACCTTCAGGTGCATGATAAAGGCTACCATCTGCATGTGGAATATGAACATATTCTGCTTGAGTACCTTCAATAAGATGTCCTAAAATCCACCCGCCATCTTCACAATGTGAAGGCAACTGGTGCTTACAGTAATAGCAAGTATTACAGGCAGTGACACAAGAAATAATTACTTTATCTCCGACTTTAAAATGATTGACAGCAGAACCAACTTCTTCGACGATACCAATGCCTTCATGACCTAAAGTTGTTCCTGGTTTACAAGCAGGAACATCGCCACCAAGGATATGTAGATCAGTACCACAAATGGTTGTTTTGACAAGTCTTACAACCGCATCTGTGGGTTTTATTACTTGAGGTTTAGCCTTATCAGTAAGTGATAATTCATTAGCTGAAAGATAAGTTGCAGCTCTCATATTAGAGTTCCTCCAAAAATTATTTATTTTCAAGGCTATTATACCACCAAAAGAAAGCGGTTACAATAATTATTTTAAAATAAAAGCAGTAATTTTCGTACTGCTTTAAATTATTATGCTTTTACTTTTTTTAGAATAAGACCAACTAAGACACCACAAATTGCAAAACTAATCCATCCCATAGAATATTCACCTAAAGGAACAACTTTAGTAAAGAATGTGGTCAAAGCGGATGGAATGGTAAATAAACCAGTCATTTCGCCGAGTTTTGATAAGGCATCGTATAAAGCAGCGACAGCAGTGGCGGCAATAGAAGTTTGGTAGACAATGCGGCTACTTTCAAATTTTTGATCAAAAAAGACTAAGAAAATTAAGACTATAGTTAATGGATAGAGAAGGTAGAGAACTGGTAGTGACCAACGGATAATCTCTGATAAACCACCAAAATAGAACGTAATAGCAATTAAAGTAAAGATTGTAGCCCAAGTAATGTGACTAATCTTTGGAAGTAATTTGTGGAAGTATTCCGCACAAGCAGTGATTAATCCAGTAGCTGTTGTTAAGCAAGCAAGAAAAATAGCCGTACCTAAAATAGCTTGTCCCACAATTCCTAAATAGAAGTTAGCTGATTGACTAAGAACATGCCCACCGTCTATTGGAGTATTGTGAAGTAAGAAGGAACCATTTGCAAATTTAAACAAGCTTTGTGAAGTTGCACCAATACGTCCTACAAAAATATAAATAAAAGCTAAAAGAAATGTAGCGATAGCACCAGATTTAAGTGTCATAGAAGTAATTTCTTTTTTGGTAATTGCTCCGTACTGTTTACTTGCTTGAATAACGATAATAGCAAAAGCAATTGATGCAAGGGCATCCATTGTACCATACCCCTGAATCAGTCCTGCTAGGAATGGTAAATCCTTGAAAGCATCGCTGACATTCGTTGAAGCGTTATGTGGTGTTCCAACGATAGCAGCTGGATGGATGAGTGAGGCAATAATTAAAATACTAATAACAGTTAGTAAAAAGGGAGTTAGATATTTACCAATACGATCTACAATCTGACTAGGTCTAATAGCTAAGAAATAAGAAATACCAAAGAAAATTAAACCATAGATAATTTTGACTAAGGAGCTGTCGCCTAAGATAGGTTGAATACCAACTGAGAATGAGGTTGCCCCTGTTCGAGGAATGGCAAAGAAAGGTCCAATAGATAGGTATAGTGCTACTGCAAAGAAAATAGCATATGTTTTAGAGACAGGTTTGGTGAAGCTTTCAACATCGGTTGCTCCTGAGTACGTCACAGCTGCAACACCAAGTAGGGGTAAAGTTACGCCTGTTAAGCAGAACCCAATGATAGCCCACGCCCAATTAGAACCAGAGTAGATACCTAAGTAGGCTGGATAAATAAGATTACCGGCTCCAAAGAACAGCGCAAAAAGCATCAAGCCGATAATGATATAAGTGTTTTTTAGTTTCATCAATGTACCTTTCTGTACAAAAAAATATTTTATTTTCGAAATTGATTGAATATTTCAAAAAGTAATTATATCAGAAAAATTTAGAATTCGTCAACCTCTAAAAAATAAAAAAGGTATTTGACGAATCTTTTTTTTTATCATATCATAGACTTTAAGAATTTTTTAGGAGTTTAGTATGAAACGATTTTTAAAAGCTTGGAGAAAAACAAGCTTGATAAAAAAAATAACAATTGGAGTCGTTATTGGCTTATTCTTGGGTATTTTAGTCCCTAAAGCCTCTGCGATTGGTTTACTTGGTCAACTTTTTGTAGGAGGGTTGAAAGCTATTGCCCCTCTTTTAGTTTTCACTTTAGTTATTAGTGCCTTGTCGCAACACCGTGAGGGCGGTAAGACCAATATGTCAACGATAATTGGTTTGTATATCACTGCAACTTTTGCAGCGGCCCTAATCGCTGTTGTTGTGAACTATATTTTCCCTTTGACACTGATATTGAAAACGCCAGCAAAGACAGACTTATTACCTCCCAAGGGGATTTCAGAAGTCTTTCAATCTCTTTTGTTGAAAATTGTTGATAATCCCATTCATGCCATTACCGAGGCCAATTATATGAGTATTCTATTTTGGGCGGTTATTTTTGGTTTGGCGATGCGAAGCAGTAATCAGCGTACAAAAGATTTAATGCAAACTTTTGCTGATGCTACTTCACAAGTTGTCAAATGGATTATCAATTTGGCCCCAATTGGTATTATGGGGTTGGTTTTCACTAGCATTTCAGAAAACGGTATTGGTATACTAGGTGATTATGGTCTTTTAATATTAGTTTTGGTGGGTACGATGTTATTTGTAGCTCTTGTCGTTAACCCAATCATTGCTTTTGTTATGATGCGTAAAAATCCTTACCCTTTGGTATTACGATGCTTAAAGGATTCAGGTATTACAGCTTTCTTTACACGTAGTTCTGCGGCGAATATTCCTGTTAATATGAGACTATGTGAGGATTTAGGATTAGATAAAGACACTTACTCAGTATCTATCCCGCTTGGTGCAGCTATCAATATGGCTGGTGCAGCTATTACAATTAATATCCTGACTTTAGCAGCAGTAAATACTTTAGGAATTACTGTTGATTTTCCAACAGCATTCTTATTAAGTGTGGTTGCTGCTGTATCAGCATGTGGAGCTTCTGGTGTAACTGGTGGTTCACTTTTATTGATTCCGGTGGCATGTAGCTTATTTGGTATTTCAAATGACGTTGCAATGCAAGTCGTAGGAGTTGGTTTCATTGTAGGGGTGATACAGGATTCGTGTGAGACAGCTTTAAATTCATCGACAGACGTTCTGTTCACGGCTGTAGCTGAAAAATCAGTTTTTGGAAAAAAATAAACTAATGAAGGTCTTAGGTATTCTATCTGAGATCTTTTTTGGTATTTAATATTATTTTCAATCGTTTTTCAGTTCTTCTTGTCAATAAGGTTTCAAATCAGCTTGAAATATGATAAAATAAAACAGATTGTAAGTGACTGTTTAAGCTTGTTTTTCAGAGAGGTTTTTATGAATACAAACACAATAAAAAAGGTTGTAGCGACTGGAATTGGAGCTGCACTTTTTATCATTATAGGTATGCTAGTTAATATACCAACACCAATTCCAAATACTAATATTCAATTGCAGTATGCAGTTTTAGCATTATTTGCAGTTATTTATGGACCAGGAGTTGGTTTTTTTACTGGTTTTATCGGACACGCATTGAAAGATTCGATTCAATATGGTTCTCCGTGGTGGACTTGGGTTTTAGTTAGTGGTCTTTTAGGTTTGATGATAGGCTTTTTTGCTAAAAAATTAGCTATTCAATTATCTGGCATGATTAAGAAGGATTTGCTTCTATTTAATGTAGTTCAAGTTATTGCTAACCTTATAGGTTGGTCTGTCGTTGCACCGTATGGTGATATTTTCTTTTATAGCGAACCTGCAAGCAAAGTTTTTGCACAAGGTTTCTTATCAAGCCTTGTGAATTCCATTACTATTGGAGTAGGTGGTACGCTTTTGTTGCTAGCATACGCTAAATCACGACCACAAAAAGGTAGTTTATCCAAAGATTAGGATAAGAGAGTAATCTATGAAAGATTTTATTGAATGGAAGGATTTTACCTTTCAATATGACGTTCAATCTGAACCAACTTTAAAAGGGATTAACTTAAGCATTCCTAAAGGTGAAAAGGTCTTGATATTAGGACCTTCAGGGTCGGGGAAGTCAACGCTTGGTCATTGTTTAAATGGTATTATCCCAAATACTCATAAAGGCCAATATAGTGGTATTTTTACGATTAACCATAAAAATGCTTTTGACTTGTCAATATATGACAAGTCTCATTTAGTTTCTACGGTTTTACAAGATCCAGATGGCCAATTTATAGGATTGACAGTAGCAGAAGATATTGCTTTTGCATTAGAAAATGATGTTGTAGCACAGGAAGAAATGGCCTCTATCGTTGAAATGTGGGCAAAACGTTTAGAAATAGCTCCTCTTTTGTCTAAACGTCCACAAGACTTGTCGGGAGGACAAAAACAACGGGTTAGTTTAGCTGGAGTTTTAGTAGACGATAGCCCAATTCTATTATTTGATGAGCCTTTGGCTAATCTAGATCCACAATCGGGACAAGATATCATGGCATTGGTTGACCGTATTCATCAAGAGCAAGATGCGACCACTATTATTATTGAACATCGATTGGAAGATGTTCTTTATGAGCGAGTAGATCGTGTAGTTCTTTTTAGTGATGGACAAATTATTTATAATGGGGAGCCGGATCAACTTTTAAAAACTAATTTTTTATCTGAATATGGTATTCGAGAACCACTGTATATTTCTGCTCTCAAAAATTTAGGATATGACTTTGAAAAACAAAATACAATGACGTCTATTGATGACTTTGATTTCAGTGAACTATTGATACCTAAAATGCGAGCATTAGATTTAGATAAACATACAGATAAATTATTATCAGTACAGCATTTGTCGGTGTCATATGATTTAGAGAATAATACTTTAGATGATGTTTCGTTTGATTTATATAAAGGTCAGCGGTTAGCTATCGTTGGGAAAAATGGTGCAGGTAAATCTACTTTAGCTAAAGCGTTATGTCAATTTATCCCTAATAATGCTACTCTAATTTATAATAATGAAGATGTCAGTCAAGACTCTATAAAAGAAAGAGCAGAACGAATTGGCTATGTTTTGCAAAATCCCAATCAGATGATAAGTCAAGCGATGGTTTTTGATGAAGTTGCTCTGGGTCTCCGTTTAAGAGGTTTTAGTGATAATGATATAGAAAGTCGTGTCTACGATATATTAAAGGTTTGTGGGCTCTACCAATTTAGGAATTGGCCTATATCGGCTCTATCATTCGGTCAGAAAAAACGTGTTACGATTGCTTCGATACTGATTTTAAATCCAGAAGTTATTATTTTGGATGAACCAACAGCTGGTCAAGATATGAAGCATTATACTGAAATGATGTCTTTCCTTGATAAACTAAGTTGTGATGGACATACCATTGTTATGATTACACATGATATGCAGCTTATGTTAGAGTATACAGATCGTGCAATTGTAATCGACAATGGTCTGATTGTTGCAGATGATCATCCTATTAACATCCTTTCAAATACAGAGCTTTTGAAAAAGACTCATTTAAAGAAAACGAGTTTATTTGCTTTAGCAGACAGATTAGGGATATCTCCACAGAAACTAACACAATGGTACATTGATAATCAAGGAGGTAAGAATGGCTAAACAATTAATTGGTTATCAAGAGGGTTATGGCTTTCTATACAGGCTATCAGGTGCCAGTAAGTTACTATTTTTTATTTTAGTTTCTGTTGCTTGCATGACCACTTATGATACAAGATTTTTAATTGTTGTTTCATTGGGATCGCTAGTCTTATTTAGATTAGCAAAAATCAAATGGCAACAGGTGTCCTTTGTTATGACTTTAGTTGTTGTATTCGCTGTTTTAAATATTATAATGGTCTATCTTTTTGCTCCCCATTATGGTGATAAGATTTATGGTAGTTCTTCTTTATTGTTAAAAGGAATTGGCCCATATGATGTGACTAGCCAAGAGTTGTTTTACCTCTTTAATCTGATTTTAAAATACTTTTGTACAGTGCCTTTAGCTCTTTTGTTTTTGATGACAACTAATCCTAGTCAGTTCGCATCAAGTTTAAATCAATTAGGTTTATCATATAAAATAGCTTATGCTGTTAGTTTGACCCTTAGATATATACCTGATGTTCAAGAAGAATTTTATACAATACGTCGAGCACAAGAGGCAAGAGGAATAGAATTATCAAAAAAATCGAACTTAGTAGCACGCATTAAGGGGAATTTGCAGATTGTCACACCATTAATTTTTAGCTCTCTAGAACGTATTGATACAGTAGCAACTGCTATGGAACTTCGACGATTTGGTAAAAATAAAAGACGTACTTGGTACTCTAAGCAATCTTTGGAAAAAAGTGACATTGTCTTAATCATACTTGCTCTAGCTAGTTTGTTTGTAAGCCTTTATTTAATTCACCTTAATCATGGACGTTTCTATAACCCATGGCAATAAAAAACTGACTTTAATAGTCAGTTTTTTATTTTCTTTAGTTAAAGTATCCTAAATAGTCATAGCGTTGGAAGGCATCTGAGTTAGCGATAGCCACTAGAATAATACCTTCTTCAAGTGGAGTATTGATTGGAACTTCGGTATCGACAGGTTTGTTTTTTGCTTTTCTGATACCTATGAGGTTAAGATCAAACTTGTGACGGATATTTAATTGTTCGACAGTTTTCCCTACCCATGATTTGGGAATTTTAAATTCAATGACAGAAATATCAGATTCAATCTGGAAGACATCTGTAATTTTATTTCTCATGAGGTTTGCAGCAACATTTTGCCCAGATTCTCGCTCCGGAGAGATAACCAAATCAGCACCAATTTCATAAAGTACTTCTTCGTATACAAGGTTTCGAGCTTTAGCAATAACTTGTGGGACGCCTAACTTTTTACAGTGCATTACGGCCAATACTGAGCTCTCTAAACTGTTTCCTGTAGCAATAATAACAGTATCACAGTCACTGATCCCGATGTGTTTTAGGAAAGCTAAATCAGTAATGTCTCCGATAGCTGCTTTTGTAACAACTTCGGCGACAGCTTGTACATTTTCAGGATTGCTGTCAATAGCAATAACATCTTGTTCAAAGTTACTTAGTTCTTGTGCGAGTGTTTGTCCAAATATTCCTAGACCAAGTACACCAATAATTTTTGTTTTCATAAAAGACCTTTTCTAACCTAGAATAATTTCTGTTTCAGCATAGTGAATTTCCTTCTCTTTTTTCTGAAGAATTGATAGCAGTACGGTAATTGGACCGACTCGACCAATAAACATGAGGAACATAATTACAATTCGACCGCCCAGAGTTAATTGATTGGTAGTGTTCATTGTTACACCCACGGTTGCTAAGGCACTAGATGCCTCAAAGAAAAGAGAAAAAGGATCTATATGGGGATTGAGTTCCAGAAGAAGGAGATAGCCGCTAATAAGTATGATAAAAAAGAAAGTTAAAATCGATAGTGTTTGTTTAATAATACTGGAAGGAATTGTTCGATAATGAAAAGTCACTTGGCTTTGGCCACTCAGTTCGGCTTTAAATAGTAAGAGTAAAATGGCGATAACAGTGACTTTAAATCCTCCTGCCGTTCCACCAGGAGCTCCTCCAATTAACATTTGGATAATATAAACAAGGTTGGTTGCGAAATCAGTTTGGGTATAATCAATAGTTGAAAATCCAGCGGTACGCATCGTAACTGTTTGGAAAAAGCTGACCATTAGTTGTTTAGGTAGAGATAAATTAGCAATTGTTCTAAAATTTCCAAACTCTAACAACCAAGAAAGCAAAGTTCCTGTTAGTAAAATAATGGTTGTTGTTTTTAAAACCAGTTTAGAATGGTTGCTGAGGCGTTTTGGAAATGTCTTGATTAATTTTGGTCCCTTGTGAGATGTTTGTATAGTAGCTTCAATTAAATCTTTCCATACGGCAAATCCAAGTCCTCCTGAAATAATCAAGAAACAAACGATAATGTTAACCAAAGGATTTAGTTTAAATTGAGCTAAGCTCGTTGCCCCTAGATTATCAAAACCGGCATTACAAAAGGCTGAGACAGCTAAGAATATACTATTAAAGATACCATGACTCAAACCAAATCGAGGAATAAAATCTATGGCTAAAATGCTGGCTGCTAAAACTTCTAAAGTTAAAGTTACTTTAAAAATCATATAGAGATATTTTTTTAAATCTGTCGAACTGTTATAAGTTATCGCTGACTGCAAAAGGGTCTGATCATTTAACGACATTTTACGTCTTAGGGTATAGTAAGACAACGACATTAGTGTTACTAAACCAAGTCCCCCTGTTTGCATGAGTAAAATAGCTACAATCTGCCCCCAACCGTTATAAACCTTACTGATAGGAAAAACAGATAAACCAGTTACACATACCATTGAAACAGTCGTGAAAAGGTGATCAATGTAATGTGTTTTAGGGGCGTTAGCATATTGAAAAATTGGAAGTGAAAGTAAAATACTTCCCAATAGGATAACAGCGATAAAACTAATGCTGAGTTTACGTGCGACAGACATTGTCTTGTAATCAAAGAAATGTTTCATACTAGCTCCCAACTTTACAAAGGCTTCTTGTTTGGAGTACCAGCTTTACGAGGGTATTTATTAGGCGTTTCTTTTTTCTTGCTAACGATTGTGATATTTCGGTCATCACCATTAGGTAACTTATAATTTTTATTTACAGTTACTTGTGAAAATAGTGTTTTCAAAGCTTTTTCTGCAGAAATTAATTCCTCTTCAGCAGCTGCAGCTTTCAGTGCAATCAAGCGACCATTAACTTTAAGAAAAGGTATTGTCAATTCTGCTAGAACCTGCATTCTAGCTACTGCACGAGCTGTTACGATATCAAATTTAGCTCGAAATACTTTATCTTGACCAAAGTCCTCAGCGCGCCCATGGAAGAAGTGAACTCCTGAAAGTTCAAGTTCATTAGCTAATATGTTTAGAAAATTAATGCGTTTATTCAGTGAATCAATAATAGTAATATCAATTTCAGGATAAAGGATTTTCATAGGAATACTAGGAAAACCTGCACCAGCACCAATATCTAAAATGCTAAGAGGACTATTGTCAATATAACCTTGTAAAATCGGCGCAATAGAATCATAGAAGTGCTTTAAGTAAACCTCTTCCTTATCTGTAATAGCTGTTAGGTTAATTTTCTCATTCCATTCAACAAGAAGTCTAAAATAAGTTTCAAATTGTTTTTTCTGTTTGTCAGTAAGTGTAATACCATGCTCTATCAGAACTTGATAAAATGCTTGGGGTGTCATAGTAAACCTCAATTTCTATATCGTATAATGACTCTATTTTATCACAAATACTAATAATGGGAATAACAGGACTTTCCTAATCTAAAGAAAATTGCTATAATGGAAAAAATGTAAAGGAGCTACTACTATGGGAACTATGATTTTAATAGCAATTATTGCTTTGTTTGTTATTTGGTTGATTGTTGCTTATAACAGTTTAGTTAGAAGTCGCATGCATACTAAAGAATCATGGAGTCAAATAGACGTTCAATTGAAACGTCGTAACGATTTAATTCCAAACCTAATCGAAACTGTTAAAGGCTATGCTGCGTACGAAGGGAAAACACTTGAGAAGATTGCAGAACTGCGTGCTCAAGTTGCTAAAGCTAACACACCTGCTGAAGCAATGACAGCAAGTAATGAGCTAACAAGACAGCTTTCAAGTATTTTAGCGGTTGCTGAAAATTACCCAGATTTAAAAGCCAACAATAGCTTTGTTAAACTTCAAGAAGAACTAACTAATACGGAAAATAAAATTTCTTATTCACGTCAGTTATATAACACAACAACATCCAATTATAATGTGAAATTAGAAACTTTCCCAAGTAATATTGTTGGAAAACTATTTGGGTTCAAACCAAGCCAATTCTTAGAAACTCCTGAAGAAGAAAAAGAAGTGCCAAAAGTTTCCTTTGACTTTTAATTGAGAAGGGAGAGAGGCTTTTGCTGTATCAACAAATTGCAAGTAATAAGAGAAAAACAGTTGTCTTGTTAATTGTCTTCTTCTGTCTTTTAGCAGCTATTGGAGCAGCTGTAGGTTATTTGGTATTAGGCAGCTACCAATTTGGGCTTGTTCTAGCTCTAATTATTGGGGTTATCTATGCAGTAAGTATGATTTTTCAATCAACTAATGTTGTTATGTCAATGAACAATGCGCGTGAAGTTACAGAAGATGAGGCGCCAAATTATTTTCATATTGTTGAAGATATGGCAATGATAGCTCAGATACCTATGCCACGCGTTTTCATTGTTGAAGATGACTCCCTAAATGCCTTTGCCACAGGCTCTAAGCCAGAAAATGCTGCTGTTGCAGCAACGACAGGCCTATTAGCTGTTATGAACCGCGAAGAGCTAGAGGGTGTTATTGGACATGAGGTTAGTCATATTCGTAATTATGATATCCGTATTTCAACCATTGCAGTAGCTTTAGCGAGTGCTGTAACTCTAATATCAAGCATTGGTAGCCGTATGTTATTTTACGGCGGAGGTCGTAGGCGTGATGATGACAGAGAAGATGGTGGAAACATCTTGGTTTTGATTTTCTCTATTTTATCACTAATCCTTGCACCATTAGCCGCTAGTTTAGTTCAATTAGCTATTTCAAGACAGCGCGAATACTTAGCAGACGCTAGTTCTGTTGAGTTAACAAGAAATCCACAAGGAATGATCTCTGCTTTAGAAAAACTTGATCGTTCTGAACCTATGGGGCATCCAGTAGATGATGCTAGTGCGGCTCTCTATATCAATGACCCAACGAAAAAAGAAGGGTTAAAGTCTTTATTTTATACGCATCCACCAATTGCAGATCGTATTGAGCGTTTGCGTCATATGTAGTCGTTAACAAAACGTAGGGTAGCTATGCCTTGCGTTTTGTTTTTTTAAGACAAAGCCTGTAAAACTTGATATAATATGACATATACTATAAAGGGAGATGGCACGTGTTACTTACAGAAATCAAAAAATCACCAGAGGGGCTTTATTTTGATAAAAAAATAGATATCAAAGAGTCGCTTATGGAGCGTCATTCAGAGATAATGGATATTTCTGATATTCAAGTTTCAGGTCATGTGGTGTATGAAGATGGTCTCTATCTACTTGACTATAATATGGCTTACGATATTACATTACCGTCTAGTCGTTCTATGAAACCAGTTGTTTTATCTGAAAAGCAAACTATTAATGAAGTTTTTATTGAAGCTGAAAATGTTAGCACTAAAAAAGAGCTCGTTGATCAGGAGTTGGTCTTAATATTAGAGGAAGATGATATTAATTTAGAAGAAAGCGTTATCGATAATATCTTGTTAAATATACCTCTTCGTGTTCTGGCAGCTGATGAGGTTGGGGTAGAAGCGGATTTATCAGGTAAAAATTGGTCGTTAATGACTGAAAAGCAGTATGAAGAAAAACAAGCTAAAGAAAAAGAAAAATCTAATCCTTTCGCAGCCTTAGAAGGTATGTTTGATAGTGATTAGATAAAAATTATTAATAACATCAGTTGATATTTTAATTTTTTTTTAGTAGAATTGAAAAGTGACAGAGGACACTACTCAATAATAAAAATTAAGTCTCGCTATCGAACAATTGTTTGGGATGGCGATTTATTTATTTAAAGAAACGTTAGTAAAATGTGGGCTATCTTGTTTTTTATCTAGATATTCTAAAAAATAATTGATAGTGTTAAGTAAAGAATAAGAAGGTTGGTGTAGATGGGTAAAAAGATCTTAATAATCGAAGATGAGAAAAATTTAGCTCGCTTCGTCTCGTTAGAACTACTACATGAAGGATATGATGTTGTTGTTGAAACAAACGGTCGTGAAGGATTGGACACAGCATTAGAAAAAGATTTTGATTTGATTCTACTGGATTTAATGCTTCCAGAGATGGATGGTTTCGAAATCACACGTCGCCTGCAGGCTGAAAAAACAACCTATATCATGATGATGACAGCACGTGATTCTGTTATGGATATTGTAGCTGGTCTTGATCGTGGAGCAGATGATTATATTGTTAAGCCGTTTGCAATCGAAGAATTATTAGCACGTGTTAGAGCGATTTTCCGACGCCAAGAAATTGAAACGAAGACAAAAGAAAAAGGTGATAGTGGTAGTTTCCGTGATTTGTCATTAAATACTCATAATCGTTCAGCGATGCGTGGTGATGAGGAAATTTCACTAACAAAACGTGAATTTGATTTGTTGAATGTCTTGATGACAAATATGAATCGTGTTATGACACGAGAAGAGTTGCTAGAACATGTTTGGAAATACGATGTGGCAGCAGAGACAAACGTTGTTGATGTTTATATCCGTTACCTAAGAGGTAAAATTGATATCCCAGGCCGTGAATCATATATTCAAACTGTTCGCGGAATGGGCTATGTGATTCGTGAAAAATAAAAAAGATCAGTTTATAGGGGTAAAACAACCTCTGTCAAAAAAATTATCGCAATTAGTTTTTATCTTATTTTTTAGCCTATTTACAGTATTTTCTGTTTTAGTTTATACTTCGGCAACAAGATACGTCCTTCACAGGGAAAAAATTAATGTCGGTAGGTCATTAGAAAAAACTAGAGTTCGTTTGTCGCAAGCGAACTCTAGTTTGACATCCGATGATATTTTAGAGATCCTGTACAACCAGGTTTTTGCGGATGACATCTATCCTCATAAGCGTCAAAATGGAATTGTTAGAACGGGCGAGTCAATCGATAGTATTCTTTATGTTAATCAAGAAATGACCCTATACGATGTCAACAGGAAACCAGTTTTTTCTACACTGAGAACGGGTATGCCAACTATTGGTAAATCCATGGGAAAAGTTATCATCTCTAAAGTTGCAGATATGGAAGGTTTTGTTGGTACAAAAGCAATCTACTCTCAAAAAACAGGACAGTTGCTTGGATACGTTCAAATTTTCTATAATTTAGGTCGTTATTATAGTATGAGGCAAAACATCATTGTTTTCTTGATTATGATGGAAGTTTTAGGGACTGTTTTAGCCTTGGTCGTTATTAATAGTGCTACTAAGCGTATTGTTCGTCCGGTTAAAAATTTACACGACTTAATGCATCAGATATCTGAAAATCCTAGTAATTTAGAAATTAGAAGTAAGGTCCGTTCAGAAGACGAAATTGGAGAATTGTCTAGGATTTTTGATGGGATGTTGGATCAGTTGGAAGACTATACTCGTCGACAATCACAATTCATTAGTGATGTTAGTCATGAATTAAGAACGCCTGTCGCTGTTGTAAAGGGTCATATTGGTTTATTACAACGTTGGGGGAAAGATGATCCAGAAATTCTTGAAGAAAGTTTAGCAGCGGCATACCATGAGGCAGATCGTATGTCCTTAATGATTAATGACATGTTAAATATGATTCGCGTCCAAGGAAGCTTGGAACTTCATCAAGATGAAGTGACAGATTTATCAAGCTCTATATCAGTTGTTATTGAAAATTTCCGTATTTTGAGAGAAGATTTTCAATTTATTTTTGAAAATAATATTTCAGATATCGTTTGGGGAAAGATATATAAGATACATTTTGAGCAAGCTCTCATGATCTTAATTGATAACGCTATCAAGTACTCTCCTAGTTATAAAGAAGTCAGTGTTGTTTTATCAGTAGACAATGATTTTGCGACAGTAGTTGTAAAAGATAAAGGAGAAGGTATCTCAGATGAAGATATTGAGTTTATCTTTGATCGTTTTTATCGAACTGATAAATCACGTAACAGAGAAAGTACACAAGCTGGTTTAGGTATCGGGCTTTCAGTGTTTAAACAAATTATGGATGCTTACCATTTAAAGGTGGATATTAAAAGTGAACTAAATCAAGGGACTGAATTCATTGTTCGCATTCCTATAAAAAAATTTGAAGAAACTAAAGAAATATAAGAAAAATCCTTATGCTTAATGATAAAAGGCATAAGGATTATTTTGTGTTTTGATATGATGAGGTGATAAGAGAGGCGCTTCTTTTGTTATTACTGAATTTGTGTTAAAATAAGATGATTAAATGATATGATAGAATAGGGGTGTTGACATGCGTTGTCCAAAATGTGGCTATAATAAATCTAGTGTGGTTGATAGCCGACAAGCTGAAGAAGGTACGACTATCAGACGCCGGAGAGAGTGCGAAAAATGTGGCAACCGCTTTACAACATTTGAACGTTTGGAAGAATTGCCTCTTTTAGTCATAAAGAAAGATGGTACTCGCGAGCAATTTTCTCGAGATAAAATTTTGAATGGTATTATTCAGAGTGCTCAAAAACGCCCTGTTTCGAGCGAAGATATTGAAAATTGTATCTTACGTATCGAACGTAAAATTAGGAGTGAGTATGAAGATGAGGTTTCTAGTATCACTATCGGAAATTTAGTGATGGATGAACTCGCCGAATTAGATGAGATTACTTATGTGCGCTTTGCTAGTGTTTATAAATCTTTTAAAGATGTAGATGAAATTGAAGAACTACTTCAACAAATTACAAAGCGCGTACGGAGTAAAAAGAGTGGTAGCGTGTGATGAGTCCAATAGATGAGTTTACATATATTAAGCAAAATAAGATTGTTTATGATAGTAATAGTTTAATACAATTGTATTTCCCAATTATGGGAAGTGATGCCATGGCACTCTATGATTATTTTGTTCATTTTTTTGATGACGGAATACGACGTCATAAATTTTCAGAGGTTCTCAATCATCTGCAATACGGGATGCCAAGATTTCAAGATGCATTGGTAATGTTAACAGCTTTGGATTTGTTGACTGTTTACCAAGCCACAGGTACTTACCTTGTTAAGTTGAATCAAGCTATGTCAAATGAGTTATTTTTATCTAATCCCATCTATCGTCGTTTGTTAGAAAAACGTATAGGAGAGGTAGCAGTGGCAGAATTAGATATGAAAATACCTAAAAATGCTAGAGATATCTCTAAAAAATTTACAGATGTTTTCTCGGATTTAGGACAACCAAAACAAGAGGTAAACCGGAGTAAAAATGTTTTTGACTTGGAAAGTTTCAAACGTTTGATGATGCGAGATGGCTTACGTTTTAACAATGAAAAAGATGATGTCTTAGGTATTTATAGTGTATCAGAACTTTATCATTTAAATTGGTATGATACCTATCAATTAGCAAAACAAACAGCTATCAATGGAATGATTGCGCCTCAGCGAATGAAACTTCAACAAAATGAGGGGCAGCATATTAAAGATAATCAGAGTTTTACAAATAATGAAAAGGTCATACTAAGGGAATCTAAAAATGATAGTGCTCTAGTGTTCCTTGAAAAAATCAAGAGAAGCCGTAAGGCAGTGACAACAAGTGGTGAGAAGACTTTACTTGAGGATTTGGCAAAAATGAATTTCCTAGACGAAGTCATTAATGTTATGGTTTTATATACCTTGAATAAGACAAAATCTGCTAACTTAAATAAGGCCTATATCATGAAAGTTGCTAATGATTTTGCCTTTCAGAATGTTATGACGGCCGAAGATGCTGTGCTTAAAATTCGTGATTTTTCAGATCAAAAAGTAAGGACTAAAACAGAAACGAAGAAGAAACAATCGAATGTTCCTGAATGGAGTAATCCTGATTATAAAGATGAGGTTAGCCCAGAAAAAGAAATTGAATTAGAACAGTTTAAAACAGATGCCCTCAAGCGTTTAGAACGATTAGGAAAGGATGGTGAATCATGAAATCAGTGGGACAAGCATTAGAAAATCAAGGGAGAGTGCCTCGTAATACAAATGATGAGCTTATTCAAATGATTTTAGCAGATGCTCAGGTAGCGGAGTTCATTAAAACCCACCAACTTTCTCAGCGTGAAATAAATATCAGCATGTCTAAATTTAATCAATTTTTGATTGAGCGTCAGAAATTTAAAAATAAGGATAGTCAATATATTGCTAAAGGCTATGAGCCTATTTTGGTTATGAATGAAGGTTATGCAGATGTTTCTTATTTAGAAACACGAGAGTTAATTGAAGCACAAAAAAAACAAGCTATCAGTGATCGTATTAATTTAGTTAATCTACCCAAGTCCTATCGGAATATCAGAATGACTGACTTTGATATTAATAACGAGAGTCGAATGAAAGCTATGTCACAACTGCTTGATTTTGTAGAGACTTATCCTTCATATAATCACAAGGGGCTTTATTTATATGGAGATATGGGGGTTGGGAAATCCTATTTAATGGCAGCAATGGCGAGGGAATTATCAGAGAGAAAGGGTGTGTCAACGACTCTTCTTCATTTCCCTAGTTTTGCTATTGATGTCAAAAATGCTATTTCAAGCGGAACTGTAAAAGATGAAATTGATGCTGTGAAAAGTGTTCCGATTTTGATTTTAGATGATATTGGGGCTGAACAGGCAACGTCCTGGGTTCGTGACGAGATTTTACAAGTTATATTACAACATCGTATGCTAGAAGAGTTGCCCACTTTCTTTACGTCAAATTATAGTTTTAACGATTTGGAAAGAAAATGGGCTAATATAAAAGGAAGCGACGAAACTTGGCAAGCAAAACGAGTTATGGAGCGCGTACGGTATTTAGCGATAGAATTCCACTTAGAAGGACCGAATCGCCGTTAATAAAATAGAATGGAATTGGGAGTATTCCCAATAGTGAGAGGAGAATTATGGTATTACCTACAGTTGCTATTGTTGGTCGTCCGAATGTTGGAAAATCAACATTATTTAACAGAATTGCAGGAGAACGTATTTCCATTGTTGAGGACGTTGAAGGAGTCACTCGTGATCGTATCTATACAACGGGTGAGTGGCTAAATCGTAAGTTTTCATTAATTGATACTGGTGGGATTGATGATGTTGATGCACCGTTTATGGAGCAAATTAAGCACCAAGCAGACATTGCTATGACAGAGGCTGATGTTATTGTGTTTGTTGTGTCGGGTAAAGAAGGTGTGACTGATGCAGATGAGTATGTCTCACGTATTCTTTATAAGACCAATAAACCGGTTATTTTAGCTGTTAATAAGGTAGATAATCCTGAGATGCGCAATGATATTTACGATTTCTACTCTCTTGGTTTAGGGGATCCTTATCCCTTGTCATCAGTTCATGGTATTGGTACTGGTGATATATTGGATGCTATTGTGGAAAATCTTCCGGTAGAAGAGGAAAATGAAAATCCAGATATTATTCGTTTTAGTTTGATTGGACGTCCAAATGTTGGGAAATCTAGTTTAATTAATGCCATCCTTGGGGAAGACCGTGTTATTGCTAGCCCAGTTGCTGGTACTACGCGCGATGCTATTGATACTAATTTCGTTGATAGCCAGGGGCAAGAGTATACTATGATTGATACTGCTGGTATGCGTAAATCTGGTAAGGTATATGAAAACACAGAGAAATATTCTGTTATGCGTTCTATGCGCGCCATCGACCGCTCAGATGTTGTTCTTATGGTGATTAATGCAGAGGAAGGTATTCGTGAGTATGACAAGCGTATTGCAGGGTTTGCACATGAAACTGGTAAAGGTATTATTATTGTAGTTAATAAATGGGATACTATCGAAAAAGACAATCATACTGTCAGTCAGTGGGAAGCTGATATACGTGATAACTTCCAATTCTTGTCTTATGCGCCAATTATCTTTGTTTCTGCAGAGACAAAGCAACGTTTGCACAAGTTACCAGATATGATTAAACGTATTAGCGAAAGTCAAAACAAACGTATTCCGTCTGCTGTATTAAATGATGTGATTATGGATGCTATTGCTATTAATCCAACACCAACTGATAAAGGAAAACGACTTAAGATTTTCTACGCAACTCAAGTTGCTGTTAAACCACCAACTTTCGTTGTTTTTGTTAACGAAGAAGAATTGATGCACTTTTCATATCTTCGTTTCTTAGAAAATCAAATCCGTGAAGCATTTGTTTTTGAAGGAACACCAATTAATCTAATAGCACGTAAACGTAAATAACATCTTATTGTTGAAATTGAAATAGAAGGTTAGGACAGTTGTTTTAGCCTTTTTTATTTGTTACTGTATCAAAAAACAATCAATTTAGTATTTTTACAAGAAATTGGACTTGAATTTTGTTATAATTAAGGGATAAGATGAAGGTGGTAGCATAATGAGTAGAATGATTCCAGGACGTATTCGAAATCAAGGTATAGAACTCTACGAACAAGGTTTGGTGTCCTTGATTTCTCAAGAAGGTAATCTATTAAAAGCTAAAGTTGGGGATTGTCAGATTGAATATTCATTAGTAACAGAAGAAACAAAATGTTCTTGTGATTTTTTTGCAAGAAAAGGCTATTGTCAACATTTAGCTGCTCTGGAGCATTTCTTGAAAAACGATCCAGAAGGTAAAGCAATCTTATCTAAAGTTCAAGTTCAACAAGAAAGTCAACAAGAAACTAAGAAGAAAACCTCTTTTGGTAGTGTTTTTTTAGATAGTCTAATTATTAATGAAGATGATACTATAAAATATCAATTATCGGCTCAAGGAGAACAAAATCCTTATGCTAATGATATCTGGTGGACTTTAAAAATTAGACGACTGCCTGATGATAGAAGTTATGTTATTCGTGACATCAAAGCCTTTTTAAATACTGTTCGAAAAGAAGCTTATTATCAGATTGGAAAACAATACTTTGAAACTTTGTCTTTGATACAGTTTGATGAGACCAGTCAAGAATTGATAGAATTTTTATGGAGGCTCATTCCAAGTCATTCAAGCAAAATTGATCTAGAGTTTATTTTACCAAATCAAGGTCGTCACCTTAGTCTCACTCGTGGTTTTTTTGAAGAGGGTGTTACTTTGATGAATGCTTTAGAAAATTTTTCATTTGAAAGTGATTTTCATCAATTTAATCACCTCTACTTTAAGGAATTAGAAGGTGAGGATCATCTTTATCAATTTAAGGTTATTGTCCATAGGCAATCAATTGAATTAGAAATCAAAGAGAAAGACTTAAAACCACTATTTGCGAATTCTTATTTGTTTTATCGCGATACTTTCTACCATCTTAATTTGAAGCAAGAAAAGATGGTAACGGCTATTCGTAGTCTTCCCATTGAGGGAGATTTAGCAAAACATATCCATTTTGATTTAGATGATCAAGATAAGTTAGCAGCTCATTTACTGGATTTTAAGGAGATTGGACTAGTGGATGCTCCACGGAGCTTCTCTATTCATGATTTTAAGGTAAATTTTGAGTTCGATATTAATAGTCAAAATGAAATTTTATTGCAAATGGTATTTGATTATGGTAATGATTTAACTGTTCATAATCGTCAAGAACTAGAACAGTTAACATTTGCTAGTCACTTCAAACATGAAGAAAAAGTATTTAAACTCTTAGAAAAATATGGCTTTGCACCCCACTTTTCAACCAGCCATCCAGCATACAGTGCACAAGAATTATACGATTTTTATACCTATATGCTTCCACAATTTAAAAAAATGGGAACAGTGAGCTTATCCGCAAAATTGGAAAGTTATCGTCTCATAGAACGACCGCAAATTGATATTGAAGCTAAGGGAAGCCTGCTAGATATTTCTTTTGATTTCTCTGATTTACTGGAAAACGATGTTGATCAAGCTCTGGTAGCTTTGTTTGACAATAATCCTTATTTTGTGAATAAATCAGGGCAATTAGTTATTTTTGATGAAGAAACTAAGAAAGTAAGTGCAACTTTGCAAGGGTTGAGAGCTAGACGAGCAAAGAATGGGCATATTGAATTAGATAATATTGCAGCATTTCAATTATCAGAACTGTTTGCAAATCAAGATAATGTTAGCTTTTCACAACATTTTTACCAATTGATTGAAGATTTGAGACACCCAGAAAAGTTTAAAATACCTGGTCTATCTGTTTCAGCTTCCTTGCGCGATTATCAGCTTACAGGTGTCCGTTGGTTAAGTATGTTAGATCATTATGGCTTTGCAGGGATTTTAGCTGATGATATGGGGCTTGGAAAAACACTTCAAACGATTTCATTTTTAAGTACAAAACTAACTAGAGATTCTCGTGTGCTTATTTTATCACCATCAAGTTTAATTTATAATTGGCAAGATGAATTCCACAAATTTGCGCCAGACGTAGATGTAGCAGTTGCCTATGGTTCTAAGATTCGTAGAGATGAAATTATTGCTGAACGTCATCAAGTAATCATTACAAGTTATTCATCATTTAGGCAGGATTTTGAGACTTATTCTGAAGGAAATTATGATTATTTAATTTTGGATGAAGCACAGGTTATGAAAAATGCTCAAACTAAAATAGCCCATAGCTTGAGATCTTTTGAGGTCAAAAACTGTTTTGCATTATCGGGAACACCTATTGAGAATAAACTGTTAGAAATTTGGTCCATTTTCCAGATCATTTTACCTGGTTTATTACCTGGTAAGAAAGAGTTTTTGAAGTTGAACCCTAAACAAGTTGCTCGTTATATCAAACCATTTGTGATGAGACGTCGAAAAGAAGAAGTTCTCCCAGAATTACCGGATTTGATTGAAATGAACTATCCAAATGAAATGACAGACAGTCAAAAAGTTATCTATTTGGCGCAATTACGCCAAATTCAAGAAAGTATCCAACATTCTAGTGACGCTGACTTAAATCGTCGTAAAATTGAAATTTTATCTGGCATCACACGATTACGTCAAATTTGTGACACTCCACGTCTTTTTATGGATTATGATGGTGAAAGCGGTAAGTTAGAAAGCCTACGTCAACTTTTAACACAAATTAAGGAAAATGGACATCGTGCTCTGATTTTTTCTCAGTTCAGGGGTATGTTAGATATCGCAGAACGTGAGATGGTAGCTATGGGGCTTACAACTTATAAAATTACTGGTTCTACACCAGCAAATGAACGTCATGAAATGACCAGAGCATTTAATGCAGGATCAAAAGATGCTTTCTTGATTTCTTTAAAAGCTGGTGGCGTTGGTCTCAACCTTACAGGAGCTGATACCGTTGTTCTGATTGACTTGTGGTGGAATCCAGCTGTTGAAATGCAGGCGATTAGTCGCGCACATAGGTTGGGGCAAAAAGAGAATGTCGAGGTTTATCGCTTGATTACTAGAGGCACAATCGAAGAAAAAATTCTAGAAATGCAAGAAACTAAAAAACATTTGGTTACAACAGTTCTGGATGGAAATGAAACCCATGCTAGCATGAGCGTAGATGATATTCGAGAGATACTTGGAGTTTCTAAATAAATATGATGATGTGACTATAATATAAAAAAGAAAGTGGTCTCTCGCTTTCTTTTTTATATAAATGAATGAAAAATACCAATCTGATAAGCTTTACTTAGTTGAAAACTTTGAAAAAACAGAAAAATTAGTTTATAATAGGTCTGTTGTAGAAAGGAAGTGATAATGTGAATAGAGGCTCTAGACGATTTCCGTTGATAGCAGATGATGAACCAGTAATGTCTCCGCTTGTAAAGATGAATCTTTATGATAATGAAGATTTAATTAACAACATTCGAGGCTTTTATCAAGAAAAAACATATCAAAGCATGGTCAAAAGCAATTATGAACATGAAGAAATATCACATCCTAAGGTAATTGAAAATGATCCTGTACCACCGCAGAGTTTTGTAAAAAAAGCGACAGAGTTGAGCAAATCTCGACAAGAGGCAAAGAGGTCTGTTCGGGAGAAACGACAAGCTTACTATGCGAAACAGGAATTTAAGGCGCCATCAAAGGAAGCTTTTCAGCAACAATTGAAGGCAACAGTACCGAAAAAACAAACTCAGCGAAAGGTGACTGAACTAAGTCATCTTTCTGATCGTTTACAGCAGGAAAGCTATATATTAGCAGAAATTCCAATCATATTTCAAGAACCTGATAATACACCGAACCCAAAAACAAAGAAAAATAATTTTGATTTTTTGAAACGCAGTCAAGTTTACAATAAACAAGACAATCAGTTTCATAAAGAAAGAGCCAAGGCTCAAGAATTAAATCTGACACGTTTTAAAGACATTAATTAAGGAGAGACCATGTCAAAAACTTATCATTTTATTGGTATTAAAGGATCCGGAATGAGTGCCCTAGCACTGATGCTTCATCAAATGGGACATAACGTCCAAGGAAGTGACGTTGACAAATATTATTTTACCCAACGTGGTTTAGAGCAAGCAGGTGTAACTATATTACCTTTCTCACCGAATAATATCAGTGAGGATTTAGAGATTATTGCAGGAAATGCTTTTCGTCCAGATAACAATGAAGAGTTGGCTTATGTTATTGAAAAGGGCTATCATTTTAAACGATATCATGAATTTCTCGGAGATTTTATGCGTCAGTTCACTAGTCTAGGTGTAGCTGGGGCACATGGAAAAACCTCAACGACAGGTTTATTAGCTCATGTTTTAAAAAATATTACAGACACTTCTTTCCTAATTGGAGATGGTACAGGACGTGGTTCTGCTAATGCTAATTACTTTGTGTTTGAAGCTGATGAATACGAACGTCATTTTATGCCGTACCATCCAGAATACTCAATTATTACCAATATTGATTTTGACCATCCTGATTATTTTACAGGCCTAGAGGACGTATTCAATGCCTTTAATGACTATGCTAAGCAAGTTCAAAAAGGTTTATTCATTTATGGAGAAGATCCAAAACTTCATGAAATCACTTCTGAGGCACCAATATATTATTATGGTTTTGAAGATTCAAATGATTTTATAGCAAAAGACATCACTCGAACTGTTAATGGTTCTGACTTTAAGGTTTTCTATAACCAAGAAGAAATTGGTCAGTTTCATGTACCAGCATACGGTAAACATAATATCTTAAATGCAACTGCTGTTATTGCTAACCTTTACATAATGGGAATTGATATGGCATTAGTAGCTGAGCATTTGAAGACATTTTCAGGGGTAAAGCGTCGTTTTACTGAGAAGATTATTGACGATACTGTCATTATTGATGACTTTGCTCACCATCCTACTGAGATTATTGCGACATTAGATGCTGCTCGACAAAAATACCCGTCAAAAGAAATTGTAGCTATTTTCCAACCGCATACGTTCACTCGTACGATAGCTCTTTTAGACGAATTTGCCCATGCCTTGAGTCAAGCGGATAGCGTTTATCTCGCTCAAATATATGGTTCTGCTAGAGAAGTAGATAATGGTGAGGTGAAGGTAGAAGATTTAGCTGCTAAGATTGTCAAACACTCAGATTTAGTGACAGTCGAAAATGTCTCGCCTTTACTCAATCATGATAATGCTGTCTATGTCTTTATGGGTGCTGGAGACATTCAATTGTATGAGCGCTCTTTTGAAGAATTATTAGCTAACCTAACTAAAAATACACAATAAGTTGATGGTAAGGGCTGAGAGAAGTTTCTCAGTCCTCTATCTGACTTTATCAAGAGAATTTCATAAAGAAATTAAGGAGATGAGTATGATTATTAGAAATGGTTGCCTAGAGGATTTACAGCAAGTCATTAGTATTGAACAAATAAATTTTTCAGAAGCAGAGGCTGCGAGTAAAAAAGCAATGCAAGAACGTTTAACGATAATGACTGATACTTTTTTAGTTGCAGAGATTAATGGTCGTTTAGCAGGTTACATTGAAGGACCGGTTATTAAAGGTCGGTACTTAACGGACGATTTATTCCATAAAGTTTCTGAATTCCCTGTAAGGGTAGGTGGTTTCATAGGAATTACTAGTCTATCAATACATCCTGATTTTAAAGGTCAGGGGATTGGTACAGCATTATTAGCAGCGATGAAAGACCTGGTTGTTTCTCAAGAACGAGATGGTATAAGTTTAACTTGCCATGATGATTTAATTTCCTTCTATGAAATGAATGGATTTAAAGATGAGGGAGAATCTGACTCCCAACATGGTGGTTCGCTTTGGTATAATATGATTTGGAATAATCCAACACGATCAATTTGTTAAAAGTAGATAACATTGTCAAAGTTTTGTTGATTTTATAGACTATTTAAGATATAATTGCCTGTGATTATTATTAGGAGGAAATCTCTTTGACCGAATTTAATGACGATCAGCATTCTAACCATGATCAGAAAAGTTTTAAAGAACAAATTCTGGCAGAGTTAGAAGAAGCTAACCGTTTGAGAAAGTTGCGTGAAGAAGAACTCTATCAAAAAGAGCAAGAAGCCAAAGAAGCTGCTCGCAGAACAGCACAATTGATGGCAGATTATGAAGCGCAACGTTTGAAAGACGAACAAGAAGCTAGAGCAAAGGCGCTAGAGACTAAGCAACGCTTAGAAGAGCAAGAGAAGGCTCGGATTGAGGCGAAACTTCTGGCAGAAGCTGCTCGAGAAGAAGAAAGACGTCAGGCGGAACAAGCATTAGCTTCCCAAGAAGAACAAGTTATCAATCAAGGGATGGAACCTTCAAGAGAGCTTGATAGCGGCTCCAAATCTAGTGAATTTAGGACAACTGAAAATGTACCTGACATAGATTTAAAAGCAGATAAGACTGATGTTGCAACTGCTGTGCCTAATCAAGAAACGGAAGAAATCTTTCTTGTGAGAGCAACAGATATTCCTACAGAAGGTGAAAATGTAAAACTTGGTGAGACATCAGAGTTAGAGCCCGTAGCAAAGGAACCTATCCGAGTAGAGGATTTGTCAAAAGAAGAAGAGGGTATAGCTTTGTCAGCCAAGAACAAACATAACAAGCGTGAAAGACGTCAGAAAGCAGATAATGTGGCAAAACGAATTGCACGTATTCTGATATCAATTATCATACTTGTATTGCTCTTGACAGCATTTGTAGGTTATCGTTTTGTAGATAGTGCTATTAAACCTGTTGATTCCAATTCAAATAAATTTGTACAAGTTGAAATTCCGATAGGATCTGGGAATAAATTAATTGGTCAAATTTTAGAAAAAGCAGGAGTCATTAAGAGCGCCACAGTCTTTAATTACTATTCCAAGTTCAAAAACTATAGTAATTTTCAAAGTGGATACTACAATCTTAAAAAAAGTATGACTTTAGATCAGATTGCTGCTGAATTGGAAAAAGGCGGAACTGCAGAACCGACAAAACCAGCTTTAGGTAAGATATTAATTACCGAGGGTTACACTATTAAACAGATTGCTAAAGCTATTGAGTCTAATAAAATTGATACAAAGACTACAAGTACACCTTATAAAGCTGATGATTTCTTGAAACTTGTTCAAGATGAAACGTTTATTAAAAAAATGGTAGCTAAATATCCAAATTTACTAGGAAGTTTACCTGATAAATCAAAAGCTATTTATCAATTGGAAGGATATTTATTCCCAGCTACCTACAACTATTATAAAGATACAACCTTAGAAGGACTTGTTGAAGATATGATTTCAACAATGAATACTAAGATAGCACCTTACTATAACACTATTAAAGCGAAGAATATGTCTGTAAATGATGTTTTGACATTATCATCTCTTGTTGAAAAAGAGGGATCAACAGACGAAGATCGCCGTAAAATAGCAAGTGTCTTTTATAACCGATTATCAGCCGGTCAAGCTCTTCAAAGTAACATTGCAATTTTGTATGCTATGGGGAAATTAGGTGATAAAACAAGTTTAGCTGAAGATGCTCAAATTAATACTTCAATTAAATCACCATACAACATCTATACTAATACTGGTTTGATGCCTGGACCAGTTGATAGTCCAAGTATCTCAGCAATTGAAGCGACTATAAAACCTGCTTCAACAGATTACCTTTATTTTGTCGCTGATGTGAAGACCGGAAATGTATACTACGCTAAAGATTTTGAAACACACAAGGCTAACGTTGAAAAATATATCAATAGTCAAATTAACTAAGCTTATAAACATGGTGCGAGTCATCATGTTTATATCTTTGACTTGAAAAAATGAAAAGAAAAGAGAAATAAAATGGCAGAAAAAACTTACCCAATGACACAAGTGGAAAAAGATCAACTTGAAAAAGAACTTGAAGAGTTAAAATTAGTTCGTAGACCAGAAGTTGTAGAGCGTATCAAGATTGCTCGTTCTTATGGTGACTTATCAGAAAATAGCGAATATGATGCAGCAAAAGACGAACAAGCATTTGTTGAGGGTCAAATTCAAATTTTAGAAACAAAAATTCGTTATGCTGAAATTATTGATAGTGATGCAGTTGCTAAAGATGAGGTTGCAATTGGTAAAACTGTCCTTGTCCAAGAAGTTGGTACAAATGATAAAGATACTTACCATATCGTTGGTGCTGCTGGAGCTGACATTTTTTCAGGAAAAATTTCGAATGAAAGCCCAATTGCTCATGCTTTAATTGGTAAAAAAACAGGAGACTTAGCTACAATTGAATCACCTGCTGGTAGCTATCAAGTTGAAATCATTAGTGTTGAAAAAACAAATTAATAGTATAAATCATAGAATAATATCTAGAGTCTAGACGTTATTCTATTTTTTTTAAGTATTTTTTGTTATCTTATAATAAAAATACATTTTATGAGGTGTTTATATGGTTTTTAAAGATGCTACCGCTATGGTACAAGCGATAAAACAGCATAAGATTTCGTCGCAAGAATTAGTAGAGCAAGCAATCTACAAGATCGAGGAACAGAATGTAAGCGTTAATGCTGTTGTCAGCAAGCAATATAATGAGGCGCGTCAAGCAGCCAAATACGCAAATGAATCAAATGCTCCTTTTGCAGGAGTTCCTATTCTTCTGAAAGATTTGGGACAGAATCAAAAAGGACAACTCTCAACCTCAGGTTCACAATTATTTAAACACTATCATGCTAAACAAACGGACTATTTAGTGCAGTCCTTTGAAAAATTAGGGTTTATTATTTTAGGAAGAACAAATACCCCTGAATTTGGTTTTAAGAATATTAGTGATGGTCAACTTCACGGGAATGTTAATCTTCCATTTGACCATTCAAGAAATGCTGGAGGCTCTAGTGGTGGTGCAGCCGCAGCTGTTAGTTCAGGAATGGTTCCAATTGCAGGAGCTAGTGATGGAGGAGGGTCAATCAGAATTCCAGCAAGTTTTAATGGTTTGATTGGTTTAAAACCGAGTCGAGGACGTATACCAGTTGGACCTTCATCCTATAGAGGTTGGCAAGGGGCTTCTAGTCATTTTGCTTTAACAAAGTCAGTTAGAGATACAAAACGACTATTATATTATTTACAATCATATCAAGTAGAAAGCCCATTTCCCCTGAAAAAACTCAGCAAAGAGAGTCTTTTCGAGTTTAGCGTTAGTAAACCCCTAAAAATAGCAGTATTGATGGATTCTCCCTTAAAAACAAAGGTATCAAGTGAGGCTAAAGCAGCTATTAAAGAAGCCGCAGATTTTCTGTCTCAAAAAGGGAATCATTTAGAATTAGTAGAACAACCTTTAGATGGTATTCATTCTATGAAAACTTATTGTATGATGAATAGCGTTGAAACAGCAGCAATGTTTGATGACATCGAAAAGAGTTTAGGGCGTTCAATGGAATTTAGCGATATGGAATTAATGACCTGGGCTATGTATCAGAGTGGACAAAGGGTATTGGCTAAAGATTACAGTAAACTCTTAGATTCATGGGATCAATTTGCAGCTACCATGGCGAGGTTTCATGAAAATTATGATTTAATTTTAACAGCAGCAACTAATCAACCAGCTCCTTTTCATGGACAATTTGATTTAGACGAGACACTCCAGAAACAATTGAGGCATATGGGAGAATTCTCAGTAAGTGAACAACAGGATTTAATTTGGAAAATGTTTGAAGACTCAATGGCCTGGACACCTTTTACACATCAGCCAAACTTGACAGGGCAACCTTCTTTAGCCATACCAACTCATCTAACTAAAGAGGGGCTACCTTTAGGTGTACAATTGACAGCGGCTAAAGGGAGAGAAGATTTATTGCTTGCTGTTGCAGAGTTGTTTGAAAAAGAGAAGCAATTCAAAGGGCCTGTTTACCATTAATTTGAAAAGTAAACAATATTTTTGCGAAAACGGATACAATATGGTACTCTTAACAATGGTTGTATTATTATCGTAAATTTATGTATTAATTTTCATTAAATTTAATTTTCGATAGAGTACGCCAAACCATTTTAATATAATTTAATCTACAGGAGTACTTATGAAAAAGACAATTTTACTTGGTTTAGTCGGTTTATCTGCAATGACATTAGCAGCTTGCTCAAATGGTCAATCTAACAAAGAAACAACATGGGACAATATTAAAAAAGATGGTGTCCTTAAGGTTGCTACCCCTGCAACGCTTTATCCAACAAGTTATTATGATGACCATAAAAAATTGACTGGTTATGAGATTGATATGATGAAAGCGATTGCTAAAAAACTTAAGATAAAAGTTAAGTTTGTTGAAGTTGGAGTTGCTGAATCATTTACTTCTGTAGATAGTGGTAAGGTGGATGTTGCTGTCAATAACTTTGACACAACTCCCGAGCGTTTGAAAAAATACAATTTCTCTCAACCTTATAAATATTCTGTTGGAGGTATGATTGTACGTGCAGATGGTTCTTCAAAGATTACAGCAAAAGATTTATCTGACTGGAAAGGTAAAAAAGCTGGTGGTGGCGCTGGAACGCAATATATGAAAATTGCAAAACAGCAAGGTGCTGAACCTGTTATTTATGACAATGTAACTAATGACGTTTACCTTCGAGATGTATCAACTGGACGTACAGATTTCATTCCGAATGATTACTACACACAAGTCATTGCTGTAAAATATGTAACAAAACAATATCCAGATATCAAAGTAAAAATGGGTGATGTGAAGTATAATCCGACTGAGCAAGGTATTGTGATGAGTAAAAAAGATAAGAGCCTCAAAACAAAAATTGATGCAGCTATCAAGGATATGAAGAAAGACGGTTCTTTGAAAAAAATCTCTGAAAAATATTATGCTGGTCAAGATCTCACAAAAGAACCTGCTGGAACGGATAAAATTCCAGTAATTAAAGTTAAATAAAAAATTTCGAGAGGAGTAGATAAGTGATAAACTGGGATGCCATTTTTAATTTGGAACTAGCTGTTAAGGCTTTTCCAAGTGTTATTCAGGGGTTACCATATACCATTGGATTATCCTTGGTTGGCTTTATTTTAGGAGCTATCGTAGGATTCTTTGTAGCTCTAATGAAGATGTCTCATTTCCGCTTACTGAGGTATCTAGCTAATATTCATATTTCCTTAATGCGTGGGATTCCTTTAATGGTTCTACTCTTTCTTATCTACTTTGGTTTGCCTTTTATAGGGATACAGTTAGATGCTGTGACTGCTTCTATCGTAGGTTTTACCATGATGTCTAGTGCATATATATCAGAAATTATCAGAGCAGCTCTTTTAGCTGTTGATCATGGTCAGTGGGAAGCTGCTAGAGCTTTAGGGTTAAAAACACCGACGATTTATAGAGGCATTATTATTCCGCAAGCAACAAGAATTGCACTCCCTTCTTTAAGTAATGTTTTGCTAGATATGGTCAAGGGTTCCTCATTGACTGCGATGATTACGGTACCTGATATCTTTAATAATGCTAAAATAGTTGGGGGAACCTACTCCGACTATATGACCGCCTATATCTTAGTAGCCCTTATCTATTGGGTAATTTGTACGCTTTATGCAATTATTCAAGACTGGTGGGAAAAACGATTACTTTATTAATAAGGTAGTCTGTTAGCTAGATTACTTGCACTTTAAAAGCTAGATTTTTATCTGACTTTTAGGGTGCTTTTTATATGAAAAGTTAGGCAAAACTAAAAAGACTTAGCTATGTAGGACATAGAACTAAGTCTTTTTTACTTGAATTACATAATAATCTTTAACTGTTTAGGACAACACACCATTATTTAGTATGCTTGTTTTATCCCCGTCTTTTTTGTTTTCCGGCGTTACGATTTGTTTTTTTAGATGTAATAATTGCTTGATTAGATTCAGTGGCTTTAGTTGAATTTGTAACATCTTTTCGTGCGTTATTAGCTTTGTAGGCTTTAGGAGGATTTTTAGTATATTCTTCTTCTACTTTTCGGCGTAGTTTAGGCTTAAGTACATAAGTCGTAACTAGCTGCTGGATAATACTGAAAATACCACCAATAAACCAATAAAGCGCAACACTAGCAGGTAAACTAATAGACATGAATACCATCATTATTGGCATCAGATACATCATTGTTTTCATTTGCTGACGTTGTTCATCTGGAACACCTTGCATTGACAACCAAGATTGTACAAAATAAAGAATGGCGATAATGACAGTAAGTATCAGACTCTTTTGACCTAAGTTAAGTCCCAAGAAGGTTGCACTAGAGACTCCAGGAGTATAGCGTGCAGCAAAGAAAATAGCTGAGAAAAATGGCATCTGAATGAGTAATGGCAAGCAGCCAATACCGCCAAACATGCTAAGGCCATTCTCACGTTGAGCTGTCATTAATTCTGTCTGAGCTGCTAATTTTTCTTCTTGTGTTTTAGCATTGCGTAGTCGTTCATTAATAGGTTCAAATAAAGGCTTAAAGTACGCCATTTTTTCAGCTTGATAGCTAGCTTTCCAAGACTGATAAAGTCCAAGTGGTAAGATAACGACACGTACGATGACGGTTACAATAATGATAGCGACACCAAAACCAAGCCCTTGGTGTTGAGCGAAATAAGTAATGAGGTTGGCCATAGGCACTCCAAGAGTATTCCAGATAACTCCATAGGGTTTTCCAGCCTTATCAACGCTAACACATCCTGTCAATAATAATAACATAGACAAAGATAAGCTAGAGAATAAGATACGTTTCAATGTTTTTTTCAATGTTTTTAGTTCCTCTAATTTTTAATATACCTATCTATTTTACTTTTTTTTTAAGAATTAAACAATACTTCCGCAGAATGATTTTTAATTACTCATTTTAAAGTCATTAAAATCATCGAAGTTATCTAGTTTAATATCAACATAAGTTACTTTAGACCATTTTGAAGGTCCTTTTCGAATTTTCTGAATAAATTGTGTCATTTTATTTGAATCTGTGGATTGTGCTAAAATTTCAACAGTTCCATCATCGTTATTCCAAACGCGACCGTAAATATCACCTATTTCTAAAGCTAAGGAATAAGTTGCATAGCGAAATCCGACTCCTTGAACGCGCCCTGAGACAATTAAATGAACTTTTTTCATAACTTGACCTCTTTTCTGATATAATAGGTTTATGACTACTATTATAACTTCAAAATCAAATAATCTCATTAAAAAAACGAAAAAGTTGTTACAAAAAAAATATCGGAAATCTTCATATCTTATTGAAGGCTGGCATTTATTTGAGGAAGCTGAAAAATATGGTGCACAATTTTTAAATATTTTTGTGACAGAAACGGCAATAGATCGTTTGAGAAAACCCGAGAGAGCTATTGTTGTTACAGATGATGTTTTGAAAGAATTAACTGACTCACAGACTCCTCAAGGGATTGTAGCTGAGATTGCCTTTCAAGAGACAAGATGGACAGATATTAAAAAAGGACGTTTTCTTGTATTAGAAGATGTGCAGGATCCAGGAAACCTAGGAACAATGGTTCGAACTGCAGATGCAGCGAATTTTGATGCTGTTTTTTTATCTCAGAAATCTGCTGATTTGTATAACCAAAAAACACTTCGTTCTATGCAAGGCAGTCACTTTCATTTACCAGTATTTAGGGTAGAAATAGAGCAGTTTGTTAACTTTTGTAAAGCAGAAGGGATAACTATGATTGCGACAACTTTATCTGAACAATCGGTAAATTATAAGAATCTCCCTAAATATGATTATTTTGCTTTAATCATGGGAAATGAGGGACAGGGAATTTCCAAAACTATGACAGAAGAAGCAGATGTTTTAGCACATATTGAAATGCCTGGACAAGCAGAAAGTCTTAATGTAGCAGTAGCTGCGGGAGTAGTCATTTTCAGCTTAATTTAAGTTCATATGTTATAATATCCCCAGAGGGGTGATTATAATGAAAAAGTATCAAGACGATAAGGACTTCATGGATTTGGTCGGTCACCTTATTGACCATCCACGTTTCCAAAAACTCGAAGCTATTGTCCAACATCATCACTCAACTCGCTTAGAGCATTCTATAAATGTTAGTTATACAAGTTATAAAATTGCTAAGAAGTTTGGTTGGGATGCGAGTAGTACTGCTCGAGGTGGTTTACTACATGATTTCTTTTATTATGATTGGCGTGTAACGAAATTTAACAAGAGCCATGCCTGGGTTCATCCAAGGATAGCGGTTCGTAATGCGCGAAAATTAACTGATTTAAACGCTAGAGAAGAAGATATTATTTTGAAGCACATGTGGGGAGCGACTATTGCACCGCCACGTTATAAAGAAAGTTATATTGTGACTATGGTTGATAAGTATTGGGCAGTACGAGAGGCTTCTCGTCCACTCAAACGTATTTTTAAGAAACCTATCCGTTTTAGTCGCAAATTCTTAGGTAGTCATAATCATTAAAATTTAGAATAGGAAAATACATATGAATGATAACGTCATTTACACACAATCTGATTCAGGGCTGAATCAATTTTTTGCTAAGATTTACGGTCTTGTAGGGATAGGAGTAGGTTTGTCAGCTGCTGTTTCTGCGATTATGCTGTATATGTTTCCACAAAATATGATTGCCATCATGCAAAAAATGCCAGGGTTGTATTTTGGAGCAATCATCTTAGAATTGGTTTTAGTCTTTGTTGCTAGTGGAGCGGCGCGTCGAAACACACCAGCTGCATTACCATTATTTTTGATTTATTCAGCTTTGAATGGGTTTACTTTAAGTTTCATTATCGCAAGGTACACGCAAACTACAGTTCTTCAAGCTTTTATAACATCTGCGGCTGTTTTCTTTGCAATGGCTTTGATTGGAGCTAAGACTAAAAAAGATTTATCAGGTATGCGTAAAGCGTTAATGGCTGCTTTAATTGGGATTTTAATTGCAAGTCTTGTTAATTTATTTATCGGTAGTGGGGGTATGAGTTATATCATTAGTATCGTATGTGTCATCATCTTTTCTGGATTGATTGCTTACGATAACCAAATGATTAAATATGTCTACAATAGCCAAGGCGGCCAAGTCGCAGATGGTTGGGCAGTTTCGATGGCACTAAGCCTTTATCTTGATTTTATTAATCTATTCTTAAATATTCTTCGTCTTTTTGCACGAAATGATTGAGGCTAACTGGTTAGATATTCTAGCCAGTTTTTAATTGTGAAATAACACCAAAGAAGGAATTTGTTATATGAAGGCACAGGAGCGTCGAGAAAATATTTTAACGACTTTAAAAGGAACAAAAGAAGCTATATCGGCAAGCACATTAGCAAAGATTTTTAGTGTTAGTAGGCAGGTGATTGTTGGAGATATTGCCTTATTGCGTGCACAACAATGTGATATTATTTCTACCCCAAAAGGATACCTTATGTCCAGTGCTCTAAGTACTCATCAATTCACAGCTAGATTGGTTTGTCAGCATGGCATAGAACAGACAGAAGAAGAACTGGAAATTATTTTGCGGTATCAAGGAATCATTATGAATGTGGAGGTAGAGCACCCTATTTATGGGATGCTGACTGCTCCCTTAAACATTCAAAGCCAAAAAGACATTGATAATTTTACTGCTAAATTAAAAGTTTCCAATGCAGAATTGCTATCCTCTTTGACAGATGGTCTACATACACATATGATTTCTTGTCAAGATCAGTCAGTTTTTGACCAAATATGTGAGGCTCTAAAAAAAGCAGGAATTTTATACATAGACAAATAACCTTACAGGTGTCTTTACACCTGTAAGGTTATTTTGTATAATAGCTTCAAAGGAGATAAAAATGTCAAAAAAAACAACACAAATGGTTTCTTATACTTCTATTTTAGTAGCTTTTGCAATCATGATTCCTATAATCATGCCTGCTAAAATAATTATTGGGCCTGCTTCTTTCACCTTAGCAAGCCATGTACCTTTATTTTTAAGTATTTTTATATCTGTTCCAGTTGCAATATTGGTAGCTTTAGGGACAGGACTTGGATTTCTACTAGCTGGTTTTCCGATTGTAATCGTTCTTAGAGCTTTATCACATATCGGATTTGCATTAATTGCGGCTTTCTTGATTAAGTCAAAGCCCTCTTTATTGATGAGTAAATGGCAAACATTGTTATTTGCTGTAGCTATTAACATAATTCATGGTCTGCTCGAATTTATTACTGTTTATATAATCACAATGACTTCTAACAGTAGTTCAACTTATTTATGGTCACTATTTTCTTTGATAGGACTAGGCTCTTTGCTACATGGATTGGTAGATTTTTACATAGCTCTCTTCATTTGGAAATGGATGACACAAAAGTTGGGGAAAACACTTAGGATAAGATAAAGGACTCGACTATGTGCTTAACCATGCTCTAGTGAAAATTTAATAATGTATTGACGTGACAAGGACGATAGAGGCTTTGATTTTGTTTACATATATTTGTAAACTCTTTCTTTTTTTGCTATAATGAGTCATGTAAATAAATGAGGAGAATGAATAGATGTCAACAACTATTTGGATTTTATTAATTATCGTCGCTTTGTTTGGTGGTCTCGTGGGAGGCATTTTTATTGCTCGTAAACAAATTGAAAAAGAGATTGGAGAGCACCCTCGTTTAACACCGGATGCTATTCGTGAAATGATGAGTCAAATGGGACAAAAACCTAGTGAAGCTAAAGTTCAACAAACATACCGTAATATTGTAAAACACGCAAAAACAGCTATCAAAACTAAAAAATAAGAGTGTTTTAGCATTGAAGCGTTTAGTGATGAAATAGTGAGTGATAGTCCATCAGATTTCTAGACAAGATTTGGGCAAACTTGGTCAAGTGTAGATTTGACTGATTGGTTATTGTATAGAGAGGCTAGGACTGTTGTCCAGCCTCTTTTAGTCACTAATATTGGAGGAATAAAAATGGATAGTAGGCCTATTGGCTTTCTAGATTCTGGTGTAGGTGGTTTAACGGTTGTTAAGGAAATGTTCCGTCAACTTCCAGAAGAGGAAGTAATCTTCATTGGAGATCAGGCTAGAGCTCCGTATGGTCCTAGACCTGCTCAACAGATTAGAGAGTTTACCTGGCAGATGGTTAACTTCTTATTGACTAAAAATGTTAAGATGATTGTTATAGCTTGTAATACAGCAACTGCAGTTGCCTGGCAAGAAATTAAAGAAAAACTAGACATCCCTGTTTTAGGCGTTATTTTACCAGGAGCTAGCGCAGCTATCAAATCAACTAATTTAGGGAAAGTTGGTATTATAGGTACTCCCATGACTGTTAAATCAGATGCTTATCGTCAAAAAATTCAAGCTTTGTCTCCAAATACTGCTGTGGTATCCCTTGCTTGTCCGAAATTTGTTCCAATTGTGGAATCAAATCAGATGTCTTCTAGTTTAGCCAAAAAGGTGGTTTATGAAACGTTGTCCCCATTAGTTGGTAAATTAGATACTTTAATTTTAGGTTGCACGCATTATCCCCTATTACGTCCCATCATTCAAAATGTTATGGGGGCTGAGGTTAAATTAATTGATAGTGGCGCAGAAACCGTTCGTGATATTTCTGTTTTATTGAACTATTTTGAGATAAACCATAATTGGCAAAATAAACACGGTGGTCATCACTTTTACACAACCGCCAGCCCAAAAGGTTTTAAAGAAATTGCAGAACAATGGCTTAGTCAAGAAATAAATGTGGAGCGTATCGTATTATGACAAAAACAATTTTTGAAAGTAAAACTGAAGGCAATTGGTTTTTAGGTAGTTTCCAAGCTTTTAATTATTTTACTTGTTTTGGTAATGATGAATCTTACGAAGCTATCCAAGATGTTTTTCATCGTCTATTATCAACTTTGAAAGTTGAAGGTCTACAGCTTCACGTTGTGCAGATGACTTCGGATTTTCAATTATTAGCATTCCTCGTTGATATGATTAATCAAGAGTATTCAAGGCATATCAAAGTGACTCAACATAAAGGGGCCATCTTAGTTAGTGAAGATGATCAGTTGTTCTTAGTTCACTTACCTAAAGAGGGCACTTCTTTAGAAAAATTCTTTGATTTAAAGAATGATAATAATTTTGGGGATACCATATTAATTGCGACTCACAATGAAGGAAAAACGAAGGAATTTAGAGAATTATTTGGGAAATTAGGACTCAAAGTTGAAAATTTAAATGATTACCCAGATTTACCAGAAGTTGAAGAGACTGGTATGACCTTTGAAGAAAATGCTCGACTTAAAGCAGAGACTATTTCAAAATTAACTGGAAAAATGGTAATTTCAGATGATTCCGGATTAAAAGTAGATGCTTTAGGTGGTTTGCCAGGGGTATGGTCTGCTCGTTTTTCAGGTCCTGACGCGACAGATGCTCGTAATAATGCCAAATTATTGCATGAATTAGCCATGGTATTTGACAAAGAAAGACGTTCAGCACAGTTTCATACAACCTTAGTCGTGTCAGCTCCAAATAAAGAAAGTTTGGTAGTTGAAGCAGAGTGGCCAGGTTATATTGGTACGGAACCTAAGGGGGAAAATGGCTTTGGTTATGATCCGCTCTTTATTGTCGGAGAAGGTAGTAGGACAGCAGCTGAATTGAGCGCACAAGAAAAAAATAATCTATCACATCGTGGGCAAGCTGTCCGTAAATTGATGGAGGTATTTCCAAAATGGCAATTAGAAAATTAGTTGTAATGAGTGATTCTCACGGAGATCGTGACATTGTAAAAGATATAAAGAATCATTATTTGGGAAAAGTGGATGCTATTTTTCACAATGGGGATTCCGAACTTCCTAGCTCAGATCCTATATGGGAAGGCATTCATGTGGTCACAGGAAATTGTGATTATGATTCAGGTTATCCGGAAGTTTTGGTTACAAAAATAGATAATGCTGTTATTGTTCAAACCCATGGTCATCTCCATCAGATTAATTTTACCTGGGATAAATTGGATTTATTAGCTCAGCAAGAAGACGCGGATATTTGTTTATATGGTCATCTTCATCGTGCAGATGCTTGGAAAAATGGTAAAACTATTTTTATCAATCCAGGTAGTGTTTTGCAGCCAAGAGGACCAATAAATGAGAAGCTTTACGCTGTTGTAACTATAACAGATAGTAAGGTTTTGGTAGAGTATTATACTCGCCAACACCAACCCTATCCTAACTTGACAAAGGAATTTTCAAGATGATTGCTAAAGAATTTGAGTCGTTTTTGCTAAATCATTTGGACCACTATCTAATTCCAGCTGAAGACGTTGCTATTTTTGTGGATACACACAATGCAGACCACGTTATGTTACTATTAGCAAGTAATGGTTTTTCACGTGTACCAGTTATCACTAAAGAGAAAAAATATGTAGGTACTATTAGTATCTCAGACATTATGGGCTACCAATCTAAAGGTCAATTAACAGATTGGGAGATGGCACAGACTGATATTGTTGAGATGGTTAATACAAAAATCGAGCCGATTAATGAGGCAGCTACTCTGACAGCAATTATGCATAAGATTGTAGATTATCCATTTTTACCTGTTATCAGTGATCAAAATGATTTTAGAGGCATTATAACCCGTAAATCGATTTTAAAAGCTATTAATAGCCTCCTACATGATTTTACAGACGAATATACTATCACTCCTAAAAACAATGATAAATGATATTAATAATTTTATTGAGAGTAAGAAATTATCTCTCAATTCGCGTAAGTCCTATCACTATGATTTAAAGCAATTTTATAAAATAATTGGTGGACATGTAAATTCTGAAAAACTGGCATTGTATCAACAGTCTCTAAGTGAATTTAAGTTAACAGCTCGTAAGCGAAAGTTATCTGCAGTCAATCAATTTCTTTTCTTTTTATATAATAGAGGAACGCTGAAGGAATTTTACAGACTACAAGAGACTGAAAAAATCACTTTGGCTCAGACAAAGTCTCAAATAATGGATTTATCAAATTTCTATCAAGATACTGATTATCCGAGTGGTCGTTTGATTGCTTTGTTGATTTTATCTTTAGGTTTAACTCCGGCTGAAATTGCTAATTTGAAGAAGGCTGATTTTGATACAACTTTTAATATCTTAAGTATTGAAAAATCGCAGATGAAGCGTATTTTAAAACTTCCAGAAGACTTGCTTCCTTTTCTTTTGGAATCTTTAGAGGAAGATGGTGACTTAGTCTTTGAGCATAACGGTAAGCCTTATTCTAGACAATGGTTTTTTAATCAATTAACAGATTTCTTAAATGAGAAGAATGAGCAACAACTAACTGCACAACTTCTGCGAGAACAATTTATTCTAAAGCAAAAAGAAAATGGCAAAACGATGACGGAGCTCAGTCGCCTTCTAGGCTTAAAAACTCCTATCACTTTAGAGAGATATTATAGATAATGGATATTAAGTTAAAAGATTTCGAGGGGCCCCTAGACTTACTCTTGCACCTCGTATCTAAATATGAGGTTGATATATACGATGTACCGATTGTGGAAGTTATTGAGCAGTACCTTGCTTATATAGCAACATTACAGGCGATGCGTCTAGAAGTAGCTGGTGAGTATATGCTTATGGCAAGTCAGCTGATGTTGATAAAAAGCCGTAACTTATTACCTAAAGTAGTGGAGTCAAATCCTATTGAAGATGATCCAGAAATGGAATTGTTGAGCCAATTAGAGGAATATAGACGTTTTAAAGTGCTAAGTGAAGAGTTAGCTAATCAGCATCAGGAACGCGCCAAATATTTTTCAAAACCAAAACAAGAAGTTATCTTTGAAGATGCAATTCTTCTACACGATAAATCGGTGATGGATCTTTTTTTGACTTTTTCTCAAATGATGTCCCAAAAACAAAAAGAATTGTCAAATAGTCAAACGGTAATTGAGAAAGAAGACTACCGTATTGAAGATATGATGATCGTTATTGAAAGACATTTTAATCTTAAAAAGAAAACGACATTACAAGAAGTGTTTGCGGATTGCCAAACAAAATCTGAAATGATAACTTTATTTTTGGCAATGTTAGAGTTGATAAAATTACATCAAATCACAGTAGAACAAGACAGTAATTTTAGTCAAGTTATCTTAAGAAAGGAAGAGAAATGACTTATTTAGGCTCAATAGAAGCTCTTCTTTTTGTTGCAGGTGAAGATGGACTGAGTTTGCGTCAAATGGCAGAATTATTGTCTTTGACACCATCAGCATTAATACAGCAACTAGAAAAGTTGGCTAAACGATATGAAGAAGATGACGATTCTAGTCTATTATTGCTTGAGACAGCACAAACTTATAAATTGGTAACAAAGGATAGTTATATGACTTTGTTGAGAGATTATGCGAAGGCTCCGATTAATCAGAGTCTATCTCGGGCAAGTTTGGAAGTTCTATCTATTATTGCTTATAAACAACCTATTACTAGGATTGAAATTGATGATATTCGTGGCGTGAATTCCAGTGGAGCTATAACGAGACTGATAGCTTTTGGTTTAATTAAAGAGGCTGGAAAGAAAGAAGTGTTGGGACGTCCTAACCTTTATGAGACAACTAATTATTTCTTAGATTATATGGGAATTAATCAGTTAGATGACTTAATTGACGCCTCTTCAATTGAATTAGTTGACGAAGAAGTATCGTTATTTTCAATGGATTCAATTAATACAGAAGATAAGGAAAACAATGAGAATTAATAAATATATTGCGCATGCAGGGATTGCAAGTCGTAGAAAAGCTGAGGAATTAATCAAGCAAGGAATGGTCACGATTAATGGTCAAGTGGTTAATGAATTGGCGACCCAAGTAAAGGCTGGTGATCTGGTTGAAATTGAAGGAAGTCCAATTTACAACGAAGAGAAGGTATATTATCTCTTAAATAAACCACGTGGTGTTATTTCAAGTGTCTCAGATGATAAAGGACGTAAGACAGTTATTGACTTGTTGCCACAAGTCAAAGAACGGATATATCCTGTTGGTCGCTTGGATTGGGATACAACTGGACTTTTAATTTTGACTAATGATGGTGATTTTACTGATAAAATGATTCATCCTCGTAATGAAATTGATAAAGTTTATTTAGCACGTGTTAAAGGAATAGCTACTAAAGAAAACCTTCGACCATTAACGCGTGGCGTTGTTATCGATGGTAAGAAAACAAAACCTGCTCGCTATACTATCATAAAAGTGGATCATGAAAAAAATCGTTCAGTAGTTGAATTAACTATTCATGAAGGTCGTAATCATCAAGTTAAGAAAATGTTTGAACAAGTTGGGTTATTAGTGGACAAGCTATCTCGTACACAATTCGGTACCTTAGATTTAACGGGTCTCCGTCCTGGGGAAGCACGACGATTAAATAAAAAAGAAATTAGTCAGTTGCATAATGCGGCTATTAATAAATCTTAATGCTTAAATCTTTTTTGATTTTCTTAGTTCGCTTTTACCAAAAAAATATTTCTCCAGCTTTCCCAGCTAGCTGTCGTTATCGTCCAACTTGCTCTACGTATATGATAGAAGCTATTCAAAAACATGGTCTAAAAGGTGTGTTGATGGGGATTGCACGTATTTTGCGATGTCATCCCTTAGCCCACGGAGGAAATGATCCTGTCCCTGATCATTTTAGCTTAAGACGTAATAAAACGGATATATCAGATTGATATATCCGTTTTATTATTTGTAATTATAGTTTTGACCATGTTTTAGGAATAAACATCAATAAAACAGGGTATATTTCTAAACGTCCTGCTATCATAGCAAATGAAAGAAGGAGTTTTGAGAATGGACTAAAGAATGAGAAAGTTTCATTGCTACCTAAGAGTGGGCCTATGTTGTTAAAACATGAGGCTGCAGCACTGATAACAACCAAAAAATCATTAGTATCAAGCGTTAAAACAAGAACGAGTGCCATGAAGATAGCTAAATAGATAGTTAGATATTTTAAAACACCATGTTGTGTATTTTTATCTAGAACGCTTTTATTAATGTGTAGTGACATGACTCTATTAGGATAGAGTGTAGACAATACTTGGTTACGTGCAATCTTTGCTAGGATTAAGCTACGCATGACTTTAAAGCCCCCAGCTGTAGAGCCAGCAGAACCACCGATAAACATCAAGAATAGCAAAATAACCTGTGAAAACAAAGGCCAACGAGTGATATCAGTCACGCCAAAACCAGTTGTCGTAATAATAGCTGATACTTCAAAGAAAATATGTTCGAGGCCTTGTCGAAAATTATCATACATACCGATGACGTTTAGAGCAATCATGAAAGTTGCTATTGCCACGATGCGGAGATAGGTTTTTAGTTCCTCATCACCAAAGAATGCTTTAATTTTTCGGAGTAAAAGAAGATAGTAAAGATTAAAGTTAACCCCGAAGATAAGCATACCAATAGAAACTAAGTTAGTTATCAGAGGACTATTATAATGAGCAATGCTATCATTGTAAACTGCAAAACCACCTGTACCTGCAGTTCCCATCGCTATGATAATACTATCAAAGAAAGGCATACCTGCAAAATATAATATTACTGCAAATACTGCAAACATAAGAAGATATAACAAATACAAAATTTGTGCAGTTTTTTTAAGTTTCGAGACAACTTTACCAAATACAGGTCCAGGAACTTCAGCTCTCATAACCTCTAAATGGCTATTTTTAGAATTTTCCATGATGGCAAGGGCAAATACTAAAACCCCCATTCCACCGATAAGATGGGTAAAGCTACGCCAAAATAAGAGCGCGGGTGATAAGACACTGACGTCATCAAGAATAGTTGCTCCTGTTGTCGTAAAACCAGAAGATACTTCAAAGAAAGCATCGATAATATTAGGGATTTGCCCTGAAATAACAAATGGAAGGGCGCCAAAGAAGGACCAAAGTATCCAGCAGAGTGCAACAATTAACATGCCTTCTTTAGTGTAGATATGATAATTTTTAGGTTTAAAGAGAGAACCCAGTAATCCAAGGATGATTAAAATAATCATGGTAATGACTATACTCATCATGACACTTTGCGGTTCACGGTAAATAAGTCCAACAGTTAGAGGAATCGCTAGAAGAGCAGCTTCAATTAGCAAAAGTTTTGAGAGAAGGAAACGAATCATACTTTTATTCATATTCCTACCTCGCTAACATATCACTAGTTCTAGTAATATTTTTTAATAAGGTGATAACAACGATACGATCACCCACTGTTAAAACATCCTCACCAGTTGGGAAAATCGTTTTATTATTGCGAATAATCGCTGCAATTAAAATATTTTGCTTTAATTTTAAAGATGCAAGGCTACGATTTGCTAATTTGCTAGTTTCTTTTATTTCAAATTGTAAGGTTTCAATGCGATCGTTAGCAATATGATGCATAGCTTCTAGGTTGGAATCCTGAGCATTTACACGCCCGCGTACAAAGTGCATCACATGGTCTACGGCAATACGCTTGGGTGTGATAATGCTTGATAGTTGTTTATCGTCAATGATTTCTAGTAGGCTAGTTCGATTAACTTTGGTAATGTTTTTAGGGATACCGATACTTTCTAAGAACATTGAGGTAATGATATTTTCTTCATCAACACCAGTCAAAGTAGCAACTGCGTCAAAATTTGTAACGCTTTCTTCTAACAAAATATTTTTAGCAGTACCATCCCCATGAACGACAGGAACATTGGGAAATTCTTGACTAAAATATTCAGCTTGCTCTTGGTTGAGTTCAACTAGTTTGACGTGTGTATTGGTATTTTTAAGGATATTGAGTAGGTAGTAGGCGATGCGTCCTGCACCGATAACCATCAAGTTTTTGACAACTTTATTTTTAACGTAATTATGGAAAAGTATCATTTCAATACGATTTCCAGTTACAAAGATTTTATCTTTGACTTGGATAGTTGCATCGCCATCAGGAATAATCAATTTGCCATCGCGTTCAATTGCGCAAATAACAATATTACCAAATTTTTTACGAATTTGACTCATTGAAGTATGACAGAGTTTATTTCCTTCTAAAATTTTAAATTCCATTAACATCACACGCCCGTTGGCGAAGTGTTCAACTGAAGTTGCATTTGGAAATTCTATGGTATTAGCGATATATTGTGCTGCTAACAATTCAGGGTTGACAACTGAAGAAAAGCCAAGAAAGTTTTTATCTTTGAAGTAAGGATTAGAATACTCAGGATTACGCATGCGAACAACAGTCTCTTTTGCCCCCATTTTTTTGGCAAGAACTGCTGAAATCATATTAACTTCATCTCGATCAGTGATAGCGATAAAAATATCACAATTTTTGACTTCGGCTTGTTCTAAAATTTTATAGTTTGCTCCATTCCCAACAATTCCCATAATATCATGCTGTTTAGTGACACGTTTAAGGACGTTTTCTTTTTTCTCAATTAAAACAACATCGTGCTTTTCAGCAACAAGTGAGCGACAAAGTGCGGTTCCGACTTTACCTCCGCCGACAACAATTATTCTCATTTTTACCTCCAATAATAAACTCTATGATACCTTTTTTTTAGTAAAAATGCACGAGAATTATGGTTAAAAAACGTTTTCATCTTTCTGATAAGAGTAATATGATTCTCTTATCAGAATCTGGTGAAAAATAACACAGATAAACTTGTGACAAGCCCTAAATTAGGTTATAATTAACCTTTAAGCGTACAGTAGAAATGGAGATATTATGGAGAATCATAATTCTATTAAACAGACCTATGGATTAATGACTACAATTGCTATGATTGTAGGTGTAGTGATTGGTTCAGGCATTTATTTTAAAGTTGATGACATCCTTAAATTTACTGGTGGAGATGTCTTTTTAGGCATGGTAATTTTAGTACTAGGTTCTTTTTCGATTGTTTTTGGAAGTTTGTCAATTTCTGAGCTAGCTATTAGAACGAGTGAAAGTGGTGGTATTTTTTCTTACTACGAAAAATATGTTAGCCCAGCTTTAGCAGCAACTTTAGGCTTGTTTGCGTCTTTTTTGTATCTTCCAACTTTAACAGCAATCGTTTCATGGGTAGCTGCATTTTATACTTTAGGTGAATCATCAAGTTTGGAATCACAGATTATTTTAGCTGCTGTTTATATTTTAGCGCTTAGTCTCATGAATATCTTTGCTAAGCGTATTGCAGGGGGATTCCAATCTTTAACGACCTTTGTAAAAATGATTCCTTTAGTTCTAATTGCTTTAATTGGTGCTTTTTGGTCTGATAAAGCTCCACAACTTCCACAACATTTAACAGCTATTCAACCGTCAAATGTTGGATGGAGTTGGGTGTCAGGTCTGGTACCATTGTATTTTGCATATGATGGTTGGACAATTTTTGTTAATATTGCACCAGAAGTCAAGAATCCCAAGAAGAATTTACCACTTGCCTTTGTCATTGGTCCAGCGCTTATCTTATTATCATATTTGGCATTTTTCTATGGTTTGACACAAATTTTAGGTGCTAGCTTTATTATGACAACCGGTAATGATGCTATTAATTATGCAGCTAATATTATTTTCGGTCCTAGTGTTGGGCGTTTATTATCTTTCATTGTTATTCTATCTGTATTAGGTGTTGCCAATGGACTTTTACTTGGGACGATGCGTCTACCTCAAGCTTTTGCGGAACGCGGATGGATCAAAAGTGAGAGGATGGCTAACATAAATTTGAAGTATCAAATGTCATTGCCAGCTAGTTTGACGGTGACGGCTGTAGCTATTTTTTGGCTTTTTGTTCATTTTATGGTTACAAAATTTAACTTATTGCCGGGTAGTGATATTAGTGAAATTGCTGTGGTGTTTAATAATACCAGTTTAATCATTCTTTATGTTTTAGTACTCAGCCTTTATCTCAAAAAAGATATTAAAAATAAATTTACCGGCTTAGTTTCACCGATTCTAGCAATTTTAGGCGGTTTGATCCTCCTTATCGGGAGTTTGTTAAGTAATTTCTTTACGGTTTTAATTTTCCAATGTTTTTGCTTATTATTCTGTTTGATTTGTCATTATATCTATCAAAAAAATAACCCAAAAACTCATGAATAGGTTGACTTTGTAGACTGAAGTGCTATAATAGTGTCAACGATTTGTTAGTTTAAATCAAACCTGTTATGATTTAAGTTAACAAACCACCATAAACCACATTGTTTGCTGAGATTGACTCCGAGCAGTGTGGTTTTTTTGCGAGTCAGAATGAGTTCTAGAAAGTGATGATGAGATGAATATTGAAACACTAACGCAGAAAAATCATCGTTCCGATAGCGGACGAAATCATATTGTTTTATTTGAACCACAGATTCCAGCAAATACTGGTAATATTGCTAGAACTTGTGCGGCAACAAATGCTCCTTTGCACATCATACGACCGATGGGATTTCCTATTGATGATAAAAAAATGAAACGAGCGGGACTGGATTACTGGGATAAGCTAGATGTTAGTTTCTATGATGGTTTGGAAGAATTTATGTTGTCATGTCGAGGGAAAGTTCACCTAATTAGCAAATTTGCTGACAAGGTTTACTCAGATGAAAATTACAATGATGATCAAGACCATTATTTTATGTTTGGTCGTGAAGATAAAGGATTGCCAGAAACTTTTATGCGCGAGCATGCCGAAAAGGCCTTACGAATTCCCATGAACGATGAGCATGTGCGTAGCTTGAATGTTTCAAACACTGTTTGTATGATTGTTTATGAAGCCCTTAGGCAGCAAAGCTTTCCTAATTTAGAATTAAGCCATACTTATGAAAATGATAAATTAAAATAATAAAGAAAGTGATCGTTTAAAATGGTCACTTTTATCTTTAGAATGTTAATTAGTATATAGTATCAAAAACAAATGGTAAAATAGTCACCAAGGCGACAAGGGATATTTTTAGCTGTAGAATAGTCAGGAGTAATTATGATTACATATGATTTCACAAGTTTACCAGAACGTTTTTCAAGTAATGCCATAAAATGGAAGGCGGTTCAAAAAGATCAAGAAATCCTTCCCCTTTGGATTGCGGATATGGATTTTCCTATCTTTCCAGAAATGTCGGAGGCTATTGAAGATTTTTCACACCAAATGGTTTTTGGCTATGATAGTCCTAAAGACAGTTTATACCAAGCTATCTCTAATTGGGAAGTGCAAGAACATGGTTATCAATTTGATAAAAAATCATTATTATTAATTGATGGGGTTGTACCAGCGATTTCAGTTGCTATACAAGCCTTCACAAAGGAGGGAGATGCTGTTCTAATTAATACCCCAGTCTATCCGCCCTTTGCTAGAACTATAAAATACAATAATCGTCATTTAGTTTCAAATAGTTTACTTAATAATAATCAGTATTTTGAGATTGACTTTAAACAATTAGAAAAAGATATCATTGAAAATAATGTAAAGCTTTATATTTTTTGTAGTCCACACAATCCCGGTGGGCGTGTCTGGACAAAAGGAGAAATTCAAAAAATAGGAGATATCTGTAAACGATATAATGTTATCCTCGTTTCTGACGAAATACATCAAGATTTGGTATTATTTGATAATGTACACCATAGCTTTAATACTGTTGATTCTAGTTTTAAAGAATTGAGTGTTATTTTATCTAGTGCAACTAAAACGTTTAATATTGCAGGGACTAAAAATAGTTTTGCAATAATTGAAAATGAAAAGTTACGCTCGGATTTTAAGAAGAGGCAAATAGCTAACAATCAACAAGAAATTTCTTCATTGGGGTTATTAGCTACAGAAGTTGCCTTTACAAAAGGGAAACAATGGTTAAAGGCCCTAAAAATGGAGTTAGAAGGATCAATAGAATACCTTTATGAGCAATTAACGCAAAAAACTCATATCAAAGTGATGAAACCAGAGGGAACTTATCTTGTTTGGTTAGATTTTTCTGCTTATAATTTAACGCATTTAGAAATTCAAGAAAAACTTCGATATGATGCCAAATTAATATTAAATGATGGTTTAACTTTTGGAAAAGAAGGGAAAAAACATGCTAGAATCAATGTCGCAGCTCCTAGGTCTGTTATTGAGGAGGCAGTTTTGCGATTAGTGACAAACTTTAGAAAAAATGACTAGACTATAAAAAAAGTCGCATGGAAAGGGTTTTTATGTTATAATACTTTGAATGTAAACAAGCATTAGAATGTTTTTAATGCTCAAAATTAAATAGAAAGCGGTCATTATAATGGGAAAATTTCAAGTCATTTCACATCCACTTATTCAACATAAACTGTCAATCTTACGTCGCACTACAACATCTACTAAAGATTTTCGTGAGTTAGTTGATGAGATTGCGATGTTAATGGGCTATGAAGTGTCTCGTGATTTGCCTTTAGAAGATGTTGAAATCCAAACACCAGTAGCGACAACTGTACAAAAACAATTAGCTGGGAAAAAGTTAGCAATTGTTCCAATTTTACGTGCAGGTATTGGTATGGTTGATGGTTTCTTAAGCCTTGTGCCAGCTGCTAAAGTTGGTCATATCGGTATGTATCGTGATGAAGAGACTTTCCAACCAGTCGAATATTTAGTTAAGTTACCTGAAGATATTGATCAACGTCAGATTTTTGTAGTTGATCCAATGCTTGCTACAGGTGGGTCTGCTATTTTAGCAGTAGATTCTCTAAAAAAACGTGGCGCAGCTAGTATCAAATTCGTTTGTTTAGTAGCAGCTCCAGAAGGAGTGGCAGCACTTCAAGAAGCACATCCAGATGTAGATATTTATACCGCTGCTTTGGATGAAAAACTCAATGAACATGGCTACATTGTTCCTGGACTCGGAGATGCTGGGGATCGCTTATTTGGTACAAAATAAGATTTGAGATGAATAAGGCTTTTCTGAAGAACTCAGAAAGCCTTTTCTTAAAAAAGTTATTATTTGACCTTTGTTGACCAAATGATTATAATAGTGACAGTGATAAAAAGAAATGGAGAAAGATATGATTCCAGTAGTTATTGAACAAACAAGTCGTGGTGAACGTTCTTATGATATTTACTCACGTCTTTTAAAAGATCGTATTATTATGTTGACAGGCCAAGTTGAGGATAATATGGCCAATAGTATCATTGCACAGTTATTGTTTCTCGATGCACAAGATAATACAAAGGATATTTACCTTTATGTCAATACACCAGGTGGTTCAGTATCGGCTGGACTTGCTATTGTGGACACCATGAACTTCATTAAATCGGACGTACAGACGATTGTTATGGGGATGGCTGCTTCGATGGGAACCATTATTGCTTCAAGTGGTGCTAAAGGAAAACGTTTTATGTTACCGAATGCAGAATATATGATCCACCAACCAATGGGCGGAACAGGCGGAGGTACACAGCAATCTGATATGGCTATCGCTGCTGAGCATCTTTTAAAAACGCGTCATACTTTAGAAAAAATCTTAGCTGATAATTCTGGTCAATCTATTGAAAAAGTCCATGATGATGCAGAGCGTGATCGTTGGATGAGTGCTCAAGAAACACTTGATTATGGCTTTATTGATGCTATTATGGAAAATAATAATTTACAATAATAGATTTAAAAGAGTTGAGTTTACCAACTCTTTTTTTATTTGTTGGAATTATGTTATAATCTTAGTAATTACAGATATGACGCAGAAAGGAAAAAATTATTGAATAAACAAGAGCGTTTAGGAATGAGCGTTTATCTTTACTATAATCGTGACGCTCGTAAATTATATAAATACGGAGATGTTCATTATCATTCTCGTAGATTAAGATATCTAGTCATTTATGTTAATAAAGAGGATATTGTTAGCGTTAGTAAAGAGATAAAACATTTAAAATTTGTTAAGGATGTTCGGTTATCAGCAATTGATGATATTGATCAGGATTTTGTTGGAAACTTATATCGTTAAGATATTTACTAGTAGTTATTAGAAAGAAGGAGTTCAGATGTCCTTCTTTTTTATTTAGTTTCTATAATTTTCAAAAAAACAATTTAAAAACTATTGACAATATTCTGATAATTCTGTATTATTTTAGTTACCATTTTCAAAAAAGGAGAAAAATATGGAAAAGAGACTTAGTTTAGGAGCGCTTGTTTTAGCTAGTACAGTTCTTTTAGCAGCATGTGGAAATGTCGGAGGAGGAGCATCTTCGACAGGAACAAAAATAGGGAAAGATATTAAGGTAGGGTATAACTGGGAATTATCAGGAAACGTTTCTTCATATGGAAATTCAATGAAGAATGGAGCTGACTTAGCAGTAAAAGAAATTAATGCTGCTGGAGGGGTTGGCGGCAAGAAGTTAAAAGTCCTATCACAGGATAATAAATCAGAAAATGCAGAGGCAGCAACGGTTGCCACAAACTTGGTTACCAAAGGAGCTAATGTCATTATCGGACCAGCAACATCGGGTGCAGCTGCATCTTCAACTCCAAAAGTAAATGCAGCAGCAGTTCCAATGATTGCACCTGCTGCGACACAAGACAATTTAGTCTATGGTTCTGATGGAAAAACCTTAAATCAGTATTTCTTCCGAGCTACTTTTGTCGATAATTATCAAGGAAAGCTATTGTCTCAGTATGCTACAGACAACCTTAAAGCTAAAAAAGTTGTTCTATTTTATGATAATTCATCAGATTACTCAAAGGGGGTAGCAAAATCATTTAAGGAAAGTTATAGTGGAAAAATTGTTGATAGTATGACATTCTCCGCTGGTGATACTGATTTCCAAGCGTCATTGACTAAGTTGAAAGGGAAAGAATATGATGCTATTGTGATGCCAGGTTACTATACCGAGACAGGATTAATAGTTAAGCAAGCGCGTGATTTAGGTATCTCTAAACCGGTTCTTGGGCCTGATGGTTTTGATAGTCCGAAATTTGTGCAATCGGCAACACCTGTAGGAGCTTCAAACGTTTATTATTTGACAGGTTTCACTACACAAGGATCAACCAAAGCTAAAGCTTTCCATGATCATTACGTTAAGGCATATGGTGAAGAACCATCCATGTTCTCGGCTTTATCATACGACGCTGTGTATATGGCAGCTAAATCTGCTAAAGGAGCTAAAACTTCAATTGATATTAAAAAAGCTTTAGCTAAGCTGAAAGATTTTAAAGGTGTGACAGGGAAAATGTCTATTGATAAAAATCACAATGTTGTTAAATCAGCTTACGTTGTCAAATTAGAGGATGGAAAAACAAGTAGCGTTAACATTATTTCAGCAAAATAAGTATTCTCTAGAAAAATGGGAGTTTAATTTTCAGCTCCCCTTTTTTAAAAAGTAATTTTTCAGAATAATTCGACAATAATATATAATAGAAAGTATGGTTATAATATGCTTCAACAGCTCGTTAATGGACTTATCTTAGGATCCATATATGCTTTACTTGCCTTAGGATATACTATGGTATATGGCATTATTAAGCTGATTAATTTTGCTCATGGGGACATCTATATGATGGGCGCTTTCATGGGCTATTATTTGATTAATCATCTTCATCTTAATTTTTTCCTAGCTTTATTAATTGCAATGCTGGGGTCTGCTTTCCTAGGTGTTGTAATTGAATATTTAGCTTATCGTCCACTGAGAAAATCAACTAGAATTGCCGCGTTAATTACAGCTATTGGTGTTTCTTTTCTTTTGGAGTACGGGATGGTATACCTTGTTGGAGCGGATACTAGGGCATTTCCGCAAGCCATTCATACTGTTAAATATAATTTAGGACCGATAACTATAACCAATGTTCAGCTCATCATTTTAGGTATTGCGCTATTACTAATGCTTACTTTACAGTTCATCGTTCAAAAAACTAAAATGGGGAAAGCTATGAGAGCTTTATCAGTGGATAGCGATGCCGCACAATTGATGGGAATTAATGTTAACCGTACCATTAGTTTTACATTTGCGCTGGGGTCTGCTTTAGCTGGAGCAGGTGGAGTACTGATTGGGCTTTATTATAATTCTGTTCAACCTCTTATGGGGGTAACTCCAGGGTTGAAAGCATTTGTTGCAGCTGTCTTAGGTGGTATTGGTATCATTCCGGGAGCGGCTATCGGTGGTTTTGTTATTGGCATTTTAGAAACTTTAGCGACTGCACTTGGTGTGTCAGATTTTCGAGATGGTATCGTTTATGCTATTTTAATTCTCATTTTCTTGATCCGTCCAGCAGGAATTCTTGGAAAAAATATTAAGGAGAAGGTCTAGGCATGAAAGAAAATATGAAATCAATTTTATCTTGGTTAGCTATAGTAGTGTTAGGTTATCTCTTGATTAGCGTGCTAATATCTATGGGTATATTTAACCTCTATCATATTCAAATTATTGAAACAATTGGGATTAATGTTATTTTAGCAGTTGGTTTAAACCTAATTGTAGGTTGTTCGGGACAGTTTTCACTAGGACATGCAGGTTTCATGGCTATTGGCGCTTATGCAGTTGCTATTATCGGCGTTAAAATGCCAACTTATGTAGGTTTTTTGATAGCTATACTTGTTGGAACTCTTGTTGCAGGAGGTATTGCCTTAGGTGTAGGAATTCCTACTTTGAGACTAAAAGGTGATTATTTAGCTATAGCTACTTTAGGTGTTGCTGAGATTATCCGTATTTTGTTGGTTAATGGAGGTGATATTACGAATGGTGCTGCGGGTATCATGGGGATTCCGCCTTTTACAACCTGGTCTTTAGTTTATGGGGTGGCAGTTGTGAGCCTTATCCTTGCAATGAATTTTTTGCGTAGTCCCTTAGGGCGTAATACAATTGCTATACGAGAAGATGAAATTGCAGCAGAGTCTATGGGTGTGGATACAACAAAAGTGAAAGTAATTGTTTTTGTTTTTGGAGCTATTTTAGCTTCTATCGCTGGTAGTTTACAGGCTGGCTACGTTGGAACTGTTATGCCAAAAGACTTTTCATTTATGATGTCTGTCAATGTTTTAATTATTGTTGTTTTAGGTGGTTTAGGTTCAATGACAGGGACAGTTTTAGCAGCAATTTTATTAGGATTATTGAATATGTTACTACAAGACTACGCTTCTGTTCGAATGATTATCTATGCTTTAGCCCTGATTTTAATTATGATTTTTAGACCTAGCGGTTTATTAGGAACGAAAGAGTTAACTCTATCTCATCTATTTCGTAAGACGAGTAAGGGAGGCAATTAGATGGCACTTCTTGAAGTAAAAAATTTAAGTAAACATTTCGGTGGCCTAACTGCTGTAGGTGATGTTTCGATGAAATTACATAAAGGTGAATTAATTGGCTTAATCGGCCCCAACGGTGCGGGTAAGACAACGCTTTTTAATCTCTTAACAGGAGTATACCTTCCTAGTAAAGGGACAATATCACTTGATGGTAAGATATTAAATGGGAGGAAACCAGCTAAAATAGCTTCTTTAGGTTTAGGTAGAACTTTTCAAAATATCCGACTTTTTAAAAATATGACTGTTTTAGACAATGTACTAGTAGGACTCAGTAATCATCACTTATCACATCCTATTGCTAGTTTTTTACGATTACCCAAATACTATCATAGTGAAAAAGCCTTAAGGAAAAAGGCACTGGAGCTATTAGAGATTTTTGGTTTGAAAGCATATCAAGATGCTCTTGCTAAGAACCTCCCTTATGGAAAACAACGGCGTTTAGAAATTGTTCGTGCTTTAGCAACAGAACCAAAAATATTGTTTTTGGATGAGCCCGCGGCAGGAATGAATCCTCAAGAAACTGCAGAATTGACGCAGTTAATTAGTCAAATAAAGAGTGATTTTGATATTACTATTATGCTGATTGAACATGATATGAACTTGGTTATGCAAGTAACAGAGAGAATTTATGTATTGGAATATGGTCGTCTGATTGCTCACGGGACACCTGAAGAAATTAAAAATAATAAACGTGTTATAGAAGCATACTTGGGGGGGGAGCTATAATGACCATGTTGAAAGTAGAAAATCTATCTATTCACTATGGTGTTATTCAAGCGGTGAATGATGTCTCGTTTGAAGTTAACCAAGGTGAGGTTGTAACCTTAATTGGAGCCAATGGTGCAGGAAAGACATCAATTTTGAGGACAATTTCTGGTTTAGTAAGACCAAGTCAGGGTTCTATTTCTTTTATGGGGAAACCTATACATAAGTTAGCAGCTAGAAAAATTGTTGGCAATGGTTTAGCTCAGGTTCCAGAAGGGCGCCACGTTTTCTCAAGTTTGTCTGTTATGGAAAATTTAGAAATGGGAGCCTTTCTTCAAAAGGATCGTGAACAAAATCAAAAAATGTTAAAAAAAGTGTTTGATCGTTTTCCTCGCTTAGAAGAACGTAAAAACCAAGATGCAGCAACCTTATCAGGTGGTGAGCAGCAAATGCTCGCTATGGGGCGTGCATTGATGAGTCGTCCTAAATTATTACTTTTAGATGAACAGTCAATGGGCCTAGCTCCAATTTTTATTCAAGAAATTTTTAATATCATTGAAGACATCAAAAAACAAGGGACTACAGTTCTTTTAGTTGAACAAAATGCAAATAAAGCTCTGACGATTGCTGATAAAGCATATGTTCTAGAGACTGGGAAGGTTGTTTTATCAGGGACAGGTAAGGAATTACTAGTTTCAGATCAAGTTCGTAAAGCTTACTTAGGTGGATAATATTTAGAGGAGTCAGGTATGCCAGTGAAAGATTTTATGACAAAAAAATTAGTTTATGTCTCTCCAGATACTACAGTTGCAGAAGCTGCTGATTTATTGAGAGAACACCACTTAAGGCGTTTGCCAGTTGTTGAAAATGATCAGCTAGTGGGGTTAGTGACAGAAGGGACAATGGCAGAAGCACAACCTTCTAAAGCAACCAGTCTTTCTATATATGAGATGAACTATCTTCTTAATAAGACAAAAATTCGAGATATTATGATTAAAGATATTGTGACTGTTTCACAGTATGCTAGCCTTGAGGACGCTATTTATTTGATGATGTCTCGAAAGATCGGTGTTTTACCAGTAGTTGATAATGGACAACTTTATGGGATTGTCACGGATAGGGATGTTTTTAAAGCCTTCCTTGAAATTGCGGGGTATGGTCAAGAAGGTTATCGCTTGGTTATATTAGCTGATGAGGGGATAGGGGTACTATCAAAAGTCCTAAATCGTCTTTCTAGTGCAAATTTAAGTGTTAAACGTTTAGTCATTATTGAACGAAAAGCAGGTAAGAAAGCGGTCGAGATACAACTAGAAGGATACGCTGACAAGGATGTTTTAAAACAAGAACTAGTATTTGATGATGTTATTGTGGAAACTTTAGAAAAGACCATGAAAAAACCACTTTCTTAAAAATATCAGCTAAATTCTCAAAGTAAGTTCCACCTCTAGTAGAAATGGAATTTAGTCTGATAAAAACCAATAAAAACCAACGAAAATCCGTCTCAGACTAAGTTCCGTTGGTTTTTATAATACTTGATTTCATAGGTTTTCAGAGTTAAAAATCGCAAAAAAAGGGTACAAGAAAACATCCTCATCTGAAAGCGTTTCAGATTAAGTTCCGCTATGGTTGAAGTTAGTGTGAGACGTTTAGGTTGTATCAGTTAGTTGATTAGGTTAGATTTTGTCTTTTAATAGTTTGGGAGATTGGCAGACGTCTTCCGCAGTAATTTCCTCAATACCGAGTATACTTGCGATGTCTTTTCCGTAAGTAAAAGAGAATAGCTCATAAGCCGTTTTACCATTTAGAGCCTGTCTCTTAACGCTGTTGATATGAGATAGTGCCAGATTAATGTCCTCTTGAGTCAAGTTGTCGAAGGAAGTCCCCTTAGGTAGTATGTCTCTCACGAGGGTATGATTCTTCTCGATTCTTGCTTTCTGGTCAGACCGATTAGGGTCACAAAAGAAGAGTTGAGACTGTCCACAAACATCTATCTCAATATCATCCACTCTAGCGAATTTCCCACCATTATCCGTTAGGATAACAGGAAAGAGTTCGAAGAAGTCTCTCTTGTTATCATAGAGTGTCCTCTTAATGACCTGTATGTGTTTAGCAGTTTCGATAGCTGTCTTAGAATCCATCAGTTTGGCAAAGATGAAGTTACAGAAGGCGACATTGAAGGTGAGAAGGACCTTTCCACCAATCCGTCCAATAACCGTGTCCATTTCAAGCCAGGAGTTCAGCTCTGATTGGTTCATGTGTTCTATAAAATCCTCGTACCGTCGCCCTTCTTTAATCGCTTTTGGAATAGGAGGGAGTGTGCTCTTTCGCCTTTTTTTGAACTTCACAGCTCTGGGTAGGTCGATTGGTGTGATGGATAGGTAGCCTTTCTTGATGTGTCGATAAACGGTTGAAGAACTCACTTCTAGATCGTTGGTTTTGAGGATATGATAGATACGTTGGCCCTTCTTGACCCCATTAGAAAGCACTCTATCTATTTTCCAGAAGGTCTCTTTGTTCAAAGGGATTCCTTCTCTAGATTCAACTAAAAGTTTTTCATAGTTTCTTTGAGCTTGCTTAGCAAGATAGAAGGTCTTCTTGTAACCACAGTTGATCCTTCTCTTTGGACACCCATTACAAACATAGGGAGCTTTTCTTAGTAGCGGACAGTCTAGGCAGTCTTTGGTTGATTCTCTTAGTTGCTTATTTCGTTTGACTTCTTTTGCGATAGTAGTAGGGTGTTTCAGTAGATTAAGCCCGATGGCTTTAAAGGTTTCTCCTCTATCCAAACCAGATTGGATGTCATTACGGTCTGAGAGAGTTAGGTGTTTGTGTTTTGTCATGATGGATAAACTCATTTCTAACCCAAACGTCTCAGACTTAATTCCACCATAAAAATCCTTTTCACACTAACTTCCGGTTTTGGAGGGCAGACGGAACTTACTTTGAGAAATTACTCTTAAAAATATCAGACATGCACAATCAAGTTGTGGGTGTCTTTTTTTGATAAATTTTGATAGAATAGTAGTAATTATAAATAAAGGATGTACCATGAAAAAAGGACTAATGATTTCTTTTGAGGGCCCAGATGGTGCGGGTAAAACAACCGTTTTAGAAGCTGTTTTACCCTTGCTCAGAGAAAAATTATCACAAGATATTCTCACCACCAGAGAGCCTGGTGGCGTAACTATTTCAGAAGAAATTCGTCATATTATTTTAGATGTTAAACACACGCAAATGGATAAAAAAACAGAGCTATTGCTTTACATGGCTGCTCGACGCCAACATCTAGTGGAAAAGGTACTCCCAGCTCTAGAAGAAGGGAAAATAGTCCTAATGGATCGTTTTATTGATAGTTCTGTTGCCTATCAGGGATCAGGAAGAGGATTAGATAAGTCACATATAAAATGGCTTAATGACTATGCGACTGATAGTCATAAACCTGATTTAACTTTATATTTTGATGTTCCTTCTGAAGTAGGTTTAGAGCGTATTCAAAAAAGTGTTCAAAGGGAGGTAAATCGTCTAGATCTCGAGCAATTAGATATGCATCAACGCGTCCGTCAAGGTTACCTTGAATTGGCGGATTCGGAGCCAAACCGCATTGTGACGATTGATGCCTCCCAACAGCTAGATGAAGTAATAGCTGAGACATTCTCTATTATTTTAGATCGTATCAACCAATGAATCAGGAAGTACAAAGGTCATGGATTTAAAGCGAACACAACCCAAATTGCTAGAAAAGTTTAATACTATTTTACAGTCAGATAGGATGAGTCATGCCTATCTTTTTTCGGGAAATTTTGCAAGTCTAGATATGGCACTTTATTTAGCACAAAGTCAGTTCTGTGAAAAGCGCCAGAGTGGTTTACCATGTCAAGAGTGTAGAGCCTGTCGTTTAATCGCTAATGGGGAATTTTCAGATGTTAAAATCATAGAACCACAGGGGCAACTTATTAAGATAGAGACTATAAAAGAGCTGACTAAAGATTTTTCAAGATCAGGTTTCGAAGGGAAATCACAGGTCTTTATCATCAAATATTGCGAAAAAATGCATGTCAATGCAGCCAACAGTCTTTTGAAATTTATTGAAGAACCTCAAAGTTCATCTTATGTCATCTTATTGACTAATGATGAAAACAATGTTTTGCCAACAATTAAGAGTAGAACGCAAATTTTTCGTTTTCCAAAACAATTGGACATGTTGGTTCATCAAGCTGAACAAGCAGGATTGCTAAAATCACAAGCTAGCTTATTAGCTCAAGTAGCAGACGATCCTAAACATTTAGAAATATTGTTGACTAACAAAAAGTTATTAGATTACTTGAATTTAAGTCAACAGTTTGTGACGACTTTGGCAAAAGATAGGCAAACTGCTTATTTAGAAGTATCTCGCTTGACATCGCAAGTTGTAGATAAAAATGATCAGGCATTTGTTTTTCAATGGCTGACAATAATGCTGGCTAAAGAAGGCCAACTTTATGATTTAGAAAATACTTATAGAGCTCAGCAAATGTGGAAGAGTAATGTTAGTTTTCAAAATAGTTTAGAGTATATGGTGCTTTCTTAGAAAATAATACGCGCAGAGAGGAAGAGTGAATGGATAAAAAAGACTTGTTTGATGCCTTTGATGATTTTTCACAAAATTTATTAGTTGGGTTGTCTGAAATTGAGACTATGAAAAAACAAATCCAAAAATTATTGGAGGAGAATACTGTTCTACGCATTGAAAATGGTAAACTTCGTGAGCGTCTGAGCGTTATTGAAGCAGAAACAGAAACTGCAGTTAAAAATTCTAAACAAGGAAGAGAATTACTCGAAGGCATTTACAATGATGGCTTTCACATTTGTAATACTTTCTATGGTCAACGTCGTGAAAATGACGAAGAATGTGCTTTTTGTATTGAATTATTATATAGAGATTGATGGAAATGCAAGTTCAAAAAAGTTTTAAATCAAATATACATTACGGAACACTCTATCTAGTCCCAACTCCAATTGGTAATCTAGATGATATGACTTTTCGTGCCATTAGGATTTTAAGAGAAGTTGATTTTATTTGTGCAGAGGATACACGAAATACGGGACTTTTACTCAAGCACTTTGATATTACTACTAAACAAATTAGTTTTCACGAACACAATGCTTACGATAAAATCTCTGGGTTAATTGATTTGTTAAAAGAAGGGAAATCTTTAGCCCAAGTATCTGATGCAGGAATGCCCTCTATTTCTGACCCAGGACATGACCTTGTCAAGGCTGCTATTGAAGGGGATATCCCAGTTGTATCTATACCAGGAGCTAGCGCTGGTATTACTGCTCTCATCGCTTCAGGTTTAGCTCCACAACCTCATATTTTTTATGGCTTCTTACCACGTAAGAAAGGTCAACAAATAACTTTCTTTGAAACAAAGCAAGATTACCCTGAAACACAAATCTTTTATGAGTCACCGTTTCGAGTCTCTGATACGCTAAAACACATGAAAGAGATTTACGGAGATCGCCAAGTTGTTTTAGTACGCGAATTGACGAAACTCTATGAAGAGTATCAAAGAGGAACCATTAGTCAACTTTTAGAGCATATTGAAAAGGTCCCTCTCAAAGGTGAATGCTTAATTATTGTTGATGGTAAGAGAGATACCGAGCGAGTGAAAGACAGTAGCCAACAAGATCCACTAGTATTAGTAAAAGAATATATCGCTAATGGTGATAAAACTAATCAAGCGATAAAAAAAGTAGCAAAAGAATTTAATCTCAATAGACAAGAACTCTATGCTAGTTTCCATGATTTATAAGTAATAATATAAAAAGGTTGCCAAAGAAAAATTTGGCAACCTTTTATAATCTCCGATTTAGCTATTGGAATAAAGAAGTAAGATACTTCCAATTTCCTTAAAATTTTTAATTTCAGCTCTTTTGAATACCATTGCAAATTGGATTTTATTTCTGAGAGTAGGTTATAAAAGATGGTATGCTCTTATTCCGGTTCTTTCAGGTTTTACAAAACATGAGAGAACTTAGTAGTAAATATACTAAAGAAACTTATAGCCCTGTTTCGAATTTTTTATTGAGTTATTCTAGTACCATGGGCTTGTTTAACCCCAGTTTCTTGGCAAATATATTGATAGTTTTCAGCAGTCACACCGCCGCCAACCATAATTTCAATACGATTATTAGCATATTCAACTAATGCTTTGATATGTTTGATATTTTCTATAATTGGTTCGCCATTAGATGAACCATGTAGGAGAATCCTTGTAAAGCCTAAAGCAACTAATTGATCTATTGATTTTTTTTGGTCAGATTTCGGGATAACATCAAATGCCATATGAAAAACAAGTGGCAAACCTTGGGTAGCAGGTAGAAGTTGTTCAATGGCTTCAGTATCAATATGATTATTTGAAGTTAATATTCCCAAAACAAGAGCATCTGATTCTAACTCAACAGCACGTAGGATATCCTCTTCCATAATACGTAATTCTAAATCATTGTATACAAAATTTCCTCCACGGGGACGAATCATAACAGCGACACTAATACCTTTTTCATGTAAATATTGATTAGCTTCTTTGATAACACCGTAGCTAGGAGTAGTGCCTCCGACAGCAAGGTTATCACAAAGCTCGACACGTGAAATAATAGCTTTATCTAATCTGGTTAAGTCTGTTAAATTCTCTGCACAAAATTCCCTCAAAATCATAAATTACTCCTTTAAACTTGATTGTTCGCCTTTACCATTATATCACGAATAAAAAGCAAAATTAATCAAAAAAATCTTTACAATATTCAAAATACTGTGCTATAATCTTACACAATTATATGGAGGTGTTATATGATAATTTATAATTTTTCTGCAGGTCCTGCAGTCTTACCAAAACCAGTGCTTGTAAAAGCCCAATCTGAACTCCTTAATTATCAAGGGTCTAGTATGAGTGTTTTGGAGGTATCGCACCGCTCCAAAGAGTTTGATGATATTATCAAAGGTGCTGAGCGTTACTTAAGAGATTTGATGGGAATTCCGGATAATTATAAAGTAATCTTTTTACAAGGTGGTGCATCCTTACAGTTTAGTATGATTCCCTTGAATATTACCAGAGGGCGTAAAGCTTACTATCATGTTGCTGGTTCGTGGGGGAAAAAAGCTTATACAGAGGCTGTAAAACTATCAAAAACAATTCCTTTTGAACCAATTCTATTAGCTTCATCAGAAGAATCAGTTTATGATTATATTCCAGAGTTTGATGAAAAAGAGATTGATCCTAAAGCTGCCTATGTTCATGTGACAACAAATAATACCATTGAAGGAACATCGCTTTATGATATTCCTAAAACTAATGGAGTGCCTGTTATTGCGGATATGTCTTCTAATATATTAGCTGTAAAATATAAAGTAGAAGATTTTGCAATGATTTATGCAGGAGCTCAAAAAAATATTGGACCTGCTGGTGTAACGGTAGTTATTATCCGTGAAGATATGATTAATGAGGAACCAACTTTATCATCAATGTTGGATTATAAGGTTCAGTCAGATGCTGGTTCTCTTTATAATACGCCGCCTGCTTACAGTATTTACATTGCTAAATTAGTCTTTGAATGGGTGAAAAGTCTAGGTGGTGTTGATGCTATGGAAAAAGCTAACCGTGAAAAATCAGGACTTCTCTATGATTATATTGATTCCTCAGAATTTTATAGTAATCCTGTCAGAGATAAAAAGAGTCGTTCTCTATGTAACATTCCTTTCATAACTATTAATAAAGATTTAGATGAAAAATTTGTAAAGGAAGCGACAGAACGTGGATTTAAAAATATTAAAGGACATCGTTCGGTAGGTGGTATGAGAGCTAGCCTTTATAATGCCTTTCCTAAACAAGGTGTCATCGAATTAATTGATTTTATGAAAACATTTGAAGCAGAAAATACATAGTAAATGTTATCACGAAAGAAAATTAAACCGTTATTATAGTCTATAATATATAAAAGTGGGTAATATAATGCAAATCAGATTAGCTTTTCCAAATGAAATTGACCAAATTATGCTTCTTATTGAGGAAGCGCGTGCCGAAATTGCTAAAACAGGAAGTGATCAATGGCAAAAAGAAGATGGATACCCTAATCGTAACGATATTATTGATGATATCTTGAACGGTTATGCTTGGGTTGGTATTGAAGATGGGATGCTAGCGACTTATGCGGCTGTCATTGATGGTCATGAAGAGGTTTATGATGCTATTTATGAGGGAAAATGGCTCCATGATAACCATCGCTATCTTACATTTCATCGTATTGCGATCTCAAATCAATTTCGTGGTAGAGGACTAGCACAGACATTCCTTCAAGGGTTAATTGAAGGTCATAAAGGACCTGATTTTCGTTGCGATACTCATGAAAAAAATGTCACTATGCAGCATATTCTAAATAAATTAGGCTATCAATATTGTGGTAAAGTACCTCTAGATGGGGTACGATTGGCTTATCAGAAGATAAAAGAAAAGGGAGAAACGAGCATCTATCGTGAGATTGATGAAAGAAATCCCATGTAAGAAAAAAAGAAAGGGGTTATTTTGGTCAATGATGACTAAAGAGATAACCTTAGTGTCAAAACATTTAATAATATTAATCAAATTGGTTTACAAGAGTTAGGGAATCGTTTCCAGATTGATGGGGATATGTCAGAAAATCCTGATGCCTATATTATTCGTAGTCAAAATTTGCATAATCAGGATTTCCCAAGTAACTTCAAAGCTATTGCTAGGGCGGGTGCAGGAACAAATAATATTCCTATTGAAGAGGCAAGTGCACAGGGAATAGTCGTGTTTAATACCCCAGGTGCAAATGCTAATGCTGTAAAAGAAGCGGTCATTGCTGCCTTATTACTTTCAGCTCGTGATTATTTAGGAGCTAACCGATGGGTTAATACTCTAACTGGAACAGATATTCCCAAACAAATTGAAGCAGGAAAGAAAGCTTTTGCTGGTAATGAAATTGCAGGAAAAAAATTGGGAGTTATCGGCCTTGGTGCCATTGGAGCTAGAATTGCGAATGTGCTAGACGCTTAGGAATGACAGTTCTTGGTTATGATCCCTATATTTCAATTGAAACAGCTTGGAATATTTCAAGCCATGTTCAAAGGGTTAAAGAGATTAAGGATATTTTTGAAACTTGTGACTATATCACAATTCATGTTCCCTTAACAAATGAAACTAAGCATACTTTTGATGCGGAAGCTTTTTCAATCATGAAAAAAGGAACTACGATTATCAACTTTGCTCGTGCAGAATTAGTTAATAACCAAGAGCTATTTGAAGCGATAGAAACTGGTGTTGTCAAGCGCTATATTACTGATTTTGGAGACAAAGAATTATTAAACCAAAAAGGAATTACAGTCTTTCCTCATGTAGGCGGATCAACAGATGAGGCAGAGCTAAATTGTGCTATTATGGCAAGTCAAACCATTCGTTGTTTTATGGAGACAGGAGAAATCACTAATTCAGTTAATTTCCCCAATGTACATCAAATTCAAACCGCACCATTTCGTATTACTTTAATTAACAAGAATGTTCCTAACATTATGGCTAAAATTTCAACTGCTGTATCAGTGTTAGGTATAAATATTGATAACATTATTAACCGTTCAAAGGGTGACTACGCCTACACACTAATAGATTTAGATGAAACGGATAATAACAAGATTTCTACTTTAATTGAAGAATTTGAAGGTGATGAGAATATCGTCCGTGTACGTTTAATTGCAAAACAACAATAAAGAACTAAAAAGTCATGAATTGCTTTTCATGGCTTTTTAAGTTATGCTTATCATATGTTATATCAAGAATTCTATCAGTCCCCTCTTGGAGAAATTCGCCTTCTAGCAGACAATCTAGGTTTATCAGGGCTTTATTTTGTTGGGCAAAAATATGATATGCTAGCAGTCAACCAAGAGGAAATTGTTAATATGTCAAATTCCTATACTTTACTTGGTAAGAAGTGGTTAGATGCTTATTTTTCACAGCAAAATTTACCTAGTATTCCATTATCATTGAGAGGGACAGCATTTCAGACGAGAGTATGGCAGGAATTACAGAAAATCCCTTTTGGAGATACCAAAACTTATGGAGAATTAGCGAAAGAGCTAAATTGTCAATCTGCACAGGCTGTTGGAGGAGCAATAGGTAAAAATCCTATTTCTCTAATTATACCTTGTCACCGTGTTTTAGGAAGATATGGTCAATTAACTGGTTATGCTGGTGGCTTAGAAAGAAAATCTTGGTTATTAGAATACGAAAAGGAAAAATAATATGTATACGTTTTATGAATACCCCAAATGTACCACTTGTCGTTCAGCAAAAAAAGAGTTAACTGAACTCGGCTTGACTTTTGAAGCGATTGATATAAAAAGCAATCCTCCCAAAGCTTCGTTATTAAAAGAATTGTTAGAGAATTCGCCTTATGACCTTAAAAAGTTTTTCAATACTTCAGGAAATTCTTACAGAGAATTAGGCTTAAAAGATAAATTTGATGATTTAACTCTTGACCAAGCTTTGGACTTATTGGCATCGGATGGAATGCTTATTAAGCGTCCATTGCTAGTTAAAGATAATAAAATTCTTCAGATTGGCTACCGTACTAAGTATAAAGACCTCAACTTAGTATAAAAAGATGATTGAGTTATAACTCAATCATCTTTTTTTGGTTTATAGTTCAATCTCCAAAATAATTGGTGTATGATCTTGACGATCACCAGAATGAATCATTTCTGACTTGGTAATTTTATCTGCGACACGGTTACTTGTTAGCCAATAATCAATTCTCCACCCTGTATTGTTGATTTTGGATGTACGACTTCGTTGTGCCCACCAGCTATAAACATTTGGAACATCGCCATGAAGGTAACGAAAAGTATCTGTAAAACCTTTGGCTAGTAGATTTGTAAAGCCTTGGCGCTCTTCAGCTGTGAATCCAGCAGAACGACGATTACTGCTAGGATTAGCTAGGTCTATTTCCTTGTGGGCTACGTTATAGTCACCTGTTGCTAGAACAGGTTTTTGACTATCCAATGTTGCTAAATACTCAGCATATTTAATATCCCATATTTGACGGTCAGCTAAGCGCTTTAGGCCATCACCTGCATTTGGAGTATAGACCTGTGTGATATAGCAGTTTTCCAATTCGAGAGTAATAATGCGACCTTCATTATCCATTGTAGTAGGAGCATCGATTTCAGGGAAGCTAACAATAGGATTTAACCCTTTACGATATAAGAACATTGTACCAGCATAGCCCTTACGAGCAGGTTCGACTGATGATCGCCAAACCAAATCATATTCTGGGAAGTAAGTTTCAAGTACTTCCAAATGTTTTTTAGTAGGTCCTTTGGCAGACAGTTTAGTTTCTTGAATCGCAATGATGTCGGCATCTTCAGCAACTAAAGTATCAATAACTTGGCGTGACATTAAAGCACGTGTTGATTCACTTGTTAATGCCGCATTGAGGGAATCAATATTCCATGAAATGAGTTTCATAATAATATCCTTTTTTATTTAGTTTAATTCGCAATATATTATATCAAAATACCAGAGGCGTTGCTATTCTACAGCTTTAGTGAGGTTTTGGTAATTTACCTTTCTCATTTTTAAGAATTTTTTCTGCGACATATTGGATAACTTCAGGATTATCAGGCAAGTCAGAATGTGTAGCATTATTACCAGTTACTGTTAGTTGGGTATAGTGTTTAGCGGTTTCTTGGAAAATATATTTACCAGTCTCCACACTAGCAAATGGAACAATTTTATCACCATCATATGAATTAGTTCCTGCCAAATTGTATACCATGAGACTTGATGGAATATTTCCTTTATTACTGATTAAATCTTTAAGCATTTGAGTATGATTTGAGGTGTTACTTTCTTCAAAGTTAAAAGGTGTTCCCATTGTTAACAATGATTTCATATCAAATTCATCAGAGTCGTAATAATCTTCTAGGAAAATAGTCCATGATAAGCCACCATTTGAATGACCGATAGCGTTAAAACGTTTAAATTTATATTTCTTCTGAAGATCATTCATAGCAATCTGTAGCCATTTTGTTTGTTTTTTGATGTTACTATAACCATCTTCATTATTTTCAAATCCAATGACAATGTAGGGTTTGTGGTCATTGCCGCTAATTTGTCCATTGTAGATAATGCTATTGTCTTTTTTGACAGTTAACTTTAAAACGCTATGTTTTTCTCCCATTTGGTTGAGCTGTGCTAACATGCTGTTAAATCGTTCTTGAGTAGCACTGGATCCTGGAATTAAAATAGTAGGAGTCATTCGAGAGTTATAGAGTTTTATTTTGTGAGCTGTTACTTTATTGATATAGGACTTACCTAAGATAGTCATTCCTATAAGGATAATAATGAAAAGTACAGGAGGAAGCCATCTAAGTAATTTTTTCATATTGCTCCTCCTTAGCGAAAGCGATTTTGACAAACGGACGATAAATAAAGAAGCCAACAACTAGAATAATTGCAGTGACTGGAAGGTAACGCCAATCCCCATTTGAAGCAAGAAAGCCAAATAGTAGACTAGGTGTACCACTTGGGACAGTATAAACTGCAGGGTCGACAAATTTTAGGTAGAGCATAAGAGCTCCAAAAGCCTCTGCAAAGATAGTTGTTAATACCATCGGAATGAATAATATTGGTTGTAAAATGACAGGTAGACCTACTAAAAATGGTAAATTTTGATCAAAAATAAGAGGAGTTAAGGTCAGTAATGTCAATTTATAGTAATTCTTCGATTGTAGTTTTCTACTTTCATATAAAACTGCTAAAAATAAGGATAATAGGATTCCAATACCGCCAAACATAGCAAAGCTATTTTTAACAGTATAAAAGGTATACAGATAAGGGATTTTATCTGTATGTTGGCTCAAGGCAGCATTTAAATTTTCGCTAACTACTGAAAAATAGGAGTAAGGACGAAATAAAATATCTGGTACAAAAAGACCTGATAAGGTTAGAAAAATAGCTAAGATAGACCAAAGCATAATAGGAATTAATTGATGTGGCCCATCACCCAGCCATTGAGAAAAGTGATTTTGTATAAGGTATTCTAAATCAATATTAGGATAACTATATAAGATATGTGACAAAATAGAAGAGATTAATAGTAGTATAGCTAACATACTATACTGGAAAATATGATGTCGATTTTGAAGCAGTCGAGTTAAAAAGATAAAAAGATACGAAATCAAAGCCAGCATAAGCCAAATGGGTTGGCTAGGATAGTGATAATCTGTACCTGGAACAACTGAAGTTAGAAGCAACCAAACAGTGGCAAAGCCAAGTAAACTTGCAGAAAAACTTTCTTTAGTTTGGTTAGATAAGCCTCTCCATACTAAACTAGCCACAAAATAACTAGCCATAAAGTAGATTAGTAAATGAGATAAATCATAAAGAGTATTGGAAACCGTATATAACCACTCGTTTTTATAAATACTGGACTTTGTTGTTTGAGCTAAAAAAGAATCATCTGATATAACGAGTTTTTGAAGGATTTCAATCCAAGAAAAAATGAGAGCAAAAGGAAAGATATCTTTAAAACTTTTATAAATTAGATAACGGCAATGATGACATTTATAAATAGTGCTGTGCATAATCTGTACTGACCTCCTAATAGGTTGTATTTATTGTAACAAATGTTAAGAATGGTGCAAGTTTTTTGGTAGTAAAATTAAAAGTAACTAATTAAACTTCAAATTAAGGGTAAATGACTTATGAGATTTTCTTTATCCTTTCATAAAGTGAGATTGCTTCAATGCTGAGGCTATGATATACTAAAACTACATTTATCATTGCTTAATAATTTATTTAGAACTGTTAGGCTAGCTAGTGCTAATATTAATACTATTTTAAACCAATCTATTAGAAAAAAAGTGCTGAGCAAGATTGCCCAGTCTTATTTTTGTTTGCCATAAAGTTAGAGGAAAATATGTCTAAAAAGTCTCACCGTCAATATCAAATATATGAAGGGCTCAGGTGTGCGGTTGCACTCTGTTTTATTTCAGGTTATATCAATGCTTTTACTTATGTAACACAAGGAAAACGTTTTGCAGGTGTACAAACAGGGAATTTGTTATCTTTTGCTATTCATCTTAGTAATAAGCATTATAGTCAAGCGCTTGCTTTTTTGCTACCTATAATGGTTTTCATGTTAGGTCAATCGTTTACTTATTTCATGAATCGTTGGGCGAATAAACATCAACTGCACTGGTACCTATTATCTAGTTTTGCGTTGACACAGGTTGCTATAGTAACAATTATATTGACTCCTTTCTTACCATCGTCGTTTACTGTGGCAGGACTAGCCTTCTTTGCTTCAATACAAGTAGATACCTTTAAATCGCTCAGAGGAGCACCTTATGCTAATATGATGATGACTGGTAATATCAAGAATGCTGCTTATTTATTAACAAAGGGACTTTACGAAAAAAATTCTGATATTTTCTTAATTGCTAGAAATACGATTATTATTATTGGAGGATTTATCTTTGGTGTTGTTTGCTCGACTTATTTTTCAAGTAAACTGGGCGAATGGAGCTTATCATTAATATTAATTCCTCTTTTATATGTCAACTTGCTGTTAGGCCATGAATTTTATAACCTACAAGTAGAAAGGCACTCCTAATGTATGGCGTTTTATGTTGAAGAGCCATACTAAAGCTGATTGTTACAATAATGATTTGAAATATCATCTCTATATATTTTATAGGATAATTATGTATGGGTTTAGAATATACTTATTACCTAACCAAAGATAAAAGTGAGTAGATTTCTACTCACTTTTATGATCTTAATTTTCGAGCTAATAAAGTCGCAAACTGTAATTTTAAGCGATTACCGTTTTCATCCACCCTGTGCAATTCACCTAAATTTTCATTATATTTGATGATTTCCCAGTCATTGTAATAAGATTTCAATTGTCCTTCTTTGAAGGTAAAAGGGAATGGAAGCGGGCAAGGATTTTCAGCGGTATCCATAGCAGAAACGATAAGATTGTATCCTCCAATCTGAGTATGTGATTGCATTTGTAAAATAATATCAGAAATGCAGTCGGGATTTAAAAACATAAATACCACAGTTGATAAAATAAAATCATAGTGCCCTTCAATAGCAGCAGTATTAATATCATACCTTTTTATATTGTAAGGAAGCTCTTCTTCTAATGCCATATTTTCTAAAGCTACAAGGCTCTGTCCGTTTGAATCGACAGAAGTCACTTGATGTCCCAGCAGCGATAAATAAAGTGAGTTTCGCCCTTGACCACACCCAAGGTCTAATATATTACTCTTCTCAGATAAGAGAGGTGCACTGGCGATAACCTCAGAATGTGTGCGCGTGAGACCATATTTTTTATGGAAGTAATCTTCTTTTTGGCAGTAAAAAGTTAGATAGCAACTTAAGTCTGGACTATTCGGCGAAACTTTATGCCAGACTTGTGGATCAACAAAAGGAATATCACTACTAGCATCAAAAATATGCCGCGAGATTTCCTCTCCATCAGGAGATAACTGGTAAAATACTAAAGAACCACTTAGAATGGTTAGTTTTGCCCAGGTGCCTTCCTTAGTATTATGCTTTTCTAAAAATGCCTTTGGAATAGACTGTGCAGTCCAAACCGGCATAGTTTTGTAGGGGAGAAGTGTTTTTGTATTAACCATATATTAACTCTCTATTTTTAATACCTTTATTATAGCAAAAGTAGATATATTATTCAGAGATATATCCAGTTGAAAAAGATTTTATGTTATAATGTATCATGATAAAAAACACCTCTCATTAGGGTGGCTTATAGGAGAAATCATGACAGAAAAAAAATCATTTTACATTACTACCCCAATTTATTACCCATCAGGTAAATTGCACATCGGTTCTGCCTATACAACGATAGCATGTGATGTTTTGGCACGTTACAAACGCATGATGGGCTTTGATGTTCAGTATTTGACTGGTCTTGATGAGCATGGTCAGAAAATTCAACAAAAGGCTGAAGAAGCAGGCATTACACCACAGGAATATGTTGATGGCATGGCTGAAAGTGTCAAAACATTATGGGAACTTTTAGATATTTCCTATGACAAATTCATCCGTACAACAGATACTTACCATGAAGAAGCGGTTGCTAAAATTTTTGAACAATTGTTGGCACAAGGGGACATCTATCTTGATGAGTATACCGGATGGTATTCTGTTTCAGATGAAGAATTTTTTACTGAAAGCCAATTAGCAGAAGTTTATCGTGACGAAAACGGTAATATGATTGGTGGTGTTGCGCCATCTGGTCATGAAGTTGAAAAAGTTTCTGAAGAATCTTATTTCTTCCGCATGAGCAAATATGCAGATCGTTTAAAAGCGTACTACGCTGAGCATCCAGAATTTATTCAGCCAGATGGTCGTATGAATGAAATGCTTAAAAACTTTATAGAACCAGGTTTAGAAGATTTAGCAGTGTCTCGTACAACTTACACATGGGGAGTTCAGGTACCATCAAATCCAAAACATGTTATTTATGTCTGGATTGATGCTTTGATGAACTATATTTCTGCTCTTGGTTATGGTTGGTCTGACGATCTCAGTCAATATCATAAATTTTGGCCAGCAGACATTCATATGATTGGTAAAGATATTCTTCGTTTCCACTCTATTTATTGGCCTATCATGTTGATGGCGCTGGATTTGCCATTACCAAAACGTCTAGTTGCTCATGGTTGGTTTGTGATGCAAGATGGTAAAATGTCTAAATCAAAAGGGAATGTCGTTTATCCAGAAATGTTAGTAGAGCGTTTTGGTCTTGATCCACTCCGTTATTATCTCATGCGTTCATTGCCTGTTGGTTCAGACGGAACTTTTACGCCAGAAGATTATGTTGGACGTATTAACTATGAACTTGCTAATGATTTAGGAAACCTTCTCAACCGCACTATTGCTATGGTTAACAAGTATTTCGATGGAGAAGTACCAAGGTTTGCTGTTGCAACTGACTTTGATGCCGATTTAGCTTCTGTTGCGACAGATAGTATTGAAAACTATCATAAACAAATGGAAGCGGTGGATTTCCCACGTGCCCTTGAAGCTGTATGGAATCTTATTTCACGAACTAACAAATATATTGATGAAACAGCACCGTGGGTACTTGCAAAAGACGAAACAGATCGTGATAAGTTAGCAGCTGTAATGAGTCATTTAGTTGCTAGTCTACGTGTTGTTGCTCACCTCATTCAACCGTTCATGATGGAAACTTCCGATGCCATTATGGAACAACTTGGTTTAGGGGCAACATTCGATCTTGAAAAATTGACTTTTGCTGATCTACCAGAAGGTGTTCGAGTTGTTGCAAAAGGTTCACCAATTTTCCCAAGGTTGGATATGGAAGACGAAATTACTTATATCAAAGAACAAATGAATGCTGGAAAAGCACCAGTGGAAAAGGAGTGGGTTCCTGAAGAAGTTGAATTGACATCAAGCAAAGGTCAAATCAAGTTTGAGGATTTTGACGCTGTTGAAATCCGCGTTGCAGAAGTAATTGAAGTTGAGAAAGTGGAAGGTTCTGATAAACTTCTTCGTTTCCGTCTAGATGCTGGTGATGAGGGCCATCGTCAAATCTTATCAGGGATTGCAAAATTTTACCCAAATGAACAAGAGTTAGTAGGGAAAAAACTCCAAATTGTTGCTAACCTCAAACCACGTAAAATGATGAAAAAATATGTCAGTCAAGGCATGATTCTCTCAGCAGAACATGATGGTAAATTGACAGTGTTGACGGTCGATTCAGCAGTGGCAAATGGATCAATTATTGGTTAATCGAAAAGAGCATTATGCTCTTTTTTTGTTTTCAAGAAAAAAGTGACTGAATAGTTGGAAAATTATGAAAATGACCTAGAATTTATTTTTATTTTTGATATAATAAAAGACATCGATTCTAAGCATTTAGATAGAATTTGATAAGGAGAATTTATGGAAAGGGTGTAAATAGATTATTTACACTAATGGTTGCTTATGGTAAAAAAAGGCTTTTTAACGGGATTACTCTTATTTGGTATCTTCTTTGGTGCAGGGAACCTCATTTTTCCACCAGCATTAGGTGTAGCATCTGGACAAGATTTCTGGCCAGCGATTTTAGGATTTTGTTTGTCAGGAGTTGGATTAGCTATTATTACCCTCCTACTAGGCACACTAACTAATGGTGGTTATAAGACAGAGATGTCGGAAAAATTTAGTCCGTGGTTTTCTTTAACATTTTTAGTTATACTCTACCTAACTATTGGTCCACTTTTTGCTATTCCTAGAACAGCAACGGTTTCTTTTGAAATTGGGGTTGCTCCAATTGTAGGGCATAGTCCGATTGCTCTTTTGTGTTTTACAGCCTGTTTTTTTGCTGCAGCTTATTATCTCGCTATTAGACCAAATGGTATATTAGATAGTGTTGGAAAAATCTTAACGCCTGTTTTTGCCTTTTTAATTCTCTCTTTGGTTGTTGTTGGAGCTATTGCTTATGGAAACTTGGAGAGTGCTAAGGCGAGTGCTGACTATGCAGGAAAAGCGTTTGGAAGTGGTGTCTTAGCAGGCTATAATACACTTGATGCACTTGCAGCAGTTGCTTTTTGTCTAGTAGCAACAGAAACGCTTAAAAAGTTTGGTTTTAAAACTAAAAAAGAATATTTATCAACCATTTGGATTGTTGGAATTGTTACTAGTTTAGCATTTAGTATTTTATATATTGGCTTAGGTTTTTTAGGGAATAAGTTTCCTGTCCCAGCTGATATTTTAGCTGACCCAAATGTTAATAAAGGAGCTTATGTATTATCACAAGCATCTTATAAATTATTTGGAAATTTTGGTCGTTATTTCTTGAGTATTATGGTAACATTGACATGCTTTACAACAACAGTTGGGCTTATTGTGTCAGTATCTGAATTTTTTGATAAGAACTTTCGTTTTGGGAATTATAAATTATTTGCTACTGTTTTTACTTTGATTGGCTTTTTAATTGCTAATCTTGGTTTAAATGCTGTAATTACTTTTTCAGTTCCTGTGCTAACTTTATTGTATCCGATTGTTATTGTTATTGTCTTAATTATTTTGATTAATAAGTGGTTGCCGCTTTCAAAAAAGGGAATGTCTTTGACAATTGGTCTTGTCACTTTAGTGTCGTTTGTTGAGGTTCTAGCGGGACAATGGCAAGAAAAAACATTAACTCAGTTAGTTGGATTCCTCCCCTTTCATACTATTTCAATGGGGTGGCTAGTTCCAATGTTGATTGGTATAGTATTTTCTTTGGTGCTGTCAGATAAACAAAAAGGCCAAGCATTTGATTTAGAGAAATTTGAAGGATAGCACTATTTCAATTTTATAGATATGTCAAAAAGGTTAAAACTTAGTTTTAGCCTTTTTTATATCAGATTTTTTTAAATGATATATAGATTGCAGTAAGGTGTGATTAAACTAAGATATAAACACTTTTTAAAAATTATTTTATAACAGCTGTGGATTGAAAATATACATTTTTTTCTAGGTTTAAATGAGCGTAACAATCATATTTATAGTATAAAAATAAAGTTTAAAATGCCTTCGTATAAAAAATATACATTATATATTTTCCTGTTGACAAGGTGTATAATTTCTGATATATTTATTTTTGCTTAATTTATTGTTAATATTTATATATAAATTAATATTTAATTAAACAGAGGTGAGTGATGAACGAAGTTCTTAGACAGGAAAAAAATATTTAATATCACTTGAAGATTACTATCTTTTATCTAAGAAATTTTCCCAAGTAATGACGCTCGATTCGCATAGTTCAGACGACGGCTATACTATCCGTTCGCTATACTTTGATTCTTTAGAAGATGTTGATTGGCAAGAAAAGGAAGATGGTGTTGAGATACGAAGAAAGATTCGTTTGCGCAATTATGGTAGTCAAAGCAATTTTGCGAAATTAGAAATGAAACAAAAACAAGGTGCTAATCAAAAAAAGCGCTCTCTAAAATTAAGCAAGACAGATGCTCAAGCGCTGATTAATGGTAACAATAGTGTTTTATTAAATTATCCGGATACATTTGCTGCGGAGTGTTATTCAAGGATAACAACGCAACTTTATCAACCTAAAACGGTTATTGAGTACCAAAGAAAAGCTTTTGTTGCTAAGGAAAACAATATCCGAATCACCTTTGACCACCATATAATAGGTACAGAGGCTAGTTATGATATTTTCTCAGAGGATTTAAATCAAAATTATTTATTAGATCCTTATCTTGTTATTTTAGAAGTTAAATATAATGGATTTTTATTGTCTTATATTAAAGAACTCTTAGATTCGGTAGATAGAAGTGAACTTTCAGCGAGTAAGTATTGTTTAGGAAGAGCTGTTAGTAAACATTATCGTTTTTAGTGAAAAAGTATATACGTTAATTATTATTAAATGTGAGAGGATAACAAAAAATGAAAGACCTATTACGAAATAGTCTAGAGCAAAGTGGAAATTTAAGTTTTCAAGATATGATTTTACATATTCTTGTAGCAGCTTTATTGAGTGTAGTTATTTATGTTTCCTATGCTTATACGCATAGTGGAACTGCCTATAGTAAAAAGTTTAATGTTTCATTAATGACATTGACGGTCTTGACTGCAACAGTAATGACCGTTATTGGTAATAATGTAGCCTTGTCATTGGGTATGGTCGGTGCCTTGTCAGTTGTTCGTTTTAGGACAGCCATAAAAGATTCAAGAGATACAGTTTATATTTTTTGGACCATAGTTGTTGGTATCTGTTGTGGTGTCGGTGACTATGTGGTAGCTGCATTAGGAAGTAGCGTTATCTTTATCTTATTATGGGTTATGGGACGTGTTAAAAACGAGAATCGTATGTTATTGATTGTGAAGTGCGATAGAACACTAGAAGTTGATTTAGAAGGAATTTTCTTCCAATATTTTGACGGAAAAGCTGTTCAGCGTGTTAAAAATTCAACAACTAATACTATTGAAATGATTTTCGAAATCTCTAGAAAAGATTACGATAAGCAACTCCATGTAGATAATCAGTTAACTGAAAAAGTGTACCAATTGGGAAATATTGATTATTTCAACATTGTTAGCCAAAGCGACGAAATCAATGGGTAGACTTATGAGAGGGAAGGTTATTTACGGCACAACCCTTATAGGTCTTTTTCTATTCTTATTTTTCTATTTTTGGATTCCTAAGCATCACATCGAGAGAATACATCATCATCGTATAAAGCAGGTAGATGCGAAGAGTGATTTAACAGGATTTAAAACCCATTTGCCCATTATCAGCATTGATACAAAGCAACAAGTTATTCCTCTTGTTACAAAAGAAGGCGGAAAATATGTCAAAGCTAGGGATAATATTAATGTTGATATCGAATTACGGGATTCTCCAAGTAGATCACATCATTTATCAGAAAAGCCGAGAATTAGGACAAAAGGGTTAATATCATATAGAGGAAATTCCTCTCGTTACTTTGATAAGAAGTCATTGAAAGTTAAGTTTGTTACTAATAAGTTAAAGGAAAAGAAGCATCGATTAGCAGGAATGCCTAAAGAATCGGAGTGGGTATTGCATGGTCCCTTTCTAGACAGAACATTATTAAGAAATTATCTGAGTTATAATATTGCTGGTGAGATTATGTCCTATGCCCCAAACGTTCGCTACTGTGAGTTATTTGTCAATGGTGAGTATCAGGGAGTATATCTAGCAGTTGAGAATATCGAACAAGGTGAGCAACGAGTTCCCATTGAAAAAAGTGATAAAAAGTTGCATAAAACACCTTATATCGTTGCTTGGGATCGTGAACATAAGGCAAAGCAAAAGTTAGATAACTATGTACATTATACACACCAGTCTGGTATCTCAGCTCTTGATGTGAAATATCCAGGTAAACAAAGATTGACATCAAAACAATTAGAGTTTATTAATAAGGACATCAATCATATTGAAAAAGTCCTTTATTCTTATGATTTTTCACAATATCCTAAATATATTGATAGAGAATCATTTGCAAATTATTTTGTCATCAATGAATTTTTTAGAAATGTGGATGCGGGTAAATTTTCAACCTATCTATATAAAGATCTTCGTGATAGAGCAAAACTAGTAGTTTGGGATTTTAATAATGCTTTTGATAATCAAATTGAAGGACGTGTTGATGAGGCAGATTTTACCTTGACGGATGCACCGTGGTTCAATATGCTCATTAAGGACAAAGCATTTATAGACCTGGTTGTTCATCGCTATAAAGAATTACGAAAGGGAGTTCTAGCGACAGAATATTTATCTAATTACATAGACGAGACAAGGCATTTTTTAGATCCAGCTATTGATCGAAATTATAAAAAATGGGGCTATGTCTTTGATTTAAAGAATACTGATCCAAGGAATTATTTGATTCCTACTGAACGCAATGTGACAAGTTATCACAAATCAGTAGAACAATTAAAAGATTTTATCAAAAAGCGTGGCAGATGGATGGATAGAAATATTGAGACCTTGTATCAATATAGTGCACCATCGAAAAATACTAATACTTTACTGGAGTAGAACATTATGAAAAAATATCTAAGTATTGTAGCCCTTTTAACTATTTTGTTTAGCTCTATTTATTATTTGTATTACTTTGATGGTAGTTTGTATTTACCAAAGGGCTTATTAAAAGAAAATACAAGAACTAACTTTGTTGTTAAAGGTGATACTGTACTTCACAAGCCCACCAATAAACCTTTTGTTGTTAAAGGAGTAGACGTTGAGTCTTCCTTAGCGGGTTATCATCACAACGATTTTCCTATTACTCAAAAAACGTATCGTGAATGGTTCCATTTAATTTCCAACATGGGGGCAAATACTGTAAGAGTCAAGGTACCGATGAATGTTGCATTTTACGATGCCTTATATCACCACAACAAAGAATCAAAGAGGCCACTGTATTTGTTGCAAGGAATACGTATAGATTCTTATCGCAATAATGCTTCTATAACAGCTTTTAATGATAATTATAGGGGGTATTTAAAACGAGAAGCAAAAGGCGTTGTGGATATTCTCCATGGGCGTAAGCAAGTATGGAATACTGATTTTGGTAGCCGTCATTATCATTATGATCTTAGTCCTTGGGTACTTGGTTATGTCGTAGGGGATGATTGGAATAGTGGTACTGTCGCTTATACTAATCATCAAGAGAAAAAAACGCAATATAAAGGACGTTATTTTAAAACTTCTGTGGCAGCTAATCCATTTGAGGTCATGCTAGCTCAAGTAATGGATGAATTGACACATTATGAGACAGCTAAATATGGTTGGCAACATTTGATTAGTTTTTCAAACTCACCAACAACAGACCCTTTTCATTATCGAAAACCATTTGAGGCACAGGCTCCTAAATACGTACAACTAAATGTAGAAAATATTCAAGCTAATTCAAATGTTAAAGCAGGTATGTTTGCAGCATATAAAGCTATTGATTTCCATCCTCGATACAAGGATTATCTATTATTTGATAAAGAGAATATCAGTAAAGAAGATAGACAAAAGATTAAAGAACTTTCTTTGTCACAGGGATACGTTAAACTGCTAAATGCTTATCACAAAATCCCTGTTCTAGTCACGGGTTATGGCTATTCGACAGCGAGAGGTATTGCCCAAAAAGAAATTGATAAACGTCCTCTGCCGATTAATGAAAAAGAACAAGGTCAGCGTTTACTAGAAGATTATGAATCTTTTATATCATCCGGTAGTTTTGGAGCGACTATCAATGCATGGCAAGACGATTGGAATGCAAGGGCGTGGAATACATCTTTCGCCACAAATAAACATAGTCAATTCCTATGGGGGGATGCACAAGTATTTAATCAAGGTTATGGTTTATTAGGCTTTAAAAACGCAAAACATCATTATCAAGTTGATGGTAAAAGAGGCAAAGGAGAGTGGAAACATCCTCTGATGACTAGTGCAACAGGAGATGACTTATATGCTAGCAGTGATGAAAGCTATCTCTACCTTGCGATTAAAACAAAACCTGAAAAACTAAAAGAAAAACGATTATTACCAATAGATATTACACCAAAATCTGGTAGTAGAAAAATGAATGGTAGTAAGGTCACATTTTCTAAATCTAGTGACTTTGTATTGTCTATTGATCCAAATGGCAAGTCTGAATTATTTGTCCAAGAGCGCTATAATGCCTTAAAAGCGAACTATCTTCGACAGCTTAACGGTAAAGATTTTTATGCTTTCCCACCAAAGAAGAACAGTAGTAATTTTGAGCAGATAAATATGGTATTGAGAAATACAAAGATTGTTGAAGACATGGAAAAAGTAAAAGCAACAGAGAGGTTCTTACCAACTCATCCTACTGGTCTTCTCAAAACAGGAACAACTGATAGGCACCAAAAAACATTTGATTCACAAACAGATATTTCGTTTGGAAAGGACTTTATAGAGGTCAGAATTCCGTGGCAGTTGTTGAATTTTTCTGATCCATCATCTCAAAAAATTCACGATGATTACTTTAAACATTATGGTGTGAAGGAGTTAGAAATTGAGAGCATTGCTTTAGGATTAGGTGCTAATAGCAAAGAAAACACACTGATAAAGATGGCAGATTATCGTTTGAAAAATTGGGAGAGACCCGATACCAAAACCTTTTTAAAAGACTCCTATTATAGTATTAAGAAAGAATGGTCTAAAGAAAGAGAGAGAACATATGGTACATAATATTTTATATTTTTACATTTTGATTTGCTTAGCAATTATTGTTTTTAACATTCACTATATCTTAAGACAACGATTAGATAAGCTTAGTTGGCTTCGTATTCGGAAAAAGGATATAAATATCAAATAAAGGGGATTTTCTATGGCATTATTTTTTACCTTCCTAAAGGTATCTCAAGTCATTTTCTTAGTATTATTGATTGCCTATGCCAGCTTTTTAGTGATTTCATTAGTCATTGGAGGTGTTCATCTCTATGAAAAAAATGAGCGCAAAAAAAGTTTAACTAGAAATAAAGAAAAAATTCCAATTTCAATTATTGTACCAGCCTATAATGAATCAACAACCATTGTGAGTTCGATTGATTCGTTATTGCACCTTGATTATGAAGCGTATGAAATTATCGTTGTGGATGACGGTTCCAGTGACAATACTTCAGATGTTCTCAAGGAAGAGTTTGCATTAATGAAAATCTCGAATACGATTGATTCAATTATTGCTACTCAAACTTGTAAAGATGTCTTTCAGAGACAGGTTGGTAAGGTTAAACTGACACTCATTGTTAAAGAAAATGGTGGCAAAGGGGATGCCTTAAATATGGGGATCAATGCTGCTAATTACGATTATTTTCTATGTCTAGATGCAGATTCTATGTTGCAGGTAGATTCTTTGAGTCAAATTAGCAAATCCATACAGGTAGATCCGACGGTTATAGCAGTGGGAGGGCTTGTCCAAGTTGCCCAAGGTGTTAAGATTGAGCAGGGGAAAGTAGCATCTTATCGTTTGCCTTGGAGAATTATTCCTTGTGCACAAGCACTTGAGTATGATTCATCATTTTTAGGAGCTCGAATCTTTTTAGACTATTTAAGAGCTAATTTAATTATTTCGGGGGCTTTCGGTCTTTTTAAGAAAGACCTTGTTAAAGCGGTGGGAGGATATGACACCCAGACTCTAGGAGAAGATATGGAGTTGGTGATGAAATTACATTTCTTCTGTCGTAATAATAATATTCCTTATCGTATTTGTTATGAAACAGATGCTGTTTGTTGGAGTCAAGCACCAACGAATTTAGGGGATTTACGTAAACAGAGACGCCGATGGTATCTTGGCTTGTACTAATGTTTAAAAAAATATAAAAGTATTTTTGCCAATTATCGCTTTGGAGCTGTAGGATCAATTTCTTATATTTACTATATTTTATTTGAATTACTGACCCCTTTTATAGAATGTTTTGGTATTGTCATTATATTTTTGTCCTTATTATTTAATCAATTAAACATCCCATTCTTTATATCATTGGTGAGCCTTTATATCTTTTACTGTGTTTTAATTACATTAAGCTCTTTCTTACACCGTATTTATTCTCAGCAACTAGTAATAGGAATTTTAGATATTGTTAAAGTATTTTATATTGCTGTTTTTAGGTATCTTATCCTACATCCTGTATTAACTTTTGTTAAGGTTGCAAGTGTTATTGGCTATAAAAATAAAAAAATGGTTTGGGGGCATATTACGAGAGAGAAACAAATGAAGGATTTTGAAACAAGTGTTACTTAGAAGTTATAGCGATTCATATATATAAAATAATCACTAAAAGAGCGTAATTATCTACGCTCTTTTAGTGATTATCAATAATTGGCCTAATCTGAGGTTAATGTTTAAAACCATCTAAAATTTTAGAAATATAATGATAAATGAGAACCAGAACTGTTCAAAATAAAAATTAATATCACGAAAATGGTATAATTGGAGTAGTTATCAGGCAGTTAATAATAATTTTTGAAAGGATTTTAGTTATGGCTTGCATAATCAGGAGAGCAAGATTAGGAGATGAAGTCAATTTAGCTTATATTCAAACGGAGAGCTGGAAAGCTGCTTTGGGTAAGATACTACCTGAGGATATCATTCAAAAAACTACGGAAATAGAACCTGCCATAACAATGTATCAACAGCTACTACACAAGGAGGTTGGTAAGGGGTATATATTGGAAGTAGATAGCAATCCTCATTGTATGGCTTGGTGGGATAAAAGTAGAGAAGATGGTATGCTTGATTATGCAGAACTCATTTGTATACATAGTCTTAAAGAAGGTTGGGGAAAAGGTTATGGGTCTCAAATGATGAATCATGTACTATCAGAGATACAACAAGCAGGTTATAATAAAGTGATACTTTGGGTATTTACAGAAAATACACGCGCAAGGAAATTTTACGATAGGTTTGGTTTTTCTTTTAAGGGTAAATCAAAAACTTATTTTGAAAAGGAAGAAATGTGTTATGAGAAGATTTTGCACTAGCGAGATAAAGCATCCGATAATACAATAGTATAAACATCCTATTTTGAAAAACAATTTCCTTTAAGGGGAACAAATTTGTAAAAGAAAATTGTTATAGGTATAATGAAGATTATGAAGGTAAAATTTTTTGAGTGAAAAACAGTGTATCAATTTTAGGTTCTCTAGTCTACAAATAGTTATGCTAACTCTATGGAAGAATGGAGAAAATTACGAATGATTTTGAAAAAGTTATAGCTGTGCTAAATCGACTAAGTATTTCTTATGAATTAGTGGAAAATGGACCTGTTTTGTTGACGGAGCAAGCAGATAACTTTATTGTGGGAATTGAAGGAGTAAGAACAAAAATAATGTTCTTGACCAACAAGAAAAAGACGAAATATTATTTACTAATAATGGATGACCAGAAACTATTTTATCCTATGAAAACAATAGTAGCCTTTAGATGAACTAAAAGGCGAAGAAACTTTAAATTATGATTTTAAATAAGCAATAAACCTTGATATATCAATGGTTAAAGACAATAAAGGAGAACAATATGACATTTGAAGAAATTTTACCAGGTTTAAAAGCAAAGAAAAAATATGTACGTACAGGTTGGGGGGACGCTGAAAATTATGTTCAGTTATTTGATACCCTTGAAGTTAATGGGAAAGTACTACAGGCTACACCTTATTTTCTTATTAATGTTACTGGTGAAGGTGAAGGTTTTTCCATGTGGGCACCAACACCATGTGATGTTTTAGCAGAGGATTGGATCGAGGTCAATGACTAAAGTTGTTTTAGTGACGGGCTGTGCTAGTGGAATTGGTTATGCACAGGCTCAATATTTTTTGAAACAAGGGTATCAAGTATATGGTGTGGATAAGTCGGATAAACCGAACTTAAATGGTAATTTTAACTTTATAAAGTTGGATTTATCCTCTGATTTATCCCCACTATTCACAATGGTACCGACTGTTGATATTTTGTGTAATACTGCAGGTATTCTAGATGCCTACAAGCCACTTCTAGAAGTAAGTGATGAAGAACTGGAACACCTATTTGATATTAATTTTTTCGTGACTGTTAGGCTAACACGTCATTATCTTAGACGTATGGTGGAAAAGAAGTCAGGTATTATTATCAATATGTGCTCAATAGCAAGTTTTATAGCGGGTGGCGGTGGAGCTGCATATACTAGTTCTAAACATGCCCTTGCGGGATTCACACGTCAATTGGCTTTGGATTACGCAAAAGATTGTATTCAAATTTTTGGTATAGCGCCAGGTGCTGTACAAACTGCTATGACTGCTAGTGATTTTGAACCTGGTGGATTAGCAGAATGGGTAGCTAGTGAGACGCCAATTGGTCGTTGGACTAAACCAAGTGAAGTTGCTGAATTAACTGGATTTCTTGCTTCAGGAAAAGCGAGATCAATGCAAGGTGAAATTGTCAAAATTGATGGTGGCTGGAGTTTGAAATGAGAAAATAGATTGAATTTGGTTGTGGTAATACTTGGTTATTACGTACGGAATTTGAAGCATCTGATGGTACTGAGCGGGAAGTTAAAGGAATATCAGGTGATATTTTAATAAAATCTGTTTATTTACGTGTTTGGATTGGTCAAACTGTTTATATTTTAGATGTTAAAGAAGGATTTAAAAGACAAAGAAAAATGAGTAACGCAGTTAAGTTTGTTGTGGGAATTGCTTCGGAGGTAATATGAAGGCACAAGAATTATGGAATAAGTTTAAATCTTTGAATCCTTCAATCGGTGATGAGATAGACGCATGGCAATTTGGAGCAGAACCAGATCTTCTGGCAAAGTTAGTTGTAGATGGGACAAAAACTGCAACGGCCTCTGCCTATGATTTATATGAATTAGATGAGGAAGGGTTACCACAAGTTGGTTCATATGATATTATTTTGGATAGCAATGATGAAGCTATCTGTATTATTGAAATAACTAAAGTTGATATTGTCCCTTTTAAAGATGTCTCTGCAGACCATGCTTTTAAAGAAGGAGAAGGAGATAAAACTTTAGAATGGTGGAGAAAAGCTCACATTGATTTCTTTAAACCTTATTTTGAGGAGTTTGGTTTAATGTTTAGTGAGGACTCTAGGATAGTTTTAGAGGAATTCCAAGTGGTTTACCCAAAGGAGATTAACGAATGAAATTAGCGGTTTTGGGGACAGGTATGATTGTTAAGGAAGTTTTGCCTGTCTTGCAGAAAATTGAAGGTATTGATCTAGTTGCTATCTTATCAACAGTTAGAAGTTTGGAGACAGCTAAAGATCTAGCTAAGGAATATAACATGTCTCTAGCTACGAGTGAATATAAGGCTGTCTTGGACAATGAGGAGATTGACACAGTCTATATTGGACTGCCGAATCACTTGCATTTTGACTATGCTAAGGAGGCACTCTTGGCAGGAAAACATGTCATTTGTGAGAAGCCATTTACATTAGAAGCAAGTCAATTAGAAGAACTTGTATCTATTGCCAATACTAGGCAACTAATATTACTCGAAGCAATTACAAATCAATATTTACCTAATTTTGACCTTGTAAAAGAACATTTAAGCAACCTTGGAGATATTAAAATTGTAGAATGTAATTATTCCCAATATTCATCGCGTTATGATGCCTTTAAACGTGGGGAAATAGCACCAGCTTTCAATCCTGAAATGGGTGGAGGTGCGTTGAGAGACCTTAATATTTATAATTTACATTTAGTAATTGGACTTTTTGGAGAACCTATAACAGCACAGTATTTACCAAATATAGAGCGTGGTATTGATACTTCAGGAGTTCTAGTCCTAGACTATGGGCACTTTAAAACAGTCTGTATTGGAGCAAAAGATTGTAGTGCAGAAGTAAAATCTACTATTCAAGGTGATAAGGGGTCTATAGCGATTTTAGGGCCAACTAATACTATGCCTAAAATTTCATTAACTATGAATGGACAAGAAAGTCATGTTTATCAATTAAATGGTGATAGGCACCGCATGCACGATGAATTTGTTATTTTTGAAGGTATTATTAGCAATTTAGATTTTAAGCGTGCTGCTCAAGCTTTAGAACATAGTAGAACGGTGATGAAAGTTCTAGATATGGTAACGAAATAAGTAAATGACTCTTTTGAGTCATTTTTTACTTATTTTAAATACTGTATGTTATACTAATTAGTAATAAAACCGAAAGTGAGATAATAAAATGATTTCATCAATTGGACAGGTAATGCTCTACGTTAGCAATGTTGAAGCATCAGCAGATTTTTGGAAAAACAAGGTGGGTTTTGAGCGTGTTGAAAAATAGACACAAGGAGATTATGTAACCTATATAGTTGCACCGAAGTTGGATAGTGAAGTTAGCTTCGTCTTACATGACAAAGCAATTATAGCTCAAATGAGTCCTGAGCTAGATTTAGCAACTCCCTCTATTTTATTTGAAACTACTGATATTGACAGTACATATCAAGAATTAACAGCAAATGAGGTTATGACAAATCCTATTGTTGATATGGGGAGTATGAGAGTTTTTAATTTTTCCGATAATGACAATAATTACTTTGCAATCCGTGAAGTAAAATAAAAAGGAGAACTTATGGTTAAAGCACTAGAAACATACATCGTAACAAATGGAAATGGGCGACAAGCGGTTGATTTTTATAAAGATGTCTTTCAAGCGGATTTAGTGAATATGATGACATGGGAAGAGATGGACCCCAACTGTCTTGAAGACCGCAAGGATTTAATCATTAATGCTCAGCTTATTTTTGATGGCATTCGTCTTCAAATCTCGGATGAAAATCCAGATTTCGTGTATCAAGCTGGTAAAAATGTTACAGCCGCTATTATTGTGGGTAGCGTAGAGGAGGCGCGTGAAATTTATGAAAAATTAAAGAAGAGTGCACAAGAAGTTCAGTTAGAGTTACAAGAAACTTTCTGGAATCCTGCTTACGCAAACTTAGTAGACCAATTTGGTGTGATGTGGCAAATTTCAACAGAGTTAAACTAATCGTTTTTACCATCTGAGCATTGCAATGATAGATTTATAAAAATACTGATTGCAAACAGAGAAGAAAAAATTAACGGATTTCATGTATTGAATAGCTACCAAAAGGTAGCTATTTTATTCCTAATTGAAGTAAGCTATTTTAGCTAAAGTCTATTGTAATAGGGATTTAAAGGGGTATTAGTGATAAGTTGAAGGCATTATGATATAATAGGTTGAATTATATTCAGAGATAGAGGAATTAATATGTCAAATTATGCCATTATTTTAGCTGCGGGTAAGGGAACTCGCATGAAATCTGATTTACCAAAAGTTATGCATAAAGTATCTGGTATTACCATGCTTGAGCATGTTTTCCGTAGTGTGCAAGCTATTGAGCCAAGTAAAATTGTTACTGTTATTGGACATAAGGCGGAGCTTGTACGTGATGTTTTAGGTGACAAATCAGAGTTTGTAATGCAAACAGAACAGCTAGGAACTGGCCATGCTGTAATGATGGCGGAAGAAGAATTAGCGACATCAAAAGGACATACACTAGTTATTGCAGGTGATACACCCCTGATTACTGGAGAAAGTTTAAAAAACTTAATTGATTTTCATGTCAATCATAAAAACGTTGCAACAATCTTAACAGCCGATGCTGCAAATCCATTTGGATATGGTCGTATTATCCGTAATTCAGATGATGAAGTTACTAAAATTGTAGAACAAAAGGATGCTAATGACTTTGAGCAGCAGGTTAAAGAGATTAATACTGGAACTTATGTTTTTGATAATCAAAGTCTATTTGAAGCACTTAAAGACATTAATACAAATAACGCTCAAGGAGAGTATTATCTAACTGATGTTATTGGAATTTTCAAAGAAGCGGGTAAAAAGGTAGGTGCCTATAAACTTCGTGACTTTGACGAAAGTCTAGGAGTTAATGATCGTGTAGCACTTGCAACTGCTGAAAAAGTGATGCGTCACCGAATTGCACGTCAACATATGGTTAATGGGGTCACAGTGGTTAATCCTGATTCCGCTTATATTGATATTGATGTTGAGATTGGAGAAGAATCTGTAATTGAGCCTAATGTGACTTTAAAAGGACAGACGAAGATTGGTAAAGGTACTTTATTAACCAATGGTAGTTATTTAGTAGATGCTCAAGTCGGAAATGATGTTACCATCACTAATTCGATGGTTGAAGAATCCATTATTTCTGATGGAGTAACCGTAGGCCCTTATGCGCATATTAGACCAGGAACAAGTCTTGCAAAAGGTGTTCATATTGGTAATTTCGTTGAAGTAAAGGGTTCTCAAATAGGTGAGAATACGAAGGCAGGTCATTTAACTTATATCGGCAATGCAGAGGTAGGTTGTGATGTTAACTTTGGCGCAGGGACGATTACTGTCAATTATGATGGACAAAATAAATTTAAAACAGAAATCGGAAGTAATGTCTTTATCGGAAGTAATTCTACTCTGATTGCACCACTTGAAATTGGTGATAATGCTTTAACAGCAGCTGGATCTACCATCACAGATAATGTTCCAATTGATAGCATAGCTATTGGAAGAGGACGTCAAGTCAATAAAGAAGGATATGCCAATAAAAAACCACATCATCCTTCACAAAAGTAACACTTATTTGGGAGGTTCTTATGGATTTTGAAGAAAAAACAATTAATCGTCAAACTGTTTTTGATGGACAAATTATCAAAGTAGCTGTTGATGATGTAGAGTTGCCAAATGGATTGGGACAATCCAAACGTGAACTTGTTTTTCATGGAGGAGCTGTTGCTACTTTGGCGGTAACTCCTGAGCATAAAATTGTTTTAGTGAAACAGTATCGTAAGGCTATTGAAGGTATTTCTTACGAAATTCCAGCAGGGAAACTTGAGACGGGTGAGTCAGGTTCTAAGGAAGAAGCTGCCCTTCGGGAATTAGAAGAAGAGACTGGCTACACAGGGAATCTTGAAATTCTTTATAGTTTCTACACTGCTATTGGTTTTTGTAATGAGAAAATCGTCCTCTATCTAGCTACTGATTTACAAAAAGTTGAAAATCCTAGGCCACAAGATGATGATGAGGTCCTTGAGCTTCTAGAGTTAAGTTATGAGGATTGTATGCAAATGGTAGAAAAAGGCATGATTCAAGATGCGAAAACGATCATTGCTTTACAATATTACGGTTTAAAAATGGGAGGTCATTCTTAATGGGAAAACCATTGTTAACAGATGATATGATTGAACGTTCAAATCGAGGTGAAAAAGTTTCAGGTCAAACAATCTTAGATCAAGAAACTAAAATTATTTCTACAGAAGATGGCATGGAGCAACTAACTGACGAGAACGGTAAACATATCTACAAGAGTCGCCGGATTGAGAATGCAAAACGAAATGAATTTCAACGTAAGTTGAATTTAGTTTTATTCATTTTGCTTATTTTGTTGGCTCTCTTGTTTTATGCAATTTTTAAATTATAAGGAAATATCATGAAAATTGGAATTATTGCAGCCATGGAGGAAGAGTTAAAACTCCTTGTGGAAAATCTTGAGGATAAATCTCAAGAGACAGTATTATCAAATGTATATTACAGTGGACGTTATGGTGAACATGAGCTTGTTTTAGTACAGTCTGGTGTTGGGAAAGTCATGTCAGCGATGAGTGTTGCTATTTTAGTAGAAAGCTTTAAAGTTGATGCTATTATTAATACAGGATCAGCTGGTGCAGTAGCAACAGGATTGAATGTAGGAGACGTCGTTGTCGCAGATACATTAGTTTATCACGATGTAGATTTAACCGCCTTTGGTTATGACTATGGACAAATGTCAATGCAGCCACTTTATTTTCATTCGGATAAGACTTTTGTTTCCACTTTTGAAGCAGTTTTATCTAAAGAAGAAATGACTAGTAAAGTTGGTTTAATTGCAACTGGGGATAGTTTTATTGCTGGCCAGGAAAAGATTGATGTTATTAAGGGGCATTTTCCACAGGTTTTAGCTGTCGAGATGGAAGGTGCAGCAATTGCCCAAGCTGCTCAAGCTACAGGAAAGCCCTTTGTGGTGGTACGTGCTATGAGTGATACTGCAGCTCATGATGCCAATATCACATTTGATGAATTTATCATTGAAGCTGGTAAACGCTCTGCCCAAGTATTAATGGCATTTTTGAAAGCATTATAAAAAAGCCCGTGTATCTAATGAATACACGGACTTTTTTATTTATGTAGCAGATACATATATTTGACTTGCGATACGCTCAGGGATTGTTAGATTTTCATCGTTATAGGTGATGTGATAAGTTTTTGCATAAGGGTCAATTTGTGTCAATTCAATGGTATCGTTGATATGCAAACGGTGTTGTTCTAGGTATTTCAGTAGCTGAAAATCATCATGAACACGACTGATAACATATGTGCCAAGCTGACTAATTTGGTCCAATGTCATTTGGTTAATTTCTACTAAAAACTCTCCCTTTTTAGGAATAGTCCCACCGTGTGGACAAAATTGTGGAAAGTCTAACAACTTTTCTAATTGATCAACAAAAGTTGTTGATACAGTATGTTCTAAAACTTCCGCTTCTTCATGAATATCATCAGCAGTATAGTGCAAATGGTTAACTAAAAATACCTCTACTAGACGATGTTTACGGTAAAGGTCAGAAACAACTAATAAACCTTGTTTGGTAAGATAATATCCTAAATCTTTATCTTTAACAATCAGTTGTTCACTTATCATTTTTTTAATCATTTCTGACACGGCAGGAGCCGAGACTTGCATCATTTCAGCGATTTTCTTATTGGAAATTTTGTTGTTTTTTTCACCTAATTCATGAATGCATTTTAGGTAATCTTCTTTATTTGGAGTCATATTCAGTCTTTCTTATACTTCTTAAAATCTATTTTTCTAAGACCATTATATCAAAAAATACTGAAAAAGTATTTGACAAATACTTTATAATAGGTTATGCTAATATCAAAATTAAGTTAACTTAATTTAATACATAACTTATATTAATTTTAAAAGGAGCATTTTGATGAAAAAGTGGTTAGTTATTGTATCATGTTTTGTAGCATTTTTAGGCTTAGGTGCCTGTGCTAACAAGCAGGATCAAGCCAAAAACGAAAAATTAAAAGTAGTTGTAACCAACTCTATTTTGGCAGATATAACAAAAAATATAGCCGGTAACAAAATCGACTTACATAGTATTGTACCTGTTGGTAAAGATCCTCATGAATATGAGCCATTACCAGCAGACGTTGAAAAAACAACTCAAGCAGACCTTGTTTTTTACAACGGAATTAATCTTGAAACAGGCGGTAATGCTTGGTTTACAAAATTAATAAAGAACGCTAAGAAGAAAGAAAACAAAGATTACTTTGCGGTTAGCGATGGAGTTGATGTTATTTATCTAAATGGTCAAAGCGGAAAAGGTAAAGAAGACCCACATGCTTGGTTGAACCTTGAAAATGGTATTATTTACTCAAAAAATATTGCTAAGCAATTAATTGCTAAAGATCCAAAAAACAAAGCTACTTATGAGAAAAACAGAGATGCTTATGTAGCTAAATTAGAAAAATTGGATAAAGAAGCAAAATCTAAATTTAATGCCATTCCAGCTAATAAAAAATTAATTGTTACTAGTGAAGGTTGCTTTAAATATTTCTCAAAAGCTTATGGAGTTCCATCAGCATACATTTGGGAAATTAACACTGAAGAAGAAGGTACACCAGATCAAATTACTAGCTTAGTTAAGAAATTAAAACAAGTAAGACCTTCAGCTTTATTCGTTGAATCAAGTGTTGACAAGCGTCCTATGAAATCTGTTTCAAGAGAATCAGGTATCCCAATTTACGCAGAAATCTTCACAGACTCAATTGCTAAAAAAGGTCAAAAGGGTGACAGCTACTACGCTATGATGAAATGGAATCTTGATAAGATTGCAGAAGGTTTAGCAAAATAAGAGTGAGAATCGACATTGAAATCATAATGAAATCAATGATGTAGTATTCTCGCTTAAGGCTGAGTTGTAACAATGTCGAAATCCTAATCTAAAAACTGACTTAGCTTTAATAAATACAGAGAAGTGGAGTCTGGTTTTATAACCAGCTCCATTCTACTTTTGGAGGAAAAATGATTATTAGTAAACACTTAAGCGTAAGTTATGATAATAATTTAGTGCTAGAAGATATTAATTTACGCTTAGAAGGCTCCGGAATCATTGGTATTTTAGGGCCTAATGGGGCGGGGAAATCTACGCTTATGAAAGCTCTTCTTGGTTTGGTTGATTCTACTGGAGAATCAGGGATTGGGGGAGATTTGCTACCTTTAATGGGGAGAGTAGCATATGTTGAACAAAAAACTAATATTGATTACCAATTCCCTATAACTGTTGGAGAATGCGTTTCTTTAGGATTATATAAGGAACGAGGCCTCTTCAAGCGACTATCAAAAACTGACTGGGAAAAAGTATCCCGAGTGATTGATCAAGTTGGTTTGAGAGGGTTTGAAAATAGACCAATTAATGCCTTATCAGGTGGACAATTTCAACGTATGCTTATGGCAAGATGTCTCGTTCAAGAAGCGGATTACATTTTTTTAGATGAGCCGTTTGTAGGGATTGATTCCATTAGTGAACAAATCATAGTTAATTTACTAAAAAAATTAAGTAAGGCCGGAAAATTAATTTTAGTCGTCCATCACGATTTGAGTAAAGTTGATCATTATTTTGATCAAGTAATTATTTTGAACCGTCATCTAATTGCTTGTGGACCAATAGATCAGGCATTTACCCGTGAGAATTTAAGTGCTGCTTACGGTGATGCTATTTTGTTAGGACAAGGAGACTAGAATGTTTACGAAATTTTTTGAAGGCTTATTGACTTATCATTTTTTGCAAAATGCTTTTATAACTGCAATTGTGATTGGTATTGTAGCGGGTGCAGTAGGCTGTTTTATTATCTTGCGCTCAATGTCTTTGATGGGTGATGCTATTTCTCACGCTGTTCTACCAGGTGTTGCTATATCTTTTATTTTAGGGATTAACTTTTTTATAGGTGCTATTGTCTTTGGTTTGTTGTCTTCGATTATCATTACTTATATTAAAGAAAATAGTGTCATAAAAGGAGATACTGCTATTGGAATTACTTTTTCGTCCTTTTTAGCCTTAGGTATCATTTTAATTGGACTTGCTAATAGTACAACTGACCTCTTTCATATTCTTTTTGGGAATATTTTGGCAGTACAAGATAGTGATAAATATATGACTATTATTGTGGGATTAATTGTACTGACTCTGATTACTATCTTCTTTAAAGAATTATTATTGACTTCTTTTGATCCTGTTTTAGCAAAATCAATGGGAATGAGAGTTTCTTTTTATCATTATTTATTGATGATTTTGTTAACATTAGTTGCAGTAACAGCTATGCAGAGTGTGGGAACAATATTGATCGTAGCACTTTTAATTACACCAGCTGCAACAGCATATCTTTATGTTAAAAGTCTCAGAACAATGTTGTTTTTATCATCTGCATTAGGAGCAGTAGCATCTGTTCTGGGGTTATATATCGGTTATACATTTAATATTGCCGCAGGATCAAGTATTGTTTTAACATCTACTTTTATGTTTTTACTTGCTTTCCTATTTTCTCCTAAACAAAGTTTGTTTAAAAAGAAACAATAGTGTTGTTAAAAAATGAGACTAGAAAATGTTCTAGTCTCATTTTTGATAGAATTATTTAAATTTGTAGTCTTTAATAACTTTGATACTTGTAATAGTAATTTTTTCTTTTGGTTGATCTGATTTTGTAACTTCTACCGAAGCAATTTTATCCACAGTTTCCATGCCAGAGATTACTTGTCCAAAGACGGTATAACCACCATCTAAACTTGGATTTCCTCCCTCTGAATAGGCTTTAATAATCACCTTAGGAACTTTTTTATCTGACAGTTGTTTGGAATGATCTTGCTGGCTTTGATTGATAAAGAATTGGCTGCCATTAGTATCAGCTCCAGCATTTGCCATTGCTAAACTTCCCCTGATATTGTAGAGGTAAGGGGATATTTCATTAACAAAACCATTTCCAGAATCTTTCTTTTTATCTTTGCTATTCCATATAGATTTTCCACCGGTCCCGTCTCCATTAGGGTCACCAGATTGTATCATAAAATCTTTGATAACTCTGTGGAAACTTAACCCATTATAGTATCCTTCTTTTGCATGTGTTAGAAAATTTTCAACAGCTAAAGGAGCATATTTTGGAAATAACTTGATATTTATATCACCTTTAGAGGTTTTTATAAGCACTTGTGCCTCGTTTTTGGCAACAGCCTTGTCCAATTGAGGAAAAGCTTTTTTATCAGCTTTTAAGGCTTGCTTAGTTTTTTTGTTTAGTTGTTCAGTAGCTTCCTTTGAAGAGTTTTCAGCTAGTTTTTGGTCAACATAACGGTCTCCTTTTAGAGAACGCTCAATTGACTCGCAACCACTTAAAGTTAATATACTGACACAGGCTAAACCAAGATAAATAATTTTTTTCATACATACTCCTTGATTAAGTTATTAAGATGATTATATTTTATCATAAATTTTTAAATAATTTATAAAAGTAAATAGTAAACCTATTGGGGGACTTGTTGAAATTATGATAGAATAGTATAGCATGAGTTGATAGAGAAAGTGAGGAACAAGTATTTCACTTGAAATATGGTATTTATGGCAAATAAGAAAAAAACAAAAGGAAAGAAAACCAGAAGACCTACTAAGGCAGAAATAGAGCGTCAAAGAGCTATTCAAAGGATGATTACTGCTCTTGTTTTAACAATTATTCTCTTCTTTGGTATTATCAGATTAGGTATTTTTGGTATTACAGTCTATAACGTCATCCGTTTTATGGTAGGTAGCTTGGCTTACTTATTTATTGCGGCAACTTTAATCTACCTTTATTTCTTTAAATGGTTGCGAAAGAAAGATAGCTTAGTAGCAGGTTTTTTGATAGCTTCTTTAGGATTATTGATTGAGTGGCATGCTTACCTTTTCTCAATGCCTATTTTGAAAGATAAAGAAATTTTGCGTTCAACTGCTCGATTAATTGTGTCTGATTTAATGCAATTTAAAATCACTGTTTTTGCCGGTGGAGGTATGTTGGGTGCTTTGATTTACAAGCCAATTGCTTTTCTCTTTTCTAATATTGGTGCCTATATGATTGGTGTTCTCTTCATCATTTTGGGTCTCTTTTTAATGAGTTCTCTGGAAGTTTATGACATCGTCGAATTTATTAGAGCTTTTAAAAATAAAGTGGCAGAGAAGCACGAGCAAAATAAAAAGGAGCGTTTTGCTAAGCGAGAGATGAAAAAAGCAATCGCTGAACAAGAGCGCATAGAGCGTCAAAAAGCTGAAGAAGAAGCTTATTTAGCTTCGGTTAATGTAGACCCTGAAACGGGTGAGATTCTAGAGGATCAAGCTGAGGACAATTTGGATGATGCGCTACCACCTGAGGTAAGTGAAACATCAACTCCGGTATTTGAGCCAGAGATCCTTGCTTATGAGACATCGCCTCAAAATGATCCTTTACCAGTAGAGCCGACAATTTATTTAGAAGACTATGATTCGCCGATTCCTAATATGAGAGAAAATGATGAGGAAATGGTTTATGATTTAGATGATGATGTAGATGATAGTGATATAGAAAATGTCGACTTTACACCTAAAACGACACTGGTTTATAAATTACCAACGATAGATTTATTTGCACCAGATAAGCCTAAAAATCAATCCAAAGAAAAGGATTTAGTCCGAAAGAATATCAGAGTTTTAGAAGAAACATTTAGAAGTTTTGGTATCGATGTAAAAGTAGAACGTGCTGAAATTGGACCATCAGTTACTAAATATGAAATTAAACCAGCAGTTGGAGTTCGTGTGAATCGTATTTCAAATCTATCTGACGACCTAGCTCTTGCTCTTGCAGCAAAAGATGTGCGTATAGAAGCACCAATTCCTGGAAAATCATTAATAGGTATTGAAGTTCCTAACTCAGAAATTGCAACGGTTTCTTTCCGCGAACTTTGGGAACAATCTGATGCCAATCCTGAAAACCTTTTAGAAGTACCACTAGGAAAAGCTGTTAACGGCAATGCTCGCAGTTTTAACTTAGCTAGAATGCCGCATCTTTTGGTAGCTGGTTCAACTGGTTCAGGTAAATCTGTGGCAGTTAATGGAATTATTTCAAGTATTTTGATGAAGGCACGTCCAGATCAAGTTAAGTTTATGATGATTGATCCCAAAATGGTTGAATTATCTGTTTATAATGATATTCCACATTTATTAATCCCTGTTGTAACCAATCCGCGTAAAGCAAGTAAGGCACTCCAAAAAGTTGTTGATGAAATGGAAAATCGATACGAGTTATTTAGCAAAATTGGTGTGCGTAATATAGCAGGTTATAATACAAAGGTTGAAGAGTTTAATGCTTCCTCTGAGCAAAAACAAATACCTTTGCCTTTAATCGTTGTCATTGTAGATGAATTGGCTGACTTGATGATGGTTGCTAGTAAAGAAGTTGAAGATGCTATTATTCGTTTGGGGCAAAAAGCACGTGCTGCAGGTATCCATATGATTCTTGCAACTCAACGTCCATCCGTAGATGTTATTTCTGGTTTGATTAAAGCAAATGTTCCGTCGCGTATTGCATTTGCTGTTTCAAGTGGTACTGATAGCCGTACGATCCTTGATGAAAATGGTGCTGAAAAGCTCTTGGGACGGGGTGACATGCTCTTTAAGCCTATTGATGAGAATCATCCAGTACGACTACAAGGTTCCTTTATTTCAGATGATGATGTTGAAAGGATCGTTGGTTTTATCAAAGACCAAGCCGAGGCTGACTATGATGATGCCTTTGATCCTGGAGAAGTATCTGAAACAGATAACGGCTCTGGTGGTGGCGGCGGAGTACCTGAAAGTGATCCTCTTTTTGAAGAAGCCAAGGGACTCGTTTTAGAGACGCAAAAAGCAAGTGCCTCAATGATTCAACGCCGATTGTCTGTTGGTTTCAATAGAGCAACAAGACTAATGGAAGAATTAGAAGCAGCGGGGGTTATTGGTCCAGCAGAAGGAACCAAGCCACGAAAAGTTTTAATGACTCCAACTCCGAGTGAATAAGAAAAAACTAATCTGACAAGAAATTGTCGGATTAGTTTTTTATGTTATAATGAAGCAAATAGATGAAGAAGAAGGTTACGAATGCATATTGAGACTGTTATTGATTTCAAAGAATTAGGAAAAAGATATCGTTTTAAAAATCCTACAAAAGAATTAATAGCTGATACTTTAGAACAAGTCTTAGAAGTGATAAAAGAAGTTGATTATTATCAATCTCAAAATTATTATGTTGTTGGTTATTTATCTTATGAAGCATCTGCTGCTTTTGATTCACATTTTAAAGTTTCTCAACAGAAGTTGGCTGGAGAACATCTAGCTTATTTTACAGTACATAAAGATTGTGAGAACGAAGCTTTTCCTTTAAGTTATGAAAATGTTAGATTAGCAGATAATTGGACTGCTAATGTTTCTGAGCAAGAATATCAAGAGGCAATTGCTAATATTAAAGGACAAATTAGACAAGGAAATACTTATCAAGTAAATTATACACTAGAGCTTAGCCAACAATTATGCTCGGATCCCTTTAGTGTTTATGAACGCCTAATGGTAGAACAAGGAGCAGGATATAATGCTTATATTGCCTACGACGATAAAAGGATTTTATCTGTAAGCCCGGAATTGTTCTTTAAGAAGAAGGATGAAGTCTTAACAACTAGACCAATGAAGGGAACAAGCGCTAGAAAGCCTACTTATCAAGAAGATGTGGCGGAGCGAGATTGGTTGGCAAATGATCCTAAAAATCGTTCTGAAAATATGATGATTGTTGATTTATTAAGAAACGATATGGGCCGTATCTGTGATGTTGGAACAGTTAAGGTAAAAAAACTATGTCAAGTGGAGCAGTATGCAACTGTGTGGCAAATGACATCAACTATTGAAGGAGTTTTATCGCCAGAAGTGACACTTATGTCTATTTTTCAAGCTCTATATCCTTGTGGATCTATCACTGGAGCTCCTAAGATATCAACAATGGCTATTATTAATGAGTTGGAAAAACGGCCAAGAGGTATTTATTGTGGGACGATAGGACTTTGCATGCCAGACGGACAAGCTATTTTTAACGTTCCTATTCGCACAGTACAAATGAAAGGTCAACAAGCCTATTACGGCGTTGGTGGAGGTATTACGTGGGAGAGCCAGACAGATTCTGAATATGAAGAAACCCGTCAAAAATCAGCTGTTTTAACACGTGTCAATCCAAAATTTCAATTAATAACTACAGGAAGAGTGACTGAAAATAAACTTCTTTTCTCTCAACAACATGTCGAGAGATTAGTTGAATCAGCGTCTTATTTTGCTTATTCTTTTGATAAAAGTAAATTCGAAAGGGAACTGAAAAAATACCTTCATCAGCTAGATGAGAAGGATTACCGCTTGAAAATAATGCTTGATAAAACTGGTAAGGTAACGTTTGAGGTAAAACAACTAGTGAATTTATCAAAAAAGTTTTTAACGGCAGAGGTGGTCGTACAAGACTACCCTATTAAATTATCCCCGTTTACTTATTTTAAAACTTCTTATCGCCCACATATTATTGAAGGTCAGAATGAAAAGATATTTGTATCTCCTGAGGGGTTGCTATTGGAAACAAGTATTGGGAATATTGTTTTAGAAAAAAATGGAAGGTTTTTAACCCCAGATTTATCAGAAGGAGGGTTGAATGGGATTTATCGTCGTCATCTCCTTAAAAACCAAAAAGTAATTGAAGCACCACTAACTTTAAAAGATTTAGAATCAGCCGATGCTATATACGCCTGTAATGCTGTTAGAGGGCTTTATCCTCTAAACCTAAAGTAAAAAGAGTTGGAAATTTTGTACTGACCCCCAAAAGTTGGACAATTTATTTTAAGTGAAGGATTTAGTTCTGTATTGCACAGGACTAAGTCCTTTTAGTTTTGCTTTGATTCGCTTGTTGTTGTAGTAAAAAATGTAATCTGTGATAGCTTGCTCAAGGTCATCAAGTGATTTGTAAGACTTCTCCAAGCCATAGAACATCTCAGATTTTAGAATCCCAAAGAAAGATTCCATCATACCGTTGTCAGGACTGTTCCCCTTCCGTGACATAGAAGGACGAATGCCTTTGTCCTCCAGAAATTGATGGTAGGACTTGTGCTGGTACTGCCAGCCTTGGTCGCTGTGGAGAATGGTTTCGCTGTATGAAGCCGCAGGAAAAGCCCTCTCAAGCATGGTTTGAACCTGTTTCAAGTCAGGAGACCGAGACAGGGTAAAATCAATTATCTCACTGTTATAGCCATCAAGAACAGGCGATAGATAAAGTTTCCCTTCAGGTAAAGCAAACTCCGTCACATCGGTATAGCACTTCTCATAGGGCTTCGACCCCTCAAACTGGCGTTGAATCAGGTTATCAGCCTTCTTACCAACCTCACCTTTGTAAGAGGCATACTTGCGCTTACGACGAATACGAGCAGTCAAGCCCATACTTTTCATCAAGCCTTGCACCCTTTTGTGGTTGATGACAAAGCCACGATTTCGCAGTTCTAAATAAATCCGACGATAGCCATAGTTTCCTCTATGTTCATCATAAATGGATTGAATGTCAGATTTGATTGCTTTGTCTTTATTTGGTTTATTCAGTTTCTTTAGTTGATAATAGTAAGTTGCACGAGCTATCTTAGTTATCTCAAGTAAGAGGTCTAGTCGGAATCCTCCTGTGACCATTTCTCTAATTGTTTCTGCCGTTCGCTCTGTAAGGCTTCGTCCCTCAAGCGCAAATCCCTCAACTTTTTTAGAAAGGCATTCTCCGTTCTCAAGCGCTCATTTTCTTCCTGAAGTCGCTCGAGCTCTGTCATTTCTTCCCAAGTTTTCTTACGCTTACGTCCCATTTTACTCGGTCTCCCTCTTGTTTTCTCAACAATAGTATAACCATTTTTCTTAAATTGGGAAAGCCAATTTGTGAGTATAGAACAATTAGAGAGAGCATAATCAAGAGAAACAGAGAGTTGAGAACAACCATGAATCAAGACTTTATCTATCATTTCCTGCTTTAATTCAGGTGGATAATACTCATTTCTACCTTTTTCGACGATTTCTACACCATACCGATCCATGAGTTTTATCATGTATTTAAGATTCGAGATACGAACATCATATCGTTGACTAATCTGAGACCAGGACATCCCGATCTTTCTTAACTCGTATATTTCTAGTTTATCTTCATAACTTAATTTCATCAGAAAAGCACCCCAATCGTTAGATTTTTTGTCTAACTTTTGGGGTGCAGTTCAATTTATCCAACTCTTTTTATTGTACTTTGATAAAGATGATAACCAATAATCCTAGGTAAAAAAGGAAAGTTAGAATAAAGCCAGATCTCCAAAATAATTTTAAAAAACGTTTATAAGAAAAAAGAGTCTTTGTTCGTAGAAGCTTTATTGTAATTCCGATTGCCAGTAATGAAATGAGAATCAGATAGTAAGGTAAAAGATTTTGTTTTAACAGACTAGATGATATTAATGGAATTAAAAAAACAAAAATAGGAAAAGCAACATCTGGAAACATAATGTTAAATTTTTTAAGTTTAAATATTTTGACAAGAACCTGTGAAAATATAGGGATTAAAACAAGAAATAAAGAAGCAATAATTTTGTATATCATAGGTCTATTTTATACCGATTTTGGTAAGAAGTAAACTGATTTTCAATAGAATTAGCGAAACTACTTGGTTAAAAAAGCTTTATAAAGTAGGAGAGCAATTCCAGATAATTCAACATCTTTTTTATAAATCATAATGTACTCTGAAAATAACTTATTCTTATGAAAATGGTAGACATTGCACTCTTTATCCAAATAGCGATGAATGAGAGTTTGTGGAACAAATGTTGCTCCCATCCCTGACAAAGATAGGCTAGCTGCTGTAGGAACGGTACTAGTTGTAATCATCTGATTTAATGACATGTGATGAAGCTCATAGAATTGTGCAATTGTTTTGCCAATTCCGTACTCTAATGGTGTTAGGATAAGAGGTTCATTGTCTAGAACTGAAATAGGATATTCAAAAGGAATAATCTGTCCACGTTTTTCAGCGTTGTAGAGTTGGCTGGTGGTAGGTATCATTAAAAACAATTCGTCGCGGTAAATAGTGGTTGATGCAATTCCATCTTTATAAAGGATAGGAGCCATCCCAACAGCTAGGTCAATATCACCACTCGCTACCAATTGTTCAGAAATATTTTGATTGTTTTCGAGTAATTTGACAGAAATTTCTGGGTGCTCCAAGTTAAATTTGGGAAGTACATTTGCCAGAATAGAACTTGCTAAGCCAGAGTTAATCCCAAGTGTGATTTCTCCTTTTTTATCAGAACGGATGAGATATAGTTCTTTGGCCATTTGACGCTCAATCATATCAATTTCTTTTAGGTAGAATAGATATCTCTGTCCAGCATAAGTTAAAAAGGTTTGGTGTCCTTGGCTCTGGATGAGTTTTATTTCTAACTCATTTTCTAATTGCTTGATCACTTTGCTTAGGTAAGGTTGAGAAATAAAAAGGTGTGCAGCGGCTTTAGTGATGTTTGAGTATAGCTCGATACTCTCTAGATACATTAATTTTTGTTGATTTTTCAAGACTTTATAACCAGTTTGATATCCTTAGATTAATAATAAGTTATGATACGTTATGGCTATAAGTTTACTATCATTTTGAGCTAAAATCAATCTATTTAATTTAGTAGTATAACATGATATATTCATAACTATTTAGTTATAGAAATATCTAAAAAAATTTATTTGTAAAAAATTATTTTCAAAAGTAGACTATATAAGAGCAGATTGTTAGAATAATAGCCTTATTTTAACTGTTCATATTTTAAGGAGGAAAGCAAATGGCCAATGCATCTTTGCGACATCAATTATTTGAAAAACTTGACCAAAAATGTGATCAAATGGTTGCTATTCGTCGCTATTTACATGAAAATCCCGAATTATCATTTAAAGAGACAAAAACAGCAGCTTATATTTCAGATTTTTATAAAGGTAAGGACTGTCATGTTCAGACACAATTTGGTGGTATGAATGGCGTCGTAGTTGATATCTATGGTGATAAAGCGACAGATAAGCCCATCAAACACATTGCTTTGAGAGCCGACTTTGATGCTCTTCCAATTCAGGAAGAGACAGGGCTTTCTTTTGCTTCAAAAACAGCGGGCGTCATGCATGCTTGTGGACATGATGCCCATACAGCTTATTTATTGATTTTGGCTGAGAGCTTGATTGAATTAAAATCAGAATTTTCAGGTCATATCCGTATCTTACATCAACCGGCTGAAGAGGTGCCACCAGGCGGAGCAAAAGCAATGATTGAAGCAGGATGTTTAGATGGCATTGATGCTGTCCTTGGTATCCATGTTATGTCAACGATGGAAGAGGGAACGGTACAATATCACGCAGGTCCCATTCAAACAGGGCGTGCCACTTTTAAAGTTATTTTGCAAGGTAAGGGTGGACATGGTTCCATGCCACATCGTGCAAATGATACAATTGTTGCAGCTTCTAGTTTTGTTATGGCAGCGCAAACGATTGTCAGTCGTCGAGTTAATCCATTTGACACAGCAGTAGTTACTATCGGATCTTTTGATGGTAAAGGTTCTGCTAATGTGATCAAAGATAGTGTAACCTTAGAAGGTGATGTGCGCGTGATGTCTGAAGAGACACGAGGTGTTGTTGAGGAGGAATTTAAGCGTATTCTAGATGGAATAGCACAAACTTATGGTGTTAGTTATCAGTTAGACTATCAGAATGATTATCCTGTTTTAGTTAATAACAGTGAAGTGACACAGAAAGTTGCAAATAGTTTAAAATCTGTTGCTATAAAAGAAATTTTAGATGTCATTGATTGCGACCCTCAAACGCCGTCTGAAGATTTTGCCTATTATGCTCAAACAATCCCAGCTTGCTTCTTCTATGTTGGAGCACATGAAGAGGGGCAACCATATTACCCACATCATCATCCAAAATTCCAAATTGCAGAATCATCATTGATGGTATCTGCTAAATCAATGGCAACAGCAGCGCTTGCTATGCTTGTAGAAGGAGAATAGATAACATATGTTAACGACAAAGGAAAATTTCAAAGGAAATAACAAATTATTGGTGGGAATTGTACTCGCTGTACTATCATTTTGGTTATTTGCACAGTCTATTTTAAACATGGGACCAGATGTTCAGTCATCATTAGGTATTTCATCTGGTGCAATGGATATTGGTGTCTCAAGTACGGCATTGTTTTCAGGTTTATTTATTGTTGTAACTGGTGGTTTAGCAGATAAACTTGGTCGAGTTAAATTTACTTTTATTGGTCTTTGCTTAAATATTATTGGTTCTCTACTAATTGTTTTAGCTAATGGAGCAGTGCTATTTATTATGGGACGTATTTTTCAAGGATTGGCAGCAGCTTTTATTATGCCATCAACAATGGCCTTGGTTAAAACGTACTATGATGGTAAAGATAGACAACGTGCAGTTAGTTTCTGGTCAATCGGATCGTGGGGTGGCTCAGGTCTATGTTCTTATTTTGGTGGAGCGGTGGCAAGTACTCTAGGTTGGCGTTATGTCTTTATCTTTTCAATCATCGCATCAGTAGTTAGTTTTCTATTAATTTTAGGAACCCCAGAAAGTAAAAATGTTGGACAAAAAACTCACTTTGATTACCTTGGTTTAATTATTTTTATTATTTCAATGTTATCGTTAAATATTGGGATATCTATGGCTCAGGAACATGGATTGATGAACGTTATTCCATTGAGTCTTTTTACAGTGATGCTTATTGGATTTGTTCTGTTTTATTATGTTGAAACACGTAAATCTAATAGTTTTATTGACTTTCATCTGTTTGAAAATCGATTTTACTTAGGTGCGACAATATCAAATTTCTTACTGAATGCAGTTGCAGGAACTCTGATTGTTATTAATACTTACATGCAACAAGGTCGCCAGCTAACACCAAAGGTTGCAGGTGAAATGTCTTTAGGCTATTTGGTTTGTGTACTAATTGCTATCCGAGTTGGTGAGAAAATTTTACAACGTTTTGGTGCCCGTAAGCCAATGCTTTTGGGAGCTATGAGTACATTTGTTGGGATATTTTTAATGACTTTGGTCAATATTCAAGGACCTTTGTATCTTGTGTTAGTCTTTGTTGGTTATGCTTTATTTGGAACAGGCTTGGGGATCTATGCGACACCATCAACAGATACAGCTATTTCTAGTATTCCTAATGAAAAAGTAGGTTCTGCATCTGGAATTTACAAAATGGCAAGTTCACTAGGTGGTGCAATTGGTGTAGCAACTTCAATTGCGATTTATCATGCTTTTTCTGGTAATGCAGATTTTCACAAAGCAGCTTTGTGTGGATTAATTTTAAACCTAGTTTTTTGTAGTCTATCGATCTTATCAATTCTTTTTGTTATCCCTAAGAAAATTGAGGATAAATAAATAACAATACTTGAGATTCAAAATCTCAAGTATTGTTGTAATAATGTAAAAGGAATTGGGAAAGAAATTTAAAATATGCTAAATTCTCAAAGTAAGTTCCACCTCTAGTAGAAATGGAATTTAGTCTGATAAAAACCAATAAAAACCAACGAAAATCCGTCTCAGACTAAGTTCCGTTGGTTTTTATAATACTTGATTTCATAGGTTTTCAGAGTTAAAAATCGCAAAAAAAGGGTACAAGAAAACATCCTCATCTGAAAGCGTTTCAGATTAAGTTCCGCTATGGTTGAAGTTAGTGTGAGACGTTTAGGTTGTATCAGTTAGTTGATTAGGTTAGATTTTGTCTTTTAATAGTTTGGGAGATTGGCAGACGTCTTCCGCAGTAATTTCCTCAATACCGAGTATACTTGCGATGTCTTTTCCGTAAGTAAAAGAGAATAGCTCATAAGCCGTTTTACCATTTAGAGCCTGTCTCTTAACGCTGTTGATATGAGATAGTGCCAGATTAATGTCCTCTTGAGTCAAGTTGTCGAAGGAAGTCCCCTTAGGTAGTATGTCTCTCACGAGGGTATGATTCTTCTCGATTCTTGCTTTCTGGTCAGACCGATTAGGGTCACAAAAGAAGAGTTGAGACTGTCCACAAACATCTATCTCAATATCATCCACTCTAGCGAATTTCCCACCATTATCCGTTAGGATAACAGGAAAGAGTTCGAAGAAGTCTCTCTTGTTATCATAGAGTGTCCTCTTAATGACCTGTATGTGTTTAGCAGTTTCGATAGCTGTCTTAGAATCCATCAGTTTGGCAAAGATGAAGTTACAGAAGGCGACATTGAAGGTGAGAAGGACCTTTCCACCAATCCGTCCAATAACCGTGTCCATTTCAAGCCAGGAGTTCAGCTCTGATTGGTTCATGTGTTCTATAAAATCCTCGTACCGTCGCCCTTCTTTAATCGCTTTTGGAATAGGAGGGAGTGTGCTCTTTCGCCTTTTTTTGAACTTCACAGCTCTGGGTAGGTCGATTGGTGTGATGGATAGGTAGCCTTTCTTGATGTGTCGATAAACGGTTGAAGAACTCACTTCTAGATCGTTGGTTTTGAGGATATGATAGATACGTTGGCCCTTCTTGACCCCATTAGAAAGCACTCTATCTATTTTCCAGAAGGTCTCTTTGTTCAAAGGGATTCCTTCTCTAGATTCAACTAAAAGTTTTTCATAGTTTCTTTGAGCTTGCTTAGCAAGATAGAAGGTCTTCTTGTAACCACAGTTGATCCTTCTCTTTGGACACCCATTACAAACATAGGGAGCTTTTCTTAGTAGCGGACAGTCTAGGCAGTCTTTGGTTGATTCTCTTAGTTGCTTATTTCGTTTGACTTCTTTTGCGATAGTAGTAGGGTGTTTCAGTAGATTAAGCCCGATGGCTTTAAAGGTTTCTCCTCTATCCAAACCAGATTGGATGTCATTACGGTCTGAGAGAGTTAGGTGTTTGTGTTTTGTCATGATGGATAAACTCATTTCTAACCCAAACGTCTCAGACTTAATTCCACCATAAAAATCCTTTTCACACTAACTTCCGGTTTTGGAGGGCAGACGGAACTTACTTTGAGAAATTACTAAATTTAAAATATAATGAAATTAATGGCTTAAAACTATTGCTTTTATTTATGATTATAGTATAATGGTAAGGTATGTTATAAACATGCCTGTGGGAGGTAAAAATTTCTAATTACCGCCAAAACCACAACAGGAGGATTTTTAAAAATGGCTAAAAAAGTTGAAAAACTTGTAAAACTTCAAATTCCTGCTGGTAAAGCAACTCCAGCTCCACCAGTTGGACCAGCACTTGGTCAAGCAGGAATCAACATCATGGGATTCACTAAAGAGTTTAACGCTCGTACAGCTGATCAAGCTGGTATGATTATTCCAGTTGTTATCTCAGTATATGAAGACAAATCATTTGATTTCATCACTAAAACACCACCAGCTGCTGTTCTTTTGAAAAAAGCTGCAGGTGTTGAAAAAGGATCAGGTGAACCTAACAAAACTAAAGTTGCAACAATTACTCGTGCGCAAGTACAAGAAATTGCTGAAACTAAAATGCCAGATTTAAACGCTGCAAACCTTGAGTCTGCAATGCGTATGATCGAAGGTACTGCTCGTTCTATGGGATTCACTGTTACTGACTAATCAGAAACACCCACATAACCCGCAAGACTTCATCGTAGTTTGATGAGTGACGTGGGAGATTTTAAATCAAATCGATTGACCACATTACAAGGAGAATTTTAAAATGGCTAAAAAAAGTAAAAACTTACGTGCTGCTCTTGAGAAAATTGACAGCACTAAAGCATACAGCGTAGAAGAAGCTGTAGCTCTTGCAAAAGAAACTAACTTTGCTAAATTTGATGCAACTGTTGAAGTTTCTTATAACCTTAACATTGACGTTAAAAAAGCTGACCAACAAATCCGTGGTGCTATGGTTTTACCAGCAGGTACTGGTAAAACTTCACGTGTTCTTGTTTTTGCTCGTGGTGCTAAAGCTGAAGAAGCTAAAGCAGCAGGTGCAGACTTTGTCGGTGAAGATGACTTAGTTGCTAAAATCCAAGGTGGATGGCTTGACTTTGATGTTGTTATCGCAACACCAGATATGATGGCACTTGTTGGACGTCTTGGACGTGTCCTTGGACCTCGTAACTTGATGCCAAACCCTAAAACTGGTACAGTAACTATGGACGTTGCTAAAGCAGTTGAAGAGTCTAAAGGTGGTAAAATTACTTACCGTGCTGATAAAGCAGGTAACGTCCAAGCCCTTATTGGTAAAGTTTCATTTGATGATGCTAAATTAGTTGATAACTTCAAAGCATTTAATGATGTTATTGTTAAAGCTAAACCAGCTACTGCAAAAGGAACTTACATCACAAACCTTTCAATTACAACAACACAAGGTGTTGGTATCAAAGTTGATCCTAACTCACTTTAATCAATAAAAAACTAGGAATTCCTTCCTAGTTTTATTTATTCTATATACTTAACTAGTTAAGTATATATTTTAATAATCAAAGGATATTATATGTGTTTCTTTTGAAAAATAGCTTTTTATCTGTATTAACCTTCTTAAAGACTAATGAATGTGCGATGTGTTTTAAGTAACAGATGAGAATAAGGAAAAATGAAATTGGCGATATGGTATGTGACTATTATGATTATTCTTTAGCAATAATCTATTAAAATGAGTTCGCAGGGAATAAGTAAATTTTGTATCGTTGTAGATTTTTTATTTTAAGATTCTTGACAAGACATTACTAAAATGATTTAATTAAGTTTGCTTAAAAAAATAATTAACTAAACTTAAAAGAAAGTTGGTAAAAATGAGACGTAACATATTATTGAGCATTACTTGTTTATTGATGGTGACTCTGACTGCATGCCATTCACAGGATAGCAAAAGTCATAAACTAAACAGTGATAAACTCACGCTTGCTTGGGGAGAAGACTTTGGTGATGTTAATCCGCATCGCTATAACCCTGATCAGTTTGTTATCCAGGATATGGTTTATGAGGGGTTGGTACGATATGGTGACAATGGGAAAATTGAACCAGCTTTAGCGAAAAGCTGGAGCATTAGTCAAGATGGAAAAACCTACACTTTTAAATTGAGAAATGCTAAATATTCTGATGGCAGTAACTTTAATGCTGCGAATGTCAAACGTAATTTTGATAGTATTTTTTCGAAGTCTAATAGAGGTAATCATAATTGGTTTAATTTAACGAATCAATTGGAAAATTATCGTGCCTTGAATCAAAGTACTTTTGAAATTAAACTGAAACAAGCTTATAGTGCTACTTTATATGATCTCTCTATGATTCGACCAATTCGCTTTTTATCTGATAGCGCTTTCCCTAAAGGTGATGATACAACTAAGAAGAATGTAAAAAAACCAATTGGAACGGGTCAATGGGTTGTGAAAAGTAAAAAGCAAAATGAATATATTACCTTCAAACGTAATGAGAATTACTGGGGAAAGAAACCAAAATTAAAAGAAGTAACCGTAAAAGTTATACCCGATGCTCAGACGCGTGCTTTAGCATTCGAATCAGGTGACGTTGATTTGATCTATGGGAATGGCATTATTGGTTTAGACACTTTTGCCCAATATACGAAGGACAAGAAATATGTCACAGCTATTTCTCAACCTATGTCAACAAGACTTTTGTTGCTAAATGCTAAGGAAAGTATTTTCCAAGATAAAAAAGTTCGTCAGGCAATGAATCATGCTATTGACAAGGTTTCTATTGCTAAGAACACCTTTAGAGGAACAGAAAAGCCAGCAGACACTATTTTTTCAAAATCAACATCTCACTCAGATGCTAAGTTAAATCCTTATAGCTATAATGTTGATAAAGCAAATCAGCTATTGGATCAAGCTGGTTGGAAGATGGGAAAAGATAAGGTTCGTGAAAAAGATGGTAAAGCTCTAACCTTACGTCTTCCTTATATCGCCACTAAGGCAACTGATAAAGACCTGGTAACTTATTTCCAAGGAGAATGGCGTAAAATCGGTATTAATGTTTCTCTTATTGCTATGGAAGAAGATGATTATTGGGCTAATGCTAAAAAGGGTAATTTTGATATGATGTTAACCTATTCTTGGGGAGCACCATGGGACCCTCATGCTTGGATGTCGGCATTAACTGCCAAGGCAGATCATGGACATCCAGAAAATATAGCTTTAGAAAATCTAGCAACTAAAACTGAAATGGATAGACTTATTAAGTCAGCTCTAGTAGATCCTAAGGAAGAAAATGTTGATAGAGACTATAAGAAGGTTCTTGAATTATTGCATGATGAGGCTGTATATATCCCATTAACTTATCAATCGGTGATTTCTGTTTATAGGAAAGGTGATTTTAAAACCATGCGTTTTGCGCCAGAAGAAAATTCATTCCCATTACGCTATATAGAAAAAAACAATGTATCTAAGTAGTTCGATCATCAAAAAAATATTGTCAGCTTTTTTGGCATTGTTTTTCATATCACTTCTAACATTTATTCTTATCAAACTATCAACAGTTAATCCAGCAGAAAATTACCTTCGTTTATCAAAAATAAGTGTTAGTCCAGAAGCGCTAAAAGAAGCAGAGCACTATTTAGGTTTAGATAAGCCATTATGGAAGCAGTACTGGCTGTGGTTCCAAAAAGCATTAACAGGAGATTTTGGATATTCTTATGTGCTCAGGTTGCCAGTATTAGATTTGGTTTTACAACGGTTTTTGGCTACTTTATTTTTAGGCACGAGTGCCTTCTTGCTAATTGTTACCATTTCTACCCCGTTAGGTGTGTGGGCTGGCTTACATGAATCTGCTCGGAGTGATCACTTGATTCGATTTTTGAGTTTTTCTAGTGTGTCTATGCCAAATTTTTGGGTTGCTTACTTGTTGATGCTGCTATTTTCGGCAAAATTAAATCTTCTGCCTGTTTCAGGAGGTAACGATTTACAAAGTTTAATTTTGCCAAGTATTACCTTAAGTTTTTCTACCGTAGGTCAATACATAGCCCTTATTCGAAAAGCTATTAGTCAAGAAAATAGAAGTTTAAATGTGGAAAATGCCCGATTAAGAGGAGTAAAAGAACGTTATATTGTCACACATCACCTCCTTAGAAATGCCTTACCTGCGATAATGACAGCACTTAGCTTGACTTGGGTTTACTTATTAACAGGATCAATTATTGTTGAAGAAATTTTTTCATGGAATGGAATAGGACGTTTATTTGTGACCAGTCTAAGAACTTCAGATCTTCCAGTAATACAAGCTTGTATGCTAATTTTTGGAACCTTATTTTTAGCTAATAATTTTATGACACAGTGTTTTATGAATTGGGTTGATCCTCGGTTACGAAAGTCAAGGGAGAAATAATATCAAAAAGAATTTATTTTTCGAGTAGCTTACTGGTATTGTTAGTGATTAGTGCCATTTTTGCCCCTATTCTATCTAGCTTTGATCCACAATACGTAGATTTATCACAAAAATTATTGGCTCCCAATAATGTTCATTTGTTAGGGACTGACCAATTGGGTAGAGATGTATTATCTCGCTTGCTTTATGGTGCTAGATATTCACTGTTTTTAGCTATTATTATTAGCTTATTGGAATTAACGATTGGTATGTTTGTGGGTCTTATTGTTGGTTGGTATCAAGGAAAGTTAGAAAACCTCTTTTTATGGATAGCTAATATTATTTTAGCTTTTCCGAGCTTTTTGCTCTCTCTTGCAACCGTGGGGATCTTAGGTCATGGTCTAGGGAATTTAATTTTTGCAATTGTCTTTGTGGAATGGGTTTACTATGCTAAATTAATGACCAATTTAGTTAAGAGTGCAAAAAAAGAGCCTTATGTGATAAATGCGCAAATTATGGGACTTTCAGTCTGGCATATTTTAAGAAAACATATTTTTCCTTTTGTGTATCAGCCAATCCTCGTTATGGTCCTTATGAATATAGGAAATATTATTTTAATGATTTCTGGCTTTTCTTTCTTAGGGATTGGTGTGCAACCTAATGTCACAGAATGGGGAATGATGTTGCACGATGCTAGAGGATATTTTAGGACAGCTACTTGGATGATGTTATCTCCTGGAATTGCGATTTTTTTAACAGTATTTTCCTTTAATACTTTAGGCGATGCCATAGATAAAAAAGATTGGAAACGACAATGGAACAGTTAGAAATAAGAAAATTGTCATTACAGATAGGAGAGGTCCCTGTACTAAGAGATTTTAGTTGTAAAATAGATATGGGAGAATCGCTAACTATTATTGGTGAGAGTGGTTCAGGGAAAACCCTCTTGGCAAAATTATTGGTTGGTCACATTCCACAAGGTATGACAGTTAGAGGAAACATATTTTTTAAGGGAGTTGATTTAGGTAAACTAACTGTAAAGCAGTGGCAGAAATTAAGGGGACGAGATATTGCCTATTTAGTGCAAAATCCCATGTCTATGTTTAATCCTTTTCAAAAAATTGAAGCGCATATTTTGGAAACAATCCTTAGTCATGAGAAATGTTCAAAGAGAGTAGCCTTATCTAAAGCGTTAGAATGGATGAAACGTTTAAATTTAGATGATGCGATATCCCTGTTAAAAAAATACCCTTTTGAGCTTAGTGGAGGAATGCTACAAAGAATTATGTTAGCCACTATATTATCTCTTGATCCTCAGGTAATCATATTAGATGAGCCGACCTCAGCGGTTGATTGTCATAATTGTTCTACTATATCAGCTATTTTGCAGGAATTGCAAAATAATGGAAAAACCTTGATTACTGTAACGCATGATTATCAGTTAGCTAGAGACCTGGGGGGACAATTATTAGTTATAAGTGAGGGAGAAGTTGTTGAACAGGGACAAACCCAAGCTATTTTAAGCAATCCTCAACATAACTATACGAAAGCACTGACAGTGCAAATGGAGTATGAAGGAGATATTCTTAATGTTGGTTTGTAATCATGTCGGAAAAACATTTGGACGACAAGAGGTTTTAAAGGACTGTCATTTTCATCTTAAAAGAGGAGAAATAATTGGTATAATGGGTAAAAGTGGCAGTGGTAAAAGTAGCCTTGCCCGACTCATTATAGGACTAGATAGTCCTACTTGTGGTTCGATATATTTTCAAGGAAAAATTTACACACCTAAAGATGGTAAGGCGCAGATTATCCTTGTTTTTCAAGATGCGCTTAGTTCGGTCAATCCATATTTTAGTATTGAGGAAATTTTGAATGAAGCTTTTTATGGAAAAAAAAACAACTTTTGAATTATGTCAAATATTAGAAGCGGTGGGTTTAGATGGAACTTATCTAAAATATAAAGCTAGACAACTTAGTGGTGGTCAGCTACAGAGAGTTTGTATCGCTAGAGCTTTACTCTTAAAGCCTAAAATTATTATTTTTGATGAATCCTTAAGTGGATTAGACCCAGTAACTCAAATTAAAATGCTACGTTTATTACAAAAAATAAAACGCCGTTATGAATTAAGTTTTATAATGATTTCTCATGACCCTAAAATTTGTCAAGCTATCTGTAACCGGGTCTTTCTGATAAAAAATGGTTATTTAGTAGAAGATAATGAATTCTTGAAGAGAGCGTGTTCTACTAACTGTTTGACCAATCTCTGAATTATTATGTTTTTCTTATTTTAGGAGTTGATAAAGAAATCAACTTACTAGTGTCATTGCTCTATTAAAATTTTGCCTTTTATGGTAAAATAATAAAGACAAAATAAGGAGAACATAGTAGTGGAACCTAAATATCAACGTATATTAATTAAGTTATCTGGTGAAGCATTGGCGGGAGATAAGGGTGTCGGTATTGACATTCCTACCGTTCAATCTATTGCAAAAGAAATTGCCGAAGTACACAATTCAGGTGTTCAAATAGCACTTGTCATTGGTGGAGGTAATCTTTGGCGTGGAGAACCTGCAGCAGAAGCAGGGATGGATCGTGTTCAAGCTGATTATACAGGGATGTTAGGGACAGTAATGAATGCTCTTGTAATGGCTGATAGCCTTCAACAATATGGGGTAGATACTAGAGTTCAAACAGCTATTCCAATGCAAACTGTTGCTGAGCCTTACGTACGTGGTCGTGCTTTACGTCATCTAGAGAAGAATCGTATTGTTGTCTTTGGAGCGGGTATTGGTTCGCCTTATTTCTCAACTGATACAACAGCAGCGCTTCGTGCTGCTGAGATTGAGGCAGAAGCAATTTTAATGGCTAAAAATGGAGTAGATGGTGTTTATAATGCTGATCCAAAGAAAGATGCCAATGCTGTCAAATTTGATGAATTAACTCACGTTGAAGTAATAAAACGAGGGTTAAAAATCATGGATGCAACCGCATCAACTATTTCAATGGATAATGATATTGACCTTGTTGTTTTCAATATGAATGAGACTGGTAATATTAAGCGTGTTGTTCTTGGAGAACAAATCGGAACAACTGTTTCAAACAAAGCATCTGAATAGGAGTGTATAAAAAATATGACTAAGGAAATCGTTACAAAAGCTCAAGAGCGTTTTGAGCAATCACACCAAAGTTTATCAAGAGAATTTGCAGGGATTCGTGCAGGACGTGCTAATGCTAGCTTGCTTGATCGTATTCAAGTTGAGTATTATGGAGCGCCAACCCCACTTAACCAATTAGCTTCTATTACTGTACCTGAAGCTCGTGTTCTTTTAATTTCACCATTTGATAAATCATCAATCAAAGATATTGAGCGTGCTATTAACGAATCAGATTTAGGTATTAATCCTGCAAATGATGGTTCAGTTATTCGTCTTGTTATTCCAGCTTTGACAGAAGAAACACGTCGTGATTTAGCTAAAGAAGTGAAAAAAGTCGGAGAAAATGCTAAGATTGCTATCCGTAATATTCGCCGTGATGCTATGGATGAAGCTAAGAAGCAAGAAAAGAATAAAGAAATTACAGAAGATGACTTGAAATCTCTTGAAAAAGATATTCAAAAGGCTACTGATGATGCTGTAAAACATATTGATGAGATGACTGCTAATAAAGAAAAAGAATTGTTGGAAGTTTAATAGTAACGTTTGCTATCTTTATTATGATTGGCAAGTAATAAAATGATTATGGAGGTAACTGATAGAATCAAAACCAGATGGATTTGGTTTGTCGGTTACCTTTTTAAAAGGAGAAAAATGAATACATTATTAGCGACAGTCATAACAGGCTTAGTAACTGATGAAAACAAAGATTTTTACTTTATCCAAAAAGATGGCTTTACCTTTGCATTATCAAAGTCAGAAGGAGAGCATCACATTGGTGAAATGGTTAAAGGATTCGCCTATACAGATATGCAACAAAAAGCACGTCTTACAACTAAAGAAACATTTGCGACTCGAGATCATTATGGTTGGGGGACAGTTACTGAGGTACGTAAAGACTTGGGAGTATTTCTTGATACTGGTCTTCCAGATAAGCAAGTGGTTGTTTCTTTGGATGTTCTTCCTGAATTGAAAGAACTTTGGCCTAAAAAAGGTGATCGCCTCTACGTTTGCTTAGATGTTGATAAAAAAGATCGTCTCTGGGCTCTCCCTGCAGATCCTGAAGTGTTTCAACGAATGGCAACCCCTGCATATAACAATATGCAAAATCAAAATTGGCCAGCAATCGTTTATCGCTTAAAATTGTCAGGAACTTTTGTTTATCTACCAGAAAATAATATGCTCGGCTTTATTCACCCTAGTGAACGTTACAGTGAACCTCGTTTAGGGCAAGTGCTGGATGCACGAGTTATTGGCTTCAGAGAAGTTGATAGAACCTTAAATTTATCATTAAAGCCTCGTTCTTTTGAAATGTTAGAAAATGACGCACAAATGATTTTAACGTATTTAGAAAGTAACGGAGGATTCATGACTTTAAATGATAAATCTTCTCCAGAGGAAATTAAAGCTACTTTTGGAATTTCCAAAGGTCAGTTTAAAAAAGCACTTGGAGGACTCATGAAAGCTAAAAAGATCAAACAAGATCAGCTAGGTACAGAATTATTATAAACTTTTGAACTTTTAAAGTTTTCTCACGAGGTCGTTTTAGTTATAGCTAGAATTAATGGCTAATTATAGAAAAAAGCTGAGAGGAAATTTTGGCTTTTTTTGTTATAATGTATCTATTAAAAAGAATGGAGAACGATATGGAACGTGCGATTTTTGCTGGAGGTTGTTTTTGGTGTATGGTACAACCATTTGAAGAATTAGATGGTATTGAATCTGTTTTATCTGGATACACTGGAGGACATGTTGAGAATCCAACTTATAAAGAAGTTTGTAGTAAAACTACTGGACATACAGAAGCTGTTGAAATTATTTTTAATCCTGAAAAAATCTCTTATGCAGATTTAGTTGAGTTATATTGGGCACAAACAGATCCAACAGACGCTTTTGGTCAGTTTGAAGATCGTGGGGATAATTATCGTCCTGTCATCTTTTATGAGAATGAAGAGCAACGTCAGATTGCTCAAAAATCAAAAGATAAGCTACAAGCTTCGGGTAGATTTGATAGACCAATTGTAACCAGCATTGAGCCTGCTGATACTTTTTACCCAGCAGAAGACTATCATCAAGCATTCTATCGGACTAACCCTGCTCGTTACGCCTTGAGTAGTGCCAGAAGACATGCATTTCTAGAGGAGAACTGGCATTGAGAAAATCATTTTACAGTTGGTTGATGACACAAAGAAATCCAAAATCAAATGAACCAGTAGCAATCCTAGCAGATTACGCTTTTGATGAAACCACTTTTCCAAAACATAGTTCGGATTTTGAAACAGTTAGTCGCTATTTAGAAGATGAGGCCAGTTTTTCCTTTAATTTAACAGATTTTGATGATATTTGGGAAGATTATCTCAATCATTAACAATAATATAGAGATTGTATTTTCAATCTCTTTTTTAGGTTATAGAAATTGGACACATTGTCTAAGACTGTCTGAAAAGCAGGTTTTTTAATGGCAATCGTTTTCACAAAGGAGTAGAATATAGTCATCTAAAATATAGCCCTAGGGAGGTTGTTTATGAGATATACAAATGGAAATTTTGAAGCCTTTGCAAGACCTCGAAAACCTGAAGGTGTGGATAAAAAATCCGCTTATATTGTTGGTTCTGGTTTAGCAGGATTAGCTGCCGCTGTCTTTTTAATACGTGACGGTCAAATGGATGGTCAACGTATTCATATTTTTGAAGAACTACCTCTTTCTGGAGGATCACTTGACGGTGTCAAACGACCTGATATCGGTTTTGTAACGCGTGGTGGTCGTGAAATGGAAAATCACTTCGAATGTATGTGGGATATGTACCGTTCCATCCCCTCTCTCGAAGTTCCAGATGCTTCTTATCTAGATGAATTTTATTGGCTTGACAAGGATGATCCCAATTCATCTAACTGTCGCCTCATTCATAAACAGGGGAATCGCTTAGAATCTGATGGTGATTTTACACTCGGAACACATTCCAAAGAGTTAGTTAAGCTAGTCATGGAGACTGAAGAGTCTTTAGGTGCTAAGACGATTGAAGAAGTTTTTTCAAAAGAATTTTTTGAAAGTAATTTTTGGACTTATTGGGCTACTATGTTTGCCTTTGAGAAATGGCATTCAGCGATTGAAATGCGTCGATATGCTATGCGCTTTATCCATCATATTGGTGGTCTGCCTGATTTCACTTCATTAAAATTTAATAAATATAATCAATATGATTCTATGGTGAAACCAATCATCAGTTATTTAGAGTCTCATAATGTAGATGTTCAATTTGATAGCAAGGTAACTAATATCTCCGTAGACTTTAAGAACGGTCAGAAGCTTGCAAAAGCCATTCATCTCACAGTTGGTGGTGAAGCAAAAACAATTGATCTTACTCCAAATGATTTTGTTTTTGTAACGAATGGTTCTATCACTGAAAGTACGAACTATGGTAGTCATGATACTGTAGCTAAACCTAATACCGATTTGGGAGGTTCTTGGAATCTTTGGGAAAACTTAGCTGCTCAATCTGATGAATTTGGACATCCTAAAGTCTTCTACAAAGATATTCCAAAAGAGTCATGGTTTGTTTCTGCTACTGCAACAATAAAAGATCCAGCTATTGAACCTTATATAGAGCGTTTAACACATCGTGACCTCCATGATGGTAAAGTAAATACCGGAGGCATTGTTACAGTTACAGATTCTAATTGGATGATGAGTTTTGCTATCCATCGCCAACCGCATTTCAAAGAGCAAAAGGAAAATGAAACAATTGTTTGGATTTATGGACTCTATTCAAATGTGGAAGGTAATTATATTAAAAAACCAATTGAAGAATGTACTGGTCGAGAAATCACAGAAGAGTGGTTATATCACTTAGGTGTTCCTGAAATGAAGATTCATGATTTATCTGATAAACAATATGTAAGTACAGTTCCTGTTTATATGCCTTACATTACTAGTTATTTCATGCCTCGAGTTAAAGGTGACCGACCAGATGTTATCCCACAAGGATCTGTTAACCTAGCCTTCATTGGTAATTTTGCAGAATCTCCATCCAGAGATACAGTATTTACAACGGAATATTCTATTAGAACTGCTATGGAAGCTGTTTATACTTTCTTAAATATTGAACGTGGTGTTCCAGAAGTCTTTAATTCAGCATTTGATATTCGTGTCTTGTTGCAATCTTTATACTATCTCAATGATAAGAAATCTGTTGAAGATATGGATTTACCAATACCTGCCTTAATGCGTAAAGTAGGCATGAAAAAAATTAGAGGAACTTATTTAGAAGAATTACTTCGAGAAGCTCATCTTTTATAATGTAAAATAAAATCGAGAAAACTTGTTTTTCTCGATTTTTTAGTTTTACAACGACTAAAATCACCAAAGAAAATGAAATTTTGTTATAATGTAGTCACTTACTGTACGAAAAGGAAGAATAATTTGCAAGAATACTCTATCGAAATTACTTTACAACATCCAGATGATATGATGTCACTCTTTGGCAGCAATGAGCGCCATTTAAAATTAATCGAAGAAAATTTAGATGTTATCATTCATGCTAGAACTGAACGTGTTCAGGTATTAGGTGACTCTGAAGAAGCAGTAGAAACCGCTCGGTTAACCATTGAAGCATTATTAGTGCTTGTTAACCGCGGGATGACTGTGAATACTTCAGATGTTGTAACAGCCTTATCCATGGCACAAAATGGTTCAATTGATAAATTCGTTGCCCTTTATGAGGAAGAAATTATTAAGGATAGCTATGGTAAGCCTATCCGTGTTAAGACTTTAGGGCAAAAAATATACGTTGATAGCGTTAAAAATCATGATGTTGTTTTTGGTATTGGGCCTGCTGGAACGGGAAAAACTTTTTTAGCAGTCACTCTAGCAGTAACGGCACTAAAGCGTGGTCAAGTTAAACGAATAATCTTAACGAGACCAGCGGTTGAAGCTGGTGAAAGCCTTGGTTTCTTGCCTGGAGATCTCAAAGAGAAAGTTGATCCTTATTTGAGACCAGTTTATGATGCCCTATATCAAATTTTAGGTAAAGAGCAAACAAGTCGCTTAATGGAGCGTGAAATCATCGAAATTGCTCCATTGGCTTACATGCGTGGTCGTACTTTAGATGATGCATTTGTCATATTAGATGAAGCGCAAAACACCACTATAATGCAAATGAAAATGTTCCTAACACGTCTTGGCTTCAATTCTAAAATGATTGTAAATGGCGATGTTAGCCAAATTGACTTACCAAAGAATGTTAAATCTGGTTTGATTGATGCTGTTGAGAAATTACGAAATATCAAAAAGATTGACTTTATTCATTTATCAGCAAAGGATGTTGTAAGACACCCTGTCGTTGCTGAAATAATAAATGCTTATTCAGATTCAGAAAGTAGTCACAAGCTACAATCTGATAAGGACTGATGTTTGCCACTAGGAGACGTTGTTAGAGAGTGTGTCAATATGTAAAAAACGCCTAATGCTTTAGGCGTTTTTATGATGGTGTACTTCAACTTAACCTATAAAGTGTTGAAAATTTTCTTTAAGCATGACGTCGAGATGCATTATTATATCGTTTAATGTTTCTTTAACAGTGTGTTCGTTGGAGTTGTGATGACATAGTTTAATGATATTTTCTTCGAAATGTTTAGGAAGCAATGTAGCATTCTTCTTAGCATAGGAAATCATTCTTTTTTCGCCAGGATGTGTCAACTTATTAAGTGCAAAAATAATATCAAAGTAGGAATCTAAGAAAGCAGTAGTTCTATGGTGAGTACTAACAAAGTCTTGGCGTTTAAGGGCTTTTATAATTTGTTTATCGTAAGAGGGAAGCTTGCCAGTTAATAAGTTACGATTTTGAATGATAATTTGTTTTTGTAACTGACTGGGATAAGAAACTTCGAATCTCTCTTTGAGTGATTGTAATTGATTTTCAGGATCATAGAGTATTTGGCAATTGATGAGGTTATGCCAAAAACAAGTAGTGTATCCAATTCGAGAATTGTGGTGTTCAACGACATCTTCTAAGTCTGATAAAAAGTTATCTATGTTACGATAGAGAATATCAATATCAGTTCCGTCGTTTAAAGTACCATTATCTTCAAGCTCCCAGTAATGATTGTTAAGTTCAATGTAATGACAGTGCTTGTTAAGGATACGTTTACGACTAGTGATATCAGGAGTTGCTGCACAATAAACATACAAATCATAATCGGAAGATTGGTCAAAACTGTCACCAGAGCGTGAGCCTCCGAGTGCTATAGCAACAACATTTGGAAGTTTAGAGAAATCTTGCCAGAGTTTTGTGAAATGGTCCATAAATGCTCTCCTAAAAATGTAAAATATTGATGTGTCTCCATTCTACAGGGCTATCTCTTTTTAGTCAATAATTAATAGTAAGTTAATAAAAGAGGTAACGGTTCTAATATTCAAGAAGTGTATATGAGTGATTTGAAAAGGAGATATTTTATGCTACAATACGTACATATTAGTTTAAACAAGGTGATAGAATGAAACAAGATTATATTTCCTACATTAGGTCAAAAGTTGGACATGAGACTATCTTTTTAACATATTCTGGTGGTATTTTGACAGATGGTAAGGGACGTGTCTTACTCCAATTAAGAGCTGATAAGAATTCTTGGGGAATTATTGGTGGATGTATGGAGTTAGGTGAGTCATCAGTAGATACATTGAAAAGAGAATTTTTCGAAGAAACTGGATTGAGAGTGGAACCAATCAGACTGTTAAATGTTTATACTAACTTTCAAGACTCTTATCCCAATGGCGATAAAGCACAAACCGTCGGTTTTATTTATGAAGTAAGCTGTCCAAAACCAGTTAATATAGAAGGTTTTCATAATGAGGAAACATTGCAATTGGACTATTTTTCTAAAGAAGACGTCAAAAATATTACGATCGTAAATGAACAACACCAATTAATTTTAGATGAATATTTTTCACAAACATTCCAAATGGGGCGTTAAAAGGATGGGAAATACTAGGTGTGACTTTAAAGAACTTCTAACTTTTATTGATATGTTGTTAGGCATTCTTGTAGAAACAAATGTTAAGAAAATAAGGAGTTCTCATTTGTATATTTTATAATTATTAAAAAGAAAAACAGTAGCTTGCAATAATTTAGTGACTGTTTTTTTAGAAAGCATAAGAAGTACAGAAAAAGAAAATTATGGAATATTGGATGGTGGGGATATGCTTTACTTACGGTATTGGAATGATATACTTAAAGAAATCCAGTTTTAGAAATCCAAATTTCTAAGTAAAATAGCATAAAGGAGAGTAGATGAATGAAGATAACATTACACGGCGTTGCTGAAACGTTATTAATCACCTTATATATTAGGGCTAAAGATGCGATGGCTAAACATCCGATACTTAATGATCAAAAATCCTTAGCAATTGTTGAACAGATAGAATATGATTTGGATAAATTCGATAATTCAGAAGCTTCTTTTTATGCAACATTAGCTAGAATTCGCGTTATGGATAGAGAAATCAAAAAATTTATTAGAGAAAATCCAAATAGTCAAATCCTTTCAATTGGTTGTGGACTTGATACAAGGTTTGAAAGAGTCGATAATGGACAAATTAGGTGGTATAACCTTGATTTGCCAGAGGTTATGGAGATAAGAAAATTATTTTTTGAAGAGCATGAAAGAGTTACTAATATAGCAAAATCAGCCCTAGATGAAACTTGGACACGGGAGGTAAATCCCCAAAATGCCCCTTTTCTAATCGTGTCAGAAGGTGTTTTAATGTTTCTAAAAGAAGATGACGTAGAGACTTTTCTTCATATCCTGACAAATTCATTTAGCCAATTTATGGCACAATTTGATTTGTGTCATAAGGAAATGATTAATAAAGGAAAGCAACATGATACAGTAAAGTATATGGATACAGAATTTCAGTTTGGTATCACAGATGGTCATGAGATTGTGGATTTAGACCCTAAATTAAAGCAAATAAATCTGATTAACTTTACAGATGAGATGAGCAAATTTGAGTTAGGCACACTTCGCTCTTTACTTCCAACAATTCGTAAATTTAATAATTGTTTAGGTGTGTACGAATATAAAGCATCTGAGAAAAAGTAACAAAAATCTATTTATATAAAGAGACATTCTAAATGTAAATTTGTCATAATCGTTATAGCATTTGTAGCTTTGTTTATTTAGGAATTAGTTTTACGTAAGTTAGGCGCTCTAAAGTTTGTATTTTGAAGTAAATACTAATTCATAAGTCAGAATTTTATTGAAATGGATTATAAGTGTGTAATAGTGATTATTAGCTTTCTCTCCCTTTTTTAATACTCTTATGGTATAATGATGTGAAAGAATAGCTTGAAGGAAGGAAGAGAACGCACTTTTATTTTGAGAACTAGTTTTAGATAAAAGTGAAAAACTTAGGAAAGTAGATGTGTCGATTATTTAGAATTATGCATTACACTTTATCTTTTCTAAACGTTTTGGGTCGTTCTTACTATATAAGATGTACGTTGAAATGATTGATGAAACTGGACAAGTATCAGAAGATATCAAAAAGCAAACTCTTGATTTGTTAGAGTTTGCAGCACAAAAAACAGGTAAAGAGAATAAAGAAATGGCTGTAACGTTTGTCACTAATGAACGTAGCCATGAATTGAATTTAGAGTATCGAGATACCGATCGTCCGACTGATGTTATCAGTTTAGAATATAAGCCTGAGGTTGATATTTCTTTTGATGAAGAAGATCTGGCTGAAAATCCTGAACTTGCTGAGATGCTAGAAGATTTTGATTCTTATATTGGTGAACTTTTTATTTCTATTGATAAAGCTAAAGAACAAGCAGAAGAGTACGGTCACTCTTATGAACGTGAAATGGGTTTTTTAGCTGTACATGGTTTTTTGCATATTAACGGTTATGATCATTATACACCCGAAGAAGAAAAAGAGATGTTCAGCTTACAGGAAGAAATTTTAACTGCTTATGGACTTAAACGACAATAATCAAAAAAAATGGAAAAATCGCACCTTAACATCAAGCATGGAATTTGCTGTTACAGGGATTTTTACAGCTTTTAAAGAAGAAAGAAATATGCGTAAGCATTTGGTTTCTGCCATTTTAGTAATACTTGCTGGTCTTACTTTTCAAGTATCTATGGTGGAGTGGTTATTTCTTTTATTGAGTATTTTTTTGGTAATTACTTTTGAAATTATCAATTCAGCTATTGAAAATGTAGTTGATTTGGCAAGTAATTACCATTTCTCGATGCTGGCTAAAAATGCTAAAGATATGGCAGCAGGAGCGGTTTTAGTTGTTTCCTTATTTGCCGTATTGGTGGGATTGATTATTTTTATACCCAAGATACTTGCTTTACTTTTATGATGAGAAGTATTACGAATAAATTGAATGGAGAAAGAAAAGAAATGACATTTAAGTCAGGATTTGTAGCAATTTTAGGTCGTCCAAATGTTGGAAAATCAACCTTCCTAAACCATGTTATGGGACAAAAAATTGCTATCATGAGTGATAAAGCTCAAACAACACGTAATAAAATTATGGGGATTTATACAACAGAAACTGAGCAAATTGTTTTCATTGATACCCCAGGAATTCATAAACCAAAGACCGCCCTTGGTGATTTTATGGTTGAATCTGCTTATAGTACTTTACGTGAAGTTGAAACAGTTCTTTTCATGGTTCCTGCCGATGAAAAGCGAGGCAAAGGCGATGATATGATTATTGAACGTCTTAAGGCTGCCAAGATTCCTGTTATTTTAGTAATCAACAAAATTGATAAGGTTCATCCAGACCAACTTTTGGAACAGATTGATGACTTCCGTAGTCAAATGGATTTTAAAGAAGTAGTGCCAATTTCTGCCCTTCAAGGAAATAATGTGCCAACCCTAATCAAGTTATTGACTGATAATCTTGAAGAAGGTTTCCAATATTTCCCAGAAGATCAGATTACTGATCATCCGGAACGATTTTTAGTATCAGAAATGGTTCGTGAGAAGGTACTTCATTTAACGCAACAAGAGGTTCCTCACTCAGTAGCGGTTGTTGTCGAATCCATGAAACGTGATGAAGAAACTGATAAAGTGCATATTCGTGCAACTATCATGGTTGAACGTGATAGTCAAAAAGGCATTATCATTGGAAAACAAGGTGCTATGCTCAAGAAAATAGGAAAAATGGCGCGCCGTGATATTGAACTTATGTTAGGTGATAAAGTTTACCTAGAGACTTGGGTAAAAGTCAAGAAAAACTGGCGTGATAAAAAGCTTGATTTAGCTGATTTTGGCTATAATGAAAAAGAGTATTAATGAGTTTATTTTGAGATCCGCAAGTTAGTGGGGAAGAGTTAGATAAGTTCACCGTGAGACTTGATTCGCACAGAAAAAGCAATTCACGAGGATAAAACCAACTAGTCATAATTTTGAGATTATATTCACAAATTAATTAAAGGGAGCCAAACATGCTTGTTGGCCCCTTCTTAAATAAAGGAGAGCACATGACTCAAGATTATATTTGCTACCTATAAAGTAGAGGAGGTGAGGATATGCATAATATATTAAGATTTTTAGGCATTGTTATTATTTCTGCAGTGATTCTATTTAGTATAGGTAGTTTCTACGATTTATCATTAATGAAAAATATACTACTTATCTGTTGGAGTTTTCTCTTTGATCTATTGGTTTTTGTCTTCAAACAAAGACAAACGACAGAAGTACTCACATGGTATCAAGTTGTTAAGCAATTTTGGTTATTTATTAAGTGTACTATTCTTATTCCTATCTTAGTTGCTTTTATTATAATGAAAGGATGTTTGACAAGTATATCAGATATATTAATTTACTTTTATTTACACCTTGTCGTTGTTTATTATACGATAGGAATGATTTTATCATTAGGTCGTATCATTTCTCCTGAACACTCTATGTTTAATAAACTTAGAAAGTGAAATGAATTATATTTAAAATTTGTTTTCAACAGAGCGGATTTGACCATCTGTTGTTTGCCATGCCTTTCATAATTTTTCAGTAATTATGATAGTTGTTCTGTTCTCCCAATCATAAAACTTTAAATAAGATTCTATTAGTTCTTGCCTCACTCTCCTTAAGTTTCTGGTAAAAATCGAAAAGTTACCAGACTTTAAAGGGGAGTTTTTTATTTGTCAACAGTTAGTAGAAAAACGATATATTGCTCCATTTAGATTAATTATGGAGATAACCAAATAATAGCTTGTGATAAGAAGATACCTTTGAAGTTTCAGAAACAATCTGTTTTCCATCCTGCTATATTCATCTTTGCCAAAGTTGCAACAACACAATAATAACAATTGCTTGGGCATTGGGTGATTAGTTTACTATCAATAGGGTTAGAGTGGAGTTGGAGTATATGGATTGGCATTAATCTTATAATGATGATTCTGTTGAGTTATGTGCTAACAAAAACTGAGCCAATCAGTAACTACCAAGAGTCATCATCTAACCTCAAAAAATGGCTATTTGCAATAGGTGCTTTTAGCGTTTTATTTTGCTGGGCACTACTAGTAAAAACATTTTTCCCAATAAGGCAAAACCAGGAGGGATTAATAGCTGATATGAATCAGGTCAATCACTACTTTCGAGTTGTCTTATTATTGACTATCTGTCTTATTGCCCCAATTTAAGAAGAGATAACGTTCAGGTTGTTTGTCATGAGAACATTTGGGAACTCCCTGAGTGGTCCCTTGGTTGTGATCTTATCTTCTATACTATTTAGCTGGTCTCACTTACATGGTCTATCTGTCGTCGACTTTGTTGTCTATTTTGGTATGGGTTTGATTTTCGCTAGTTTGCACCACTATACAAAATCCATTCATTATTCGATTGGCGAGCATATTGTTTGGAATAGTTTGTCATATATTTTTTATTTTCTAGCATTTTTGCTTGATTTACTCTAAGTAATAAGATTGAGAGACTAATCATTACTAAGACATTTTTGTCAGTTTAAAAGAGCTTTTTGGCTCTTTTGTTATTCGTTTTTTTAATGAATAAAATGTTATTATTTTATTGTTAACTAAATAAAGTTCGTAACTTTATATGATTTATATAGAATTACGAGTTTTTTGTTAGATAAATATGAGAAAATATAGTATGACGAATTCCTAAATAAAAAATAATGAAAGGAACATGATGTTAAAAGATGTGAATGTTGGAATGAGTCATTTATTAGTTAGAGGTGCTATTATTCTAGTAGTAGGGATTGTTTTTCTGTTGCAACAGATTCAGTAAGTACTTCAAGTGGGAGCTTTGGAATAGGTTATCGAGAAGAAAAGACCCAGACGTTCTCTTTGGATCAGCTGTCCCAAGTGATTTTGTATTGCGGGGAGCCCAATACTGTTAGATTTACTTATACAAATAGCTTCTATATGATGAAAGATATTTATATCGCTCTGGATGGTGCTGGTAGCTCTTTGACCACTCATGATCATGCTGTTCCTAATGATTAAACCAGATTATATAAGGTATTTCAAAGTCATTGACGATATGCATGATACCATGTACCAACAGACTGTTTTTCATGTTCAACTGCAAGCTTGGAAATACACCATGAAATCGATTGATCAATTAGTTGTAGATGATTTGAATCATATCAGTAATGAGAAAACCACTTTGGTTAAATAAAAAGGAACACTGTCAAAAATGGCAGTGTTCCTTTTTATTTTAGGAGAGAGCTAAGATTGGTCATCTAATGGGATTTCCACATGTTCAACTGTCATAGTAATGACAGGTTTGATAACACAATCTCTGTCTTTAGGGATAGTCTCCTGTTGCAGAGGCGCCTCATCGCTCCAAATTTTCTTGTCAGAACAATTGGAATGTAGATAATTTGAATCAGTCTTTTTAGACATTTCATATCCTTTCCAGGCTCAATACAATTTTTGAGTTATGCACCTTGATGGCGATCAGCTGGAATATCTTTAGCTAATGCATTGTATTGACTATCCAAAAGATGATCAGCATCCATTATTGTTTTACCAACAAGGAAATATTTATTGCTTTTTATATTATTATCCCATGTTGTATCAACATAATATTTAACGCCATTAATAGTAACAATGTTCCAAGCGTGATTTCCACCTCCAGCTTGACCAGTTACATACCATACTGATAAGCCAGCAGCAGCCATATCTTTAAACATTACTGCAAAGGCTTGACAAACACCACGTTTATCTTTGTAGAGTGCTTCAGGAGCATGGATACTGATACCACTAGCAGTTTCACGAGTGGTTGCCAGTTCTTCAGTCGCGTAAGTGTAATTATTAACCAAGTGGTCATGAATTACTTTAGCTTTTTCATAATCACTTGTGATATTTTTGTTAGTAATATTTTCTTTGACAAAAGAATCTACAAACTGTTTATATTCTTTATGTAATCCTACCATGTCACCTTTAAGAGTATAGGTGATTGTGATGTCGCTTTTTACAATAATGCGTTGGATTTGTCCACCAAGAGTATAAGTGCTAATGTTACTTTTGGCATTGAATTCAGTTGCTGTTCCAAGTGTATCTCCAATTTCCCGGATGATGCTTCCGAGATTTTTTTGGTATTCGTCAACTTGTTCTTGAGTTTTAAACTCCATTTGAACACTGATGTGTGGTACTTGGTTGCTAATATTATTTCGTAAAACTTCTTTTAAACTATCGTAATCGGCAATATTAGCTGACTCAGGCTGTGATGCCTTTGCATCAGAGGTAGCCTGTTTTTCCTCACTCTTAGTTACTTCTTGTTTATTGCCTGACGCTTCTGATTGAGTAGTTTTTTCTTCTACTTTGTTTGCAGGAACAGAAGTATTTTCGCTAACTTTGAGAGTAGCAAGTTTAGAAGTCTCAGTTTCAATAGCCGCTGTTGATAGGGCATCTACTTCTTGTTGAAGGATTGCCATAGCAGCTTTGTAATTATTAACTTCAGCTACAAGAGGTTCAATTTGATTTCTGAGTGAATGAAATAAATTTTCAGCTTCTTGTATAGAATTCACAGAGTTGTAGTTTACAGTTGCTAAAATAGCTTGAATTTTGTTAACAACCTGATTACGTTGCCCCACGAGCTGAGCTGCTTTATTTTGACTTGTCTGAATCTTATTATGATTTTGGTCAATCAGATTTTGAACAGTTTGGTTAATGACATTACGTTGATTAACGATAGCATTATAGTTACTGGGAGAGAGATGACCAGCTTTCACCTGGTTAAATAATTGCTCATCTTTTTGTTTAAATAATGTTATAGCTCTATTTAACTGTTCAATAGTTGGATTAGCATTTAGTTGAGTGAATGAGTTGACATTATCAACAACAAATTGATTGAGCAAACGATGTTGTTCCTTGATGTAACTAATAAGCTGCTTTTCATTATTTTGCTTACTGATATAGTGATACTCACTGGTGGTGTCATCAGCTTTAACCTCATAGTTAATAGTTGATAGTGAACTGATAATTAAAGCTGCGGCAAAGCCACTAATAATTTTTTTAATCTTCATTAGTTCTCCTGTTATAAACTAAATAAAATGGGATTCCATAACAACCATTTGTGGGGAGTTTTATCCACCAACGATAATTAGGATATCCATGATTAATGTGAACAACAAAGCTTTGTTAATTTTTTTCATGACTATCTCCTTTCTGATTTTCTATTTTGTACTTGTATTATATAATGGATTTAAAGGGTCTTTTAAATTGTTGTGAAAGTGGGAAAAATGGAAAAAGAATTAGGAAAAACACTAAGAAGATTACGTAAAGGAAAAAAAGTTAGTATTTCTTCTTTAGCAGATGAGCACCTATCCAAGTCACAAATCTCAAGGTTTGAGAGAGGAGAGTCAGAAATTACTTGTAGTCGTTTGCTTAATATTTTAGACAAACTCAACATCACTATTGATGAATTTGTGTCGATTCATTCTAAGGCGCACACTCATTTTTTTATCCTTTTAAATCGAGTAAGAAAATATTGTGCTGAAAAAAATGTAACTAAATTAGTGGCTCTCTTAGAGGATCATAACCATAAAGACTATGAAAAGATTATGATTAAGGCTCTTATTTTTTCAATTGATCAATCAATAGAGCCTAATCAAGAAGAATTAGCACGCTTAACAGACTATCTTTTTACGGTGGAGCAGTGGGGATATTATGAAATTATTCTCTTAGGAAATTGCTCACGTCTCATTAATTACAATACTTTATTTTTATTGACCAAAGAAATGGTTAATTCGTTTGCTTATTCAGAACAAAATAAAACCAATAAAATCCTAGTTACACACTTAGCAATTAATTGTCTAATCATCAGCATTGATCACTCTTACTTTGAGCATAGCCACTACTTAATTGATAAGGTTAGATCATTGTTACAGGATGAAGTTAATTTCTATGAAAAAACTGTTTTCTTATATGTAACTGGATACTATCATTTAAAACTTGGTGATACTTCTTCAGGAAAAGAAGATATGAGGAAAGCTTTACAGATTTTTAAATATTTAGGTGAAGATTCATTTTACAATACTTATAATGAACATTATTGTCAAAAAGTACTTGGCAATAATAAAGAATGCTAATGAGTGCAAGTTTATGAGTAATTTTTAAAGCTTTTGTCTCAAAATGATAATAAGAAAGGAAAATAGAAATCGAATGGTCAGGTGACATCAAGAACGTTTGGAAATTATTGCTCTAAGCAATGACTATTGATTTTTAGACTATATATTTATGCCAGAATTACCAGAAGTAGAAACCGTTAGAAAAGGACTAGAAAGACTTGTAGTTAATCAAGAAATAGCTTCTATAACGATTAAAGTCCCTAAAATGGTGAAAACTGATTTGAATGACTTTATGATAAGTCTACCAGGAAAAACAATTCAACAGGTATTGAGACGAGGGAAGTATCTTCTTTTTGATTTTGGTGAAATGGTTATGGTATCACATTTACGCATGGAAGGAAAATATCTACTCTTCCCAAATAAAGTACCAGATAACAAACATTTTCACCTTTATTTCAAATTGACTAATGGCAGCACATTGGTTTACCAAGATGTCCGTAAATTTGGGACATTTGAGTTGGTTCGTAAATCATCTCTCAAAGATTATTTTACTCAAAAAAAATTAGGTCCTGAGCCAACTGCTGACACATTTCAATTTGAGCCTTTTTCAAAAGGCTTAGCAAACTCCAAAAAGCCAATAAAACCTTTACTATTAGATCAGAGATTAGTAGCAGGACTTGGAAATATTTACGTAGATGAAGTCTTGTGGGCAGCAAAAATTCACCCACAGCGTTTGGCTAATCAATTGACCGAATCTGAAACAAGCTTATTACACAAGGAAATTATTCGCATTTTAACTTTAGGCATCGAAAAAGGTGGCTCCACGATTAGAACATATAAGAATGCTCTTGGAGAGGACGGTACGATGCAAAAGTATTTACAGGTCTATGGTAAAACTGGGCAACCGTGTCCAAGGTGTGGTTGTTTAATTAAGAAGATAAAAGTAGGAGGGAGAGGGACGCATTATTGCCCTCGGTGTCAATGCTTATGACAAAAATAATAGGACTGACAGGAGGGATAGCTTCTGGAAAGTCAACGGTAACAAAAATAATACGAGAATCAGGTTTTAAAGTCATAGATGCGGATCAAGTGGTTCATAAATTGCAAGCTAAGGGTGGGAAACTTTACCAAGCTTTATTAGAATGGTTGGGTCCCGAGATACTTGATGCTGATGGTGAGTTGGATAGACCAAAGCTTTCTCAAATGATTTTTGCTAATCCAGACAATATGAAGACATCAGCTAGGCTACAAAATAGTATCATTCGTCAAGAGTTAGCATGTCAGCGCGACCAATTAAAACAAACAGAAGAGATATTTTTCATGGATATTCCTTTATTGATTGAAGAAAAGTATATAAAATGGTTTGATGAGATTTGGTTGGTATTTGTTGATAAAGAAAAACAATTACAACGATTAATGGCCCGTAACAACTACAGTCGAGAAGAAGCAGAATTACGACTTTCACACCAAATGCCTTTAACAGATAAAAAAAGTTTCGCTAGTCTTATTATTGACAATAATGGTGATTTAATAACTTTAAAAGAGCAAATATTGGATGCTCTTCAACGTTTATAGAACTACTAAATGGATAATGTATTTATCCATTTTTTGTCTTTATTACACTAGTTTTAAAAAACTTGCGATTAAACCACAGTAATAGTACAATGATATAAAAGGTTTACTTTCAAAGGAGTTTTTATGGAGTTAGTAATTAGAGATATTCGTAAGCGGTTTCAGGAAACAGAGGTCTTGAGAGGAGCAAGTTACCGATTTTATTCAGGTAAAATAACAGGGGTCTTAGGTAGGAATGGTGCTGGGAAAACAACTTTATTTAATATACTTTATGGGGATCTTGCAGCTGACAACGGGACCATTTGTTTATTGAAGGATAATCACGAGTATCCTCTTACCGATAAGGATATTGGTATTGTTTATTCCGAAAACTACCTTCCAGAATTTTTAACAGGGTATGAATTTGTAAAATTTTACATGGATTTACATCCTTCAGATGATTTAATGACAATAGATGATTATTTAGATTTTATGGAAATAGGACAAACAGAGCGTCATAGAATTATCAAAGGATATTCTGATGGAATGAAGAGTAAGCTCTCATTAATTTGCCTGATGATTTCTAAGCCAAAAGTAATTTTACTAGATGAGCCACTGACTGCAGTTGATGTTGTATCAAGTATTGCAATAAAACGCCTTTTGTTGGAATTAAGTGAGGATCATATTATTATATTATCAACTCATATAATGGCCTTAGCAGAAGATCTATGTGATATTGTGGCTGTATTAGACAAAGGAAAACTCCAAACATTAGATATTGATCGTAAACATGAACAATTCGAAGAGCGTCTTCTTCAAGTGTTGAAGGGAGATGAATATGACAAGTAAAGCATTAATATGGTCTATATTACAGATTGATAGTGCTAGAGCTTATAATAGTTTTTTATATTACCTTCAGAAAATCCCCTGGTTGGGAAGAAAAATCCCTAACCGATGGTATAAAAGGTGTAGTACTATTTATTCGTATCATTTTCTTTTTCTTAAGAGGTTTTGGTCGTTCCATAGGTTACGTACTATATTGTTATGTTTTATCATTTTTTGTTAGAAGTGGCATGAAGCAGTTAAATATTTTACCGCAAGAAGGTTTTACCCTAACTTTAACATTGATGGTGATTACCTCTCTTTTAATTGTCATAAATTTCTATATAAAACTTATAGAACCTAATGATATGCAACAAACTCATATGATTCGCCTTTTCAGAATTGAGCCATCGAGGTATTTCCAATCCGCTGAACTTTTAGAAGCCAGTAGTGAACTATTTTTTAGAAGTTTGAGCTTTGGCATATTTTTCCATTTAAATCACTTTGCTTTTTGGCATGGTTTGACTTTTGCTTTATTTTTAGCAGGTAGTCGCCTTGGAATCAAGGTGCTCTGTTTACCTTTATATGGTAGAGGTAAAGACCAAGAGAATCCAGAGTCTTTACTAAATATTTTATTTTACTTAGGGATTGGTATAGGAGTCTTCCTTTCTCTCTTTTTCCTTCTTCTTGGCAAACAGTTCTCTCCATATCCATTTTTTTCATGGTACACCGGTATTGCAGGACTTATCATATGGTTAGTTAGTTACTATCGATTAAAAACTTATTCTAAACTTAACCACTTGACCTACCTTACCCTAACGCATGAGACGATGAAGGAGAAAATTGCAAAGATTGATAATATAGAGCTGCTTGGGATTGAAATGAAAGATAGGGATATAAATGTCAGTGAACTTTCTCCCCTGCTATTTGAAAATTTATCAGGTATTTCATATTTAAACGCTATCTTTTTAAAACGGATGAGTAGATACTTGCAAAGGAAAATTTTGGTACGTTTAGCTGTTTTAAGTGTTCTGTTTGGAATAGAACTCCTTTTCCTGCTATTTTTTAAAGAAAAGATAAATATTCCGATGAATGAGCATAGTTTTTCAAAATTCCTATTTTTGAGTGCAGTTCCAGGATATCTAATATATATCGGTGAATCCTATTCAAAATTTTGTTTCTATCATTTGGATCGTCCATTATTAAGATATAATTTCTATCGTGAAAGAGAAAATATCTTAGCAACCTTAAAAATACGTTTCCTTTATAGTATAAAACTTAATTTCCCCATTTTTGTAGCTTTAAACATATGTTTTGGAACCTATTATTTTAATTTTTTCACCCCTAAGATTGATCAGATTATCATATTAGTAATTACACAAGCTATATCAATGATTTTATTTAGTTTTTACTTTTTGTATCTTTATTTCTTATTACAGCCTTTTACAGAAGGATTAAAATCAAAGAGTGCTATGTATAATATTTTAACCTTTATTATATACTATATGGGATATAAGCTATTTACCTTTACTAAATCTATAACGATGCCAATATTATTAGTAAGCCTAGGAATTATAGTTGTTATTTTAATTATTGGCTATTTAGCAGTTGTAGTATTTGCTCCAAAAACTTTCCGTTTAAAAAGTTAATTTTAATTGTGGTATAATAACAGAGGCATGTGATAACATAGGTTTAGTTACATAAAGGAAATTATAATGGAAATAACATCTCAAATAGATGTTAAATCTCAATAAAACTGCTAAGATAGTTAGTGGTAGAAAAGTTTAGAAAGAAGATGATGTTTTATCTCAGTTGAAACGGTTAACTGGAAGCAAAATTTAAAAGTGGCTTGGCTCGGTAATTTTTTTACTGGGGCAAGCTTTTCACTTGTTATGCCTTTTATGGTATTATATGTAGAACAATTAGGAGCACCTAGCAACAAAGTAGAGTGGTATGCAGGCCTATCAGTATCCTTATCAGCCTTGTCTTCAGCTTTAGTTGCCCCATTATGGGGGCGCTTAGCTGATAAATATGGTAGAAAACCGATGATGGTAAGAGCAGGGTTGATGATGACTTTTACTATGGGAGGCCTTGCTTTCATTCATAGTGTTACAGGACTTCTGATTTTACGTATATTAAACGGCATTTTTGCAGGCTATGTACCTAACTCTACAGCTTTGATAGCAAGTCAAGCTCCTCAAGAGGAATCAGGATATGCCTTAGGAACCTTAGCGACAGGAGTGACTGGAGGTATGTTAATTGGTCCACTTTTAGGGGGACTTTTAGCAGAGTGGTTTGGTATTAGGGAAGTTTTTTTATTAGTGGGAACCATATTGTTAATATCTACTTTAATGACCATTTTTATGGTAAAGGAAGATTTCAAACCCATTTCTAACGAAGAAACCATGCCAACTACAGAAGTGTTCAAAAGCGTTAAAAGCTTACAAATTTTAATAGGGCTGTTTGTAACAAGCATGATTATTCAAATTTCTGCACAATCAATTGCACCTATTTTAACACTTTACATTCGTCATTTAGGACAGACTGAAAACTTGATGTTTGTTTCCGGATTAATTGTTTCTGGTATGGGATTCTCTAGTATTCTGAGTAGTCCAAAGCTAGGAAGAATCGGGGATCGCATAGGCAATCATCGTTTGCTATTATTAGCTCTACTGTATAGTTTCCTCATGTATGTCTTATGTTCATTGGCACAGACTTCATTACAGCTAGGGGTTATTAGATTCCTGTATGGTTTTGGAACAGGTGCCTTGATGCCGAGTATTAATTCAATCTTGACTAAAATTGCTCCAAGACAAGGTTTATCAAGGATTTTCAGTTATAACCAAATGTTTAGCAATTTAGGACAAGTATTAGGTCCTTTTGTCGGTTCAGCAGTTTCTATTCATTTAGGATTCCGATGGGTTTTCTTTGTGACTAGCTTCATCGTTTTAGCTAATTTTGTTTGGTGTTTTATTAATTTTAGAAAATATATTAGAGTTAAGGAAATTGTGTGAGAGTTAAAATTAATTTAAAGTGTAGCTCTTGTGGTAGTAAGAATTATTTAACCAGTAAGAATAAAAGTAATCATCCCGATAAAATCGAGGTTCCAAAGTATTGCCCAAAGGAGAGAAAAGTAACACTACATATTGAATCTTAATAAGTTTTATGTTAGAATGTACTTTGACCATAGTGGAGGAATTAACATGTATAACCTATTACTCACCATTCTACTTGTTTTATCAGTATTATTGATTATCTCAATTTTCATGCAACCACAAAAGAATCCAAGTAGTAATGTTTTTGATAGTAGCGGTTCTGAAGCCCTTTTTGAACGTAGTAAAGCTCGAGGATTTGAAGCTTTTATGCAACGTTTTACAGGTGTTTTAGTCTTTTTCTGGCTACTAATCGGCTTAGTATTATCTATTTTATCAAGTCATTAATGATAGCTAAATACAGATAAGTGAGGATGGGGGATAGCCCAACCTCACTTTTTGTTAGTAGAATGGTTGTAGAGTAATAATAAAGTGACTAAAGTTACTAGAAAAGGAAATAATGAAAGAAAAAATTATAAAATATTTGGAAGAACACGGTAAAACCAGCGTTAATGATTTAGCTGCTGCCCTAGATATGGCAGGCGCAAAAGCATTTCCAAAATTAATCAAAACAATCTCAAATTTGGAGAGCCACAGGCAATTAAGATTTGACGATAATGGAAGTCTTTCTCTTCAAAAGAAAGAAGCTAAGAAAAAGGAAATCACAGTAAGGGGTCTTTTTAGAGCAAATAAAGCAGGATTTGGTTTTCTTAGTATTGACCAAGACGAAGATGATATGTTTATCGGAAAAAACGATATTGCTTATGCTATTGATGGTGACACGGTAGAAGCTGTTGTAAAGAAACCAGCGGACCGTCTTAACGGGACTGCAGCAGAAGCGCGTGTTGTTAATATTGTTGAACGTAGTTTAAAGACGCTTGTTGGTAAGTTTGTCTTAGACGATGAGCGCCCTAAATACGCAGGATATATCAAATCGAAAAATCAAAAAATCAATCAAAAGATTTATATACGCAAAGAACCGGTCGTTTTAGACGGAACAGAAATTATCAAAGTAGATATTGATAAATATCCGACACGAGGACATGATTACTTCGTAGCAAGTGTTCGTGATATCGTTGGACATCAAGGAGATGTTGGTATTGATGTTTTAGAAGTCTTGGAAAGTATGGATATCGTCTCAGAATTTCCTGAGGACGTTATTGCAGAAGCCAATGCTATCCCAGATGCTCCAACGGAGAAAGATTTAATTGGGCGTGTTGATTTACGTCAAGAGGTCACTTTCACTATTGATGGAGCGGACGCCAAAGATTTAGACGATGCTGTGCATATTAAATTACTGGATAATGGTCATTTTGAACTTGGAGTTCATATCGCAGATGTATCATACTACGTTACTGAAGGCTCTGCCTTAAATCGTGAAGCACTTAGTCGTGGTACGTCCGTATATGTCACAGATCGCGTTGTACCAATGTTACCAGAGCGTCTATCTAACGGTATATGTTCATTAAATCCAAATCTTGATCGTTTAACGCAGTCTTGTATTATGGAAATTGACCAAAATGGGAGAGTTGTTAATCATCAAATTACACAGTCAGTGATTAATACCACTTATCGTATGACTTATATCGCTGTAAATGATATTATTGCTGGCGATGAGGAAATCTGCTCAGAATATGAGTCTATTGTGTCCTCAGTACAGCATATGGTCACTTTACACCATACTTTGGAAGCTATGCGTACGCGTCGTGGAGCGCTGAATTTTGACACATCTGAAGCAAAAATTATGGTTAATGATAAGGGAATGCCAGTTGATATTGTTATTCGCAACAGAGGCATTGCTGAACGCATGATTGAGTCATTTATGTTGGCGGCAAATGAAACGGTTGCTGAACATTATGCTCGTCTAAAACTGCCATTTATTTATCGTATACACGAAGAGCCTAAAGCTGAAAAATTACAAAAATTCATCGATTATGCTTCTGTTTTCGGTGTTCAGATTCAAGGAACAGCAACTAAAATCACCCAATCTGCTTTACAGGACTTTATGAAAAAAGTACAAGGGCAGCCAGGAAGTGAAGTGTTATCTATGATGTTATTGCGCTCGATGCAACAAGCTAGATATTCTGAACACAACCATGGACATTATGGACTTGCTGCGGAATATTACACTCACTTTACTAGCCCCATTCGACGTTATCCAGACTTGTTAGTTCATCGTATGATTCGTGATTATGATGATAAAGCGATGGATAAAGCTGATCATTTTGCTAACCTTATCCCAGAAATTGCAACTCAAACGTCTAGTCTTGAGAGACGTGCCATTGATGCTGAACGTATTGTAGAGGCAATGAAGAAAGCCGAATATATGGAAGAATATGTTGGTGAGGAATTTGAAGGTGTGGTTGCAAGCGTTGTTAAATTTGGTATGTTTGTAGAATTACCAAATACTATTGAAGGATTGATTCACGTAACGACCTTGCCTGAATATTATCACTTTAATGAACGTACGCTGACGCTTCAAGGTGAGAAATCTGGGAAAGTTTTCCGTGTTGGTCAACAAATTAAGGTTAAGTTGATTCGTTCTGATAAGGAAACTGGTGATATCGATTTTGATTATTTACCATCAGATTTTGATATTGTTGAAAAGGTAAGTAAAAGCTCGCGTGAGGGTCGTCCTAATAGAAGTTCTAAACGAGAACATCAGCATAGAATTTCTGATCGTGATAATAAGAATAAAAATACATCTAAGAAAAAAGCATCTCGAAAACCCAAAAGGAACTCGGATAGCAAATCACATCATCATAAAGACGATAGAACAACAGGTTCAACCAAGAAAAAAACGAAAAAACCTTTCTATAAAGGCGTTGCTAAGAAAGGTCAGAAACGGAAATCTAAGAAAGGTTAAGTATGGTTAAAGGTCAAGGAAACGTTGTAGCACAAAATAAAAAAGCGCATCACGACTATACTATCGTTGAAACAATAGAAGCAGGAATTGTTTTGACAGGAACAGAAATCAAAAGTGTCCGCGCAGCGCGTATTACATTGAAAGATGGATATGCACAAATAAAAAATGGTGAAGCGTGGTTGATTAATGTTCATATTACACCATATGATCAAGGTAACATATGGAATCAAGATCCTGATCGTACACGAAAGTTATTACTAAAAAAACGTGAGATTGAAAAAATATCAAATGAACTGAAAGGGACTGGTATGACTCTGGTACCTCTAAAAGTTTACTTAAAAGATGGTTTTGCTAAAGTTCTATTGGGTTTGGCAAAAGGAAAACATGATTATGATAAGCGAGAGTCTATCAAACGTCGTGAGCAAAACCGTGATATTGCCCGTCAGTTAAAAAACTATAATTCACGATGATTATCAAAAGGTTAGGGAATTGCCTAACCTTTTTTGGACGAAAAAAGTGAAGTTGATTGACCAACTTCACTAATAATATAGACTTAATGTGATTTATGTTTGAAGTGACTATATAAACCAAATCCAATAATCCAGATGGTTGCTCCAATAGCCCCGATGTATGTTGAATCTTGCAAGAAGAGAGAAACGAATACAAAGAGGAAGAAGAGAAGTGTGATTGGTGAAAGGATTTTGTAGGCAGGCATTTTATAACCATCTTCCATAAAATCAGGTGATTTACGATATTTCCAATGTGCAATCATAATAAGAACATAGATAGAAATGTAAACACCAGAAGATGATGCAGTAATTAAGGAGAAGGCATCTGAAATACCAGGTAAAACACTGATAAGTGCTGAAGCTCCAACGATTACAGCTGATGCAATAATAGCTCGACTTGGAACGCTTTGACGAGATAATTGGTCTAATTTTAACGCTTTTGTAAGAGCATTTGGTGATTCATTAGCCAATTGGAATAAATGACGCCCTGTTGAGTACAAAGTAGAATTAAGAGCAGATGCTGCAGACGTTAGGACAACAAAGTTAATCAAAGCGGCAGCCCACTTAATCCCAGCTAGTTTGAATACTGTAACGAAAGGTGACTCATTAACTGGTAACTGTTGCCATGGGAAGATGGCCATAATTGCTAATAATGAACCTGCGTAGAATAAAATAATACGCATCGGAATTTCTTGGATTGCTTTTGGTAAAACTTTACGTGGATTAGCTGTTTCAGAAGTTGTTACTCCGACAAATTCAATAGCTAAATAAGCAAAGAATACCATTTGGAAAGCCATGAAGAAATTCAATTTACCTTTAGGGAACCATTCAAAATGATTGGTGATATTTGAGATTGAAGCATGGTATCCGTGACCGGTGTCAAAGTTTGTCAATACCATAAAGATACCGGTTGCTATTAAACCAAGAATTGCAATAACTTTTATCATAGCAAACCAAAACTCGGTTTCTCCGAATGCTTTTACAGCAATTAAGTTGATAGAACTTAGGATAGCTAAAAAAACAATTTGGATAATCCAGGATGGCCATTCAGGGAACCAAAATTGAACATACTCTCCTACGGCTGTAATCTCTGCCATACCGATAAATATTAGGGAAATCCAATAAGAAAGTGTTGAGAAAAATCCCCAACCGGGTCCTAAATATTTGGTAATGAAATTAATAAAAGTATGCTGATTTGGATCTTGATAAAGCATCTCTCCAATAGCACGCATCATGAAGAACATGAAAGCGCCAGTGATAGCATAGACAAGAACTATTGAAGGACCCGTCAGGCTAATTGAACGACCTGCACCAAGAAAAAGCCCAGTTCCGATTGTCCCTGCAATCGCAATTAACTGTACGTGACGATTTTCTAGGCCGCGTACCATACCATTCTCAGATTTTTGAGTGTGGTCATTATTATTTTTTGACATTATAAATACTCCATCTATTTTTGAAAAACTCCTTCATTATATAATTTTTTTGCAAAATTCGCAATAATTACTATACAATATTTTTCTATGATAAAATCTCCTAGCTAAGTGAGCTAAGAGATTTCAATTCATCCCTCTTCCTTGACAATATAGACTGGGCGTTTTTTAGTTTCTAGGAAAATCTTAGAGATGTATTTGCCTATAATTCCTAGCGACAATAACTGAATACCACCCATAAAAAGTACAATGGTAACTGTGCTTGCCCAACCTGAAACGGGATCCCCAAATAGTAATTTTCGAATTATAATAAAAATGATAGCTAAAAGTGATAGTACTGAACTAAGGGTTCCAATCCAGGTAGCTATAGCTAATGGAATTTCTGAGAAGTTGATGAAACCGTCTAGAGAGTATTTTAAGAGATTAAAGAAACTCCATGAGGTCTTACCCGCAATTCGTTCTCGATTCTCATAACTAATATAAGCGACATCATATCCAATCCAGGAAAAAATCCCTTTTGAGAAGCGATTCACTTCATTTAGCTCGAGAATACTGTCAACAACTTGTTTTGTCATGAGACGAAAATCACGCGCACCATCAACCATTTTAGTATCTGACACTTGATTGATTAATTTATAAAAAAGCTTGGCAAAAAGAGAGCGTATCAACGGCTCCCCTTTACGATCTTTTCGCCTTGTAGCGACAATATCATAACCTTCTTGAAGTTTTAGGTACATTTCTGGTAATAAAGTGGGTGGATCTTGCAAGTCAACATCCATAACAGTGATAAAATCACCAGTAGTATGTTCTAAACCAGCCAATAAAGCAGCATCTTTACCAAAATGGCGTGAAAATGAAAGGTAATGAACATTGTCAAATTGTTTAGCTGCTTTCTTAAGAAGTTCGAGTGTACGATCGGTAGAACCATCGTTTACGAAAATATATTCAAAATGGGTGTAACGAGCCATTTCGGATTCAACTTTTTTGATTTCTGTTAAAAAAGTTGAGACAGTCTCTTGTTCATTATAACAAGGGACAATAACTGATAATAAAGCCATTTGTAATTCTCCGTATCATTCTTGCTTAAATTTTAACATAATATGGGAAAAAATAGAAAGATTATAAGGTAATCATAAAAAGGACTAGGTTTTTGCCTCAGTCCTTAACTTAATATGATGAGATGTTATTAGTCAGCTTTAAATTGACTGAGTCGAATAACTTCAATTTTATAGCCATCTGGATCTTGAATAAAGTAGAACATATTAGGTTTACCTGGTAATCCAGAAATTTTTGTTACAGAGTAACCTGCTTTCTGATGGGCATCATAAGTAGTTTCCAAATCGTCTACACCAACAGCAATGTGACCATACCCATTTCCTAAATCATAAGCTTCGTGATCATAGTTATAGGTTAACTCTAATTCGTAACTAGGGTCGTCCTCTAGGGACATATAGACTAAAGTAAATTGATTTTCAGGAAAGTCATTACGACGAACTTCCTTAAAACCAAGTGCTTCTTGATAAAAAGCAATTGAGGCGTCCAAATCTTTAACGCGAATACAAGTATGTAAAAATGGCATAGTCTCTCTCCTATTTCTTTATTAAACGTATTATGTCAAAATAAAATTATCTTTTCAAAAATATTGATTATAAATTAGGCTGTCTATTTACTCAACCCAAGTAATGACCTCTTGACGTTCTTTCCTAGCACGGGAATGTTTAGGTTCACGCAAACGATAACCAAATGAAACCATACAAGAAATAGCTTCTTTCTTATCGTCTATTAACCCTTCTTTACTAAGAATATTATTGACCTTTTCATAGTCAAATCCTTCAATTGGGCATGAATCTACGCCGATCATAGCAGCAGCCGTCATCATATTACCAAGTGCGATATAAGTTTGTTTTGCTGTCCAATCCCAAAGAGAACGTTCAGAATCAATTTTCATATCGTTTTCTTGGAAGGATTTGTAGAGAGGTATCCTACTCTCAAGGGCGGCTGGATCACCTAGACCACGTCGAATGAGACTGTTAATCATGCTATCAGCGTTATAATAAGCACCTTTTTCAGCTAGTAGTAAAACAAAGTGACTAGCAGTATCTAGTTGATATTGTGCTCCCCAAGCAACTTCCTTAAGTTTATCTCGAAATTTTGCAATTGTTTGTCTATCTAGTACTAAAAATCGCCAGCCTTCTAAACCGACTGAAGAAGGACTCAACCAAGCAGTGTCTAAAATATACTCCATATCTTCTTTAGGAATATCATTATTATTATAAACACGAATCGCCATACGAAAATCAAAAGCTCTTCGAACTTGTTTTTTGATATCTTCTTTTGTCATTTTAGATCCTCCTGTTATTAATGCTATCATATCACAATTTAGAAAAAATCTCAGCAGGCGGTATCGTGGCAAAGTAGAGCTACAAAATTCTAATGACTGTCAGAAAAATAAAGGGAATGAACAAAATGATAGGGTTTTGATGAAGAAAGTTATATAATTTTACATAAGGAGGGGATAATACCATATATCAAACTATCATTTAGATGTTTAAAATAGATGTTTTTCACTATGAAATTCATTTTTGTCACATAGAAAAGGAGATTGTTATGGAAACATATACTCTATCGAATACTCTTAACATTCCTAAAATTGGTTTTGGGACATGGCAACTAACTGAAGGTGAAGAAGCTTATAAAGCAGTGACTCATGCTTTAAAAGTTGGTTATACTCATATTGATACTGCTCAGATTTATGGTAATGAACATAGTGTTGGACGTGCTATAAGAGACAGTGGTTTGGCGCGAGAAAGTATCTTTTTGACAACTAAGATTTGGAATGACAAACATGACTATCATTTAGCCAAAGCTTCTATTGATGAATCTCTGCAGAAATTAGGTGTTGATTATATTGATCTTCTTTTGATTCATTGGCCAAATCCAAAAGCTCTTCGTGAAAATGATGCGTGGAAAGCTGGGAATGCAGGCACTTGGAAAGCGATGGAAGAAGCTTATAAAGAAGGAAAGGTAAAAGCTATTGGTGTTTCGAATTTCATGAAACATCACTTAGAGGCTTTATTTGAAACCGCCGAAATAAAACCTATGGTTAATCAAATTATCCTAGCACCAGGTTGTGCTCAAGAAGATTTGGTTCGCTTCTGTAAAGGAAATGATATCTTATTAGAAGCTTACAGTCCATTTGGAACAGGTACTATTTTTGAAAATGAATCTATAAAAGCTATTGCTGAAAAATATGGTAAATCAGTTGCACAAGTAGCTCTTCGCTGGTCACTTGATAATGGCTTTTTACCATTACCTAAGTCAGCGACTCCCAAAAATATTGAAGCAAACCTTGATATTTTTGATTTTCAATTAAACGAAGATGATATTGCTACCTTAATACAACTAGATTCAGGTATTAAACCCAAAGATCCAGATAATGTCTCATTTTAATAAGAAAAGATGGAAATGTATTTCCATCTTTTTTATGTGGGATAGTTCCTTAAAGTTAAGAAAAACATTAAGACCTCCATTGACGAGGAGAATATATTAATGATAGTATTACTAGAAAAGTAGTAATAAAGGATGAGTATGGTAAAATCCTTTACAATATATCATTATCGAAAGAGGTTATAACATCTAAATGAGACTTGATAAATTTTTAGTAGAATGCGGACTTGGTTCACGTACTCAAGTCAAATTAATATTGAAAAAAAAGCAGATTAGTGTTAATAGTAATAGCGAGACATCTCCAAAAGTACAGGTAGATGAATATAGAGATGAGATTAAATATAATGGAACTCTAGTGTCATATGAAAAGTTTGTTTATTATATGCTTCATAAACCCAAAGGTGTTATATCAGCAACGGATGATCCTTCGCATAAAACCGTATTAGATTTGCTAGACAAAACTGCTCGAGATAAAGCTGTTTTTCCAGTGGGGCGTTTAGATATTGATACAACAGGCCTTTTGTTAATAACTAATAATGGGGAATTAGCGCATAAAATGTTATCACCTAAAAAACACGTTGATAAATGCTATGAGGCAAAAATCTCAGGGATAATGACAGAAGACGATATTTTGGCATTTGATAAAGGGATTATTCTGAAAGATTTTACTTGTTTACCAGCATTATTAGAAATTGTGGAAGTAAATCAGGTGAAGAAGCAGAGTCTTGTTAAAATCACTATTAAGGAAGGAAAATTCCATCAAGTTAAACGTATGGTTGCTGCGTGTGGCAAGGAAGTCTTAGAGCTAAAGCGTCTAAGTATGGGAAATCTACAATTAGATAAACAGCTAGAAAGTGGACAATGGAGACGGCTAACAATAAAAGAAATAGAAAAATTAGAAAAACATATGCAATAATATAAAATAAGCTAAATTCTCAAAGTAAGTTCCACCTCTAGTAGAAATGGAATTTAGTCTGATAAAAACCAATAAAAACCAACGAAAATCCGTCTCAGACTAAGTTCCGTTGGTTTTTATAATACTTGATTTCATAGGTTTTCAGAGTTAAAAATCGCAAAAAAAGGGTACAAGAAAACATCCTCATCTGAAAGCGTTTCAGATTAAGTTCCGCTATGGTTGAAGTTAGTGTGAGACGTTTAGGTTGTATCAGTTAGTTGATTAGGTTAGATTTTGTCTTTTAATAGTTTGGGAGATTGGCAGACGTCTTCCGCAGTAATTTCCTCAATACCGAGTATACTTGCGATGTCTTTTCCGTAAGTAAAAGAGAATAGCTCATAAGCCGTTTTACCATTTAGAGCCTGTCTCTTAACGCTGTTGATATGAGATAGTGCCAGATTAATGTCCTCTTGAGTCAAGTTGTCGAAGGAAGTCCCCTTAGGTAGTATGTCTCTCACGAGGGTATGATTCTTCTCGATTCTTGCTTTCTGGTCAGACCGATTAGGGTCACAAAAGAAGAGTTGAGACTGTCCACAAACATCTATCTCAATATCATCCACTCTAGCGAATTTCCCACCATTATCCGTTAGGATAACAGGAAAGAGTTCGAAGAAGTCTCTCTTGTTATCATAGAGTGTCCTCTTAATGACCTGTATGTGTTTAGCAGTTTCGATAGCTGTCTTAGAATCCATCAGTTTGGCAAAGATGAAGTTACAGAAGGCGACATTGAAGGTGAGAAGGACCTTTCCACCAATCCGTCCAATAACCGTGTCCATTTCAAGCCAGGAGTTCAGCTCTGATTGGTTCATGTGTTCTATAAAATCCTCGTACCGTCGCCCTTCTTTAATCGCTTTTGGAATAGGAGGGAGTGTGCTCTTTCGCCTTTTTTTGAACTTCACAGCTCTGGGTAGGTCGATTGGTATGATGGATAGGTAGCCTTTCTTGATGTGTCGATAAACGGTTGAAGAACTCACTTCTAGATCGTTGGTTTTGAGGATATGATAGATACGTTGGCCCTTCTTAACCCCATTAGAAAGCACTCTATCTATTTTCCAGAAGGTCTCTTTGTTCAAAGGGATTCCTTCTCTAGATTCAACTAAAAGTTTTTCATAGTTTCTTTGAGCTTGCTTAGCAAGATAGAAGGTCTTCTTGTAACCACAGTTGATCCTTCTCTTTGGACACCCATTACAAACATAGGGAGCTTTTCTTAGTAGCGGACAGTCTAGGCAGTCTTTGGTTGATTCTCTTAGTTGCTTATTTCGTTTGACTTCTTTTGCGATAGTAGTAGGGTGTTTCGGTAGATTAAGCCCGATGGCTTTAAAGGTTTCTCCTCTATCCAAACCAGATTGGATGTCATTACGGTCTGAGAGAGTTAGGTGTTTGTGTTTTGTCATGATGGATAAACTCATTTCTAACCCAAACGTCTCAGACTTAATTCCACCATAAAAATCCTTTTCACACTAACTTCCGGTTTTGGAGGGCAGACGGAACTTACTTTGAGAAATTACTTAATATAAAATAACAGTTAATATTTTAGCAATTTGATAACACTTAGATTATAATGTAAACGTATACTTTTTTAGATTGGAAGATGAAATGAAACGTAAATACTTTGTTCTTAATACGGTGACGGTTTTAACGTTAGCTACTGCAATGAATACTAGCAGTAGCTATGCTAATAGTACTGAGACAAGTGCTTCAGTAGCTCCTACTACAAATACTATCGTTCAAACTAATGACAGTAATCCTACCGCAAAATTTGCATCAGAATCAGGACAATCTGTAATAGGTCAAGTAAAACCAGCTAATTCTGCGGCGCTTACAACAGTTGACACGCCTCATATTTCAGCTCCAGATGCTTTAAAAACAACTCAATCAAGTCCTGTCGTTGAGAGTCCTTCTACTAAGTTAACTGAAGAGACATACAAACAAAAAGATGGTCAAGATTTAGCCAACATGGTGAGAAGTGGTCAAGTTACTAGTGAGGAACTCGTCAATATGGCATACGATATTATCGCTAAAGAAAACCCATCTTTAAATGCAGTCATTACTACTAGACGCCAAGAAGCCATTGAAGAGGCTAGAAAACTTAAAGATACTAATCAGCCGTTTTTAGGTGTTCCCTTGTTAGTCAAGGGGTTAGGGCACAGTATTAAAGGTGGTGAAACCAATAATGGCTTGATCTATGCAGATGGAAAAATTAGCACATTTGACAGTAGCTATGTCAAAAAATATAAAGATTTAGGATTTATTATTTTAGGACAAACGAATTTTCCAGAGTATGGGTGGCGTAATATAACAGACTCTAAATTATACGGTCCAACGCATAATCCTTGGAATCTTGCTCATAACGCTGGTGGCTCTTCTGGTGGAAGTGCAGCAGCTATTGCTAGCGGAATGACGCCAATTGCTAGCGGCAGTGATGCTGGTGGTTCTATCCGTATTCCATCTTCTTGGACGGGCTTAGTAGGTTTAAAACCAACAAGAGGATTGGTGAGTAATGAAAAGCCAGATTCGTATAGTACAGCAGTTCATTTTCCATTAACTAAGTCATCTAGAGACGCAGAAACATTGTTAACTTACCTAAAGAAAAGCGATCAAACGCTAGTATCAGTTAATGATTTAAAATCTTTACCAATTGCTTATACTTTGAAATCACCAATGGGAACAGAAGTTAGTCAAGATGCTAAAAATGCTATTATGGACAACGTCACATTCTTAAGAAAACAAGGATTCAAAGTGACAGAGATAGATTTACCAATTGATGGTAGAGCATTAATGCGTGATTATTCAACCTTGGCTATTGGCATGGGAGGAGCTTTTTCAACAATTGAAAAAGACTTAAAAAAACATGGTTTTACTAAAGAAGACGTTGATCCCATTACTTGGGCAGTTCATGTTATTTATCAAAATTCAGATAAGGCTGAACTTAAGAAATCTATTGTGGAAGCCCAAAAACATATGGATGATTATCGTAAGGCAATGGAGAAGCTTCACAAGCAATTTCCTATTTTCTTATCGCCAACGACCGCAAGTTTAGCCCCTCTAAATACAGATCCATATGTAACAGAGAAAGATAAAAGAGCGATTTATAATATGGAAAACTTGAGCCAAGAAGAAAGAATTGCTCTCTTTAATCGCCAGTGGGAGCCTATGTTGCGTAGAACACCTTTTACACCAATTGCTAATATGACAGGACTCCCAGCTATCAGTATCCCGACTTACTTATCTGAGTCTGGTTTACCCATAGGGACGATGTTAATGGCAGGTGCAAACTATGATATGGTATTAATTAAATTTGCAACTTTCTTTGAAAAACATCATGGTTTTAATGTTAAATGGCAAAGAATAATAGATAAAGAAGTGAAACCATCTGCTGACCTAATACAGCCTACTAACTCCCTCTTTAAAGCTCATTCATCATTAGTAAATTTAGAAGAAAATTCACAAGTTACTCAAGTATCTATCTCTAAAAAATGGATGAAATCGTCTGTTAAAAATAAACCATCCGTAATGGCATATCAAAAAGCACTTCCTAAAACAGGTGATACAGAATCAAGTCTATCTCCAGTTTTAGTAGTAACCCTTTTATTAGCTTGTTTTAGCTTTGTAACAAAAAAGAATCAGAAAAGTTGATTGTAATGTAAAATAATTCCTATTTTTCACTTTTTAGTATCATATTTTCGATTTTTATGTTGTAATAAATTATAATGAAGATGTAAGGAATTATAAAATAGGAAATAATATGAAAGTGAAAAATAAGATTTTAACGATGGTAGCACTTACTGTCTTAACATGTGCTACTTATTCATCAATCGGTTATGCTGATACAAGTGATAAGAATACTGACACGAGTGTCGTGACTACGACCTTATCTGAGGAGAAAAGATCAGATGAACTAGACCAGTCTAGTACTGGTTCTTCTTCTGAAAATGAATCAAGTTCATCAAGTGAACCAGAAACAAATCCCTCAACTAATCCACCTACAACAGAACCATCGCAACCCTCACCTAGTGAAGAGAACAAGCCTGATGGGAGCACGAAGACAGAAATTGGCAATAATAAGGATATTTCTAGTGGAACAAAAGTATTAATTTCAGAAGATAGTATTAAGAATTTTAGTAAAGCAAGTAGTGATCAAGAAGAAGTGGATCGCGATGAATCATCATCTTCAAAAGCAAATGATGAGAAAAAAGGCCACAGTAAGCCTAAAAAGGAACTTCCTAAAACAGGAGATAGCCACTCAGATACTGTAATAGCATCTACGGGAGGGATTATTCTGTTATCATTAAGTCTTTACAATAAGAAAATGAAACTTTATTAAATATAAAAAGGAGGACTAACCTCCTTTTTATATTTAAATAGCCCATTCGCCATTTCTAAAGATTGGGACAGCAGTTCCATCTGCACGAATACCATCAATATCCATTTGTTCTGAACCAATCATAAAATCAACATGTGTTGAAGAACGATTTAAACCAGCTTCATCCAATTCTTGACTTGTCATTTCTGTTCCTCCTTCTACATTGAAGGCATATGCAGATCCAATAGCGAGGTGATTAGAGGCATTTTCATCGAATAAAGTATTAAAGAAAATTAGTCCAGACAGTGAAATTGGTGTTTTATGTGGGACAAGTGCAACTTCCCCAAGCGATCTTGCCCCATCATTTTCCTCGATCAAGCGTTGGATTGTTTCTTGCCCTTTTTCTGCAGTGACATTGATAATTTTACCGTCTTTAAAAGTAAACGTCATATTTTCGATAATAACGCCAGCATAACTGAGAGGTTTTGTACTTGTCACATACCCATCTGCACGACGGTAATCAGGTGCTGAAAAGATTTCTTCAGTAGGCATATTAGCGATAAAAGTCTCTCCCTGAGCGTTGAGACTACCGGCTGCCTCCCAAATGTGATTTTTAGGCATACCAAGCGTTAAATCTGTACCTGGTGCGGTATAATGAAGAGCATCAAATTGTTCTTGATTTAGTCTAGTAGCTTTTTCTAATAATTTAGCTTCATGTGCATCCCAAGCAGCAATAGGATTATCTTCATAAATACGATTTAATTTGAAAATGGTATCCCAAAGAGCATCAACTTGTTGGTCGCTTGTTTTTAATTCTGGGAAGACAAGTGCAGCCCATTCTCTACCAGCAGCTGCAGCCACGTTCCAAGATACTTTATTAGCTTGTATTGCTCTACTTTGTTCCTCTAAGGCAATAGCGGTTGCTCTAGTTGTTTTAGATAAACGTTTAGGATCAACAGTAGCGAAAGCGTTAGGGTTAGAAGATTTCACAACTAATCGACTAGCCTTCTTATTTAATAGCGCTAAAGATTTATCAACGGTATACTGTGGAACATTCGTGAGAACTTCGTCTGAAGCATGAAGTAGTCGCTGGCGCGTGATAAAATCATCTGTATAATCAACAATAACTTCACTTGCTCCCTTTTCATAAGCGACTTCAGTTAAAAGCCTTGCTAAGTGGACTTGTTCCACATCGATTGTTAAAGCGAGAGTGTGCCCTTTTTGGACATTTAAACCTTTAGAAATAATTAATTGGGCATATTTTTTTAAAAGGTTGTCGAAATCTTGTAAAACCATACTAGCTCCTTTAAATTTACTATTTTTTATAATTTATCATAAACTCTTATAAAGCACAAGGAAATATGGAAGCGATTTAATAAAGATATATTTAAGCTAACGGTTTGTAGTTTGCGAAATAAGACGTTTCGTGTTAATATAGACTTAACTATATATTCAGTAAATGAGGTGACATGAGTGGCTTTTGGAGATAACGGACAACGAAAAAAAACTGGGTTTGAAAAACTAACTCTTTTTGTTGTTATTTTGATGGTACTAGTAACAGTTGGTGGTTTGGTATTTGGTGCTATTAGTGCAATCATGTAATGAGAAACGCTGTAAAGCGTTTTTTTATACTGAATAGAATAAAGAATAGGAATTTTAGAAATGAGTATGTTTTTAGATACTGCCAAAATTAGTGTTAAGGCAGGTCGCGGTGGTGATGGCATGGTTGCTTTTCGCCGTGAGAAATATGTCCCCAATGGAGGCCCGTGGGGCGGTGATGGCGGTAAAGGCGGATCGGTCATTTTTAAAGTAAACGAAGGTTTACGAACTTTGATGGATTTTCGATATAACCGTAATTTTAAAGCAAAAGCTGGTGAAAAAGGGATGACTAAAGGTATGCACGGTCGAGGTGCAGAAGACCTTATTGTGTCATTACCACCTGGAACAACTGTTCGTGATGCTAATACAGGTAAGGTTATTACCGACCTTGTGGAGCATGATCAGGAATTCGTTGTAGCCAGAGGTGGCCGCGGTGGTCGTGGAAATATTCGCTTTGCAACCCCACGTAATCCAGCTCCTGAAATTGCTGAAAATGGGGAGCCTGGCGAAGAACGTGAATTACAATTAGAATTAAAAATTTTGGCTGATGTTGGTCTCGTTGGTTTCCCATCAGTTGGGAAGTCGACGCTACTTAGTGTTGTTTCAGCAGCAAAGCCTAAAATTGGTGCCTATCATTTTACGACAATTGTCCCTAATTTAGGGATGGTTCGTACAAAATCAGGTGATAGCTTTGCAATGGCTGATCTCCCTGGTTTGATTGAAGGGGCTAGTCAAGGTGTCGGATTAGGAACTCAGTTCCTTAGACATATTGAGCGTACACGTGTTATTCTACATGTTATTGATATGTCGGCAAGTGAAGGACGAGACCCTTACGATGACTATATTTCAATTAATAATGAGTTGGAAACTTACAATCTTCGATTGATGGAACGTCCGCAAATTATTGTTGCCAATAAAATGGATATGCCTGATTCAGAAGAGAATTTGGCAGCATTCAAAGAAAAATTAGCTGCAAACTATGATGAGTTTGATGACATGCCTATGATTTTTCCAATTTCAAGTTTAGCACATCAAGGACTAGAGAACCTTATGGATGCGACGGCTAAATTATTAGCCAATACAGAAGAGTTTCTTCTTTATGACGAAACTGACATGCAAGAAGATGAAGCATACTATGGATTTAACGAAGATGAACGTCCATTTGAGATTACACGTGATGATGATGCAACGTGGGTATTGTATGGTGATAAGCTAGAAAAACTCTTTGTTATGACAAATATGGAACGCGATGAATCAATAATGAAATTTGCTCGTCAGTTACGTGGTATGGGCGTTGATGAAGCACTTCGAGAGCGCGGAGCTAAGGATGGAGATATTGTTCGTATAGGTAACTTCGAATTTGAATTTGTAGATTAATGCAGTACTTGATTGGAGGTTTTTTATGGGAGATAAACCGATATCATTTCGTGATAAAGATGGGAACTTTGTTTCAGCGGCCGATGTCTGGAATGCTGAAAAATTAGAAGAACTCTTTAACACATTAAATCCTAATCGTAAACTTCGTTTAGAACGCGAAAAATTAGCAAAAGAAAAAGGATAGTTAAGTAACTATCCTTTTTAGTTATTTTGGGTATGAAAAAAGACTCTAAAACATAATTGATAGAGTGTTAAGGTACAGATTACTTTATTATTTTAAACGTTTTTGAGCTTTTTGATATACTGAAGAGCATTTTTTACAATGGTTGGAGTATAAGTAATAAATTTATAAGCAAAATAAAAAGCACAAACTAAAGTTATAAAAAATAGTAAGTAAATAATAGGGTTTTGCGTTAAGAATCCTTGAAAAAGAAGTACAAGGTTAAGAATTACGGTAGAGATACTTAAGATAAAAATAACTAGATAAGCAATAATAGTTGTCCAAAACCTTAAATGGATGTTACTCACCTTTTCCCATTTAATATCTAAAAAGTCATCTATAAAGTTGACATGATAAGTCATATGTTCTTTAATAAAGTGCAATATTCTGTTAATATAGTCTTTCATACTGCTATATTATCATACTGAAAGCCCTTGTGCAACATTATTCAAACATTCTAGCTGATGTTTTGCTAATTTTAGAAGAAAACTTATCCTATTATAATTTGTTTGTGATCAGGATATAAAAAAAGATGACACGAAGTCATCTTTTTTTATTAAACGTTTAAAACTTTATTAAGGAAGTCTTGGAGACGTGGGTGTTGAGGTGTATCAAAGATTTGCTCAGGTGTCCCATCTTCGAGGAAACGACCACCATCTGTAAAGATAACACGATTGGCAACTTGACGAGCAAATCCCATTTCGTGTGTCACAATTAACATAGTCATACCTTGTTCAGCTAAATCTTTCATAACATTGAGAACATCTCCAACCATTTCTGGATCAAGTGCAGAAGTTGGTTCGTCAAAAAGTAAGATATCTGGATTCATCGCTAAGCTTCTTGCGATAGCTACACGTTGTTTTTGTCCTCCAGATAAACTATCTGGTTTGGCATTAGCTTTATCGGCTAAACCAACTTTTTCAAGTAATTCCATCCCATGCTTTTCAGCTGCTTCTTTAGATTCTTTACCAAGTTCTATAGGAGCAAAAGTGATGTTTTCAAGAACTGACATATGTGGAAAAAGATTGAAGTGTTGAAATACCATTCCGATATTTTCACGTGCTTTGTCTATGTCTGTTTTTGGATTTGATAACTCAAAGCCGTCCACAACAACTTTTCCACTTGTGATTGATTCAAGTAAGTTCAATGTGCGAAGGAAAGTTGATTTTCCTGAACCAGAAGGTCCAATAATACAAACAACATCACCTTCATAAAATTTAGCATCAATACCTTTTAAAACTTCATTTTGCCCATACGACTTGTGTAAATCTTGGACATCAATTTTTAATTCTGCCATTATTTAAGCCTCTTTTCTAAACGTTTTGCTAGACGGGTGAGAAGGGTAATGATTACAAGATACATAATTGCAAGGATAGCATACATACGGAATGATTGATAGTTACGTGCAATTATGATTTTACCAGTTTGGAAGAGTTCCACAAGTCCGATTGCTGATACAATTGTTGTATCCTTTAATGAGATGACAAATTGGTTGATAAAGTTTGGTAACATAAGGCGTACTGCTTGAGGTAAGATAACCTTTTGCATAGTTTTGCCGTAAGAAATACCTAAGCTGCGACTTGCTTCCATTTGACCAGAAGGAACAGCTTCAATACCACCACGTACAATTTCAGCAATGTACGCACCACCATTTAAAGAAAGAGCGATAGTAGCAGCAACGAAGTCATTAATTGGACTTTGGTGACCTGTGATGCTTTCGATTAAATTAGGAATACCCCAGAAAATAAAAGCGGCCACAATCATGAGTGGAATACCACGGACAATATCAACAAAAATCATTGAAATTGTGCGGAGAGTATTACTTGGTGATACGCTCATCATACCAAAGATAATACCAATAACCATAGCAATCGCAAACGAGATAAGAGTTAAACTTAAAGTAGTTCCAATACCAGATAGCAATTGTTTGTAGTTATTAGAAATTAACCCTAAAATAGTTGATTCATCTACAGGTTTAGCAGCTTTATCGTTTGAAGAAGTGCTGGCTGTGGAAAGGTATTTTTTAACAAGTTTATCGTACTCACCCGATTTTTTGAGTGAAGCAAGACCGTTGTTAAACATTTTAATTAATTCTGGATTTGCCCCTTTTTTCACTGCAAATCCGATATCGCCTGATTTTTCACCTTTGATAGGTGTTTCAAATTTACGACCTTGATTAATAGCGTAAGCAAGAACGGCTTCGTCATCCATTAGAGCATCAATTGAACCTGAGTTCATACTATCATACATTGTAGATGCTTCATCAAATGCTTTAACATGATAGTTGTACTTATCTGCGTGGTCTGATAACCAAGTATATGAGGCAGTACCATTTTTAGCACCAACTGTTTTTCCTTTTAAATCTTGGTATGATTTGACATTGCTTCCTTTTTTAACCGCTAAGATAACGCTAGATGTGTAATAAGGATCAGAAAAATCAAAGATTTTTTGGCGTGCTTCTGTGATTGTGGCTCCTGCAATAACACCGTCAGCTTGCCCAGATTGGACAGCATTTAAAGCGGCATCAAAACCTGGATTTGAGATATCAAGTTTAAAACCTTGCTGTTTAGCAATTTTCGTGATTAATTCCATATCAAAACCAGTATATTTCCCTTTACCGTTTTGATATTCGAATGGTGCGAATGAAGAATCAGAAACAATTTTATAACTTGGCTTTACAGGAGTTGCTTTTTCATTGGCATTACCTGTTGCTTTGCCGCTTGTTTTTGTAGCGTCTTTTCCAAGCCATTTATCCATGATGTCATTATAAGTGCCATCTGATTTCATTTGTGCAAAAGCTGTGTTAAATTCTTTAATTAGATTATCGTGTCCACTACCTTTTTTGACAGCAAATGCAAAGCTACCAACTGCTTCGCCTTCCATGTTAATGGCGTAAGCTTTTCCTTGATTTATCGCAAATTGCACAACTGGTTGATCGTCCATAGCGGCGTAAATAGAACCAGAATCAAGGCTGTTATTCATTAGGTCGCTTGTATCAAATGTTTTAACTTTATAGCCGTATTTAGATTTATTTTCTTCTAAGAAGCTTTGAGCAGCTGTTCCATTTTTTACACCGACTACTTTTCCTTTTAGTTGTTTGTAGTTTGTGACTTTATTATTATTTTTAGTATAAAGAATAACGGAAGTATCGTAATAAGTATCTGAGAAATTAAAGACTTTTTTACGTGCTTCAGTAACAGTAGTTCCGGCCATTAGCGCATCTGCCTGTCCAGATTGAACAGCGTTAACTGCGGCATCAAAACCTGGATACGTCATGTTAACATTCCAGCCAGCACGCTTAGCGACTTCGTTAACGATGTCAACATCGATTCCTTTATAAGTTTGATCAGAATCTTTAAATTCGAATGGAGCGTATGCTGTATCAGAAACAATATTCACAGTCTCTGCACTGACCTTTCCACCAAACACAAAGAATATTGAGAGTAAAGCAAGCGTAAAAGCTTTTAACTTGTGCTTCATGTAAATCTCCTTTTTATAAATATGTGTTTTATTATATCAAAATAAATAAGATAGAGCAACAAAATGTCATTTCTATGTTAGAAAACGTAACATGTATGTTATGTTAATTTTATATATATCTTTAGTTAGTATTATGATATAATTGTTCTAGTGTCATCACACAAAAAGGATTTAGGATTATTATGAATAAAAGGATTTTAAATAGTCAGTTCGCTGTCTATAAAAACTGGCCGTCATGGCTATTATTGTTATTTGCTTGTTTTATGGTATACCTATTTTTTTTCGTCGGTCTAACTCTAGGTGGTGTGGGAATTGTTCTAGTGTCTTCTGTACTCTATAAGTTTTCTTCCTATACTTTTTTTGAGTTTATTAATTTATTTAATAATATCTATGGAGAATTAGGAACCTTTAGTTTTTCAGCATTCCTTTTGCTTATCTGGGTAAAATTCGTAGAAAAAAGACCTTTTTCAGAATTGGGTTTTTCTACAAAGTTTAAAAGAACTCTGTGGTCACTTATAAAAGGCTGGAGTATAGGTTTTATTCTATTTTCAATTTCTGTCATCACTGCTTATATATTGGGAGGACTTGACTTTCATAGCTATGATGTTTCTAAGGCAACGATTTTCTATGTTGTAACTCTCCTTCCTTTTTGGCTTATTCAAAGCGGTACGGAAGAATTGCTAACACGAGGGTGGCTTCTTCCTCTAATTAATCATCGTTTTCATTTAGCTGTTGCCATAGGGGTCTCATCCACTTTATTTGGCATTTTGCACTTGGTAAATGCCCATGTCACTTTTCTTTCTATTGTAAGTATTATATGTTCGGGAGTTTTAATGTCCTTGTATATGATTAAAAGTGGTAATATTTGGAGCGTTGCAGCCTTACATGGAGCTTGGAATTTTAGCCAAGGTAATCTCTATGGTATTGCAGTAAGTGGTCAGAAAGCAGGAGCATCTCTTTTGCATTTTACCGTTAAAGAAAACGCACCGGACTGGATATCAGGTGGTGCATTCGGAATAGAAGGAAGTTTGATTTCTATTTTTGTTCTCTTAGCTGCAATTATATACCTTCTATGGCTAATTAAGACTGAAGAAACAGATTGAGTGTTGCAGCTCAGTCTTTTTCTTTTTTCTATGTTAAAATAAAGTAATCGAGGTAAAGAAATGATAGATAGAAAAGATACTAACCGATTTAAATTAGTTTCCAAATATAGTCCTTCAGGAGATCAACCTCAAGCTATTGAAACGTTGGTTGACAATATTGAAGGAGGAGAAAAAGCTCAGATTTTAAAAGGTGCTACTGGTACTGGTAAAACCTACACAATGAGCCAAGTTATCGCCCAAGTTAACAAGCCAACCTTGGTGATTGCACATAATAAAACCCTAGCAGGTCAACTTTATGGAGAGTTTAAAGAATTTTTTCCTGACAATGCCGTAGAGTACTTTGTTTCATATTATGATTATTATCAACCAGAAGCTTATGTGCCTTCTTCGGATACTTATATTGAAAAAGATAGCTCAGTCAATGACGAAATTGACAAATTACGTCACTCAGCGACTTCTTCGTTATTAGAAAGAAATGACGTTATTGTTGTAGCATCTGTTTCTTGTATTTACGGTTTAGGTTCTCCTAAAGAGTATGCAGACAGTGTTGTTAGCCTTAGGCCAGGTCAAGAAATTTCACGTGATCAGTTATTGAACAATCTCGTTGATATTCAATTTGAGCGTAACGATATTGATTTTCAACGTGGAAAATTTCGCGTTCGTGGCGATGTTGTAGAATTTTTTCCTGCGAGTCGTGATGAGCATGCCTTTCGAATTGAATTTTTTGGTGATGAAATTGATCGTATAAGAGAAATAGAATCGTTAACAGGGCGTGTGCTAGGAGAAGTGGAACATTTAGCTATTTTCCCAGCAACACACTTTATGACAAATGATGAACATATGGAAGAAGCTATTTCAAAAATACAAGCTGAAATGGAAAATCAAGTAGAACTTTTTGAAAAAGAAGGGAAATTGATTGAAGCGCAACGTATTCGACAAAGGACAGAATATGATATTGAAATGCTTCGTGAAATGGGATATACAAATGGTGTTGAGAACTACTCACGTCACATGGATGGTAGAAGTGAAGGTGAGCCACCTTTTACTTTGTTAGATTTCTTCCCAGAAGATTTTTTGATTATGATTGATGAGAGTCACATGACAATGGGGCAAATCAAAGGGATGTATAATGGAGACCGTTCGCGTAAAGAAATGTTGGTTAATTACGGTTTTCGTTTACCATCTGCCTTAGATAACCGTCCACTTCGTCGTGAAGAATTCGAAAGCCATGTCCATCAAATTGTCTATGTATCTGCAACGCCAGGAGACTATGAAATGGAGCAAACAGATACAGTTGTTGAGCAAATTATCCGGCCAACAGGACTTCTTGATCCAGAAGTTGAAGTTAGACCAAGTATGGGGCAGATGGATGACTTGCTTGGTGAAATCAATTTGAGGACTGAAAAAGGTGAGCGTACCTTTATTACAACATTGACAAAGCGTATGGCAGAAGACTTAACAGATTATCTCAAAGAAATGGGAGTTAAAGTTAAGTATATGCACAGCGATATTAAAACCTTAGAACGTACAGAGATTATTCGTGATCTACGACTTGGTGTGTTTGATGTTTTAATTGGTATTAATCTCTTACGTGAAGGAATAGATGTTCCTGAAGTTTCCCTTGTTGCAATCTTAGATGCTGATAAGGAAGGTTTCCTTCGTAATGAGCGTGGTCTTATCCAAACAATCGGACGTGCAGCACGTAACAGTAATGGTCATGTTATTATGTATGCTGATAAAATAACAGATTCTATGCAAAGAGCTATGGATGAGACCGCTCGCCGTCGTCGTTTACAAATGGATTATAATGAAAAGCATGGAATTGTGCCACAAACAATAAAAAAAGAAATCCGTGATTTAATTGCTATTACTAAAAGTAATGATAGCGATAAGCCTGAAAAAGTTGTCGATTACAGTAGTTTATCTAAAAAAGAAAGGCAAGCTAAAATTAAAGCTCTTCAAAAGCAAATGCAAGATGCAGCTGAATTATTGGACTTTGAGCTAGCTGCACAAATCCGAGATGTTATCTTAGAACTAAAAGCAATCGATTAAACTTATCTCTCATCTGGTTCTCTCTTTAGGAGATAGCAGAAGGTTATAGATTATTAAATAAGCTGACTCTAGCAGGTAGAGTTAGCTTTTTAGTTTGGTTAAAAAGAACTAATCTAAATAAGATAAAAATTCTTAAAAAATACTCATTAATTAGCAAATAGATATTGACAACTCTATACAAAAGTGCTTAAATTAAGCTTGCTTAACAAATAAAATAATCTAACTTAAAAATGAGTGGAATTATGAAAAGAATTTCTTTAAAAACAACCGGTGTACTGATTGCGTTTTTAGCTGTAAATGCGGTAGCGACCTCTGTAGTGGTAGATGCAGACACAGTAGTCCCTCATACTAGTGCGAATACTAGTCAGCTTTTAGAAAAAAACACAACTATCAAGCCTTCCGAAGTTAAACAGTCACGTACTGAAAGTAATGCAGTAACCCCTCCAACAATAGCCTCGAGTAACTCACAAAAGCTTGAGAATAAATCATCTGTAGATTCAAATATACTAAAGAGTGAACAACCTGCACATAAAGTTGCTGGTGTTAAACAAGTCGTTCAAGAACAAACGAAAAATCAAAAAGATGAAACCTCTTTACAGGCTAAAAAGCAAGTACAATCAAGTGAAAAGTTATTAAATACTTCATCACAACCTTCAAGTGAGGAAAACAAAAACACTAATAAGCCTAATAAGGCTAATGAAGTGGATATGAAAAATGTCGTGAATAATGCTTCGACGAAGCCAACTCCCCCATCTGATTCTAAAGTGTATAAGCGCGTTATTGTAACATTTGATCAAGTAAATAAGGAAAAAGTAGATGAAGCCCTTAAAGCAATTCCGGGCACTCGTATTAAGTTAACTTATAGTAGCCTTTTTAATGGCTATTCATTAGCAGTAGATGAAAAAGAAATTGAAAAAATTGGTAAGATTAAAGAGATAAAACATATTGAAGCAGTTCAAGTATTAAAACCTCAAATGTTTACTGCTAACCAATGGACACATGTCTTAGCTGCACGTTTAAAAGCTAAACAAAATAGTAAAGTTGACGGTAGAGGGCTACTTATTGCGACTATTGATAGTGGTGTAGATATCCATCATCCTGCCATGCGATTGGATGAGAATGATCCAGATGTGATGGCAAAGCGTCGTATTAAAGATATTAAGGCTCCTTATACAAATAAAGTTCCTTTTGCATACAATTATCAACGAGGCGATAATTTAGAATTGAAAGACGACGTTCAGCGCCCTCATGGTATGCATTTAGCAGGTATCTTAGCGGGAAATGCAAAGGATGGTTTTAAAGGAGTTGCCCCTAATGCACAGTTATTAGTGTACAAAATTTCAACAAATAGAGAAGATCCATCTGCAGAGTGGACCGGCTCTGATGCAGTCTTCCATGCAATGGAAGATGCCGCTAAAAGAGGGGCAGACGTTATTAGTTTAAGCTTTGGATATTTGGGAACAGGACGTCCAGGTGAACTTTGGTATGAGACAATTAAGAAGGTGACTGACAAGGGTGTTATCGTAGTAGCAGCAATGGGAAACTATGGTAATTCGGCTTCATCTACTACCTACGATAATGTCGTTGACAACTCTTTGGGAACAAAAGATACTGCTGCTATGGTGTCTGTTGCAGCTGTTGATAAGGTTATTGGAGTTGGTTCAGTTCAAAATAGTGCTCTTCTTTTAGATGTTTTGAAAGTTGGAAATCTTAAATTAGGATATGCAGAACTGGGACATAAAAGTCAAACAATATTAAAAATGCTCAAAAATAAAACATTTGATCTAGTCTATGTTGGTAAAGGCCAGTTGAAAAAAGATATCTCAGAAGAGGACCTTAAAAGTTATACTGGAAAAGTTATCGTCGTTGAGCGTGGAGGAGAGGGCGTTAAAGATAAGCTAAAACGTTTTATCGGAATTGCTAAAGGGGTTATTATGATAAATGAACCTGCTTATTATAGTTCTGGGAATTTTGATACTCACCCCATGTTTGATTATCACTATGATATACCAGAAGGTAAATGGGCTATTAGTCTATCAAAAAAAGATGGTGATCAGTTGATTGACTACATCAAGAAAAACAAAACTGCTAAATTAGAATTTTTACCTAAAGAAACCTTTGTTCGCCGTCCAAATCCTACAATTTCAGGCTTTTCTAGTTGGGGAGTGACACCAGATTTGCATTTGAAGCCAGATGTAGTTGCTCCAGGAGAAGATATTTATTCTACTTTTAACGACGGTACCTATGGGTACATGTCTGGAACTTCAATGGCTACCCCTCAAGTAGCTGCCATTAGTGCATTAGTAAAAAGTAAAGTAGCTGAAATAATGGCATTAAAACTTCCAATGTTAGCTGGTTTGACAAACGTTGATTTGACAAAGATTGTCTTGATGAATACAAGTCAACCTTTGAAAGATACTCTAAATAAAGCTTTAGAAATTTCACCACGACGTCAAGGTGCAGGTATGGTTAACTTAGAAAAAGCTTTAGCTAACGATGTTCTTGTTTTTGGTGATAAAACAGGATCATTCTCTATAAAAGAGATTAAGAACCATAAAAGATTTACCTTGAAATTGGTCAATACAGGACAAAAACGTCGTAACTTTAGTATTGAACCAGGAGCGATTTTAACAACTAAAATTGTTGATAAAGTGACTAATCAGGGGTATGAAAATGTCGTTTTAAAGGCAGTTCACGCTAAAGTAATAGAGGGAGCAACTTTACAAATGGGTAAAGTTATCTCACTAGCACCGCAATCAGCCATAGAGCTTGATATAGATCTTGAGATAAAAAAACCTATACAAGATTTTGCTGAAGGGTATTTGTATTTCAAAACTTTAGATAAAGATGGACAAGATATCTCAGCTCCTTACATGGGCTTCTCAGGAACATGGGATTTAGAACCAATTTTTGACGCACCTATGTGGGATAGTCGTTCTAAAAATAAATTAACGACCTTGATGCAAGCAACTTTGGTTGGACACGGAACTAACAAATTTTATGAAATCGGACAAGAAATAGGTAGTAAAAAGGTCAATCCATCCCTATTTACTATGTCTAATGTGCGTGTAGCTCCCGATAAAGTTGTGCGTGTAGCACCTCGATTTTCTTTATTACGCTCAGCATCAGATTTTGACCTCTCTATTGTATCAGAAGCAAAAGACGATTCACCAATACTTCGTCGTATAACAGTGAAACATTTCGTGGAGAAATATTACAAATCAAGAAATGAGGAAGAAGACTCATATTATGATGCTTTGAGAACGACAGAATCATCGCTAGTTTGGGATGGAAAGTTTTATGATCCTAAGACTGGTGATTTTAAAGCTGCAAAGCCAGGCTTATATTACTTTAAGTTACGTGCACGTTCAAATCCTACAGATCCTTATCAAGTCCAATACCTTCCAATTTTAATAGATAATGAAAGACCAACTTTTTCTCTTAAAAAAGTTAATAACGGCTTTGATATTTTAACCCATGATAATCATCGTGTTAAAGAAGTAATTGTTCGTAATAAAGAGACACAAAAGCCTATCACAGTTAAAAAAATTGCCGAAAATCACTATCATATTGATGAGTTAACGTTAAGAGAATCTGATCTGGATATAAAAGTTGCAGACTATGCTGGGAATTCAAACAAGGAAATTGCTTTATCAGAATCAGAAGAAGTATCAGAGAAATCTTACTCTAGTGAGGAAGATAATACATTACAACCACAGTCACTGTCTCATCGCAATATGAAAGCTCAAGCAACCAGTTCAGATGATGACGATATCTGGGATGATAACGATGATGACCTTAACGAAGAAAAAGATTTTGATTTTGAAGAAAATATTTCTGATATCGAGGATGGTTTATTATTAACTCGAGAAACGGTATATTCAATTCGAACTGTAAATAAAATTCGAAATGTTGAAAATGAAAGCTTGGAGCATAGTGTTTCTCTCTTATTAAAAGATGGCTATCGTGCAGAAATAAGAGTTGTTAACCTTCATGAGAACGCTAAAGATCCAAAACATTCCGACCCATATCGTACAGTATCCAACCCTATTTATATGTATGGTGATGACTCTGACACATTTAAAACCACATGGGTCAAATTTATGTCTGGGAATAACATCATGAATTTGAAGGTTTATAATAAGAATGATAAATTGGTATTTAGTCGTGGCTATCATATTACCGTTGATGTACAACCTCCAAAATTAGAACTGGACAAGACTAACATAGAAGAAGCTGCTGACAAAGATAACTTTATCACTGGTCAAATCTATGCTCAAAATGGAGAAATTGAAATCAAAGGGCACGTTTCTGATAATGTAAAAGGTTGGGGTCTTTCTATTAATGGTGATAGCGTCGATGTTAAATATTCAAGTGGTGAATTTATCAGTAATAGATGAGCATTTACTCATAAGATAAAAGCAGCAGCAGGAGATATTGTTACGATTTCAGCGGTAGATACATCAGGTAATACCGTTTCTGAACATTATAAGGTAGTTAATGATGTGGATACACCGAAGTTAACTATTAATGAAGCAGATTTATTATCCGGAAAAGTCAAAGTGGTTATAGCTAAAGCAGAAGATAATCACCTTAAAAATTTAATGATAACTGTTAATGGCAAGCCCTACACAGAAGGACAAAGTATTGACTCTTACCAATTAAAAGGTTTCGAAGGGCGTTACGTCATCAAAGTATCAGCAGTTGATAAATCAGGTAAAGTCACTGAAAAAATTATAACAATCGGCAACTTCCCTGAATTATCAGCAAGTTTACGCAAAACCTCTTTCCAAATGCAAGATCTTACCTCTATCGATAATTTATTATCCCTAGCCCACAATCAGACTGCGGAATTGATTAAGCCAGTCCAACTCATGGACAAAAAAGTGAGCTTTACGGCAAAAATATCTGACCCCCTTGGTCGTTCTGTGGTTAGAGAGTTTGAAGCATTATTATCAACTTCAAACCTTAAAGTAGATTCAAAACTAAAACCACATTTGAAAAAACAAACTCTCCTTTTAACAGATCCAAAAGGAATTACGGACCTTTTCGACTTGGATAAGGATAGCTCTATTTTATTGACAGAAATAGTCGATAATAAAGTGGGAAATCATACTATAAAGGGTTTGATATTTAAAAATGGTGCATATAACCATTTCGAAACAAGTATACAAATTGTAAAAACAATGGAAGAAATCAACTCTGACAGACGTTTGAAAAATGATCATAAAAGCTCTGACGACACAAAACTAAAAAAAGAAACAGAGTCGTTAAAAGGGCATAAGGTTGATCCAGCAGTTCATGGTGAATTTAAAGAAATATCTAAACATCAAATGGATAAACCACAAGTGATAGCTGTAGGCATGAAAGGGAGTACAAAGACACCCCATTTGTTCATAGTCAAATGGAAGCGAAGAAAACAACTAAGATTCCAATGTCTAGAGCGGCAAAACATGAATTGCCAAGGACAAGTGATGACAATAATAATTTACTGGCTAAAGGAATTGCACTCATAGTAATTGTACTTGGTTTACTAGGCCTTAAAAAAGCTTCAAAGAAATATTGATTTTGATTAAATTAGTTTTCTAATTTATTAAGCTAAAATTCCTTTGGATAAATTATTAAGGGAGTTTTAACTTAATCTATTATTTTGTAGAAAAATTGATAAATAAATGGTATTGTAACTCTATCACTAAATTTATATACTAGAGGAAATAATGTCACGCAGTCAAAAAGTTATTTTAACTAATATGTGTCTTATTGAAGATAATAAAGGACGTATTGTGATGCAAATCCGTGATCCTAAACGTTATTCTTGGTCAGGAGCTGCTCTACCAGGCGGCCATATTGAAGAAGGAGAAAGCTTGTATGATGCTCTCGTTCGAGAAGTTCGCGAGGAGACAGGTTTAACAATAAGTAATCCCAAATTAGTTGGTATGAAGCATTGGTACACAGATGAAGGCATCCGTTATTTGGTATTCCTTTATAAAACATATGATTTTTCAGGTGAATTACAATCGTCAGATGAAGGTGATGTTATATGGATTGAACGTTCACAACTTGATAAGATTGAACTAGCATATGATATGCTTAACCTTTTGAGAGTATTTGACGAAGATGACATCTCAGAGATGTTTTATAGTAAGCGACTTGAAGATGGTTTTATAAGAAAAATTTTATTAAACAAAAAAGAACTAGGAATTGTACTGACCCCCAAAAGTTGGACAATTTATTTTAAGTGAAGGATTTAGTTCTGTATTGCACAGGACTAAGTCCTTTTAGTTTTGCTTTGATTCGCTTGTTGTTGTAGTAAAAAATGTAATCTGTGATAGCTTGCTCAAGGTCATCAAGTGATTTGTAAGACTTCTCCAAGCCATAGAACATCTCAGATTTTAGAATCCCAAAGAAAGATTCCATCATACCGTTGTCAGGACTGTTCCCCTTCCGTGACATAGAAGGACGAATGCCTTTGTCCTCCAGAAATTGATGGTAGGACTTGTGCTGGTACTGCCAGCCTTGGTCGCTGTGGAGAATGGTTTCGCTGTATGAAGCCGCAGGAAAAGCCCTCTCAAGCATGGTTTGAACCTGTTTCAAGGCAGGAGACCGAGACAGGGTAAAATCAATTATCTCACTGTTATAGCCATCAAGAACAGGCGATAGATAAAGTTTCCCTTCAGGTAAAGCAAACTCCGTCACATCGGTATAGCACTTCTCATAGGGCTTCGACCCCTCAAACTGGCGTTGAATCAGGTTATCAGCCTTCTTACCAACCTCACCTTTGTAAGAGGCATACTTGCGCTTACGACGAATACGAGCAGTCAAGCCCATACTTTTCATCAAGCCTTGCACCCTTTTGTGGTTGATGACAAAGCCACGATTTCGCAGTTCTAAATAAATCCGACGATAGCCATAGTTTCCTCTATGTTCATCATAAATGGATTGAATGTCAGATTTGATTGCTTTGTCTTTATCTGGTTTATTCAGTTTCTTTAGTTGATAATAGTAAGTTGCACGAGCTATCTTAGTTATCTCAAGTAAGAGGTCTAGTCGGAATCCTCCTGTGACCATTTCTCTAATTGTTTCTGCCGTTCGCTCTGTAAGGCTTCGTCCCTCAAGCGCAAATCCCTCAACTTTTTTAGAAAGGCATTCTCCGTTCTCAAGCGCTCATTTTCTTCCTGAAGTCGCTCGAGCTCTGTCATTTCTTCCCAAGTTTTCTTACGCTTACGTCCCATTTTACTCGGTCTCCCTCTTGTTTTCTCAACAATAGTATAACCATTTTTCTTAAATTGGGAAAGCCAATTTGTGAGTATAGAACAATTAGAGAGAGCATAATCAAGAGAAACAGAGAGTTGAGAACAACCATGAATCAAGACTTTATCTATCATTTCCTGCTTTAATTCAGGTGGATAATACTCATTTCTACCTTTTTCGACGATTTCTACACCATACCGATCCATGAGTTTTATCATGTATTTAAGATTCGAGATACGAACATCATATCGTTGACTAATCTGAGACCAGGACATCCCGATCTTTCTTAACTCGTATATTTCTAGTTTATCTTCATAACTTAATTTCATCAGAAAAGCACCCCAATCGTTAGATTTTTTGTCTAACTTTTGGGGTGCAGTTCAAATGTAACCTAGTTCTTTTTAGATGTCTTTATTTAACTCCAGACATTAGTTTTTCAATGCGTGGAACATAAAATAAGAGGATAAATCCAAATACAACTGTTATACCACCAACAACACCATAATAAAGAATTTGAGTATCAGGTGTGTACAATTTAACGATTTGAGCGTTAATAGCTTGTGCTGCAGCATTACTTAAGAACCAGATGCTCATCATTTGAGCTTGGAATGCTTTAGGTGCGAGCTTACTAGTTGCTGATAATCCAACTGGTGAGATTAGCATTTCCCCAACGATGACAATAGCCCAACTCATTGTTAACCAAAGAGGGCTTACTTTAGCGTTAACTCCAAAGAGTAAACCTGGTAGCATCATCCATAAGAATGAAGCTCCAGCAAAGAAAAGTCCATACGCAAATTTTTTAGGTGATGAAGGTTGCTTACTTCCCCATTTAGCCCATAACCAAGCAAAGAATGGTACATAAAGCATAATGAAGAGAGGGTTCATACTTTGGAAATAACTTGATGGGAAATTAATATGATGCCCAAAGAAGTTAAGGTAAAGTTTTGTTTGTTCATCTGCAAATAAGGCTAAGACAACTGAACCTTGTTCTTCAATTGACCAAAATAGAATTGAGGCGATAAAGAGAGGGATATATGCCCACACTCGAGAACGCTCAACAGAAGAAATCTTTTTACTACTTAAAATCTTGATAAAATAAATAATTGGGATGGCGATTGCAATAATACTAAAAATATCGATAATTACTTCAATTGTTAGCATATGCATCAAGTGAAGTAGAATAAGTACAATAACAATACCAATAAGGATAAGCCCAACTTTTTTATATAGAGAGGACTTTTCTTCAGGACTTAAAGGATCGTTTGGTCTGAGACTCTCTTCAGTCAAATATTTTTTTCCATCTAAGGTATATTGGAGGAGACCAAAGAACATACCAATAGCAGCAAGTGAGAAACCAAGATGGAAATTTACTTCTTGTCCGAGGTACCCCACTACAATGGGTGAAATAAAAGCACCAAGGTTAATACCAAAAACAAAGATACTAAAACCAGCATCACGACGAGAATCATTTTCTCCATATAAATTACCAACCATCTCTGATACATTTGGTTTTAATAGTCCAGTACCAAGGATAATTAGAGCAATCGAAATGAATAGAGCTGTTTGACCAAATGGTGTAGCTAGAGCAATATGACCTAGCATGATTAGAATACCACCATACAGAACAGTTTTACGACTACCTAGAATACGGTCGCTGACAAAACCACCAATTACTGATGAGAGATAAACCAGTGAACCATAGACAGCCATGATTGATGCAGCGACAGTCTTGTCCATACCAAGGCCACCTTGAGAAACACTATAGTACATATAGTACAGCAAAATAGCACGCATACCATAGTATGAGAATCTTTCCCACATTTCAGTAAAGAAAAGAGTGGACAAACCACGAGGATGTCCAAAGAATGATTTTGTTTTTTCCATGAAAAACGCTCCTTTTGTAGATAACACTATTAATAATATAGTAAATAGAAGCAACTGTCAAATTACTTAGCACTATCAAGTTATTTTTTTGTAGAGGTTAACACCCTTGGTAAACCAAGTTTTTTAACTATCTAGCTTAGAAAAAGGCTTGAATTCAATAGAACCCAAGCCTTTTTTAGAAAAGAAACCACAGTGAAATAAAAATGTCGTGTCTTTAAATTATCTGAAGATTATTTTACAGATCCACCTGTAATACCTTCAACATAGTATTTTTGCATGAACATGAAAAGTATTGTGATTGGAATTGCAATAATAACAGATCCTGCTGTAAATGACATGAACCACTGGTTGATGGTATCTTGTTGCAACATTGAAAAGAGACCAATAGCGACTGTGTACTTGCTCGTAGCATCACCTAAAATAACTTTTGCAAAGATAAAGTCCATCCAAGGGCCCATAAAAGCGATTAATGCAGTATAAACGATAATGGGTTTTGACAATGGTAGGGTGATTTTAAGGAAAATATCCAAACGGGTCGCCCCATCAATCATAGCAGACTCATCCAAAGAGTATGGAATAGTATCAAAGAAACCTTTTGCGATGTAGAAGGTTAATGCTGCTCCTGCAGAATAGACAAATATTAAAGCGGTTAATGTTTGGTCTAGATTTAGAGCTTTTAGGATGTAGTAAACTGCAATCATTGACATGAACCCAGGAAACATATTCAAGACTAAAGCTAGCTTTAGGAAACCATTACGGTGTTTGAATTTGATTCTGCTGAGAGAATAAGCCATTGCTACAGTGATTAAAGTTGATAGTATACAAGTACATGTAGCGACAAATAATGTATTTAAGAACCATTGACCAAATGGGAATGTGTTTTGGGTGAAGAGTTTAGCGTAGTTGTCTAATGTCCAAGTTTTAGGAATAAAGTAGTTGACAAAGGCACTTCCTTCACCACGGAAGCTTGTGAGAACGACCCAAACAATGGGAAAGAGCCACATAATTGATAGTACTATCAATAAAATATAAACAAAAGTAAGGTTAAGACGTTTTTTCTTATTCATTATTTAGCTGCCCCTTCCTTGTAAGAATTTGTTCTTGTGTAAGCTAGTAAACTAAATACTGCTGAAAGAATAAAGATTAAGATACCAACAACAGATGCTAAGTTATAATCTGCAGCAGTTACTGTCAAATTGTATAGCCAAGTGACAAGTAAATCGGTGCTACCTGCTTGGTAGTATGTTGAGTTTGTTGGTCCACCTTGAGTGAGTAGGTAGATAACGTTGAAGTTGTTAATATTTCCGATAAATTGTTGAATTAAAGTAGGAGTCATAATCAACAAAATTTGTGGGAAAGTAATTGATTGAAAGACTTGGAACTTATTCGCCCCATCAATTTCAGCAGCTTCAATTTGTTCTGCAGGTAAATTCATGATGATACCAGTAGCAACAAGCATTGTTACAGGAATACCAACCCACATATTAACAAAGATGATTGAGAATTTCGCCCAGACCGGATCAGAAAGGAATGGAAGGGGATGTGCTGAAGAAATAAGTCCCCATTTTATTAACAAGGCGTTAACCGGTCCAGCGTCACTTAAGAGGTTTCTCATGATTAAGAGAGAGATAAATTGAGGGACAGCCATGGTAATAACAAAAATAGTACGCCACATCTTTTTGAATTTCAAACCTTTTGTATTAATTAGTAAGGCAAGAATAATACCAAAGAAGAAATTCGTTACAGTAGCGAAAACAGCCCAAATTAATGTCCAAGATAGAACAGGGAAGAAAGTACTGGCCATACGCCCGCTAAAGATATTACCGAAGTTAGCAAAACCAACCCAGTCAAATAAACTTTTTGGCGGTAAGTGGTTATGATCATAGTTAGTAAATGCCAAACAAATCATATAAACTAACGGAAGGATTGTAAATAGAAGCACCCCTATTAAAGGAATAGACATTAAAGTCATATGGAAGCGTCCATCTGTCAAGCTTTTAATATCTTTTTTGAAGGATGGAATTTCTCTTCCTTCTTCTTTCAAGGTCAATAAATGTGCTGCGCTTTTAATGTTTGACCAGTAAATATAGGCAAATACGCAACAGAAGATAAGCGAAGCTAATCCAAAAATTAGCATTAACATAGAGTTATCACCTTGTGTCGCAACTTGGATTTTAATACCATCCACAGTTTTAGTTGTCATACCTTGTTCTTGGGTCCCTAAGGAAATAAGACCTTTTACAGCTGGGATAACTTGGTAAACAAAGGTAATTAAAAACAGAATTTCACTGATTAAAAATAAAAGTCCCTTGACAATTTGTTTATTTTTGAGGTTAGCAAGTCCCATAATTAAGAATGATAGTTTAGTTGCTAAATCACCTTTTTGAAAGACCTCTTTTAGGGACATACCATCAAGTGAGATCAGTTTTTTATTCATAATGGTCTCCTTTAATTGTTATTTTACAAAATAAGAGATGGGAAGCACTCTCAATTGAAAGGAAGAGTACTCACCTCATCTCATTACTCTAGACGTACTATTTTGTTTTAGCGATGTCTTTATCGAATTGTTTTAGACGTTTAAGGTAATCGCTAGATTTGATTTTACCACTGTAAGTATCGCTAAGAATAGCAGCACTTTCTGTCCAGAATGTTGACATTTGACTCAACTTAGGCATAACCGTTGTATATTTATCTGAGCTACCCATTTCGATAACTGCTTTTGCAAGTTCATCTTTTTGGACGCTATCAGAAGATTGAATTGATGAGTTAGCAGGAACGATATGACGTTTTTCGAATTGAATTTTTTGACTTTCAGCATTAGTTAGATATGCAGCGAGTTTGTAGCTAGCTGAGATTCGTTTAGTGTTTGAACCAGCAGGTGCTTGGTTAACGGCATAAAGTTTAACGCCCAAGAATGCTTTTTGTTGAACTTCTTTGTCACCGATTTTCATTGTTGGGTAAACAGCAACACCGATTTTATCTTCACCGACAGCTTTTTTAGCAGCGTCGTAATCCCATGGTCCACTTTCAAAAGCATGAACAGAACCATCGCCAAATTTAGACATTGTATTTTCAGCTGTCAAGTTGACAAAACCATCATTTTTCTTTTGATCTGCAATCCATTTAAGGACAGAAACACCTGCTTCATTACCCCAGTTAGTGCCTTTAGCATCTTCACCAGATTTACCAAATAAAGTGTCGCCTACAGAAAGGAAAAGAGGACCTGTTACATATGAGTTAGCTGCTTTAAGCTGTTGACCGAATTTCCCTTTGCTTGTAATTGTTTCGTATGATTTAACGTCGTCAGCAGTTAACTTTGTTTTATTATAATAAAGAACTTGAGATTCAATACCAAATGGGAATGCATAAGTTTTCCCTTTATATTGTGCACCAGTAAGTGATTGTTTAGTGTCGTTTTTAGCAATTTCTTTTGAGTATTGCTCTGGAATTTCTTGGATAACACCAGATTCTACTAATTGACCAAGTTGGTCATGTGGAAGTGAGAATACATCGGCTGCCTTGCTTGGGTCTTTTTTTACGTTTTCTTGAGCTTTGGAGTCATTAGACTCAATCATTTTTACAGTAACGCCTTTGTTTTCCTTCTCGAATTTTTTAACAATTGCTTTATAAGACGCTTTTGAATCTGTTGGGACCCAAAGTTTGATAGTTGTTTTTGAAGCAGCATCAACTGAGTTAGAGTGAGTAGCAGCAATTGCTCCTCCTGCAACTACTGAAAGAGCAGCAGTACTAACAAGTAATTTTTTCCAAGTATTTTTTTCCATTTTGGTTCTCCTCCTAGAGAATATTTTAATTACACCTATATTATGCAACCGTTTGCAAAAAAAGTCAAGTCTTTTTTTAAAAAAAATAAGAAAAATAAAAAAATAATATCAATTAATACTAAATGAGAAGATTATTTTAGTGAGAGTATTACATTTGCAGAGAAGGCAAACGTTTGTTTTTTTCTTAGATTAGAGTATAATAGACAAAGGACTATACCAAAAGGTATAAAATGATTAGAATGAAGAGGTCGTAGGATGGTAACTATAAAAGATGTTGCTGCCAAAGCTGGTGTTAATCCATCGACAGTAAGTCGTGTACTAAAAGATAATGAATCTATTTCAAGTAAGACGAAAGAGCGCGTGAAAAAAGCTATGGAAGAGCTGGGCTATGTTCCTAATGTTGCAGCACAAATGTTGGCTAGTGGTTTAACGCAAAATATTGGAGTTATTTTTCCTCCACTGGTTTTACCAGACCGCTTAAGTGAACCCTTTTTCATGGAGATTCTTTCTACATTAACTAATGAAGCAAAAGAGCATGGGTTTACAGTTTCTATTGCAACAAGTATGTCTTCTGAGGAGTTGTTAGAACAAGTAAAATTAATGCATCTACAAAAACGAGTGGATGGTTTTATTGTTCTCTATTCGGATCAAAAAGATCCTATCAGAGAGTATTTATTAAAATATAAACTGCCCTTTGTTGTTGTTGGTGCTGCTAATGGCTATGAAAATGAGATTACTTATATTGATAATGATAATCAGCTGATGGGGAAATCTGCCATTGATTATCTCTATAAAAAAGGACATAAAAGCATCCAGTTTGTTACAGATGATTTAAATTCAGAAGTATCAGAAGAGCGCTATTTAGGGTATTTTAAAGGTGCTAGAAAGTTAGGTTTAAACCAAAAGCCAGCTCTTTTATTTGACAGAGGCAATCCGCAAGTTTTAGAGGAATTTATAAATAGAGTCAAAGAAGAAGAAACAACTGCTTTAATTGTTATTGGTGATACTGTCTCTGTTAGAGTAATGCAATTTCTTTCTTTCTATAAATTAAAAGTTCCAGATGACATTTCTATCATGACCTTTAATAATTCTCTCTTCTCACATCTGATTCATCCTTACCTAAGCACATTTGATATTAATGTTAATAATCTAGGAAGGACAAGCGTTCGTCGTCTGATTGACATCATTAAATCTCCAGACAAAGTCTTTAGTGAGACTATTATTGTGCCTTTTACTTTAGAAGAGCGTGAAAGTGTCCGAGATATTTCTAAAAATAATAATTAAGCTATGATATAAAGACTTCTATCAATTTTCGATAGAAGTTTTTTTAAATTATGCTTGACTTATGCAATCGCTTGCGTTAAGATGGAGGAGTAAAGTAAGTAATCGAAAAGGAGAATCAATATGAAAAAACGTGCAAGTGGTGTCTTAATGCACATCACTTCTCTACCAGGTGATTTAGGTATTGGAACATTTGGACGAGAAGCCTACGCTTTTGTTGATTTTTTGGTCGAAACTGATCAAAAATTTTGGCAAATTCTTCCCTTAACAACAACAAGCTTCGGGGACTCTCCTTACCAGTCTTTTTCTGCAGTAGCTGGTAATACACATTTAATTGATTTTGATTTGCTAACGCTTGAAGGTTTCATTTCGAAAGATGACTACCAAAATATTAGTTTTGGACAGGATCCAGAAGTTGTTGATTATGCTGGTCTGTTTGAAAAACGCCGTCCAGTTTTAGAAAAAGCAGTTAAAAATTTCTTGCAAGAAGAGAGAGCTACGAGAATGCTATCTGATTTCTTGCAAGAAGAAAAATGGGTAACTGATTTTGCTGAATTTATGGCGATTAAAGAACATTTTGGTAATAAGGCGCTTCAAGAATGGGATGACAAGGCTATTATACGCCGCGAAGAAGAAGCCTTAGCAGGATATCGTCAAAAGCTTAGTGAAGTGATAAAATATCATGAAGTAACGCAATATTTCTTTTACAAACAATGGTTTGAGTTAAAAGAATATGCTAATGATAAAGGGATTCAAATTATCGGTGATATGCCAATCTACGTTTCTGCCGATAGTGTAGAAGTTTGGACAATGCCTGAACTGTTTAAATTAGATTGCGACAAACAACCACTTGCTATTGCTGGTGTACCAGCGGATGATTTTTCTGACGATGGTCAGCTTTGGGGCAATCCTATTTACAATTGGGATTACCACAAAGAGTCAGATTTTGACTGGTGGATTTATCGTATTCAATCTGGTGTTAAGATGTATGACTATTTGCGTATTGATCATTTTAAAGGTTTTTCAGATTATTGGGAAATTCGAGGAGATTATCAAACAGCTAATGATGGCTCATGGCAACCAGCTCCCGGTCCAGAATTATTTGCAACTATCAAAGAAAAATTAGGTGATTTACCTATTATTGCTGAGAATTTAGGCTATATTGATGAGAGAGCAGAGAGATTACTGGCTGGAACAGGGTTCCCAGGTATGAAAATCATGGAATTCGGTTTTTATGATACAACAGGAAATAGTATTGATATTCCTCATAACTACACAGAAAATACAATTGCATATGCTGGAACTCATGATAACGAAGTTATTAATGGCTGGTTTGAAAATCTTACAGTCGAACAGAAAGCTTATGCAGAAAATTACATGCGTCGTTTGCCAAATGAGCCCATTACTGAGACTGTACTGCGTACCTTGTATGCAACCGTTAGTCAAACAACGATTACATGTATGCAAGATCTACTAGATAAACCTGCAGATAGCCGTATGAACATGCCAAATACCGTTGGAGGTAACTGGCAATGGCGTATGAGAAAAGAAGACTTAACAGAAAATCGCAAAGCATTCTTAAAAGAGATTACAACTATTTATAATAGAGGGAATAAATAAGGAATATTATCATGACAAGAAATTTTACAACTTACGTTGGACAACAAGGAAAAGTATTATCAGAATTAACAAATGAAGAGATTTACGTTGAATTGTTAAATTTTGTAAAAGAAGAAGCTGCCGCTAAATCAAAAAATAGCTCTCAACGTAAGGTATACTATATTTCAGCTGAGTTTCTAATTGGTAAATTACTTTCAAATAATTTGATTAACTTAGGGATTTATAAAGATGTCAAAAAAGAGTTAGAACTTGTAGGTAAATCAATTGCTGAAATAGAAGATGTAGAGCCAGAACCATCACTTGGTAATGGTGGTTTAGGGCGTTTAGCATCATGTTTTATTGACTCGATTTCTTCTTTAGGTATTAATGGTGAAGGTGTTGGTTTAAACTATCACTGTGGGCTTTTCAAACAAGTATTTCGCAACAATCAACAAGAAGCAGAAGCTAACTACTGGATTGAGAATAATTCTTGGTTAGTACCAACAGATATTTCTTATGATGTTCCTTTCCGTGACTTTACTTTAAAATCACGCCTAGATAGAATTGATGTATTAGGTTATAAGAAAGATACTAAAAATTATTTGAACCTTTTTGATATTGATGGACTTGATTATAACCTTATTGAAAAAGGTATCACTTTTGATAAGACAGAAATCAAGAAGAATTTAACCTTGTTCTTGTATCCAGATGATTCAGATAAAAATGGAGAATTATTACGTATCTATCAGCAATATTTCATGGTCTCAAATGCTGCTCAATTATTAATTGATGAAGCAATCGAGCGTGGTTCAAACCTTCATGATTTAGCTGAATATGCTTATGTTCAAATTAATGACACTCACCCATCTATGGTCATCCCTGAGTTGATTCGTTTATTGACAGAAAAACATGGTTTTGAATTTGACGAAGCTGTGTCAGTTGTTCGCAATATGGTTGGCTATACAAACCATACCATCCTTGCAGAAGCTCTTGAAAAATGGCCTTTAGAGTATCTTAATGAGGTAGTACCCCACCTAGTAACAATCATTAAAAAATTAGATCAAATGATTCGTGAAGAGCAAACAAATCCAGAGGTTCAAATTATTGATGAAGCTGGACGTGTTCACATGGCGCATATGGATATCCACTTCTCAACAAGCGTTAATGGTGTAGCAGCATTACATACAGAAATCCTTAAAAATAGTGAATTAAAGGTTTTCTATGATATTTACCCAGATAAGTTTAACAATAAGACAAACGGTATTACATTCCGTCGCTGGTTGGAGTTTGCTAACCAAGATTTAGCAGATTACTTGAAAGAACTAATTGGGGATAGCTATCTTACTGATGCGACTCAGCTCGAAAAATTGTTAACTTATGCTGATAGCAATGAAGTTCATGATAAATTAGCTGCTATTAAATTTAAAAACAAACTGGCTCTTAAACGTTACCTTAAGGAAAATAAAGGTATTGAATTGGATGAATACTCAATTATTGATACACAAATCAAACGATTCCACGAATATAAGCGCCAACAAATGAATGCTTTATATGTTATTCATAAATACTTAGAAATTAAACGTGGGCATTTCCCATCACGTAAATTAACAGTTATTTTTGGTGGTAAAGCTGCTCCAGCCTATACTATTGCACAGGATATCATTCACTTAATTCTCTGCTTATCAGAATTAATTAATAATGATCCAGAAGTTAATAAATACCTTAATGTCCATTTAGTAGAAAATTACAATGTGACAGTAGCGGAAAAGTTAATCCCTGCAACAGATATTTCGGAACAAATTTCATTGGCTTCCAAAGAAGCATCTGGTACAGGTAACATGAAATTTATGTTGAATGGTGCTCTTACTCTTGGTACTATGGATGGGGCAAATGTTGAAATAGCTGAATTAGCTGGCAAAGAGAACATCTACACATTTGGTAAAGACTCTGATACTATCATTAATCTTTATGAAACATCTGGTTATCGTTCAAAAGATTACTATGATAAAGACAAAGTAATTCGTGAAGCTGTTGATTTTATCATTAGTGATGATATAGTGTCACTCGGTAATGCAGAACGACTAAAGAGATTGCATGATGAGTTAGTAGGTAAAGATTGGTTCATGACATTGATTGATTTGAAAGAATACATTGCTGTTAAAGAACAAGTGCTTGCTGATTATGAAGATTATGAATCATGGAATAAGAAAGTTATACACAATATTGCTAAAGCAGGGTTCTTCTCATCAGATCGTACAATCGAACAATATAATCAAGATATTTGGCATTCAAATTAAAAAGTCTCTAAAAGTAAGGTTTTCAACCTTACTTTTTTCTTGTCTAATAAAACTATAAGTATTTATTTTTGTCCGTAGACTTTAAAAATAGAACTGAGCAGAACTTATTCTAAATATTTAATTGCATGTGTATTTATATTCTATATAATATAAAAATATGCACTCTGTGATACTTGGTTATAGGGTGTTTTAATTTTTGAAATATAAACTAAAATTAAAAAATATAATTTGATTTCAAAATACAGAAAAATCAGATAAAAAGCTTATAATATAGTATTATCTACACTTTAAAGAGTATTATCCACATTTAAAAAAATAAGATAAAATGATAAAAAATAAATTATTAATTAATTGACAGTGTGAATTCATAGTTGTATAATTAAACACATCTAAAAATCGGAAAGGTAATTTGCTATGTTGAAAAAACTATTTGCACCCCCTCAGAAAAGAGAACGTTTATCAGCTGAGGAAATTAAGCATAAATATCCTCGTTATCGTGTACAAGTCCTTATTTCTATTTTTGTAGGTTATATGGGATACTATTTTGTTCGTAATACGACTTCAATTTTATCTGGTATCCTTAATATGTCTGCTACTGAGATTGGTATTATTACCTGTGCTAGCTACATTGCTTATGGTCTCTCTAAATTTATTTCTGGTTTGATTTCAGATGAATCGAATTCTAAAATTTTCCTTCCAGTTGGTTTGTTTCTTACAGGACTAGTTAATGTGTTAATCGGTGTTATTCCATCTGTAATTACTAGTATCTGGCTCTTTACTATCATGTATCTTATTAATGGTTGGTTACAAGGGATGGGATACCCTCCTGGAGCGCGTACATTAGTCTATTGGTATGATAATAAAGAAAGAATTAAATATGCTACCATTTGGAATTTATCTCACAATTTTGGTGGAGCAATAGCGCCGATTTTAACTGGTGTAGGTCTAGCTCTTGCTGGTAATGATTCTCTTAATCAAGCGCGTGCTGCTTATTGGTTTCCAGGGGTGGTGGCTTGTCTTTTGGCTGTTCTTGTTTACTTTTTACAAGAAGATACTCCAGAATCTATCGGACTTCCGCCTATAGAAGAGTATCATAAAGAGCAATATACTAATGTTGTGGATTCAAGTGACATTTTAGAAGAGCCTGAAGTTTTGGGTATGGGCGAAATTATAAAAAAATATATTCTACCAAATACTAAACTGATGTGGGCATCCTTGTATTCAATATTTGTATATATTTTACGTTACGGTATTGTCTCATGGACTCCTAAGTTTTTAGCGACGAGTGTGCAAGATGGTGGAAAAGGTATTACTGCAACAGCTGGTATGGGTGGTTTTTCACTTTTTGAAATAGGTGGTATTATTGGGATGCTAACAGCAGGATATCTATCTGCCAAAGTGTTTAAAAACTCTAAACCTTTAACCAATGTAGCCTTCTTAGTTGTAGCAATCTTATTACTAGCTGCCTATTGGTTTATTCCAGCAGGACCTCAATATATGGCATTAGACTTCATTATTTTACTAGGTTTGGGGGCATCAATCTACGGTCCTGTTATGATGGTTGGCCTGTATGCTATGGAGTTAGTTCCAAAAGCAGCAGCTGGAGCAGCTTCAGGATTGACTGGCACATTTAGTTATGTCGGAGGAGCAACGATCGCTACTCTAGCTATTGGTATTATTATTGACCACTTTGGTTGGGGAGTAGCATTTATAATATTTGGTATTTCTGGATTTGCGGCTATTGTCTGTACCTTGCTTTCAAGAGATAAGAGTCTAGAGTATTGGTGATATTATTTGGTAAAAGTATCATTTAATATTTAGTGAGATAAGTTATGAAAAAAGGCCTCTTGAAAGAGACCTTTTTTGTTTTAGATAATCTATTTGTTGAATTAATTAGTGATATCGATTGTTTTTAATAGATAGTTTCTACCTAGTTAAAATAAAACTACCCCATTAATAATGATTCAATTTTAATGTCATATTCAGGGTAGTGTATGCTTAAATGTTCGATAATCACATGATAAATTTGTGTGATTTTTGCTCTTTTTTCTGGGAAGTCATGACCAATATAGTGGAAGGAACATTCTATCGTTAAAAAGAGCTCATGGAATAAGGTATTGACTTCTTCTAAAAGTTCTAAAAGTTTTTTTATCTTCAGTAATAAACGCAGGTGCAGTATTGATTTCATCAGCCCAAGCATCTACAGGTCTAAGTGGATAAGTACCGTATTCTAGACATAATTCATAAGTCATAAAAGTCCTCCTAGTCTTTTACTATTTTAACATATGTGTGTTCTTAAGAAGAATAATTTGTCTTTAAAGCAAAGAATATGTCCTAAGCGTATTTTTTGCTATGTTGTAAGGAGTCGTTATATAATGAAGTATACTAACTTATTTTGCAGATGAGGAGAAAAAATGTCAGAAAAAATCAGAGTTTTACTCTATTATAAATATGTTTCAATTGAAAATGCGGAAGAGTACGCTGCGAAACATCTAGAATTTTGTAAATCTATTGGGCTTAAAGGTCGTATTTTGATTGCGGATGAGGGGATTAATGGAACTGTTTCTGGAGATTATGAAACAACTCAGAAGTATATGGATTGGATCCACAGCGATGAGCGTTTTGCTGATCTTTGGTTCAAGATTGACGAGGAAAATCAACAAGCTTTCCGTAAAATGTTTGTTCGTTATAAGAAAGAGATTGTGCACCTTGGGTTAGAAGATAATAACTTTGATAGCGATATTAATCCTTTGGAAACAACAGGTGAGTATTTAAATCCTAAACAATTTAAAGAAGCCTTGCTTGATGAAGATACTGTTGTTTTAGATACGCGTAATGATTATGAGTATGACTTAGGTCACTTCCGTGGAGCAATTCGTCCTGATATTCGCAATTTCCGTGAGTTACCACAATGGGTACGTGACAACAAAGATAAGTTTATGGAAAAACGTGTTGTTGTGTACTGTACCGGTGGTGTTCGTTGTGAGAAATTCTCGGGTTGGATGGTTCGAGAAGGTTTTAAAGATGTTGGACAATTACACGGTGGTATTGCAACATATGGAAAAGATCCGGAAGTTCAAGGTGAACTTTGGGATGGTGCGATGTATGTTTTTGATGATCGTATCTCGGTGCCAATTAATCATGTTAATCCAACTGTTATTAGTAAAGATTATTTTGATGGAACACCTTGTGAACGTTATGTCAATTGTGCAAATCCGTTTTGTAACAAACAAATTTTTGCTTCAGAAGAAAACGAAGCGAAGTATGTTCGAGGGTGCTCGCCTGAATGTCGTGCACATGAACGTAATCGCTATGTGCAAGAAAATGGTTTATCACGTCAAGAATGGGCAGAACGTTTAGAAGCTATTGGAGAATCCTTACCTCAAGTAGCAAATATTTAATATTAAAAAATCGCTAGCAATAAAGCTAGCGATTTTTTAGCAATCACAATTGACATCGCAACAAGCTAGGTTATCAAGGTACATTTGATTTTCTTTAAAGAATTCAAGGGTATCTTCGTCTAATATAATCCCTTCTCGTTGTGCGATATGATTAATAACAGGGACAAAGCGCTGTCTGAATTTATAAATATAGCAGAAAATAGTATCTCTTTGTCGTAAGCTTGGACCAATTAAGAAACAGTTATTAACGATAGTAGATTCGTCATCTTCAGTAACTATTGGCAACTGATTTTTATCGTATTCAAATAAAGCGATTCCGTCAATGAGATGACAGGTATTTAGAAAACCTGTGGAAAGAATAGGTTTATGGAAAGACTCCGCAGTACTACCGTCATCAAAAGTAACTTGATATTGTTTTCCAATTTGTTTAATCTCAATGGCTTTCTTGCCTTCAGAGATACTATAATATTCTTTTTTGTGGTCTTGTATATGTTTTAAACGTTCTTTAGTTAGGGGGGATAAAGAGATGCTTGGATCGGGATTGCTCTCTTTACGACCAAACGTATCTGTATATAATTCGACTTGATTTCCCAAATATACTAGATGTGTTAGTGCATCACAAGCACTTTCGTTTCCACCAATGATGATAAATGGATTGTCAGATTTGATATGGAAATTATCAACTTGACCATAGTGCATTCCTAGATCTGCACCTTTAATATCAATGGTATTTGGATTTTGAAATTCTCCTGTTGCCATAATAAGATAATCAGCAGAAAAATCTCCCTTTGAAGTTTTAATAACAAAAAGGCTATCTCGTTTATCAATAGATAGAACAGATGTTTCGTTTTGGATAGGGAGATTATAATGAGCAGCAACTAATTGTAAGTAGCGTGCATATTCCACTCCAGAAAGATGTTCTTTTTCAAATGAGAAAGCAGGAGAAGTATCTGGAATAACAGCGTTTAGATCTGGAAAACCAAAGCCATTGGTAGTGAAGGAAGGTGTGATAAATTGTGTTGTTCTGGGCCATCTTAAAAAAGATTCTCCAATGTGCCCTTTTTCAATGATAAGAAAATTTGTAAGTCCTAATCGTTGCATGGCAGAACCAAAACCGATTCCTGCAGCGCCTGCACCGATAATTATGGTTTGATAATGTTTCATGTCTTCTCCTTGACAAAAATAAATGTGTAAGATAAAATACTTAACCAGTTAACAACAATACAGTTTAACAAATAAAAGAGTGTTTGTAAAGAAAGGACTATTTGTGTTTTTACTATTATGTATTTTATCGATGTGGCTCATGATTTTTGGGGTTGCATTCTATTACTTTGGGTCGCTACATCAATCATTGACTTCAAGGATTATTTATCAGTTTGTACTTACTGTTTTGCTAACGACAACAGCTTGGTTCATGGGTGCCTATTTTTTAGCATTTGAAGGTCATTTTAAAACTGTCTTTCAATTCCAAGAAGCAGATGGTAAACAAATTGTAAATTGTTTATTTCAACTTTGTTTCGCCCTTTACGCAGTAGTAATGCTTATTGGGTCAATTATTGATAGAGTTCAGACGAAGCGACTTTTATTAGCTGTTGTTTCTTGGCTTTTCTTGGTGTATACGCCCTTAGCTTATTTAATTTGGAATTCAGAGGGTGTTTTTGCAAAGATGGGAGTACTTGATTTTTCAGGCGGAATGGTCGTTCATTTATCTGCAGGGCTTTCTTCGTATATTTTAGCTCATGTTATTGGCAAGAGTGAACATCAGCACAATAAGGTTAAAAATGATAGTCTCTTTTTAGGAATGATACTTATTACATTTGGTTGGTTTGGATTTAATATGGGTCCAGTTGGTGAGTGGAATTCACAAGCCATTATGATACTTTTAAATACTATATTTGCTATTATAGGTGGTGGTTTGGCGTGGACATTGGCTGCTAAGTGGAATGGTGAGGAAGAGAAAACAGGAAGCTTATTGAATGGCATTATTGTTGGTCTTGTGACGAGTACAGCAGGAGTTGGGTATCTCTTAACTTGGCAATTATTAGCTGTAACATTCTTTGCATCCCTCTTCACCTACTTTGTAACGGATTACGTTGCGAAAGCTTTTGCCATTGATGATGTCGTTTCCTCCTTTGGAATGAATGGTATTGGGGGATTGTTGGGAAGTTTAGGAGTTGGTCTCTTTAAATTATCACATATGCCAGTTCAACTGTTAGCATTAGCTACCACAATTCTTTTGTCAATTATAATGACCTATATCATATCTAAAGCGATTTTTAGAAAATAATAAATAAGGTTGAGATGTACATCTCAACCTTATTTATTATTTTAGCAAGGAGAGTGACTAAATCGAATTATTATCATTTTCTTACTAGACAGCAACTGTACAAGGTTCTGAAAGTTAGTTGATTATTAATGATAGTTAGCATTTTTTAAGAATTGGAATACTTTTAAAAGGTGATTGTTTTAATTAGTTATAGTTGTTATTAAAAATCGTCTAACAGCAAGCATAGTTATCGGTGTAATTTACTGAATTTTTATTCAAAAAAACTTGACTTATGTATAAAGATGATTTATACTTGTTCCTATCATAATAAAAGGAAGATAGTTTATGTCAAAAAAAATAATATTAGGAATTTTATCTCTTTTATCTGTCGTTACTTTGGTGGCGTGTGGTTCATCAGACAAACAGCTACAAGATAAAGTTGAGAAAAAAGGGAAGTTAGTTTTAGCGGTGAGTCCAGATTATGCTCCCTTTGAGTTTAAAGCGCTTGTTAATGGGAAAGATAAAGTTGTCGGCGCAGATATTGAGTTAGCTCAAGCTATTGCTGATGAGCTTCATGTCAAACTAGAGGTATCTCCTATGAGTTTTGACAATGTTTTATCAAGTTTACAAACAGGTAAGGCTGATATGGCTATTTCTGGATTATCATATACTAAAGAGCGTGCTAAAGTCTATGATTTTTCAAAACCTTATTACACTACAGAAAATGCGGTTCTTGTTAGGAAGTCTGATTTAGGAAAATATACTTCAATCGAAAGCCTTAAAGGTAAAAAAATAGCAGTACAAAAAGGAAGTATCGAAGAGGGAGTTTCTAAGAAATCATTCAAAAATTCTCACGTCGTGTCACTGACAGCGATGGGAGAAGCGATTAGTGAGTTAAAATCAGGCAAGGTAGAAGCTGTTGATTTAGAAAAACCCGTAGCTGAAGGTTACTTGGCCCAGAATCCAGACCTTGTTCTTGCTAAGTTTGCCCTTAAAACAGGAGAAGGGGATGCTAAGGCTGTAGCTTTACCTAAAGACAGTGGAAAAATGTTGAAGACTGTTAACAAAGTGATAAAGAGACTTGAAAAAGAAGATAAATATAAAGTTTATATTTCAGATGCGGCTAAATTAACTGGCAATCAAGTTGAATAATATTAAAAAGCCTAGTCATAGGCTTTTTTGGATGTTATAATATGGCTTGACTAAGAATAATAGCATAAAGGCAGAGGAATATATGGTTCAGGGTTCAATTAATATTGAAAAATATAAAGATTTGGCGCTCCAAAAACAAGGCGAGCATCGTAAATTTTTAGCAAGTTTAAAAAAGAAAGCTCCTAAAAACTTAGATAAAATAGTCCAACAGATACATCAAGAGGTTTTTCAAGAAATTGATTGTACAGCATGTGCTAATTGTTGTAAAACTTTGGGTCCTCTATTTACAGAAGCTGATATTTCTAGGATTTCTAAACATTTCCGGATGAAGTTATCGGCTTTTGAAGATTTATTTTTAGAAGTAGATGAAGATGGAGATAAAGTATTTAAAGCGATGCCTTGTCCGTTTTTAGGCGATGATAACTTATGTAGTATATACGATGTCAGACCTAAAGCTTGTCGTGAATTTCCACATACTGATCGTAAGAAAATCTATCAAATTAATAACTTAACGATAAAAAATACTCTTACTTGTCCAGCGGCATACCTTTTTGTGGAAAAATTGAAATCACGTATAGGGAAATAATAACCCAGAGAAAGTATCATAAAAATATTGACAATCTGCTTTTATTTGGGTATCCTAGTAAGTGAACGTGAAAATGTTACAATATCTTGAGGAGGTGAAACATATGTCAAAAACAGTAGTACGTAAAAACGAATCACTTGACGATGCACTTCGTCGTTTCAAACGTTCTGTGACTAAAGCTGGTACTCTTCAAGAATCACGTAAACGTGAATTCTACGAAAAACCTTCTGTAAAACGTAAACGTAAATCAGAAGCAGCTCGCAAACGTAAAAAATTCTAATTAGATAGAATATGAAAAAACAGTTCAGAATTGAGCTGTTTTTTCATATATTATAACTATAAGTTAATAAAAAAACTCGGTAATGAACTGCACCCCAAAAGTTAGACAAAAAATCTAACGATTGGGGTGCTTTTCTGATGAAATTAAGTTATGAAGATAAACTAGAAATATACGAGTTAAGAAAGATCGGGATGTCCTGGTCTCAGATTAGTCAACGATATGATGTTCGTATCTCGAATCTTAAATACATGATAAAACTCATGGATCGGTATGGTGTAGAAATCGTCGAAAAAGGTAGAAATGAGTATTATCCACCTGAATTAAAGCAGGAAATGATAGATAAAGTCTTGATTCATGGTTGTTCTCAACTCTCTGTTTCTCTTGATTATGCTCTCTCTAATTGTTCTATACTCACAAATTGGCTTTCCCAATTTAAGAAAAATGGTTATACTATTGTTGAGAAAACAAGAGGGAGACCGAGTAAAATGGGACGTAAGCGTAAGAAAACTTGGGAAGAAATGACAGAGCTCGAGCGACTTCAGGAAGAAAATGAGCGCTTGAGAACGGAGAATGCCTTTCTAAAAAAGTTGAGGGATTTGCGCTTGAGGGACGAAGCCTTACAGAGCGAACGGCAGAAACAATTAGAGAAATGGTCACAGGAGGATTCCGACTAGACCTCTTACTTGAGATAACTAAGATAGCTCGTGCAACTTACTATTATCAACTAAAGAAACTGAATAAACCAGATAAAGACAAAGCAATCAAATCTGACATTCAATCCATTTATGATGAACATAGAGGAAACTATGGCTATCGTCGGATTTATTTAGAACTGCGAAATCGTGGCTTTGTCATCAACCACAAAAGGGTGCAAGGCTTGATGAAAAGTATGGGCTTGACTGCTCGTATTCGTCGTAAGCGCAAGTATGCCTCTTACAAAGGTGAGGTTGGTAAGAAGGCTGATAACCTGATTCAACGCCAGTTTGAGGGGTCGAAGCCCTATGAGAAGTGCTATACCGATGTGACGGAGTTTGCTTTACCTGAAGGGAAACTTTATCTATCGCCTGTTCTTGATGGCTATAACAGTGAGATAATTGATTTTACCCTGTCTCGGTCTCCTGCCTTGAAACAGGTTCAAACCATGCTTGAGAGGGCTTTTCCTGCGGCTTCATACAGCGAAACCATTCTCCACAGCGACCAAGGCTGGCAGTACCAGCACAAGTCCTACCATCAATTTCTGGAGGACAAAGGCATTCGTCCTTCTATGTCACGGAAGGGGAACAGTCCTGACAACGGTATGATGGAATCTTTCTTTGGGATTCTAAAGTCTGAGATGTTCTATGGCTTGGAGAAGTCTTACAAATCACTTGATGACCTTGAGCAAGCTATCACAGATTACATTTTTTACTACAACAACAAGCGAATCAAAGCAAAACTAAAAGGACTTAGTCCTGTGCAATACAGAACTAAATCCTTCACTTAAAATAAATTGTCCAACTTTTGGGGGTCAGTACAGTAATCCGAGTCTTTTATTATTTGTTAGCGAGTAAGTCGCGGATTTCAGCAAGTAATTGCTCTTGTGTTGGTTCAACAACTTCAATAATTTCTTCTTCAGCAGGTTTCTTAGCCATAACCTTGTTAGCAGCTTTAACGATGAAGAATAAAGTAGTACCAACGATTAAGAAATTAATAACTGCACTTAAGAAATTACCGTAAGCAACACCATTCCATGAAAGCTGTGCGATATTTGAAACGCCAGCAGCTTTTAATACAGGATTAAGGATAAGCGGTGTAATAACGTCTTTAACAAGTGAAGTGATGATAGCATTAAAAGCTGCACCTAAAATAACAGCAACAGCAAGGTCTAAAACATTACCCTTAAATAAAAATTCTTTTAGTTCTTTAATCATGTGAACAAGCTCCTTAATATTATTTAATTCACGTTCATTATAGCAGATTTCTTTTGAGAAATCCAAGTAATAGGTTTCAAATTATCTGTAAATTTTTATATTAAATCAGTGAAGAAGAAATCCTTGAAAAAGCTTTTGAAAAAATTTACACAGAAAAGAAAAAATGATATAATCAAATGTAAAACTATAATGGGTTATTTCTGTGGAGGTCATGACTTGGCAATTGATAAAGAAAAAATTTCTGAAATCAAGAACAGTGTTAACATTGTTGATGTCATCGGTGAAGTTGTCGGTTTGACAAAAACAGGACGCAATCATCTTGGTTTATGCCCATTTCATAAAGAAAAAACGCCATCTTTTAATGTTATCGAAGATAGGCAGTTTTTTCATTGTTTTGGTTGTGGTCGCTCTGGTGATGTCTTTAAATTTGTGGAAGATTACCAACATATTAGTTTTTTAGATAGTGTACAAGTTCTAGCTGAACGTTCAGGAATACCTCTAGATACTAATTTTAAGGGGCAAGTTCCTAAAAAACCTAAAGCTAATCAGTCGCTTTTAGATATTCATAGAGTTGCTTCGGGATTTTACCATGCCTATTTAATGACAACTAATGATGGTGAACGCGCTAGACAATACCTTGCCGAGCGCGGAGTGACAGAGGACTTAATTAAACATTTTCAAATAGGATTATCGCCGGGAGGGCAGGATTTTCTATATCGTCGTCTGGCAAAAGAGTTTGATGAAAAAACTTTGATGTCTTCTGGTTTGTTCAATTATTCAGAAAATAGCAATCAGTTTTACGATTCATTTAATAATAGAATTATGTTTCCGTTAACTAATGATATTGGTGAAGTCATTGCGTTTTCAGGACGAGTTTGGACTCAAGAGGACATTGATAGAAAACAAGCTAAATATAAAAATTCTCGTGCCACCCCTATTTTTAATAAGTCTTACGAGCTTTACCATTTAGATAAAGCGCGTGCTGTAATTAATAAAGCACACGAAGTTTACCTAATGGAAGGCTTTATGGATGTTATTGCAGCTTATCGTGCAGGAATTGAGAATGTTGTTGCTTCTATGGGGACCGCTTTAACCAATGAACACGTTAGACACCTTAAAAGATTTACTAAGAAAGTTGTTCTGACTTATGATGGTGATAGAGCTGGTCAAAACGCAATTGACAAGTCTTTAGAACTGCTATCAGATATGACTGTTGATATCGTTAGGATACCTAATAAAATGGACCCTGATGAATTTCTACAAGCAAATTCAGCAGAAGATTTTAAACAACTCTTAGAAAATGGGCGCATCAGTAATACAGAGTTTTATATCCACTACTTAAAGCCTGAAAACACCGATAATTTACAATCTGAAATTGCTTATGTTGAAAAAATAGCGAAATTAATTGCTAAATCTCCATCGATAACAGCACAAAATTCATATATTACAAAAGTGGCTGAACTCTTGCCAGATTTTGATTATTTTCAAGTAGAACAATCGGTTAATAACGAACGATTGCATCATAGAAGTCAACAGCAAGCTTCATCTTCAGTACAAACAAGTGCTACAGTGCAATTACCACAGACAGGTAAGTTATCAGCTATCACTAAAACAGAAATGCAATTGTTTCATCGATTATTGAATCATCCCTACCTGTTAAATGAATTCCGTAATAGGGATAATTTTTATTTTGATACAACAGAAATACAAGTTTTATATGAGTTGCTAAAAGAAAGTGGTGAGATCACGTCTTATGATTTATCACAAGAAAGTGACAAAGTTAATCGTACTTATTATATAATTTTAGAGGAACAATTACCTGTAGAAGTATCTATTGGAGAGATTGAAGCCGTCGAAAAGGCACGTGACCGTTTATTGAAAGAACGTGATTTAAGAAAACAAAGCCAGTTAATTAGACAATCTAGTAATCAAGGTGATGAAGAAGGAGCCTTGGCTGCATTAGAAAATTTAATTGCTCAAAAAAGAAATATGGAATGAGGAACCTATGGCAGAGAAAAAAGGAAATACAACTTTTAATGTTCAAGTTGCGGATTTTATTCGCAATCATAAAAAACAAGGTACTGCAATTGATGATGAGGTAACAGAAAAACTTGTTATTCCTTTTGTTTTAGATGCAGATCAAATTGATGATTTGTTAGAACGATTGACAGACGGTGGCATTTCAATCACAGATAAAGAAGGCAATCCTTCAACAAAGTATGTGGTAGAAGGGCCAAAACCTGAAGAATTGACTGATGAAGAGCTCATAGGAAGTAATTCTGCTAAAGTCAATGACCCAGTACGTATGTACTTGAAGGAAATTGGTGTTGTTCCTCTTTTAACGAATGAAGAAGAAAAAGAATTGGCTGTTGCGGTTGCTGAGGGAGATTTAATGGCTAAACAACGTTTAGCTGAAGCAAACCTTCGTCTTGTTGTCTCAATTGCAAAACGTTATGTTGGACGTGGAATGCAATTTCTTGATTTAATTCAAGAGGGTAACATGGGGCTCATGAAAGCTGTTGATAAATTTGATTATTCAAAGGGATTCAAATTTTCAACTTATGCAACATGGTGGATTCGTCAAGCTATAACACGTGCAATTGCAGATCAAGCACGTACGATTCGTATTCCTGTTCATATGGTTGAAACGATTAATAAATTGGTCCGTGAACAACGTAATCTTCTTCAAGAACTTGGTCAAGATCCAACTCCTGAGCAAATCGCAGAACGCATGGATATGACACCAGATAAAGTACGTGAAATCCTAAAAATTGCTCAAGAGCCGGTATCGCTAGAAACGCCAATCGGTGAGGAAGATGATAGCCATTTGGGTGATTTCATTGAAGACGAAGTTATTGAAAATCCAGTAGATTATACTACACGTGTTGTTCTTCGTGAGCAATTAGATGAGGTTTTAGATACTCTTACTGACCGTGAAGAGAATGTTCTTCGTTTACGCTTTGGTCTTGACGATGGTAAAATGCGTACGTTAGAGGACGTAGGTAAAGTATTTAATGTTACTCGTGAGCGCATTCGTCAGATTGAAGCTAAAGCCCTTAGAAAACTTCGCCATCCTAGTCGTAGCAAGCAACTTAAAGATTTCATGGAAGATTGATTGCTTCTCGATAATCGTTTTTAGAATAGGAAGTTTAGTTTCTAATAAAAATGATTTGCAAAGGAGTTATCTTAAAGACGGTATTAATATTTTCAGAGAGGTATTATAATGTCAGAAGTAAAGCAATATAGCGAAGAAGAAGTTGGAAAAATAAAAGATCGTATCCTAGAAGCTTTGGAGATGGTTATCGATCCTGAATTGGGAATAGATATTGTTAACCTTGGGTTAATTTATGAGATTCGCTTTGAAGATAACGGTCGAACTGAAATTGATATGACTTTAACGACTATGGGATGCCCGTTAGCAGATTTATTGACAGATCAAATTCATGATGTTATGAAAACAGTCCCAGAGGTAACTGAAACCGAGGTGAAATTGGTATGGTACCCAGCCTGGTCTGTTGATAAGATGAGTCGTTATGCTCGTATCGCTTTGGGAATTCGTTCATAAGATAAAGAGTAAAGGGATGAAATATTCCCTTTTTTAGTGTACAATAAACGAAGAATTAAAAGTTAAACTTATTTTTAAAGGAGCAAGGAATGATTTTAATTACAGGGGCAAACGGGCAATTAGGTAGTGAATTACGTCACCTTTTAGACGAACGAACTCAAGAGTATGTTGCTGTTGATGTAGCTGAAATGGATATTACAAATGCCGAGATGGTGGACAAAGTCTTTGAAGAGGTGAAGCCATCTTTAGTTTACCATTGTGCAGCTTACACAGCTGTTGATGCGGCAGAAGATGAAGGAAAAGAGCTAGACTTTGCAATCAATGTCACTGGTACAGAGAATGTCGCTAAGGCTGCTGCTAAACATGATGCAACACTTGTTTACATTTCGACGGACTACGTGTTTGATGGTGAAAAACCAGTGGGGCAAGAATGGGAAGTAGATGATCTGCCTGATCCCAAAACAGAGTACGGTCGTACAAAACGTATGGGTGAAGAGTTAGTTGAAAAATATACTTCAAAATTCTATACCATTCGCACAGCGTGGGTATTTGGTAACTATGGTAAAAACTTTGTCTTTACGATGCAAAACCTTGCAAAAACACACAAAACTCTAACTGTTGTTAACGACCAACATGGACGACCAACATGGACACGTACTTTGGCTGAGTTTATGACTTATTTAGCTGAAAATCAAAAAGATTTTGGTTACTATCATTTATCAAATGATGCTAAAGAAGATACAACATGGTATGATTTTGCGGTTGAAATCTTAAAAGACACAGATGTGGAGGTTAAGCCTGTTGATTCTAGTCAATTCCCAGCAAAAGCAAAACGTCCTTTAAATTCAACTATGAGTTTGGAAAAAGCGAAAGCAACAGGATTTGTGATTCCTACTTGGCAAGATGCTTTAAAAGAGTTCTACAAGCAGGAAGTTAAAAAATAAGATCAAAACAAAGAGTAGTAAGGCTAGAGAATCCTTTTAGCTTACTGCTCTTTTTAGCTAACTTTTCTAATTTATGGTATAATTGTATGGATTGTTTAGCTAGAATGGAGAAGATGATGCAAGATGTTTTCATTATAGGAAGTAGAGGGTTGCCAGCTCGTTACGGTGGTTTTGAAACTTTTGTTTCAGAATTGATTAATCATCAAAAAAGTTCCGACATAAAATACCATGTTGCATGCCTTAGTGATAAAGAACATCATACTCATTTTAACTTTGCTGACGCTGATTGTTTTACTATAAATCCTCCCCAATTAGGGCCAGCACGTGTGATTGCTTATGATATTATGGCCATTAATTATGCCCTTGACTTGGTTAAGACACATGATTTAAAAGAGCCTATTTTTTATATTTTAGGAAATACAATTGGTGCCTTTATTTGGCATTTTGCCAATAAAATACATAAAGTCGGTGGCTTATTGTATGTTAATCCGGATGGTTTAGAGTGGAAGCGATCAAAGTGGTCTCGTCCCACACAGCGTTATTTAAAATACGCCGAAAAATGTATGACTAAAAATGCAGACCTAATTATTTCTGATAATATTGGTATTGAAAATTACATTCAATCTACCTACTCTAATGTGAAGACAAGGTTCATTGCTTACGGTACAGAGATTAATTCTAGGAAATTATCGTCAGATGATCCACGTGTCAAACAGTTGTTTAAAAAATGGAATATTAAGTCTAAGGGTTACTATCTAATCGTTGGTCGATTTGTCCCTGAAAACAATTATGAAACGGCTATTAGGGAGTTCATGGCTTCAGATACTAAGCGTGATTTAGTTATTATCTGTAACCATCAAAATAACCCCTACTTTGAAAAGTTGTCCTTAAAGACAAACCTTCAACAAGATAAAAGAGTTAAGTTTGTAGGTACGCTCTATGAAAAAGATCTGCTGGATTATGTTCGTCAACAAGCCTTTGCTTATATTCATGGGCATGAAGTTGGCGGTACTAATCCAGGACTGCTTGAGGCTTTAGCTAATACTGATTTGAATCTTGTTCTAGATGTTGATTTCAACAAATCAGTAGCAGGTCTCTCAAGTTTTTACTGGACTAAAAAAGAGGGGGATTTAGCTAAGCTTATTAACGATAGTGATCAACAACAGGATTTATCTACTTACGGTGATCGAGCAAAAGCCATTATTCAAGAAAACTATACTTGGAAAAAAATTGTTGAAGAATATGAGGATTTGTTTTTAAATGAAAGTTAATATTTTAATGGCCACCTACAATGGAGAGAAGTTTCTGGCGCAGCAAATCGAAAGTATCCAAAAGCAAACCTTTAAAGAGTGGAACCTCCTAATCAGAGATGATGGTTCAAGTGACAAGACATGTGATATTATTAGAAACTTTACTGCTAAAGATTCTCGAATTCGTTTCATTAATGAAAATGAGCACCATAATTTAGGAGTTATTAAATCATTTTTTACGCTAGTTAATTACGAAGTTGCAGATTTCTATTTTTTTAGTGATCAAGATGATGTATGGTTGCCAGAAAAGTTATCTGTAAGTTTAGAGGCAGCAAAGCATAAAGCATCTGATGTACCATTACTTGTTTATACTGATTTGAAAGTTGTTAATCAAGAATTAAATATTTTACAAGACAGCATGATTCGGGCTCAATCGCACCATGCCAATACGACATTATTACCAGAACTAACTGAGAATACTGTTACTGGTGGGACTATGATGATAAATCATGCATTAGCTGAGAAGTGGTTTACTCCTAATGATATCTTAATGCATGATTGGTTTTTAGCACTCTTAGCAGCAAGTTTAGGAGAAATCATTTATTTGGATTTACCAACTCAACTATACCGTCAACATGACAATAATGTTTTGGGGGCGAGGACAATGGATAAGAGATTTAAGATACTTCGTGAAGGTCCTAAATCTATATTTACAAGGTATTGGAAACTTATCCATGACTCACAAAAGCAAGCTTCCTTAATTGTTGATAAGTATGGTGATATTATGACAGCTAATGATCTTGAGCTCATTAAATGTTTTATAAAAATTGACAAACAGCCTTTTATGACAAGATTAAGGTGGTTATGGAAATATGGTTATAGCAAAAATCAATTTAAGCATCAAGTTGTGTTTAAATGGTTGATTGCAACAAATTATTACAATAAGAGATAAGATGATGAAAAAAATTTTACTAGTGATACCTGCTTATAATGAAGAAGGTAGTATTGCAAAGACAGTCCAGACTATTGTAGATTTTAAGGCGTCTCGCTCACTACCTTTTGAGCTGGATTATATTGTTATTAACGATGGGTCAACCGATGGTACTCCAGAGTTATTAGATAGATTGGGTTTAAATCATATTGACCTTGTTCAAAATCTAGGTATTGGTGGCTGTGTGCAGACAGGATACTTATACGCTAATCGTAATCATTACGATGTTGCCGTTCAATTTGATGGTGATGGTCAACATGATATTAGAAGCATTGAAGATGTTGTTATGCCAATCTTAAATGACGAAGCAGATTTTGTTATTGGTTCTCGCTTTGTTGATAAAAAACATCAAAATTTTCAATCGACAGCAATGAGGCGTCTTGGCATAAATTTAATATCTGCTGCTATAAAATTAACGACGGGACACAAAGTCTATGATACAACAAGTGGTTATAGGGCAGCCAACGCGGCGCTAATAGCTTATTTATCGTGTCATTATCCAGTACAATACCCAGAGCCTGAATCAACTGCTCGGATTTTGAAAAAAGGCTATCGTTTGAAGGAAGTCACAGCTAATATGTTTGAACGTGAGGCAGGTACTTCAAGTATAAGTTCCCTAAAATCGATTTTTTATATGACGGATGTTTTAACATCAATTATTATTGCAGGGTTTATTAAGGAGGATGATAAATGAGTTTAGCATTGCAAATTGAAATGTTTATTTTAGCCATTGTCCTACTTTATATGATTATAAGAATGGTTAATAAAAACACATTTTCTGTTAAACGTTCTTTACCTTGGCTATTAGTTGGTTTAATTCTAGTCTTTATTAGTGTATTTCCTGGGGTGGTCTCATTTATCGCTCATCACCTTGGATTCGCTTTAACGATGAATTTCTTGTTATTTGGTGCTATTTTATTTCTGTTTTGTTTAGAATTATTTGATACTAGTAGCAATACCAAAAGAGATGAGCAAATTAAACGCCTGATTCAAGAGGTTTCTTTGTTGAAAAAAGAGATAGAGGATAGCACTTTAGATGAGTAAAAAACATATTTTTATTTGTCTGTTTTTCATGCTTTTTTTAGTAGGTTGCCAAAATAATAAAAAAGTAAAAACAGATAAAAAAGTAGATATTACAGCTTATTATTATCATAATAATACCCCGCAATACAGTGTTCAGATTAATGCTATTCATTTACAAACAGCATTGGATAAAGTGAGGACGGGGGAGTTTGAGAGCAAAGACTTTACACACTATACTTTTGATAGTATCAAGCGGAAGTACCAAGTTAGTGGTAAAAAAGTCCTTATGGATAATAACTATAGATTTGGTTCTGGTATAAAAAATACTAGACAGGATGCTATTGCTATTGTAAGGTTACTGCTTGAAAAGAATAAAGATTATTTAATTTACATGAATGGCTTAGAAGAGCCAAGTGTTTTATATAATCCAGAAAATAAACGTTATAAGTTCACAAATAACAAAGGAAAAGCAATTGGTAATATTCCAGTTGGTTTAACTGCTTTTGAAAACAGCGCAGAAACTCAAGAATATGTGTTGAAAAATATTCAGAAAAACGAAACGATTTATCTTGGTAATACCCGAGTAGATAATCCTCGAGTAACTGTTAATAACAAAAAAAGAGATACTATAGGAGTTGAATACGGTAAACGTATTACTTATAGGATTCCAATTTATTCAAAGCAGCTGACTGTCAGAGTTAGCCCTAATTTTGTAGTAGATAGTACTAATTATAATTACCGACTTTCTCAAGCGCCTATTATTGCGGAAGAAGGTAAAGAGGGACGTTTGTATCCAATAGATAGCAGTATTAGTGTCGATGGTGATAAAATTGTTTTAAATAGTAGTGGTGATGAAACAGAGCAAAAAGAATTATTACAAAATAGCCTGTATAAACTTCACTCTATTGATAAGTTAGACTTTGATTTGACAAATGCTGATATTAAAGAGTTAGAGATTACAGGACATGTTGCTTCAAAAAGAGATTATAATTTGTCTGTTGCTCAGGAAAAGAAAGGCGTCATAGAGACTAAACGGAGTCTAATTTCTGTTGATAATCAAAAACAAGATCAAGGGATTTTTGTCGAGGATTCTAAAGGCTATATAAAGACACCTAGTTTGAGCAGTTATGGTATAAATTTTGCCATGTATGACGACAATCAAAATAGATTATTGCAAGGTTCAGAGTATATTTTAGGAAGATTGAATGCAGATAAAAAAGTATCTCTATATCAACCTAATGGCTTTTGGATAAATACTCAAAAAACGATTAAGAGTTTAAATAAAGAATATCTTAACCAAAATGCTTACCATATTAGAGGAAATAACATTATAGGTATTGATGGCTATTCAAATGACATAGACTTGAATCCTAGGTTATGGGCTTATAACTATAAAAAACAAGTGAAAAGTAACCAATCATTATTTAAATTACGAGGTTTGTCTAATAAGTATAAGTATTTCTTAATACAGACAAAATCTCCAAAAGGCTACTTACAAAGCAATAAACCATTTTATTTTACAGTAAATAAAGATAGTGTTTCTAAAGCACAATTTGGTAACTATAATATAAATGGTTATATAATGGACATGCAGTACAACAAACAAGAATACAATGCACTTGCAAACACTCCAAAAGGTCAAAAAACAAAGAAAACTTTCAAACCCATGACCCTAGTGATTCTTTTTGCAGTAGCTTTATTTATTTTCTATATTACAGCTATAAGATTTGTATTTAAAAGAATGTGAGTTAACTGTTAGACAGAGGTAATTATGAAAGAAATGACGGTCTCAGAAATAAGAGAAGTTCAACTTGAAATGTTAGCTTATATTGATAAAGTTGCGCGTGATAATAAAATTGAATATTCTTTAGGCGGAGGCAGCCTACTGGGAGCAATGAGACATAAAGGATTCATTCCATGGGATGACGATATTGATTTGATGCTAGAAAGAAGCCAGTATGAGCGTTTGATGAAAGCATTAGCTGATGCTAATAATAGCGATTTTAAATTGCTACATCATTCTGTTGAAAAAAATCTATGGCCATTTGCCAAGCTGTATCACACAAAGTCAATGTACTTAAGTAAAACAGATAGAATTCATCCTTGGACAGGGATTTTTATTGATATCTTCCCACTTGACCGATTACCAGAGAGTGCAGAAGAACGTCAAAGATTCTTTAAAAAAGTTCACTCTGCTGCTGCAAATTTGATGTGTACGACTTACCCCAATTTTGCTAGCGGTTCCCGAAAGCTTTATGCAAATGCAAGGCTAATTTTGGGGCTACCCCGATTCATCGCTTATCACGGCCAAGCTAAAAAACGTGCTGAAATTGTTGATCAAGTGATGGAAACATATAATAATCAAGAGGTTCCTTACATGGGTTATACCGATTCAAGATATCGCTTGAAAGAATATTTTCCAAGAGAAATTTTTTCTGAGTATGAAGATGTTATGTTTGAAAACATTAAAACCCGAAAAATTAAAAATGAGCATGCTTATCTGAATCAATTATATGGGGGTAGTTATATGGAATTACCTCCAGAAAGTAAGAGAGAAAGTCATAGTTATTACACTTGGTACTGGAAAGAAGGTTAATGATGAATATTGGAGTTATTTTTGCAGGTGGTGTTGGTCGTCGCATGAATACCAAAGGTAAACCAAAGCAATTCCTAGAAGTGCATGGTAAACCCATTATTGTACACACAATTGATATTTTCCAAAATACAGAAGCTATTGATGCTGTAGTAGTTGTCTGTGTATCAGACTGGCTAGATTATATGAATAATCTGGTAGAGCGTTTCAACCTTACGAAAGTAAAAGCAGTTGTTGCAGGTGGAGAAACTGGCCAAATGTCAATTTTTAAGGGGCTTGAAGCCGCTGAACAGCTGGCTACAGATGATGCCGTTGTTTTAATTCATGACGGAGTACGTCCATTGATTAATGAAGAAGTTATTAATGCTAATATACAGTCAGTAAAAGAAACAGGAAGTGCGGTAACTTCAGTTCGTGCTAAAGAGACAGTTGTTCTAGTCAATGATTCTTCTAAAATATCTGAAGTTGTTGATCGTACTCGTTCCTTCATTGCTAAAGCGCCACAAAGTTTTTATCTATCAGATATCCTTTCTGTTGAACGTGATGCCATTAGCAAAGGGATTACTGATGCAATTGATTCTAGTACTTTGATGGGTATGTACAATCGTGAACTCACTATTGTTGAGGGACCATATGAAAATATCAAGATAACAACACCAGATGATTTTTATATGTTTAAAGCTTTGTATGATGCTAGAGAAAATGAACAAATTTATGGGATGTAATGATGATTAAATTTAGTAATAAAATTGTACAAGAAGATTTAGCACTTATTAGTAACCAAAATTATATTAATTGGGAAAGAATTGCTAATAAAGGCGTTTTAATAAGTGGTTCTAATAGTATGTTAGCGAGTTATATGGTATTTTTACTAGCCTATCTCAATGAGACAAGAAATTACCAAACGCAAATTATTGCGACAGCTAGAAACATTGAAAAAGCCCGTGATAAATTTTCAGATTTAGTTGGGAAAGATTATTTCACCTTAATTCCTTATGATGTAGAAGAACGCCTAGAGTATGATGGAAAAGTGGATTACATTATCCATGCAGCAAGCAATGCTAGTCCAACTGCTATTTTGAGTAATCCTGTTAGCATCATAAAAGCTAATACAATTGGTACATTGAATTTATTAGACTTTGCAAAGGAAAAAACAATTGAAAACTTCTTGTTCTTATCAACGCGTGAAGTATATGGAACATCTATTAAAGAAGTGATTGATGAAGAAGCTTATGGTGGATTTGATATTTTAGCTACTAGAGCTTGTTACCCAGAAAGCAAACGTATGGCTGAAACTCTACTGCAAAGTTACTATGATCAATATAAGGTACCCTTTACTATTGCTCGTATTGCACATTCATTTGGTCCTGGTATGGAGCTTGGTAACGATGGTCGTATTATGAATGATCTTTTATCGAATGTCATTGATGGCAAAGATATCGTTTTAAAAAGTAGTGGTACAGCAGAGCGTGCTTTCTGTTATTTAGCAGATGCTGTATCAGGGTTATTTACTATTTTATTAAATGGTGAAGTTGGTCAAGCTTACAATGTAGCAAATGAAGATCAACCCATTATGATTAAGGATTTGGCACAAAAGTTAGTTGATCTCTTTTCTGATAAAAATATTTCAGTAGTATTCGATATTCCTAAAACTATGAGTGCAGGTTATAGCAAAATGGGGAGAACACGTCTCACTATGGCCAAATTAGAAGCGTTGGGATGGAAGCGAGAAGTTTCTCTTGAATCTGGAATATTAAAAACAGTACAAGCATTTGAGGAGTAATATGGTAAAGACAGCAGTTTTAATGGCGACATACAATGGCGAAAAATTTATATCTGAACAACTTGATTCAATTCGCCAACAGACATTAAAACCAGATTATGTATTATTGAGGGATGATTGTTCAACGGATGAAACAGTCAATGTCGTCAATAACTATATCGCAAAACATGAGTTAGAAGGCTGGAAAATTGTTAAAAACGACAAAAACTTAGGCTGGCGTTTAAATTTTCGTCAATTACTTATTGATGTGTTAGCCTATGAGGTTGACTATGTCTTTTTTAGTGATCAAGATGATATTTGGTATCTTGATAAAAACGAACGACAGTTTGCCATTATGTCAGATAACCCTCAAATTGAGGTTTTGAGTGCAGACGTTGATATCAAAACGATGTCTACAGAAGCCAGTGTTCCACATTTTCTAACTTTTTCTTCTAGTGATAGAATCAGTCAGTATCCTAAAGTATATGATTATCAAACATTCCGTCCCGGATGGACCATTGCTATGAAGAGAGATTTTGCGCAAGCTATCGCTGATAATTGGACTTTTGGAGCTAATATTTCGCACGATAATCTTATCGAGACAACTGCCAGTATTATTGGAAATGGTTATAACCTTAACGAAAGCGTAGGAGTTCATATTCGATATGGAGGAAACGCAAGTGGTAATAGCAAATTTGTTTTGAATTGGAAGTCGCCTAAAACACAACATATCACAGGATTAAAAACATTTGTTGATTTTTACGAAACCATGCAGAAGGTTGTCAACAAATATCAAAATGATGTCGCTTTAAATCAACGCTTAGCCTTTGAAAAAGAAAGATTGGAAGCTTCTAAATTGTCATTAATTCATAATAGTGCTTTTGTGATTAAAAATTGGCGACTCTATAACTCTAATAGTGGACGTATGAGAGATTTATTATTTGCGTTTAAAAAGTAAGGAATAATATGGTAAAAACAGCAGTTTTGATGGCAACATATAATGGTCAAGGTTTCATCCACGATCAGCTAGATTCAATTAGAAATCAAACGTTGAGACCAGACTATGTCTTAATGAGGGACGATGGCTCTACTGATGATACTGTAAAGGTGGTTGAAGACTATATAAAAGAGCACCGTTTAGATGGTTGGTCAATAACTAGTAATGATAAAAATTTAGGTTGGCGTTTAAATTTTCGTCAATTACTTATTGATGTGTTAGCCTATGAGGTTGACTATGTCTTTTTTAGTGATCAAGATGACACATGGTATCATCATAAAAATAAGATGCAAGTTGATATTATGGAAGAACGCCAAGATATAAACCTTCTTAGCGCCGATATTGATATCAAAAAGTTATCAGAAGAGGCTACTATTCCCAATAATTTTAAGTTCAATGGTGAGGAAACAATTTCTAAGTATCCATTAGACTTTTCATATCATAACTATCGTCAAGGTTGGACTTTTTGTTTACGCAAGTCGTTTGTTGATCAAGTAATGACTTTTTACAGTGATAATTTAATTTTGTCACATGATAATCTTTTTGCAGGGGTATCTGGTGTCATTGGTTCAGGTTACAATTTAAACAGAAGTGTTGGTGAACATAAGCGACATGCTGAGAATGCAAGTGGGAATATCTTGAATATGAGCTCAAGTTACGAAAGGCATTTACAAGAACTGTATTTTGTTTTGAGTTACTATATCATCCTTGTACCATTTTTAGAAAAAAGTAGCTCTAGTCAATTAAGGGAAGCTAAAGCTTATCTGGATTTTAATCAGCAACGTTATAAAAATGCTCAAAATAAAGATTTTGTAGCAATACTTAAACAAATGATGACTAAAAAACGGTTCTATGATAGCTTTTCAAATCGCATTCGTGACTTGGTGTTTTTATTAAAAGATATAAAAAGGAGTTAATATGAACCTCAAAAAAGTTCGTCTATTTGAAAAGTTTTTTCTAGACAAGAACTTGCATAAAACATATTTTATATTAGGCTTAACGATTACTATTGTATTGAGCCTATTAATGCCATTTTTCAATGAACCTGATGGACAATACCATTTAGCTGTGTCTGGTCGTATTTCAAATAACATTATTGATACTTCTTACTATGGAGAATATAATATTGATTCAGGTATGAGACGACAATCGACCTCCTATAGAGATGGTACTAGATTTGAAAAATACTATTTAAATAAAGCCAATTTTGTTGATGGTAATCATTTGCCTCGTGAGATAAACTATTCTAAACATAACTTTGTTTTTTGGGGTCATCTTGTGCCAGCAGTTGGCTTATTTTTAGGCAAATTTGTGTATCCTTCTATGGGGGTAATGATTACAGTAGCAAGGTTATTTAGTTCCTTTGTCTCAATCACCTTGGTTGCCCTCATTATCCGGTATGTGAAAAAAGGAAAGTTAATCTACTTTGCTATTTTCCTCAGTCCCGTAGTTCTAAATTCATTTGCTAGTCTATCTTATGACTCGACTGGATATATTGTATTTGGAGCATTTTTATCGCTTTTGATAAATCTTTTAGTTGATAAATCGTTGACTAAAAATCGTAGTATTGCTCTTATAGGATTGATTCTTTTAGTCATTGTTGCATGTAAGCAGAATTACTGGCTGTTTTTATTGCTAGTAATACCGGTATTATTGCAGGTTAACAATCCTAAATTAATGGGCTATAATCAGAAGCTATCACATTTATTTCAAGGTCTTAAATCTAAAAAGCTATTTTGGCTATGTCTAACCTTTTTGTCACTTGCTATAGTTTATGTTCTGACCGCAAGACATGGTGGTGTCCTTGCTGTTTTAAGACGTTATGTAATGACATTTGGCTATAATTATGCTGGTATCAATATTTTAAGTAATGACATTACTTCCTGGCTTGCCTCTCCATATCCAAGTCAGAATTTTATTCCCACTTGGGTATCATCAGTATGGTATCTCATGGTCTTTCTAGTATGGTTTTCTGAAGAAAAATTTGTTAAGTCAAAAAATATGGGATTTCTTTTCTTAGCTAGTTTCTTTGTGGGAATTCTTGGTGTCTTTTTTATCATGTTAGAATATCGTGGAGCGCCAACAAGCTACATTGAAGGAGTTCAAGGACGTTACTTTACTGTTACATTGCTTTTGGTACAAGTTTTTGCATCAAGTATTCCAGCGCGTCTAAATGAGGCAGGAAGGAAAGTGGTGCCGTATGCGTTAACTGGCTTGGTAATTGTATCAAATGCCTTATTGTTATTTGATACTGTTATTAGTTTAATTATGAGGAGAAACTAATGAAACTTTTGAAAAATATGTTTTATAATACCTCATACCAGTTATTGACTTTGTTGTTACCTTTAGTAACAGTTCCTTATGTTTCCCGTGTACTATCTCCTCAAGGCATCGGTATTAATGCCTATACGAGCTCCATTGTCATGTACTTTACTTTATTTGGTGCTTTAGGGATATCTTTGTACGGTAATCGTGAGATAGCTTTTGTGCAGTCAAATAAGTATAAGAGAAGTAAGATATTTTGGGAATTAGTTGTATTAAAACTTGCCTCTGTATCTATAGCAACGTTATTATTCTTTGGATTTGTCTTACTTACAAACGAATGGCAATTATTCTATTTAATTCAAGGTATTAATTTATTAGCGACTGCAACTGATATTTCGTGGTATTTTATTGGAGTTGAAGACTTTAAGATAATTGTCATTCGTAATACCATTGTTAAGCTTATTACAGTTGTTTTGACCTTCTTAGTTGTGAAGACGCCAGATGACCTAGCACTTTATATGTTTTTAATTGCATTTGCATCATTACTCGGAAATTTAACAGTCTGGCATCATTTAAAGCATGAAATCATCAAGATACCATTTAGTAGATTAGATATCTTAATACATCTAAGACCAACTTTAATGTTATTTTTACCCCAAATCACCATGCAGATTTATCTCTCTCTTAACAAGAGTATGCTGGGAGCAATGGATAGTGTGGTCAGTGCTGGATATTTTGATCAATCTGATAAAATTATTCGTATTTTATTTACCATTGTTTCAGCAATCGGAGGAGTTTTCTTACCAAGGCTCTCCAGTCTATTTTCTTCAGGAAAAGAAAAGCAAGCTAAGGCTTTACTTTTGAAACTTGTTGATTTAAGCAATGCTATCTCAATGTTAATGATTGCGGGAGTGGTAGGAGTTTCGTCGACATTTGCCGTCTTCTTTTTTGGGAAAGGGTATGAAGCTGTCGGTCCGCTAATGGCTGTTGAGTCTTTGATGATCATTTGCATTTCTTATGGTAACGCTTTAGGGACACAGTATCTACTGGCTTCAAGACGTACAAAAGCTTACACAATGTCTGCAGTTATTGGACTTGTGGCAAATGTTGTGCTTAATATACTTTTAATACCAATTTTAGGTGCTATGGGAGCTATTATCTCTACAGTTATTACTGAATTTATTGTCTCCCTCTATCAAGCTATCTCTTTAAGAGATGTATTTACTTTTAAAGAATTAACAAGAGGAATGCTGCGCTATTTAATTGCTGCTACTCTTAGTGGAGCTGTACTTTATTATATCAATACTCAAATGTCAGTATCATTGGTAAATTATGTCATTCAAAGTTTAGTAGCAGTAACTATCTATGTCGGTATCGTTTTTATAACCAAAGCACCAGTCATTCAGTTATTTAGAGATTTTAGAAAAGAGCATAGAACATGAAATATTTAGCGGGTATTGTCACCTTTAACCCCAATATTGAACGCTTAGATCAGAACATTCGAGCAATTTATCCTCAAGTAAGCCATATCTACATCGTAGATAATGGCTCGAAAAATAAGGAAGAAATTTCTCAATTAGTGGCCGATTATAATGAAGAGGGGCACCTAACTGTTGATTATTTAACAGAAAATAAAGGAATTGCATATGCTTTGAACTGTATCGGTCAATTTGCAGTAGCACAAGAATTTGATTGGTTCTTGACTTTAGATCAAGATTCGGTTGTCCTAGGTGATTTGATAGATAATTATGAAAATTACCTTCTTTTACCTAAGGTCGGTATGTTATCTTGTTTGTATCAAGATATGAACCGTGAAGATTTAGTTATGCAAGAATTTGACTATAAAGAAATTGAAGAGTGTATTACTTCGGCTGCTTTAATGAAAACGAGCGTTTTTGAAGAAACATCTGGCTTTGCAGAAGAGATGTTTATTGATTTTGTTGACTCTGAAATGAATTATCGTCTGTCAGAGATGGGATATAAGACTTATCAGGTTAATTTTATTGGTCTTTTACACGAAATTGGACACTCTTCACGAGTTAAAAAATTTGGCCATGTTTTTCATGTATTGAATCATTCACCATTTCGAAAATATTACATGATACGCAATGCGATTTATATTATAAAAAAATATGGTAAGAAGAAGCGGCACAAATATTTAGTATTTATGCGAAATGAATTTGTTCGAGTGTTGGTAGCAGAAGAGCAAAAGAGCAAAAAATTAGTTGCTATGATTAAAGGCTTAAAAGATGGCTTATTGATGAAAGTGGATAAATATGGAAAATAAGGTAAAAACAGTTGCTGTTTTCTCAGGATATTATCTACCCTTCCTCGGAGGTATTGAACGTTATACAGATAAAATGACAGCAGATTTGGTTAAGCGTGGCTACCGTGTTGTTATTGTAACAACTAATCATGATGATTTACCGATTATAGATGAAGACAAGGGTAGAAAAATTTACCGTTTACCGACCAAAAATATTGTCAAGCAGCGCTATCCTATTATTAACAAAAATCGAGAATACAACACGCTGATGAAACATGTTTCAGATGAAAATATTGATTTTGTGATTTGTAATACACGTTTTCAGTTAACAACGCTAGAAGGGCTATCTTTTGCAAAGAAGCACCGTTTACCTAGTATTGTTTTAGACCATGGGTCAAGTCATTTTTCTGTCAATAATCGTTTTTTAGATTTCTTTGGAGCTATCTATGAACATCTTCTCACAGCGCGTGTTAAGCACTATCGTCCAGATTTTTATGCGGTATCTAAGAGAAGCGTTGAGTGGTTAAAACATTTTAATATAGAAGCTAAAGGAGTTATTTATAATTCGGTATCTGAAAGTCTAGGTTCTGATTTTGCTGACACGGCTTACCTTGAAAAATCTGCTGATGATATTTTCATCACTTATGCTGGTAGAATTATTAAAGAAAAAGGCATTGAATTGCTCTTAGAAGCATTTTCGATGTCACAGTACTCTGAAAATGTTTATTTACAGATTGCAGGAGACGGACCTGAATTAGCACATTTGAAAGAGAAATATCAGTCCAAACAGATTAACTTTTTGGGGAAATTAAACTTTGAACAGACTATGTCTTTAATGGCACAGACAGATATCTTTGTTTACCCATCAATGTATCCAGAGGGATTACCAACCTCTATTTTAGAAGCTGGTCTACTTTCGAGTGCTATTATTGCAACAGATCGCGGTGGAACAGTTGAAGTTATTGATAGCCCTGAGTTAGGAATCATCATGGAAGAAAATACTCAGTCACTCCATGAATCTCTTGATTTATTAGTAAAAGATAAGGCATTAAGAGAGAAACTACAACAGAATATTGCTAAAAGAATTAAAGAACATTTCACATGGGAAAAAACAGTTGAAAAGTTGGATTATATTATTCAAAAAGAACTTAATCTGTAATAGATTATGTCACTAAATTGACGCTATTGTCCTATTGATTCTTTTGTTTTAAATAATAAAAAAAGCCATATATCAATTTGATATATGGCTTTTTAATGCCTAGAATTCGAGCTTTCAAAAAGAAAATGACTTCGATGAGATTTTTCAAAAAATTATCAAAAATGTTAATTTAGCATAGACTTTTTTGAGAAAAAACACAGGACAAAAAATGAGTTTAAAGGTTAGAACTTTGATATAATATCTAAACGATAATTTAAGGTTCAGTTAAGGAAGTAATCGCGATGGAAGATTTAAAAAAATTAAAAAGAAAAGACTTGCTAGAAATTATGTTAGAACAGCAACTTCTTATTGAAAAACAAGAGAAAGAGATTCAGCAACTTAAAGAAGCGCTAGATGATAAAAAAATCAAAATTAGCAAAGCTGGTTCTATTGCCGAAGCTTCCTTAATGCTTAGTGGTATTTTTGAGACTGCTCAGTTAGCTGCAGATACCTATTTAGAAAACGTAAAGAATTTAGTAGATAAGAGAGGCGTAGACAATGAAAAGACAGATTAGTTCAGATAAATTATCTCAAGAACTGGATCGCGTAACTTATCAGAAACGCTTTTGGAGTGTCATTAAAAATACCATATACATCTTGATGGCGGTTGCCTCAATAGCCATTTTAATTGCGGTTTTATGGTTGCCTGTATTAAGAATCTACGGACATTCAATGAATAAGACTTTAAGTGCAGGTGATGTAGTCTTTACAGTAAAAGGTTCAAATTTTAAAACTGGAGACGTTGTCGCGTTTTACTACAATAATAAGGTCCTAGTCAAGCGGGTTATTGCAGAGTCAGGAGACTGGGTTAATATTGATTCTCAAGGGGATGTTTACGTGAATCAACATAAGTTGAAAGAACCATATGTTATTCATAAAGCACTCGGTAATAGTAATATAAAATACCCATATCAAGTACCTGATAAAAAAATTTTTGTATTAGGAGACAACCGAAAAACTTCAATTGATTCTCGAAGTACTTCTGTAGGAGATGTTTCAGAAGAACAAATTGTAGGTAAAATTTCTTTCAGAATATGGCCTCTAGGTAAGATTAGTAGTATCAATTAAGGTTAGGGAGGATGCAAAAATGCTAAAGAAGTGTCAAACTTTTATAATCGAATCATTAAAAAAGAAAAAACACCCTAAAGAGTGGAAAATTATCATGTGGTCATTGATGATCCTAACAACTTTTTTAACGACTTATTTTTTAATTCTACCAGCAATAACAGTTGAAGAAACTAAGACAGATGATGTGGGGATTACTTTAGAAAATAAAAATTCTAGCCAGGTAACTTCATCAACATCTAGTTCTCAATCAAGTGTTGAGCAGAGCAAGCCCCAGACTCCTGCTTCTAGTGTAACAGAAACATCATCTTCTGAGGAAGCTGCTTATCGTGAAGAACCATTGATGTTTAGAGGTGCAGACTATACTGTAACAGTGACTTTGACCAAAGAAGCTAAGATTCCTAAAAATGCTGATTTAAAGGTGACGGAATTAAAAGACAATTCAGCTACTTTTAAAGATTATAAGAAAAAAGCATTGACAGAGGTTGCTAAACAAGATAGTGAAATCAAAAATTTCAAACTCTATGACATTACTATTGAGTCAAATGGTAAAGAAGCAGAACCCCAAGCTCCAGTAAAAGTAGAGGTTAACTATGATAAGCCATTAGAAGCTTCAGATGAAAACCTTAAAGTTGTTCACTTTAAAGATGATGGTCAAACAGAAGTATTAAAATCTAAAGATACTGCAGAAACTAAGAACACTAGCAGTGATGTTGCTTTTAAAACAGATTCATTCTCCATTTATGCAATTGTTCAAGAGGATAATACAGAAGTTCCTAGGTTAACTTACCATTTTCAAAATAATGACGGAACTGATTATGATTTCCTGACAGCTTCAGGTATGCAAGTTCATCATCAAATTATAAAAGATGGAGAATCTCTAGGAGAAGTTGGGATTCCGACGATTAAAGCAGGAGAGCATTTTAATGGTTGGTATACCTATGATCCTACTACTGGAAAGTATGGTGACCCTGTTAAATTTGGTGAGCCAATAACTGTAACTGAGACAAAAGAAATTTGTGTTCGTCCATTTATGAGTAAAGTGGCGACAGTAACTTTATATGATGATTCTGCTGGTAAAAGTATTTTGGAGCGTTATCAAGTACCATTGGATAGTTCAGGAAACGGAACCGCGGATTTAAGTTCATTTAAAGTTTCACCACCCACTTCAACATTGTTATTTGTAGGTTGGTCTAAAACTCAAAATGGAGCTCCACTTTCTGAATCAGAAATTCAAGCATTACCTGTATCTTCAGACATAAGTCTTTATCCTGTCTTTAAAGAATCGTACGGTGTTGAATTCAACACAGGCGACTTATCAACAGGAGTTACCTATATTGCACCTCGTCGTGTGTTAACAGGCCAACCTGCTTCGACAATTAAGCCTAATGATCCAACGAGGCCAGGTTATACTTTTGCAGGGTGGTACACAGCTGCTAGTGGTGGGGCAGCCTTTGATTTTAATCAAGTCTTGACCAAGGATACGACGCTATATGCACATTGGTCGCCCGCACAAACAACCTACACGATAAACTACTGGCAACAATCAGCAACGGATAATAAAAATGCTACTGATGCGCAAAAGACATATGAGTACGCAGGGCAAGTAACACGATCAGGCCTATCTTTATCTAATCAGACGCTAACACAACAAGATATTAATGATAAACTACCGACTGGCTTTAAAGTTAATAATACGAGGACAGAAACTTCTGTCATGATAAAAGACGATGGTTCAAGTGTTGTTAATGTTTATTATGATAGAAAACTCATCACAATAAAATTTGCAAAATATGGCGGATATTCCTTGCCAGAATATTACTATTCGTATAATTGGAGCTCTGATGCTGATACTTACACAGGACTTTACGGTACAACCTTGGCCGCTAATGGTTATCAATGGAAGACGGGTGCATGGGGTTATTTAGCCAATGTTGGAAATAACCAAGTTGGAACCTATGGGATGAGTTATTTGGGTGAGTTCATTTTACCTAATGATACCGTTGATTCAGATGTTATCAAACTCTTTCCAAAAGGGAATATAGTTCAAACTTATCGGTTCTTCAAACAAGGTTTGGATGGCACTTATTCTTTAGCAGATACCGGTGGAGGTGCTGGGGCAGATGAATTTACCTTTACAGAAAAATATCTAGGGTTTAATGTTAAATATTATCAACGTTTATATCCTGATAATTACCTTTTTGATCAGTACGCAAGTCAAACGAGTGCAGGAGTAAAAGTTCCTATTTCAGATGAATACTATGATAGATATGGTGCCTACCACAAAGATTATTTGAACTTAGTGGTATGGTATGAACGTAATTCATACAAGATTAAATATTTAGATCCGCTTGATAATACAGAGCTTCCTAATTTTCCAGTAAAGGATGTTCTATATGAGCAAAATTTGTCCTCTTATGCCCCCGATACGACAACTGTTCAACCTAAACCTAGTCGACCAGGGTATGTTTGGGATGGTAAATGGTATAAAGACCAAGCACAAACACAAGTATTTGACTTTAACACGACTATGCCTCCTCATGATGTTAAAGTCTATGCAGGTTGGCAAAAGGTAACATATCGTGTCAATATTGATCCAAACGGAGGCCGATTATCAAAAACAGATGATACCTATTTAGATTTGCATTATGGTGATCGTATTCCGGATTATACAGATATTACAAGGGATTATATCCAAGATCCTTCAGGTACATATTATTATAAGTATGATTCACGAGATAAAGATCCCGACTCAACTAAAGATGCCTATTATACGACAGATACTAGTCTCTCAAATGTTGATACAACAACTAAGTACAAGTACGTAAAAGACGCTTACAAATTAGTCGGTTGGTATTATGTTAATCCAGATGGTAGTATTAGACCTTATAACTTTTCAGGTGCTGTAACTCAAGATATCAATTTAAGAGCTATTTGGCGAAAGGCTGGAGATTATCATATTATATACAGCAATGATGCTGTTGGTACAGATGGAAAGCCAGCATTGGATGCTTCTGGTCAGCAATTACAAACAAGTAATGAGCCTACTGACCCTGATTCCTATGACGATGGCTCCCATTCAGCCTTACTGAGACGTCCGACAATGCCAGATGGCTATCGTTTCCGTGGCTGGTGGTACAATGGTAAAATTTATAACCCATATGATTCCATTGATATTGACGCCCATTTAGCAGATGCTAATAAAAATATCACCATAAAACCTGTCATTATTCCAGTAGGAGATATCAAATTAGAAGATACCTCCATCAAATACAATGGTAACGGTGGTACTAGAGTAGAAAATGGTAATGTGGTAACACAAGTGGAGACACCGCGTATGGAGTTGAATAGCACAACTACAATTCCTGAAAACCAATACTTTACAAGGACAGGTTACAACCTTATTGGTTGGCATCATGATAAGGATTTAGCTGATACAGGACGTGTGGAATTTACAGCAGGTCAATCAATAGGTATTGATAACAACCCTGATGCAACAAATACCTTATATGCTGTTTGGCAACCTAAAGAATACACCGTCAGAGTAAGTAAAACTGTCGTTGGACTAGATGAAGATAAGACGAAAGACTTCTTGTTTAATCCAAGTGAAACGTTGCAACAAGAGAATTTTCCGCTGAGAGATGGTCAGACTAAGGAATTTAAAGTACCTTATGGAACTTCTATATCAATAGATGAACAAGCCTACGATGAATTTAAAGTATCTGAGTCAATTACAGAAAAAAATCTAGCAACTGGTGAAGCTGATAAAACTTATGATGCTACCGGCTTACAATCCCTGACAGTTTCAGGAGACGTAGATATTAGCTTTACCAATACACGTATCAAGCAAAAAGTACGACTACAGAAAGTTAATGTCGAAAATGATAATAATTTTTTAGCAGGTGCAGTTTTTGATATTTATGAATCAGATGCTAATGGGAATAAAGCTTCACATCCTATGTATTCAGGGCTGGTGACAAACGATAAAGGCTTGTTATTAGTGGATGCTAATAACTACCTCAGTTTGCCAGTAGGAAAATACTACCTAACAGAGACAAAGGCCCCTCCAGGGTACCTACTACCTAAAAATGATATATCAGTATTAGTGATTTCTACGGGAGTTACCTTTGAACAAAATGGTAATAATGCGACACCAATAAAAGAGAATTTAGTGGATGGAAGTACAGTATATACTTTTAAAATTACTAACAGTAAAGGAACAGAATTGCCTAGTACTGGAGGTATTGGAACACACATTTATATCCTAGTTGGTTTAGCTTTAGCTCTACCATCAGGATTAATATTATACTATCGAAAAAAAATATGAATTAATCATTCATCAATATGATTTTAGGAGAAAGATTTCAATGAAAAAGAAAATGATTCAATCGCTGTTAGTGGCGAGTTTAGCATTTGGTATGGCTGTATCACCAGTTACGCCGATAGCTTTTGCCGCTGAGACAGGGACAATTACAGTTCAAGATACTCAAAAAGGCGCAACCTATAAAGCATATAAAGTTTTTGATGCAGAAATAGATAATGCAAATGTATCTGATTCGAATAAAGATGGAGCTTCTTATTTAATTCCTCAAGGTAAAGAAGCTGAGTATAAAGCTTCAACTGATTTTAATTCTCTTTTTACGACAACTACTAATGGAGGGAGAACATATGTAACTAAAAAAGATACTGCGTCAGCAAATGAGATTGCGACATGGGCTAAATCTATATCAGCTAATACTACACCAGTTTCCACTGTTACTGAGTCAAATAATGATGGTACTGAGGTTATTAATGTTTCCCAATATGGATATTATTATGTTTCTAGCACTGTTAATAATGGAGCTGTAATTATGGTTACATCTGTAACTCCAAATGCTACTATTCATGAAAAGAATACTGATGCGACATGGGGAGATGGTGGTGGAAAAACTGTAGATCAAAAAACGTACTCGGTTGGTGATACAGTCAAATATACTATTACTTATAAGAATGCAGTCAATTATCATGGTACAGAAAAAGTGTATCAATATGTTATAAAGGATACTATGCCATCTGCTTCTGTAGTTGATTTGAACGAAGGGTCTTATGAAGTAACTATTACTGATGGATCAGGGAATATTACAACTCTAACTCAAGGTTCGGAAAAAGCAACTGGGAAGTATAACCTGTTAGAGGAAAATAATAATTTCACGATTACTATTCCGTGGGCAGCTACCAATACTCCAACCGGAAATACTCAAAATGGAGCTAATGATGACTTTTTTTATAAGGGAATAAATACAATCACAGTCACTTATACAGGAGTATTAAAGAGTGGAGCTAAACCAGGTTCAGCTGATTTACCAGAAAATACAAACATTGCGACCATCAACCCCAATACTAGCAATGATGACCCAGGTCAAAAAGTAACAGTGAGGGATGGTCAAATTACTATAAAAAAAATTGATGGTTCCACAAAAGCTTCATTACAAGGTGCTATATTTGTTTTAAAGAATGCTACGGGTCAATTTCTAAACTTTAACGATACAAATAACGTTGAATGGGGCACAGAAGCTAATGCAACAGAATATACAACAGGAGCAGATGGTATAATTACCATTACAGGCTTGAAAGAAGGTACATACTATCTAGTTGAGAAAAAGGCTCCCTTAGGTTACAATTTGTTAGATAACTCTCAGAAGGTTATTTTAGGAGATGGAGCCACTGATACGACTAATTCAGATAACCTTTTAGTTAACCCAACTGTTGAAAATAACAAAGGTACTGAGTTGCCTTCAACAGGTGGTATTGGTACAACAATTTTCTACATTATAGGTGCAATTTTAGTAATAGGAGCAGGTATCGTGCTTGTTGCTCGTCGTCGTTTACGTTCTTAATAAGATGGGCTAGCAAAGTGGTACAGATTTAAAATATATGAAAAAAATAAGACAACATTTAGTATCCATTTTGCTTGTCACTATAATTGCAGTGGGGGTAGGCTTAATGGCTTATCCTTCACTTGCTAATTATTGGAATTCATTTCACCAATCTCGAGCGATTATGGATTACCAAGACCGCGTAACGCATATGGATGAAAACGATTATAAAAAAATTATTAACCGAGCCAAAGAATATAATAAGCAATTTAAAACTTCAGGAATGAAGTGGCACATGACTAGCCAAGAGCGTTTGGATTATAATTCACAACTGGCTATCGATAAAACGGGTAATATGGGTTATATTTCAATTCCAAAGATAAACATAAAATTACCACTTTATCATGGTACAAGTGAAAAAGTGCTTCAAACTTCTATTGGTCATTTAGAAGGAAGTAGTCTTCCAATTGGAGGAGACTCAACTCATTCTATTTTATCAGGACATAGAGGTTTACCCTCTTCAAGGCTTTTTTCTGATTTGGATAAGTTAAAAGTTGGAGACCACTGGACAGTCAGTATCTTAAATGAAACATATACTTATCAAGTGGATCAAATCAGAACAGTTAAACCGGATGATTTGAGGGATTTACAAATTGTTAAAGGTAAAGACTACCAAACTTTGGTGACGTGTACACCATATGGCGTTAATACCCATCGGTTACTAGTGAGAGGACATCGTGTACCAAACGATAATGGTAACGCTTTGGTAGTAGCAGAGGCAATACAAATAGAGCCTATTTATATCGCACCATTTATCGCTATTTTCCTTACTTTGATTTTACTTTTAATCTCTTTAGAAGTAACTAGGAGAGCACGTCAACGTAAGAAAATTTTAAAACAAGCAATGAGAAAGGAAGAGAACAATGATTTATAAAAAGATCCTAAAGATAACTCTTCTCTTATTATTTAGTCTAAGTACTCAACTTGTGTCTGCTGATACCAATGATCAGATGAAAACGGGTTCTATTACTATACAAAATAAGTATAATAATCAAGGTATCGCTGGCGGTAATTTACTTGTTTACCAAGTAGCACAAGCTAAAGATGTTGATGGTAATCAAGTTTTTACTCTAACTACCCCATTTCAAGGTATTGGAATAAAAGACGATGATCTAACACAAGTAAACCTTGATAGTAACCAAGCCAAATACGTCAATCTACTAACAAAAGCTGTTCATAAAACTCAACCTTTACAAACGTTTGATAATTTACCGGCTGAAGGTATTGTTGCGAACAATCTTCCTCAAGGGATTTATCTATTTATTCAGACTAAAACGGCTCAAGGTTATGAACTAATGTCTCCCTTTATACTATCAATACCTAAGGATGGGAAGTACGATATTACAGCATTTGAGAAAATGAGCCCTTTAAATGCTAAACCTAAAAAAGAAGAGACAATTACTCCTACAGTAACACATCAGACAAAGGGAAAGCTTCCGTTTACTGGACAAGTATGGTGGCCAATACCTATACTAATTATGTCAGGACTTCTGTGTTTAATAATAGCTTTAAAATGGAGAAGAAGACGTGATTAGAAGATATTCAGCAAATTTTTTAGCTATACTCGGAATTATTCTGGTAAGTTCTGGAATCTATTGGGGTTGGTATAATATTAATCAGGCGCATCAAGCTGATTTAACTTCTCAGCATATTGTCAAGGTGCTTGATAAATCTATTACGCATCAAGTAAAGGGTTCAGAAAATGGAGAATTACCTGTAAAAAAGTTGGATAAAACAGATTACTTGGGAACTCTGGATATTCCGAACTTAAAACTGCATTTACCGGTAGCTGCTAATTATAGTTTTGAACAACTGTCTAAGACGCCTACAAGGTATTATGGTTCTTATTTAACTAATAACATGGTGATTTGTGCGCATAATTTTCCTTATCATTTTGATGCTTTAAAAAATGTAGATATGGGAACGGATGTTTATTTTACAACTACAACAGGGCAAATCTATCACTACAAAATCGGTAATAGAGAAATTATTGAACCAACAGCGATTGAAAAAGTTTATAAAACTGCCACATCAGACAATGATTGGGACTTAAGCTTGTTTACTTGTACAAAGGCAGGAGTAGCTAGAGTATTAGTGCGCTGTCAATTAATTGATGTTAAAAATTAATATTATACAATCTACTACTAATTAGTGATTAAAAAACTTGCAATTGCAAGTTTTTTTTGTTATGCTATAGGTGTCTTCAGGGCAGGGTGTAATTCCCGACCGGCGGTAATCGCTTCCAACTTATTTGTCAGTTGTGAAGCATCAGTCCGCGAGCGAAAGCTGATGTGGTGAGATTCCACAACCGACAGTAAAGTCTGGATGGGAGAAGACAAAGGTTTTTTTCGCGTACCTACGCTTACCTTTGGAGCTTCTTTCAATTTATTTAAATTGGAGGAATTTTTTTATGACAAATACACGTAAAATGGTGACAATCGCCATTCTTTCTGCCTTATCTTTTGTATTGATGATGGTTTCATTTCCATTAATACCAGGAGCAGAATTTTTAAAGGTTGATTTTTCAATCCTTCCGATGTTAGTTGCTTTTATTTTATTTGATTTGAAATCAAGTTATGGTGTACTCTTATTAAGATCACTTTTAAAAGTTATACTTGCTAATCGTGGTCCAGAAACCTTTATCGGTTTACCGATGAATATGGTTGCTCTAGCTCTATTTTTAGCAAGTTTCGCTATTTTCTGGAAAAATAGAGAGAGTGCAAAAGATTTTATTAAAGCTAGTTTATTTGGTACAGTTAGCTTGACTGTATCTATGGTAGCTCTCAACTATGTCTTTGCGATTCCTTTGTATGCTATATTTGCTAACTTTGATATCAGAACATTTATTGGTGTAGGCAATTACCTTTTAACAATGGTTATTCCATTTAATATCGTTGAGGGAATTTTAATTTCGATTGTTTTCTATCTAACTTACGTGGCTTGTTTGCCAATATTAGAAAGATATAAAAAGACTAATGTTATCTCGTCAAAATAGTAAACTTATTCAAGCATTTATTGCTATTATCTTATTTTTCAGTTTAGGATTGGTCATCAAATATTGGCCCGACACTGTAATCGCATTTGACCAAACTATTCAAGAAAGTGTTAGAGGACAGTTGCCAAATCTTTCTACAAGATTTTTTAAGTTAATCACTGTGGTTGGTAATACTGTAAGCCAGATAGCTATTGCGATTATGAGCGTCACTTTCTGTTACCTTAAGAAGTGGTATCCTCAAGCTAGATTTATCGCAGTAAATGCTATTATCTCTGGTATATGTATACTTTCTTTAAAACTTATTTTTCAAAGAGTGAGACCAACTTTAACCCATTTAGTATTTGCAGGTGGCTATTCGTTTCCCAGTGGGCACTCGATGGGAACATTTATGATATTTGGGAGTAGTATTATTTTATTGCAGTACTATATGCCTAAGAGTATATGGAAACTGTTGTGCCAAGGTACATTGGGTTTGCTCATTTTTTTAATTGGGTTATCTCGTATTTACCTAGGGGTTCATTTTCCGACAGATGTTTTAGCTGGTTTTATACTTGCTTATGGTATTTTGAATCTAACTGCGTATATCTTTTTATCCAAGGATTGGTTAAAGAAAGTGAAGTAAATAAAAGATTGGGACTAACTGACGTTCCAATCTTTTTTAGTTTTATTGTAGTAGTGAGGTTATTTTAGTTAAAATTGTGATACAATTATCCTATGAAAAAACGTTATCGTGCGATTAATGATTATTATCGAGAACTCTTTGGAGAAAAAATATTTAAATTACCTATAGATGCTGGTTTTGACTGTCCTAACAGAGATGGAACAGTTGCTAGAGGAGGGTGCACTTTTTGCACAGTTTCTGGTTCAGGGGATGCTATAGTTGCTCCAGAAGCTCCTATTCGTGAACAATTCTATAAAGAAATTGATTTCATGCATAGAAAGTGGCCTGAGGTTAATAAATACTTAGTCTATTTTCAAAATTTTACCAATACCCATGCTAAGTTAGAGATAATTAAAGAGCGTTACGAACAGGCTATTAATGAGCCAGGAGTTATCGGGATCAACATCGGAACAAGGCCGGATTGCTTACCTGATGAAACTATATACTATCTCGCTGAACTTTCTGAAAGAATGCATGTGACTTTAGAATTAGGCCTTCAGACAACTTATGAAGCAACTTCTGCATTAATAAATAGAGCACATTCATATGACCTTTACAAAAAAACTGTTAAGAGAGTACGAGAATTAGCTCCTAAAGTAGAAATCGTTTCTCACCTAATAAATGGTCTCCCAGGGGAGACACATGATATGATGGTGGAAAATGTTCGTCGATGTGTTACGGATAATGATATTCAGGGTATAAAATTACACCTTCTGCATCTTATGATTAATACAAGAATGCAGAGAGATTACCATGAAGGTCGTTTACGTTTGTTAAGTCAAGAAGACTATATTTCGATTATTTGTGACCAACTGGAGATTATTCCAAAACATATTGTTATTCACCGAATTACTGGTGATGCGCCACGTCATATGTTAATTGGACCGATGTGGAGCCTTAATAAATGGGAAGTGCTTAATGCCATTGACAAAGAAATGGAGAAAAGACAGTCATATCAAGGATGTAAAGTTGAGGTAAAACATGATTAAAAGACCAATTCATCTTTCTCATGATTTTTTAGCAGAAGTTATTGATAAAGAAGCAATAACGCTTGATGCAACTATGGGAAATGGGAATGATACTGTTTTTTTAGCGAAAAGTTCTAAAAAAGTTTATGCATTTGATATTCAAGAAGAAGCAATAGCAAAAACGAAAGCAAAGCTCACGGAGCAAGGGATCTCTAACGCTGAACTTATCTTGGATGGGCATGAAAATTTGGAACAGTATGTTCATACACCTTTAAGAGCGGCTATATTTAATCTGGGATACTTACCCTCAGCGGATAAAACAGTTATTACAAAACCACACACAACTATCAAGGCAATCAAAAACGTTTTAGACATTTTAGAAGTAGGTGGACGTCTATCACTTATGGTTTATTATGGTCATGATGGTGGAAAAAGTGAGAGAGATGCGGTGATAGCATTCGTGGAACAATTACCACAGAATAATTTCGCTACAATGCTTTATCAACCACTCAATCAAGTTAATACGCCCCCCTTTTTAATTATGGTAGAAAAGTTACAATCATATGAAAATGAGGTGTAACTATCTTTAGGCAATTAGCAAAAATGATAATTGCTATAAAAGCTAAATTCTCAAAGTAAGTTCCACCTCTAGTAGAAATGGAATTTAGTCTGATAAAAACCAATAAAAACCAACGAAAATCCGTCTCAGACTAAGTTCCGCTATGGTTGAAGTTAGTGTGAGACGTTTAGGTTGTATCAGTTAGTTGATTAGGTTAGATTTTGTCTTTTAATAGTTTGGGAGATTGGCAGACGTCTTCCGCAGTAATTTCCTCAATACCGAGTATACTTGCGATGTCTTTTCCGTAAGTAAAAGAGAATAGCTCATAAGCCGTTTTACCATTTAGAGCCTGTCTCTTAACGCTGTTGATATGAGATAGTGCCAGATTAATGTCCTCTTGAGTCAAGTTGTCGAAGGAAGTCCCCTTAGGCAGTATGTCTCTCACGAGGGTATGATTCTTCTCGATTCTTGCTTTCTGGTCAGACCGATTAGGGTCACAAAAGAAGAGTTGAGACTGTCCACAAACATCTATCTCAATATCATCCACTCTAGCGAATTCCCCACCATTATCCGTTAGGATAACAGGAAAGAGTTCGAAGAAGTCTCTCTTGTTATCATAGAGTGTCCTCTTAATGACCTGTATGTGTTTAGCAGTTTCGATAGCTGTCTTAGAATCCATCAGTTTGGCAAAGATGAAGTTACAGAAGGCGACATTGAAGGTGAGAAGGACCTTTCCACCAATCCGTCCAATAACCGTGTCCATTTCAAGCCAGGAGTTCAGCTCTGATTGGTTCATGTGTTCTATAAAATCCTCGTACCGTCGCCCTTCTTTAATCGCTTTTGGAATAGGAGGGAGTGTGCTCTTTCGCCTTTTTTTGAACTTCACAGCTCTGGGTAGGTCGATTGGTGTGATGGATAGGTAGCCTTTCTTGATGTGTCGATAAACGGTTGAAGAACTCACTTCTAGATCGTTGGTTTTGAGGATATGATAGATACGTTGGCCCTTCTTGACCCCATTAGAAAGCACTCTATCTATTTTCCAGAAGGTCTCTTTGTTCAAAGGGATTCCTTCTCTAGATTCAACTAAAAGTTTTTCATAGTTTCTTTGAGCTTGCTTAGCAAGATAGAAGGTCTTCTTGTAACCACAGTTGATCCTCCTCTTTGGACACCCATTACAAACATAGGGAGCTTTTCTTAGTAGCGGACAGTCTAGGCAGTCTTTGGTTGATTCTCTTAGTTGCTTATTTCGTTTGACTTCTTTTGCGATAGTAGTAGGGTGTTTCAGTAGATTAAGCCCGATGGCTTTAAAGGTTTCTCCTCTATCCAAACCAGATTGGATGTCATTACGGTCTGAGAGAGTTAGGTGTTTGTGTTTTGTCATGATGGATAAACTCATTTCTAACCCAAACGTCTCAGACTTAATTCCACCATAAAAATCCTTTTCACACTAACTTCCGGTTTTGGAGGGCAGACGGAACTTACTTTGAGAAATTACTAATTGCTATAAAATGCCATAAACAATATTATCGACTATGCGCTCAGTGCTATTATATGATATAATAATAGCATTATCTAATAGAAGAACAGTTGGTAGAGTTAATCGCTATCAGCTAAATTCAAATAATTTTTATTTAGGAGTAATTTTCCATGGAAGACCCTGGCAGTCAGAGTTTGTTACTACAATTTGTTATTTTATTAATATTAACCCTGTTTAACGCCTTCTTTTCAGCATCTGAAATGGCTTTAGTATCGCTAAACCGCTCTAAAGTAGAACAGAAAGCTGAAGAAGGGGACAAAAGGTATCGACGTCTTTTGGACGTTCTTGAAAATCCCAATAATTTTTTATCAACAATTCAAGTTGGTATTACTTTTATTAGCCTTTTGCAAGGGGCTAGTTTATCTGCCTCACTAGGACATGTGATTTCAGGATGGCTAGGAAATTCAGCAACAGCCCGTACAGCAGGGAGTATTATTGCGCTAATCTTTTTAACATATGTCTCTATTGTTCTAGGAGAATTATATCCTAAGCGTATTGCTATGAATTTGAAAGATCGTCTAGCGATTGTTTCAGCTCCCATTATTATCTTTCTGGGGAAAATAGTAAGCCCCTTTGTATGGTTGCTCTCAGCTTCAACTAACTTATTGAGTAGAATCACTCCGATGACTTTTGATGATGCTGACGAGAAGATGACACGTGATGAAATTGAATATATGTTGACGAATAGTGAAGAAACTTTGGATGCTGAAGAAATTGAGATGCTGCAAGGGATTTTCTCGCTAGATGAAATGATGGCGCGTGAAGTTATGGTTCCGCGTACTGATGCTTTCATGATTGACATCAACAATGATGCACAATCAAATATTGAAGGAATTTTATCACAAAACTTTTCTCGTGTCCCTGTTTATGATGACGATAAAGATAGAGTTGTTGGTGTTTTACATACCAAGCGCTTATTGGAAGCGGGCTTTAAAACTGGTTTTGATACTATCGACTTGCGAAAAATACTTCAGGAACCTCTTTTTGTTCCAGAAACGATTTTTGTAGATGATCTTTTAAAAGCATTACGCAACACTCAAAATCAAATGGCCATTTTACTAGATGAATATGGTGGCGTTGCTGGTTTAGTAACTCTAGAGGATTTATTGGAAGAAATTGTCGGCGAAATTGATGATGAAACAGATACAGCTGAACAATTTGTCAGGGAAATCGATGAGAATATCTATATTGTTCTAGGAACTATGACGCTTAATGAATTTAATGATTATTTTGAGACAGAGTTAGAAAGTGATGATGTTGATACAATTGCGGGTTATTATTTAACTGGTGTGGGTAGTATTCCAAACCAAGAGGAAAAAGTAGCTTACGAAGTAGACAGCAAAGATAAACGCATCACTTTGATTAATGATAAAGTTAAAGATGGTCGTATAACAAAATTGAAAGTGCTATTGTCTGATATAGAACAGAATATTGAAAAAGACTAAGATTACTTAGTCTTTTTTTCATGAAAATGATATAATAAAGTCATAAAAACGGTTACAAGGTGATGAAATGGCAGAAATAGACTATAAAAAAGTAACAGGAATGATCCATTCTACAGAAAGTTTCGGCTCTGTGGATGGGCCAGGTATTCGTTTTATCATTTTTATGCAAGGATGTAAAATGCGTTGTCAATACTGTCATAATCCTGATACTTGGGAAATGGAAACTAACAATTCAAAGGAACGCACCGTTGAGGATGTTCTAAAAGAAGCTCTTCGTTATAAACATTTTTGGGGAAAAGATGGAGGTATCACAGTTTCAGGTGGTGAAGCAATGCTGCGAATTGACTTTATTACAGCTCTCTTTATTGAGGCTAAGAAACTAGGTATTCATACGACGCTAGATACTTGTGGTTTTGCTTATCGAGCAACACCAGAATACCATGCTATCCTTGAAAAATTGTTAGATGTTACTGATTTGGTACTCCTTGACTTAAAAGAAATTGATCCAGAACAACATAAAATTGTAACTCGTCAGTCTAACAAAAATATTTTACAGTTTGCTAGATATTTATCTGATAGAGGTACTCCGGTATGGATTCGTCATGTTTTAGTTCCTGGATTGACTGATATTGATGACCATTTAAAACGTTTGGGTGAATTTGTCCAAACACTTGATAATGTCGATAAATTTGAAGTATTGCCTTATCATACTATGGGAGAGTTCAAATGGCGTGAATTAGGAATTCCGTATCCATTAGCTGGTGTGAAACCACCAACTCCAGAACGTGTTAAAAACGCTAAAGATATCATGAAAACAGAATCCTATACAGAATATCTAAAAAGAATTCAAAATTAGTTTTAAGTTGAATTTTATTCAACTTTTTTAGTTGCAAAGGGCTTCCTAGTAAGATTTTTTGCTAAGTTATTCAATTTTTGCTACAATAAGGTGAATATAAAAGAAGAGGTAAAAACATGTCTAAAATTTTAGTCTTTGGTCACCAAAATCCAGATTCAGATGCTATTGGATCATCAGTTGCTTTTGCATATCTAGCTAAAGAAGCTTGGGGGCTTGACACAGAGGCCGTTGCTTTAGGAACTCCAAATGAAGAAACAGCATATGTTTTAGATTATTTTGGTGTTCAAGCACCTCGAGTAGTAGAATCTGCAAAAGCAGAGGGTGTAGAGACAGTCATTTTAACTGACCATAACGAATTCCAACAATCTATTTCTGATATTAAAGATGTGACAGTTTATGGTGTTGTTGATCATCATCGTGTTGCTAACTTTGAGACTGCCAATCCGTTATATATGCGTTTGGAACCAGTTGGCTCAGCATCATCGATTGTTTACCGTATGTTTAAGGAAAATGGAGTATCAGTACCCAAAGAGTTGGCTGGTTTATTATTATCAGGTTTGATTTCAGATACTCTTCTTTTGAAATCACCAACAACTCATGCTTCAGATATTCCAGTTGCAAAAGAACTAGCAGAGCTTGCAGGTGTAAACTTAGAAGAATATGGTTTAGAAATGCTTAAAGCAGGTACTAACCTCTCAAGTAAGACTGCAGCGGAGTTAATTGATATTGATGCTAAAACATTTGAATTAAATGGAGAAGCTGTTCGTGTTGCACAAGTTAATACTGTGGACATTAACGATATTTTAGCACGTCAAGAAGAGATTGAAGTTGCTATTCAAGAAGCAATTGTCACAGAAGGTTATTCGGATTTTGTATTGATGATTACTGACATTGTTAATTCAAATTCAGAGATTTTAGCTCTCGGTTCAAATATGGCTAAAGTTGAAGCAGCTTTTGAATTTACACTTGAAAATAACCACGCTTTTCTTGCTGGGGCAGTATCACGTAAAAAACAAGTTGTTCCTCAATTGACAGAAAGCTACAATGCTTAATTAATCATGTAAAACGGGCTGCGTCCCGTTTTTTTAGTCATACATTTAGGAGCGTTTTTATGATATTAACGTTTAATCCAGGAAAGTTAGAAAGACAAGAGTTTTTTAAGGAGCTTATTAACTATCTTTGGATACATGATGATGTAACACTAAGACAAATAAAGTCCCACTTTACAGACTATTCTAAAATTGACCGTTTGTTAGAAGAATATATTAATCATGGATATATCCTTCGCCAAAATAAACGCTACAGCCTTAATCTTCCTTTTCTGAGTTCGCTGGATGGATTAGCATTAGATGATTTGGTTTTCATAGATTCTGCTAGTCAAATCTATCAGTTATTACAGAAGCGAAAATTTGTGACAAATTTAGATAACCAAACCAATCACTTGGTATTTGTAGAAGAGACAGATTTTGAAAGAAACACTTTGACTCTTTCTAATTATTTCTATAAACTAACTAACTGTTATCCACTTTCAAGAGAACAAAAAAAGCTTTATCAACTTTTAGGAGATGTTAATTCGGAATATGCTTTAAAATATATGTCAAGCTTTATATTGAAATTTCTTCGCAAGGATAGTGTTAAGCAAAAACGTACAGATATTTTTATCCAAGCTTTAGAATTACTTGGATATATTAGCTTAAACCAAGATACTACCTATCGTTTAAATGCTAAACTTGATGTTGAAGCTTTAAAGATTTACTTAACATAAAAAAAGACTGGAAGTTTGTCCAGTCTTTTTTAGTCAACTTTTGTCATCAACCAGAGAAAATAGGGGGCACCAATTATTGATACAACCAATCCAGTGGGTATACCTGTACCAACTAAGAGGAGACGACCTATAGTATCTGATACCAATAGGATAATAGCACCAATAAGAAGACAGCTAGGTAGTATAATTTTATGGTTATTTCCTAATAGTCGTCTACTTAAGTGCCCAGCGAGTAAGCCTATAAAAGTAATATTACCAATTAAGACGACGCTAATAGCAGCAAGGCTACTTGCCAGCATCAAAGTATATATTCTTTCCTTTTTTAAATGAAGCCCTAGAGCGAGAGCAGTCTGCTCGTTTAGGTTCATAATATTAAGGTGGCGACTGCGACTATATGCTAATCCCCATAACAAAATGAGAATCGGGATAAAAGTGATAATGGTAGTCCAGGAACTAATTGTAATTTTTCCACTAAGCCATTCAACGATCATATCCATTTTTTGATTATTAGACTGACTAATAATAGAAATCATAACGCCTGAAATCATTGTAGATATTCCGATACCAGTGATGATTAATCGTGTAGGGCTAATATTGTGATTTCTTCTGTATGACATAAGATAGACAAGAAAAATAGTTACCAACCCTCCAAACATAGCAAATAGGGGTAAAAAGTATAATATAGTTGGATTGCTAACATTAAATGTTCCTATGGTTAGAGCGATTACTAATCCAGCTCCAGCATTGATACCAAGAATACCGGAATCAGCTAGTGGATTTTTGGTTAATGTCTGTAATAGCAACCCAGCAATTCCTAAAGAAGCTCCCCCAAAGATACAGACAATAATACGAGGTAAACGAATGTTAGTAATGATAAAAAGGAAGGCATCATCAGATTTTCCACTTATTAGTTTTAAAACGTCAATAACGGAAGTATTAGCATAGCCAAGTGAAATTGATACTAGTATTAATAATAGTAGGATAATGACAGATGATATTAAAACAAAAGGAGCTTTATTTTTTTGAATCATAGATTTTTCCCTTTTCTAATTAACCATAGGAAACATGGAAGCCCTACGATACTGATTATAGAACTAATTGGTGTCTCTGAAGGGGGATTTATAATACGAGATGATAAGTCTACCCAGATCATGAAAGTAGCCCCTGAAAATCCTATTAAAGGTAATAACAGACGATAATCTTTGGGAATAAAAAGCTTAATAAAATGTGGAATAATCAATCCAATGAAAGAAACGGTTCCTATCAACGCGACTGATGAAGCCGATAAAAACAAAACAATAAGTAATAGAAACGCAGTCATTAATTGAGTTTTTTGTCCCAATGCTTTGGCCACAGATTCATTAAGGCTCAAGATAGTTAATTGATGTGCTAGGAGTTGTGAAATAAGTAAACCTAAAATAATGATAGGTGCTATTATGATTAGCATTTTCCAGTTAATTTGGGATAAACCACCTGCTTGCCAACCGATAACAGTTCGATTGAGTTTAAAGTATAATGTAACCACTTGTCCAACAGACGTAAAAAGTGTGGAGATCATCGCTCCAGCTAAAATGAGTCGTAGTTGGTGGTAACCCTTTTGCTTTGTATAAGAGAGTGTGAAGACTAAAAGACAAGAAATGACAGACCCTAGTAAGCAGACAATGAGAATCGTACTATAGTGCATGCTCCCTAAAAAAGCATATGCAACAACAAGGGCTAACCCAGCTCCGGCGTTAATACCTAGTAGTCCAGGATCAGCAATGGCGTTTCGAGTGACTCCCTGCATAATAGCACCTGCTTGTGACATAGCTGCACCTACTAAGATAGCTGCAATTATGCGTGGTAGTCTAATGTCAAAAATAACATCCTGAGCATTAGAGTTTTTTAAGGGATTTTTTAAAACAGTTATTAAATCACTAGTCTTGAAATTGATAGCACCAAATCGTAAGCTGGCGTAACAACCAATAAGAAATAGTATAAGTGTTATGAAAAAAACAAGCCAAAAATGATTTGACTTATTTTTTTGAACGAGTTTTTTTGAAGCTTTAAACATAAGAGGAGCTTTCTTTTAATTTGTATTTTCTTTGATAGCCTTTGTAAATGATTTTAATTGAGCTTCTAAAGATAGAGGGTCAGAGAAATAAAACACGTCGTAGTTACTTTCTATGATGTGCCCTTTTTTGACAGCTGGTAAATTCTTCCAGACATCACTTTCTTTAAGTGATGAAGCTGCTTTTTTAGTCGTTTTGTTTATATTAACAAGGGCATAATCTCCAACGTAATCACCGATTGCTTCTTGCGAAACGGTAAACCACCCTTTTTTAAAGACATCTTTTTTGACTTTTTCTGGGGCAGCATAACCTAGTGAATCATAGATTAGTTCTCCACCGCGTCCAAAATTATTACCATATAAATAGATATTTTTATCATAAAAATCCATAATAGTAAAAGTAGTGTTAGGCTTTAAGATATGGTGTAAATCTTTTTTGGCAGCGAGAGTTTTAGTTTTCCATTGGCTAACCCACTGATTAGCTTCTTTTTCTTTACCGAATACTTTCCCCAAGGCTGGCATCATATCTAAATAATTTTGTGCACCATATTTAATAACTAAAGTTGGTGCAATTTTTTTCAGAGTATTGATGTTTGGATCTTGATCGAAAACCATGATTAAATCAGGTTTTTGTGCGGCAATAGCTTCTGTATCATCAGCAGTTAATTTTTTAGCTTCTTTCAGTTGCTTACCAAAAACGGGGCTATCTTTTTCTAAGTCTAAACTGTAACTTGAAACATTAACACCTAGTTTTAATAAATACCCAGTGTAAGAATATGTAAAATTAATTACTTTTTTCGGATTTTCAGGAATTTTTCCATAATAGGTGAAGCCTTCAATTTTAGGCATTTTAGAAATAGTTGTTTTAGTGCTTTCTTCTTTAGTTTGTTGTCTGCAAGATACCAAAAAGAAGGTCAGTAGTGTGAGGACAATAATTCCAATTTTTTTCATAAGATAACATCTCCTAAATAATATTAATTTTGATCAGTTGATAATTGATAAGATAACAAAACAGGTTGTTTACTAATAGGGTCCTGAATGATATGAGCATCAATCTTAAAAATATCTTTGATAATATCTTTAGTCATGATCTGACTAGGACTACCTTCATAGATAATTTTACCGGTTTTCATTGCAACTAGATAATCAGAATAGCGCGCAGACAGGTTTAGGTCGTGTAGGACCATAATAATTGTTTTTTGCGTTTCGTTATTAAGTTTTTTGAGCAATTCTAAGACTTCTAATTGATGATTCATGTCAAGATAAGTTGTAGGTTCGTCTAAAAAGATAGTATCTGTATCTTGTGCTAAAGCCATAGCAATCCATACTTTTTGCCTCTGACCTCCTGAAAGGTCATCAACATCTCTATTAGCAAATTGCGCTACGTTAGTCATTTCCATCGCCCAATGGATTTTACTACGATCATCATTTGTCAAATTGCCAAGGTATTTTTGGTGTGGGAACCGTCCATAAGATATTAGTTCATAAACTGTTATCCCTTCAGTTGCTTCTAACACCTGTGGGAGAAGTGCAATCTTCTTAGCAATTTCCTTTGTGGGTAAATGTGCAATATCATGACCATCAATAGTGATAGTACCATCTTTTATTTTATGGATCCGTGTGAGAGCCTTCAAAAGAGTAGACTTTCCACATCCATTGGCACCAATAATCGTTGTTATTTTTTGGTTAAGTATACTGAGGGAAAGATTATTGATGATTTCTTTCTGATCGTAAGATACAATAATGTTTTCTGATTTTATGTGAGACATAGAGAACCTTTCTAGCAAAAAATTAAGTTCATTATAACATAGAAAAAAGGCTTACAAAAGCCTTTTTTAGCATTAATTAAGAAAAATGTGAACGAAATGATAATTATTTAGAATGATTCAAAATAGTATCAATAATCATTATTGTTTAGCTTTTTTTATCATTTAAGGTATTTTTTCGCAACTTCTAAATCTCCAGAGTAATTGTCACGATTTCCTTTGATAATTTGATAAGCATCTGCCCCTTTACCAGCGATAATAATTGCATCTAGTTTGCAATTAGTAAGAGTACTGGCATTAGCAATTGCTTCTTCTCGATCAATGATGATAGTAACCGGACGATTAATATGGCTTGCGATTTCTTGTGAGATAACTAAGGGATCTTCAAAATTAGGATCATCTGCAGTGAGTATCACTTGTAGATTAGGATGTTGATTAATGACATCTCCGAAGTCTTTACGACGGCTTTGACCTTTATTACCAGGAGCTCCGAGCACTAATATAATATCCCCTTTTTGGTGTTCCTCAACAACAGCTAATAATTTCTTCAAACTGTCTCCGTTGTGGGCATAGTCAACGAAAATCTTTGCGCCGTTGGTTTGTGTTAGGACTTCCATGCGGCCAGGGACGGTAGTTTGTGCAATTCCGTTTTTTATATCTTCAATTGAAACACCAAGTCGGAGACAAGCAAGTCCAGCTGCGAGAGCATTTTCTTGATTGAATTTTCCAATCAGGTTGATATTGTAGGTGTTCTCCAACTTTCCTTTGACATGGAAAGAAAAGGCCTGTGATTCTGTGATAACATTTTCAGAATAATCTCCATAGAAATCATGAGGAATATATTCTACCTGTTCTTTGACAATATTAAAATGATCCATCTGACTATTTACAACGACAGCATTGCTATTCTCCATCAAGAGCCGTTTGTGGAAAAAATAATCTTCGAATGTAGGGTGCTCGATAGGACCAATATGATCGGGACTAATATTTAAGAAAACGCCAACGTCAAAGGTTAAACCATAAACACGTTTGGTTAGGTATGCTTGGCTTGATACTTCCATGACTAAGTGTGTCATTTGATTCTCAACGGCTGTAGCCATCATCCGAAATAAATCAAGACTCTCGGGGGTTGTGAGATGTGATTTAAAGAAAGATTTACCATCTAATGTTGTGTTCATAGTTGAGAGCATAGCAGGACGATGGTTTACTTTTAGCATATGATAAGCAAAGTAAGCCGCAGTTGTTTTTCCTTTTGTTCCAGTAAAAGCTAGAAGTTTAAGTTTGTTTTGTGGGTTATTATAGAAAGACATAGATATCAAACTCATGGCTTTTTTGATATCATTGACTAATATCACTGGAATATCGGCGCCGTAATCTATCTCAGAAACGTAAAAAGAAAGGCCTGCTGTGATTGCAGAATCTAGATATTCTTTTTTAAAAGTGGCACCCTTAGCAAAAAATAAAGTATCAGATGAAATTTGACGACTATCATATGATAAGGCATTAAAAGTTACATTTTGTGTCCAGTTATAATAATAATGCTCATGAAACAAAATCTCTCTGAAATTATGGTCATTTTTTAAAATTTCTAAAATTTTATCTATTGTAATCATACTCCTTATTTTAGACTTTATGTTCTCGTTTTACAAGTCTAAGGTAAAAGTTTATAATAAAGTGATATTTCTGAGATTTTTGTCTTTTAAATGCTAAATAATATTGAAAATAGAAAGTTTACCATGTCACAAAAAACAACAAAAGTTAGTCAGCAAGAACAAATGGTCAAAGGGACGGCTTGGTTAACAGCAGGGAATTTCATTAGTCGCTTGCTGGGAGCCATCTATATTATCCCTTGGTATGTTTGGATGGGAAAGCATGCTGCCGAAGCAAATGCTTTATTTGGGATGGGATATGAAATCTATGCTTTATTTCTTTTGATATCAACTGTTGGAATTCCAGTAGCAGTTGCAAAACAAGTATCTAAGTATAACACTTTAGGTAAAGAAGAGATGAGCATTTATCTGGTTCGGAAAATCTTGCAGTTTATGCTGATTTTAGGTGGAGTTTTTGCATTAATTATGTATATTGGTTCACCTCTATTTGCTTCACTTAGTAAAGGAGGGCAAGAACTCGTTCCAATATTGCGTAGTCTAACTCTAGCTGTTTTAGTTTTTCCTTCAATGAGTGTTTTACGTGGTTTTTTTCAAGGTTTTAATAATTTAAAACCGTATGCCATTAGTCAAGTCGCTGAGCAGATTATACGTGTCATATGGATGTTATTAACTGCTTTCTATATTATGCGTCTAGGATCAGGAGATTATATTGCTGCTGTGACACAGTCAACATTCGCCGCCTTTGTCGGTATGTTTGCTAGTATAGCTGTGCTGCTTTATTTCTTATGGCGTTATAATATGCTATCTGCCTTGATTAGTAAAACTCCAGAGCACATTAAATTAGATACTAAAGAAATCCTAATTGAGACTGTTAAGGAAGCAATCCCTTTTATTATTACTGGTGCAGCAATTCAAATTTTCAAATTGATTGATCAGTTTTCATTTGGGAATACGATGGCGCTCTTTACGAATTATTCAAGTGAAGAATTACGGGTTATGTTTGCTTACTTTTCAAGCAACCCTGGTAAAGTTACGATGATTCTAATTGCTGTTGCTACCGCAATTGCTGGAGTTGGTATTCCATTGTTAACAGAGAATTTTGTTAAGAATGATAAAAAAGCCGCCGCTCGTTTGGTTGTTAATAATTTACAAATGTTACTAATGTTTTTACTGCCAGCTGTTGCAGGATCCGTTATTTTAGCAAAACCTTTGTATACAGTCTTTTATGGGTTACCACAGGGACAAGCTTTAGGGCTTTTTGTCATATCTCTTATTCAAACAATTATTTTATCTATTTATACTGTTTTAGCACCAATGCTACAAGCATTGTTTGAAAATCGTAAAGCTATTATTTACTTCCTATATGGTCTGGTGGCAAAAGTTATTTTACAAGTTCCCTCCATTTTCCTTTTCCATGCCTATGGACCACTTTTCTCAACGACAGTAGCTCTTTGTATCCCAGTAATTCTTATGTATTTGAAAATACATGAAATTACAGGATTTAAACGCCAAGCTATTCGTCGTACAAGTGCTTTAGTCCTTATTCTAACGCTATTGATGAGCTTTATTATTTCTATGATAATATGGTTAATGAACCTGGTTATTGTACCCGATAGTAGACTGGTAAGTCTAGTTTACATTATCGTTATCGGTGCAATAGGTTTAGGGGTATATGGCTTTATGGCACTGGCCACCCATCTACTTGATAAGATGATTGGTAGTCGTGCTCAAGACTTACGCCGAAAGTTGCACCTTAACTAATGAAAAAATAGGTTAGACAGAATTGTTTAACCTAGTTTTTTGACGACCAAAATTATTTGTGAAATTTTAAGGTAGTCACAATATAGTGAGCTTATTTTTATGTTATAATTAAATGGAGAAATATGAGGTGAAAGATGTCTTACGAAAAGCTTTTAGAACGATTTTTAACATACGTCAAAATAAATACAAGAAGTAATCCTAATAGTACACAAACGCCAACAACTCAAAGTCAAGTTGACTTTGCTTTAACAGTTTTAAAACCAGAAATGGAAGCAATTGGTTTAAAAGATGTTCATTATTTACCTTCTAATGGGTATTTGGTTGGAACCTTACCTGCTACAAGCGACCGCTTACGCCATAAAATAGGTTTTATATCCCATATGGATACAGCTGATTTCAATGCTGAAAATATTACTCCACAAATTGTTGACTATAAAGGTGGAGATATTGAACTTGGAGACTCAGGTTACATTTTAAGTCCGAAAGATTTTCCAAATTTAAATAATTACCATGGGCAAACATTGATTACAACAGATGGTAAAACCTTACTGGGAGCAGACGATAAGTCTGGTATAGCAGAAATCATGACAGCTATGGAATATTTGGCTTCGCATCCAGAAATTGAGCACTGTGAAATTAGAGTTGGCTTTGGACCAGATGAAGAAATTGGTATAGGTGCAGATAAATTTGATGTTAAAGATTTTGATGTTGATTTTGCCTATACAGTGGATGGTGGACCACTAGGAGAATTACAGTATGAAACCTTTAGTGCAGCTGGTTTGGAGCTTACATTTGAAGGACGAAACGTTCACCCTGGAACTGCAAAAAATCAAATGATTAATGCTTTACAGCTTGCTATAGATTTTCATAGTCAATTACCAGAAAATGAACGTCCTGAACAAACAGATGGCTATCAAGGATTTTATCACTTATATGATTTAAGTGGAACAGTTGATCAAGCTAAAAGTTCATATATCATTCGAGATTTTGAGGAAGTTAATTTCTTAAAACGTAAGCAATTGGCTCAAGCTATCGCTGATAATATGAATGAAGCATTACAATCTGAACGTGTAAAGGTTAAACTATACGATCAATATTACAACATGAAGAAAGTTATTGAAAAAGACATGACACCTATCAACATTGCTAAAGAAGTAATGGAAGAGTTAGACATCAAGCCGATCATAGAACCGATTCGTGGTGGTACAGATGGCTCTAAAATTTCCTTTATGGGAATCCCTACTCCTAATCTTTTTGCAGGTGGTGAAAACATGCATGGACGCTTTGAATTCGTTAGTCTACAAACAATGGAAAAAGCAGTTGATGTTATTTTAGGCATCGTTGCTAAGGATTAGTAAAGAAATATCAGATTGGAGTGGTTAAATGATAAAATTATTTGGGAAGATACGTTATCACTGGCAACCTGAACTTTCTTGGGCTATTATTTATTGGTCAATAGCCATTGCACCAATTTTTATTGGTTTATCTCTGCTATATGAAAGAACTGAGATTCCGAGTCAGGTATTTGTTCTATTTGCCATCTTTATTGTTTTAGTAGGCATTGGATTTCATCGCTATTTTGTTATTGAAGAAGATGGATATCTTAGGATTGTATCTTTTAACTTTTTAAGACGATCTAAGTTTCCAATTGAAGATATTGCTAAAATTGAGGTCACTAAATCAAGTGTCACTATCAAATTTAATAATAACCATGAGCGTATTTTTTACATGCGAAAATGGCCTAAAAAATATTTTTTAGATGCACTAGCTATTGAACCTAAATTTAAGGGAGAAGTGGAGCTTCTCGATAATTTGATTAAAATGGATTATTTTGAATGTTATCGCTACGATAAAAAAGCTCTTACAAAATCGTAAGAGCTTTGGTGGGACATGATTTAACTGCTAAAACAGTATCTTGATCAGAACTTGGAATTTCTTTTTCTAGGTTATCTGTATCGGAAAATTTAACGATACCATCATCTTGATAATCAAAAATATTTGAATATGTTTGGCAAAGCCCGCAGGCAATACATTTTTCTGGAATTAGTGCAACTTTCATAGTATTATTGTAATACTTATTGATACGATTAACAAGGGGGAAGTCATGGCGAAAAAACCATGGGAAAAAAAAGTTGTGGAAAACAATAGTCATAGAAAAGACAAAATTACAAGAACGAGTAGAGGTGTGGTGTCAAGTACTCCTTGGATTACCGCTTTCTTGAGTGCATTCTTTGTTATTGTCGTTGCTATTTTATTTATAGTATTTTATACTTCAAATAGAGGAGAAGACAGAGCAAAAGAAACTTCTGGTTTTTATGGTGCTTCAAGTCAAAAAGTTAATAGTTCTAAAACGAAAAAAGCATCTACAAGTAAGAAAACAACGTCATCATCAAAAACTAAAACTAGTGATAAATCAACAACATCTTCTAGTACAGTAGCAAGTTCGAGTGAGACATCGACATCATCTTCAGTAAACGGTGGAACAATCGTAGTTCAACCAGGTGAGGGAGCAGCCTCCATAGCTGCTCGTGCAGGTATCTCAGTTGCTCGTTTACAAGAACTTAATCCTGGTCATATGACCTCAGGGTATTGGTATGCTAATCCAGGCGATCCTGTGGTTGTAAATTAAGGGGAGGATTATGAACTCAATTAATATTGCTATTGATGGACCAGCATCAAGTGGGAAAAGTACTGTCGCTAAGATTATTGCTAAAAATTTGAATTACACTTACCTTGATACAGGTGCTATGTATCGTTGTGCTACTTATCTGGCTTTACAGCATGGATATGAAGCACAAGATGTTTCGAAAATTTTAGGACTCCTAGCTGAAAGACCGATTTCTTTTGGTAAAGCAGAAGATGGCAGCCAGACAGTCTTTCTTGGCACAGAAGAAGTTACTTTAGCTATCCGTCAAAACGATGTTACTAACAATGTCTCGTGGGTTTCTGCTATCCCAGAGATTCGAGAAGAGTTAGTAAACCAGCAGCGTCGTATAGCCAAAGATGGTGCTATTATAATGGATGGTCGTGACATAGGAACAGTTGTTTTGCCAGATGCAGAATTGAAGATTTTTTTAGTGGCTTCTGTTGATGAAAGAGCTGAGCGTCGCTTTAAAGAAAATCAAGAAAAAGGCATTGAGAGTGATTTTGAAACACTGAAATCAGAAATTGCTGCTCGTGATTATAAAGATAGCCATCGAGAAGTTTCACCATTAAAGGCAGCAGAAGATGCTATTGAATTTGATACTACAGGAGTATCAATTGAAGGTGTTGTAACTTTTATTCAAGAAAAAGCAGAAAAAATAATTGACATGAAGAATTAGTCATGATATACTAGTTGCAATGAGAAAAGCAGAAGTGAGAACTTCTCGCCTTGCGACTTAGGTTGTCTGGCCCAACATGTCAAGATTCCATCTAGGAAGATTATATGTGCGGGCTTGATTTATCAAGTCCGCTTTCGTTTTTCTCTAAAAAAATAAAGAGGTGAAGATCATAGCTAAAAAAGATCTATTCATTAACGATGAAATTCGCGTTCGTGAAGTTCGTCTGGTTGGTCTCGAGGGTGAACAATTAGGTATTAAACCATTGTCTGAAGCTCAAGCAATTGCAGATGATGCTAATGTTGATTTGGTTTTAATTCAGCCACAAGCTACACCACCTGTTGCGAAAATTATGGACTATGGTAAGTTCAAATTTGAGTATCAAAAGAAACAAAAAGAACAACGTAAAAAACAAAGCGTTGTTACTGTTAAGGAAGTTCGTCTTAGCCCAGTTATTGATAAAGGGGATTTTGAAACAAAACTTCGTAACGGTCGTAAGTTCCTTGAAAAAGGTAACAAAGTTAAAGTTTCTATCCGATTCAAAGGACGTATGATTACTCATAAAGAAATTGGAGCAAAGGTATTGGCGGAATTTGCTGAAGCGACACAAGATATCGCTATTATTGAGCAAAGAGCTAAGATGGATGGTCGCCAAATGTTTATGCAGCTTGCACCAATTCCAGACAAGAAATAATTGTCGACTTTATAGTATTATTTAAGAGGAGAATTTAAAATGCCAAAACAAAAAACACACCGCGCATCAGCTAAACGCTTTAAACGCACAGGTTCAGGTGGATTGAAACGCTTCCACGCGTTTACTTCACACCGTTTCCACGGTAAAACTAAAAAACAACGTCGTCATCTTCGTAAAGCTACTATGGTTTCATCAGGAGATTTCAAACGTATTAAAGCAATGCTTACTCGCCTTAAATAATAAGGTCTCTGTAAACATTTACTACATATTATAAAGGATTATTTGGAGGAAATATAAATGGCTCGTGTTAAAGGTGGAGTTGTTTCACGTAAACGTCGTAAACGCGTACTTAAATTAGCTAAAGGTTACTATGGTGCAAAACATATCTTGTTCCGTACTGCAAAAGAACAAGTAATGAATTCTTACTACTATGCATACCGTGACCGTCGTCAGAAAAAACGTGACTTCCGTAAATTATGGATCACTCGTATCAATGCGGCTGCTCGTATGAATGGTTTATCATATTCACAATTGATGCACGGTTTGAAATTAGCTGAAATCGAAGTTAACCGTAAAATGCTTGCTGATTTAGCAGTTAACGATGCAGCAGCTTTCACAGCTCTTGCAGATGCAGCTAAAGCTAAACTTGGTAAATAAGAAATAAAAAAGTTGGGTCTGCCTAACTTTTTTTAATTACTAGAAAGAAAGTACCTATATTATAATTTAAGTGAAAAGTTTCGTTCTATATATGTAGAATGAAACTTTTTTTGTTTTATTCCGATACCTTTATTATTGTTATAATTTTCCTTTTTGATTTTTATTGTTTTATAGTATTATTCCGTATAAAAAGCACCTCAATCGTTGGATTGAGGTGTGGATTAAACTTTAAATGGTAAAGATTATTTTTTAGATGTTTTATGTGTCTTATTAGGATCTTGCAATTCCAAGTAACTTGGAGCGTGGAAGAGATCAACTGTTGATTTGTTGTTATGTTTGCTGTATATGCTTGTTGAACGATCTTTCAATTTACGTTCTTTAGCTTTGAGTGCTTTAAGAGAATGTGTGTAATTGAATTTTTCAACTTCTACAGTTTTCAAACCATTGTTTTCATCAAATCGTAGTAAATCTCCAGTTTGAATCGAATCACTTGTAGATAATTGTTTATTAGTAGCATCTCGAATAGTTTTTATTTCAGCTTTAGTTGTTTCATCAGGATTTGTGATTTCTTGTCCTGAATCAGTGTAATAGAGATGTCCACTATAGTTAGTGTATTTAGGAGTAATATACTGACCAGTTGTTCTCATAGCGACCATTTGTTTATTATCTTTAGATAACAAGTCTTGTCCTAACTGAGTATATTTAGACGTGTCTATCCCTAGAATATGAAGTAAGGTTGGTAAATTATCTACCTCACCACCGTATGTATTACTGATAAAACCTTTTGAATAGCCAGGAATGTGGATCATATATGGAACACGTTGTAACATAGCGTTGTCGTATTCAGACCATGTTTCAGGGTCTTTACCTAATAATTCAGCTAAGCTAGGATTGCGTGTATTAGAAATACCGTAGTGATCCCCATACATTACAATAATAGAATTATCATACACACCAGCAGCTTTTAGATATTCAAAAAATGATTTAAGAGCTGTATCAAGGTAGTTTGCTGTGGCGAAATAACCGTTAATCGTTTCATCGTTAGTCTTTGCAAGTGGGAATCCCTCTTCGTCAGACTCTCCCTTCAAACTTGTGTAAGGGTAATGGTTACTTACTGTAATAAATTTAGTATAAAACGGTTGTTGCATGTGCTCTAGATATTTGATAGAGTCAGCAAACATATATTTATCATTCAAACCGTATTGGAATGAATTATCTTTGGTTTGTTTTGAGAAGTAGCTAGAGTCAAAGAAGTAGTCATAACCCCACTGTTTGTAAGCATTATTTCTATTCCAAAATGTTCCGACGTTTCCGTGGAAGACCGCACTACTGTAACCTCCATTTTGAGCTAAGATATGTGGAGCAGCAAATTGTGTATTTTCACCACCATAATTAACCATGAATGAACCACTACTTAGACCAAAAAGTGAGTTTTCCATGAGTGTCTCAGCATCGGATGTCTTACCAGCTTTGACTTGATGGAAGAAGTTAGAGAAGGAGATAGTCTCTTTCGAATGATAAAGGCTGTTAATAAATGGAGTAACCACATGTTCTTTACCATCAACATTTAATTTATAGTCAATCAAGAATTGTTGAAAACTCTCCAAATGAATCATGATAACGTTTCGCCCTTTTCCGATACCATAATATTCTGGATTGGGTTTGGCATAATGCTCTGCTACATATTTTTTGGCAGTCGCTAATTCTTGTGCAGTGGCACCATTTCTTTCTTTCTGTGCTTGATAAGTTTGATTACCACTATAAATCGAAAATGATGGCAAGCCAAGAGCTTTAACAATATAGGTGTTTGAAAAACCACGACTTAGTAGTTCTGGACGATCAATTTCAGCTAAGAATAAGTTAATTGAAAAGAGTAAACCAGACAAAGCTGTGATAGAAAAACTAGCACGTTTATTAAATGGACGATTATCTAAGTGGATTTTCTTGGTTGCAAATAAGAAAATAAGGATAATGAAATCGAAAACGTAGACAAGATCCCAAATTCTCAATAGATTAAGAGCAGAGTCTCCAAGGCCAGCCGAAGTTTTACTACTAGCCAAGACAGCGCTAACTGTAATGAAATCGGAAAACTCTCTATAGTAGATTGCGTTTGCAATTAGAAGGATATTTACGATAGCATAGGTGATAAAAGCGGTAATATAAAAAGCTTTGGTTCGCTTAACATATAAGGCCAAACCTATGATTAAGAGTCCTAAGGGGATGGGGTTTATAATGGTCAAAAACAACTGATAGGAATTTTCTAAACCTAAATTAAAATCAGTATGGTAAGCCCAAATTGTCTTTAACCAATATATAACTACTAACAATAAAATAAAGCCGAGTCGTGTATTGATCGCACGGCTAGCAAAATCTTTAATTTTTTTCACAGTAGGAACTTCCTTTAATTTTTTTCCTAAAGATAAAATCTCAGATTAAATTATAACATAAAATTTTGTAACATACGGTAAAGAAAGGTCGAATTCAGTATGAAAAAAGATAAAAATTTGTTATAATACTGTTTATGAATAAACTTAAAGTGAATTCTGTCGTTGAAAGAAAAATCAAATCAGGTGCTCAGTTACTGGAAAAAAAAGATTTTGATACCAGTTTAGTTAACCAGTTGGTTCAACTTTTTTCACAGTCAAATCAATTCTTAGGGATGGCCTATCTTTCACCACAAAATAAAGGGATTGGTTGGTTACTATCAAGACAAATTTTTGATTTTAACCATGATTACTTTGTATCGCTATTCGAAAAATCTAGAGAGAAGCGTCAAAAATTTGAAAAATCTAGCCAAACAACAGCCTACCGCTTGTTTAATCAGGATGGAGATAACTTTGGTGGCCTAACTATAGATTTTTATAGTGACTATGCTCTTTTTTCGTGGTACAATGAATTTGTTTATACTAATCGACAAATGATTGTTGCAGCCTTTAAGCAGGTCTATCCTAATATTAAAGGGGCATATGAAAAAATTCGTTTCAAAGGTTTAGACTTTGAAAGTGCTCATTTGTACGGTCAAGAGGCTCCTGAATCATTTTTGATTTTAGAAAATAATATCAAATATAGTGTCTTTTTGAATGATGGGTTAATGACAGGTATTTTCCTTGACCAACATGATGTCAGAAAAGCCTTAGCAACTAATCTATCAGAAGGTAAAAAAGTTCTAAATATGTTTTCATACACTGCGGCTTTTTCTGTAGCTGCAGCTGTTGGAGGAGCATTAGAGACAACTTCTGTTGATTTAGCAAAACGCTCGCGTGAACTTTCAAAAGCACACTTTGATGCTAATCAGATTGTCACAGATAACCATCGATTTATCGTTATGGATGTTTTTGAATATTATAAGTATGCCAAAAGAAAACATCTATCATATGATGTGATTGTTATTGATCCACCAAGTTTTGCTCGAAATAAAAAACAAACTTTTTCGGTTACTAAAGATTACTATAAATTAATTGAACAAGCTTTAGATATTTTAGCCCCTGGTGGAACTATCATTGCATCAACTAACGCAGCTAATCTAACCGTATCACAATTTAAGAAACAATTGGAAAAGGGGTTTGGTAAAGCTTCACATAATTACATTAGCTTACAGCAGTTGCCTGAAGATTTCACTGTAAATGATAAGGACCAACAAAGTAATTATTTAAAAGTATTTACAATAAAGGTAAAATAATGAAAATAGTAGTACCAGTAATGCCTCGCAGTCTTGAAGAGGCTCAAGAAATAGATTTATCAAAATTTGATAGTGTTGATATTATTGAATGGCGAGCTGATGCCTTACCAAAGGATGACATTATTAATGTAGCTCCAGCTATTTTTGAGAAATTCGCAGGTCATGAAATTATTTTTACTCTTCGTACAACGCGTGAAGGTGGTAATATTGTCTTATCTGATGCTGAGTATGTTGAGTTAATCCAGAAAATTAATTCTATCTACAATCCAGATTATATTGATTTTGAGTATTTTTCACATAAAGAAGTTTTTCAAGAAATGCTAGAATTTCCAAATTTAGTCCTGTCTTATCACAATTTTCAAGAGACACCGGAGAATATTATGGAGATATTTTCAGAATTAACAGCCCTAGCACCACGAGTTGTGAAAATCGCAGTAATGCCAAAGAATGAACAAGATGTCTTAGACGTTATGAATTACACTCGCGGTTTCAAGACTATTAATCCTGATCAAGTTTATGCGACGGTATCTATGAGTAAAATTGGACGTATTTCTCGTTTTGCTGGTGATGTAACTGGATCTAGTTGGACATTTGCATATTTAGATTCATCTATCGCACCCGGACAAATTACTATTTCAGAGATGAAGCGTGTCAAAGCATTGCTTGACGCTGACTGATACGAGATAACAAAATGTTAAATATACTGATGAGATCCCTAGCAATTGCTTAGGGTTTTTGTCTTATTAAAACAAACATGAGAGGACATTAGAATGCAGGTTGAAGTTGACTTACCGAATCACCCTTATCATATTAAAATTGAAGAAGGATGTTTTTCTGAGGCTGGTGACTGGGTATCACATTTATGGCAGAAACAAATGATAACTATTATTACAGATAGTAATGTAGAAATATTATACGGGGAGTCGCTTGTCAACCAGTTAAAAAAACAAGGTTTTACAGTACATGTTTTTAGTTTTGCTGCGGGTGAAGCTAGTAAAACTTTGGAAGTTGCTAATCGTATTTATGGTTTTTTAGCAAAGCATCATATGACCAGAAGTGATGGGATCATTGCACTTGGTGGAGGCGTCGTCGGAGATTTAGCAGCGTTTGTTGCTTCTACTTATATGCGGGGAATCCATTTTCTTCAAATTCCAACTAGTTTAACAGCACAGGTTGATTCTTCCATTGGCGGAAAAACAGGAGTCAACACTTCATTCGCTAAAAATATGGTAGGTACTTTTGCACAACCTGATGGTGTACTGATAGATCCTGTTACTCTAAAAACATTGGGCAATCGTGAATTAGTTGAAGGTATGGGAGAAGTCATCAAATATGGCTTGATTGATGATATAAAACTCTGGCATATCTTAGAAGAGATGGATGGGTCTATTGATAGTATCCTTGATAATGCATTAGCTATTATTTATCACTCTTGTCAAGTTAAACGAAAGCATGTTTTAGCTGATCAATATGATAAAGGGTTAAGGATGCATTTAAATTTTGGCCACACTATCGGTCATGCTATCGAAGTACATGCTGGCTATGGAGAAATAATGCATGGAGAAGCTGTTGCAATTGGAATGATCCAGCTTTCTCGTGTGGCTGAGCGTAAAAATCTTATGCCAAGAGGTATCAGTCAAGATATTTATAATATGTGTTTAAAATTTGGCCTTCCGGTCCACTATGCAGAATGGGATAAGGACGTCTTATTTAACATATTGAGTCATGATAAAAAAGCAAGTGGACAATTTATTAAAATTGTTATACTGCCTCAATTAGGTAGTGCAACAGTCCACCAAATACCTTTAGAAGAAATGAGAGATTATTTGGAGAAATAGATGAGATATTTAACTGCTGGTGAGTCACATGGACCTAGTTTAACAGCTATTATCGAAGGGATTCCTGCGGGACTGAAATTATCTGCTAAAGATATTAATGAAGATTTAAAACGCCGCCAAGGTGGTTATGGTCGTGGGAATCGAATGAAAATTGAAACTGATCAAGTGATCATTAGTTCTGGTGTGCGCCATGGAAAAACCTTGGGTTCACCTATTACACTGACAGTAACTAATAAGGATCATAGCAAATGGCTGGACATCATGTCAGTCGAAGACATTGAAGAGCGTCTAAAGCAAAAACGTCGTATTAAGCATCCTAGACCTGGGCACGCAGATTTAGTAGGTGGAATCAAATACCGATTTGATGATTTGAGAAATGCTTTAGAGCGTTCTTCGGCTCGTGAGACCACAATGCGAGTAGCTATTGGTGCGATTGCTAAACGTATCTTGAAAGAAATTGGTATCGAAATTGCTAACCATATTGTAGTTTTCGGTGGCAAGGAGATTACTGTCCCTGATAAGCTAACAGTTCAACAAATCAAAGTGTTATCTAGTCAATCGCAAGTAGCTATCGTCAATCCATCATTTGAACAAGAAATTAAGGATTATATTGACAGTGTGAAAAAGGCTGGAGATACTATCGGAGGAGTGATTGAAACTATCGTTGGAGGAGTTCCCGTTGGTTTAGGCTCTTATGTACACTGGGATAGAAAGTTAGATGCTAAGATAGCGCAAGCAGTTGTATCTATCAATGCTTTTAAAGGTGTTGAATTTGGTCTAGGTTTTAAGTCAGGGTTTTTAAAAGGAAGTCAAGTAATGGACTCCATATCATGGACAAAGGACCAAGGTTACATACGTCAGTCAAATAATTTAGGCGGTTTTGAAGGCGGTATGACTAATGGAGAGCCTATTGTCGTTAGGGGAGTAATGAAGCCAATTCCTACGCTTTACAAGCCACTAATGTCAGTTGATATTGATACTCACGAGCCTTATAGAGCTACAGTGGAACGTTCTGATCCCACGGCACTTCCGGCTGCAGGTGTCGTTATGGAAGCTGTAGTAGCCACCGTCCTGGTGACAGAAGTGCTAGAAAAATTTTCTTCAGACAACATGTATGAACTAAAAGAAGCTGTAAAACTATATCGCAATTATGTTAATCATTTTTAAGTGAAAACTAGTAGCATTCAATTGCAAAAAAAGGTATAAAAGTCTACAATAGTGGTAAGTTCAAGTAGAAAAAGGAGTAACTTATGGCTAATGTATATGATTTAGCAAATGAATTAGAACGTGCTGTTCGTGCTTTACCAGAATACCAAGCAGTTTTAACTGCAAAAGCAGCTATTGAAAATGATGCGGATGCACAAGTGCTTTGGCAAGACTTTTTGGCTACCCAATCAAAAGTTCAAGAAATGATGCAATCTGGCCAAATGCCAAGTCAAGAAGAACAAGATGAAATGTCTAAACTTGGGGAAAAAATTGAATCCAATGACCTTTTAAAAGTTTATTTTGACCAACAACAACGGTTGTCTGTCTATATGTCTGATATCGAAAAAATTGTCTTTGCACCCATGCAGGACTTGATGTAATAGTATAAAAGAGAGAGCTCCTTGAGTTTTCTCTTTTATGCTATTTACATTCAGAGCATCCTAATTGCTGCGCTTTTACATTATTGCATTATCCTATAAAAATGTATTTTTATACTTTTTTTGAGAGCGGCTATTTATTTTTAGACTTAGTCATGTCTCTAAATACCCCTAGTTAGTGATAAAAACAAGGTTTTTATAGGATAAGGAGGTAAGAATATTAAAATATAAACATCATAAATATTTATATTTTGTTTTTTTATAATAAAAATGTGTTGTAGATTAAATTATAAAACCAGAAAACTAATTTTATATTTTTTATAATTTACTGAAAATTAACATATAATGATGATAGTGATTTGAAATATACAATAGTAGCGAAGAAGAACACTATGAAATACTTTGAATAATAGTAGTAAAAAATAAGTGTTAAAAAAACTGAAATTTTATATCCAATTTGATTAAAGTATGTTATAATACGAAAAGTGTTTTTAAAAACACCTTATTTAGATTAGAAAGAAGCAATAGTTGATTTAATTTTCAGAAGAGAGGAAGAATTGTTTATTGTAGCTTTTTAAGATAGGAGGGGTCTTTATAGGCAAATATGCTATTTATTGATGATGTTTCAAGCAATATTTTAGAACTTGAAATAACAAAGTAGTATTTTGTTATAGCTATATTTGAGAATTCTTAGAATTAGAAAAGTTTTTTATATAGCATTATTTTTTAAATATGGAGGAAAAATGTTAAAAAAGCAGTTTGGAAACTTTGGTGAAAAATCACGCAAAGTTCGAGTTAAAATGAGGAAATCAGGTAAGCACTGGGTCAAAAGTGTTATGACACAAATTGGCTATGTTATCCTTTCGAGGTTTAGCGGTAAAGAGAAAAGCTCTAAGGTTCAAACTACTAGTGAAGATTTAAGCAGAACTAAAACGTCTGCTAGCATCCTAACAGCAGTCGCAGCTCTTGGAGCTGTAGTTGGAGGGACGACAGACACAACTTCTGTCTCAGCTGAAGAAACACCTACTGCAACAGAACTTACAGGAAATGAAAAAACATTAGCTACTGCTGAAACTGTAGTGGTTGCGCCAGAAGTAAAAACTGTAAACTCAGATTCTTCATCACATTCAACAAGTGAATCACAATCAATGTCAACTAGTACCTTGCAATCTACCAGCGCCTCATTATCTGCCAGTGAATCACTAATGGATTCTACCTCTGCTTCTTTATCTGAGTCTAGCTCGTTATCAGAATATAGTTCTTTATCTCTATCTAGTAGTGAGAGTGTCTCAGGATCAGAATCAGTTCAATCATCAGAAGCGGCAACGACCGCTAGAGTTCAACCGAGAGCGATGAGAGTTGTATCTAGTGCTTCAGATATGGAAACTTTACCAGCAGCATTAATCTCTGGTGAAGGAGATGTAACAACTGTTCAAGGACAAGATGTAACAGATAAGTTACAAAATTTAGATATAAAGCTCTCTGGAGGAGTGCAAGCAAAAGCAGGTGTTATAAATATGGATAAGTCAGAAAGTATGCACATGTCTTTAAAATTCACTATTGATTCTGTGAATAGAGGTGATACTTTTGAAATTAAGTTATCAGATAATATCGATACAAATGGAGCTTCTAACTATTCTATTGTAGAACCTATAAAATCACCTACGGGTGAGGTCTATGCGACTGGAATTTATGATTCTCAAAAAAAATCTATAGTCTATAGTTTTACAGATTTTGCGGCTTCAAAAAATAATATTAATGGAATATTAGATATTCCATTATGGCCAGATGATACGACAGTTCAAAACACAAAAGAAGATGTTCTTTTTTCGGTAAAAATAAAGGATCAAGAGGCTACAATTAAAGAAACAGTGAAATATGATCCACCGGTAAGAATTGATTTTGCAGGGGGAGTAAGTGTAGATTCTCGAATAACCAACATTGATGATGTGGGAAAAAAGATGACTTATATAAGTCAAATTAATGTAGATGGAAAATCACTCTATAATTACAACGGGTTATATACTAGGATATATAATTATAGCAAAGAGAGTACAGCAGATTTAAAGAATTCAACGATAAAAATCTATAAAACCACCTCGGATAATATTGTAGAGAGTATGGTACAGGATTATTCAAGCATGGAGGATGTAACTAGTAAGTTTGCAAATAGTTACCCAGAAAAAGGGTGGTATGATATTTATTGGGGGCAGTTTATTGCATCAAATGAAACGTATGTAATTGTTGTAGAAACACCATTTACTAATGCAGTAACTTTGAATACTACTTTATCAGATTATAATGAGAACAATGGTGTAGAACATAATCATACTTACTCATCTGAATCGGGATATTCAGATGTAAATGCTCAAGAAAGAAAAATTTTATCCGAATTAGTAAGTAGCTCAGAATCAGTATCAAGTTCAGAATCGGTATCTAATTCCGAATCTATTTCAACTTCTGAATCGGTATCTAACTCCGAGTCTATTTCAAGTTCCGAATCGGTATCAAGCTCAGAATCTATTTCAACTTCTGAATCGGTATCAACTTCAGAGTCTATTTCAAGCTCCGAGTCAGTATCAAGTTCAGAATCGGTATCAAGCTCAGAATCTATTTCAAGTTCCGAATCGGTATCTAACTCCGAGTCTATTTCAAGCTCCGAATCGGTATCTAACTCCGAGTCTATTTCAAGTTCCGAATCGGTATCTAATTCTGAATCTATTTCAAGTTCCGAATCGGTATCAAATTCAGAGTCTATTTCAAGTTCCGAATCGGTATCAAACTCCGAGTCTATTTCAAGTTCCGAGTCAGTATCAAGCTCAGAATCTATTTCAAGTTCCGAATCGGTATCTAACTCCGAGTCTATTTCAAGTTCAGAATCGGTATCAACTTCAGAGTCTATTTCAAGTTCCGAATCGGTATCAAATTCAGAGTCTATTTCAAGTTCAGAGTCAGTATCAAGTTCCGAGTCAGTATCAAGCTCGGAATCTATTTCAACTTCAGAATCGGTATCTAACTCCGAGTGTATTTCAAGTTCCAAATCGGTATCTAATTCTGAATCTATTTCAAGTTCCGAATCGGTATCAAATTCAGAGTCTATTTCAAGTTCCGAATCGGTATCAAACTCCGAGTCTATTTCAAGTTCAGAGTCAGTATCAAGCTCAGAATCGGTATCAAACTCCGAGTCTATTTTAAGTTCCGAATCAGTATCAAGCTCAGAATCTATTTCAAGTTCAGAATCTATTTCAAGTTCAGAGTCAGTATCAATGAGTACTACAGAGTCTCTAAGTGAATCAGAAGTATCAGGGGATTCTGAAATTAGCTCAAGTACAGAATCATCAAGTCAATCTGAATCGATGAATCATACTGAAATTAAATCCGATTCCGAATCTCAACACGAAGTTAAGCATCAAGTATTACCAGAAACAGGTGATAACTCGGCTTCAGCATTAGGTCTGTTAGGTGCAGGATTGTTGTTAGGAGCTACTAAATCTCGCAAGAAGAAAAAAGATTAATTTTCAAAGTGATATTTAGATGATAAATCGAAAGTACTTTCGATTTATCACTTAAGATAGTAAGTAGTTATACTGTCTTAAGTGATAAATTGATTTGAAAAGGGAAAAAATGATTGGAAAATTATATTATAGCTATAGAAAGTCAACGCTATTAAGAAGTATTTTATGGACTATTTTAATTGTTGGTGTATATATGTTAGGACAACGTGTTTTATTATCCACTGTTCCTTTATCACATCAAGAGATAAAACTAGCAGTAGATCAACATTTACTCAATAACTTTTCAGCAGTAAGTGGTGGGAGTTTTAATAAATTAAATGTTTTCACACTGGGGTTGAGTCCATGGATGTCAAGTATGATTATTTGGAGATTCGTTTCCTTATTTTCGTGGGCAAAAAATGCAACGAAGCGAAAAGCAGAAGTAGCTCAATATACTTTAATGCTTACTATCTCAGTTATACAAGCATATGGTGTTTCAGGAAATCAATTTATAAAAAGCTCTTTATTAGGTTCTTATAGTGATATTGTTTTTAAAGCATTGACAATGGTCTTGTTAATAAGTGGCTCATTTGTGTTAATGTGGCTTGCTAATCTCAATGCTTCTAAAGGGCTAGGAGGAAGTATTGTTATCATATTAGTGAGCATGCTCCAAGCAACGACTACTGGAATAATAACTTATTTTGAACAGTCACATTTTAGTATTATGGATCTGCTGGGAACTATTATAGCTATAAGTATAATACTTAGTGTTTTATTATTAATCTCAACGGTGGTTTATAGGGCAGAATATCGTATACCTATTAGGCGTATTGATATCGTTAGTAAATTTGCCCAAGATACCTATATTCCTATTCGCATAAATCCAGCAGGGTCCTACCCTTTCATGTATGGGATGACATTAATGATGCTTCCAACGTTTATAATTCAAGCATTGTTACTTGCTTTTCCAAACGAGCGATTATTGATTCAGATCTCGTCAATGATTGCAATTAATAAGCCTTTAGGTATTGGACTTTTTGTTATATTATTATTTATTTTGAGCATTGGATTTGCATATTTTAATTACGACCCGTATAATATTGCAAAAAATATGCGTCAACGGGGGGAATATTTTCAAAATGTAACTCCAGGAGCTGCTACTCAACGTTTTTTACAAGAAAAAATTAGTATCATGGCAGTAGTTGGAGCAATTTTTACGGTTATTATGGGAGGTCTCCCAATGTTGGCTGTGGTGGGGAAGACAAACCAAGTTAGTATTGCAATGATCGTCATTAATATTTATATTATTTCAACTTTTATGCTCAGTATTATTGAGCAAGTTAATACCTTGAAGTTGTGGGGCAGTCACCGAAATATTATTTAAGGAGCAATCATGTTTTATTTTATTCCTTCGTGGTACAATTCTGATCAAAAGTGGCATAATGAAGCTCCTATCTGGTATCGTGTATTGGAGAACATGACTTTTGATGATACTGTTAGTCAGGTTAGAATGTTTCAGAATGCAGATGAGGAAGTGCGTTTACTTCTATTTAGTTATAATCCTCAGTTGAGATACATGCTTCATGAAGAGAGTATGTTGGCTGTCTCTTATTGGTCTTTTTTTGACGATATTCAAAATATTCAACAAAAAGAGATTAAGTTAATTAATTTTAAAGAACTGAATTGGCCTAAAGGGACTTATTTTGTTTATACACCTTTTTTAGTATTAGCTAAACATGGTGGCGAGATTATTGCACGTATCCAATTTGCGGAAAATGGGAATTTACTACTGATTGAACTTTTAATAGATGGTGTGCTTGATAAGATTATGATATTTGACGATCGTGGTTTTGTATCCAGTATCAAATATTTCAAACAAAATAGATTAATTTATCAAGATTATTTAAATCAAAATGGTGTTTGGCAAATTCGAGAGTATGCTTCAAAATTTCCGAGAATAGTAGTTAATCCAATGTCTGATAAGGTGTTTAATTTTACTGAGTATGATGATTGGGATACTCTTATTCGAGAGAGAATATTGGTTTTAAAAAAACTAGAAGTGACTCCAGATGATTATATTATAGTAGCAGTAAACGATATTCATAACAATTTAGTCAGAAAATCATTTCCAGATCAAAAGAAAATTTTCTCATTTTTTGGTGAACGCTATTCATTTGATAATCGACTCGACTTTAATGAACTTCTTGATGAAGGTGAATTGTTTATTGCTGAAAGCGAAAAAATAGAACGGTTATTGATTACTTCATTACAAGAGAAAAATTATTCGTCAAACTATGTTGAGAATCACATTAGCCGTATTCCCCCTTTTGATACTCGTTTGAGACTCGGACAGAGCCAAAATATTGAAGAGCTTATTGCATATTTACTTGTAGATGATCTTTCTCAAACTTATTTAAGTGAAGTTTTAGACCAATTATTAGCAAAAATGGAAGTTAATCCGTCATTAGAGTTGAAAATAGTCAGCTATAAAAATGATTATGATATGACTTCTCTAAAAGAACAAGTTAAGGACAAAATATTGTCTTCTAAAAATCCAGATTATTTTTTTACCTCTCTTTCTTTGGAAGATGAGAATCATTTTAAGGAAGAACAAAAAACTAAAATTCGTGGCATTAGTTTTGATATATATACAAATGAAAATCAAATTATAGATGCTCTAGATACTGCTAGGTTAGTTATTGATTTAAGAGATGATCCAGACCTATATACTCAAATTGCTGCTCTGAGTTCTGGAATTCCTCAAATCAATAAAGTTCACACTAATTATGTAGAACACCAGAAGAATGGCTGGATTATTAGTGACTCTACAGAACTCAATAATGCAATTGACTATTATTTTGATGGACTAATGAATTGGAATAAATCGTTAGTTTACAGCGTAAAAAAAATGGGTGATTATACAAGCGGTAAGATATTACAGCGCTGGCGAAAATTATTAGAAAAAGAATAATATGGAAAAATTAAAAATTTTGCAGATTGGTGAGGAACCATGGGATGCTGATTTAATAACTCCAGACAATATTGAATGGTTATACTGTAATGGAAATGCTATTCAAATTTTCTTAGAGAAATTAAAAAGTAAAGAGTTAGAAAAAAATAATGTTGAATATATTGGTAAAACTTCAACTAATGAAGTTAAATTATGGTTTAATGCGGTCATTTTAACTAGTGAGGTTAGCGAATTGCAATTGAACCTACTTTCAGATTGCTTAGAAGCGCATACACTCTTTTACGACGAGGATTTTCAACTCGATTTTTGCTCAGAAAACGGTATATTTAAACGTAAGGTTTTGAGACCACTACCATTTAATGGATCAAGGAAAGAAAAAATTATTTTCCTAAGCCGTACTCTTTTTTCGGAACAATATGGTGCAAAATTGAAGGTTTCTGACATAGATCTAAATCCTGATTTTAAGGGAGAGATAATATATGAAGGCAATAGCTCTATTTGTTTTTCAGGGAATTTTGGAGAAGATTTTCAACCTCTATTCTCATTTCGCTATAATTTATCCTCTACTGATAAAGCGATAGAAATATGGCAAGAATATCAAAAATTGCAAGGTGATAATAGTATTATGATAGAAGTCATTCAATACCAAAAAGGATCACTTGATTTGATATTAAATACAAAATACCTTTCAGAAAATGATTTGGCTGATCCATATATTTTAGAATATGATGAATCAGTTGGTTTTTCATCAATTTCTATCTTTGCTAGAGGTGACGGAGTGGTGAGATTTGGTGCACTACATTGGCGATATTCGCGTAAAGGTTTGGGTCAATTTTTAATCGGTGGAGAAAGGTACAGTGATTCCAAAAGGCAAGAGTTTATCTACTATTTTAACCCTGGAGATATGAAACCTCCATTGAATGTTTATTTTTCAGGTTTTCGAGGAGCCGAAGGTTTTGAGGGTTTTTACATGATGAAACGTTTGGGAGCTCCGTTTCTCTTAATTGGTGATCCAAGGATTGAAGGTGGAAGCTTCTACCTAGGTACTTCAGAATACGAAAGTGAATTAGAAAATGTTTTACAAAAATATTTAGATTACCTACAATTTGATCATTGTCAACTTATTTTATCAGGTTTATCTATGGGAAGTTTTGGTGCCCTTTATTATGGTTCTACTTTTTCCCCCCATGCTATAGTTGTGGGGAAACCCTTTACAAATTTAGGCGATATGGTAGTAAATTTAAAATTAAGAAGACCAGATGATTTTGAAACGAGTATGGATATTCTCCAAAATATTATTGGTTCTCAAAACGATGAAGCTATTAATCAATTTAATCAAAAATTTTGGAATAAGTTTAAGCGTTCTAATTTTGAAAAAACGCAGTTTGCTATATCTTATATGAAACATGATGATTATGATAGAAATGCAACTCCAAGGCTGATTGATTATTTTTCTAAAACTAACACCCTGTTGTATGCAAGTGGATATGCTGGGCGACATAATGATAATAGTCAATCAATAAATAATTGGTTTACTTCTCAGTATAAAACAATTCTCAGTGATGATTTTGGGAGAGTGTTTAGTGATTAAAAAAAGAATACAGAAGGTGCTTTGGACTGATAGTAGCAATGTTTATCTTTATGGTTCGACTATAAAGTATTTGGAGCATAATCGTGTTTTTTTTGAGAATCTAAGATTCTCTACAGGAAAAACAATCAAAAAATGGCTTTCTAAAACGAATTTTCAAGCTAATAGAACGTTGCCAGAGCTTACCTTACTAAAACCTAATCATACCTATGAGTTGGTATCAAAATTAACTACTGTGCCTGAGGGATGCGTGATTATTCAGATAAATTTTTATAATCGTCAAAAAGAAAAAATAGGTTTTTCTATTATTCGAGATCACTCCTCAGATTTTATAGTTCCTGATGACACATATTTTTATGATATTTCTCTTATTGGTGCGGGTTGTATAAGTGTAGAATTTTGTTACCTAGAATTATTTGAAGTAATTGAGACTCAAGAAGAAAAAGATGGTATTGAACTAAACAGTTATGTTGAAAGCAGCTTACCATCAGAGCTTGAACTTATTAGAACGTTGATAGCATTTTCTAAGGATAAAAAATGAAAAAAGTTGTTGTTAAACCCAAAATCTCTATTCTAAATAAATTGAGATTGCAAAGAATTCAAAAAATTGTAAACGAGATAAATAATAAAAAAGTGTACTACGCTCAATTATCAGATAAGGAGTTAAGCCATCAAACTTTAATATTAAAAAATAGACTTTCAAGTGGAGAAAGTCTAGATGATATTCTTGTTGATGCTTTTGCTGTGATAAGAGAGGCTAATAAAAGAATTTTAGGTTTGTTTCCATATGATGCTCAGGTTATGGGTGCTATTGCTCTTCATCAAGGAACGATAGCTGAAATGAAAACGGGAGAAGGAAAAACATTAACTGCAACTATGCCCTTGTATCTGAATGCTTTAACTAGCAAGGGAGCAATCTTAGTGACGACCAATGATTATTTGGCAAAACGAGATGCATTAGAGATGGGAAAAGTATATCAATTTCTAGGTATGACAGTTGGTATTAATGTTTTTGATAAAAAAGAAGAAGCAGATGCGACTATTAAGAGAGAAGTATATGAATCTGATATTACTTATACTACTGCAGGTGCCTTAGGTTTCGACTATCTCGTTCACAATCTGGCTAGTAATAAACTAGAACAATTTCTAAGACCTTTTCATTTTGTTATCGTTGATGAAGCAGACTCTGTTTTGTTAGATATTGCTCAAACACCCTTAATTATAGCGGGAGATCCTCGTGTACAATCTAATCTCTATGGTATCACTAATAATTTTGTACTCACTCTTAAGGAAAATGATGAATATATCCATAAAGCTAAGGATAAAATTGTCTATCTTACTGAGAAGGGTGTAAGTTACGCAAAACAGTACTTCAATATTTCAGAATTATATAATGATGAGTATTGGGAATTAAATAGACATATAAACCTAGCATTGCGTGCTCATTGTTTGTATAAAAGAGATTATGATTATGTAGTTAAAAATAATGAAGTAAAATTGTTAGATAACGCAACAGGTCGTGTTATGGAAGGCACAAAACTTCAATCAGGGATTCACCAAGCTATTGAAGCAAAAGAAGATGTTGCTTTGACAAATGAATCTAGGGCAATTGCTTCAATAACGTATCAAAGTCTCTTTAATATGTTCCCAAGGTTGTCTGGGATGACAGGAACTGGAAAATCTTCTGAAGATGAACTTATAAAAACTTACCACCTGCCTGTTATTGTTATACCAACAAATTTTCCGATCAAACGAGTAGATCTTGCCGATAAAATATATGTTAGCTTACCAGAAAAGTTGCAAGCTACTATAGATGATGTTAAACAAAGACATAGTAAAGGTCAGCCAGTATTGTTAATTTCTGGAACAGTTGAAATTGCTAACATTTATTCAAAGTTATTGCTGCGAGAAGGCATTGCCCATAATACCTTAACAGCTGATAATGTTGTTAAAGAGGCACAAATTATAAAAGAAGCGGGACAAAAAGGTTCAGTAACATGTGCAACAGTTCTTGCTGGTCGTGGAACAGATATTAAACTAGGTGAAGGGGTTAGAGAATTAGGAGGACTTGCAGTTATAGGAACGGAAAGGATGCCTAATTTACGTATGGACTGGCAGCTTAGGGGCCGTTCGGGGCGTCAAGGAGACCCAGGGATTAGCCAATTTTATGTGTCGCTAGAGGATGAATTAATTGTTTCTCATTCTCCGGAATGGGTGATAAAGTATTTAAAAAAATATTCTCGTAAAGAAACTTCAAATTACTATATGGTACCTAGAAAGAAACGCTTTTTTTATCAAATAGTTAAAAATGCTCAACTCAGAAGTGAAGATAAAGGTGTATCTTCTAGGGAGCAAACTATTAAGTTCGGAGAGAGCTTGCGTATACAGCGTGAAAATATTTATCAATTACGAAATGAATTAATAGCTGATAGTTCCATTGTGGTTGATGGTGTGATAAAAATTATTCAGGATAATTTTAACGATATTGCTAATGATAAGGATTTAACGGAACATTCTTTACGAAGATATATATTAGAAAATCTTACCTATAAATTTAAATATTTCCCTGATGAATTTGACGTTCATAATTCTGACGATGTATTTAAATTATTGATTGACATATTTGATAGAGAATTTACTGCAAAGAAAACTAAACTTCAAAGTGATAATGAATTTGATAATTTCGTCAGAATATCGATATTAAAGGCTATTGACAAATCGTGGATAGAAGAAGTGGATAGCCTACAGCAATTAAAGGGAGTTGTAACCAATAGAGGTATCGGTCAACGAGATATTATTCAAGAATATTATAAAGAATCGCTTAATTCTTACTATAAGATGGGAAAAGAAATAAGATATTCTATCGTTAAGAATATTATGTTAAGTACAATTTCAAAAGCAAGTGATGGAAGTTACTCAATATATTATGTATAAAGGAAAACGGAGTTAATGGTAGTTTATAATTTGAATAGAGGGATAGGTTGGGCAAGTAGCGGTGTAGAGTATGCTCAAGCATATCGTTCAGAAGTTTTTAGAAAGTTAGGTGTTGAAGCTAAATTTATTTTTACTGATATGTTTCAGAATGAAAATATAGAGCACCTTACTCGAAATATCGGCTTTGAAGACAATGAGATTATATGGCTTTATACTTTTTTTACTGATTTAACAATTGCTGCAACTTCTTATTCACTGCAACAATTGAAAGAAAGTTTTTCACTACCGATTGATAGGACTGAGAAAAACGGTAAAATAATATCATTTTTTTTTAAAGGAAGTAGTATTGTAGTTACAGTTATGCTTAACGATGAATCTAGTAACATCGTCCAAAGGGTAGAGTATCTTATGGGGGGAAAGCTTGTTAGAAAAGACTACTACTCATATACTAAAATGTTTTCAGAATATTATGCTCCCGAAGATATAGGTCCATGCCTGTATCAGCGTACATTTTATAATGAAGATGGAAGTGTTGCATATGAAGAAAATGTAGATGGCGAGAATAGTATTTTTAAATTCAAAGAAACTATACTATATTCTAAAGAAGAATTAGTTGGATACATGTTAGAAAAATTACAATTAACGAATAGTGATCTAATCTTGTTAGACCGCTCTACAGGCATTGGGCAAGCTGTTCTAAGGAATAAAGGAAATGCTAAAGTAGCTGTTGTTGTTCATGCAGAGCATTATAATGTTAGCGCAACTGATGAAACTACGATTTTATGGAATAATTATTATGACTATCAATTTTCAAATGCTGATAGCATAGATGCTTTTATCACCTCAACAGAAACGCAAACTAAGACGTTGATTGATCAATTTAAAAAGTATTTAAATATTGAACCGGTCGTTTATACAATTCCTGTAGGAAGTTTATCAAAATTACAGAGAAAAGAGTGGCATGAAAGAAAAGCTTTTTCGTTGTTAACTTGCTCACGTCTAGCTTCGGAAAAACATATTGATTGGTTAATTAATGCTGTGGTAGAAGCTAATAAAGTAATTCCTGAATTAACCTTTGATATTTATGGTGAAGGTGGCGAACGGCAAAAGTTACAAGAAATAATTGCTAAAAATAAGGCAAATAATTATATACGATTAATGGGGCATAAAAACCTATCTTCTGTTTATAAAGATTATCAAGTTTATTTATCGGGTTCTACCAGTGAAGGTTTTGGTTTAACCTTGATGGAGGCAATCGGATCGGGGCTTCCGATAATTGGTTTAGATGTTCCGTATGGTAATCAGACCTTTATTGAAAATAATTTGAATGGCTACCTTATTCCAAGGGAAACACCAGATAATCCTCAACAAATATCAACTGCTTTTGCTCAGTATATTGTTGCTTTATTTAATTCTAAAGATATTTGTAAAAAACACGAGTATTCTTATAGAATAGCTAGTAGATTTTTAAATGATAAAATTATAGAAAATTGGAGTTTTTTTTTGAGGAGGTTATTAAATGATTATACTATTTGATTTCTTTGATAAGAAAAGCAAAGATCTATATTATTCTTTAATTACTTCAGGTTTACATGGAAATGCTGTGGTCATTAATGACGATGGTTTTCTTCCACAAAATATAAATTCTCCTTATTCATTTTTTTGTAATATGGAAGGGAAAAATGGGAATCCTCTTTATTTTAACCAAGTCCCACTCCCTGACCTTTGGGAGATAAAGGGAAATAATATAGAGGCTGAAATTTGGGATTTTAGTATTAAAAGAGCTAAAATTTTTTATCAAGAGCCGAAGTATAAACGTCAAGTAAAAAATATTGATTGGTTTGACAATAATAAAAAAGTGAGATACACAGATCATTATAATCGCTTCGGATGGTGTTTTGCACGTACACATTTTGATAAGAATCAAAATGTGACTACAAAATCTTATTTCGATAAGGATGGTAAAGAAGTTATTGTTGAAAATTTTAGAACAGGAGTTATAATCCTTAATTGGCTAAATAAAGATTATTTTTTTGATAATCGAGTTGCATTCTTAAATTTTTATTTTAGCCTTATGGGTTGGAACTTGTCTCGAATATGGTACAACTCCTTATCAACTCCATTTTTCGTTTCTTACCGGATGACTTATCCAGGAGAAGATATTTTATTTTGGCAAGAAGATATAGAGGATACTATTCCTGCTAATATGCGCGTGTTATTAGAAAGTACGAATACTAGAACTCAGAAAGTAATTGTTCAAAAGAAAAATACATATCATAAAATAAAGTCAATGTTACCTAAAGAACAACAAGAAAAAATTGGTTATTTAGGCTTTATATATCCTAATAAAAAGAACAATAAGGGTAGGAAAGATATTTTTATTTTGACAAACTCTGACCAAATTGAACATTTAGAAGTGTTGGTTCATCACTTGTCTGATTATCATTTTCATATTGCAGCGTACACAGAAATGTCTTTTAAGTTGATGTCATTTAGCCAAGAACAAAATGTAACGCTATATCCGAATATTTCAAGAACTGATTTAGACAACTTATTTGAAATCTGTGATATTTATTTTGACATTAATCATGGAAATGAAGTTGATGATGTTATTAGAAGGGCATTTGAATATAATCACCTTATCTTTGCTTTTGATAATACCTGTCATAACAGAGAGTTAGTATTAGATAGCAATATCATTTCTCACACAACCTGTGAACAATTGATAAATTTAATGAAAAATTTATCAGGCTCCATTATGTATTTGCTAGAGCAACAAAGAGAACAAACAAGTAATGAAACAAAAGAGCGTTATAAAGAAATATTAGGAGGGTATGGAAATGCCTAAAAGAAATGAATTACTCAATAAAGAAATTAAAATGAGTATTGATAAACTTAGATATAAAGAACCAGAGAGTGAACATGACAAGCGACCTACTTTTTATTTGGTAGTACTTATACTTGTTACTGTAGCAGTTATATTGTCGTTATTTAAATATTTTTTATAGATTCCTATTAATGGTAGAAAAGAAGCCTGTTGTTTTTTAGATAGGGGAAGTGTGTGAGGACATATATTACAAACTTGAATGGACATTCAATCACTAGTACAGCACAAATAGCTCAAAACATGGTAACAGATATAGCAGTAAGCTTAGGTTTTCGTGAGCTGGGAATACATTCTTATCCGATTGATACTGATTCTCCTGAGGAAATGAGTAAGCGTTTAGATGGAATCTGTTCCGGACTTAGAAAAAATGATATTGTCATATTTCAGACACCTACATGGAACACTACAACTTTTGATGAAAAATTATTTCACAAATTAAAAATATTTGGTGTAAAGATTGTTATTTTTATACATGATGTTGTACCGCTAATGTTTGATGGAAATTTTTATTTGATGGATAGAACTATAGCTTATTATAATGAAGCAGATGTTTTAATAGCCCCTAGTCAAGCAATGGTCGATAAGCTTCAAAGTTATGGCTTGACAGTAAAAAAAATCTTAGTTCAAGGAATGTGGGATCATCCCACCAATATTACTTTACAAGCAGTTAATCATAAGAAGCTTGTTCATTTTCCTGGGAACCCAGAGCGGTTTAACTTCATAAAGAATTGGAGAATTCCTACCGAGTTACATGTTTATACTGACCATAACATGCAATTACCCACCACTGTGGTTAAAGAGCCATATCAATCGGACGAACAATTAATTATGAAAATGAGCGAAGGGGGATATGGCTTAGTCTGGATGGATGACCGTGATAAACAATATCAATCTCTTTATTGCCCTTACAAACTGGGCGCTTATATAGCAGCAGGAATTCCAGTGATTATTCAAAAAGGTATTGCTAATCAAGATATAATAGAAAAAAATAATTTGGGATTTATTATTGAAAAAATTGATGATATTAGTAATATAGTTGAAAGTACTACTGAAGAGGAATATATGGAAATTGTTAGCGATGTCAGGCGGTTTAATCCTTTAGTTAGACAAGGATATTTTACGCGAAAACTATTAACCGATGCAGTATTTAGTGCATTAAATAGCATGTGAGGGGAATATGAAAGAACTAGAAGAAATCGTAGTTTTCCCTATAAACAAAAGTTTGGATTACATTTTGGAAAATCATTCGTCAGTTATTCGCTTTGGGGACGGTGAATTTGACATTATAATGGGAAAATCGATTCCTTATCAAGATTACAACCCAGAGTTAGCAGATAGGTTATTGCAACTTCTTCATAAGCAAAGTACGAATGATCTATTAGTATGTCTTCCAGATATGTTTCAAAATCGACAAAGATATAATCAATCGGCACAACTTTTTTGGAAAAATCATTTTCAAAAATTTGGCAATTTCTATAGGCAACATTGTTATCAAGATTGGTATGGTTCTTCTTTTATTTCAAGGCCATATATGGACTTACAAGATAAGGAGTCTGCTGTAGAATCATTTAAAAAATTAAAGTTACTTTGGGACAAACGCGATATTTTGGTAGTTGAAGGGGAAACTTCGCGGTCGGGTGTAGGTAATGATCTTTTTAATAATTGCAATAGTTTAAAAAGGATTATTTGTCCTTCTAAAAATGCTTATATAAAATATGATGAAATTCTTGAGGCTGTTGAAAGATATGCTCAAGGGAGGATAATCTTATTGATGCTAGGTCCGACTGCAAAAATTTTAGTAAGAGATTTATCTGATAGAGGATTTCAAGCCATTGATATCGGTCATATTGTTTCTGAATATGAATGGTATAAGATGGGAGCTACTCAAAAAATAAAATTTTCTCATAAACACACCGCTGAGTTTAACGATGATGAAAATATTAATTTAATTGACAGTCAGAATTATATTGATGAGATTGTTAAAACAATAACTATCGATGATACTGAATTCAGGGATACTGAATTAATATCAATCATACTTCCTGTCTATAATATGTCTGGTTCTTTATCAAGGTGTTTAGATTCTATCCTTAGGCAAGTTTACTCAACTTTTGAGGTGATCTTAGTCAACCATGGTTCTACAGATGGAAGTGGTAATATTTGCGAGAAATATGCGATGAAGGATGAGCGTATTCGTTTATTTCATGAAGAACATCAAGTTATTACATCTGTATGGAACTTCGCATTAGAGAAATCTAAAGGGAAGTATGTTACTTTTGTGAATCCAGATGATTTTCTTGATGAGTCTTACTTAAATTATCTTTACAATAAATTAAGAGCTAATAAATCTGATATCTCAGCAACCACCTATACTTTTTTTAATGAAGAGGAAAAATGCTTTGTTTATTTTGCAACAGATGATAATTATTTTGAGAAAACATTCTTTGCTCAAGAATGGTTAGAGCAAGAACATAGTTACCACGATAATTTAAAACAAATATTTCCTCTCCTTTCTATGAAGCTCTTTAGAAAATCACTTTTTAACAATATCACTTTTCCTTTAGAAGATTTAACAGGAGAATACACACTGTATAATGTTTATTTGCTATCAAGGCACATTACATTTTCTCATATTGGTTTATACATAACCTCTCAAGTTTTCTCTCATACTGAAATAAAAAGATTCACGGGACATGATATAGAGAAGATGCTATCTAGAAAGGAAGAGAGGTTAGCCCTGTTAACAATGGTAGGGTTTAATTCTGAGAAATACATCAAAAATTATAAGGAAACTTTATTAAATTATCAAAGTGAGTCGTTGAATATAGGTGATATTAATTTATATAATAAAATTAAGCAAAAGATTGCATTGATAGATTATTGTTACTAGAAATAATTTTAACAGCAAGTTAGGATATGATAATCGGTAATATAAATTGTTTACGTAGCAGAAAATTGTGACTGTAAACACTTTGTGATAGAGTATAGGTATCAATGATTCAAGGAGAGAGTAATGTCAAAACAATATGATTATATCGTTATTGGTGGAGGTAGTGCAGGCAGTGGTACCGCTAATAGGGCAGCCATGTATGGAGCAAAAGTCCTGTTAATTGAAGGTGGACAAGTAGGTGGAACTTGTGTTAACTTAGGTTGTGTACCTAAGAAAATCATGTGGTATGGTGCACAAGTTTCTGAGACACTCCATAAGTATAGTTCAGGTTATGGTTTTGAAGCCAATAATCTTAGTTTTGATTTTACTACTCTAAAAGCTAATCGCGATGCTTACGTGCAGCGGTCTAGACAGTCGTATGCCGCTAATTTTGAGCGTAATGGGGTCGAAAAGATTGATGGATTTGCTCGTTTTATTGATAACCATACTATTGAAGTGAATGGTCAGCAATATAAAGCTCCTCACATTACTATTGCAACAGGTGGACACCCTCTTTACCCTGATATTATTGGAAGTGAACTTGGTGAGACTTCTGATGATTTTTTTGGATGGGAGACCTTACCAAATTCTATATTGATTGTTGGGGCGGGCTATATCGCGGCAGAACTTGCTGGAGTGGTTAATGAATTAGGCGTTGAAACCCATCTTGCATTTAGAAAAGACCATATTCTACGCGGATTTGATGACATGGTAACAAGTGAGGTTATGGCTGAAATGGAGAAATCAGGTATCTCTTTACATGCTAACCATGTACCTAAATCTCTTAAACGCGATGAAGGTGGCAAGTTGATTTTTGAAGCTGAAAATGGGAAAACGCTTGTCGTTGATCGTGTAATATGGGCTATCGGCCGTGGACCAAATGTAGACATGGGACTTGAAAATACCGATATTGTTTTAAATGATAAAGATTATATCAAAACAGATGAATTTGAGAATACTTCTGTAGATGGCGTGTATGCTATTGGAGATGTTAATGGGAAAATTGCCTTGACACCGGTAGCAATTGCAGCAGGTCGTCGCTTATCAGAAAGACTTTTTAATCATAAAGATAACGAAAAATTAGATTACCATAATGTACCTTCAGTTATTTTTACTCACCCTGTAATTGGGACGGTAGGACTTTCAGAAGCAGCAGCTATCGAGCAATTTGGAAAAGATAATATCAAAGTCTATACATCAACTTTTACCTCTATGTATACGGCTGTTACCAGTAATCGCCAAGCAGTTAAGATGAAGCTCATAACCCTAGGAAAAGAGGAAAAAGTTATTGGGCTTCATGGTGTTGGTTATGGTATTGATGAAATGATTCAAGGTTTTTCAGTTGCTATCAAAATGGGGGCTACTAAAGCAGACTTTGATGATACTGTTGCTATTCACCCAACTGGATCTGAGGAATTTGTTACAATGCGCTAACGCTATCAAAGAATACAAAAAAAGCTAGGGAACCTAGCTTTTTTAAGGTGTTGTTGTATTTTCAATAGTTGAGGTATCGGTAGTAGTATTATTTGTTTGATCATTGTTAGTACTAGATGATGTTTGATCGTTATTGGCAGCAGAATTTGAACTGCTACTCGGAGTACTACTAGCAGAGGAATTTTCTAGTGTTTGGCTGGATGATGCCCTTGTCTCATCTTTTTCAGTAGAAACTTGGTTACTAGAATTTTGTCCACTTTCTCTTATAATGACGGTTTTTGAAGTAGAAGAATCAGTCTTACTAGAGTCTTTGTGATTATTAATCGCATTAGTAATAGTAATAGAGGCAACGATAATACTTAAAACACTACCGACTAATGCAATTGTTTTTTGAAGTGCAGAAAAACCTGTTTTTATATGCTTAGCGGGTGATTGAGTTGAATCAGTATTAGTCTTAGTAGACTTTTTCTGTTGTCTTGAATATCCTTTTGACATGACGCCCTCCTTAAATGTACATCAACTATTATATGATTTTATCCTAAAAAAAGCTAAAGAAAAAATAATTTAAAACATTTAAATAAGCAACCTAGGTTATTAAGCTAAGCTATGTTAGTGTAATAGGTAGTGAGTTTTGTGATAAATTATGAGAATTATCATAAATATTGTTTTGGGATGTTCACAAACTAATATAAATAGTAGGAAAATTATGCTATAATAACACTGATTGACTTTAGAAGGACAGATTTATGATTTATTTTGATAATTCGGCAACTACTATTCCCTATCCAGAAGTTTTAAGGACTTATCAAGAAGTAGCTAGTAAAATCTATGGAAACCCCTCAAGTTTACATGAGCTAGGAACAACATCTTCTCGGATTTTAGAGGCTAGCCGTAAACAAATTGCTAGTTTACTTGAGCTTAAAGCAAATGAAATTTTCTTTACCTCTGGTGGTACAGAGGCCGATAATTGGGTTATTAAGGGTCTTGCGTTTGAGAAACAACATTTTGGAAATCATATTATTGTTTCTGATATCGAACACCCAGCTGTTAAAGAGTCTGCTAAATGGCTTGGAGAGTATGGGTTTGAGATTGATTATGCGCCAGTAGATGATAAAGGATTTGTAGACGTAGAAGCACTGGTCAAATTAATTAAACCAGAAACGATTCTTATTTCAATTATGGCAATAAACAATGAAATTGGTTCTATTCAGCCAATAAAAGCTATTTCAGACTTGTTGTCAGATAAACCTACTATATCGTTTCATGTTGATGCTGTTCAAGCAATAGGTAAGATACCGACTAAAGATTATTTGACTGAGCGAGTTGATTTTGCATCTTTTTCTAGTCATAAATTTCACGGCGTTCGTGGGGTTGGCTTTCTATATATTAAAGAAGGAAAACGTATTTCACCATTACTAACAGGTGGTGGACAAGAATCTGATTTACGTTCAACTACTGAGAATGTCGCAGGGATTGCAGCTACTGCTAAAGCTTTACGAATGGTTATGGACAAGGAAGTAGTAGCTATTCCTAAAATAAGTAAAATGAAAACCATTATTCATGATGAATTAGCCAAATATGAGGATATTACGTTATTTTCGGGTAAGGAAGGTTTTTCACCTAACATTATCACGTTTGGTATCAAGGGTGTCCGAGGAGAAGTTCTTGTCCATGCCTTTGAGGGACATGATATTTTTATCTCGACAACTAGCGCTTGCTCTTCTAAAGCAGGTAAACCAGCAGGAACTCTTATAGCAATGGGAATTTCAACTAAGTTAGCCCAAACTGCTGTACGTATCAGCTTAGATGATGATAATGATATGGGACAAGTAGAGCAATTTTTAACTATTTTTAAACAAGTTTATGAAAAAACTAAGAAAGTTAGAGGATAAGATGCAGTATTCAGAAATTATGATTCGTTATGGAGAACTCTCTACTAAGAAGAAAAACCGTATGCGCTTCATCAATAAGTTAAAAAATAATATGGAGCATGTACTCTCCATTTATCCAGATGTTTCAGTAAAAACAGATCGTGATAGAGGACATGTATATCTCAATGGTACAGATTATCATGAAGTTGCAGAGTCCTTAAAAGAGATTTTTGGTATCCAAGCTTTTTCTCCATCTTTTAAAGTAGAAAAAAATGTTGATACATTGGTAAAAGCTGTCCAGGAAATTATGACTTCCGTTTATAAAGATGGGATGACTTTTAAAATTACCGCAAAACGTAGTGACCACTCATTTGAATTGGATAGCCGTGCTCTAAATCATACTTTAGGAGATGCCGTTTTTTCAGTCTTGCCAAATATTAAGGCTCAGATGAAGCAACCAGATATCAATCTTAAAGTCGAGATACGAGATGAGGCTGCTTATATTTCATATGAGGATATTAGGGGTGCAGGAGGATTACCGGTAGGAACATCTGGGAAAGGGATGCTGATGTTGTCTGGTGGGATTGATTCTCCGGTAGCAGGTTACCTAGCGTTAAAACGTGGTGTAGATATAGAAGCAGTCCATTTTGCAAGTCCTCCTTATACTAGCCCAGGTGCATTGAAAAAAGCACATGATTTAACACGTAAATTGACAAAATTTGGTGGTAATATTCAATTTATTGAAGTTCCATTCACAGAAATTCAAGAGGAAATTAAGGAAAAAGCTCCTGAAGCCTACTTGATGACGTTAACACGTAGGTTTATGATGCGTATTACAGATCGTATTCGTGAGGACCGAAATGGTCTTGTTATTATTAACGGTGAAAGTTTAGGGCAGGTGGCAAGCCAAACGCTAGAAAGTATGCAAGCTATTAATGCTGTCACTGCAACACCGATTATTCGTCCTGTGGTCACGATGGATAAGCTAGAAATTATTGATATTGCTCAAAAAATAGATACTTTTGATATTTCAATTCAACCATTTGAGGATTGCTGTACAATTTTTGCACCAGATCGCCCAAAAACTAACCCTAAAATTAAGAATACAGAACAGTATGAGAAACGTATGGATGTAGAAGGTCTGGTAGAGAGGGCAGTTGCAGGGATTATGGTAACTACTATTCAACCTCAAGCAGATAGTGATGATGTTGATGACTTGATTGACGATTTATTATAATGAATTTTTAAACTACAGATTTACTCTGTAGTTTTTTATTAAAATGATTGTGCTGTCATAAGGTTATAAAAAATGCTATAATACGAATAAAGGAGGCAAGTATGGCAAGAATCCCTTATCAAAAAACACTTATTTTTTGTGTAGCCGTTATTATTGCTATTTTTATTTTGGGGTTATCTAAGGATTTAGCACAATCTAAAGGGCAAAAGGTTGCAAATAATAATACTGTAAAAACAGCACGTGTGGTTGCAAACGGAGATATTTTGCTGCACGATGTACTATATGCCAGTGCGCGCCAACCCGACGGCACTTATAATTTTACTCCTTATTTTAAAGAGGTAAAATCTTGGATTGAGAGCGCTGATTTAGCGATTGGTGATTATGAAGGGACGATTAGTTCAGAATATCCTTTAGCGGGCTATCCTTTATTTAATGCTCCTAATGAGATTGCAACTACTATGAAAGAAACTGGATATGATGTCGTTGACTTAGCACATAATCATATTCTGGATTCACAACTGGCAGGTGCTATCAATACTGTCAAGACTTTTAATCGTCTGGGATTGGATACTATTGGGGTTTATTTAAAGGATAGAAATAAAGAAGATATCTTAATTAAGCGTGTAAATGGTATTAAAATTGCTATTTTAGGTTATTCGTATGGCTACAATGGTATGGAAGCTAATGTTTCAAAGAGTGACTATGAAAAACATATGTCTGATTTAGATACTAAAAAGATTAAGCAAGATATTAAAAAGGCTGAAAAAGAAGCAGATATCACCATTGTCATGCCACAGATGGGGATAGAATATCAAAAAAAACCTACTACAGAACAAGTAATACTTTATCATAGTATGATTAAATGGGGGGCAGATATTATATTCGGAGGACACCCTCACGTTGTTGAACCGTCTGAAGTGATAAAAAAAGATGGCCAGAAAAAATTTATTATTTACTCTATGGGAAATTTTATTTCAAATCAGCGTTTAGAAACGGTTGATGATATCTGGACAGAAAGAGGATTATTAATGGATGTAACCATAGAGAAAAAAGGTCAAAAAACAGTAATTAAAAAAGTTAAGGCGCATCCAACACTAGTAGAAGCAAAAGCAAATGGCCGTTATGTTGAAGAAGGCTTTCCAGCTTATGATTATAGGACGCTAGTTTTAGAGGATTATATTGAAGGTGGTAAGAAACGTTCTACAATTGATCAGACTATGAAAGATAAAGTTGATAAAGCATATAAGGAAATGAATGAGTTAGTTAATTTGAAGTGGTAAAGTTGATAATTTTATTTTGTTTTATCTTGCATAAAAAAAGAGTTTATGATAAAATTTGAATGTTGACTAAATGCACATCCTGTGCAACCGCGCGAAAATCGTTAGATTAAGTAGGGCAAGGCTCTCACGATTTATAGGCGAGTCTTCACAGAGGGAAACCTCACAAGAAATTTTTATAGGAGGTGCATCATGAGCACATACGCAATCATCAAAACTGGTGGTAAACAAGTTAAAGTTGAAGTAGGACAAGCTATCTACGTTGAAAAACTTGACGTTGAAGCAGGAGCAGAAGTTACATTTAACGAAGTTGTTCTTGTTGGTGGTGAAACAACTAAAGTTGGTACTCCAGTTGTTGAAGGAGCTACTGTTGTTGGTACTGTTGAAAAACAAGGCAAACAAAAGAAAGTTGTTTCTTACAAATACAAACCTAAAAAAGGTAGCCACCGTAAACAAGGTCACCGTCAACCTTATACAAAAGTTGTTATCAACGCAATCAACGCTTAATTTTTCATGATTAAAGCAACTTTTACTCGTAATCAATCAGGCTATCTTTATAGTGCTGAAATCAGCGGTCATGCTGGTAGTGGCGAGTACGGCTTTGATGTGATTTGTGCAGCTGTTAGTACTTTATCAATTAATTTTATTAATTCATTAGAGGCTTTAACAACCTGCCAAGCGCAATTGATTATCAATGACGTTGAAGGTGGTTATATGAAGATAGATTTATCTTCTATACCACAACATAAAGAGGATAAGGTTCAATTATTATTTGAGTCTTACCTTCTTGGAATGACTAATCTGTCTAAAGATTCTTCTGAATTTGTTAGTACAGTAGTCATGACACACTAATTTAAGAGAGGACACAACATTATGTTAAAAATGAATCTTGCTAACTTGCAACTTTTCGCCCACAAAAAAGGTGGAGGTTCTACATCAAACGGACGTGATTCACAAGCAAAACGTCTTGGAGCTAAAGCAGCTGACGGACAAACAGTATCAGGTGGATCAATTCTTTACCGTCAACGCGGTACACACATCTATCCAGGTGCTAACGTTGGACGTGGTGGGGACGATACACTTTTTGCTAAAGTTGAAGGTGTTGTTCGTTTCGAACGTAAAGGACGCGATAAAAAACAAGTGTCTGTTTACCCAATCGCAAAATAATGCCTAGTTAAGACTTTATGACTATTCATAAGGTCTTTTATTATTGTCAGAGCTTTCATTTTGTAACAAAAGACAATATGTTAAGAGATTTATCATTAATACTCATAAACTTTGTTGTTCTTTTATAGTGAAATAGTCCTAATTCATGAAGAATTTTCCGCAAGGATAGTTATTTTTTGGTATAATGAAGGGTACTAAAATGAGGAAGTGATAAAATGAATATTCAACAACTGCGTTATGTTGTTGCTATCGCAAATAGTGGTACTTTTCGTGAAGCAGCTGCAAAACTATTTGTTAGTCAGCCAAGTTTATCTGTTGCCGTTCGTGATTTGGAAACAGAATTAGGGTTTCAGATTTTTACGCGTACAACTACTGGTGCAGTGTTGACCAATCAAGGCATGACTTTTTATGAGAATGCTTTAGAAGTTGTGAAAAGCTTTGATTCATTCGAAAAACAGTTTTCGCAATCTGAAGCTACAGAGCAAGAATTCTCAATAGCAAGTCAACATTATGATTTTCTACCTCCTTTAATCACAGCGTTTTCAAAATGTAATGATAATTTTAGCTATTTCCGTATTTTCGAATCAACAACAATACGTATCTTAGATGAAGTTGCTCAAGGGAATAGCGAAATAGGTATCATTTATATCAATAGTCAAAATAAAAAAGGTCTACTTCAGCGGTTGGACAAATTGGGGTTAGAGTTTGTAGAGCTTATTCCTTTTAAAACTCATATTTATCTTGGGAAAGACCATCCCTTGGCTAGTAAAACATCTCTGATAATGACAGATTTAGAAGGATTACCAACCGTACGTTTTACACAGGATAGAGATGATTATCGGTATTACTCGGAGAATTTTGTGGAAGTACTTGATAGTTCTGTTACCTATAATGTTACTGATAGAGCAACATTAAATGGTATTTTAGAAAGAACCCAAGCTTATGCGACGGGCTCAGGATTCTTGGATAGCCGCAGTGTGAATGGTATCACTGTTATTCCATTAGAAGATCATCTAGATAACCAAATGATTTATATCAAACGAAAAGATCGTAATTTATCTCAGATGGCTTTAAAATTTGTTGCTGTTATGGAAGAGTATTTTAAGGGATTTAATTCATAGGAGAAGTAATGAGAAAGATTATTATACCAATAATAACTATTTTGTTGATTGCTTTAGATCAACTATCTAAGTTATGGATTGTTAAACATATTGAACTAAACCAAATTAAGGAATTCATTCCAAATATCGTTAGTCTAACTTATCTGAGAAATTATGGTGCTGCATTTTCTATTTTGCAAAATCAACAATGGCTTTTTACCTTAATTACAATCTTTGTTGTTTGTGTTGCTATTATTTATTTGATGAAACATATTAATGGAAGTTATTGGTTATTAATTTCTCTAACCTTAATCATCTCTGGTGGATTAGGAAACTTTATAGATCGCTTAAGATTAGGTTATGTCGTTGATATGGTGCATTTAGATTTTATTAATTTTGCTATCTTTAATGTAGCAGACTCATATCTGACAATCGGTATTATTTGCTTAATGATTGCACTTTGGAAAGAGGAAAGTAATGGAAATCACAATTAAAATAGCAGGAGTTAGGCTAGATAAAGCTTTAGCTGATAATTCTGAACTGTCGCGTAGTCAAGCTAATGAAGAAATTAAAAAAGGGATTGTGTTAGTAAATGGACAAGTAAAAAAAGCGAAATATACTGTTCAAGAAGGAGATCGGATTACTTTTGATATTCCTAAAGAGGAAGTACTAGATTATCAAGCTGAAAATATCCCTTTAGATATTATCTATCAAGATGATGACGTTGCTGTGGTTAATAAGCCGCAAGGGATGGTTGTTCACCCTTCTGCAGGCCACAGTTCGGGCACCTTAGTTAACGCCTTGATGTATCATATTAAGGATTTATCATCAATTAATGGCGTTGTTCGCCCAGGGATCGTTCATCGTATTGATAAAGATACTTCTGGTTTATTGATGGTTGCAAAAAATGATAGAGCTCACCAAGTGTTGGCTGAAGAGTTGAAAGATAAAAAATCGCTTCGTAAATATTTAGCAATTGTGCATGGTAATTTACCAAATGATCGAGGCGTGATTGAGGCTCCGATTGGTAGAAGTGATAAAGATCGTAAGAAGCAAGCCGTGACTGCTAAAGGTAAGCCAGCAATAACTCGTTTTCATGTTTTAGAACGTTTTGGTGATTATACCTTAGTTGAATTGTCATTGGAGACAGGTCGAACGCACCAAATTCGGGTTCATATGGCTTATATTGGCCATCCTCTAGCCGGTGATCCTGTCTACGGTCCCCGCAAGACTTTAGGGGGTAAAGGACAGTTTTTGCATGCACAAACACTAGGTTTTACGCACCCTAGTAACGGAGAGAATTTGATTTTTTCAGTAGAGGTTCCGGAAATTTTTCAGACAACTTTAGACAAGTTGAGAAAAAATTAAGTTTTTCTTGAAAAATACTTTTACCATTTGCTATAATATAAGCAAATCATTCCTTTAACCTTATCCAGTGAGATAGTTAAGGAGAAACTTCAGACTAAATCAATGCCTGAGCGGCTTTGTCATTCTAGAGAGTCTCCTTTTGAAGGGGCTCTTTTATCTTAGAGAGGATACTGCAATGAAAAGAAAAGAAATTATTGATGATGTGACCATGAAACGTGCTATTACACGTATTACCTACGAAATTATAGAACGTAACAAAAATTTAGATAATATTGTTTTAGCAGGCATTAAAACAAGAGGTGTTTTTTTAGCCAAACGCATTCAAGAACGTTTGAAGCAATTAGAAAATTTAGATATTCCCGTTGGAGAATTGGATACTAAACCTTTCCGTGATGATATGAAAGTTGAAGTTGACACCACAACTATGCCAGTTGACATCACTGATAAAGATATTATATTAATTGATGATGTTCTCTATACAGGTCGCACTATTCGAGCTGCTATTGATAATCTTGTTAGTTTGGGGCGTCCGAGTCGTGTCAGTTTAGCTGTATTAATTGACCGTGGGCATCGTGAACTACCCATTCGTGCAGATTATGTGGGGAAAAATATTCCAACAAGTCAATTTGAAGAAATTCTAGTTGAAGTGATGGAACATGATGGTTACGATCGTGTGAGTATTATTGATCCGAGTTAAGTAGACGACTATTATTTACGATGATTTTATAGAAGGGGAAGAACCACAATGGCAAAAAAATTGTTAATTCTAGAGGATGGTACGGTTTTTGAAGGACTATCCTTTGGTTCATCTCTTGATGTAACTGGCGAATTAGTTTTTTGTACGGGGAATACCGGCTATCAGGAAATAATAACGAATCCTTCACATAATGGAAAAATTTTAGTTTTTACCTCACCGCTAATAGGAAATTATGGTATTCATCGTAGTTACTCTGAAGCCATTATTCCCACTTGTTTAGGAGTTGTTGTTGCAGAGTATTCCAGATGTGTAAGTAGCGATACTAGCAAGATGAATCTAGATGAATTTTTGAAAATGAAAAAGGTTCCTGCAATGTCGGGGGTCGATACAAGGTATTTGATGCAAGTTATTAAAGAAAAAGGATTTGTAAAAGCTACTTTAGCAGAAGCAGGTGATGTTTTATCACATTTACAAGATCAATTAATAGCGACAGTATTACCGACAAATAATGTGGAACAAGTTTCGACAAAAACAGCTTATCCGTCGCCTGCTAGCGGTCGAAATATTGTTGTACTTGATTTTGGCCTTAAACATTCTGTTTTGAGAGAATTGTCTAAACGTCAGTGTGACGTGACTGTCATTCCCTACAATACGTCTTTAGAAGGTATCAAAAATCTATACCCAGAAGGTATCATATTATCTAATGGTCCGGGAAATCCAGAAAAGCTTCAGGAAGTCTTAAACACTATTAAAGAATTACAAAAATCTGTTCCTATGTTAGGTATTGGTTTGGGGCATCAATTAATTGCCATGGCAAATGGTGCAGAAATTATGAGACTCCCAGTTGCTAAGAAGGGGCCAAATTATCCCATGAGAGATATTGCTACGGGGCGTTTAGAAACAGTTATTCAGTTTAATCATTTTACCGTTAACCGGCTAAATCTTCCGCATGATTTACTGGTAACACACGAAGGTTTGAATGATCAAGAGATTGTTGCTCTAAGGCACCGCTCATTTCCAGTGATGTCCGTGCAATTTTACCCAGAGGCTGCTCCAGGCCCTCATGATGTGACCTATTTTTTTGATGAATTTTTAGAAATGATTGGATCACGCGCTTAAACATAAGGTATTATTTAAAGTCAGTCGGTGAGCTGATTAATAAGGAGGTGCGTATATGCTAAATACAAAGGATAAACAGCCTATTTTGCTTATTATTTTCGGACAGAAAATGAAAGAATATGACGATTTAATTAGATCAACTGTTGAGAGGTTATCTAAAAGGAATAGACCTGTTAGTATTCTTATCTCGAAGGAGCTAAACCATGTGATTCACCATTATGATGCACAATTTGAAAATCTTGAGACGCTTGTGGGGTATATAAATACACATGAAGATAGTTTGATTTATCCCCTTTGCTTAGATAAAAATCATGAGCTATTTCAAGAGTTTTTAGCGTGGCAGAGTCATTATTCAAGGCAGTATATCAGTGATAATTTATCAGAAAAAAGTGTTCAGGCAATAGACAATAATCAAGACTTTGTGCAAGTAGATTGTTTAGTAATGAGAGACTCTTTGAATAATTGTTTATATGTCTCTGATTTAGAATATATTGAATCTAATAAAACAACTGGTAAGTCTCTAGCGATTGTACCAAGTCAAACTTTATCCGATGCTGCTAGGCAAACAATTCGAGATGTTGCATTTGATGTGTGTCGAAAGGCAAACATTATTGGAGTATGTTACTTTAGTTTCTTAATAGATTTGAACAGTTTGGATTATCATATAATTAGCTTATCATCTGGTTTGTCTTATCAAAGCATTTTATTTGAGACTATTACGACCTATCCTGTTTTAGAGATAGCAACTAAATTGACAGTGGGATATACTTTTAGTCAACTGAAGCATTCTTATTACCCAAATACCTCTGCCTTTTTAGAGCCGCAATTAGACTATGTAGCTACCGTATCTTTTAGTTTTGAAAAAGTTGACTATATCTTTTTTGCTCGTAATATAGAGCAATTATTTTTAAATTTACTCGAGGCTAGCAGTCATGATCATTTTCCATTTCTGAGTGATATTAGCGAGGAAGATTTGATGTTTGCTTTGATTCAGAAAAAAGAAAATCGTCTAGCTTATCTTTTAGAGGCTTTTAGACGTGGCTTTGATTTGTATGATTTATCCTCAGTTACTAAAATCAACCCTTTTTACTTAGATAAATGTTTACATATTGTAGAGTTGTATGAAAACCTGAATAAAAGCCAATATAATGTAGATATTTACAAGGATGCTAAAAGGTATGGTTTTTCGGATGACTATATTGCTAGTAGTTGGCAAATATCTTTGATAGACATGTTAGAATATCGAAAAAAACATAGTGTCGCACCTGTTCTGAAGCAAGTCGAACAAAGTTCTGGTGTTCTAACTGGCCATCAAATTCAGTATTTTCGAAGCTATGATTGGCATTCAGACTACAGTTCTAGCGGTTGTCAAAAGGCTTTGATAATGGTAGACAAGGGTTATTCCCTAGTAAAATTAAATGAGTTAATTAAGCAAATCAAACAAACTCATTTAGAATTATTAATTGTTACCAATCAACCTCTCCTCATAGAACAATTAAATGATACATCTATAATTTTTGACACTATAGGTATTGAGACCATATTAACAATTATGGGTATAGAAGAGGTGGAAGAAGTGTATTTATTGGGAGAAAGTCAAGCAGACATGTTTTCAAAAATGAAAAATTTTTCTATCTCTTGTCAGTCTATTTAGCAATTCTTAATAAAAGCTGAGATATAGATCTCAGCTTTTATTTGTGGTAAAAAGTAAAGTACTTTCAATTTTGTAAGTTCTTTCTATGAGCAAAATAGTATACTTAATGAGTAAAAATATTATTTTTAAAGAATTTTCTTGACAATATTATTTAAAAATAATACACTTGTTCTATATTAATAATACAAACAGGAGATGGACATGAGTAAACGACAAAATTTAGGGATTAGTAAAAAAGGAGCAATTATATCAGGGCTCTCAGTGGCACTAATTGTAGCAGTAGGTGGCTTTTTATGGGTACAATCTCAACCTAATAAGAGTGCAGTAAAAACTAATTACAAAGTTTTTAATGTTAGAGAAGGAAGTGTTTCGTCCTCAACTCTTTTGACAGGAAAAGCTAAGGCTAATCAAGAACAGTATGTGTATTTTGATGCTAATAAAGGTAATCGAGCAACTGTTACAGTTAAAGTGGGTGATAAAATCACAGCTGGTCAGCAGTTAGTTCAATATGATACAACAACTGCACAAGCAGCCTACGACACTGCTAATCGTCAATTAAATAAAGTAGCGCGTCAGATTAATAATCTAAAGACAACAGGGAGTTTTCCAGCTATGGAATCAAGTGATCAATCTTCATCATCATCACAAGGACAAGGGACTCAATCGACTAGTGGTGCGACGAATCGTCTACAGCAAAATTATCAAAGTCAAGCTAATGCTTCATACAACCAACAACTTCAAGATTTGAATGATGCTTATGCAGATGCACAGGCAGAAGTAAATAAAGCACAAAAAGCATTGAATGATACTGTTATTACAAGTGACGTATCAGGGACAGTTGTTGAAGTTAATAGTGATATTGATCCAGCTTCAAAAACTAGTCAAGTACTTGTCCATGTAGCAACTGAAGGTAAACTCCAAGTACAAGGAACGATGAGTGAGTATGATTTGGCTAATGTTAAAAAAGATCAGGCTGTTAAAATAAAATCTAAGGTCTATCCTGACAAGGAATGGGAAGGTAAAATTTCATATATCTCAAATTATCCAGAAGCAGAAGCAAACAACAATGACTCTAATAACGGCTCTAGTGCTGTAAATTATAAATATAAAGTAGATATTACTAGCCCTCTCGATGCATTAAAACAAGGTTTTACCGTATCAGTTGAAGTAGTTAATGGAGATAAGCACCTTATTGTCCCTACAAGTTCTGTGATAAACAAAGATAATAAACACTTTGTTTGGGTATACAATGATTCTAATCGTAAAATTTCCAAAGTTGAAGTCAAAATTGGTAAAGCTGATGCTAAGACACAAGAAATTTTATCAGGTTTGAAAGCAGGACAAATCGTGGTTACTAATCCAAGCAAAACTTTCAAGGATGGGCAAAAAATTGATAATATTGAATCAATCGATCTTAAGTCTAATAAGAAATCAGAGGTGAAATAATCGTGACAACTAATCGAAAAGAACTGATTAGATTGCATCAGATTGTTAAAAGTTATCAAAATGGGGATCAAAAACTTCAAGTCTTAAAGAACATTGATTTGACGGTTTATGAAGGTGAATTTCTTGCAATCATGGGGCCATCTGGCTCAGGGAAATCCACACTAATGAATATTATTGGCTTGTTGGATTCCCCAACTTCAGGAGATTATAGTTTAAATGGTAAACGTGTCGAAGAACTAAGTCAAACAAAATTAGCTCAAGTTCGAAATAAGGAAATCGGTTTTGTCTTTCAACAATTTTTCTTGTTATCTAAACTAACGGCTTTGCAAAATGTTGAATTACCCTTAATTTATGCGGGTGTAGCTCCTAAAAAGCGTAAAAATTTAGCAAAACAATTTTTAGATAAAGTTGAATTGAGAGAGCGTATGAACCATCTGCCAACAGAATTATCTGGGGGACAGAAGCAACGTGTAGCAATCGCGCGTGCTTTGGTGAATAGCCCATCTATTATTCTAGCAGATGAGCCGACTGGTGCCTTGGATACAAAGACGGGTGAGCAAATTATGCAGTTCCTAACGGAATTAAATCAAGAAGGTAAAACCATTATCATGGTAACTCATGAACCAGAAATCGCCGATTATGCGACACGTAAAATTGTTATTCGTGATGGCGAAATTACAGCAGATACTACTGATAGTATTAGAATTGATTAAGGGGAGATTCGATTATGGAAAATTGGAAATTTGCCCTATCATCGATTCTAGGGCACAAGATGCGTGCTTTTCTGACCATGTTAGGGATTATCATTGGGGTTGCATCAGTTGTGTTAATTATGGCCTTAGGTAAGGGCATGAAAGATTCGGTTACAAATGAGATTACAAAGTCTCAGAAGAATCTTCAAATTTATTATAAAACAAAAGAAGACCAAAAAAATGAGGATAACTTTGGAGCTCAAGGGGCTTTCATGCAAGGTAGTGATACCAACCGTAAGGAACCAATTATTCAAGAATCATGGTTAAAAAAGATTGCTAAGGAAGTAGATGGTGTTAGTGGCTACTATGTAACCAATCAAACAAATGCTCCAGTAGCTTACCTTGAAAAAAAGGCAAAGACGGTTAATATAACAGGAATTAACCGCACTTACCTTGGTATCAAAAAGTTCAAAATTAAAAGTGGTCGTCAATTCCAAGAGGAGGATTATAACCAATTCTCGAGAGTTATTTTACTAGAAGAAAAATTAGCTCAGAGATTATTTCAGACAAATGAAGCAGCGTTAAATAAAGTGGTGACTGTAAAAAATAAATCTTACTTAGTAGTGGGGGTTTATTCGGATCCAGAAGCTGGCTCAGGTTTATATGGAAGTAATTCTGATGGGAATGCTATTTTAACCAATACACAGTTAGCTTCGGAGTTTGGTGCTAAAGAAGCAGAAAACATATATTTTCATCTTAATGATGTGTCGCAATCCAATCGCATTGGTAAAGAAATAGGCAAACGTTTAACAGACATTAGCCATGCTAAGGATGGGTACTATGATAATTTTGATATGACATCTATAGTTAAATCTATCAATACCCAAGTTGGTATTATGACAGGTGTTATTGGAGCGATTGCAGCAATTTCTCTCCTAGTTGGTGGTATCGGAGTGATGAATATTATGTTAGTCTCTGTAACTGAGCGCACGAGAGAAATTGGCCTTCGTAAAGCCCTTGGGGCAACTCGACGTAAAATTTTAGCTCAATTTTTAATTGAATCAATGGTCTTAACGATTTTGGGTGGGTTAATTGGGTTATTACTAGCCTATGGAGGTACGATGTTAATTGCTAATGCGCAAGATAAGATTACTCCTTCTGTGTCACTTAACGTGGCTATAGGCAGTTTAATTTTCTCAGCATTTATTGGAATTATATTTGGTTTATTACCTGCTAATAAAGCTAGCAAATTAAACCCAATTGATGCTTTACGATATGAATAAAAAAACATGTACTCTGTCAAGATTTTTTCTTGACAGAGTTTGTATTTATGTTATACTTAGTAAGGTAAAGTTGTTAGTTAAGCTATCAACGACCAAATATAAAGAAAAAGAAAAGAGACTATTTAAAAATGGCAGTAAAAATCCGTTTAACTCGTATGGGTTCTAAGAAGAAACCTTTCTACCGTATCAATGTTGCAGATTCACGTGCACCACGTGACGGACGTTTTATTGAAACTGTTGGAACATACAACCCATTAGTTGCAGAAAACCAAGTTACAATCAAAGAAGAACGTGTTCTTGAATGGTTATCAAAAGGTGCACAACCTTCAGATACAGTTCGTAACCTTCTTTCAAAAGCTGGAGTTATGACTAAATTCCACGATCAAAAATTCTCAAAATAATAAAAGCCTATGGATACCATTGAAAATCTCATTATTGCTATTGTGAAACCTTTGATTTCACAACCAGATCAGTTAACCATAAAAATTCAGGATGGCCCAGAATTTTTAGAGTACCATCTTGATTTAGATACCCAAGACATCGGTCGTGTTATCGGCAAAAAGGGTCGTACAATTACAGCGATAAGGTCGATTGTCTATTCGGTACCAACACAAGGGAAAAAAGTAAGACTCATCATTGATGAGAAAGAATAATTTATTCTAAAAGATAGGAACTTCCTGTCTTTTTTGTTATATCTACACAAAAATTGTGAGTTTTTTAGTCTTTTAGAATATAATGGATGTGAAAGGGAATTTTCTGATTTTTTATTAAGGAGGATAAGATATTGCTATTTGATTTTCTCGAAGAAAAAATAAAACTGAAAGCATACCTGATGACCGCCTTACTTGATGATGGAGAAATTAACCTTGATCACTTTAAAACAGAATATGCTTTGAGTGAAAAGATTTTACAAGGTCTTATTTCGGAACTACAAATACTTTATTCTGATTTCTACCTTGTTGTCAAAAGTAGAACAATGGTATTGTTCCATTACGAAACACTTTCTAAGCTAGAGACTTTGCATACCATTTATCGAGAGTCTAATACGTTACAGTTTTTGGCATATTTTATTGCTCCTCAAAATGTCAGTTTTTCTGAATTCACGGCTAAGAAATTCATATCCGTCGCAAGTGCCTACCGAATAAAGAAAAACTGTAAACTTTATTTGGAGAGTGTTAAGTTATCAATACAAAAAAATAAAGTGACAGGTCCAGAATATCAGATTAGGCTGCTGATTGCTTTGTTACAGTATCATTTTGGTTTTATTATTTATCCTTTTGATGCTACAAGTGAGGTAATGATAAGGGATTTTATTGAATACTCGAATTTTAAAGGGTGTGACTACGACCTTAAAGACTTATCTGAAGAATATTACTATTTTTATATTTTGGTGAATTTAGTTTGGAAAAGAAAAGAATATAAAGTAGAAATTCCTCAAACAGAATCCTTTAATCAACTAAAAAAATCTATTCTCTACATGGAGTTATCCAAAGCAGCTCAAAAGAGTATTGCTATACATCTTGGTATAGAGTTGAATGAAGGTTTACTTGATTATCTATATTTAGTGTTTTGTATTAGTGATGGTCCTCTATTTAGCAATCGAGATGATATCAATATCAACGAAGAATTTATTTTTGCTTCTTATAAGATATCAAAGTCTAAAGCCTTTAAGAATTTTTGTGGTCGATTATTGGGTAGAGAATTTATTGACTCGCAGCATTTTAAAGATATTAATGCCTATTTTTTGAGACATTTTATTTGTTATTGTTATTATTTTATTCCTGATTTTTATTTTTTAAATACATCAAGGCTGAGCTATTCTAAGGATTTATATCACCTATTAGATAAAGGTCTGGCTGATATTTTTAACCTTAAAGGAGGGAATTTAACTTTTTCAAAACATGAGACAGTGCTACTAACAATGCAATTATCTAACTTAATAGAGACTTTCTTAGCTCCTCTTTCTGTATATGTAATTTCATCTAGTAATATTAGATTACAAACCTATCAAGTAATGTTAAACCAATATTTTACATCTAAGATAGCGGAATTCTTTTTTGTAAACTATCAAACGACTCAGATAGATGAAAAATTACTAAAAAAAGCAGATATCATTATTGCTGAGAGACGCTATATATCTTCTTTAAAAAATGACTCAGGTGTGGCTATACAAGATATATTAGAAATTGGGATGAATAATAAGCAGTACCATGAACTACTTTTACAAGCTATTATCGAAAAAAGGGACCAAAAAGTTTTTGAATATATTTCAAAAATGAAACATAAAATACTTTGATAGACTCTATATGAGCTTTATTAAAAGGGATAAAATCGAAATTTAAAATTTAATTCGAAAAGATATTGACAGTAATCTAGAATTTCGATATACTAGATTTTGTCTTTTGGGGTATAGCCAAGCGGTAAGGCAAGGGACTTTGACTCCCTCATGCGTTGGTTCGAATCCAGCTACCCCAGTTTCACATGGTCCGTTGGTCAAGGGGTTAAGACACCGCCTTTTCACGGCGGTAACACGGGTTCGAATCCCGTACGGACTATCGTGGCCAGTTGCATTTTAGCGGCTGGTTTTTCTTTTATTTTCAAAAATATCGGAGTTACTATGGAATACTTTAACGTTGGAAAAATTGTCAATACACAAGGATTACAAGGCGAAATGCGTGTATTAAGCGTGACTGACTTTGTAGAAGAACGCTTTAAAAAAGGTCAAGTGTTAGCTTTATTCGATGAAAAGAATCAGTTTGTTATGGATATTGAAATTGCTAGTCATCGTAAGCAGAAGAATTTTGACATTATAAAATTCAAAGGAATGTATCATATTAATGATATTGAAAAATATAAAGGTTTCACACTGAAGGTGGCAGAGGATCAACTGAGCGACCTTAAAGATGGTGAATTTTATTATCATGAAATTATTGGCTTAGATGTCTATGAAGGGGAAGAGCTGATTGGAAAAATCAAAGAAATTTTACAACCAGGAGCAAATGACGTTTGGGTTGTGGAACGTCATGGAAAACGTGATCTTTTATTACCCTATATCCCGCCAGTAGTATTAGAAGTGGACCTTTCTAATCAGCGTGTTCAAGTTGAATTGATGGAAGGTTTAGATGATGAAGATTGATATTTTAACTTTATTTCCTGAAATGTTTGCCCCTCTGGAACATTCTATAGTTGGTAAGGCAAAAGAAAGAGGACTTCTTGAAATTAATTATCACAATTTCAGAGAAAATGCTGAGAAGTCTCGACATGTTGATGATGAGCCTTACGGTGGGGGGCAAGGGATGCTTTTACGTGCTCAACCTATTTTTGATACAATTGATAAAATAGATGCTCAAAAAGCACGTGTTATTTTGCTAGACCCAGCGGGCAGAACATTTGATCAGGATTTTGCAGAAGAACTATCCAAAGAAGATGAATTAATTTTTATTTGTGGTCACTATGAAGGTTATGATGAACGTATAAAATCATTAGTAACAGACGAAGTATCTTTGGGAGATTTTGTTCTTACGGGAGGAGAATTGGCGGCTATGACAATGGTCGATGCTACCGTTCGTCTGATTCCAGAAGTTATAGGTAAAGAAACAAGTCATCAGGATGATTCATTTTCATCGGGCCTATTAGAATATCCTCAGTATACGCGCCCATATGATTATTTAGGCATGACAGTTCCTGATGTTCTCATGAGTGGTCATCATGAGAACATCCGAAAATGGCGTTTAGAACAAAGTTTGCGAAAAACACTAGAACGTCGACCAGACTTGTTAGAAAATTATGCAATGACGGATGAAGAGAGACTTATCTTAGAGAAAATTAAAACAGAAATAGAAAGAACAGATACAGTAAATGAACAAAACAATTTATGATATCACTATTGTAGGAGGCGGACCAGTAGGTCTCTTTGCTGCTTTTTATGCTGGACTACGCGGAGTATCCGTTAAAATTATTGAAAGCCTTTCGGAATTAGGAGGCCAGCCAGCTATCCTTTATCCTGAGAAAAAAATCTATGATATTCCTGGTTATCCGGTGATTACTGGACGTGAATTAATTGATAAACATATTGAACAATTAGAGAGATTTAAAGACTCTATTGAAATCTGTTTAAAAGAAGAAGTTTTATCATTTGAAAAAGTAGATGATGTTTTCACAATTCAAACAGATAAAGATCAACATTTGTCACGTGCTATTGTTTTTGCTTGTGGCAACGGTGCTTTTGCTCCGCGTTTACTAGGTTTGGAAAATGAAGAAAATTATGCAGATAATAATTTATTCTATAACGTTACAAAGTTAGAACAGTTTGCAGGTAAACATGTTGTTATTTGTGGTGGAGGCGACTCAGCTGTTGATTGGGCCAATGAATTAGATAAGATTGCAGCTAGTGTAGCGATTGTTCATCGTAGAGATGCTTTTAGAGCGCATGAGCATAGTGTGGATATACTAAAGGCATCAGGTGTTAGAATTTTAACCCCTTATGTCCCAATTGGTTTAAATGGAGATAGTCAGAGAGTTAGCAGCTTGGTCGTTCAAAAAGTTAAAGGTGATGAAGTAATTGAATTACCTTTAGACAACTTGATTGTTAGTTTTGGCTTTTCTACTTCTAATAAAAATTTACGTTATTGGAATTTGGATTATAAACGGTCTAGTATCAATGTTTCTTCACTTTTTGAGACGACTCAAGAAGGCGTGTATGCTATTGGAGATGCTGCTAATTATCCAGGAAAGGTAGAATTGATTGCAACAGGATATGGGGAAGCACCAGTCGCTATAAACCAAGCTATCAATTATATTTATCCTGATCGAGATAACCGTGTAGTCCATTCAACATCATTGATAAAATAACTATAAATAAAACTGATAAGTTTATAAAAAAGGATTATATATATTGTTAAAAAAATAACAAAACTTCCTATTTATTTTGTGATATAATTAACTTTGTCGTTATGAATGATATTAAATAAATGAAGCGAGGTATTTTATGACAAATACGGTAACACCAAAAGAGACGGCTGGCTCTTTTATCAATAAAGTGTTAGGTGGGACAGCAACTGCAATCGTTGTAGCACTCATCCCAAATGCTATCCTAGCCACTTTTTTGAAACCATTTTTATCTTACGGACTTGCTGCAGAGTTCTTACACATCGTGCAGGTATTCCAATTTTTCACACCAATTATGGCAGGATTTTTGATTGGTCAACAGTTTAAATTCACCCCAATGCAACAGCTTGCTGTTGGAGGTGCTGCATATATTGGTTCTGGTGCGTGGGCTTACACAGAAGTTATTCAAAAAGGAGTTGCTACTGGTAGTTTCCAATTGCGTGGGATTGGTGATCTCATCAATATGATGCTAACAGCAGCTTTAGCAGTTTTAGCAGTTAAGTGGTTTGGTAATAAATTTGGTTCCCTAACCATTATCTTGTTACCTATTATCATAGGTACAGGCGTAGGCTATTTAGGATGGAAATTACTCCCTTACGTTTCATATGTGACAACACTTATTGGTCAAGGAATTAATTCTTTTACTACTTTACAACCAATTGCGATGTCAATTCTAATTGCGATGGCTTTTTCAATGCTTATTGTAAGTCCTATTTCAACAGTAGCGATTGGTCTAGCGATTGGTCTTAATGGTATGTCAGCAAGTGCAGCTTCAATGGGAGTTGCTTCAACAACAGCAGTGCTAGTTTGGGCAACGATGAAGGCTAATAAGTCTGGAGTTCCAATTGCTATTGCTTTAGGTGCAATGAAGATGATGATGCCAAATTTCCTAAAGCATCCAGTAATGGCGATTCCAATGCTTATGACTGCTACAGTAAGTTCTCTAACAGTCCCATTGTTTAAATTGGTGGGGACACCAGCTTCGTCTGGTTTTGGGCTTGTTGGTGCAGTAGGTCCGATTGCTTCATTTGAAGCAGGAGCAAGTATGTTGATTGTTATCTTATCTTGGCTCGTTATTCCTTTTGCAGTAGGTTTTGTATCACACAAAATTTGTAAAGACATTCTGAAACTTTATAAAGACGATATTTTCGTTTTTGAAGGTCAAAATTAATTTGGAGGTTGTATGTTAGTTTATATTGCTGGTTCAGGCGCTATGGGATGTCGTTTTGGATATCAAATTTCTAAAACAAATCATGATGTTATTTTACTTGATAATTGGGCAGACCATATTATGGCTATTAAAGAAAATGGCTTGAAGGTAACAGGTGATACAGAGGACCTTGTTAAACTTCCTATCATGAAGCCAACTGATGCGACAGAAGAAGCAGATTTAATTATTTTGTTTACTAAAGCAATGCAGTTGCCAAATATGCTTCAAGATATTAAAAAAATTATTGGTAAGAAAACAAAGGTCTTATGTCTTTTAAATGGATTAGGACATGAAGATGTCATTCGTCAATATATCCCTGAACACAATATTTTGATGGGAGTAACAGTTTGGACTGCAGGGTTGAAAGGACCAGGGCATGCTCATCTGGAAGGAGTTGGTTCTGTAAATCTTCAAAGTATCGATCCTAACAATCAAGAAGCAGGTCATCGCGTTACTGAATTGCTTAATGAAGCAAAATTACAGGCTACTTATGACGAAAATGTTTTGCCAAATATTTGGAGAAAAGCTTGTGTTAACGGAACGATGAATTCAACTTGCGCCTTGCTAGATTGTACAATTGGTCAACTCTTTGCTAGTGAAGACGGCGTAAATATGGTACATGAAATTATCCATGAATTTGTTACTGTTGGAAAAGCAGAAGGTGTAGAGCTTGATGAAGAAGAAATAACAAAGTACGTTATGGATACATCTGTTAAAGCAGCCCATCATTACCCTTCAATGCATCAAGACTTAGTTCAAAATCAGCGCTTAACTGAAATTGATTTCTTAAATGGCGCAGTGAATAAAAAAGGTGAAAACCTAGGCATTGATACACCTTACTGTCGATTAATCACACAATTAATTCACACTAAAGAAAATGTACTTAGCATAAAATAATAATCAACCGGGAGAATAGTGCCCGGTTTTTTGATATGCTTAATGATAATGATTTTGTTATACTAAGAATAATAAGAGTTGGGTATTTTTTTCGAGAAGTATTTACAGTATAAAATATTACATTTGTATTACAAATATTTCTAAAATATGTTGACATGTTACAAAAAGGATATTATAATAGTAGTGTAAATAAATAAGGAAGTAGGTGTTTATGATGAAAAAAGGACAAGTAAATGATACTAAGCAATCTTACTCTCTACGTAAATATAAATTTGGTTTAGCATCAGTAATTTTAGGGTCATTCATAATGGTCACAAGTCCTGTTTTTGCGGATCAAACTACATCGGTTCAAGTTAATAATCAGACAGGCACTAGTGTGGATGCTAATAATTCTTCCAATGAGACAAGTGCGTCAAGTGTGATTACTTCCAATAATGATAGTGTTCAAGCGTCTGATAAAGTTGTAAATAGTCAAAATACGGCAACAAAGGACATTACTACTCCTTTAGTAGAGACAAAGCCAATGGTGGAAAAAACATTACCTGAACAAGGGAATTATGTTTATAGCAAAGAAACCGAGGTGAAAAATACACCTTCAAAATCAGCCCCAGTAGCTTTCTATGCAAAGAAAGGTGATAAAGTTTTCTATGACCAAGTATTTAATAAAGATAATGTGAAATGGATTTCATATAAGTCTTTTGGTGGCGTACGTCGATACGCAGCTATTGAGTCACTAGATCCATCAGGAGGTTCAGAGACTAAAGCACCTACTCCTGTAACAAATTCAGGAAGCAATAATCAAGAGAAAATAGCAACGCAAGGAAATTATACATTTTCACATAAAGTAGAAGTAAAAAATGAAGCTAAGGTAGCGAGTCCAACTCAATTTACATTGGACAAAGGAGACAGAATTTTTTACGACCAAATACTAACTATTGAAGGAAATCAGTGGTTATCTTATAAATCATTCAATGGTGTTCGTCGTTTTGTTTTGCTAGGTAAAGCATCTTCAGTAGAAAAAACTGAAGATAAAGAAAAAGTGTCTCCTCAACCACAAGCCCGTATTACTAAAACTGGTAGACTGACTATTTCTAACGAAACAACTACAGGTTTTGATATTTTAATTACGAATATTAAAGATGATAACGGTATCGCTGCTGTTAAGGTACCGGTTTGGACTGAACAAGGAGGGCAAGATGATATTAAATGGTATACAGCTGTAACTACTGGGGATGGCAACTACAAAGTAGCTGTATCATTTGCTGACCATAAGAATGAGAAGGGTCTTTATAATATTCATTTATACTACCAAGAAGCTAGTGGGACACTTGTAGGTGTAACAGGAACTAAAGTGACAGTAGCTGGAACTAATTCTTCTCAAGAACCTATTGAAAATGGTTTACCAAAGACTGGTGTTTATAATATTATCGGAAGTACTGAAGTAAAAAATGAAGCTAAAATATCAAGTCAGACCCAATTTACTTTAGAAAAAGGTGACAAAATAAATTATGATCAAGTATTGACAGCAGATGGTTACCAGTGGATTTCTTACAAATCTTATAGTGGTGTTCGTCGCTATATTCCTGTGAAAAAGCTAACTACAAGTAGTGAAAAAGCGAAAGATGAGGCGACTAAACCGACTAGTTATCCCAACTTACCTAAAACAGGTACCTATACATTTACTAAAACTGTAGATGTGAAAAGTCAACCTAAAGTATCAAGTCCAGTGGAATTTAATTTTCAAAAGGGTGAAAAAATACATTATGATCAAGTGTTAGTAGTAGATGGTCATCAGTGGATTTCATACAAGAGTTATTCCGGTATTCGTCGCTATATTGAAATTTAAAGCTAAATCTTTTTAGATTTAGCTTTACTAATATTATGTGTGTTGGAAAAAACAGTGGAGATTTACGTCAAAATTATATTATTTGGATAGTATCGAATAGATAGAATGTGGAGAAAAGTAGGAAATAGTTAAGAAAGGTATTTATGACGCTTCGAGAATTAACAATAGAAGAATTTAAAGAACATTCAGGAAATTATGATTCACAATCATTTTTACAAACACCTGAGATGGCTAAACTTTTAGAAAAACGCGGCTATGATGTTAGGTATTTGGGATATCAAGTAGAAAATAAACTAGAGATAATCAGTTTATCTTATATTATGCCAGTCACTGGTGGTTTTCAAATGAAAATTGATTCAGGACCAGTTCATTCAAATTCTAAGTATCTAAAACAATTTTATAAAGCATTGCAAGGCTATGCCAAATCCAACGGTGTTCTAGAATTAATAGTTGAGCCTTTTGATGATTACCAATTATTCACTAGTTCGGGAGTTCCTAGTAATCAGGGAAATGATAATCTGATTGAAGATTTTACCAGTTCAGGTTATCACCATGATGGTTTAACAACTGGTTTTACTGGTAAATATTTATCTTGGCACTATGTTAAAAATTTAGAAGGTGTCACTTCTGAAACGTTACTATCTTCATTCTCTAAGACAGGACGAGCTTTGGTTAAGAAAGCAATGTCTTTTGGAATCAAGGTTCGCGTTCTTAAACGTGATGAGCTACATTTATTTAAAGAGATAACAACTTCTACGTCAAATAGACGTGATTATATGGATAAGTCCTTAGATTATTATCAAGATTTTTACGATAGCTTTGAAGGCAAGGCTGAATTTGTGATTGCCACTTTAAATTTTAGAGAATACGACCATAACTTGCAAATAAAAGCTGAAGCATTGGAAAATAAGCTTAAATTGCTTGATGAACGTTTTAGGGAAAATGCAGACTCTCCTAAGTATCATAGGCAACGCTCTGAAATAATTAATCAACTGGCTAGTTTTGAAACACGACGACAAGAAGTTCAGTCATTTATTCAAAAGTATGATAACCAAGACGTTGTTTTAGCTGGTAGTCTATTTGTTTATAGTCTTAAGGAGACAGTTTATTTCTTTTCAGGATCCTACACAGAATTTAATAAATTTTATGCACCAGCAGTTCTTCAGGAATATGTTATGCAAGAGGCTCTCAAAAGAGGTTCTACTTTCTATAACCTCCTAGGTATTTAGGGAACTTTTGATGGTTCAGATAGTATTCTTCGCTTTAAACAGAATTTTAATGGTTATATCATTCGTAAAATGGGAACTTTTAACTATTATCCAAGTCCTTTTAAATACAAAGGAATTCAGCTTCTTAAAAAGGTTTTGAAGAGAAATTAAAGTATTTGTAAAAGCTAATCTTTAGATTAGGCTTTTTTAGTTTATTGATAGTTTTTGGAAGAAAATGCTTGACATTGAAAGAAAAAGAGATATAATTAAATTGCAAACGATTTCAATTCAAGGAGGGACTATGCTAAAGTCAAAGAGAAAAGAAATTATCTTATCACGACTTGAGCAAAATAAGAGTGTTACTTTAGATGAATTAACGTCTATCTTAGAGACTTCTGAATCTACAGTTCGCAGGGATTTAGATGAACTTGAATCTGAAGGTTTTTTAAAAAGGGTGCATGGTGGTGCTGAATTACCATACTCACTTGGCCAGGAATTAAGTAATCAAGAAAAATCTATCAAAAACGTTCAAAAAAAATTGGATATTGCTAGACAAACTGCAAAGCTGATAGCAAAGCAAGATGTTATATTTATTGATGCCGGAACTACGACAGAATTATTAATTGATTTTCTCCCTCACGAGCAATTAACGGTGGTGACGAATTCTATTCATCATGCTGCAAAGTTAGTTGATAGAGGGATAAAAACAATCATTATCGGAGGAGCGGTTAAACATTCAACAGATGCTAGTATTGGCCAGGTAGCCATTAATCAGATTAGGCAGATAACGGTTGACAAAGCTTTTCTGGGGATGAATGGTATAGATGAAGTTTATTTAACTACACCAGATTTAGAAGAAGCTGCTATTAAAGAAGCTATTATTAATAATAGTCAACAAACCTTTATTCTAATGGATTCATCTAAAATTGGACAAGTTACATTTGCTAAAGTGAAAGAGATAAATGACATTAATTTAGTAACTAATAAGACTGATTCAGAACTTATGACAATAATAAAAGAGAAAATGAAGGTGATTCAAGTATGATTTATACAGTAACATTAAATCCATCGATTGATTTTATTGTTCGTCTAGATACACTATTGTTGGGTAGTGTTAACCGTATGACTAGCGATGATAAATATGTAGGTGGTAAAGGAATTAATGTTAGTCGCATATTAAAACGCTTAAAAATTGACAATACTGCTACAGGTTTTATCGGTGGATTTACAGGACATTTTGTTGAAGATGGACTTGTATCAGAAGGTATCAAAACTGACTTTGTTTCTGTTAATGAAGATACACGTATCAACGTTAAAGTAAAAGCAAAAATTGAAACTGAAATCAATGGCGGGGGTCCTAGGATAACAAATGAACAACTTCATCGTCTAGAGAAACTTCTTTCGAGACTAACACCTGAGGACACAGTAGTTTTCGCAGGTTCAGCACCAGCTAGCCTTGGAAATAAGGTCTATAATACATTGATTCCAATTGCTAAAAAGACAGGAGCGGAAGTTGTTTGCGATTTTGAAGGTCAGACACTTTTAGACGCTCTTGCTTATCAGCCTCTTTTAGTAAAACCGAATAACCATGAATTAGCAGATATTTTTGGCGTAGAGCTAGAAGGTCTGCCTGATATCGAAAAATATGCACATAAGATTCTAGATAAAGGAGCTAAGAATGTTATCGTTTCTATGGCAGGGGATGGTGCATTGTTAGTAACTCCAGAAGCTTCATATTTTGCAAAACCGATTAAGGGTGAAGTGAAAAATTCCGTTGGGGCTGGTGATTCAATGGTAGCTGGCTTTACAGGAGAATTTGTTAAGTCAAAAAATCCAGTAGAAGCACTAAAATGGGGCGTAGCTTGTGGTACAGCAACCACTTTCTCAGATGATTTAGCAACAGCTGAGTTTATCCAAGATATTTATAATAAAGTTGAGGTAGAAAAATTATGAAAATCCAAGACCTACTAAAAAAAGAAGTTATGATTATGGATTTAAAAGCAACCAGTAAAGAGGCTGCAATTGATGAAATGATTACAAAATTAGTTGACACAGGTGTTGTGACAAACTTTGCTATTTTTAAAGATGGTATCATGAAGCGTGAGGCACAAACATCAACTGGATTAGGTGATGGTATCGCTATGCCACATAGTAAAAATGCTGCCGTTAAAGAAGCTACTGTCCTTTTTGCAAAATCTGCATCAGGTGTTGATTACGAAGCACTTGATGGACAGCCAACTGATTTATTCTTTATGATTGCTGCGCCAGATGGTGCTAATGATACGCATTTAGCTGCCTTGGCAGAACTATCTAAATATCTTTTAAAAGAAGGGTTCGCTGATCAATTACGTCAAGCAAAAACGCCAGATGACATTATTGCTACTTTTGATAGTAATAGCATTTCTCAAGAAACAGTAGCTCCACAAACAGTACAATCAACAAGTAAAGGTTCAGATTATATTGTTGCAGTAACAGCTTGCACTACGGGAATTGCCCACACGTATATGGCAGAAGAAGCTTTAAAGAAAAAAGCAGCTGAAATGGGTGTAGGTATTAAAGTTGAAACAAATGGCGCTTCTGGTGTAGGAAATAAGTTGACTTCAAGTGATATTGCAAGGGCTAAGGGTGTTATTATTGCAGCAGATAAGGCTGTAGAGATGGATCGTTTTGATGGCAAACCTTTGGTATCACGTCCGGTAGCTGATGGTATTAAAAAAAGTGAAGACTTAATTAACATTATTCTCGATAATAAGGCACAAACCTATCATGCAAAAAATCAAAATGATAAACAATCAGGTGAATCTGATGGAAAATCAGGCTTAGGCTCTGCTTTTTATAAACACCTTATGGGTGGTGTATCACAAATGTTACCATTCGTTATTGGTGGTGGTATTATGATTGCGATTGCTTTCCTTTTTGATAACATACTTGGTGTACCAAAAGACCAATTAAGTAATTTAGGTTCATACCATGAAATTGCAGCCTTATTCAAAAATATCGGTGGCGCAGCATTTGCATTTATGTTACCAGTATTGGCAGGTTATATCGCTTATTCAATAGCTGAAAAACCAGGACTAGTAGCTGGCTTCGTAGCTGGTTCAATTGCATCAAGTGGACTGGCATTCGGTAAAGTACCTTTTGCAGAAGGTGGGAAAGCAACCTTAGCATTAGCAGGTGTGCCATCAGGTTTCTTAGGGGCTTTAGTAGGTGGTTTCTTAGCTGGTGGAGTTATCCTACTACTTAGAAAATTACTTTCAGGTCTCCCAAAATCGCTTGAAGGTATTAAATCAATTCTTCTATACCCATTGTTAGGTGTTTTGATTACAGGTTTCTTGATGTTGCTCGTAAACATTCCAATGGCAGCTATCAACACAGCTCTTAACACTTTCTTACAAGGTTTATCTGGTAGTTCAGCAGTCTTGATGGGCTTACTAGTTGGTGGTATGATGGCTGTAGATATGGGTGGGCCTGTTAATAAAGCAGCTTATGTTTTTGGTACAGGTACTCTTGCAGCAACTGTTGCAAATGGCGGCTCTGTTGTTATGGCAGCTGTAATGGCTGGAGGAATGGTTCCACCGTTAGCAGTATTTGTGGCAACTTTATTATTTAAAGATAAATTTAATAATGAAGAACGTCAATCTGGTCTAACAAATATCGTTATGGGGTTATCTTTTATCACTGAAGGTGCTATTCCGTTTGGTGCTGCTGACCCAGCTCGTGCAATCCCTAGCTTTATTGTAGGTTCAGCCTTAACTGGAGCACTTGTTGGTTTAGCTGGTATCAAGTTGATGGCTCCTCATGGAGGGATTTTTGTCATCGCATTAACAAGTAATCCTTTACTTTATATTCTATTTATTCTAATTGGAGCGATAGTCTCAGGTGTACTCTTTGGCTTGTTCCGTAAAACAAAATAGTTAATCTCAACTTATCCAAATTTACATTGAATAAAAGGTGAATAAACTATCGTTATTGGGTCTATTCGCCTTTTTATGTTGTAAAAGAATGGTAGATTAATCATTAATAATTGCTAATCTTTTTTCAATAGGATATGATTTATTTAAGCAAAAAAATGGATAATATGATTGAGGAAAGGAGGTAAGCAATGATTAAATGGAATGAAAAAGAAACAAAACTAGTTGATACAAGTTTTTCAATTATGTTGTATCTAAAAACGCTATTTGCAGTCGGACAAGTAGTAGCTGGCGTTTTATTATATTATTTTAAACCTACACAAATAAAACATCTCCTATTTCTTTTAACTGAAGGTGAAGTTCACGGTGGGATTCATGGTTTTATTTCTGCTCATTTCTTGAAAATAAGCAGTTATATTAATGATTCGGCTAGTCATTTAGCCGCTATCTATCTATTAATTCATGGCGGTATCAAATTAGTAGCACTTATTTTATTACATAAAGAGAAATTATTTGCTTACCCTTTATCAATTTTAGTTTTCGTTGGGTTTATCATTTTCCAACTAAGGGAATATTTTTCTAGTCATAGCATTTTAATGATTTTTCTATGTGTATTTGATGTTATCATGATAATTTTAACATGGTTAGAATATCAGAAAATGAAATTGAATTTTTCAAAAAGGTGACTTCCCCCATGCCTTAGCGCTTGTTTTTATAAGCGCTTTTTTGCTACAATATGACTATGAAAACTATTGAAGAAATTTACAAAAATTATCTTAATATCCCCTATATCTCACCTGAAAGAGACTTAGCTGAAATTAATTTTAGTAAAGTTGTTCCTAGGAAAAATATGGAAGAAACTAGTGAAGGACTCTTGCCTGGAGATATTATCTTATTATGGCGTATACAGTTTGGAACTTTCACAACTGAAACAAGTTTTTCAAAATATTTTGAATACATTTATGGTATAAATGGAAAAGAACACCTAGAATTTTTAATAAAAAATGGATTTGTAAGAATGGAGTCACCGCTTGATTCTTTAGATCACTTATCTGCTCCACTTTTAAAACTATTCTTAAAAGAAAAAAACGTAAAAGGCTTGTCAAAGATGAAACGCTCTGATTTAGATCAGGCAATAGCTATTGCTTTTACAGAAGAGGAATTAGGGAAGTTGTTTGTTGTCAGAGGGTTGGCACTTACAGAAAAAGGTTTAGCAGCCTTGAGTAACAATCAAGAAGTGATTGATAGACATCCTAAGAAGAAGTTCTAGATTCCCACCTGCTTTAAGAATCTACAAATTTATGCTATAATAATACATATTGTCTATCAAGGAGAAAATACATGGAAGTCATTCGTGAACAAGAATTTGTCAATCAATACCACTATGATGCGCGCAATTTAGAATGGGAAGAGGAAAATGGTACCCCAAAAACAAATTTTGAAGTTACTTTCCAATTAGCTAATAGAGATGAAGCAGCAAAAGTAACGAGCATTGTAGCAGTGTTACAATTTGTTATTGTACGTGATGAGTTTGTTATTTCTGGTGTCATTTCACAAATAGCTCATATCCAAGGGCGCCTTATCAATGAGCCTAGTGAGTTTAGTCAAGATGAAGTTGAGAATCTAGCAGCTCCTCTTTTAGAAATCGTTAAACGTCTGACTTATGAAGTTACAGAAATTGCTTTAGATAGACCAGGAGTAACATTGGAGTTTAATAGTTAATGAAATTAGCACTTATTACGGATACCTCAGCTTACTTGCCTGAGGCTATCGAAAATCATGAAGATGTCTATGTTTTAGATATTCCAATTATCATTGATGGTAAAACTTATATTGAGGGACAAAATCTGACATTAGACCAATATTATGATAAGCTAGCGGCATCAAAAGAATTACCTAAAACAAGTCAGCCTAGCTTAGCTGAACTAGATGATCTCTTATGTCAATTGGAGAAAGAAGGGTATACACACGTCCTTGGTTTATTCATTGCAGCGGGGATATCAGGTTTCTGGCAGAATATTCAGTTTCTTATTGAAGAACATCCAAATTTGACAATTGCTTTTCCGGATACTAAAATAACTTCAGCACCACAGGGCAATTTAGTTAGAAATGCTTTGATGTGTTCACGTGAAGGGATGGATTTTGATGTCATAGTTAACAAGATACAATCACAAATTGAAAAAATTGAAGGATTTATTGTTGTTAATGATTTGAATCATCTAGTAAAAGGTGGTAGATTGTCAAACGGTTCAGCTATCATTGGTAACCTTTTAAGTATCAAGCCGGTCTTACATTTTAATGAAGAAGGTAAAATCGTTGTCTATGAGAAAGTGCGTACAGAGAAAAAAGCCTTAAAACGCTTGGCTGAGATTGTCAAAGAAATGACAGCAGATGGTGAATATGATATTGCTATTATTCACTCTAGAGCACAAGATAAGGCAGAACAATTATATAATTTGTTAGCTAAAGCTGGTCTTAAAGACGATTTAGAAATTGTATCATTTGGTGGCGTTATTGCAACTCATCTTGGTGAAGGTGCGGTTGCCTTTGGTATTACCCCAAAAAATTGATGTGTGATAAAAAGAGTTGCTTGGAGGTTGATCCTTATTGCAGATATCAAAGAAGAAGTTAGGAGATTCTTTTTTGATAATTTGAGTAGGTAGGGAGTGTCCCTTAGGCAGTTCTTTTTGTTTCTGAATCCATTTATAAGAAATAATAATGCGACTTTAGTTCGTTTAGATTTGGAATAGTATGATGAGATTAAATTATTTGCCTTCTGAGTTTCAGAAGGCTTTACCAATATTAAAAAAGATAAAAAAAGCCGGTTATGAAGCATACTTTGTAGGTGGTAGTGTTCGGGATGTTTTACTTGACCGTCCAATTCATGATGTTGATATAGCAACGTCATCTTATCCAGAAGAAACAAAGCAGATTTTTAAAAGGACAGTTGATGTTGGTATTGAACATGGAACAGTCTTAGTATTGGAAAAAGGTGGTGAATATGAGATTACCACTTTTAGGACTGAGGAGGTTTATGTTGATTATAGGCGTCCGAGTCAGGTCAATTTTGTTAGGTCGCTAGAAGAAGATCTAAAACGTCGAGATTTCACAGTTAATGCCTTTGCTTTAAATGAAGATGGAGAAGTTATTGATCTCTTTCATGGATTGGATGATTTAGATAATCACCTTCTTAGAGCAGTAGGACTCGCCAGTGAGCGTTTTAATGAAGATGCTCTTCGAATTATGCGAGGTTTGCGTTTTTCTGCTAGTCTAAATTTTGATATCGAAACAACAACTTTTGAGGCAATGAAAAAGCACGCGCCATTATTGGAGAAAATATCTGTTGAGCGTTCTTTTATTGAATTTGATAAACTTCTATTAGCACCTTATTGGCGTAAAGGAATGCTGGCACTAATAGATAGTCATGCTTTTAATTATCTACCATGCTTAAAAAATAGGGAATTACAATTAAGCGCCTTTTTGTCCCAGTTAGATAAAGATTTTTTATTTGAGACATCAGAACAAGCTTGGGCATCACTCATCTTGAGTATGGAAGTTGAACACACAAAGACTTTTTTAAAAAAATGGAAGACATCAACTCACTTTCAAAAAGATGTTGAGCATATAGTGGATGTTTATCGTATTCGTGAACAAATGGGATTGACTAAAGAACATCTTTATCGTTATGGAAAAACTATAATAAAACAAGCGGAAGGTATTCGCAAAGCAAGAGGCTTGATGGTTGATTTCGAAAAAATAGAACAACTAGATAGTGAGTTAGCTATCCATGATAGGCATGAGATAGTTGTCAATGGTGGCACCTTAATCAAGAAATTAGGAATAAAACCTGGTCCACAGATGGGAGATATTATCTCTCAAATTGAATTAGCCATTGTTTTAGGACAACTGATTAATGAAGAAGAGGCTATTTTACATTTTGTTAAGCAGTACTTGATGGATTAGAGAGGATTATATGAGCGATTTTTTAGTAGATGGATTGACTAAGTCGGTTGGTGATAAGACGGTCTTTAGTAATGTTTCATTTATCATCCATAGTTTAGACCGTATTGGGATTATTGGTGTCAATGGAACTGGAAAGACAACACTATTAGATGTTATTTCGGGTGAATTAGGTTTTGATGGTGATCGTTCCCCTTTTTCATCAGCTAATGATTATAAGATTGCTTATTTAAAACAAGAACCAGACTTTGATGATTCTCAGACAATTTTGGACACCGTACTTTCTTCTGACTTAAGAGAGATGGCTTTAATTAAAGAATATGAATTATTGCTTAATCACTACGAAGAAAGTAAGCAATCACGTCTAGAGAAAGTAATGGCAGAAATGGATTCTTTAGATGCTTGGTCTATTGAGAGCGAAGTCAAAACAGTATTATCCAAATTAGGTATTACTGATTTGCAGTTGTCGGTTGGTGAATTATCAGGAGGATTACGAAGACGTGTTCAATTAGCGCAAGTATTATTAAATGATGCAGATTTATTGCTCTTAGACGAACCTACTAACCACTTAGATATTGACACTATTGCATGGTTAACGAATTTTTTGAAAAATAGTAAAAAGACAGTGCTTTTTATAACTCATGATCGTTATTTTCTAGACAATGTTGCAACACGTATTTTTGAATTAGATAAGGCACAGATTACAGAATATCAAGGCAATTATCAGGATTATGTCCGACTTCGTGCAGAACAAGACGAGCGTGATGCTGCTAGTTTACATAAAAAGAAACAGCTTTATAAACAGGAACTAGCTTGGATGCGTACTCAGCCACAAGCTCGTGCAACGAAACAACAGGCTCGTATTAATCGTTTTCAAAATCTAAAAAACGATTTACACCAAACAAGCGATACAAGCGATTTGGAAATGACATTTGAAACAAGTCGAATTGGGAAAAAGGTTATTAATTTTGAAAATGTCTCTTTTTCTTACCCAGATAAATCTATCTTGAAAGACTTTAATTTGTTAATTCAAAATAAAGACCGTATTGGCATCGTTGGAGATAATGGTGTTGGAAAGTCAACCTTACTTAATTTAATTGTTCAAGATTTACAGCCGGATTCGGGTAATGTCTCTATTGGTGAAACGATACGTGTAGGTTACTTTTCACAACAACTTCATAATATGGATGGCTCAAAACGTGTTATTAATTATTTGCAAGAGGTTGCAGATGAGGTTAAAACTAGTGTCGGTACAACAAGTGTGACAGAACTATTGGAACAATTTCTCTTTCCACGTTCGACACATGGAACACAAATTGCAAAATTATCAGGTGGTGAGAAAAAACGACTTTACCTTTTAAAAATCCTGATTGAAAAGCCTAACGTGTTACTACTTGATGAGCCGACAAATGACTTAGATATTGCTACATTAACTGTTCTTGAAAATTTTTTACAAGGCTTTGGTGGTCCTGTGATTACAGTTAGTCACGATCGTTACTTTTTAGATAAAGTGGCTAATAAAATTATTGCATTTGAAGATAACGATATCCGTGAATTTTTTGGTAATTATACTGATTATTTAGATGAAAAAGCATTTAATGAGCAAAATAATGAAGTTATCAGTAAAAAAGAGAGTACCAAGACAAGTCGTGAAAAGCAAAGTCGTAAAAGAATGTCTTACTTTGAAAAACAAGAATGGGCGACAATTGAAGACGATATGATGATATTGGAAAATACTATCACTCGTATAGAAGATGATATGCAAACATGTGGTAGTGATTTTACAAGGTTATCTGATTTACAAAAGGAATTAGATGCAAAAAATGAAGCACTTCTAGAAAAGTATGACCGTTATGAGTACCTTAGTGGGTTAGACACATGATTATCCGTCCGATTATTAAAAATGATGACCAAGCAGTTACACAATTAATTCGACAGAGTTTACGCGCCTATGATTTAGATAAACCTGGTACAGCATATTCAGACCCTCACTTAGATCACTTGACCTCATACTACGAAAAAATAGAGAAGTCAGGATTCTTTGTCATTGAGGAGAGAGATGAGATTATTGGCTGAAGCGGCTTTGGTCCGCTGAAAAATCTAATTGCAGAGATGCAGAAGGTGTACATTGCAGAACGTTTCCGTGGTAAGGGGCTTGCTACTGATTTAGTGAAAATGATTGAAGTAGAAGCTCGAAAAATTGGGTATAGACAACTTTATTTAGAGACAGCCAGTATTTTGAGTAGGGCAACTGCGGTTTATAAGCATATGGGATATTGTGCCTTATCGCAACCAATAGCAAATGATCAAGGTCATACAGCTATGGATATTTGGATGATTAAAGATTTATAAGTTGAAAGTGGATTAGTGAACATGGATTAATTATTTTGAGATAAGAGGAAAGAAAAGGAGACATATATGGCATATATTTGGTCTTATTTGAAAAGGTACCCAAATTGGTTATGGCTTGATTTACTAGGAGCTATGCTTTTTGTGACGGTTATCCTAGGAATGCCCACAGCCTTAGCGGGTATGATTGATAATGGCGTTACAAAAGGTGATCGGACTGGAGTTTATCTGTGGACGTTCATCATGTTTATATTTGTTGTACTAGGTATTATTGGGCGTATTACGATGACTTACGCATCTAGTCGCTTAACGACAACAATGATTAGAGATATGCGTAATGATATGTATGCTAAGCTTCAAGAATACTCCCATCATGAATATGAACAGATAGGTGTATCTTCACTAGTGACACGTATGACAAGCGATACTTTTGTTTTGATGCAATTTGCTGAAATGTCTTTACGTTTAGGCCTAGTAACTCCTATGGTAATGATTTTTAGCGTGGTTATGATACTAATTACGAGTCCATCTTTGGCTTGGCTTGTAGCGGTTGCGATGCCTCTTTTGGTAGGAGTCATTTTATATGTAGCTATAAAAACAAAACCTTTATCTGAAAGACAACAGACTATGCTTGATAAAATCAATCAATATGTTCGTGAAAATTTAACAGGGTTACGCGTTGTTAGGGCCTTTGCAAGAGAGAATTTTCAATCACAAAAATTTCAAGTCGCTAACCAACGTTACACAGATACTTCAACTGGTCTTTTTAAATTAACAGGGCTAACAGAACCACTTTTCGTTCAAATTATTATTGCAATGATTGTGGCTATCGTTTGGTTTGCTTTGGATCCCTTACAAAGAGGTGCTATTAAAATAGGGGATTTAGTTGCTTTTATCGAATATAGCTTCCATGCTCTCTTTTCATTTTTGCTATTTGCCAATCTTTTTACTATGTATCCTCGTATGGTGGTATCTAGCCATCGTATTAGAGAGGTAATGGATATGCCGATTTCTATTAATCCTAATACCGAAGGTGTTACGGATACGAAACTTAAAGGGCATTTAGAATTTGATAATGTAACATTCGCTTATCCAGGAGAAACAGAGAGTCCCGTTTTGCATGATATTTCTTTTAAAGCTAAGCCTGGAGAAACAATTGCTTTTATTGGTTCAACAGGTTCAGGAAAATCTTCTCTTGTTAATTTGATTCCACGTTTTTATGATGTGACACTTGGAAAAATCTTAGTAGATGGAGTTGATGTAAGAGATTATAACCTTAAATCACTTCGCCAAAAGATTGGATTTATCCCCCAAAAAGCTCTTTTATTTACAGGGACAATAGGAGAGAATTTAAAATATGGAAAAGCTGATGCTACTATTGATGATCTTAGACAAGCGGTTGATATTTCTCAAGCTAAAGAGTTTATTGAGAGTCACCAAGAAGCCTTTGAAACGCATTTAGCTGAAGGTGGGAGCAATCTTTCTGGGGGTCAAAAACAACGGTTATCCATTGCTAGGGCTGTTGTTAAAGATCCAGATTTATATATTTTTGATGATTCATTTTCTGCTCTCGATTATAAGACAGACGCTACTTTAAGAGCGCGTCTAAAAGAAGTAACCGGTGATTCTACGGTTTTGATAGTTGCTCAAAGGGTGGGTACGATTATGGATGCTGATCAGATTATTGTCCTTGATGAAGGCGAAATTGTCGGTCGTGGTACCCACGCTCAATTAATAGAAAATAATGCTATTTATCGTGAAATCGCTGAGTCACAACTGAAGAACCAAAACTTATCAGAAGGAGAGTGATTGTATGAGAAAAAAATCTATTTTTTTGAGATTATGGTCTTACCTAACTCGCTACAAAGCTACTCTTTTCTTAGCGATTTTTTTGAAAGTTTTATCTAGTTTTATGAGTATTCTGGAGCCTTTTATTTTAGGGTTAGCGATAACAGAGTTGACTGCTAACCTTGTTGATATGGCTAAGGGAGTTTCTGGGGCAGAATTGAACGTTCCTTATATTGCTGGTATTCTGATTATTTATTTTTTCAGAGGTGTTTTCTATGAATTAGGTTCTTATGGCTCAAATTATTTTATGACTACTGTCGTTCAAAAAAGTATCCGTGATATCCGTCATGATTTGAATCGTAAAATCAATAAAGTTCCTGTATCGTATTTTGATAAGCACCAATTTGGAGATATGTTGGGACGTTTTACAAGTGATGTTGAAACGGTCTCAAATGCTTTACAACAGAGCTTTTTACAGATTATCAATGCTTTTTTAAGTATTATTCTAGTAGTCGTTATGGTACTTTATCTAAATGTACCATTAGCCATGATTATCATTGCTTGTATTCCTGTAACTTATTTTAGTGCACAAGCGATACTAAAAAGATCCCAACCTTACTTTAAAGAACAGGCAAAGATTCTGGGAGAACTGAATGGTTTTGTACAAGAGAAATTAACTGGTTTCAATATCATAAAATTATATGGTAGAGAAGAGGCGTCTAGTCAAGAATTTCGTGATATAACGGATAATCTACGTCATGTAGGTTTCAAAGCTAGCTTCATTTCAGGAATTATGATGCCAGTATTGAATAGTATCTCTGATTTTATTTATCTTATCATTGCATTTGTTGGCGGTTTACAAGTTATTGCTGGTACCTTAACAATTGGTAACATGCAGGCATTTGTGCAGTATGTTTGGCAAATTAGTCAACCCGTTCAAACCATTACACAATTAGCAGGTGTTTTGCAAAGTGCAAAATCTTCCTTAGAACGTATTTTTGAAGTCTTAGATGAAGAAGAGGAAGCCAATCAAGTCACTGAAAAATTGAGCCATGACTTAACCGGTCAAGTCAGCTTTCATGGTGTCGATTTTCACTATTCTCCGGATAAGCCACTTATCCGCGACTTTAACTTAGATGTAGAACCAGGGCAAATGATTGCAATTGTAGGGCCAACAGGTGCAGGTAAGACAACACTTATAAACTTACTCATGAGATTCTACGATGTTAGTGAAGGTGCTATCACCGTAGATGGTCACGATATTAGACACCTATCACGCCAAGATTTCCGGCAACAATTTGGCATGGTGTTGCAAGATGCTTGGTTATATGAAGGTACAATAAAAGAAAATCTTAGATTCGGTAATCTTGAAGCCAGTGATGAGGATATAGTTGCTGCTGCCAAAGCTGCGAATGTTGACCACTTTATTCGAACGTTACCTGGTGGCTACAATATGGTGATGAATCAAGAATCAAGCAATATCTCCTTAGGACAAAAGCAACTGTTGACTATTGCACGTGCTTTATTAGCAGATCCTAAAATTTTAATTTTAGATGAAGCGACTTCATCTGTTGATACAAGGTTGGAATTGCTTATTCAAAAAGCTATGAAAAAATTGATGGAAGGAAGAACTAGTTTTGTCATTGCACACCGTCTATCAACGATTCAAGAGGCAGACAACATTTTAGTTCTAAAGGATGGTCAAATCATCGAACAAGGTAATCACCAGAAACTCCTAGCAGATAAAGGATTTTATTACGAATTATATAATAGCCAATTTTCAAATAGTAAATGACGTCATCAATAGATAAAAAAAGGACACGAAACATGTCCTTTTAATAATTAATACGAGTAAAAGTGTAAATAGCCGAAGCTCCAATTGCTATTAATATAAAGGCTACAAATCTTCCAATGATGGCTGCTGATAAGGTAGGTTGAACCAGTAAAATAATACCTAAAATGAGTGCAATATAAGCCGAACGTTTATAGGATTTGGCACCTGGGAAATTAATTTTTTGCATTTGGAAACCACCCAAAAGTCGTAAAATACCAGATACCAGTAGCCAGTATGCTAAAATAGTCATGACAGTATTTGAAAGTGACATTGCTGAGCTGGATAGTAAAATGATACCAAAAATAATAGCAAGGATACTCTGAACCAGATACCAAGGGCTACGGTGATAAGAATCAGCTTGCAAGTAGCGTACTAAATTTGAAATGCCATAAATAAAGATAAATAAAGCAATGAACCAACCCAGAGTTGCAACAACCGTTACAGGATTTATAAAGAGATAGAAGCCAGCTAATAAGGCAATTATACCTCCAACAAGTGGGAACCATTTCATATAGATACTCCAATCAAATATTTGTCTCATTATAGAACGAAAGTCAGTAAAAGTCAAATAATTACCTTTAAAATTGCTCCTAATAATGATACCATAGCAAATAGTTGACAAGAAAATTCTGACAATTTATAATGCTAACTATATTAAAACAATACGGAGGAAAATAAATGACAAGCGGAAAGACATATGTAGCAAGTGTTTTAGAGAAAGTGAAGAAGCAAAATGAGCATGAGGAAGAATTTCTACAAGCGGTTGAAGAGGTTTTTGAGTCACTAGTACCAGTTTTTGATAAATACCCTCAGTACATTGAAGAAAATCTTTTAGAACGTTTGGTTGAGCCTGAGCGCGTGATTTCTTTTAGAGTTCCATGGGTAGATGATAAAGGCCAAGTTCAAGTTAACCGAGGATATCGTGTACAATTTTCATCAGCTATTGGTCCTTATAAAGGTGGTTTACGTTTTCACCCTACAGTAACACAATCTATTGTCAAATTTTTAGGATTTGAACAAATTTTTAAGAATTCACTGACAGGTCTACCAATTGGTGGTGGCAAAGGAGGGTCGAACTTTGATCCAAAAGGGAAATCAGATAATGAAGTGATGCGTTTCACACAAAGTTTTATGACCGAACTTCAAAAATACATTGGACCAGATTTAGATGTGCCAGCTGGCGATATTGGAGTAGGTGGACGTGAAATTGGTTATCTTTATGGTCAATATAAGCGTTTAAATGGTTATCAAAATGGGGTTTTAACCGGAAAAGGACTGACTTATGGTGGCTCTTTGGCTCGTACAGAAGCAACTGGTTATGGGGCAGTCTATTTTGCTAAAGAAATGCTGGCAGCGCGTGGTCAAGATTTAACTGGCAAAGTTGCACTGGTTTCGGGATCTGGTAACGTGGCTATTTATGCTACTGAAAAATTACAAGAGTTGGGTGCAACTGTTGTAGCTGTGTCAGATTCTTCAGGTTATGTTTATGATCCAGACGGTATTGACCTTGAAACATTGAAACAGATAAAAGAGGTTGAAAGAGCACGTATTGTTAAATATACGGAGAAACATCCAAAAGCTAATTTCACACCAGCAGATCAAGGTAGTATCTGGTCTATTAAAGCAGATTTAGCTTTCCCGTGTGCTACTCAAAACGAATTAGACGAAGAAGACGCTAAGTTATTAGTTGAAAATGGTGTCTTGGCAGTAACAGAAGGAGCAAATATGCCATCTACCTTGGGTGCTATTAAAGTTTTCCAAAAGGCAGGGGTTGCTTTTGGTCCTGCTAAAGCTGCCAATGCAGGAGGAGTAGCTGTTTCAGCGCTTGAAATGGCACAAAATTCTAGTCGTAGGGCATGGACTTTTGAAGAAGTTGATCAAGAATTGCAACGTATTATGAAAACTATTTTTGTGAATGCTTCCAAAGCGGCTGATGAATTTGGCGATAGTGGTAACCTGGTTCTAGGTGCTAACATTGCAGGCTTTTTAAAAGTTGCTCAAGCTATGTCTGCACAAGGTATTGTTTAATCTCTTATCATAGTCCTTAGCTAACCTATGGTATACTAGTATTATCATAATAGAGTTAGGTTAAAATAAATGATAAAACCAATTGTTAGAGATACTTTCTTTTTACAACAAAAATCACAAATGGCTAGTAGAGCAGATGTGAGCTTAGCAAAAGATTTACAGGATACTTTGCATGCTAATCAAAATTATTGTGTAGGTATGGCAGCCAATATGATTGGTAGTCTGAAGCGTGTCATTATCATCAATGTGGGTATTACAAATTTAGTAATGTTTAACCCTGTATTAGTTGCAAAATCGGATCCATATGAGACAGAAGAATCTTGCCTTTCTCTCGTAGGTTGCAGAAGTACACAACGATATCATCACATTACGATTTCTTATCGTGATATCAATTGGAAAGAACAGCAAATCAAGTTGACAGATTTTCCAGCTCAAATTTGTCAACACGAGTTAGATCATTTGGAAGGCATATTGATATAAAAATAGGTTTGGATATTTTATCCAAACCTATTTTTATTATTTCATATGTTTTTTCTTTGTATTTAAAGCAATTCCTATAAGTCCAACACCAAAGACAGACATAAGGAATGATTGTCCATATTCAGAGTTTGTTTTTGGTAATTGTTTTGATTTTACAGTAGTGGAGTTTGATGGTTTGCCATAATTTCTCATAGGGTTAATAGCTGTAAATTGGTGTAATTGTTTTTTGTGAATTGTAGTTACAGGGTTGATTTTTGTAGATTTTGATTTTGTTTGGTTTAAAGTGTCTGATACAATCTCTTGTGCTACAATATTTCCTTGTCGATCTAAATAAAGTTTCTTAATAATGCTATATGTACCATCATTTTGTGTAATAGTTTCATTAACCATCTTCATAGTGACATAGATTTTAGGTTTATTATTTGGAATGCTCACTTTTTTACCAGCTTTTTCTAAATCAGTGATATAGGCCATAAATACCTCTGTATCGGGATTAATGGCTCCTAGAAGTTTGGCATTTCTGAAGCTTGCAAAGCCATCACCACCACCGAATAAAAAGTCATTGATAACTAATTTGTATTTTGCATCAGGATTGATTTCCTCACCATTTGATTTATAAGCTTTTACAACTTTAAATGGTGTTTCTTCCCCGCCCTCTTTATTATCTGTGTAAGTGTATCGCAGACCAGCTATTTGAAGGAAGAAATTTTGTTTTTGGTCGTATTGTTCGTTGAGTGCTTTATAAAGATCTCTACCAGTAATTTCGACGACTTGTAAGATATTACCAAAAGGTTGAACTGCTTGTGCAGCTCCCCAGGTGATTGTTCCATCTGGTTTGATGAGTAAGTCAGCACGAATGCCACCATTATTTGTCATGGCAAAATCGATATCTGGCCAGCTTTTTCGAGCAATTGCTAGTTGAGCCTCTGTGATGAGGCTGCCTACCGGACTAACATTATCTTGATCAACAGAACGCGTAATCATGCCACTTACCTCGGCAGTACCAATTTTAGCTTCTGTTACTTGTTTAACGATAGTATTAGCTTGGTCAACAATGGCTTGAATATCGGCACTACCTGTTTTTTTACCAGGAGCAACTGCAATTACTTTAGCTGAAGGGGTTTCAATGAAATCTTGTGTATCAGTATCTAGGACACCACGTACATCAGCATAGGCTTTTCCTTGAGAGAGCGCTTGTACAATACGAGTTTTACCAACAAGACCATTTGTATATTGATGATTGTGTCCAGCAAAGACAATATCTACGCTATTTTCAGGGAAGAGTTGATTGACTTTTTTCATCATTTCTGCTGCTTCACCTTCAGCAATATCATCCTTGCTTGTTGCAGGTACATGAGCAAGGACTACAATAGCCTTGACATTTTTAGCTTGTAATTCTTTGGCGTATTTAACGATTGTTTCAGCTTCATCTAAAAATTCATATTGTTCATAATTTTTACGTAAGACAAGGTTTGGGATGTCTTTGGTAACGATTCCGATAAAGCCAACGTTCACACTTTTGTTATTTACAGGAATATTTTTAATAGTGTAAGGTTTCCAATTGTAAGGGATTTGTTTGTTAACTTTATCAATAACGTTTGCCACTACAATTTCTTGTTTTGCAGCTTCGTGTGGGTATGATTTCGTAATATTATTTATATTAGAATCTGGAGCAGGGGCCTTTCCAGTAACGATACGATTGTATTCTGCCAAACCTTCATCAAATTCATGGTTACCTAATGTGCCATACTCAACATTCATTGCATTAAATGTTTTAACGGTTGGTTCATCTTGAAGAAGCCCTGAGTTAGCTGGACTTGCTCCAACCATATCACCAGCTTGAACTCTAATGCTTTCACCATTAGGGTTAGTTTGTTTGAAATCTTTTTGAGCATCATCCATATAAGCATCTAATTGAGCAGCAGTGCCAGCATTAGTAACTTTTCCGTCAGGCATATTTGCTGTTCCAGTATTGTCAAGTGCACCATGAAAGTCATTGACGCCTATAACTTGGACGCCGACTTGGTCAGCGAATACGCTTGAGAACATAATAGAAGTCCCAGCGACTAAACCAAGGACACTACTTTTCAAAATAATTTTCTTTTTCATTTAAATCTCCTGTAAATTAAATAAGTATTACATTTGTATTTTACTATCATTTACATTAAAAATCAATATAAATTTATAATTAAAAATATAAAAAGCGAACATATATTTTTAATATTAAAAAGTAAGCGAAATCATTTTTTATTTGACGAATGATAGGTGTTTTTTAGAAATATTAATGTAAAAATAGTTCTCACGGTAACTTTTAATTGACAATTAATAAAGGTTGTTTTAAAATAGTTCTCACGATAACTATTAAAGGAGTATTATTATGGAGAATCCTCTTCAAAAAGCACGAATACTTGTTAATCAACTTGAAAAGTATTTAGATCGTTATGCAAAAGAGTATGATGTTGAACATTTAGCGGGTCCACAAGGACACTTAGTGATGCATCTCTATAAACATCCTGACAAGGATATGTCTATAAAAGATGCTGAAGAAATTTTACACATTTCTAAGTCTGTAGCGTCTAATTTGGTAAAACGGATGGAAAAAAATGGATTTATTGCGATTGTTCCATCTAAGACAGATAAGCGTGTGAAATACCTTTATTTGACTCATCTAGGTAAACAAAAGGCTACACAATTTGAAATTTTCTTAGAAAAATTGCACAGTACCATGTTAGCAGGTATTACTAAAGAAGAGATACGTACTACCAAAAAGGTTATTAGAACATTAGCTAAAAATATGGCGATGGAAGATTTTGATTAACTATTTTAGGATAATAGGATAAATATGAAAGTAAAAGGAGTTTGCGATGTTTAATATTTTCAAGCGACTCAATGGTAAAGAATGGTTGATGATTGTGGCGAGTACTATATTAGTGTGTCTAGCGGTTTGGATGGACCTAAAGACTCCAGAATATATGTCTGATATCACACGTATGTTGCAAACTAAAGGTACAAAGTTAGAGGCTCTTTGGGATCCTGGACTAAAAATGCTTGCTTTTTCATTTGGTAGTTTTTTAGTAGCAGTAATGGTAGGTTTTTTAGGTGCTAGGACAGCAGCTAGTTTTACTAGTCGATTACGTTCAGATATTTTTAACCATGTGATGGATTATTCTGATGCAGAAATTAAGCGATTTTCTATCCCCTCTCTATTAACGCGCACAACTAACGACTTGACTCAGCTACAGATCCTTATTGTAATGGGAATGCAGGTTGTTACCCGTGGACCAATTATGGCAATATGGGCCTTGACTAAAATTGGGGGTAAAAGCGATCAATGGACTGGGGCAGTTGGAGTAGCGGTTATTATCGTTATGATATTACTTAGCGTTCTACTCTTACTTGCTTTTCCGAGACAACGTCAAATCCAAGGTTTTACAGATGCGCTTAATGCAACTACTAGAGAGGCACTCTCTGGTGTTAGAGTTATTCGTGCCTACAATGCTGAAAAGTATCAAACAGATAAGTTCAAACGTGAAAATGACGATTTAACAAAATTGAACCTTTTTGTTTATAGATTGATGTCGCTTATGAATCCTGTGATGACAGTGGTTTCATCTGGATTGACTTTAGCTATTTATTGGATTGGCTCTTATTTGATTAATGATATTTCTGTGCCTAAAGTTACAGGAACAAGTGTATCTGTATTGGCTGCTAAATCAGCTATCACTGATCGAGTGGATCTTTTTTCAAACATGGTTGTTTTTTCATCTTATGCTATGCAAGTTGTTATGGGATTTATGATGATGGTAGCTATTTTTATCATCATGCCTCGTGCTTTAGTATCGGCTAGACGTATTAATGAGGTACTAACTTTAGCCCCAACAGTAACTTTTAAAGAAAATAGTCATATCCAAAGTGCACCAAAAGGTCAAATTGAGTTTCAAGATGTGTCATTTCATTATAGTAAAGATTCTGAAGCGGTTATTGAACATGTATCTTTCAAAGCAGATACTGGTCAGACAGTGGCATTTATTGGGTCTACAGGTTCTGGAAAATCCACTTTAGTCAATTTAGTTCCACGTTTTTATGACGCCACAGAGGGGTCAATTAAACTTGATGGCATTGATATAAAGGAATACTCTCACAATGATTTGAATAATAAAATTGGCTATATTCCACAGAAAGCTGTTCTCTTTAGTGGGACAGTACGTTCTAATATGATTTTTGGAGAGAGTGGCAGGGAGGAACTTAGTGATGAACAAATTTGGCAAGCACTCGAATTAGCGCAAGCTAAAGAATTTATAGAAGCTAAAGAAAAAGGATTAGATACAGAAGTCGCTCAAGGTGGTAGTAACTTTTCAGGAGGACAAAAACAACGCTTGGCAATCGCACGTGCTTTAGCACGTCACCCTGAAATTCTCATTTTTGATGACTCATTTTCAGCGTTAGATTATAAAACAGATCATATTTTACGCCATGTGCTGAAAGAAAAAACAGCTGCTATGACGAAATTAATTGTCGCTCAACGCATTTCAACTATCATGGATGCTGATCTCATTTTAGTGCTAGATCAAGGTAAAGTTGTTGGGCAAGGAACACATAAGGAATTGTTATCAAATAATGAAGTATATCAAGAGATAGCCTATTCTCAATTGTCTAAGGAGGAATTGGAAAATGAAAACTAAATCACAAAAAACGTCTTTTTTCTCTAATTTATCTCCGTACCTCAAAGGTTACAAACTTCTTTTTGCGTTAGCAATTGTGTTAGCAACTTTATCAAGCTTGACAACAGTTATAGGACCAGACCGTCTTAAAGAGATGACGGATCTTATGGTAAAAGGCTTGGCTGGTAATATTGACTTAGCCAAAATCGGTCATATTGCAGGGCAATTGGCAGTATTATATGTTTTAGGTGCATTAGTATCCTATCTAGCAAGTTTTATTGTGACGACTATTATTCAAAAATTTGCTCAAGGTATGCGCAATGCTATTGCTGATAAAATCAATAAAATACCTTTGAGTTATTTTGATAGCCATACTCAAGGTGATACTTTATCTCGTGTTACAAATGATGTGGATTTGATGACACAGTCTTTTAACCAAAGTTTAGTTACTATGGTTGCATCTACAGTGTTATTGGTTGGTTCATTAATTATGATGTTCAAAACAGATTGGCATTTAGCAACAACGGCGATTATATCGGTATTTTCAGGATTCGCTCTTTCTTCAATCATTATGGTGAAGAGTCAGCCTTTATTTAAAAAGCAACAGGTGAATTTGGCTAATATATCTGGATATGTAGAAGAAATTTACTCAGGACACAACATTGTTACTAGTCATAATGCAAGACAGCAGGCTAAGTCAGATTTTCAACTATTAAATGATAAACTTCACAGTTCCATGTGGAAATCACAATTTTTCTCTGGAATTATGATGCCTCTGATGCAGTTTATTGGTAATTTTGGTTATGTGATGGTGTGTGTGGTTGGTGCCATGTTAGCTATCAAAGGAACAATTACTATGGGTACAATTGTTGCTTTTATGACCTATGTTCGTATTTTTACACAGCCTATTGGTCAGATTGCTCAAGGAATTACACAATTACAGTCTGCTAGTGCAGCCATGGGACGTGTTTTTGAATTTTTAAATGAAACAAATATGCAAGAGGATAAACACAAAGTGTTAAATCTTCCTAAGTTTAAGGGGCATGTGTCCTTTGAACATGTCAAGTTTGGTTATAGTGATAACAAGACTATTATTCATGACTTTACTTCGGAGGCACAGCCTGGTCAGAAAGTTGCTATTGTAGGACCAACTGGCGCAGGTAAAACGACAATTGTTAATTTATTGATGCGTTTTTATGATGTTAATTCAGGTAGTATTTCCATAGATGACATCAATATCCAAGACATGAAACGTAGTCAAGTTCATGATGCTTTCTCGATGGTTCTTCAAGATACATGGTTGTTTGAGGGAACTATTAAAGAAAATTTGATTTTTAACCAGACGACAATCAGTGATGATGAGGTTCAAGAAGCTGCTAAGGCAGTCGGTATACATCATTTTATAATGACACTACCTAAAGGGTATGATACTGTCCTTGATGACGCTGTGACATTGTCAGTTGGACAAAAGCAATTATTAACCATTGCTCGAGCTCTTTTGAAAAATTCTCCCTTACTTATCTTAGATGAAGCAACTTCATCTGTTGATACACGTACAGAAGAGTTAATTCAAAAAGCTATGGACAAACTTATGGAAGGAAGAACATCATTTGTTATCGCACATCGTTTATCAACGATTAAAAACGCAGACTTGATTTTGGTCATGAAAGATGGGAATATCATTGAGCAAGGCAATCATGATGTTTTGATGTCTCAAAGTGGTTTTTATGCTGATCTGTATAATTCTCAATTCGAATCAGCTTAACATAAACATTTTAGAAGGAAATGGGAAGAAAAAATTCTCATTCCTTTTTAGTTTGCCTTAAGTTTCTATGATATAATGGAGCTTAAGAGAGAATAGGAAGGTTTCTTATGGAAACAAATATTTATGGAGATTATGGTCGATATCTACCATTAATTTTAGAAGATTTCAGTCAGCGTATCCAATTAGAAAATGATAAAGCTAAGGTTGAAACAGGCTATAAATTGTACGAACATATCATTGGTCGTATTAAGACATCAGATAGTATGATAGAGAAATGTCGTCGTAAACAGTTACCTGTAACAGTAGATTCTGCACTAAAAGTTATTAGAGATAGTATTGGAGTCCGTATTATTTGTGGTTTTGTTAACGACATTTATCAAATTGTAGAACGTATTAAGACATTTGATGATTGTCGTATTGTAGTTGAAAAAGACTATATCCAGCATGTTAAGCCAAATGGGTATCGCTCTTACCATGTGATTTTAGAAATTGATACTCCCTATCCGGACTGTTTGGGTAATTCAGAAGGTAAATATTACATGGAGATTCAGTTGCGTACAATTGCGCAAGATTCTTGGGCTAGTTTAGAACATCAGATGAAATACAAGCATGATATTGAAAATCCCGAACGAATTGTAAGAGAATTAAAACGTTGTGCTGATGAAATAGCATCTGTTGATTTAACGATGCAAACGATTCGTCAATTGATAGAGAGTGGAACAAAGAAGGAATAAAATGAGAGTATTAATTGCAGAAGATGAAGAACAGATGTCACGTGTCCTTAGTACGGCAATTAGTCATCAAGGTTATGTTGTTGATGTCGCCTACGATGGTCAGACTGCTATTGATTTAGCTAATCAAAATGCATATGATGTCATGGTTATGGATGTCATGATGCCTGTTAAAACAGGTGTTGAGGCTGTCAAAGAAATTAGACAATCAGGAAATAAATCTCACATTATTATGCTAACAGCCATGGCAGAAATTGATGATAGAGTAACAGGTCTAGATGCTGGTGCAGATGATTATTTAACAAAACCCTTCTCTCTAAAAGAATTATTAGCAAGGCTTCGCTCTATGTCCCGAAGATTGGAAGATTTCACACCTAATGTATTGTCATTGGGAAGAGTAACCTTATCAGTCGGTGAACAAGAGTTGCAATGTGAAAACACTATTCGTCTAGCGGGTAAAGAAGCTAAAATGTTAGCATTTTTCATGTTGAACCATGATAAAGAATTATCTACACAACAACTTTTCGAACATGTCTGGGGAGCAGATAAGGACCAAGAAGATGTAGATGAGGGATACATCTTTATCTATGTTTCTTATTTGAGACAAAAATTGCAGGCAATTGGTGCTAACTTGGAGATTATTGGTCAAGAAGGTAGTAGCTATAAATTAAGTGAAATAAATGGTGGCTAATGTTTAGAAATTTACGACTTCGTTTTATCGGAATAGCTGCGCTAGCTATTCTTGTTGTCTTATTTTCAGTAGTCGGTGTCCTCAACTCTGCTAATCACTATCAAACGAAGAATGAAATTTATCGTGTGTTAACTATCCTTGCAGACAACAATGGACGTATACCGAATAAACTTGAATTTAGTAAAGAATTAGGTGATGACCTATCAACGGACGCTATTTTCCAATTCCGTTATTTCAGTGCGCGAACAGATGCAAAAGGTAACGTGACTAGTTTTGATTCTAGAAATATCTTTGAAGTAAGCGATAGGCAAATAAAAAATTATGCCAAGCGTATCGTATCACAAAATAGTCATTCAGGTCATATCACCTATAATTTTAGTACTTATTCTTATCTACTAAAAAAGGTTGGTAAAAATGATTATTTAGTGGTATTTTTAGATACAACCAACCAATATCTTGATAATCAAAGATTATTGCAACTTTCAATATGGATGTCCTTGGTAAGTTTTATCGTCTTCATGGTAATTGTTTCAGTTTTATCAGGGAGAGTTATCTTACCATTTGTTGCTAACTATGAAAAGCAAAGGCGTTTTATTACCAATGCAGGACATGAACTAAAAACTCCACTTGCTATCATCTCCGCTAATAATGAATTGGTGGAAATGATGAGTGGTGAATCAGAGTGGACTAAATCTACAAATGATCAAATCCAACGTTTAACGGGTCTAATTAATGGCATGGTCAGTCTTGCCCGCTTTGAAGAACAGCCTGATATAAGTATGGTTGACTTAGACTTTTCACATATTACAAAAGATGCTGCAGAAGATTTTAAAGGTCCAATCATTAAAGATGGTAAAGACTTTATAATGAGTATCCAACCAGGTATTCATGTCAAAGCTGAAGAAAAATCATTATTTGAATTGGTTACATTATTGGTTGATAATGCTAATAAGTATTGTGATCCTATGGGGACTGTGACAGTTAAGTTATCACGTTCAAGTCGTTTGAGACGAGCTAAGCTTGAAGTTTCAAATACTTATAAGAATGGTAAAGACATAGACTATAGCAAGTTTTTTGAACGATTTTATCGAGAGGATGAGTCACATAATAACAAAAAATCGGGATATGGTATTGGTCTTTCTATCGTAACTAGTTTGGTGCATCTATTTAAAGGAAGTATCGATGTGAATTATAAACATGATACCATTACCTTTGTCATTTACATTTAAGATTAAAGGGACTGCAATTGTAGTTCCTTTAATTTATGTTATTATCACGTTAAAGTCGCTTTTTTTAAGGATTTATATTAAAATAGTAAGGTAATAGAATTGTAAAGAGAAAAAGATGAAAGAAAAGTTTGGTATAGGAAAGGCTCATAGCAAGATTATCTTGATGGGTGAGCACTCAGTAGTATATGGTTATCCAGCCATTGCTATTCCTTTAAAAAATATTGAAGTAACTTGCCTTATTGAAGAGGCTCCTCAATTAATAGCATTAGATATGACTGATCCTTTGTCGACAGCCATTTTTGCTGCCTTGGACTATTTAGGTAAAACTTCTTCTAAAATTGCATATCATATTGAGTCACAAGTCCCAGAAAGACGTGGTATGGGATCATCAGCTGCAGTTGCTATTGCAGCTATTCGTGCAGTTTTTGATTATTTTGATGAAGATTTGGAGGCAGATTTGTTAGAATGCCTTGTTAATCGAGCAGAAATGATAGCACATTCAAATCCGAGTGGATTAGATGCAAAAACTTGTCTTAGTGAAAATACTATTAAATTTATCCGCAATATTGGTTTTTCAACAGTACCCATGCATTTGAATGCTTATTTAGTTATTGCTGATACAGGAATTCATGGGCATACTAAAGAAGCAGTGGATAAGGTGAAATTATCTGGCGAGGCAGTACTACCCTTTTTAAAAGAATTAGGTTATTTAGCAGAGGCATCAGAGGATGCTATTCATAAAAGTGATTCCAAACAACTTGGTAGCTTGATGACTAAAGCACATCAAAGTTTAAAACAATTGGGTGTCTCAAGTTTAGAAGCTGATCATCTGGTAGAGGTAGCTATTAGTTGTGGTGCTCTAGGCGCTAAAATGAGTGGCGGCGGATTAGGTGGTTGTATTATCGCACTTGTAAAAGAAAAAAGAGAAGCTGAGCGCTTAAGTCAGCAATTAGAAAGAGAAGGAGCTGTCAACACATGGACGGAAAAAGTATAAGTGTTAAGTCTTATGCTAACATTGCTATTATCAAATATTGGGGAAAAGCAGATGCTGAAAAAATGATTCCAGCTACCAGTAGTATTTCTCTAACACTTGAAAACATGTACACTGAAACACGTTTGACTGCCCTTGGGAAGGATGCTAAGAAAGATGAATTTTACATCTCTGGTGTTCTTCAAAATGATCATGAACATGACAAAATGTCAGCTATCTTGGATCGCTTTCGACAAAATAGGTCCGGCTTTGTAAAGATTGAAACAACTAATAATATGCCAACAGCTGCAGGCTTATCATCGTCATCAAGTGGTTTATCAGCCTTAGTAAAGGCCTGCAATGATTTTTTTGGTACTAACCTTAGCCAATCACAGCTAGCTCAAGAAGCCAAGTTTGCTTCAGGCTCCTCTTCACGCTCTTTTTTTGGACCTGTTGCTGCTTGGGATAAAGATAGTGGTGATATCTATAAAGTTCACACTAATTTAGATTTAGCTATGATTATGCTGGTCTTAAATGACAAAAGAAAGCCGATTTCAAGCCGTGAAGGTATGAAAATCTGCACCGAAACTTCAACTACTTTTAATGAATGGGTAAGGCAATCTGAACAAGATTATCAAGATATGTTAGTATACCTAAAAAATAATGATTTTCAAAAGGTAGGTCAACTGACAGAGCGTAATGCACTTGCAATGCACTCAACAACTAAAACAGCAACTCCAGCCTTTTCATATTTGACAGAAGAGACATATAAAGCTATGGATGTTGTGAAGAAACTTCGCGAAAAAGGTCATGAATGTTATTATACGATGGATGCGGGTCCAAATGTTAAAGTACTTTGCTTACGTCAAGACCTTGAGGCATTAGCTGCTATCTTGGAGAAAGATTATCGTATTATTGTTTCAACGACAAAGGAATTAGCAGATGGTTAAGGTGCAAACAGGTGGCAAATTATATATTGCAGGTGAATACGCGATACTGTATCCTGGGCAAGTAGCTATTTTAAAGAACGTTCCTATTTATATGACTGCATTAGCTACTTTTGCAGATAACTACAGCCTTTATTCTGATATGTTTAACTATACGGCAAGCTTACAGCCAGATAAGCAATATAGTCTCATTCAGGAAACGATATTGCTTATGGAAGAATGGTTGATTAATTTTGGCAAAAATATAAAACCGATTCACCTCGAAATTACGGGAAAATTAGAGCGCTATGGACTTAAATTTGGTATAGGCTCTAGCGGAAGTGTTGTCGTTTTGACTATTAAAGCTATGGCTGCGCTTTATGAGATAGAGATGCCAAGCGACTTGCTTTTTAAATTATCTGCCTATGTTCTCTTAAAAAGAGGTGATAATGGCTCAATGGGAGATATTGCTTGTATTGCTTATGAGCATTTAATTTCTTATTCAGCTTTTGATCGTAGGGCTGTTTCAAAAATGATTGAAACAAAACCTTTGGAACAAGTATTGGAAGCTGAATGGGGTTATCGTATTACCAAAATACAAGCTTTATTGGAGATGGATTTTTTAGTGGGATGGACAATGCAACCGTCCATTTCAAAAGAAATGATAAATATAGTTAAATCAACTATTACGCAGCGTTTTTTAGATGATACAAAGTATCAAGTTGTCCAGTTACTTTCAGCCTTTAAAGAAGGAGATAAAGAAGCGATTAAGAGATGTTTAGAAGAAATTAGCTTGCTATTATTTAATCTTCATCCATCTATTTACACCGATAAACTTCAAAAGCTTAAAGAGGCAAGCAAAGGCCTAGATATAGTCACAAAATCTTCAGGATCTGGAGGAGGCGATTGTGGTATAGCCATATCCTTTAATAAAAATGATAATCAAACTCTAATCAAGCGTTGGGAGAGTGCTGGTATTGAACTACTTAGTAAGGAGACACTGTCATGACAAATCGAAAAGATGATCACATAAAATATGCTCTTAAATATCAGTCGCATTATAATAGTTTTGACGATATTGAGTTAATACATTCATCCTTACCAAAATATAATGTCAACGATATCGATTTATCAACACATTTTGCTGGTCAAAGCTTTGAATTTCCTTTTTATATCAATGCTATGACAGGCGGTAGTGAAAAAGGGAAAGCAGTCAATCATAAATTGGCACAGGTTGCTCAAGCTACAGGGATTGTTATGGTGACAGGTTCATATTCGGCAGCTCTCAAAAACGATGAAGATGATTCCTACCCAACAACAGACTTGTATCCTGATTTAAAACTGGCGACAAATATAGGGTTAGACAAGCCTGTACCAGCAGCAGAGTCAACCGTTAAGGCTATGAACCCCATTTTTTTACAAGTTCATGTTAATGTGATGCAAGAACTTTTGATGCCTGAAGGAGAGCGTGAATTTCACATGTGGCGTTCTCACTTAAAAGAATACGTCGACAATATCCAATGCCCACTTATTTTAAAAGAGGTTGGTTTTGGGATGGATTTACAATCAATAAAGGATGCTTACGATATAGGTATCACAACTGTAGATATTTCGGGGCGTGGGGGGACTAGTTTTGCTTACATCGAAAATCAACGTGGACGCGACCGTTCGTATCTCAATACCTGGGGGCAAACAACAGCTCAATCCTTAATAAACGCTCAATCTATGATGGACAAAATGGATATCCTAGCATCTGGTGGCATTCGTCATCCTTTAGATATGGTAAAATGTTTAGTGTTGGGTGCTAAAGCTGTTGGACTTTCTAGAACAGTTTTAGAATTAGTTGAGCGTTATCCTGTAGATGATGTTATTGCAATTCTCAATTCTTGGAAAGAAGATTTAAGAATGATAATGTGTGCACTGAATTGTAAAAAAATAACTGATTTACGACAAGTCAATTATATATTGTATGGTCAATTGAAGGAAGCCAATGCTAAATGATATTATTTTTGTGAAGTAGATATAGCTTCCTGTCAAAGTTTCCTTGTAAAACGTCAGAGGTAATAAGATGATTAAACTGTATTATAAAGATGCTTACGACACTGAACGATGCCAAGTTTTTGAAAATCCAAATGATTTTATTCGAGTTTTAATGGGATGTGTTACTGTTCCTGACAATTATCCTATTACGAAAATGACTTATAAAGATAAAGATATTGCTTACAGTGGTACTTATGGAGATCTCTTCAAGACTTTTATTGAATTTGATTGGTCCACTTTGGACTAGTATAGCTAAAAAGCTAAGGCTGTGAATTGCCTTAGCTTTTTAGCTTTATTTTTCCCATTTTGCCATATTTGGACCTGTTGGGACGATGGTATGATGACGAACAGCTCTTCCAAATTTGCCTAAGTAATAGTTATTTTTTATGGATTGTGGATTGGTTAATGTTTTTAAATTAAAGTCATTGTATAAAGTTTTAGCCCAAGAAAAAATATTTGGGTAGTCTTCTAGCGCTTTCTGATTAAGTAGTAGAAGATCACGCCCAGCAATATCCCATCGGACTAATGGTGTAAAGAAATGAATATCAACCTCACTTAGATTATCTCCGAGCAAGAAAGGACGTTGTCCTAGTAAGTGTTCTTTTTGATCTAGAAAAGTGAAGAATTCCTTACTATAAGTATCATAATCTGCTTGTTTATCAAGAAAAGCTAACTTATACATTAAGCTTTGGAAGTTCTTATTAATGTCTTTAATGTCATTATCAATAAGTGAAGCAGTTTCTTGGCTGAAAAGGACAGGAGCATCCTCTTGATGCAAATCAGAGAAATCTGTAGTAAAAAGTCGAAGCAAATCTGCAGATTCCTTACAGACAATACGATTATCGGTCTTGTCAATTAAAATTGGGATAGTATAAGGACCTTGGTAGGTCGGGTCAGTCAAATGATAAATATCACGAAGCGACTTAGCACCAGTGACCTGTTCTGGTTGGCTAAAAATAAGTCCTATATCACTTGGAACATCATCCACAAAACTGATAGAAATATGTTTATCCAAACCAAGCAGTTGGCGCGCAATCTGCGGACGTTGTGCATAAGGACAAAATTCCCCAACAATCATATGGTAGCGACCTGATTCTACTGGGACTTCCCACTCTTGGTCAATAAATTTAGCAGTAAATGTTGTCATCGTATACTTCCTTTCAATGATATTTATTGCTTTAAGTATAACAAAAAAGAACCTAGACAGATAGTATTTACTCTAATACTTATGTCTAGGTCCTTTTATATTATGGTAATGAGTTAGGAATGATAAACTTTAAGGCTTTAGGGATGACTTCAACTTTTACAGGTAATTGGTCACCTGGATCGCCATCAATACGAACTTTAGGGATAGCTGATTTTTTACGTTTAAAAGTTGAAATAGTCAGATTATTGGTATGAAAATGTTTTATCTCCTTTGCTTGACTAAAATCTCCCTTACGAAATTGTCTTAGATGCAACAATAATTTGAAGAAGTGAATATGTTCCATAGTGTAGACTCTAAAAAGTCCATCATCAATTGTTGCTTCTGGAGAGAAGGCTGGCATACCGGCAATCGAATTGGTCATGGTAATAAGGAGTAACCGCGTGCGTAAAGACCGTACATTATTATCGTAAGCAAGAGTGATAGAATATGATCGATTACGCTTTAATATACGGTAGGCATCACCTAAGAAAGCAAAAGGGCCTAATTTACGCTTCATTTCAGAAGTGACATTAGCAGCAATATCAGCAAGGAGACCAAGTGTTAAACTGCTAATCATGTAATCGTCATTAACTTTACAGATATCTACGGACTTTACATGACCGTTTAGAAGGTTTTCAAGAGCGAGATTCCTCTCTTGCGGGATGTTCAAAGCTTTTGAAAAGTTATTGACGGTCCCGGCAGGTACTAGTCCGATAGTAGGATAAGCACCACCAGCGTAGACACCACCACAGATTTTATTAATAGTGCCATCTCCCCCTAAAGGAATAACCAAGTCGATATGGTCTTCAGATGCTTTTTTTGCTAAGGCGACAGCTTCCTCAACAGATGAAGGTGTAATAATACGAACATAATCGTCTTGAAAATCATGTTCTATTAAATAAGATTTTACTTCTTTTGCCAATGCTTGTTCATCTTTACCAGATTTTGGATTAAAAAAGATATAAGCACTTTTCATATGTCCACGCCTTCTCTCTAAGATTTAGATGATTATTATTATATCATGGTTTAGCAAAAAAATAATCAATAAAATGTAGTTAAATTTTATAGCATGAAGTAGACAATTCCAATGTATTGTAAAATAGAAGCTAATAGAATAAAAAGGTGCCAAATCATGTGATCATAAGGACGTTTGCGAGCATAAAAGAGTGCACCGATAGTATAGCAAATACCACCAGCCAAGAGTAATCCCCAAAAAGCTGGTCCAGTTTTTGTGATAATAGCAGGGAAAATAAAGATAACCAGCCATCCCATAATGAGGTAAAGTACAAGGCTAAATTTATCATTGATTTTGGGAGCGAAGATTTTATAAAGGATACCAAATAATGTAATCCCCCATTGTAAAAAAATGATGAGATATCCTAACCAGCCGCCAATAAGTGACAATGCGACAGGAGTATAACTACCTGCAATAGCAATATAAATCATAGAGTGATCAATCATGCGTAGAACATATTTTTGAAGACTGTTATAAGTCATGGAGTGGTAAATACTTGATGATAAAAACATCAAAAATAAAGAAGTGACGAATATTGAGGTACCAAGTGCTGCTTGTAATCCGAAGTGGTTGTGACTATAGACAGCGGTGATTGGTAATAGGATTAGCATAAGCAAAGCTCCTACAGCGTGAGTGATACTATTTGCAAGCTCTTCGCCAAAGGAAAGTTGAGGACTTAATTTGATAGACATTTCTTTAAGCATTTTTATTTTTTCCTCCTAGTTCTAAAACTAATTTTTGTGTTTCTTGATAAAGGTTCAACGTCTGACAGGCACTAATGACAACTGGTGGTAAATCGTGAACCTCTTCTTTGTTCATACAAGCAGCAAATCCGTTATATGCTTCTTCAGAATGATTGTCAGCTGTCAGAAGTTCTAATGTTTGACTGATTTCTTGAATAGCAAAAATTTGTTTAAAAGCTGTAATAACAATCAATCGTGCTACTTGACGGCGATTGTATTTTTTTTTTATAGGTTTGGATATATAATTATGTTTGACATAATTGTTGATCATCGAAGCGGTGAGTAGTTTATCGTTAGTTATTGTTTTAGGATTAATTAATTGATTCACATAGAGAAGTACTTGGTCAAGATACAAATCTAGTTCAGGTAATTCTTCCCATTTTGGGTATTGATTTTTATTCATTTTAAAACTCCATATAATCTAGTCTTTATAACTAGATTATACACTTATGGAAATTCAAGTCAAGTAAAAAAAGAATTTGAGATGATTTTTCTCAAATTCTTTTTTTACTTTTAGTAAGTTTATTGACAATTTTTTGTGCTGTCTCTAGATTCATGTGTTTAGAGTCTAGAAGCTGTTTAACGACTTCTGAAATTTGTTCTTCTTTAGCTCCAGCAAGTAGTGCCAACGACTTTGCTTGAAGTTTCATGTGACCAGCTTGAATTCCTGTGCTAACCAATGCCTTAAGAGCCGCAAAATTTTGAGCTAGTCCAATCGAAAGAATAATACTTGCCAACTCTTTAGCATTAGGACGACCTAGTAGATCGTGAGCTAGGTGGACACTAGGGTTAATACCAATGGATCCACCTTTTGTTGCAACAGGCATCGGTAGCGTCAGAGTACCTTCTAGGCAATTATCATCAACCTTATAAGACCATCTAGATAATCCTCGATATTGCCCATCTTTGACAGCATAGGTATGCGCTCCAGCTTCAATAGCTCGCCAATCATTTCCAGTAGCTAAGACGATAGCATCAATGCCATTAAAAATACCTTTATTATGTGTGCTAGCACGATAAGGGTCTACTTGAGCTAATTGACTTGCCATCGTCATTTTTTGAGCTAACTTGATGGCCTCCTCTTTTTGGCGACTTAGAAATCTTAAATCAACTCGGCATGTAGCAGTCACTAAAGATTCGGTAGCATAGTTAGATAAAATTGACATTAAGCTTTTGCCTTTTGAAATGTCTTCTAATGGCGAAGATAATGCTTCCATCATGGTGTTAACCATATTAGCACCCATGGCTTCTTTTGTATCAACCATAAGGTAAACAATCAAAAAGTCTTCTTTAATCTCAATAGTTAGGTCGCAAGCACCGCCTCCACGCTTGACTATTGATGGATGAGCAGCGTTGGCTATTTCTAATAATTGCTGTTTTTGATTTAATATAGATTCTTTAGTGTGTTGACTATCTTGTACATCATAAAGGGCTACTTGTCCAATCATTTTACGATTATGGACGGTTGTCAGAAAACCACCAGATCGTTTTATAATTTTAGCAGCAAAACTTGCAGCAGCAACAACTGACGGTTCTTCAGTGACATATGGGACTTGATAGACTTTACCGTTAACCAAAACATCTGGGACAAGTGAAAATGGTAAGGCTATTCGACCGATGACATTTTCAGCCATTTGATTGGCTAGTGATAAAGAGAGTAAGTCCTGATTCGTCACTATTTCTAGGGAAGAATCAGCTAAAAAATCTTGTTCTTCAAGGTAATGAATACGTTCTTCAGGGGATTTTTTTGAAAATCCTGTCCAGGAAATTTTTGTCATATTAATTATTAATTTTCTTGTAGATACGTTGATGTTCGCAAATAGAGTCTAGAGAAAAAGTGCCAGTCCGGTAGGTGTTGAAGTTAGCATTTCCATTTTCGTCTAGGATTGTTTTTTCAAAGAAGAGTTTCTCATACTCAGTTACTGTAATTTTTTGACGTTTATTGAGTTGATCCATACGATCGCTCTGAAGTTTATTTTGGTAGCCGTCTACTAACTGACCGGTAAAAATTTCAGCAACAGCTCCGCTACCGTATGAAAAGAAGGCAATTTGATCACCTGCTTTTAAATTTTGACTATTTTCTAGTAACGATAGAAGTCCTAGATACAATGAGCCAGTATAGCAATTTCCAATTTTCTTACTATAGGTAATAGAGTGCTCAAAATTTTCTTGTAGTTCAGCTTTCTTTTGTTCATCTAAGTTATTATCTAGAATTTTATTAAAGCCCTTTAAAGCTAATTTTGGAAAAGGAATATGGAAACAAAAAGCAGCATAGTCACTTAGACTAGTATTAAAACGTTTTTGATATACTTTCCAAGTAGTTTTTAGCATATCTAGATATTGTTTTGTTGAAAACATGCCATTAACATAAGGAACATCAGAATAATTTGGTCGCCAAAAGTCCATAATATCACGGGTTTGCGCTAGATGGTCCTCTTTTAGCTCTAGAATGGATGGATTTTGACTAATAAGCATAGCGATACTGCCTGCACCTTGAGTGGATTCTCCAGTAGATTTAATGCCATATTTAGCAATATCTGAAGCTATCACTAATACTTTAGAATCTGGATGTTTTTCTACATGTAATTTAGCGTAATCAAGAGCAGCAGTTGCGCTATAGCATGCTTCTTTCATCTCGAATGACCTTGCGAAAGGTTGAATCTCTAAAAGTTGATGTACATAGACAGAAGCCGCCTTACTCTGATCGATACTTGATTCTGTAGCGACAATCACCATATCAATAGTTTCTTTGTCCTCATCAGATAAAATATCATTAGCTGCAGAAGCTGCAAGTGTAACGATATCTTCTGTAACTGGCGTAATACTAAGTGAATCTAACAATAATCCCTTGCTGAATTTTTCAGGGTCAACTTGGCGAGCAATAGCCAAATCAGTCATTTCAAGGACATATTGACTGGTTGCAAAACCAATCTTATCAATTCCTATTTTCATTGGTAAACCTTTCTGAATAAAAGTCATTTTTGCTAAATTCCATTTTACCATAAAGAAGCTAAAAATATGAAAAAAAGCTTTAACCTTCAAAGTCTTGTTTCTCACTAGAATATCTTTTTAAAATCTGATAAAATAAGACTTTGGAGGTATCTCATGACAAAAGCCGATTTATTATTTAAAGACAATATCACGAAAATTATGTCTGAAGGTGTATTTAGCGAGCAAGCCAGACCTAGATATAAAAATGGGGAAATGGCTAATTCTAAGTATATTACAGGTGCCTTTGCAGAGTATGATTTATCAAAGGGTGAATTTCCTATTACAACTCTACGTCCAATTCCAATAAAATCTGCTATTAAAGAAATTTTCTGGATTTATCAAGATCAGACAAATGATTTAGCAGTTTTGAATGATAAATATGGTGTGACATACTGGAATGATTGGGAAGTTGGCCATACTGGCACGATAGGTCAGCGCTACGGTGCAGTTGTTAAAAAACATAATATTATATCAAAACTCTTAAAACAGCTTGAAGATAACCCTTGGAATCGTCGTAATGTTATTTCATTATGGGACTATGAAGCATTTGAAGAAACAGAAGGCCTACTACCTTGTGCTTTTCAAACGATGTTTGATGTGAGACGCGTTAATGGTGAGCTTTATTTGGATGCCACATTAACACAACGTTCTAATGACATGTTAGTTGCACATCATATTAATGCTATGCAGTATGTAGCACTTCAGATGATGATTGCAAAGCATTTTGGTTGGAGAGTTGGGAAGTTTTTCTATTTTATCAATAATCTTCATATTTATGATAACCAGTTTGAACAAGCTCAGGAACTCTTAAAACGCCAACCGTCTGAGTGTAACCCCAAACTAGTATTGAATGTTCCAGATGGAACAGACTTTTTTGATATTAAACCAGATGATTTTGCGTTAGTTGATTATGACCCAATTAAACCTCAATTACGTTTTGATTTAGCAATCTAACTATCTCATGTTTTTTAACAAGCAATTTGAGGTAAAATTTGTTAGAATATCTAGAGATAAGTTAGTGAGGAAAAAAGTCATGACAAAGCAAATAATTGCCATTTGGGCTGAAGATGAAGACCATTTGATTGGAGTTAATGGCGGTTTACCATGGAGGCTTCCTAAAGAGTTACATCACTTCAAAGAAACGACCATGGGGCAGGCTTTGCTTATGGGACGAAAGACCTTTGATGGAATGAACCGTCGTGTTTTACCTGGTAGAGAGACAATCATCTTAACAAAAGATGAACAATTCCAAGCAGATGGAGTGACAGTCCTAAATAGTGTTGAACAAGTTATAAAATGGTTTCAGGAACATAATAAGACCTTATTTATTGTAGGTGGTGCAAGTATTTATAAAGCATTTCTGCCTTATTGTGAAGCAATCATAAAAACTAAAGTTCATGGAAAATTCAAAGGTGATACCTATTTTCCTGATGTTAATCTATCTGAGTTTAAAGTTATCTCTAGAGATTATTTTGAAAAGGATGAGCAGAATGCTCATGCTTTTACTGTGACATATTTTGAAAAATAAGGAAGGAATACTATTCAATGCAACGTAGCCTTTTTGGGGTCTTTACCGCATTTTTAGCTGTGATTTGTGTTTTATGTGCAATTCCTGCTATAAAGAAAAAAAGATATGGATTAGGAACAGTTTTTTTGATGAATGCTTTCACTAACCTTGTCAACACAATCCATGCCTTTTATGGAACATTATTTTAAATTAAATGAATAGAAAAGTTGAGGAAAAAATGGCTGGGAATCGTAATAACGATATGAATGTCTATTGTTCATTTTGTGGCAAAAGCCAAGATGAAGTAAAAAAAATTATTGCAGGTAATGGTGTTTTCATTTGTAATGAATGTGTGGCCTTATCACAAGAAATTATTAAGGAAGAATTAGCTGAGGAAGTACTGGCTGATTTAGCAGAAGTACCAAAACCTAAGGAACTATTAGAAATATTAAATCAATATGTTGTAGGGCAAGATCGTGCTAAACGTGCTTTAGCAGTTGCTGTCTACAATCATTACAAGCGTGTTAGTTATACCGAGAGTAGTGACGATGATGTAGATTTGCAAAAATCCAACATTTTGATGATTGGTCCAACTGGCTCAGGAAAAACCTTCTTAGCACAAACACTGGCTAAAAGCCTTAATGTACCGTTTGCTATTGCAGATGCGACTTCATTGACCGAAGCAGGATACGTTGGAGAAGATGTTGAGAATATTCTTCTTAAATTGATTCAAGCTGCTGATTATAATGTCGAACGTGCTGAGCGTGGTATTATCTACGTTGATGAAATAGATAAAATTGCTAAGAAAGGCGAAAATGTTTCTATCACACGTGATGTGTCTGGTGAAGGTGTACAGCAAGCCCTTCTTAAAATTATTGAGGGTACGGTAGCAAGTGTTCCCCCACAGGGTGGGCGTAAACATCCTAACCAAGAAATGATTCAAATTAATACCAAGAACATCCTTTTTATTGTCGGTGGTGCTTTTGATGGTATTGAAGACCTTGTGAAGCAACGTTTAGGCGAAAAAGTTATTGGTTTTGGACAGACAAGCCGTAAAATTGATGACAACGCTTCTTATATGCAAGAGATAATTTCTGAGGATATTCAAAAGTTTGGACTGATTCCAGAGTTTATTGGCCGTTTACCAGTAGTTGCAGCGTTAGAACTTCTTACTGCAGAAGATCTGGTTCGTATTCTGACAGAACCACGCAATGCTTTGGTTAAACAATACCAAACCTTATTATCTTATGATGGTGTAGAATTGGAATTTGACCAGGATGCTCTATTGGCTATCGCTGATAAGGCTATCGAGCGCAAGACTGGTGCACGTGGTTTACGTTCTATTATTGAAGAAACGATGCTTGATATCATGTTTGAAATTCCAAGCCAAGAAGATGTAACAAAAGTTCGTATCACAAAGGCTGCTGTTGAGGGTACTGACAAGCCTGTTTTAGAGACGGCTTAGGGAGATAGAGATGGCAGAAGAATTTTTAAATACTCATAATGCGTCTATTTTATTGAGTGCAGCTAACAAGTCACATTATCCTCAGGATGATCTCCCAGAAGTTGCTCTCGCTGGTCGTTCAAATGTTGGTAAATCAAGCTTTATCAACACGCTTCTTGGTCGTAAAAACCTAGCGCGTACGTCGAGTAAGCCAGGTAAGACACAACTGCTCAACTTTTATAACATTGATGACAAACTGCGTTTTGTCGATGTCCCTGGATATGGCTACGCTAAGGTGTCTAAAACTGAGCGTGCTAAGTGGGGCAAGATGATTGAAGAGTACCTTGTAACACGTGATAACCTTCGTGTTGTTGTTAGTTTAGTTGATTTTCGTCATGATCCAAGTGCGGACGATATTCAAATGTATGAATTTCTTAAGTACTATGAGATTCCAGTAATTATTGTAGCGACAAAGGCAGATAAAATACCTCGTGGCAAGTGGAATAAACATGAGTCGTCTATTAAGAAGAAGTTAAACTTTGATAAAAAGGACCATTTCATCGTCTTTTCATCTGTTGACCGCACAGGTCTTGATGAATCATGGGATACTATTTTATCTGAGTTATAATTTGAGAGTTTATGACAAAAAGAGCTTTGCAGTAGCTGTTGAGACTACTGCAAAGCTCTTTTTAATTTTTTAAATGATTGATAATATCGAAGGAAACTTGAGTTAATTCTTCGATACTTGTTTGGCAGTCCTGATGAATCCACTCAATTAGAACACTGAAAATACCACCAATCGCAAATCGCTGAGCATAGGTATTGGAAGATAAATCACCACGACCTAACTCTATCAAATCAATATGTCGGAACCAGGATTGTTGAAATTGAGGGAGTAGGTCATTCTTTCTAAGAATGAGAAGAAGGGATTTATAATCAGACCAATAACTAAAAAAATTTTGGAAAACTTGGCTAAAAGTAGGTTGCTCCAATTGACCAAGTTGCTTAAAGAGATTTAATGTTAGTCTTTCGATGAAAAGGGTAAGTAGGTCATCTCGACTGTCAAAGTGTCGGTAAAAGGTCCTTCTAGCATAGCCAGATTTCTTGGCAATTTGGCTAATCTGAATTTTCTCATAGGGATACTCTTCCAAAAGTTGGCCAAAAGCTGTTAAGATATCCTCTTGTGTTTGAGTGATTTGTTTTATTCTCTTTTTATTAACTGTCACACTTTCAGTCATTTGTGCATAAAACCTCCAAAGGTATTGATATTATAGGTTCACTTGATTATACTATATGGTATCAAATGTCACAAATCTTGGAGGTCATCTTATGAAAGCATTGATAACAAAATGGTACCTCTTTTGTCCCTATCTTGCTTCTCTTTTTGCCTTAGCATTATTTTTTGGAAATTGAGATTTACGAGTGCAGTCACTACTTATTTCGGGACTTTTTATTCAATTACACTTTTTCGAAGAATTTGGTTTCCCTGGAGGTTTTCCGCTTATCACTATGCTAGTTGAACTTAAATCGGTTGAAACTGATACTAGTAAGTGGGACTTAAACCATCTATCAGCCTTTTTCGGGAATCAGTGGTTTGCAGTGATTGTTTATCTTTTGCCGATTTTTTGTCCCAATATACCATTTTTAACACTTGCAGTCATGATTTTTGCATTTGCAGAACTTGCCATGCATCTTTTCTTTTTTAATCTTTCCTTGAAGAAGTGGTATAATCCAGGACTTCTTACGACCTTAGTAGGTCTTGTCCCTGTTTCTGTCTATTATTTAGCTCATGATTGGAAGTTGTATTCTGGACTTGATTGGTTTTTAGGCTGATATGGATTGTTCTTAACTACTTTATAGCCTTTCGTTCCCCAATCTATAAGCGTTTAGGTCGACATTCAAATTACGCATTTAGTGATGTTGATCTTTCACGCTCAAAACCATTTTTAACACATTTTCGTGAAACACAGTTTAAATAGGAGGTATTATCATGTCATATTTTAGAAATTACTGGTATCGTTTTGGAGCAATTTTATTTATTATTTTAGCAGTAATATTGCTTGTTTTTAGACCTGACTGGTCAATGCTTCACTATCTATTGTATTTTTACTTTATGGCACTTCTAGCGCATCAATTTGAAGAATATCAGTTTCCCGGTGGGGCATCACCTATCATTAACTATGTTGTTTATGATGAAGAAGAGCTGATGGATTGTTTTCCAGGCAATACTCAGTCTATTATGTTGGTTAATACTATTGCTTGGTTGCTTTACATTGCTAGTATTGCTTTTCCTCAAGCTTATTGGCTTGGATTAGGAGTCATGTTCTTTAGTCTAACGCAGCTCTTGGGTCATGGTTTTCAGATGAATATTAAACTTAAAACTTGGTATAATCCTGGTCTAGCAACGACAGTATTTCTCCTAGTACCAATAGCTTGCGCATACATCTATCAAGCTAGTGCAGAAGGAATGCTCACTTGGGGAGATTGGCTAGGTGGTTTTATCATGTTGATTGTCTGTGTACTAACTAGCATTATTGCACCTGTACAGCTATTGAAGGATAAGGAGACCAATTATATTATTAGTCCTTGGCAAATGGACCGTTTTCATAAGGTCGTTAATTTTGTAAGGATAAAAAAATAAGGTTACCGCTATTTATGATTCGCTGATTTTTTGTAATAGTTTTTCTTTATCATATATGATAGCTAATACCTATTCCCCAATACGACTAGATTGTGGTAGGATAAAAGTATTAGTTTCTTGGAGGTTGTTATGGAAAATCATCGTTATGAAGATGAAGGTAAATTCCAGCGTAAGATGACCAGTCGTCATCTCTTTATGTTATCGCTAGGTGGTGTTATCGGGACTGGGCTTTTCTTGAGTTCAGGTTATACCATTGCACAGGCTGGTCCGCTTGGAGCTGTGCTGTCTTATTTGATTGGTGCCGTTGTGGTTTATTTGGTCATGCTATCACTTGGGGAATTGGCGGTTGCCATGCCGGTGACGGGGTCATTCCACACTTATGCCACTAAGTTTATCAGTCCTGGAACAGGTTTTACTGTTGCTTGGCTATATTGGATTTGTTGGACGGTCGCCTTGGGGACTGAATTTTTAGGTGCTGCCATGCTGATGCAGCGCTGGTTCCCAAATGTGCCGGCTTGGGCATTTGCTTCCTTTTTTGCCCTTGTGATTTTTGGTTTAAATGCTCTTAGCGTACGCTTTTTTGCAGAAGCAGAGTCTTTCTTCTCAAGTATTAAGGTTATTGCTATCATTATCTTTATTATCTTGGGCTTAGGTGCTATGTTTGGTCTAGTTTCCTTTGAAGGTCAGCACAAGGCTATTCTCTTCACTCATCTGACTGCCAATGGTGCCTTTCCAAATGGTATCGTTGCAGTTGTCTCAGTCATGTTGGCTGTTAACTATGCCTTCTCTGGTACTGAGTTAATTGGTATTGCGGCTGGTGAAACGGATAATCCCAAAGAAGCTGTACCAAGGGCTATTAAAACGACAATCGGTCGCTTGGTTGTTTTCTTTGTACTGACAATTGTTGTCCTAGCTTCGCTATTGCCAATGAAAGAGGCAGGCGTATCCACAGCACCATTCGTTGATGTCTTTGACAAGATGGGAATCCCTTTTACGGCGGATATCATGAACTTCGTTATCTTGACAGCCATCCTGTCTGCTGGTAACTCAGGTCTCTACGCATCAAGCCGTATGCTCTGGTCCCTTGCCAATGAAGGTATGTTGTCAAAATCTGTTGTGAAAATCAATAAACACGGTGTCCCAATGCGTGCTCTTCTCTTGTCAATGGCAGGAGCAGTGCTGTCGCTCTTTTCAAGTATTTACGCTGCAGACACAGTTTATCTAGCCTTGGTTTCAATCGCGGGCTTTGCTGTTGTTGTCGTATGGCTAGCCATTCCAGTCGCACAAATCAATTTCCGCAAGGAATTCTTGAAAGAGAATCAACTAGAAGATTTGTCTTACAAAACACCTTTTACACCAGTTCTCCCTTATATCACAATCATTTTGCTCTTGATTTCGATTGTAGGGATTGCTTGGGATAGCTCACAACGTGCTGGGCTTTACTTCGGTGTTCCATTTATTATTTTCTGCTATATTTATCACAAACTACGTTACAAGAAATGGTGATCTTATGGGAAGATTTAAAGAACTTTTAGAGAGTAAAAAAACTCTCATCCTACATGGTGCCTTGGGGACCGAGCTTGAGAGTAGAGGTTGTGATGTTTCTGGGAAACTTTGGTCAGCCAAATATCTGATTGAGGATCCAGCAGCTATTCAGACCATTCATGAAGATTATATTCGTGCTGGCGCTGATATTGTGACGACATCAACTTATCAGGCGACTTTACAAGGACTAGCTCAAGTTGGTGTCTCTGAAAGTCAGGCAGAAGATTTGATTCGCTTGACTGTTCAGTTGGCAAAAGCTGCGCGTGAGCAAGTTTGGAAAAGTTTGACAAAAGAAGAAAAATCAGAGAGAATCTATCCTTTGATTTCTGGGGATGTTGGTCCCTACGCTGCCTTTTTAGCGGATGGCTCTGAGTACACTGGACTCTACGATATTGATAAGCAAGGTCTTAAAAACTTCCATCGCCATCGTATTGAGCTTCTTTTAGATGAGGGTGTTGACATTCTGGCACTTGAAACCATTCCAAACGCTCAGGAGGCTGAGGCTCTTATTGAGCTACTTGCCGAGGATTTCCCTCAGGTTGAGGCTTATATGTCATTCACCTCTCAAGATGGTAAGACCATCTCAGATGGTAGTGCTGTTGCAGACTTGGCGAAAGCTATTGATGTTAGCCCACAGGTCGTGGCGCTGGGCATTAACTGTTCAAGTCCATCGTTAGTTGCTGATTTCTTGCAAGCAATAGCAGAGCAGACTAACAAGCCTCTTGTGACCTATCCAAACTCTGGAGAGGTTTATGATGGGGCAAGCCAATCTTGGCAATCTAGCCCTGATCATTCACACACCCTACTTGAAAATACAAGTGACTGGCAAAAACTTGGCGCCCAAGTTGTCGGAGGTTGTTGCCGAACTAGACCAGCTGATATTGCTGACCTCTCTGCACATTTAAAATAAGTAAAGTATCTTGAAGAAGGTTAGGGTAAGTTTGATTTCCTTTTTCAATCCACTAGAAAACCCGCTTGGATTCTTCCAAACGGGTTTTGTTTTTATCTTTCAGAAATGACGATTTGGCCATCTTGCAAATTAGCTTTTAGGTGTTTAACGTCTGTATGATCGAGATAGTAGTCTGTGATGCGATCTCGAATTTCTTGCTCGATGACACGGCGCAATGGACGTACTCCCATTGCTTCGTCATAACCCAGTTCAATTAAGTGTGATTTAACATTTTCATCTACCACAAGGTCAATTCCTTTTTTGCCAATTGTTTGGTTAACTTCATCAAGCATCAAATCTACAATTTCGCTTAAGTCATCTTTGCTTAGGTGAGAGAATTCAATAACACCATTGAAACGATTTAGAAATTCTGGACGGAAATATGGAGAAATTCGTTCCATAATTTTCAAGTCTTTATCGCTGTCACCTGTAAATGCTTCGTTTCCAAAACCTGCATTTGAGGTTGCAATGATAACAGTATTTTTAAAGTTAATAGTGTTTCCTTGACCATCAGTTAAACGGCCATCATCTAGAACTTGAAGGAGAAGCGTGATAACTTGCGGGTCAGCTTTTTCGATTTCATCAAGAAGAACAATAGAATAAGGATTTCGACGGATACGTTCTGTTAGTGTATTACTATTGTCGTCATAACCAACGTAACCAGCAGTCGCTCCAATTAGCTTAGAAACTGCTGTACGATCATTATATTCAGACATATCAAGTCTAACGATAGCATCCTTTGATCCGAACATATCAAAAGCTAATTGCTTTGCTAGCTCGGTTTTACCAACTCCAGTTGGTCCAACAAATAGAAAGCTACCAATCGGACGATTACCATCATCGAAACCAGCACGATTTCGGCGAATAGCTCTCGCAACTGCCTCAACAGCATCATTTTGACCAATGACTTTACCTTTTAGACGATTGCCAAGTTCTTTTAAGCGTTCAATATCACTAGCACCCATATTTGATACAGGAACTCCAGTTAGACGCTCAATTGACATAGCGATATCGTTGATAGTTGCAGTGACTTTTTGTCCTTCGGTATGATTATCAATCTGGTTTTGTAACTCTTCAATGCGTGTCTTGACCTTAAGAGCTTCTTCAAAATCTTCAGTATTGACAGCTTTTTCTTGCTTGTCTCTTTGCTCAGCGATTTCTTTTTCTAAGGATTTAAGGTCAGTTACGGGATGTTGCGCAGCTAGGTGTGCAGCAGTCATATCAATAAGGTCAATTGCTTTATCAGGGAGACTTCTTTGTGGGATGTATTGAATAGATAAATCTACAGCTGCTTTCAAAACAGAGTCAGGTAAAACAACATTATGATGTTGCTCATAGAGGTTTCTTATCCCCATAAGGATATTGAAAGTATCTTGTGCAGAAGGTGCATTGACTTTAACTTCGTTAAAGCGACGTGCTAAGGCAGCATTCTTGAGAATGGTGTTACGATATTCATCTTGAGTAGTTGCACCTATAACCGTTAACTCACCACGTGAAAGTGCAGGCTTAAGTATATCTGCGAGCCCCTTAGAGCCACTATCACCACCAGTTGAACCGGCTCCTAATATTTGGTGTATTTCATCAAAGAAGAGAATAATATTTCCTGTTTCCTTAACTTCTTTTATGATATTTTGAATATTTTCTTCAAAACTACCCCTATATTGGGTGCCAGCTTCAAGGCTAGAAATATCTATCGAAATGATTTCTTTATTTTTGATAGCAGCAGGGACATCACCATTTATAATTGCTTGTGCCAAACCTTCAATAACAGCTGTTTTACCAACACCTGCATCACCAACCAGAACAGGATTATTTTTAGTACGACGAGCTAGAATTTCTGCAGTTTCCTGAATTTCTTTGTTTCGTCCAATAACTGGATCTAGCAAATGCTGACGTGCTTGATCGGTTAAATTAGTTCCTAATTTAGTCAAAACACTATCTGCAGAGACTTGGTTTGTAGGAGTGTTTTGGTTATTTAGCTCTTGACCGGGGAGTTTTCCAGTTTGACGATATTGACTGAATTCTTCAGGAGTAACTTCCCGTCCATTGATTAAGTATCGCTTATTCTCACTGTTATAGCCCCCCATATTTCCCATTAGAGAATTAAAAATATCATCCATATTTCCAAAAGGGTCACGATTATAAAAATTATTATTTGCCATATATTAAATACCTCAATTGATTTTAATTTTTGAAAGTTAATTATTGATTCCTATACTTTAATACATATAGAGAGGTCTAATTTAAATATTTAATTATCTTTCTGGTACTATAATACACCTTTAGTCAGTAAAGGTCAATAAATAAATACTAAAATATTATTTTTTTGATATAAAGATAACTATTTTAGTATTTTTTGGTACTATAAAATTATTTCAGAAAAATAATAAAAATTATTGACAATGCTAGAATTATAAGTTATACTATTTAAAGTTTCTGATGAAACTGACCTAAGACAGTAGGGGAGCAGTGCTCATAATATTCCTACCGAGGCACAAAACGTCATTATAAAATAACGTATTGTACTTTCGTGTCTAGGTTTAGGTGCGATTTTTTTGTGCCTATCCCAAAAAATAAAAACGGAGGTAAAACTAATGAGTGAAGCAATTATTGCAAAAAAAGCTGAACAAGTTGAACTTATTGCTGAGAAAATGAAAGCAGCAGCAAGTATCGTTGTTGTTGATTCACGTGGTCTTACTGTTGAGCAAGATACTAACTTACGTCGTTCACTTCGTGAAAGCGATGTTGAGTTTAAAGTTATCAAAAACTCAATTTTAACTCGTGCAGCTGAAAAAGCAGGTCTTGAAGACCTTAAAGAACTTTTTGTTGGTCCATCAGCAGTTGCGTTTTCTAACGAAGATGTTATTGCACCAGCTAAAGTTATTAGCGATTTCGCTAAAGATGCAGAAGCTCTTGAAATCAAAGGTGGTTCAGTAGACGGTAAATTCACTTCAGTTGAAGAAATTAACGCTCTTGCTAAATTACCAAACAAAGAAGGTATGCTTTCAATGCTCCTTTCAGTACTTCAAGCGCCAGTACGCAACATTGCATATGCTGTCAAAGCAGTTGCAGAAAAAGACGAAGAAGTGGCATAAGCACTCTTCAAGTAGCCTAGCTACATAATTTTATATTAAAACATATTTTTGGAGGAAATAACAATGGCATTAAACATTGAAAATATTATTGCTGAAATTAAAGAAGCTACAATTCTTGAACTTAACGATCTTGTAAAAGCTATCGAAGAAGAATTTGGTGTAACTGCTGCTGCTCCTGTAGCTGCTGCCGCTGCTGGTGGTGAAGCTGCTGCTGCTAAAGACTCATTTGACGTTGAATTAACAGCTGCTGGAGACAAAAAAGTTGGCGTTATCAAAGTTGTTCGTGAAATCACAGGCGAAGGTCTTAAAGAAGCTAAAGCTATCGTTGATAACGCACCATCAGTTATCAAAGAAGGTGCTTCAGAAGCAGAAGCTAACGAAATCAAAGAAAAACTTGAAGCTGCAGGTGCTTCAGTTACTCTTAAATAAAAGAGTACCGCAATTTGATTGTGGAAGCCTAGTAAATCACGGTTTAAACTCGATTTCATGGTGATAAAATGGTGGGAAAAATTTTAGTTCCCCACCACAACCCCACTAAGTTTTATTCTTGGTGGGGTTTTATTTTTGGTATTTAAAGATTTCAATTCAAGGTTATCTTTATCATTGAATTTCATTATACTATGAGTGAAATAGTGGTATAATAGAAAGCAAGCACTTATTTTCTGTAATAACTAGTAATTATTGTTATAGAATGCGCATTAAAAATCAATTAAGGAGTTATATTTGAAGTCAATTGAATTATTTGCAGGTGCTGGAGGTCTGGCACTAGGTATTGAAAAAGCGGGTTTTGATACAATTGGATTAGTCGAATTTGATAGCGCTGCTTCTGAAACGTTGAAATATAATCGACCAAATTGGAATGTGATTCATGATGATGTTGCTAATATTTCAAAACTTGATTTGGAAGAATATTTTTTAATTAAAAAAGGAGAATTAGACTTACTTAGTGGAGGAGCTCCTTGTCAGTCTTTTTCTTATGCAGGGAAACGGTTAGGCTTGGAAGATACTCGTGGTACTTTGTTTTATCACTATGCTGTTTTCTTGGAAAAGTTGCAACCTAAAATGTTTCTTTTTGAAAACGTAAAAGGTTTGACCAGCCACGATAAGGGTAAGACCTACAAGACTATTTTGAATGTCTTTGAGGAAGAAGGCTATACAGTGCAATCAAAAGTTCTGAATGCATGGGATTATGGTGTTGCTCAGAAGAGAGAACGGATGATTATGGTTGGAATCCGTAATGATTTAGTAAATATGACGTCTTTTGAATATCCAAAACCTCATGATTATAAGCCAGTATTAAGGGATATTTTACTTGATTGTCCACCAAGTCAAGGAATGCAATATTCAGAACAGAAGAGAAAAATATTTGAACTAGTACCTCCAGGAGGATACTGGAAAGACATTCCAGAGAGCATTGCAAAAGAATATATGAAATCAACTTGGTATATGGGTGGTGGTCGTACGGGTATTTTAAGAAGATTGAGTTTAGATGAACCCTCTTTGACTGTCCTCACCTCTCCAACTCAAAAGCAGACAGAGCGCTGTCACCCACTGGAAGTACGTCCGTTCACTATTCGTGAAAATGCACGCATACAAAGTTTTCCAGATGATTGGGAATTTCAAGGAAGTGTAGGAAATCAATATAAACAAGTTGGAAATGCTGTTCCTGTAAATCTAGCTTATGAAGTAGGATTGAAGATAAAAGAAAGTTTGGAGGTATTATAAATGTGGGGCTTATCATTTATTAGTGAAGAAGATTTTTATAATCATGTTCAATTGACTATAGACAAGTATGGCAAAAAATTACAATCCTTTGATTTGAAACGATTTAATAAAAATATTGTTGATCCAATAAAATTGATTTTTGATAAATCTGTTTATAGAAGTTCGTGGGAACAAATTATAAGTAACGAGATTTTTAGACAACGTGATAAATCAAACAATAATGATATTGGATATTTTCATCAAACTATTTTCCAATACATAGAGCACTGTCGAGTTCCGAATAATGGAGAAGAGGGTGGTTGGGATGTCATTTTTGAAAATCCAAATGGTATAACAATGCCAGATGGTTCTCAAGTCAGTCGTGTCTATGTGGAAATGAAAAATAAGCATAACACAATGAATTCTGCTTCTTCTGGTAAAACTTTTATGAAAATGCAAAATCAGCTATTACAAGATGATGATTGTGCGTGTTTTTTAGTTGAGGCAATTGCAAAAAATTCTCAAAATATCCAATGGGAGCCAAAAGTTGATGGTCGAAAAATGGGACATAAATATATAAGACGTGTTAGTTTAGACCAATTCTATTCACTTGTGACGGGACAGGAAGATGCCTTCTATAATATGTGCATGGTTTTGCCAGAAGTCATTAATAAGGCTGTATCAGAATTAGATTCTTCAATTATTCCAAATGATACAGTATTTGATGAAATTAGAGACATTAGTGCTCAACAAAACTATGATTCTGAAGATTTATCTATTGCAATGTCATTCTATTTACTAGGTTTTTCTAGTTATTTAGGTTTTGAATGATATAATTTGAATGGATGTTTATATTGTAGCAATATGAATAGTGGGAGAAAAATAGAATTGATTTCTGTAAATAACAATGCAAAACTATTGAATGGCATAGTGAGTATTGAAAGAGATTATACTAGTTACTTTGGAAAAGAGTTTGCTATTGATTATGAACATCTTTACAAAGAAAGTTTTGATGATAGGTTGAGTCAGCTATGTTCTAGTTTACACCATCAGTTAGTGGAAACATTAAGAATATTGAATGATAGTATAAATGGAGGGAGACATTTTTGGGCTGACCCAAGTAGAGATTTGATAAAAGCCATTTCACTATCTAACAGATTTGTGAATAATCTTAAGAATTGTGGGGAGAATGTCATTATTGCTGAATACTATGATAAAGTATTTAAAATTTGTAATGATTTTCTATCATCATCTGGTGGAAGTTCAGTGCCAGATGATATGGTTGAAATTGAAATATATTATGAGCTCCCAATTTTTGAAGTATCTGATATAATCCAGTTACCTAATAATTCATTACAGAATTTTCAATTGAAGCCAGTTGGTAAAGGTTCTTATGCTACTGTCTTTTGTTATTTTGATGAGAATTACAACAAAACTTTTGCATTAAAACGTGCGAGTAAAATAATTTCATCGAAAGATTTAGAGAGATTTTATTTAGAATTTGACACGATGAAAAAGCTACACTCTCCATATATACTGGAAGTTTATTCTATTGATAAAACAAAAAATGAGTATATTATGGAGTATGCGAACACGACCCTTTTGAAATACATCACAACTCATAATCAAAAATTGACATTTGATGAGAGGAAGTCTATATGCCATCAGATTATAAAAGGATTTGAATATTTATCTGAGAAAGGAATACTTCATAGAGATATCTCTCCAAATAATATTTTGATAAAAGAATATGAGGATGTAAAGATAATTAAAATTGCAGATTTAGGGAATGTAAAGTTGAGTGATAGTATATTAACGTCTTTAGATACAGAAATAAGAGGTGCGTTTAATGATTATTCCGGACTTCAACGAGTAGGATATAGTAACTATAATTTTTATTTTGAAGGTTTTGCTTTGTCAAAATTATTGTATTTTGTTTTAACAGGACGGTATAGGAATTTTACAAAATTTGAATTTAGTAATTTAGAGGAATTTGTTAATAAAGGCACAAATCCAGACTTGTATCAGCGATTTAATAATATTCATGAACTAAAAAATGCATTTTCTCAGATTAAACCGAAATAGGTTTTAATAAAAAGGCTTCAACTATCATTTAGTAGTTGAAGCCTTTTTTGCTATTAATATTTATAAATTTGACCGTCATTTTCTGATTCATCTTCAAGGTATTCTATTCTCTTAAAAGCTGAAAGGTCTCCCCCACTATGAGATTCAAATTTTTCAAGTAATTTATCGATGGTAGTGACACCTGTAGGATACTTATCTAAAGCTAAGATTGATAAGGCAATTGATTGGGTATAATTTTCTAACTCAACCGAGAGACTTTGAAGACCATTTTCTTGTTCCAGTTGTATGTTTCTTAGAGTATTACAATAATCAATAGTAGCATCTAGAAGATCTTTGTTTGGTTGTGAAATTGTGGTTTGAAAGATTTGACTAGTAATGTATATTCCACCATCTACTTTAAATAACTCATAGACTCTTTTACCGAGAGAATTTTCATCGGTTACCATGTGTTTTAAGCGAGGCTTTAAATACATATTTACGAAATTTTTAAATTCGGTCTGCATATTTTTAAACTCAACTTCTTTTTTATTTTTAGAAAGAAAATCAAAAAACATATCTGTAAGTGAGTATTGATTTTTAAACTGTTGATATAGTCTTGAAATTGCTTCGGAGAGAGTTTTTTGCGTCTCTTTTAAATTAGGCAAATCAGGATAATAATCAAAAATTGAAACAGCATTTGGGGGCAAACTTGAATCGATTTCATTTAGTGCTGTTAAGTAAGCATAAGGAACATAGTCAATCAGTATACTTTCAATAAAGTTTTTATCGTCAATGGAATTTAGCATATCCTTGATGATTGCATAGAAAAATAATTCTTCATTCTTATAGAGTTCTTCATCTGTTCCCCAATAAATTTCTGAAACAGATTCAAATTCATATTTACAAGAGTCAATACCATCTATATTTAGTTGTCTAATAAAATCCTCTTCAGGTTTACAGAAATTTAATATATCTTCTGTAAGTGCTGGTGTGATAAAATTAGGATTCCTTTGGGTGATTTTATTATTTAAAGCTCGAGAGAACTCTTTTGTATAGTCAAGTGTAATAGCATTTCTACTAATTTTTGGTTTTCTAGCTGTATTTCTATTAGCAGCTAGACGACTAGAAGTATAACCATATTCATCAATTAATTGGTTAATTGAGTCCATTTTTTCCTTTATTCTCTTTGAACAATTGTAATAAAAGAAATTGGCACTATATGTAAATTTAATCATAAAAAGCTCCTAAAAAATTTTGTACTTCTATTATAACCTAATAATGTTCTTTGCTAAGGGGAGAATTTGGACTTCTTATTCTCTATTTTTTCCCCTTAGCAAAGAATTTGCTTCCTTGTATAATGAGAATAGAGCTGACAGCCACTCCCAATCAAATGTTTTTGGGGGCGAAAATAGTAAACTAAAAGTTTGAAAACTCCCCCTACCAAAGTTCTCTGTTCTCTATATATTAAGGTTAATATTAGGTAGCTAGTTCTCAAATTAAAGTAACAGAGGAACGACCATAGAATTTTATAGCTATAAAGTCTAATCAATGCTTGTCGGCTTAGTTAAGACATAAATAATTTATATAGAGGTAAATAACATTGAAAAAAATCAATTTAAATAGTACAAAACTTGGAGAACTTCGTTTTTCAGTAAATGAAATTGAAGCTCCTCAAGTAGCAATAGTCACCAATGCTAGAAGAGTAGCAAAAAGAGACGGCAATGGTGAAGTTATTGATGGAACAATCGCAAAGCTTACGATTTTAGTTTTAGATATTAAGCTATATCAACTTATGAATCAACAAGGATTAGATGTTTCAAGTGTTGTACCTATTACAGTAGAAGTCGTAGGTGATGAAAATTATCTAAAACAGATTATTGTTGAAGATATAATTGGAAAAGTTATTGATTTACGTTCAGCCTATGTAGGTTTGAAATGGGTTTCTAGAGGCAATTCAGGAAACTGGGGTGGATTAAAATTAATTTTAGAAGAATTGAAATTTGTTAATTTAAATAAAGATAACTAAAAATTAAATAGGAATATTAGGGATAGGGGGTAGCAATGCTACATGGGTATATATTTTTAACAAGGAAAAAATTAATGATGAAAACAATATTTAAAGAAATAATAAGTACTTACTCACTAAAAAATAAGAAAGTAGCAACTATCATAGTGAGCAGGACACGAAAACAACGCTGTCAGCTATTGACTAATATTTTGTTGTCTATCTTATCAGTTGAGATGATGTTTGGCTTACTATACCTGCTCTTTGATTTTGTGAACTCTAACCAAATTTCAATATCAATCATATTTAGCTTAGTAGGCTTAGTTTGCTTGGAAAGTATTATGGTTCTGAACTGGTTATTCTTAAACTCTAAGTTTTCTCCTATTGAAAAATGGAAGGTGTCAGCCTTATTAAAGCTCTTTCCTGAAGAAAATGATATTTTGAGAAAACATAAATCAGAAATTGATACAACACAAAGCGTTAGATGGGAATATTGGATAGATAATGGCTTGATATTTTTGAAATTATATCACGGTGGTCATGTTCCAAAAGGCAAATTGGAGGAAATCCCAACTAATATTCTATCATTTTTCATTAAAGAAACACGTGATGAATGGTTTTTAGAAGATAAGAACCTAGCAGATGGATATGTGAAGGTTGTCTTGTCTCACAAACCAGATAAATCACTTTATATAAAAGGGCGTGAAGATTTTATAGAATCAAAGACATTAAAGATTCGATTGACTGAAAGACTGAATTGGACATTATCACAAACTAATGCTCTTATTGTTGGACCGTCAAACTCTGGTAAAACAACCTTACTGAAATATCTAATTCTAGCATTCTTGATAAATAATAAGAAAAATGAAGTTTATACGATTGATGGTAAATCAGCCTATCTAAGTAATGCGATGCGACACATTGGTGAAGTAGCAACTACAGGGCAACAGGCGTTTGATATGATTTCTAAAGTTGAAGCTATTATGGAAGAACGTTATGCTGAAATCAATCAAAATTCTGATGATGAAGCAGATGTGACACATAATGAAAAATTTGGGCAAGGAAATATTTTGCTAGTTATTGATGAGTATTTAGCTCTAGCTACAGAAATGCAAGCAGAGGATAAATTAAAGAAACCTGCTGATAGACTGTTTCCACAATTTAATGCCAAACTTTTGAAATTAATTGTTAAATGTAGACAAGCTTCTATTATGGTTGTTGTTTCGGGTCAGCTGTTGCCTACGTCTATTTTGAGCTCTGAGAGTAGAGATTCACTTGGTTTACGTATTGCTTTGGGTCGTATTAGTCAATCTCAATCAACAGAAATTTTTAATATAGGAAAATCAGAATTGCCCAGTGTGGACTCAAGTAAACGAGAAGGTGTTATCTACTTAGATGGTATTGGATTAGAGCACCCAATTACTTTCAAGACACCATTTTATGATGATTCTAGGCTACCATTCAAGGGGGCGTTACGTGTTCTGAAATCAGAGCGGAGCTAGCTCCGCTCTGATTCTAGGAATAAATAAGGATACTTTTGGCTGGCTACTTGACAGACAGCCAAGATAAGCTGAGGGTATGATAGAAAGTTGGTAAATTATGAGTGACTAGTGAATACAATTTAAAAGTTATAAATTTTGGAGACCATGTTGAGGTAATAAAATATGGTTATCTAAAACAAAGAGTATCAGGTAATAATAGACCTACCAACCATGAAAGACAAATACGTACAGAAGAGGAACAAGAGATATATAATTTTCAGCAAGCTCAAAAAATTCAACGAAGAATTAGATATTACTGTGAGTGTAACGATTTTGATTTATTCTGGACATTAACTTTTGATGATGAAAAAGTTAATGCAAAAGATTATGAATATGCGAAAAAGAAATTAAGAGCTTGGTTGAAATATCAGCGTGAAAAATATGGAAAATTTGACTATATTTTTATACCAGAATTACATAAGAATGGTAGAATCCATTTTCACGGAATAACTTTTGGATTCTCACCACCATTAATAGAAGCAAGGAACCCAAAAACGGATAAATTGATAAAAAAGAATGGTTTGCAAATATATAATGCTGAAACTTGGAAAGATGGTTTCAGTACCGTATCAAAAATTGATAGCAAGGTAAAAACAGCAAATTATATATCGAAGTATATTACAAAAGATTTGATTGCTATTCCTTCGGCGTATAGACAGCCAAAATATTTTGTTAGTCGTGGTTTGAAAAAACCTGAAATAGAATTTCAGCAGATTGATGAAAATGAACTTCAAGAGTTTACCCCTAATTTCATAGTAGGTAACTTATATATTGAAGAACAAAAATTTGAAAAAGATGTCTCAATTTACCTGTTAGAATTAGATGATGAGAATAAATTTTTTCAAAAGAAAAAACCTGAAACAGTCGTAAGAAGTAGATTGAAAAGTAAGAATGATGAGAATATTGAGAATGTTTCAGATGAGAATGAATAAGAAAATTAGGATTATTAATATGACAAATACAAAAGTAACAGTAAAACATATTGACTTAATGAAAATCGGATTCCCAGAGAATACAGCTAGAGAAATTATAAAGCAAGCAAAAGCGATTGCAGTACAGAGATTTGAAAATAATATACAGGAAACAGGAAAAGTGATACAATTAGGACAATCACCATTTGATAATGTGAGATTAAACCTAGCCCCAGCTAGTATAGTTGAGGAATTGCTTGGCTTTGAGTTGCCTTTACTAGAAAAGGAAGGTGCTTAAAGATGGCAAGTAAAAAATATAGCGGAGTATCCAGAGATAAGAAAAATAGAATTTACTTTCAAACAGAATTTGGGAAAGACCCTGTAACGGGAAAACGAAGACGTAAGAAGTCCTATAAGGATAAAAATGGAAATCCATTCCGTACTGAAAAACAGGCTTATGATGAACTTTGTCGAGTTAGAGCCGAAGTCAGGTCACAAGATGAACTTGCACAAAAACAGACAGTTCCAGTATTAACGTTAGAAGATTTTATTAACACGGTATTTTTACCGTATTATATCAAAACTGTTGAATCGTCTACCTATAAAACAGCATTGACACACTTTGATATTTTTAAAGAAGAACTAGGGCAGTACTTACTTTCAGATATATCTGTTCAGTTTTGTGAACGGTTCCGTCTTTCATTACAAGATAAGTATTCACCAAACTATGCAAAAAATGTTTGGCTTAGATTTAAAAAATGCTTAACTTACGCAGAGCGTTTGGAATATATTGAATTTAACCCTTGTACTAAACTAGACAATATCAAAGGTGAGAGAACAGTGACTTCATTTTGGACGGTAGAAGATTTTCAGAAAGCAGTCAATGCATTTGATAGAACAACATATCAAGGTGTTTATTACTATACAGTAATCTGGCTATATTTTATGACAGGATTACGAGTTTCTGAAGGATTGAGCCTAATTTGGTCTGATATTGATTTTGAATCTAAATTATTGCACGTGCAATCAACTTTAGAATATGATGAAAATGGGAATCCATTTCGTAAAAACAAGACTAAGACCGAAGCAGGTACGAGATATGTTGAATTAGATGATATGACACTTCAAACGCTAAAAGAGTGGAAAGAAGTACAGATTCATAATAGTTTAGGTGATTTTGTTTTAGCTCGTGAAGAAGTTCCTATGCATAAAACTACCCTAACTCGTCTTTTGAAACGTGTAGCAAAAGAGCAAGATTTACCAGTTATGGCTGGTAAAGGTCTTAGACATTCGCATGATAGCTTTTTGATTAATGTTCTTCACAAAGATGTTTTATATGTATCAGCCCGTTCTGGAAGAACAGATAAAGCTACAACACTCAATACATATGCCCATATTTACGCTAAGAAAAAAGCTGAAGGTGGTAGAGAAATAACGAAGGCTTTAGAATCGTTTGGATTTGATAACCCCACCAAGACCCCACCAAGCAAAGAAGAGATAGCGGAAACACTTGAAATAACAAGGTTTAATTGAAAAACGCAACTGTTACTCTTAAATAATCATCTATTGGTTGTTTAAAGGTGAAAGCCTAGTTTTAAAGTCTTTTCGTTAAAGTTAAGGCGATTAAAAAAGGAAAGATTCAATTGAATCTTCCCCACAAACACCCCCACAATATTTTGTGGGGGTGTTTTGTTTAATATGGATTTAGAATATCATTATAAAGTATTTCTTGAATAATTAAACGATTTTCTAATTGAAGTTTTGTGAATAAATTTCTGCCATGATTCTTATTATTAAAAGTATCTCCATATTTTTCAATTAATTTATGTACTGCATGAACTTGTTGAGATTTAATTTGTTCCCTAATATTCTCGTTATAACAACTCCAATAGAAAATTAGTACAGTGTCACTGGAATAAAGATTAATTGAGTCAAAAATTGATTGAAAATAAGAATAGTCTGCTTCACCCAGACCATGACCATAAAATTTTATAAAAGTTAGTTCAGAGGGAATTGGATATTGAAATATATTTCCGTTCTGTAATATCCTGTATGATTTGGTAAATTCAACAGGCAGGGTAACATTTTTATCTTTTTGTATATCAATTAAAGAATCATAATCTATTCCAAAAATAATATTTTTATCATTCAGGGTTCCATGAATATTACGTTGTAATTTATCTATTCTAGGTAATGTATAATTAAAATTCAATATTGATGTTTCAACATTAAATTCATTATTACTTTCTAAGTCATAAATGTAGCTAAGAAATCCTTCATAGGAATTGAAACAATTTTCGTTATGAAAATCATGTAGTGCAACAAAAGAATTACATGTGAATGCACTAGAAATATTACTTTTATACAAGAGTTCAAAAATAATTCGAGATTTTAATAAGTAATTATTTCCCAAATTAGTTATATCTTTAAAATAATCATCTTTTGATTGTTCCTGGATCTCTATTTGATTAGTTAAATAAGAACAAAACTCATCTTCGACTATTTTTAAATCTTTTTGAATTAGTAATAATAAATTATCTAGTTCTGGAACAATAGGTATACCATTATGATTCCACAAAAAATTATGGAGTGCTTTTTGCGTTAGCTCCTCACTGGTAGAGTAATCATTTCTTGAGTAATCAGTGCTTAATGTTTCGATATATATACTCTCAATATCTTTGCCACTTAAAATTGTTTCGTTATTATATAGTGTTATAATGTTTTTTAGATGTACTGAAATTAATTTCTCAATATCACTCCATAAATCGCTAGACAATTTTTTATTATAACATGATCTCAAAATATAATACCAAAAACTACTAGTACTGTCTGAATCTTTAAATCTAAAATTGAAAAAATCCATATATCCTGACTTTAAATCCGAAGCTCTATCAAATCCATTTCCTAAAATTATTAATTGGTTTACCATTTCTTAAGTCTCCTAAATAATCTAAATATATTATAATTCATTATTAGATTATTTGTTATAGAAAATTTATTTAAAAAGATTGAAAAGGCAACACTTTTCTGTACAACATTTATAAAGTGTTTTTCTAGGCAATTAATCTTTTAGTCATTGGTGTTTGGTAGTTGAGACTACCATGAATGCGGTGGTAATTCCACCAATGAACATAGTCTTTAGTCTTAAGAGCTAGTTCTTCCAGCAATTGAAAGGTTTCTTGATAAACAAATTCAATTTTGAAAGCACGATACGTACTTTCAGCTACGGCATTGTCATAAGGACAACCAGCCTGACTAAGCGAACGTGTGATTCCAAAGGCTTCCAATATTTCATCAATTAACTGATTATCAAACTCTTTGCCACGATCTGAATGGAACATCTTGACTTTGGTCAGGGCGTAAGGGATGCTTTGTATGGCTTGCTTAACGAGTTCAGCGGTCTTGTGCCAACCAAGAGACAGGCCGATGATTTCACGGTTGTATAGGTCAATGATGAGGCAAACATAAGCCCAACGATTGCCTACACGAACATAGGTTAAGTCAGTGACTAAGGCCTGTAGTGGTCTTTCTTGCTTAAATTGCCTGTCTAAGTGGTTGGGAATAGGGGCTTCATTCTTGCCTCTAGAATGTGGTTTGAAGGTGGCTTTCTGATAAACAGAAACCAAATTGAGTCGCTTCATAATGCGTCGAATCCGACGACGTGAAAGTGTGATACCTTCGTTATTCAAGCATATTTTGATTTTTCTGGATCCGTATCTGGACTCGCTATCGAGGAAAATTCTTTTAATAGTTTCTTCAAACTCCGTTTCAGATACTGACTCCACGGCTTGATAGTAATAACTTGAGTGTGGCATATTCAGCCAGCGACACATCTTTGAAATGCTGTATTTATCCTTATTAGCAGTGATTATTTCCCTTTTTGTGCCATAATCACCGCTGCTTGCTTTAGGATATCTAATTGCATTTCGAGTTCTTTATTGTGTTTTCTGAGTTCAATTAGCTCCCGCTGTTCATCTGTCAGATTATCAACAGACTTGAATGAACCAGTTGTTTTGGCTTGTCTAACCCACTTATCGAAGGTGGAAGGGGTTAGCTCATATACCTTGATGAGACTGCTACGCTTTCTACCAACATTGTAAAGGTCAACAATTTGTTGCTTAAAATCATCGGTGAAGTGACGACGTACTTTTCTAGACATGGTTTTTCTCCAGTTTTTCTTAAGTGTAGAACACTTTATAATTTCTGTCTAGTTTAGTGTAACCTATTCAAATTCTTCCTTCAGAGATTTTTGTGTCATAGTCTCTTTGAAGAATGACCTTGATAGACTTCACACCAAGTCTTTTGTTCGCTTTGGTATAAATCTCAAGTATTTGTTTTCTATAAATTTGATTATCCAATTCTCTTTTTGAGGGCTTATGTTTTAGAAATTTATAGTAAGTGGAGCGATTGACACGTAAAACACGACACAAGGTTGTTGTGGCGTGTTCAAAGCGTAACCGATAGACAGCGAGGAGTCTTACTTTAAGTTTTGCATGAATATGGCACTTGCTTTTTTTAGGATAAGGTTCTCCTCTTCAAGCTGCGCATTACGTTTTTGTAACTCTTGTATTTGCTTGGCAGTAAGTACAGAATTATCTTCGAGTTTGACTTGGGAATACTGTTTGATCCATTTTGCAAGCGTAGAAGTGGATACCCCATAGTCTTTACAGAGTTCAGACTGAGTTTTTCCAGTTTGATAAAGGTTAACAAGAGATTGTTTGAATTCTTCATCATAGCGTTTAAATGTTGATATAGGTTGTCCTTTCGTTTTTGTGTCTTTTAAAACAGATTGTAACACACAAAGTTTTGTCTACTTTTATAGTATACATCCATCTTTCTGAAAGACTTGAAGAATTTAAAACAGAGGCATTTGACTTTAAAACTCGAGCAAGTTATGTCACAGCAAAATTATTCTTTTTAGGTAATATGATAAAGCATAATACCAACTCTTCAAAAGAATTAATAAGATCACTAAAGAATGATAAATCAGTTCTTGCAATGATTCCTCATAAAGAGTTATTTAACCGCTCAACATTGGACAAAAAGTCTCTATCTTATATGATGTCTGATAAAGAATTATATTCAAGAGATAGTAAATTCTTCAAAGAAATTGATTTTACATTTAGGAAAATTACTGATAAACTATAAATATAATTACAAATATAAACATAGTTATATACATAAATATGACTATGTTTATAAGAAAGAGGATGAATATGGCATTTGAACCAAAAAATTCGGAACTAACAAAAGTTCTAAAAGAAAGTTTAGATGAAGAAAAGAAAGAAATTTTCTCATCTGAAATGAATATTAGGGACTTTGAACGTACAAAACAATATCAATTTACACTTCAACCTTCAGTCCGAAAAAAAATTGATAGGCTATCAAAAGAAAAAGGCTATCGTTCAGCATCATCTTTTATAAATGACTTTTTTAAAAATTTGTAAACAAAGTTTGAATTATATTTATTATGGAAATCATTATTAGATGGGAAAAATGGTTAAGAAAAAAGTGGTTGTGGTGGATGTTTAAGTTTAATAATAGTGATAATTATTGTTAGTAGTGTTATAAATTTATTTACAGGTTCTGAAAGCAGTAATACTTCTAAAAAGAATAAGACAAATCCTAGTGGTGCGACAAGTGCAAAAGTCGTTAAACACAAAAAAACTGATGAAGAACGAGCAGAAGATTATATAAAAACGTTAGGATTAAACCCGAGTGATTATATAAAAGAAATGGATTATTCAAAGGTTGATTTTAGGGGGGATTTATCATCAGTATCAGGTAATTATAATAATTTTACTGTTGAAAACATCAATCAAACTTTTGAAAAAGGTGATAAATCTTTAAAAGATATTATTGAAATTTTTGGAAAGCCTGATACAATTTGGGTTAATTACGTTGACAATCAGTACAATACTGATTTGTACTGGAAAAAAGATGACACAGATGATTCTAATTATATTCATGCAGAATGGTCTGAGCCAAAAGATGAATATGATGTTCAAAGTTTAAGTGGCACGGCTTCAAATTCAGGTACTGGCAAGTTTCAGTCATTCATTGGATTAGATGGATTTGAGCCTGCACAGTAGGATAAATAGAAAGATCACGTTATTAAATGTGGTCTTTTACTTTAACTTTTCGAATAAAAAATAGCAATAATATTCTAATCCTGTAACAAAAATTGTAAAATATTATCATGGAAGTTAAAAAATTCTCGGAAAAAGATTTTGTAAATGAAATAAATAAAATAAAACAGAAACAATTTTTAAGTCAAATTGAACAGTATGAAAGCTATATCGCTCCTCAAATGAGAACGAAAGGCTATAAGAGGATCAATCAGTCTGAACGTACGGTTGTTTTCTCTTTTGGAGAAATAACATTTAGTAGGAGTCGCTGGACAAATGGCTTTGAAACTAGAATACCAGTAGATGAGTGGTTAGGTCTTGAAAAATATAAGAGATATTCAATAGAATTCTTATATCATGTTGCAAAATTGGCTACAATGATGCCTTATCGTCAAGTTTGCAAAGTAATAGATAGCACTTTGCAAACAATCATAACAAAAGACTGTGTTTTAAAAGCAGTAAAATTTGTAGAAAAATTGTTAAAAGAAAAAGAACGCTATCGTTTTTATTTGGAAGAGCCACCCGAACGTAAAAAAGTGAAAAAACTGTATGTTGAGGGTGATGGAGTCATGATTAAAAGCACAGATTCTAGAGAGGAAAGAAGGTATTTAGATTTAACACATTTTGTTATTCATACAGGCTCAAAAAAAGTTTCTACTAAAAGATATGAATTGCGGGACAAGCACGAAATATTACAGCTTAATTATGATAAAGCTAAATATAATCTTTTAGATTATATTTATAATAACTATGAAGTAGATGACGATACTATTTTAATCACTAACTCTGATATGGGTAAAGGCTATACTAGTAGAGTTTTTAAGGAATTAGGAAAAGCACTTAAGGTAAAGAAACATGAGCATTTTTGGGATATCTATCATGTTAAAGAAAAGTTAAGTTCATACCTTAGAAAATATCCAATTGAATTAACCGATTTTGCTTTAGATGCGGTAAAAAAATATAATTCTGATAAGCTTGAATTAGTTTTTGATACTGTTGAATCACTGATTTGTGATGAACTTGAAGATCAAGAATTTCAGAAGTTTAAGAAAAAAGTATTAAATAATTTCAAATATATAAAACCAGCTCATCTTAGAAATCTTTCAAATCGTGGTATTGGTATCATGGAATCACAACACAGAAAGATAACGTATAGAATGAAGCGACGTGGCATGTATTGGTCAAAGTGGGGAATCTCCACAATGGCAAATATGATTATACTTGAAAGAGCTAACGGTTTACGAGAATTATTTTTCGGTTCTTGGAGAAAGGTATACAGTGAGTATAAAGAAGGTTCATTTAGTGCAGGGCGACTTTTTAAAAAGACAGATGAATTAGATAAATTTTCTAAGCCCCTTCTAAAAAATGGCAGAAAATGGAGTATAACAGGAATCAAAACAAAATAGAAAAAGTCTAAAGATACCTTTATTTCTAGCGTTTTTTTGCATGTTTTAACTTGCATTAAATCTTCTAAAGTAGTATAATTATATTAAAGAAAAGCAAAAAAGGTGAAGGAGCGCGAACTCCTACACCAAACCGATTAAGACAAATACCACTTGCTTAATCAGTCGAACCTTATTGTAGCATAACTAAAACAATACCGTCAAGACTGAACAAGCAAAAAATACTTGTTTTGGTCTTTTTAAGAATAATTCAAGTTTTCTTAAATTTATGAGGTATCGACTAATCTCAAAATTTCAGACACATACCTGAGTGAACATCAAGAGAGAACCGATCGGTTCTCTCTTGATGTCTAAAAGAATGAGGTTAAGGAGGTCACAAACTAAACAACTCTTAAAAAGATGACCTTTACTAATAATCGTCTTTGTTTTATAATAAAGATGTTAGTAATATAATTGATAAATGAGATACATTTAATCATTATGGCAAAAGCAAGAAAAATAGCTGTGTCATATGCAAATAACCCCTGTTTGCTCTTTAAAAAAGACGTTATCCTTATTTCTCTACACACAGACGGATAGCTAGGAGAGAATCGTTTGATTCTCTCTTTTCTTAATGGTCATAAAGACAAAGTCTCTCATCATGAAAGGACGACACATTGCGTAAAAAACAAAAACTACCATTTGATAAACTTGCCATTGCGCTTATATCTACGAGCATCTTGCTCAATGCACAATCAGACATTAAAGCAAATACTGTGACAGAAGACACTCCTGCTACCGAACAAGCCGTAGAACCCCCACAACCAATAGCAGTTTCTGAGGAATCACGATCATCAAAGGAAACTAAAACCTCACAAACTCCTAGTGATGTAGGAGAAACAGTAGCAGATGACGCTAATGATCTAGCCCCTCAAGCTCCTGCTAAAACTGCTGATACACCAGCAACCTCAAAAGCGACTATTAGGGATTTGAACGACCCTTCTCATGTCAAAACCCTGCAGGAAAAAGCAGGCAAGGGAGCTGGGACCGTTGTTGCAGTGATTGATGCTGGTTTTGATAAAAATCATGAAGCGTGGCGCTTAACAGACAAAACTAAAGCACGTTACCAATCAAAAGAAAATCTTGAAAAAGCTAAAAAAGAGCACGGTATTACCTATGGCGAGTGGGTCAATGATAAGGTTGCTTATTACCACGACTATAGTAAAGATGGTAAAAACGCTGTTGATCAAGAACACGGCACACACGTGTCAGGAAATGCTCCATCTGAAATGAAAGAACCTTACCGCCTAGAAGGTGCGATGCCTGAGGCTCAATTGCTTTTGATGCGTGTCGAAATTGTAAATGGACTAGCAGACTATGCTCGTAACTACGCTCAAGCTATCAGAGATGCTGTCAACTTGGGAGCTAAGGTGATTAATATGAGCTTTGGTAATGCTGCACTAGCTTACGCCAACCTTCCAGACGAAACCAAAAAAGCCTTTGACTATGCCAAATCAAAAGGTGTTAGCATTGTGACCTCAGCTGGTAATGATAGTAGCTTTGGGGGCAAGCCCCGTCTACCTCTAGCAGATCATCCTGATTATGGGGTGGTTGGGACACCTGCAGCGGCAGATTCAACATTGACAGTTGCTTCTTACAGCCCAGATAAACAGCTCACTGAAACTGCTACGGTCAAAACAGACGATCATCAAGATAAAGAAATGCCTGTTATTTCAACAAACCGTTTTGAGCCAAACAAGGCTTACGACTATGCTTATGCTAATCGTGGTACGAAAGAGGATGATTTTAAGGATGTCGAAGGTAAGATTGCCCTTATTGAACGTGGCGATATTGATTTCAAAGATAAGATTGCAAACGCTAAAAAAGCTGGTGCTGTAGGGGTCTTGATCTATGACAATCAAGACAAGGGCTTCCCGATTGAATTGCCAAATGTTGACCAGATGCCTGCGGCCTTTATCAGTCGAAGAGACGGTCTCTTATTAAAAGACAATCCCCCAAAAACCATTACCTTCAATGCGACACCTAAGGTATTGCCAACAGCAAGTGGCACCAAACTAAGCCGCTTCTCAAGCTGGGGTCTGACAGCTGACGGCAATATTAAGCCGGATATTGCAGCACCCGGCCAAGATATTTTGTCATCAGTGGCTAACAACAAGTATGCCAAACTTTCTGGAACTAGTATGTCTGCACCATTGGTAGCGGGTATCATGGGACTGTTGCAAAAGCAATATGAGACACAGTATCCTGATATGACACCATCAGAGCGTCTTGATTTAGCTAAGAAAGTATTGATGAGCTCAGCAACTGCCCTATATGATGAAGATGAAAAAGCTTATTTTTCTCCTCGCCAACAGGGAGCAGGAGCAGTCGATGCTAAAAAAGCTTCAGCAGCAACGATGTATGTAACAGATAAGGACAATACCTCAAGCAAGGTTCACCTGAACAATGTTTCTGATAAATTTGAAGTAACAGTAACAGTTCACAACAAATCTGATAAACCTCAAGAGTTGTATTACCAAGTAACTGTTCAAACAGATAAAGTAGATGGAAAACACTTTGCCTTGGCTCCTAAAGCATTGTATGAGACATCATGGCAAAAAATCACAATTCCAGCCAATAGCAGCAAACAAGTCACCGTTCCAATCGATGCTAGTCGATTTAGCAAGGACTTGCTTGCCCAAATGAAAAATGGCTATTTCTTAGAAGGTTTTGTTCGTTTCAAACAAGATCCTACAAAAGAAGAGCTTATGAGCATTCCATATATTGGTTTCCGAGGTGATTTTGGCAATCTGTCAGCCTTAGAAAAACCAATCTATGATAGCAAAGACGGTAGCAGCTACTATCATGAAGCAAATAGTGATGCCAAAGACCAATTAGATGGTGATGGATTACAGTTTTACGCTCTGAAAAATAACTTTACAGCACTTACCACAGAGTCTAACCCATGGACGATTATTAAAGCTGTCAAAGAAGGGGTTGAAAACATAGAGGATATCGAATCTTCAGAGATCACAGAAACCATTTTTGCAGGTACTTTTGCAAAACAAGACGATGATAGCCACTACTATATCCACCGTCACGCTAATGGCAAACCATATGCTGCGATCTCTCCAAATGGGGACGGTAACAGAGATTATGTCCAATTCCAAGGTACTTTCTTGCGTAATGTTAAAAACCTTGTGGCTGAAGTCTTGGACAAAGAAGGAAATGTTGTTTGGACAAGTGAGGTAACCGAGCAAGTTGTTAAAAACTACAACAATGACTTGGCAAGCACACTTGGTTCAACCCGTTTTGAAAAAACGCGTTGGGACGGTAAAGATAAAGACGGCAAAGTTGTTGCTAACGGAACCTACACCTATCGTGTTCGCTACACGCCGATTAGCTCAGGTGCAAAAGAACAACACACTGATTTTGATGTGATTGTAGACAATACGACACCTGAAGTCGCAACATCGGCAACATTCTCAACAGAAGATAGTCGTTTGACACTTGCATCTAAACCAAAAACCAGCCAACCGGTTTACCGTGAGCGTATTGCTTACACTTATATGGATGAGGATCTGCCAACAACAGAGTATATTTCTCCAAATGAAGATGGTACCTTTACTCTTCCTGAAGAGGCTGAAACAATGGAAGGCGCTACTGTTCCATTGAAAATGTCAGACTTTACTTATGTTGTTGAAGATATGGCTGGTAACATCACTTATACACCAGTGACTAAGCTATTGGAGGGCCACTCTAATAAGCCAGAACAAGACGGTTCAGATCAAGCACCAGACAAAAAACCAGAAGCTAAACCAGAACAAGACGGTTCAGGTCAAACACCAGATAAAAAAAAAGAAACTAAACCAGAAAAAGATAGTTCAGGTCAAACACCAGGTAAAACTCCTCAAAAAGGTCAATCTTCTCGTACTCTAGAGAAACGATCTTCTAAGCGTGCTTTAGCTACAAAAGCATCAACAAGAGATCAGTTACCAACGACTAATGACAAGGATACAAATCGTTTACATCTCCTTAAGTTAGTTATGACCACTTTCTTCTTGGGATTAGCAGCTCATATATTTAAAACAAAACGCCAAAAAGAAACTAAAAAATAGTATTACTTAAACTGATAAGAGCTTATTTAATAGAGAGAACCAATTTGGTTCTCTCTATTTTTTTATAGTACGACGGGCATGTCGTACATCTGAGGTGCAAGTCCTCTGTGGGCACCCGCTACCGGTGAACCCAATAGCGACTCCCAAGCTTGACTATCGTGAGGTAGCGGGGAGAGGAAGGGATAGCGAAATCGTGGCTCTACGAACAGAAACGTGATATGAAGGCGTATATAGCGGATGAGGGGGCTATAAACTCTAAAGTCCAAATAGGTAGTCGTAACCTATATACGTAAATCACGAGAGTAAACGAGGAAAGATGTCCGACTTATCCCGTGAGGTCCTGTCAAGGGTAAAACCTAGTAACAACGAACGACAAGAAGTCAGCCGAACCCATAGTAGTGATGAAGTTTCTGTAATGGAAATGGAACGAAGGGGTGAACAACTAATCGAAGTAATCCTACTTCACTTGTGTCTGTAAAACAAACGGTCTGATAGAACTAGATGCGGTTACGTATTGACTAGAGGAAGGTTCACCAATGTAAGATATCATGCAGACAACGAAAAAAGAAAGGAATACGCACATGTCAGAATTGCTAGATAAGATATCATCTCGGAACAATATGCTCGAAGCTTACAAGCAAGTGAAATCAAACAAAGGTTCTGCTGGTATCGATGGGGTCACTATCGAGCAGATGGATGACTATCTTCACCAAAATTGGCGAGAAACCAAGAAACTCATCAAAGAGAGGAGCTATAAACCTCAACCGGTTCTCAGGGTTGAAATCCCAAAACCAAACGGAGGAGTTCGTAACCTAGGTATCCCGACGGCTATGGATAGAATGATTCAGCAGGCCATCGTTCAAGTTTTGAGTCCACTCTGCGAAAAACATTTTTCAGAGTATAGCTATGGGTTCAGACCCAATCGCTCCTGCGAAACAGCCATTGTTCAGCTACTTGAGTATTTAAACGATGGCTACGAGTGGATTGTGGACATTGACTTGGAAAAGTTCTTCGATACTGTTCCGCAAGACAGATTGATGTCCCTGGTTCATAATATCATTCAAGATGGCGATACGGAGTCACTGATTCGTAAGTACTTCCATTCGGGAGTTGTTATTAACGGACAGCGACATAAGACTTTAGTCGGGACACCTCAAGGCGGGAATCTATCACCCCTCCTATCTAATATTATGCTTAATGAGTTAGACAAAGGGTTGGAAAAGCGAGGTCTTCGCTTTGTCCGTTACGCCGATGACTGTGTCATCACTGTCGGAAGCGAAGCAGCTGCTAAGCGGGTCATGCATTCGGTCAGTAGCTATATTGAGAAGCGATTAGGGTTGAAAGTCAACATGACTAAGACCAAGATTGTCAGACCGAACAAACTCAAATACCTCGGATTTGGTTTCTGGAAATCTCCAAAAGGTTGGAAGTGTCGTCCTCACCAAGACAGCGTTCAGGCTTTAAGCGAAAACTGAAGCAACTGACGATGAGGAAATGGAGCATTGACCTGATAACTCGCATTGAACGATTGAACTGGGTCATTCGAGGATGGATAAACTATTTCTCGCTTGGCAATATGAAGAGTATCATGACACAAATAGATGAGCGTCTGCGAACCCGTATTCGAGTGATTATCTGGAAGCAATGGAAGAAGAAAGCAAAGCGCCTATGGGGACTCTTAAAACTAGGAGTTGCTAGATGGATAGCCGATAAAGTTTCTGGATGGGGTGACCACTATCAGTTGGTAGCTCAGAAGTCGGTACTCAAACGTGCTATATCAAAACCAGCCCTCGCAAAGCGAGGACTGGTCAGTTGCTTAGATTACTATCTTGAACGACATGCGTTAAAAGTTAGTTGAACCGCCGTATGCCGAACGGCACGTACGGTGGTGTGAGAGGGGCTAGAGATTAGCCTCTACTCGATTGTGCTACCTCATCAAAAAGAAGTTAGGACAAATAGCTGTCAACAATTGCCTTTTGCTTATCCCTTCAGTTGATGTGATAAAAGATGGTAGTTGTCATTGACAAAGCATTGATAAAGGAGTAAAATTAACTGGTTAATAACTGGTTAAATTATAATTGAGGAGGTACTATGAAAAAAGTTTTTTTTCTCATGGCTATGGTTGTGAGTTTAGTAATGATAGCAGGGTGTGATAAGTCAGCAAACCCCAAACAGCCTACGCAAGGCATGTCAGTTGTAACCAGCTTTTACCCAATGTATGCGATGACAAAAGAAGTATCTGGAGATCTAAATGATGTGAGGATGATCCAATCAGGTGCAGGCATTCATTCCTTTGAACCGTCTGTAAATGATGTGGCAGCTATTTATGACGCGGATTTGTTTGTTTACCATTCACATACCTTAGAAGCTTGGGCAAGGGATCTAGACCCTAATTTAAAAAAATCAAAGGTTAATGTGTTTGAAGCGTCAAAACCTCTGACACTAGATAGAGTCAAAGGGCTAGAAGATATGGAAGTCACACAAGGCATTGACCCTGCGACACTTTATGACCCACATACCTGGACGGATCCCGTTTTAGCTGGTGAGGAAGCTGTTAATATCGCTAAAGAGCTAGGACATTTGGATCCTAAACACAAAGACAGTTACACTAAAAAGGCTAAGGCTTTCAAAAAAGAAGCAGAGCAACTAACTGAAGAATACACTCAAAAATTTAAAAAGGTGCGCTCAAAAACATTTGTGACGCAACACACGGCATTTTCTTATCTGGCTAAACGATTCGGCTTGAAACAACTTGGTATCTCGGGTATTTCTCCAGAGCAAGAGCCCTCTCCTCGCCAATTGAAAGAAATTCAAGACTTTGTTAAAGAATACAACGTCAAGACTATTTTTGCAGAAGACAACGTCAACCCCAAAATTGCTCATGCTATTGCGAAATCAACAGGAGCTAAAGTAAAGACATTAAGTCCACTTGAAGCTGCTCCAAGCGGAAACAAGACATATCTAGAAAATCTTAGAGCAAATTTGGAAGTGCTCTATCAACAGTTGAAGTAAAGGAGATTATTAGTGAAGAAAACATATGGTTATATCGGCTCAGTTGCTGCTATTTTACTAGCTATTCATATTGGAAGTTACCAGCTTGGTAAGCATCATATGGGTCTAGCAACAAAGGACAATCAGATTGCCTATATTGATGATAGCAAAGGTAAGGTAAAAGCCCCTAAAACAAACAAAACGATGGATCAAATCAGTGCTGAAGAAGGCATCTCTGCTGAACAGATCGTAGTCAAAATTACTGACCAAGGTTATGTTACCTCACACGGTGACCATTATCATTTTTACAATGGGAAAGTTCCTTATGATGCGATTATTAGTGAAGAGTTGTTGATGACGGATCCTAATTACCATTTTAAACAATCAGACGTTATCAATGAAATCTTAGACGGTTACGTTATTAAAGTCAATGGCAACTATTATGTTTACCTCAAGCCAGGTAGTAAGCGCAAAAACATTCGAACCAAACAACAAATTGCTGAGCAAGTAGCCAAAGGAACTAAAGAAGCTAAAGAAAAAGGTTTAGCTCAAGTGGCCCATCTCAGTAAAGAAGAAGTTGCGGCAGTCAATGAAGCAAAAAGACAAGGACGCTATACTACAGACGATGGCTATATTTTTAGTCCGACAGATATCATTGATGATTTAGGAGATGCTTATTTAGTACCTCATGGTAATCACTATCATTATATTCCTAAAAAAGATTTGTCTCCAAGTGAGCTAGCTGCTGCACAAGCCTACTGGAGTCAAAAACAAGGTCGAGGTGCTAGACCGTCTGATTACCGCCCGACACCAGCCCCAGGTCGTAGGAAAGCCCCAATTCCTGATGTGACGCCTAACCCTGGACAAGGTCATCAGCCAGATAACGGTGGTTATCATCCAGCGCCTCCTAGGCCAAATGATGCGTCACAAAACAAACACCAAAGAGATGAGTTTAAAGGAAAAACCTTTAAGGAACTTTTAGATCAACTACACCGTCTTGATTTGAAATACCGTCATGTGGAAGAAGATGGGTTGATTTTTGAACCGACTCAAGTGATCAAATCAAACGCTTTTGGGTATGTGGTGCCTCATGGAGATCATTATCATATTATCCCAAGAAGTCAGTTATCACCTCTTGAAATGGAATTAGCAGATCGATACTTAGCCGGCCAAACTGATGACAACGACTCAGGTTCAGATCACTCAAAACCATCAGATAAAGAAGTGACACATACCTTTCTTGGTCATCGCATCAAAGCTTACGGAAAAGGCTTAGATGGTAAACCATATGATACGAGTGATGCTTATGTTTTTAGTAAAGAATCCATTCATTCAGTGGATAAATCAGGAGTTACAGCTAAACACGGAGATCATTTCCACTATATAGGATTTGGAGAACTTGAACAATATGAGTTGGATGAGGTCGCTAACTGGGTGAAAGCAAAAGGTCAAGCTGATGAGCTTGTTGCTGCTTTGGATCAGGAACAAGGCAAAGAAAAACCACTCTTTGACACTAAAAAAGTGAGTCGCAAAGTAACAAAAGATGGTAAAGTGGGCTATATTATGCCAAAAGATGGCAAGGACTATTTCTATGCTCGTTATCAACTTGATTTGACTCAGATTGCCTTTGCCGAACAAGAACTAATGCTTAAAGATAAGAAGCATTACCGTTATGACATTGTTGATACAGGCATTGAGCCACGACTTGCTGTAGATGTGTCAAGTCTGCCGATGCATGCTGGTAATGCTACTTACGATACTGGAAGTTCGTTTGTTATCCCACATATTGATCATATCCATGTCGTTCCGTATTCATGGTTGACGCGCAATCAGATTGCAACAATCAAGTATGTGATGCAACACCCCGAAGTTCGTCCGGATGTATGGTCTAAGCCAGGGCATGAAGAGTCAGGTTCGGTCATTCCAAATGTTACGCCTCTTGATAAACGTGCTGGTATGCCAAACTGGCAAATTATCCATTCTGCTGAAGAAGTTCAAAAAGCCCTAGCAGAAGGTCGTTTTGCAGCACCAGACGGCTATATTTTCGATCCACGAGATGTTTTGGCAAAAGAAACTTTTGTATGGAAAGATGGCTCCTTTAGCATCCCAAGAGCAGATGGCAGTTCATTGAGAACCATTAATAAATCCGATCTATCCCAAGCTGAGTGGCAACAAGCTCAAGAGTTATTGGCAAAGAAAAATGCTGGTGATGCTACTGATACGGATAAACCTGAAGAAAAGCAACAGGCAGATAAGAGCAATGAAAACCAACAGCCAAGTGAAGCCAGTAAAGAAGAAAAAGAATCAGATGACTTTATAGACAGTTTACCAGACTATGGTCTAGATAGAGCAACCCTAGAAGATCATATCAATCAATTAGCACAAAAAGCTAATATCGATCCTAAGTATCTCATTTTCCAACCAGAAGGTGTCCAATTTTATAATAAAAATGGTGAATTGGTAACTTATGATATCAAGACACTTCAACAAATAAACCCTTAACCAAAAGAAGATCTCATTGTTAAAGCACTGCTTTGTCAAAGCAAGTTACGGTGATTTTGAAGTCATTCTATGTAACGAGTAGTGATAAAAGTTGGATAATAGCGGTTTTCTTTTGCAAAGAAATGGTATCCATGTTAGAATAGTAAAAAAAGAGGAGGATTCTTGGACTAATGTCAAATAAGTAGACAGAAAACTGTGTTATTTTATTGAGTTAAAATAATTTTCTTCTTTCTGATTAGGGGTTAGTCCTAGATTAGCCGTATGTGGGTTGTAATTGTTATAAAAATTCTCAATGTATTCAAAGCAGTCTAATTGAACCTGTTTGATATTTTGATAATGTTTTCGGTTGATTTGTCTATGCTTTAAATACTTGAAAAATGCTTCAGTTACGGCATTATCATAAGGATATCCAGGATTAGAAAAAGAATGCATGATATTGGCACTGCACCCTAATAGTGAGACGCAAGAAAAACACTTTTAGGCAATCAGTTTTCTGTACTGTACAGGCGACTGGTCGTTTAATCTCTGTTGAATTCTAGTTTCATTATAAAATGTAATGTAATTTTTAACAATATTTGTTATACTATCTTTGTTGTATTTTCTCCTATTATGGAAATAAAAGGTTTCAGTCTTTAGGACGGTGTGAAACCATTCAATACAGGCATTATCTGCAGGTGTTCCTTTTCGAGACATTGAGCGGATAATGTCTTTTTCCGTGCAAGCCTGGTAGTAAGCCATAGAAGTATACACTGAGCCTTGGTCACTGTGTAAGATTGCTCCTTTATTTAGGCAATTTTAACTGATTAAGGGTGTCTAGTACAAAATCCGTGTCCTGACAATCTGAGATAGTGTAAGCTATAATTTCTCGGTTATAGAGATCCATAATTGATGAGAGATACAATTTACAGTTACCGAAATATAGGTAGGTAATATCTGTTACGAGCTTTTCCTTAGGCTTATCGGCATGGAAATCCCGACTCAATTTATTATCTGTTAAATAATAAGCTTTACCCAAATTGGGAACTTTCTTGGTACGTGTCCGACAAAGCCAGCCATTATTTTTCATGATACGATAGACTTTCTTTGTATTAACAGTCAATCCGTGGATTTTTTTGAGCAATCGTGTAATGGTACGATAGCCATAAATAAAGTGATTCTCCATACAGAGCTGTTCAATTAATTCAATAAGGTCATCTTTTTTTGCGGCTTCTCATACTCCTTTTTCCAACGGTAATAGGTCGACCGCTTGACCTTAAAACAGTCTAGAATGAAAACTATCGGGTAGTTGTTTTTATAGTCTTCCACAAGCTTGATAAGACTTACTTTATCGATTTCCTTATCAAGCCTCGATACTTTTTTAAGAGGTCAACCTGTAATTGTAATTGTTCCACTTCAGACAGATGTTCCAAGCCTTTACCGTAGGTATATTGCTTGCCAACACCTTGATGAAAACGATAAAGCTCCTCGTTTTCGTACCATTTCATCCAAGTATAGATTTGACTATTATTTTTGATGCCTAAAGTCTCCATAATAACTCTGTTAGACTTGCCTGCTTTCTTCATATCGATGCAAGCCAGCTTAGTTTCCCATGAATATGCTTTTTTAACCATAATAAAACACTCCTGTTTCTAGTTTACTAAATTTCAACAGGAGTGTTTTTCTTTTGTCTCATTTTAGGGATTCAGTGCCTATTGTTGTCATCAATTATTTTTCTAAATTCCCCGGACTTAAATTGTGACCCTTGGTCGGAATGAAAGAGAAGTGTTCCTTCAATCTTTCTTTTATTAAGTGAAAAGGCAACACTTTTCTGTACAACATTTATAAAGTGTTTTTCTAGGCAATTAATCTTTTAGTCATTGGTGTTTGGTAGTTGAGACTACCATGAATGCGGTGGTAATTCCACCAATGAACATAGTCTTTAGTCTTAAGAGCTAGTTCTTCCAGCAATTGAAAGGTTTCTTGATAAACAAATTCAATTTTGAAAGCACGATACGTACTTTCAGCTACGGCATTGTCATAAGGACAACCAGCCTGACTAAGCGAACGTGTGATTCCAAAGGCTTCCAATATTTCATCAATTAACTGATTATCAAACTCTTTGCCACGATCTGAATGGAACATCTTGACTTTGGTCAGGGCGTAAGGGATGCTTTGTATGGCTTGCTTAACGAGTTCAGCGGTCTTGTGCCAACCAAGAGACAGGCCGATGATTTCACGGTTGTATAGGTCAATGATGAGGCAAACGTAAGCCCAACGATTGCCTACACGAACATAGGTTAAGTCAGTGACTAAGGCCTGTAGTGGTCTTTCTTGCTTAAATTGCCTGTCTAAGTGGTTGGGAATAGGGGCTTCATTCTTGCCTCTAGAATGTGGTTTGAAGGTGGCTTTCTGATAAACAGAAACCAAATTGAGTCGCTTCATAATGCGTCGAATCCGACGACGTGAAAGTGTGATACCTTCGTTATTCAAGCATATTTTGATTTTTCTGGATCCGTATCTGGACTCGCTATCGAGGAAAATTCTTTTAATAGTTTCTTCAAACTCCGTTTCAGATACTGACTCCACGGCTTGATAGTAATAACTTGAGTGTGGCATATTCAGCCAGCGACACATCTTTGAAATGCTGTATTTATCCTTATTAGCAGTGATTATTTCCCTTTTTGTGCCATAATCACCGCTGCTTGCTTTAGGATATCTAATTGCATTTCGAGTTCTTTATTGTGTTTTCTGAGTTCAATTAGCTCCCGCTGTTCATCTGTCAGATTATCAACAGACTTGAATGAACCAGTTGTTTTGGCTTGTCTAACCCACTTATCGAAGGTGGAAGGGGTTAGCTCATATACCTTGATGAGACTGCTACGCTTTCTACCAACATTGTAAAGGTCAACAATTTGTTGCTTAAAATCATCGGTGAAGTGACGACGTACTTTTCTAGACATGGTTTTTCTCCAGTTTTTCTTAAGTGTAGAACACTTTATAATTTCTGTCTAGTTTAGTGTAACCTATTCATATTGATAAAAACCCTCCTAAGTCTTAATGAACTTAGGAGGGTTCTTGCTATTTTACAGCTGGAATATTAGCATAAGCTATCAATTCTATTACATAAGGATAGACTATTGGTATGTCATCATTTCAAATGATCTACAGCATATTGGGCTTCATCATTTGTGAATTTATCGCCCAGCGTAGATGTCAATTGTTTATAGATTTCTTCTTTGGATAAAGAAGAACTACTTTGATAACTTTTAGCAGTCTCAAGAGCATTTTCTTTGAAATCTACTTTGAGATGGTCTATAGCATATTGGGATTCTTCTTTTGTAAATTTATCAGAGTGGGTTGCCTTATCTGGAGACTCCGAATAGAGCTGTTCAAAGATAGATTGTTTAGATAAATTCATGGTCTTTGAATAAATTTTGGCAGAAATCAAGGCATTTTTTTTGTAATCAACCTTGAGGTTATTAATCACAAAGTTGATGTCTTCTTGACGATATTTCTTAGAATCCTTTTTTAATTTTTCAATGATACTATCTTTAGACATATGGCCAGACTTAGCATATTCTCTTGCTTTTTTGACAATTTTTTTTTGAGTTTTATTAAATTTAATTTTTGCTTTCTTGGTGGCAGCATAAACGTTGTTATGATTAAAAATAGAAGTTGTTGGTGTATATAAGGCTATTCCTACTAAAAGAGTAGCGCAGATAAATAAGAATATCTTTTTGGTCATGTTTAGCTCCATCAGCTTTTTAGGTGAATCAGGTTTACACCTTGATTGATGCTTTGACATTAAGTCTAGATTAATTATAAGTATTAAGTAGAGAAAGGTCAAGAAATTACTGAGGTGGTAGTGTTCTAAATGTACTACTTTTTATAAGTGATTAGAATGTACTTTTTCTTCAAAAAAGAGTATACTAAATTATCGAAGATTTTAATCAAAAAGGAAAGAACATGATTATCGACTTTAAAACCGTTTCAACTAAAGGTTTGGAGACTTCTCCAGTGGCAGAAGCCTTGGCTGGTTTGCGTGCAAATGAAGCTCGCTATTTCTGGAATAAATTCAAAGTAGCCTACGAAACATTTCCAGTATCAGACTATCCAGAATTGATGGCAGATATTAATCACCTTCTAAAAAATGAACGTAACCTTGTTTTTGCTGCAAAGCCTTTAGAGATTTCACAGCTTTTTTTAGAGAATCGTATTTTATGGACACATGTTTTCTATGAGGATGGTTTAGCCATTAATATTTTATATGAATTAGATAATCCTAAAAAGAGAGCTGTAGGTTTAAAATTATCAGATGGAATGGATATTCCTATTGAATTAGCGGACAAGTTTAAGTTTGCTCGTCAAAAGTCAAAACTCGCAGGTATAATACGTGGTTCTTATTTTACCCTAAAAGGGGAAAATGAAACTCTGATGCAGCGTTGGTTGGATAATATGAAGTGAGGTATGGTAATGAAAGCAATTGAAATTTATATGAATATTAATGGTCGTGGGGCCGAAGCTATTACATTTTATGAAGAGGCTTTTAATACAAAAGCAGAACACGTCACAACTTTTGCACAGGGTTGGCCAGATTGTCCGCCAGAACTTGAACATTTAATTATGAACGCTCAATTTAATATTGATGGTATTCGAATGCAACTTTCTGACAATAATCCTATTTTTGATTTTCAAATTGGACAAAATATGACAGCAGCTTTAATTGTGGAATCTGTAGAAGAAGCGCAAGAGTTATTCAATAAGCTTTCTCGAGATGCAATGAACATTAAAATGCCTCTACAAGCAGTTCCGTGGAGTCCAGCTTATGGAAATGTGACTGACAAATATGGTATGACATGGCAAATCAATACTGAGCTTAGCTAAAATGGGGTTGAGGATTATTTCTCAACCTTTTTAAATAGCATTGACAGAGTATCCTAGCTAAGCTAAAATAAATTGATTAAGGTGAAAAGGAGAAAAAAGATGTATCAAACTCAGACAAATAAGGAAAAATTTGTTTTATTTTTGAAATTATTTATCCCAGTATTGATTTATCAATTTGCTAATTTTTCAGCTACTTTTATTGATTCGGTTATGACTGGACAGTATAGTCAGCTACATTTGGCAGGTGTGTCAACTGCTAGTAATTTATGGACTCCGTTTTTCGCTTTATTAGTAGGTATGATTTCAGCATTAGTACCAGTAGTTGGTCAACATTTGGGTAGAGGAAATAAAGAACAAATTCGCACAGAATTTCATCAATTTCTATATTTAGGTTTGATACTGTCCTTAATATTATTTTTAATCATGCAATTTATTGCTCAACCTGTCTTGGGGAGTTTGGGTTTAGAAGATGAAGTTCTAGCAGTTGGTCGTGGTTATTTAAATTATATGTTGATTGGAATCATGCCGCTGGTGTTGTTTAGCATTTGCCGTTCATTCTTTGATGCATTGGGGTTAACAAGGTTATCTATGTATCTGATGCTTTTAATTCTACCCTTTAATTCATTTTTTAATTATATGCTTATCTACGGTAAATTTGGTATGCCTAGACTAGGAGGTGCGGGGGCAGGTCTTGGAACTTCTTTAACTTATTGGGCTATTTTTATTGTTATTATTATTGTGATGTCACTTCATCCTCAAATTAAAACATATCATATATGGACTCTGGAAAGAATAAAAGCTCCTTTGATTATTGAAGATATTCGATTGGGATTACCGATTGGTTTACAAATTTTTGCAGAAGTTGCAATTTTTGCAGTAGTAGGCTTATTCATGGCAAAATTTTCTTCAATCATTATTGCAGCACATCAGGCTGCTATGAATTTTTCATCATTAATGTATGCATTTCCTTTAAGTATTTCCACTGCTCTAGCTATTACAATATCGTTTGAAGTAGGGGCAGAGCGCTTTCAGGACGCAAACACTTATAGTAGGATAGGACGCTTAACAGCGGTAGGGATTACATCAGGAACCTTACTATTTTTATTTCTATTTCGTGAGAATGTAGCAGCAATGTATAATAGTGACCCTCACTTTGTCGCTATTACAGCTCAATTCCTAACTTATAGTCTCTTTTTCCAGTTTGCAGATGCTTATGCAGCTCCTGTACAGGGGATTTTACGAGGCTATAAGGATACAACAAAACCATTTATGATCGGTGCGGGCTCTTATTGGTTATGTGCTTTGCCATTAGCGGTTATCTTAGAAAAAAATAGCCAGTTAGGTCCGTTTGCCTATTGGATTGGTTTAATCACAGGTATTTTTGTTTGTGGTCTATTTCTAAACCAACGTCTGCAAAAGATTAAGAAGTTGTATTATTAAAGTTTGACAAGATTTATACCAAAAAGGCTTAGTTCTTTACTAAGTCTTTTTTTATCATTTACATTGACTTGCCATTAAATGTGAAGCGTATATTAGGAAATTCTTCTTTGCCGTCTTTATCACTCACGAAAGCTTTCGCATCTTTTTTGATTTGGAGAAGATTTATCCCTTGATCTTTAGCACCGAAGATACACCCACAGTAACATTGTCGGTAGATATCATAATCTTTACACATCTCAACGGAACGTTGGTAACCTTTATTTTTTTTAAGGTCGCTAGGAAGATACTGAGTATCATAAATTTTTTGGACATCAATACCAATAGTATTGATTGTTTGAGAGTTTTTGTGAGGACTAATAGTTAGGGCACTGCCAAAGTAATCAAAACCTAGTTCAACGGCTTTTTCCGCTGTCTTATCAAGACGGAAATCATAGCAAACTTTACAACGATCCCCACCTTCAGGTTCTTCTTCTAACCCATGAACAATTTTGAAAAATTCATTTGGTTCATATGGTGCTGATAAGAATTGTACAGAATATCCAGTATTTTTGTTGAAATCATGAACAAATTTTTGAGTAACATATTCGCGGCGATAATATTCATCTTTAGGATGGATATTTGAATTAGCAAAATAGATGGTAACATCTGCCCATTGTGATAAGTATTCAAGGGTATATGTACTACAAGGAGCACAGCAAACATGCATCAGAATTTTCGGACGGATATCACTAGCTTGCCACTGCTTAACCATTTGTTGCATGACCCAATCGTAATTGATTTTTTGGTTAGGTTTCATTTTTTCAAGAATATTCTCAACGTCTATCATAAAAACTCCTCAATAATTCACTTGTTTAAAGTGTAACATAAAATAATTGCTTAGACTAGGAGTATTGGGGTTTTATTCAAGTATTGGAAGATACAATAGATGTTGGGGAATAGTATTTATTTCGTAAAGATTACAGTACATTTTGTTATAATAGTTCTATGAATGAACTGATTAAACATAAGCTAGAATTGTTACCAGACAGTCCTGGTTGTTACCTTCATAAAGATAAGAATGGGACAATTATTTATGTAGGTAAGGCTAAAAATCTTAAGAATCGTGTGAAAAGTTATTTTCATGGGAGTCATAATACTAAGACAGAACTTTTGGTCTCTGAGATTGAAGACTTTGAATACATTGTGACAACATCTAATACCGAAGCTCTATTATTGGAAATTAATTTAATCCAAGAAAATATGCCGAAGTATAATATTCGATTGAAAGATGATAAGTCTTACCCATATATCAAAATAACAAATGAACGTTATCCTCGTCTTATGATTACACGTCAAGTAAAAAAATCAGATGGCACTTATTTTGGACCTTATCCGGATTCTGGGGCAGCAACTGAGATTAAGCGGTTACTAGATAGGCTCTTTCCTTTTAAGAAATGTACTAATCCAGCAAATAAAGTATGCTTTTATTATCATTTAGGGCAATGCAATGCACATACAGTTTGTCAAACTAATAAAGCTTATTGGGATAGTCTGAGAGAAGATGTAAAACAGTTTCTTAATGGTAAAGATAATAAAATTGTTAACGGATTAACTGAAAAAATGAAGAGCGCTGCTATGACTATGGAATTTGAGCGTGCGGCTGAATATCGAGATTTGATCGAAGCAATTAGTTTGTTGCGTACTAAGCAGCGTGTTATTCATCAAGATATGAAGGATAGAGATGTTTTTGGTTATTTCGTTGATAAGGGTTGGATGTGTGTACAGGTCTTTTTTGTTCGAAATGGAAAATTGATTCAGCGTGACGTGAATATGTTTCCTTATTATAATGAACCAGAGGAAGATTTTCTAACTTACATAGGGCAATTTTATCAAGATACAAAACATTTTCTACCCAAAGAAGTCTTTATTCCACAGGATATTGATGCTAAGTCGGTTGAAACAATTGTAGGCTGTAAGATTGTTAAACCACAACGTGGTGAAAAGAAACAGTTAGTAAATCTGGCAATAAAAAATGCTCGTGTCAGTTTACAACAGAAGTTTGACTTACTGGAAAAAGATATTCGTAAAACTCATGGGGCAATTGAAAATTTAGGTAATCTTCTTAATATCCCTAAACCAGTACGCATAGAAGCATTTGATAATTCCAATATTCAAGGGACAAGTCCAGTAGCTGCTATGGTGGTATTTGTGAATGGAAATCCAAGTAAAAAAGACTATCGAAAGTTTAAAATTAAGACTGTTATCGGACCAGATGATTATGCTAGTATGAGAGAAGTCATTCATCGGCGTTATAGTAGGGTTTTAAAAGATGGCTTGACACCTCCGGACTTGATTGTAATTGATGGTGGTCAGGGGCAAGTAAATATAGCGCGTGATGTTATTGAGAACCAATTAGGTTTAGCCATACCTATTGCAGGTTTGCAAAAGAATGATAAACACCAAACACATGAATTACTTTTTGGAGATCCTTTAGAAGTAGTAGAATTACCGCGTAATTCAGAAGAATTTTTCTTACTTCACCGTATTCAAGATGAGGTACATCGTTTTGCTATTACTTTTCATCGTCAATTACGCTCCAAAAATTCCTTTTCTTCAAAATTAGATGGTATCACTGGGTTGGGACCAAAACGTAAACAATTGCTAATGAAACATTTTAAAAGCTTACCTAATATCCAAAAAGCTGATATTGAGGACATTATTATGTGTGGTATTCCTAGGACAGTTGCAGAAAGTCTCCGAGATTCTCTTAATGATCCTCCTAAATAAAAAACTTAGTAGAACAGTATTGAACTGCACCCCAAAAGTTAGACAAAAAATCTAACGATTGGGGTGCTTTTCTGATGAAATTAAGTTATGAAGATAAACTAGAAATATACGAGTTAAGAAAGATCGGGATGTCCTGGTCTCAGATTAGTCAACGATATGATGTTCGTATCTCGAATCTTAAATACATGATAAAACTCATGGATCGGTATGGTGTAGAAATCGTCGAAAAAGGTAGAAATGAGTATTATCCACCTGAATTAAAGCAGGAAATGATAGATAAAGTCTTGATTCATGGTTGTTCTCAACTCTCTGTTTCTCTTGATTATGCTCTCTCTAATTGTTCTATACTCACAAATTGGCTTTCCCAATTTAAGAAAAATGGTTATACTATTGTTGAGAAAACAAGAGGGAGACCGAGTAAAATGGGACGTAAGCGTAAGAAAACTTGGGAAGAAATGACAGAGCTCGAGCGACTTCAGGAAGAAAATGAGCGCTTGAGAACGGAGAATGCCTTTCTAAAAAAGTTGAGGGATTTGCGCTTGAGGGACGAAGCCTTACAGAGCGAACGGCAGAAACAATTAGAGAAATGGTCACAGGAGGATTCCGACTAGACCTCTTACTTGAGATAACTAAGATAGCTCGTGCAACTTACTATTATCAACTAAAGAAACTGAATAAACCAGATAAAGACAAAGCAATCAAATCTGACATTCAATCCATTTATGATGAACATAGAGGAAACTATGGCTATCGTCGGATTTATTTAGAACTGCGAAATCGTGGCTTTGTCATCAACCACAAAAGGGTTCAAGGCTTGATGAAAAGTATGGGCTTGACTGCTCGTATTCGTCGTAAGCGCAAGTATGCCTCTTACAAAGGTGAGGTTGGTAAGAAGGCTGATAACCTGATTCAACGCCAGTTTGAGGGGTCGAAGCCCTATGAGAAGTGCTATACCGATGTGACGGAGTTTGCTTTACCTGAAGGGAAACTTTATCTATCGCCTGTTCTTGATGGCTATAACAGTGAGATAATTGATTTTACCCTGTCTCGGTCTCCTGCCTTGAAACAGGTTCAAACCATGCTTGAGAGGGCTTTTCCTGCGGCTTCATACAGCGAAACCATTCTCCACAGCGACCAAGGCTGGCAGTACCAGCACAAGTCCTACCATCAATTTCTGGAGGACAAAGGCATTCGTCCTTCTATGTCACGGAAGGGGAACAGTCCTGACAACGGTATGATGGAATCTTTCTTTGGGATTCTAAAGTCTGAGATGTTCTATGGCTTGGAGAAGTCTTACAAATCACTTGATGACCTTGAGCAAGCTATCACAGATTACATTTTTTACTACAACAACAAGCGAATCAAAGCAAAACTAAAAGGACTTAGTCCTGTGCAATACAGAACTAAATCCTTCACTTAAAATAAATTGTCCAACTTTTGGGGGTCAGTACATATCTACTAAGCTTTTTATTTAATTTAACCCTCGCTATCAATAAGTTGGAGAGCTCTTTGATAATAATTAGGGCTATTTTTGATATCTTTATTAATGACCTTGAAAAGATTGAGTTTATCTGTGATGATTCCATTAACTGGGCTTTGTAAATAACGTATCATAAGGTTATCACGGTTAATAGTCCAAACATAGAGCTGTTTATTATATTCTTGGGCGAGATATGCAATCCAATCATTGTATGAAAATTCCTCAATCCCATAAAAGTCAACGTTATGATTTTGAAGCGTTCCCCAATGTAGTGGGATTAGGTAACCTGTATCAAGTTGTGGCAATTTTTTCTCAACCTTTTCAATGAGTGTCAAGTTGAGAGACATTACTTTATGCTTGGTTGATAGACGAAGCTCTTTAAATTCTTTGATAAATTCATCCGCATAGATATCGAGGTTTTGATTATACGGTTTCAATTCAATCATGATTTTTTGATCTAGTGACTGAGCGGTCTTCATAAATTCTGCCAATGATGGAATGTAACTAGCAAAATACCCTTGGTGAATTGGGATTTTTGTAACTTGATCTAAAGTTAGTTTAGAAACATCTTTGTTCATACCAGAGAGTCGTTTGAGATTATCATCATGAATGACTACTAATTTATGATCTTTTGTCATGATAACATCCATCTCTGAATAATCTGCTTTTGCTTTATGGGCTGCTTTTAATGCTTCAATAGAATTTTCAACGCCATGTGATGTATCACTACGATGGGCTATTAATTCTTTTTTAATTGAAATGTTATCTTGTAAGAGAGCCAGAGCTATAGCATTTTTTAAGGCAGTGGTACCAATAGCTAGAGCTAGAATAACACAAGCAATGTGTTTAAATTTTTGCTTATGGTGGACGCCTTTCCAAGCTCTCCATTGTTGAACAATACTTTTATTTTGTTTAATATCTGCTAATAGGTGACTTATGATTAAACATTTAATAAGAAGTGTTACGGCAAAAAGTATTGATTTTAAAAGGTTATAGAAAGTGGCTTGAAGAGGAAAATTGTTTCCAGAATGATCAATGAATGAAAATGTACCAGCAACAACAGCTAGTGCAACTGTTCCGATTACAGATATAAATAAACTGGTTAAAATAATTTTACTTAGAAGACGCCACTGACGCTTTCCGCGGCTAAGTTTCCAACTCTCTAAAAGTGCTTCTTTAGCATTGTAGTCAGTTAAAATGGTCAGCGGGAGAAAATAAATTAATCGAAGGTTTAAGTAACAAATAAGCAGTAAAAGGGTAGAGTAACCTATCTTTCCAAAGACTGTCTTTGTTAACTCGCCAGAAATAAAGTCAGGAATTTTAAGATGCTCTAATATACTTGACCTTAGACCAAGGTTAGCTAGAGGAATTGTCAAAAGTAAGTAGATTGATACCCAAATTAGCTGTGGTCCTAAAAGTGATTTTATTTTTTTAGGAAAGATTGTTAGCCATTTTTTGATACTGAGAGAAAATTCAGTTTTCAGTATGGCAATAGTATAGATAGCGAACTCAGTATAGATGAACCCAATTAGGATTACGATATAAAGTATAAAGAGTAATAAAGCTAAGGGATGATTAAAAAGCAAAGTCCAATTGTCTTTAGTCACTGCGGGAGTATTTGATAATATCAATATCCGACGAAAGATAAAACTCAGAATTCCTTTTACTAAATAAGCAACTAAAGTTTGGATTAAGATACCAGTTCCAATGTAAACCCAAAATTGATTTTTTAAAGAGGTTAAGGTTAGAAAAAAATCTTCTTTTAATGCTCGTAGCATGAATAGCTCCTTTTTTATAGTCATTAGATATTGTACCACAAGTTTGTTTGTTTTTTATGGTAGTTTTCAAACCGGTTTCACTTTTTTATCAATTTTGCCTTCAAAAGCTGAAACGCATTTTAAAAAGTGATAGAATAGTAGGGAAAATCAAATAGAATAGGAGGTTTTTATGAAATTTCTAGAATTAAATAAGAAGCGCCATGCTGTGAAACATTTTAATGATAAGCCAGTCGACTTTAAAGATGTTAGAACTGCTATTGAAATTGCGACATTAGCGCCATCTGCTAATAATATTCAGCCTTGGAAGTTTGTTGTTGTCCAAGAAAAAAAATCTGCTCTAGCAGAAGGTTTACCGGAAAGTAATTGTAACCAAATTAATCAAGCGCAGTATGTTATTGCTTTATTTACAGATACAGATTTAGGACAGAGATCACGGAAAATAGCTCGTATTGGTCGTAGATCTCTTCCTGATGATTTAATTGGTTATTATATGGAAACTCTACCACCACGCTATGCTTTATATAGTGAAAAACAAACTGGAGAGTATCTCTCTTTAAATGCAGGTATCGTTGCTATGAATTTAGTACTTGCCTTGACAGATCAAGGTATTAGTTCTAATATGATTTTAGGGTTCGATAAAGCGATTACCAATGATGTCTTAGAGATAGATAAACGTTTTAGACCAGAAATATTAATTACTGTTGGTTATAGTGATGAAAAGGTTGAGCCTAGTTATCGTTTGCCAGTTGATCATATTATTGAAAAACGTTAATTTTTAAGCACAAACTACATAATATTTTATAGAAGGAGTTGCCGTAATGACAATTGATTTTAGAGCAGAAGTAGACAAACGCAAAGACGCTTTGATGGACGATTTAATAAATCTTCTTCGTATTAACTCGGAGCGTGATGATTCACAAGCTGATGCAGAGCATCCATTTGGTCCTGGACCTGTAAAAGCCTTGGAATTTTTCCTTGAGATGGCTGAGCGAGATGGCTACGAAACAAAAAACGTAGATAATTATGCGGGACACTTTACATTTGGTCAAGGCGAAGAAGAACTAGGTATTTTTGGGCATTTAGATGTTGTTCCTGCAGGCAGCGGTTGGGATACAGACCCTTATGAACCAGTTATCAAGGATAACCGTTTATATGCTCGAGGGTCATCAGACGATAAGGGACCAACAATGGCATGTTATTATGCTCTAAAAATTATTAAAGAGCTTGGGCTACCAACATCTAAGAAAGTTCGTTTTGTTGTAGGAACTGATGAAGAATCTGGATGGGGAGATATGGATTACTACTTCGAACATGTTGGTCTTCCAAAACCTGATTTTGGTTTCTCTCCAGATGCAGAATTTCCAATTATAAATGGTGAAAAAGGTAATATCACTGAATATTTACATTTTTCAGGAGAAAATAAGGGAGCTGTTAGACTGCATAGCTTTTCTGGCGGACTTCGCGAAAACATGGTTCCAGAATCAGCCACAGCACGTTTCACAAGTCATTTAGATCAGACAACACTTGGAGCTAGTCTAGCTGATTTTGCAGGTAAACATAATTTGAAAGCAGAATTATCTGTAGAAGATGGGCAGTATATAGCTACAGTTTATGGTAAATCTGCTCATGGTTCAATACCACAAGAAGGTGTTAATGGGGCGACTTATTTAGCTCTTTATCTAAGTCAATTTGATTTTGAAGGTCCTGCTCGTGCTTTCTTAGATGTCACAGCCAACATTATTCACGAAGACTTCTCAGGTGAAAAACTTGGAGTAGCTTATGAAGATGACTGTATGGGATCGTTGAGCATGAATGCAGGTGTCTTCCAGTTTGATGAAACTAATGATGATAATACTATCGCTCTTAATTTCCGTTACCCACAAGGGACAGATGCTAAAACTATCCAAACTAAGCTTGAGAAACTTAACGGAGTTGAAAAAGTGACTCTTTCTGACCATGAACACACACCACACTATGTACCTATGGACGATGAATTAGTATCAACCTTACTAGCTGTCTATGAAAAGCAAACTGGTCTTAAAGGACATGAACAGGTTATTGGTGGGGGGACATTTGGTCGCTTACTTGAACGGGGTGTTGCATACGGTGCCATGTTCCCAGGAGATGAAAACACTATGCATCAAGCTAATGAGTACATGCCTTTAGAAAATATTTTCCGTTCGGCTGCTATCTACGCAGAAGCTATCTATGAATTAATCAAATAAAATAATCCTTAAACTAAATATGTGATCAATGATAAAGGGTGGTGAAGACATGAAAGTGTCTTTGCCTCTTTTCATAAGGTTAGATTTGGAGACTTTATGACTGACTTGGAAAAAATTATTAAAGCAATAAAAAGTGATTCACAGAATCAAAATTATACAGAAAATGGTATTGATCCTTTGTTTGCTGCTCCTAAAACAGCTAGGATCAATATTGTTGGACAAGCACCTGGTTTAAAAACTCAAGAAGCAATACTCTATTGGAAAGATAAATCTGGAGATCGTCTACGCCAGTGGCTTGGAGTTGATGAAGAGACATTTTACCATTCTGGAAAATTTGCTGTTTTGCCTTTAGATTTTTATTACCCAGGCAAAGGAAAATCAGGAGATTTACCCCCTAGAAAAGGTTTTGCGGAGAAATGGCACCCTCTTATTTTAAAAGAAATGCCTAATGTTCAATTGACCTTGCTAGTTGGTCAATATGCTCAGAAATATTATCTTGGAAGCTCCGCACATAAAAATCTAACAGAAACAGTTAAATCTTACAAAGACTATCTACCCGATTATTTACCCCTGGTTCACCCATCACCGCGAAATCAAATTTGGCTAAAGAAGAATCCATGGTTTGAAAAAGATCTAATCGTTGATTTACAAAAGATAGTAGCAGATATTTTAAAAGATTAAGGATAGGAGTTAGTATGAGAGATAATCATCTACACACGCATTTTTCCTATGATTGTCAAACGGCATTTGAGGACTATATTAATGGTTTTACAGGTGAATTTATCACAACAGAACATTTTGATTTATCAAATCCTTACACCGGTCAAGACGATGTTCCTGATTATAGTGCTTATTGTCAAAAAATAGATTATCTTAATCAGAAATATGGAAATCGATTTAAAAAAGGAATTGAAATCGGTTATTTTAAAGATAGGGAATCAGATATTTTAGATTATTTAAAAAATAAAGAATTTGATTTAAAACTATTGTCAATCCATCATAATGGTAGGTATGATTATCTGCAAGAAGAAGCTCTGAAAGTACCAACAAAGGAGCTTTTAGCAGATTACTTTAATCGTATGGAATTTGCCATAGGCCGTGTGGAAGCGCACGTTTTAGATCACTTTGATTATGGTTTTCGTAAGTTAAACTTAGATGTAGAAGATTTAAAACCGTTTGAAACGCAATTGAAGCGCATTTTCAGAAAGATGTTATCTAAGGGGTTAGCTTTTGAACTAAATACCAAATCCCTTTATCTATATGGGAATGAAAAACTTTATCGCTATGCTTTAGAGATACTAAAACAGCTTGGTTGTAAACAATACTCTATAGGCTCTGACGGTCATATTCCTGAACATTTTTGTTATGAATTTGATAGACTTCAATGTCTGCTAAAGGACTATCAAATTGATGAAAATCATTTGATATGAGGAAATTTTTGATAAAAAAGCTAGGCAATATTGCTTAGCTTTTTTGTAATGTCATTGATAGTTTTAGTGAAAATTTCAAAAAAATAAAGAAATCACTTACTTGTTGCAAGCGCTTGCGTAAATTGTTATGATTTTATTGGTAACAATTCATTAAAAAAGGAGAATGATATGAAAAGAAAAGACTTATTTGGTGATAAACAAACTCAATACACGATTAGAAAGTTAAGTGTTGGAGTAGCTTCAGTTGCAACAGGGGTATGTATTTTTCTTCATAGTCCACAGGTATTTGCTGAAGAAGTAAGTGTTTCTCCTGCAACTACAGCGATTGCAAAGTCGAATATTAATCAGGTTGACAACCGACAATCTACTAATTTAAAAGATGACATAAACTCAAACTCTGAGACGGTTGTGACACCCTCAGATATGCCGGATACCAAGCAATTAGTATCAGATGAAACTGACACTCAAAAAGGAGTGACAGAGCCGGATAAGGCGACAAGCCTGCTTGAAGAAAATAAAGGTCCTGTTTCAGATAAAAATACCTTAGATTTAAAAGTGGCACCATCTACATTGCAAAATACTCCCGACAAAACTTCTCAAGCTATAGGTGCTCCAAGTCCGACCTTGAAAGTTGCTAATCAAGCTCCACAGATTGAAAATGGTTACTTTAGGTTACATCTTAAAGAATTGCCTCAAGGTCATCCTGTAGAAAGCACTGGGCTTTGGATATGGGGAGATGTTGATCAACCGTCTAGTAATTGGCCAAATGGTGCTATCCCTATGACTAATGCTAAGAAAGATGATTACGGTTATTATGTTGATTTTAAATTATCTGAAAAACAACGAAAACAAATATCTTTTTTAATTAATAACAAAGCAGGAACAAATTTAAGCGGCGATCATCATATTCCATTATTACGACCTGAGATGAACCAAGTTTGGATTGATGAAAAGTACGGTATACATACTTATCAGCCCCTCAAAGAAGGGTATGTCCGTATTAACTATTTGAGTTCATCTGGTAACTATGACCACTTATCAGCATGGCTCTTTAAAGATGTTGCAACCCCCTCAACAACTTGGCCAGATGGTAGTAATTTTGTGAATCAAGGACTATATGGAAGGTATATTGATGTACCACTGAAAACTAATGCCAAAGAGATTGGTTTTCTAATCTTAGATGAAAGTAAGACAGGAGATGCAGTGAAAGTTCAACCCAACGACTATGTTTTTAGAGATTTAGCTAACCATAACCAAATTTTTGTAAAAGATAAGGATCCAAAGGTTTATAATAATCCTTATTACATTGATCAAGTGCAGCTAAAGGATGCTCAACAAACTGATTTAACAAGTATTCAAGCAAGTTTTACAACTCTAGATGGGGTAGATAAAACTGAAATTTTAAAAGAATTGAAAGTGACAGATAAAAATCAAAATGCTATACAAATTTCTGATATCACTCTCGATACTAGTAAATCTCTTTTAATAATCAAAGGCGACTTTAATCCTAAACAAGGTCATTTCAATATATCTTATAATGGTAACAATGTCACGACAAGGCAATCTTGGGAATTTAAAGACCAACTTTATGCTTATAGTGGAAATTTAGGTGCAGTTCTCAATCAAGATGGTTCAAAAGTTGAAGCCAGCCTCTGGTCACCGAGTGCTGATAGTGTCACTATGATTATTTATGACAAAGATAATCAAAACAGGGTTGTAGCGACTACCCCCCTTGTGAAAAATAATAAAGGTGTTTGGCAGACGATACTTGATATTAAATTAGGTATTAAAAACTATACTGGTTACTATTATCTTTACGAAATAAAAAGAGGTAAGGATAAGGTTAAGATTTTAGATCCTTATGCAAAGTCATTAGCAGAGTGGGATAGTAATACTGTTAATGACGATATAAAAACGGCTAAAGCAGCTTTTGTAAATCCAAGTCAACTTGGACCTCAAAATTTAAGTTTTGCTAAAATTGCTAATTTTAAAGGAAGACAAGATGCTGTTATATACGAAGCACATGTAAGAGACTTCACTTCTGATCAATCTTTGGACGGAAAATTAAAAAATCAACTTGGTACCTTTGCAGCCTTTTCAGAGAAACTAGATTATTTACAGAAATTAGGAGTTACACACATTCAGCTTTTACCGGTATTGAGTTATTTTTATGTTAATGAAATGGATAAGTCACGCTCAACAGCTTACACTTCCTCAGACAATAATTACAATTGGGGCTATGACCCACAGAGCTATTTTGCTCTTTCTGGAATGTATTCAGAGAAACCAAAAGATCCATCAGCACGTATCGCCGAATTAAAACAATTAATACATGATATTCATAAACGTGGCATGGGGGTTATACTTGATGTCGTCTATAATCACACTGCAAAAACTTATCTCTTTGAGGATATAGAACCTAATTATTATCACTTTATGAATGAAGATGGTTCACCAAGAGAAAGTTTTGGAGGGGGACGTTTAGGAACCACTCATGCAATGAGTCGTCGTGTTTTGGTTGATTCCATTAAATATCTTACAAGTGAATTTAAAGTTGATGGTTTCCGTTTTGATATGATGGGAGATCATGATGCGGCTGCGATTGAATTAGCTTATAAAGAAGCTAAAGCTATTAATCCTAATATGATTATGATTGGTGAGGGCTGGAGAACATTCCAAGGCGATCAAGGTAAGCCGGTTAAACCAGCTGACCAAGATTGGATGAAGTCAACCGATACAGTTGGCGTCTTTTCAGATGATATTCGTAATAGCTTGAAATCTGGTTTTCCAAATGAAGGTACTCCAGCTTTCATCACAGGTGGCCCACAATCTTTACAAGGTATTTTTAAAAATATCAAAGCACAACCTGGGAATTTTGAAGCAGATTCGCCAGGAGATGTGGTGCAGTATATTGCTGCACATGATAACCTTACCTTGCATGATGTGATTGCAAAATCAATTAATAAAGACCCTAAGGTAGCTGAAGAAGATATTCATAGACGTCTGCGTTTAGGAAATGTAATGATTTTAACATCTCAAGGGACAGCATTCATTCATTCTGGTCAAGAGTATGGTCGTACGAAGCGTTTACTTAACCCTGATTACATGACAAAAGTTTCAGATGACAAATTGCCTAATAAAGCAACACTTATTGAAGCTGTTAAAGAATACCCATATTTTATTCATGATTCATATGATTCTTCAGATGCCATTAATCATTTTGATTGGGCAGCAGCCACAGATAATAACAAACACCCAATTTCAACGAAAACACAGGCCTATACAGCAGGTTTAATCACATTAAGGCGTTCAACAGATGCTTTCCGGAAATTGAGCAAAGCAGAAATTGATCGTGAGGTTAGCTTGATTACAGAGGTAGGTCAAGGTGATATTAAAGAAAAAGATTTGGTTATTGCTTACCAAACAATAGATTCTAAAGGCGATATTTACGCAGTATTTGTTAATGCTGATAGTAAAGCTAGAAACGTTTTACTAGGTGAAAAATATAAACACCTTTTAAAAGGGCAAGTAATTGTTGATGCTGATCAAGCGGGGATTAAACCAATCTCAACTCCTAGAGGTGTTCATTTTGAAAAAGATAGTTTGCTGATTGATCCATTAACAGCAATTGTGATTAAAGTTGGCAAAGTTGCTCCTAGCCCTAAGGAGGAATTGCAAGCAGATTATCCCAAAACACAATCTTTCAAGGGATCTAAAACGGTAGAAAAAGTAAATAGAATAGCTAATAAGACCTCAATAACTCCTGTAGTTTCTAATAAGACCGATTCATATCTGACAAATGAAGCTAATTTGCCAAAAACTGGAGATAAGTCATCAAAAATACTAAGTGTAGTAGGAATAAGCATTCTAGCAAGTCTACTTGCTCTACTAGGTCTCTCTTTAAAGAGGAATCGTCACTTAAAATAAAAGCAAACTTTAGAAGAGCTTAAAAAAGAAGTTAGTCAATGGGCTAGCTTCTTTTCATTAAGTTAATAAAATCACTTATCAGCAAAATCTAATTGTGTTATAATGGATGTAAACGTTTTTTTATGAGGTATATGATGAAAAATTGGGAAAAACCACCATTAGTGATGGCGGGATTAGTATTGGGGCTATTAGCTTTGGGGAACCTTCTAGAGGGATATGGCACCTATTTTCGCTATTGTTTAGGGCTAGTAGCACTTGTTTTTTGGATTTTTTTAATCAAAGGAATATTAAAAAATAAAAAAGAAAGCAGGAAGGAGTTAAGCAATCCTTTGATTGCTTCTGTCTTTACTACTTTTTTTATGGCAGGTATGATTTTATCGACCTATATCTTATTATTTAGAAGTTTAGGAATATGGGTAGCAGTTCTGTCAAAAAGGTGTATGGTGGTTGTCATTTATTGCGTTAATCATTCATATGGCTATTTTTTCATGGAAATATTTGAGACACTTTTCGATGGCTAATCTTTTTCCTTCTTGGTCTGTCCTCTATGTTGGTATAGGGGTAGCTAGCCTGACAGCACCAATTAGTGGACAATTCACTATTGGGAAAATAGTTTTTTGGTATGGTTTTATTGCAACTTTAGTATTATTACCATTTCTATTCATTAAAGCATATAAAATCGGGCTACCTTCGGCAGTTAAGCCTAATATAACTACTATTTGCGCTCCAATGTCGCTAATCACAGCGGGATATGTTAATAGTTTTGTGTCACCAAATAGAGGTTTATTATTGCTATTAATCGTAATGGCACAATTTCTTTATTTTTTCATTCTTTTTCAGGTGCCTAAATTACTGATTGGTGATTTTACACCAGGTTTCTCAGCCTTTACTTTCCCCCTTGTTATCTCAGCTACCTCACTTAAATTAAGTATTCAGCATCTATCATTACCAGTTGATATACAGGGGCTAGTCCACTTTGAAATTGGGACAACAACTCTTATTGTTATGATAGTAATGGTACGTTATATTTTCTTTTTAAGGCGAACAATTTAATATAAAATAACTCCCTTACTAGCTAGTAAGGGAGTTATTGTTTAATGAGAGACACGTTTACGTGCAGCTTTTTTACGATTTTCTTCGATAAAAGCTATTTTTTCTTCCTCAGGTTCAATAATTGTTTTTTTGATAGCAAATGCAGCACCTGCAAGAGTAGCAGCTGTTGCAACGACTCCTGTTGCTATTCCTTTAGCAAATGCGAATTTTTTAACCATAATAATTCTCCAATCTATGATGAAGACTCTGCTTCTATCTATGATATAATTATGGTAACGAAATACTAGTTAAATTTCAAGTAAAAACCTTTATAGAATTGAGAAGTATCATGAGAAAAATCAAGCTTATAGCAGTTGTTGGTCCAACTGCGGTTGGGAAGACAGCATTAGGAATTGAATTAGCTAAAACTTTCAATGGCGAAATCATTAGTGGCGATAGTCAGCAAGTTTATCAGAAGTTAGATATCGGAACGGCTAAAGCTAGTAAAGAAGAGCAAGAACAAGCTTATCATCACTTGATTGATGTTCGTGAAGTAAATGAGAATTATTCGGTTTATGATTTTGTCAAAGAGGCAAAAGTAGCTATTGATACGATTATTTCTAAGGGGAAAATCCCTATTATTGTTGGAGGTACTGGCCTATATTTACAGAGTTTGTTTGAGGGCTATCATTTAGGAGGCGAAGTCAATCAAGAAACTCTTAAGGCCTATCGTGAAAAATTAGAGTCTCTAAGTGATGAAGATTTATTTGAAAAGTTGACAGAACAATCCATTGTTATACCGCAAGTTAATCGTCGACGTGCCATCCGTGCATTAGAATTGGCGAAGTTTGGGAATGATTTGCAAAATAGTGAAAGTCCGTATGATGTTTTATTAATTGGATTGAATGATGATCGTCAGGTGCTCTATGATCGTATCAATAGACGAGTTGATTTGATGATAGACAATGGTCTCTTAGATGAAGCTAAATGGCTATACGATAACTACCCTAGTGTTCAAGCAAGTAGAGGAATTGGCTATAAAGAATTATTTCCTTACTTTTCAAAGCAAATACCATTAGAAGAAGCTGTTGATAAACTAAAACAAAATACCAGACGTTTTGCAAAACGCCAATTAACATGGTTTAGAAACCGTATGAATGTCGAATTTATTATGGTTGGTGAGGAAAATTATCAACAAAAAATCAAGCGAAAAGTCAGTGATTTTTTATCATCAAAGTAAATAAAGCCGTTTCTCGCATTTAAAGGGCATTATGTTATAATAAAGATTACGTATTTAGAACAAGAAAAAAATATTGAAAGGAGATTATAGGTGATAGAAACTAAAGAAGAGCAAGAACGTGTTATTTTAGTTGGGGTAGAACTTCAAGATACTGAGAATTTTGAAATGTCCATGGAAGAACTTGCTAGCTTAGCTAAGACAGCAGGAGCAAATGTTGTTAATCATTATTATCAAAAAAGAGATAAATATGATAGTAAATCATTTATCGGATCTGGTAAATTAGAGGAGATAAAAGCTATTGTAGAAGCAGATGAGATTGATACCGTTGTGGTTAATAATCGTTTGACTCCGCGACAAAACTCTAATTTGGAAGCTGAACTTGGTGTTAAAGTTATTGACCGTATGCAACTTATTTTAGATATCTTTGCTATGCGTGCTAGAAGTCATGAAGGAAAATTACAGGTTCATCTAGCGCAATTGAAATATATGTTACCACGCTTAGTTGGACAAGGTATTATGCTTAGTCGTCAAGCAGGAGGAATCGGAAGCCGAGGTCCAGGAGAATCTCAGTTAGAGTTGAATCGTCGTTCCATTCGTCATCAAATTTCTGATATCGAAAGACAATTGAAGATTGTAGAAAAAAATCGCGAGACAGTTCGAGAAAGACGTGTTGATTCGACAACCTTTAAAATTGGATTAATTGGATATACAAATGCTGGCAAGTCAACTATTATGAATGTTTTGACCGATGATAAGCAATATGAAGCCAATGAATTATTTGCAACGTTAGACGCTACAACCAAGCAGATCTATTTACAAAATCAATTTCAAGTCACTTTAACAGATACTGTTGGTTTTATTCAAGATTTACCTACAGAGTTAGTTGCGGCTTTCAAGTCTACCTTAGAAGAAAGTCGACATGTTGATTTATTACTTCATGTTATTGATGCTAGTGACCCTAATCATGAAGAACACGAAAAAGTTGTTATGGAGATTCTTAAAGACTTAGATATGATAGATATTCCTCGTTTAGCGATATACAACAAGATGGATGTCACTGAGCAGCTGAATGCAACAACTTTTCCTAATGTGAGAATTGCAGCCAAAAAACAAGGGAGTAGGGATTTATTACGCCGTCTTATTGTGGATGAAATACGACATATCTTTGACGAATTTTCGATTAGAGTGCATCAAAATCAAGCATATAAGCTCTATGATCTCAATAAAATAGCATTGCTTGACACCTACACCTTTGAAGAAGAATACGAGAATATTACAGGCTATATTTCTCCTAAACAAAAATGGAAGCTGGAAGAATTTTATGATTGATTATATTGATTTGGCTTTGACTTATGGTGGTTTTACGAGCTTAGATAAAGTTTATCTAGAGAAAAAACTAGATGGCCTCTCTAAGCAACAACGACTTGATTTTATCACTCCACCTCCTAGTGTGATTAATGCTTATTTTGCTGAAATATATCAAAAGCAAGGGCCAGAAGCGGCAACTGATTACTATTTTGATCTTTCCAAAGCCTTGGGCTTGTTTCCAAAACATTTATCGTTTGATGAAGAAAAACCTTTTATTCGTTTGAATTTATCAGGAAAATCATTTGGTTTTGCTTACCTAAATGATCAAGAAGAAGCGAGTGTTTTTTCTGAAGTTAAAGAAGTCATTACACCGCAGTTACTCTTAGAAATTGCACAGATTTTTCCTCAATATAAAGTCTATCAAGATCGGTCTGGTATCAGAATGGCAAAAATAGATTTTGACGAAACAGAATCTCAAAATATTACACCAGAAACAAGTTTACTAGGGAATGTCTTACAACTTAAAAAAGATATTATTAAAATAACTAGTTTCAATCAAGAAGAGCTATTAGAGTTGGTTAAAACAAAGTCAGGTGAATACTATTATTCTAGTCAAGGACGTGAGTCAGTTATTTATATTGATACTAAATCTACTAATTAAATTTATTAAGTTATGGAAGGATTATAAAAAAGTCAACAAGTATGGAAATTCAATTTTTAGGAACTGGAGCTGGTCAACCAGCGAAAGCTCGTAATGTTTCAAGTTTAGTCTTGAAATTATTAGATGAAATTAACGAGGTTTGGATGTTTGATTGTGGAGAGGGTACACAGCGTCAAATTTTAGAAACCACGATTAAACCTCGTAAAGTCAAAAAAATTTTTATCACGCACATGCACGGAGACCATGTTTTTGGTCTTCCAGGTTTTTTATCCAGTCGGGCTTTTCAAGCCAATGAAGAACAGACAGATTTAGATATTTATGGACCGGTCGGTATAAAAAGTTTTGTTATGACTGGCTTAAGGACATCAGGTTCACGTTTACCTTATCGAATTCATTTTCACGAGTTTGATGAATCATCACTCGGAAAAATTATGGAAACAGATAAATTTACCGTTTATGCAGAAAAGCTAGATCATACTATCTTTTGTATGGGATATCGTGTTGTGCAAAAAGACCTTGAGGGCACTTTAGATGCTGAAGCATTGAAACTAGCAGGTGTTCCATTTGGTCCCCTTTTTGGGAAAGTCAAAAATGGTGAGAATGTTACCTTAGAAGATGGTAGAGAAATTATTGCTAAAGATTATATTTCTGAACCGAAAAAGGGTAAAGTAATCACTATTTTGGGAGATACTAGAAAAACAGATGCAAGTATTAGGTTAGCTTTGGGCGCTGACGTTTTAGTGCACGAATCTACTTATGGTAAGGGTGATGAGCGAATTGCTAAATCGCATGGGCATTCAACCAATATGCAAGCAGCTGATATCGCTAAACAAGCAAATGCTAAACGACTATTATTAAATCATGTTAGTGCTCGTTTTATGGGGCGAGATTGTTGGCAAATGGAAGAAGATGCAAAGACGATTTTTTCAAATACCCATCTTGTTAGAGATTTGGAAGAAGTAGGTATATAAAATGGCAAGAACGATACTGATTACAGGAGCTTCTGGTGGTTTAGCACAGGCAATTATTAACCAATTACCTCAAGACGACCATTTAATTGTCACAGGGAGATCAAGAGAAAAACTTGAAAAGCTTTATGGAAAGAGACCAAACACCTTATGTTTATCACTAGACATAACTAATGACAATGCTGTAACGAATATGATTGAAAAAATTTATGTTGAATTTGGTCAAATTGATATTTTAATTAATAATGCTGGATTTGGTTCTTTTAAAGAATTTTGGGATTATAGTGATGAAGAAGTCAAAGACATGTTTGCTGTGAATACATTTGCAACGATGTCTATAGCTCGTCAGATAGGACATAAGATGTCTCTTGTAAAATCTGGTCATATCGTTAATATTGCAAGCATGGCTGGCCTCATAGCAACAAGTAAAGCTAGCGTTTATGGGGCTAGTAAGTTTGCTGTCGTTGGATTTTTGAATGCTCTTCGTTTAGAATTAGCAGAAAAAAATGTTTATGTGACAAGTGTAAACCCTGGACCAATCAAAACAGGATTTTTTGCTCAGGCTGATCCAAGTGGTGATTATTTAGCAAGTATAGGTCGTTTTGTTCTAACACCAGAAAAAGTAGCTAAAAAAGTAGTTTCTATTCTTGGAAAAAATAAGAGAGAATTAAATCTTCCTTTTATATTAGCTTTTGCGCATAAATATTATAGTTTATTTCCAAAAACAGCTGATTATTTTGCCAGAAAGGTATTCAATTATAAATGATATCTGCTAAGTATAGTTGGGTCCTCAATAACCAAAAGCCAGACGCTGGCTTTTTTGAGGCTTCAAAAAAAGAAAAGATAAGTGAAGCGGTGGCTTCCTTAATTTATTCGCGAGGTATTAAGACATCAGCGGAATTACATCATTTTTTACAAACTAATTTGGAAAATCTCCATGATCCTTATTTGTTAAATGATATGGATAAAGCTGTTAATCGTATTAGACGAGCTATTGAAAATAATGAAACTATTTTAGTTTATGGAGACTATGATGCTGATGGAATGACATCAGCATCAATCATGAAAGAAGCATTAGATATGATGGGAGCTGAAGTCCAGGTTTATCTCCCAAATCGCTTTACAGATGGTTACGGTCCCAATCAAAGTGTTTATAAATATTTTATTGAACAACAAGATGTTTCATTAATCATTACGGTTGATAATGGTGTGGCAGGGCATGAAGCAATTGCATATGCTCAAAATCAAGGTGTGGACGTGGTAGTTACTGATCATCACAGTATGCCAGCAGATTTACCTTGTGCTTATGCTATTATTCACCCAGAACATCCTGATGCTAATTATCCATTTCCTTATTTAGCAGGGTGTGGTGTTGCTTTCAAAGTAGCTTGTGCTCTCTTAGAAACAATCCCGACAGAAATGTTGGATTTGGTTGCTATTGGGACGATTGCAGATATGGTTAGCCTAACTGATGAAAATCGTATCATGGTAAAAGCTGGACTTGAAGTTATGAAAGATAGTGAAAGAATAGGCTTACAGGAGCTAATATCTTTATCAAATATTGATTTAAAAACACTAAATGAAGAAACTATTGGATTTAAAATTGCTCCACAATTAAACGCTTTAGGAAGACTTGATGACCCTAATCCAGCTATTGAATTACTAACAGGGTTTGATGATGAAGAATCTCAAGCAATAGCCCAAATGATTGATCAAAAAAATGAAGAGCGCAAAGAAATCGTTCAAACTATCTTTGACCAAGCTATGCAAATGCTTGATCAAACAAAGCCTGTACAAGTTTTAGCAAAAGAAAATTGGCATCCAGGGGTTTTAGGTATTGTGGCGGGTCGTATTTTAGAGAGAACTGGACAACCTGTTATTGTTTTGAATATTGAAGATGGTATTGCTAAAGGAAGTGCCAGAAGTGTAGAAGCACTTGATATTTTTCAAGCTTTTGACCAGCATCGAGAATTATTCATTGCTTTTGGAGGTCACAGCGGAGCAGCAGGCATGACTTTAGAGGAAAGTAAGGTAGGTGATCTTTCTCAAGTTTTATGTGACTATATCTCTAAAAAACAATTGGACATGAGTCAGAAAAAAACTCTGACAATTGATAGTGAGCTACGTTTTGACGAACTTAGTTTAGACACTGTTAGAGATTTTGAAAAGTTAGCGCCATTTGGAATGGATAATAAAAAACCAGTCTTTTTGTTAAAAGATTTTAAAGTGAGTCAAGCCAGAGTCATGGGGCAAAACGGTGCTCATCTGAAATTAAAACTAGAACAAGATGGACAAGCACTTGATTTGGTAGCATTTAATATGGGGAGTCAACTACAAGAGTTTCAACAAGCACAACATTTGGAGTTAGCTGTCACTTTATCTGTTAATCAATGGAATGGTGCCACAACCCTACAATTAATGTTGGAGGATGCGCGTGTAGATGGTATTCAATTATTTGATATTAGAAGCAAAGCAAGTAGCTTACCTCATGGAGTGCCAATCCTGTCTCAAGAAGAGCAGAGCAAAGAAGTTATTCTTTTGACTGTTCCCGATCATCCACAAGAATTAAAACAAATGACTCAAGGTAAACAGTTTGATGCTATCTATTTTAAAAATGAGATACCAAAAAATTATTTTATATCTGGTTATGGTACACGTGATCAATTTGCTAGTTTATATAAAACAATATATCAATTCCCAGAATTTGACGTTCGTTATAAGTTAAAAGAGCTCAGTTCCTACCTTCATATTCCTGATATTTTATTAATTAAAATGATTCAAATTTTTGAAGAACTACATTTTGTTACGATTACAGAGGGGATTATGACAGTCAATAAAGAAGCAGAAAAGCGAGATATCTCTGAGAGTCAAATTTATCAAGAATTAAAAGAGACAGTTAAGTTTCAAGAATTAATGGCTTTAGGGACACCTAAAGAAATATATGATTTTATGATGAGTTGATAATATACTAAAGAAGCCACTTTTTAAGTGGTTTTTTTGGTATATAAATAAGTTATTTCAATAATAATATTGCAAATATTATTAAAATATAATAAAATTAAGAAAATAATGGAATTTTTGATAAAGAATATTAAAGGTGAGGATAAAATCTATGAGACCTATCGTTAGAAAAAAGATGTACAAAAAAGGTAAATTTTTGGTCATTGCAGGTATCGTTACTATTTTAGGTGGTAGTGCAATTCTTGGTCAAGATGTCAAGGCAGAACAGGCAGAAGCAGTAACTTCAACGATCTCAGAGAAAACTGATAGCAGTCAGACTATTTCGGATATTTCCAAGTTAACGTTACCTGTTAATTCCTCGGAGGCTATGAAAAATAGTGCAGAGCCTTTAATAAAAACAGGCTTTGCTACATCTGTTTCATCTAATCCTAGAGAGATAGCAGCTACCCCAGTCAAAACCTTTGATGCTAGTTCAAAAGTTGTTGTAAAAGCTAGTACTGCTGAGCACTCAGCAAATCAAACAAATTCTAATGTTAATCAAGTAGCTAATGATAGTGAAGTTATTACTCAACAAAATTCAACAAAGCAATTACCAACAGTGACTTACTCTGCTCATGTTCAAGATATTGGATGGCAAAAGTCGGTTGATAATGCAACAGTTTCAGGAACAGTAGGACAGGAAAAGCAGGTTGAGGCAATAAAATTGTCTATTAAAGCCCCTGAAGGAATAACAGGAAAACTTAGCTATAAAACTTATGTTAAAGGACAAGGTTGGCAACCTTCAGTAGAGAGTGGTCAAGTTAGTGGTACTGTTGGTCAGAGTAGACCTATTGAAGCACTAAGCATTAACCTTACTGATAATTTACAAAAATTATATGATGTCTATTATCGTGTTCATGTTCAAGATATCGGGTGGATGGCTTGGGCTAAAAATGGAGCTTACGCTGGGACTTTGGGAATGTCAAAGCGCCTTGAAGCTTACAAAGTAAAGTTTACCCTTAAAGGACAATCTGTTTTAACACCAACTATACTTAAGGAAGAGAGACCTGTCTTAAATTATCAGGTTAAGGTAGGCCAAAATGGTTGGCAATCTAATAAACTTGAAGGACAAATGGCGGGAACTTTAGGAGAATCCAAAGCCCTAGATGGAGTAAAATTCACTCTTAGCACCTTGAAGTATGGGGACATTCTCTATCGTACTCATGTACAAGATAAAGGTTGGGGAGAAATTTTAGGTAGTCAAACAAGTAAGGATTATCAAGGAAAAAGACTAGAAGCTATTCAATTGGACTTAAGTGGGAATTTAAAACAAAATTATGATATTTATTATCGCGCTCACGTCCAAGATAAAGGTTGGATGGCTTGGCAAAAAAATAATAGTGTAGCAGGTACAGTCGGAGAATCGAAACGTTTAGAGGCTTTGGAAGTAAAACTAGTAGCTAAAGCTTCAGATTTTAGTTCCCAAACAAATCATTCATTCTTAGAAATGAAGCATCCTGGATTAAGTTATCAAACTTATCTTCAAAAAGATGGTTGGAAACCAACGGTTTTGGAAGGCCAATTAGGAGGTAGTATTGGACTTTCAAAATCTATAAAAGCCATCAAACTTAACTTAGGTAGTACAGCTCTAGGAAATATAGAATATAGAACTTTTCTTAATGGTTCAGGTTGGCAAACTGTTGTTAATTCAGGGAGAGAAAGTAATGTACCAAATGAATCTCAACAAGTAGAAGCTATTCAGATGCGATTGACAGGTCTGCTATCGAAAACCTATAGTGTGATGTATCGAGTTCACATGCAAGATTATGGTTGGCAGGATTGGACTTATAACAATGACATCGCTGGTAGTACTAACCAAGGAAAACGAATTGAAGCAATCGAAATTAAATTAGTTGAGACTGCTAAAATGCCTATAACTGTCCAAACGACCTATAAGGGAACTGGAAACTATAATGTACGAGTGACAAATGTTATTAGTCCTGGGAATTTAAAAATTGCTATTTGGTCAGATAAAAACAATCAGGATGACCTTAAGTGGTATACCGTCACACCCAAAAATCATGAAGCTAGATTGACATTTAATGTTACAAATCATAGAGACAATGGTAAATACTTTATCCATGTTTATCAGGAAAATGCTTCTAATCAAAAACAATTATTGGTAAAAACTTCTCTACAAGTCGCACATTCAAATTATAATACTCCTTACTTTAGCCAACGTGATGGAAGGTGGGCAAGTCGAAGATATGGTATGGCAACTTTAGGAGAAACTGGTTGTGTACCAACTTCTCTAGCTATGATTTTGTCTTCTTTGAAAGGAGAAACTGTTTTACCAACGCAAATTGCAGATTACCTTTACCATAAGACAGTTGAATTTAATCGTGGTGTTCAAGGAACAACTTCTAGAGGAATCTTAAAAGCAGCCAAAGAATGGGGTGTAACAGCAACTGCATTAGGAACTCAAGCTAACCTTGTACAAGCGTTGAAGGATGGTTATCATGTCCTAGCGGCAGTACAAAATAATGTTTTTGTTCTTCATGGAAGTCATGAAATCGTTCTCAAAGGATATAATAACGGACTGACACATGTCTCTGACCCTTACACACCGTCCTTGTCTGGTTGGTATCCAATTTCACAACTTTGGAAAGAACAGAGCTATTATAGTGAGGATAGAATTGATATTGGAGCACCTTTTGTCAAGGTAACAGATGCCTAATTTTTAAAACCATATGCAAAACTAGCATATGGTTTTAAAGTTTCCAGTACTATTTTATTTAATTTTATGATATAATGAAGAGTAAAACATTTTAGGGGTTTCCCCTTAGAAAGACAAGTGAAATGGATTTAAATAATTACATCGCTTCAATTGAAAACTATCCTCAAGAAGGAATTACTTTCCGTGATATCTCCCCATTAATGGCTGATGGTAAAGCATACAGCTATGCTGTTCGTGAAATTGTACAATATGCTGCTGATAAAGATATTGATATGATTGTTGGACCAGAAGCTCGTGGCTTTATTGTTGGTTGCCCAGTTGCTTATGCTCTTGGTATTGGTTTTGCTCCAGTCCGTAAACCAGGTAAATTACCACGCGAAGTTATTTCAGCTGACTATGAAAAAGAATATGGTCTTGATACATTGACAATGCACGCAGATGCTATTAAACCAGGTCAACGTGTTTTAATTGTTGATGACCTTTTAGCTACTGGTGGAACAGTAAAAGCGACAATTGAAATGATTGAAAAACTTGGTGGCGTTGTCGCAGGCTGTGCTTTCCTAGTTGAACTTGATGGATTAAATGGTCGTAAAGCTATTGAAGGTTATGATACTAAGGTATTGATGAACTTTCCAGGATAAGGCCTATTCAAGATAGATGAATGATAAGGGCGCCTCTAAGTGCTATGATAATAGTTGAGAGGTGCTTTTTGTTACACATTTCATAATTTTAGGACGATAGAGAGGATTTGAAAGGTTATGACTTATTTGGAACAATATCAGTCAGGGCAATTGACTCTACCAAGTGCTTTATTTTTTCACTTTAAATCTATTTTTAAGACAGCAGACGATTTTTTAGTTTGGCAATTTTTCTATTTACAAAATACAACTAATTTATCCGATCTAACACCGAGTCGTATTGCGACATCACTTGATAAAACAGTGGCAGATATCAATCGTTCTATATCGAATTTAACAAGTCAAGGTTTACTAGATGTCAAAACAATTGAGTTGAATCACGAAATCGAGATTATCTTTGATACAAGCCCTGTGTTTGCTAAATTAGATAAACTTTTCGAAGAGGATAATCAAGTAATAATAGACAATAAAACCGCTGATTCGAATCGTCTGAAAGATTTAGTAGGAGACTTCGAACGTGAATTAGGTCGCTTATTAAGTCCTTTTGAATTAGAAGATTTACAAAAGACACTGCAAGAAGATCAGACAGATCCTGATATTGTTAGGGCAGCTCTTAGAGAAGCGGTTTTCAATGGGAAAACAAGTTGGAATTATATCAATGCTATCCTTCGCAACTGGCGGCGTGAAGGATTGACGACACTTCGACAAATTGAAGAGAGAAAACAAGCACGTGAAGATAACCAAATGAAAGATTTAGCGATTTCGGATGATTTTAAAAATGCAATGAATTTATGGGAATAAGTTTACTAGGAGGAGACAGAATGGTTGATACATTAGGTCTGCTCCTTTTCTTTTGATGTTAATGATGTTATACTTTTAACAGAGAAAAACTGAAGGAAATACAATGGATTTACAATTATCAAAACGATTACAAAAAGTTGCAAACTATGTTCCAAAAGGAGCTCGGTTATTAGATGTAGGAAGTGATCATGCTTACTTACCTATTTTTTTGTTGCAGATGGGATACTGTGATTTTGCCATTGCTGGTGAAGTGGTGAATGGACCGTATCAGTCTGCGTTGAAAAACGTTTCAGAACATGGTCTCACTTCAAAGATAGATGTTCGCTTAGCAAATGGTTTGTCAGCTTTTGAAGAAGCAGATAATATTGATACGATAGCTATCTGTGGAATGGGTGGTCGTTTGATTGCTGATATTTTGAATAACGATATAGACAAACTTCAGCACGTTAAAACACTAGTCTTACAACCTAATAATCGGGAAGATGATTTAAGAAAATGGTTAGCTGCAAATGATTTTGAAATAGTAGCAGAAGATATCTTGACTGAAAATGACAAATGCTATGAAATTTTAGTTGTTAAGCATGGTCATATGAATTTAACTGCTAAAGAATTGCGATTTGGTCCATTTTTATTATCCAATAACACAACAGTTTTTAAAGAAAAATGGCAAAATGAGCTTAATAAATTAACTTTTGCTTTAAACTCTATTCCCAATAGTAAAATGGAAGAACGTGCTATTTTGGAAGATAAAATACAGGATATAAAGGAGGTTCTTGATGAAAGCTAGAGAACTTATTGATGTATATGAAACTTATTGTCCACAGGAATTATCTATGGAAGGAGATATTTCAGGTCTTCAAATTGGATCTTTAGATAAAGAAATAAAGACAGTCATGGTAGCTTTAGATGTTCGAGAGACTACAGTAGCTGAAGCAATTGAACGTCAAGTAGATCTTCTTATTGTAAAGCATGCTCCTATTTTTCGTCCATTAAAGGATTTGGTAGCAACACCGCAAAATAAGATTTATATAGACCTTCTTAAATCAGACATTGCTGTTTATGTGAGCCATACTAATATAGATATCGTTCCTAATGGACTTAACGACTGGTTTTGTGAATTATTAGATATTCAATATCCCGATATATTATCTGAGACAAGTAATGGTTATGGTATTGGTCGCATTGGTGATGTTAGACCCCAGAGTTTTGAATTTTTTGCATGGAAAATTAAAGATGTGTTTGGTTTAGATAGCGTTCGTTTAGTTTCATATGATAAATCTAATCCTGAAATTCAACGAGTTGCTATTTGTGGGGGTAGTGGGCAAAGTTTCTACAAAGAAGCTATTGCAAAAGGAGCAGATGTTTTTGTAACGGGAGATATTTATTATCATACTGCACAAGAAATGATCACAAATGGTTTGCTTGCGATTGACCCAGGCCATCATATTGAGGTTTTATTTGTTTCTAAAATAGCTACTATGATTGAGCAGTGGAAACTTGAAAAAGGCTGGGATATTTCAGTTTTAGAGAGTAAAGCTCCAACAAATCCCTTTTACCATATGTAGGAGCTATTATGAAAAAGATAGCAATTATTGGTGCAGGAGCAGTCGGAGCGACACTAGCCTATTACTTATCAAAAGAAAAGGATATTCAGGTTACTGTTTTTGATTATGGAGTTGGACAAGCAACTAAGGCTGCTGCGGGGATTATTAGCCCATGGTTTTCAAAACGTCGTAATAAAGCCTGGTATCGCATGGCGAGGTTGGGGGCTGATTTTTATTCAAAGCTAGTCACGGATTTACAAAAAGATGGTTTTGAAACAAAATTTTATCAGCAAACTGGTGTTTTCTTATTAAAAAAGGACGAGAGTCAGTTAGAGTCATTGTTTGCACTAGCAGATAAACGTCGACTAGAATCTCCTCTAATAGGTGATTTACAAATACTAAATAAAAGTGAAGCAAATACTCACTTTCCTGAGTTAGATGGCTATGAACAGTTACTTTATGCGAGTGGAGGAGCGCGAGTAGAAGGGGCGGACTTAACACGAATATTGTTAGAAGCAAGTGGTGTTAATGTCATCAAGGATGAAGTTCACTTTACGATAACTGATAATGGCTTTCGTGTTCAAGGAATTGATTTTGATAAACTTGTTTTAGCGAGTGGAGCCTGGCTAGCTAAGATATTAGATGAGCACAACTATCAGGTAGATATTCGCCCTCAAAAAGGGCAATTGCGAGACTATTATTTTAGCAATATTAATACAGGAAAATATCCTGTTGTAATGCCAGAAGGCGAGCTAGATATTATCCCATTTGATAATGGTAAAGTCTCTGTAGGTGCAAGTCACGAAAATGATATGGCTTTTGATTTAAACATTGATTTTAAAGTCTTAGACAAGTTTGAAGAGCAAGCTATTGGCTATTTTCCGCAATTAAAAAAAGCAGATACGACTTCTGAACGTGTTGGAATTCGTGCCTATACAAGTGATTTTTCTCCATTTTTTGGCCCTGTCCCTTGTATGGAGGGTGCATATGCTGCAAGTGGATTAGGATCAACTGGCTTAACAGTGGGCCCATTAATTGGTTATGAATTATGTCAATTAATCTTAAATAAAGAAAATCAGCTAAATTTAGAGGATTACGATATTACGAAATACGTGAAAAAGATTAGTAGATGATAGCGTTTAAAAAAAGTGTTATAATATGTAGGATTAATATAAATAAGGAGACCTTACTATGAAAGGTATTATTTTAGCGGGAGGTTCAGGTACTCGCTTGTACCCATTAACTCGTGCTGCATCAAAACAATTGATGCCAATTTATGATAAACCAATGATTTATTATCCATTGTCAGTTTTGATGTTGGCAGGAATAAAAGAAATACTGATTATTTCTACTCCACAAGATTTGCCTCGCTTTGAAGATATGCTTGGAGATGGTTCAGAACTAGGAATCTCTCTTTCTTATGCTGAACAACCAAGCCCAGATGGGTTAGCACAGGCCTTCATTATCGGTGAAGAATTTATTGGCGATGATCACGTTGCCTTAGTATTAGGTGATAATATTTACCATGGACCAGGTTTATCTGCAATGCTACAACGTGCAGCTAGTAAAGAAAGTGGAGCAACCGTCTTTGGCTATCAAGTAAAAGATCCAGAACGTTTTGGTGTTGTCGAGTTTGATACTGATATGAATGCCATTTCTATTGAAGAAAAACCAGCGCAACCTAAGTCTAATTATGCTGTCACAGGTCTTTATTTCTATGATAACGATGTGGTTGAAATAGCTAAAAATATTAAGCCAAGTCCTCGTGGAGAACTTGAAATTACTGATGTTAACAAAGCCTACCTTGATAGAGGTGATTTATCAGTTGAGTTAATGGGACGTGGATTTGCGTGGTTAGACACTGGAACTCACGAAAGTCTTCTTGAAGCAGCACAATATATTGAAACAGTACAACGCATGCAAAACGTTCAAGTTGCTAACCTTGAGGAAATTGCTTACCGCATGGGCTACATCACTCGTGAACAAGTCCTTGAGTTGGCACAACCACTTAAGAAAAATGAGTATGGTCAATACCTACTTCGTTTGATTGGAGAAGCCTAATGACTGAACAATTTTTTGATAAAGAATTAACTTGTCGCCCAATTGAAGCCATTCCTGGATTGTTGGAATTCGATATTACCGTTCGTGGAGACAACCGTGGATGGTTCAAAGAGAACTTTCAAAAAGAAAAAATGATACCGCTTGGTTTCCCAGAAAGCTTCTTTGAGGCAGACAAACTACAAAATAATATTTCGTTTAACAAAAAAAATACTTTGCGAGGTCTCCATGCAGAGCCTTGGGATAAATATGTTTCGATCGCTGATGAAGGACGTGTGATCGGTACTTGGGTTGACCTCCGTGAAGGTGACAGTTTTGGTAACGTTTACCAAACGATTATCGATGCCTCAAAAGGTATTTTTGTTCCACGCGGCGTTGCTAATGGTTTCCAAGTTCTTTCAGATAAAGCAGCTTATACTTATCTCGTTAACGATTATTGGGCACTTGAACTCAAACCAAAATATGCTTTCGTTAACTATGCAGATCCAAATCTAGGCATTCAGTGGGAAAACCTTGAAGAAGCAGAAGTCTCAGAAGCAGATAAGAATCACCCACTTCTCAAAGATGTAAAACCTTTGAAGAAGGAAGATTTGTAATTTTCAACTTCTTAAAAGGCATTAACCTTAGCAAGTAAAAACGAATTAGCAATGTTGTTTGACGCAAGGGTGAAAGGAAACATGCAAAAGGCCTGTTCCCTCAGGGATTTGAAATATTGATTTCTTAGGCATGACATTCCATAGAACTACTTCTAACAGAACAGTATCCTTCAAACAGCAAAAAGAAAAAATTTTTCGGAGAAAAAATGACTGAATTTAAAAACATTATCGTAACTGGTGGAGCTGGTTTCATCGGATCAAACTTTGTACACTATGTTTACAATAACCACCCAGATGTTCATGTAACTGTCCTTGATAAATTGACATATGCAGGTAACCGTGCTAACATTGAAGCCATTCTTGGTGATCGTGTTGAGTTAGTTGTTGGTGACATCGCTGACGCTGAATTGGTAGACAAATTGGCTGCCAAAGCGGATGCTATTGTTCACTATGCGGCTGAGAGTCACAACGATAACTCATTGGAAGATCCAAGTCCATTTATCCATACAAACTTTATCGGAACTTACACTTTGCTTGAAGCAGCTCGTAAATACGATATCCGTTTCCACCACGTGTCAACTGATGAAGTTTATGGAGATCTTCCACTTCGTGAAGACCTTCCAGGAAATGGTGAAGGACCAGGTGAAAAATTCACTGCTGAAACAAAATACAATCCATCATCACCTTACTCATCAACTAAGGCAGCTTCTGACCTTATCGTTAAGGCATGGGTACGTTCCTTCGGCGTAAAAGCGACCATTTCGAACTGTTCAAATAACTATGGACCATACCAACACATCGAAAAATTCATTCCACGTCAAATTACAAATATCTTGGCAGGAATCAAACCAAAACTTTATGGTGAAGGTAAAAACGTCCGTGACTGGATCCACACAAATGACCATTCAACAGGTGTCTGGGCTATTTTGACTAAGGGTCGTATTGGTGAAACATACCTTATTGGTGCCGACGGTGAGAAAAACAACAAGGAGGTTCTTGAACTTATCCTTGAGAAAATGGGTCAACCAAAAGACGCTTACGATCACGTAACTGACCGTGCTGGTCATGATCTTCGTTACGCTATCGATTCTACAAAATTGCGTGAAGAACTCGGCTGGGAACCACAATTTACAAACTTTTCAGAAGGTTTGGAAGAAACTATTAAATGGTATACAGAAAATGAGACATGGTGGAAAGCAGAAAAAGATGCTGTAGAAGCCAAGTATGCTAAAACTCAAGAAGTCATTAAGTAATTGAACCAAAAAACCTATCATTTTGATGATAGGTTTTTTATGTACGGCTAGTTAGATAGCTAATTGGTCTGTTTTTGTCATGGTTTGAGGTTGGTAATAGACATTTTGATAGTCATTACCAACTTTTTGTACTAGGTAAAGTCCCGCTTTATTCATTTTGAATTGATTGTTAATGAGACTCTCTTGATTATCGTGTTTGATAACAGCCCAAGTTTGACTGTTTTTATCATAGATAACTTGTTGTTTTGAACTATTTTCTAGTAATTCTACTTCTTTGCTGTTGGCTAATTTATCAAAACTTGTGCGATCAATGTTTGGAACCATCATGTAACCATAGCTATCACCTTTGTTGTCATGCTTTTGGCTTATAGTGATAAAAGGATTGCTAACGATTGAGGTATTTTTAGAAGTACGATTAATGCTGTTCCAAGTACCTGTTTGCTCTTTGCGTTCAATATCAATAGTGCTATTTTTAAAGAAGATATAACCAATATTGCGACCAGGTTCTTTTGATTCTAAAAAGACACTTTTTGTATCTGTAAATTGTTGAGAACTTGCTTGTTTTAAATCAATAGTTTTTCCATTGACGTATGTAGTATAAGGTGTTTTAGAATCGTCTTTTCGTTGATCAATTGTTGTAGAAACATTTCCAATGCCGTTAGTATTCTTGATGTTGCTACCTAAAAAGACAATCTTATCATTTAAGATAACCCAACCTTTTTGTGCTGTTAAGGTGCGATCCCAGTTAGTAAAATCCATAGCGGCAAGAGCAAAGTGATCATTAAGTTTGACGGAACCAACAAAGTCAGATGTTCCTGTAACTTGACCGGTTTTTTCTTTAGCGTCTTTGCTATGTTTGCTCATGAATTCCTTAGTGGTATCTTCACGCTTAGCATCTTTTTCAGTTGTTCCAGCCATTTTATAAGGATTGACGGTTGGCCAAAAATGATTACTATAATGAGATTGATCACTATTATAAATATAGAACATACCATCTCCGGTATACCAACCACGTGTATTTTCATCATTCATTCCTTCATAGTTGAGGGTACGTTTAGAATGTAATGAAAGCGCGAAACCAAAGTCTTTCTTGGCATTATAATAAGCTAAGCGGTCCATGCTATTAAAGGTTGATAAATTACTTTTTAAAGGTTTAGTAGCGACTGTACTGTCATTAAGCAGCTTATTCATGTTGGCAATATCGGAATACGATTTGAGGTTATTGAAGACATTGTAGAATTTATTTGAAGTGATAATCGTTTTAATAGTTGATTTGAGGTCTAAGTTTCGCTCTTCATTAGACATGTTAGCCAATCTGAGGAAACCTCTGAGAACTTCAACTGCAGCCGCATGCGAAGAAGCTGCCTCTCTACTAATTGAGCGTCCACGACTCATATCCATTAACTCACCTTTTACAATTAAAGGTAAAAATGATTGATTAATCCATTTATAAACCATATCAAGTTCTTGATTAGAGATTTTATAGTCAGTTTCTTGAATGATAGGCAGCAATTGTGTCAAACCATCTATCAGAACATTACCATAGGCGCCAGTATAAGCAACATTTGTATGGTCGATGTAAGAACCGTCAGCATAGAAGCCTTCAGCTTTAGTAGCAGTAGTAAAAAGATTTTTTAGAGAATGAGAAGTTTTTTCGATAATAGTATTGTCTTTACGAAGTAAACCTTCAATGATTTTAACGCGCCCCATATCTACTAGATTACCACCAAGGGCTTTAAATGGATTGACAAGCGTTTTACGGAAATATTCTGCATCAGGAACAAAGTGTTCAATTGGGTCGGTATAAGTTTTTATTTCAGCGTCAGTGAAGTAGTTATTCATGAGAGATAGGGTACCTGTAATTGAGCGAGGAACACCGATTTCAAAATCCCACCAATTGGCAGAGCCTTCTATATCTTTATTAACATTGTAGAAGTTTTGATGAAGCCAAGCCAGACTCTCTTTTACAGTACGAATAGCTTTTTCATTTTTGTAAATAGTAGAGTGTGGATTGGTGATTTGTTTAGCTAAATCTTCCAAACGACGATAAGTAGCGGTTAACTGTGCTGAATTATTGAGATTATCTAAATCTTTCCAAAGGAAAGTGCGATTAGAATCCAGTTTGATAGCTTCGATGTTTTTGGCGTTAGTTTCATCTAATTTCTGATTAAGCTTTTGCATGTTCGAATCATTAGTATCGTAAACATAATTACCAATAGTCACGTCGTTCCATTTGTCGAGGAGTTTTGTAAAGTTATCTTCTGTTGAAGCTGTAACTGATAACGGTACTTCTTTAATTATTTTGCCAGATTTATCAGATATTTTAACAGTTGTTGAACCAGTAGCGTTTGGATACAATATTCCACCAACAATTTTCCCAAGAGACGGATTGGTTAGAGTGTATTGGTAGTCAGCTTTATTAAAAACGTAATTTTTGTTTAAAGCCGTATTAACGCTTTTTTCAATTTGTGTTGTGACGGGTTGTGGATGCTCTGAGTCTTTAGGGCCTTTTGCTTTCATTGATATATTATCAAAAGTAACAAAACCAGTTCCTTTTTCATAATAAAGTTCAAGTGTCACCTCGGAGACATTTAACTTTGGGTTATATATCTTTGTTAAGGTATGTTTGTTAGTAGTACCGCTGGTCATCTCAGAAAGCCAAAGTCGCGTATTGTTGTCTTTTTTCTCCATAATACGAAGGAAAGCTTGTCCAGCCTTGTTACTTGTTTCAATATCAAACTTAACCTCATATTTTTTAGTGGGATCAATGTTCACTTTTTGTGTTACAGCACCTCTAAAGCCTTTGTCGCTGGATAGACTTACTTGGCCTTGTTCGGTACGTTGGATAATAGGTGATTTATCAGCAGTATTTCCTTTATCAATCCAAGCAGACCATTCCCTAGCGCTTGTATGTGACCAGCTTCCAGATACAGGGTTAGTTTGATTAAAATCTCCGTTTTTCACCAGCTCCTTATTTTGAGTTTGATTATCTACTACTTGTTTCATTGTGCTATGAGTGGCTGTTGCAGTTGCAGTTGAAGCTGTGGGGTTAGACAGATCTTGTTGTGTGGTTGTGGTGCTAGTCTCCTTGACAGTGGTACTTTCAGTCTGGAGAACTTCAATATTATTAGTTTGAGTATCTCTTATTTGGGACGTTGAGGTAGTTTTGGTAAGCTCTTCAGCTTTAGCTTGGTAACTATTGTTAACCAATATTGTTCCTAAAATAAGGGCTGAATAAAGCATAATACGATGTTTCTTTTTGATTTCCATTTTTACTCCTTAGGGTTTAAAATTGTAAACCGGTTTTTCCTAATTATAGCATGCTTTAAAGGTTTATGATAAAGAACCTTTAAAATGTCATCAAAGTGAAAAGTAAATAACTGGTAAACAAAATAATTTGTTTAATCATTTGTGTGCTACTTTGATAGTAAATTGCCTAAATAAAGGCTATTTTTTGTTATAATATGAGAATGAGAGGAGTTTGAAATGACTAAATTAGCAACAATTTGTTACATTGACAATGGCAAGGAATTACTTCTATTGCATCGCAACAAAAAAGAGAATGATGTTCATGAGGGAAAGTGGATCTCGGTAGGCGGTAAACTGGAGGCAGGTGAAACTCCGGATGAATGTGCTAAGCGTGAAATTCTAGAAGAAACCCATTTAACAGTAAAAAAAATGGATTTTAAAGGAGTCATCACTTTTCCTGAATTTACGCCAGGTCATGATTGGTATACCTATGTCTTTAAAGTAACAGATTATGAAGGAGAGTTAATTTCAGATGATGAATCACGAGAAGGAACCTTAGAATGGGTACCATATGATCAAGTTCTCTCTAAGCCAACGTGGCAAGGAGATTACGAAATTTTTAAATGGATTTTAGAAGATGTTCCTTTCTTTTCTGCTAAGTTTGTTTATGATGAACACCAAAATTTAATTGAAAAGACGGTTAATTTTTATGAAAAATAGAGATTTTAGGGTTAGAGACCAGCTCGAAACATTCGGAGTCAGAGTTTCTGCTTTAATCATAGAAAATCAAAAACTGCTATTAATATATGCTCCTCATCTCTATAAATACTATTTGCCAGGTGGGGCGCTTCAAGTTGGAGAAGATAGCAATAAGGCTGTTGCGAGAGAAGTACTTGAGGAAATAGGTCTTCACAGCCAAGTTGGTGATTTAGCCTATATTGTTGAGAATCAGTTTAATATTAAGAGACATCATTATCACTCAGTTGAATTTTTATATTTTGTTAATCTCTTGGGTCAGGCGCCAGAATCTATCAAAGAAGGAACGCATAAGCGACATTTTGTATGGCTTCCAATAAAAGAATTAACAAAAATTGATTGTAATCCTAATTTTTTAGCACAGGATTTGATAGAATGGCCAGGTCATGTTGTGCATAAAATCGTTCAAAATTAACTTTTTACTCTCTTGTTTTGAGTTTAATTTAATTTAACGTGTTATAATAAATGAGAATTAAAATTAGAATTCATCTTGAAAGGATATGTGAATGAATCAACCATCAGAAAAAGAATTTAAAAATAGTTTGTTTTTTAAATGGATCTTAAATAATCAAGCAGTTATTGCTCTCATGATTACCTTTTTGGTATTTTTAACGATTTTTATTTTTACCAAAATCTCTTTTATGTTTAAACCTGTGTTTGATTTTCTTGCTGTGCTGATATTGCCGCTTGTAATTTCTGGCTTGCTTTATTACCTATTAAAACCTATGGTTACATTTTTAGAGAAGCGGGGAATTAAGCGTGTAACAGCGATATTATCAGTTTTTACTATTATAATCCTTCTGTTAATTTGGGCAATGTCTAGTTTTATTCCCATGATGAGTAATCAATTACGCCATTTTATGGAAGATCTCCCTTCATATGTGAATAAAGTGCAAATGGAAACAAGTTCGTTTATAGATCACAACCCTTGGTTAAAATCTTATAAAGGGGAAATATCGAGCATGTTATCTAATATCAGTAGCCAAGCGGTCTCTTATGCTGAAAAATTTTCAAAGAATGTTTTAGATTGGGCAGGAAATTTAGCTAGTACAGTTGCACGTGTGACAGTAGCAACAATCATGGCTCCCTTTATTTTGTTTTATCTTTTAAGAGATAGTCGCAACATGAAGAATGGTTTCTTAATGGTTTTACCAACCAAACTACGCCAACCAGCTGATCGTATTTTGCGAGAAATGAATAGTCAAATGTCAGGATATGTGCAAGGACAAATCATTGTTGCTATTACTGTTGGTGTTATTTTTTCAATAATGTATAGTATTATAGGCCTTAGATATGGCGTGACATTAGGGATTATTGCCGGTGTGTTAAATATGGTTCCCTATTTGGGAAGTTTTGTCGCCCAAATTCCAGTGTTTATCTTAGCGCTTGTCGCAGGACCTGTTATGGTTGTTAAAGTTGCGATTGTTTTTGTTATTGAGCAAACTCTAGAGGGACGCTTTGTCTCACCTTTGGTTTTAGGTAATAAACTTAGCATTCATCCAATTACAATTATGTTTATTTTATTAACCTCTGGAGCGATGTTTGGTGTTTGGGGAGTATTCCTCAGTATTCCGATTTATGCATCTATCAAAGTTGTTGTTAAAGAATTGTTTGATTGGTACAAAGCTGTCAGTGGGCTATATACAATAGATGTTGTTACTGAAGAAAGAAGTGAAGAAGTTAAAAATGTTGAATAGTGAAAAAATGATTGTTTCTATCCAAAATCAGGATTTAGAACATGCTAACAAGTATTTCGAAAAAGCGTTGAAAAATGATCCTGAGGAAATCTTATTGGAACTAGGAGCTTATTTGGAGAGTATTGGTTTTTTACCCCAAGCAAAACGTCTCTATGATCAAATCCGACCAAATTATCCAGAAGTTGCTATCAATTTAGCTCAAATTGTTGCCGAAGATGGAGATATTGAACAAGCATTCTTATACTTAGATTATATCTCAGAAGATAGTCAAGAGTATGTTTCAGCCCTCCTCGTTATGGCTGACTTATATGATATGGAAGGCTTGACTGATGTTGCGCGTGAAAAGCTTTTGCTAGCCAGCAAACTTAGCGATGACCCATTGGTTACATTTGGTTTAGCTGAAATGAACCTTAGTTTGGAACATTATCAAGAAGCGATAGAAGGATATGCATCACTTGACAATCGAGAAATCTTAGAAACGACTGGAGTTTCAACTTATCAGCGTATTGGTAAATCCTACGCTATTATAGGGAAATTTGATGCAGCTATCGAATTTTTAGAAAAAGCCGTTGACATTGAGTATGATGATTTAACAGTTTTTGAGTTAGCAACAATCCTTTATGATCAAGAAGAATATCAAAAAGCTAACCTTTATTTTAAACAGTTGGATACTATTAATCCAGACTTTGATGGCTATGAATATATCTATGGTTTATCTCTTCGTGAGGAGCATAAATCTGAAGAAGCTTTACGTCTAGTTCAGCAAGGTCTTCGTAAAAATAGTTTTGATGGTCAACTTCTCTTACTAGCTTCACAATTATCGTATGAATTACATGATGTTCCTTCGTCGGAGTCTTATTTGAAACAAGCTGAAAAAGTTTCTGAAAACCAAGATGAAATTGTTATGAGATTGTCAAATTTGTATCTTGAAGAAGAGCGGTTTGAGGAAGTCTTGGAATTAGACAATGATGATTTAGAAAATATCCTTGCAAAATGGAATATCGCTAAAGCACACAAGGCTTTAGAAATGGATGATAGTGTAGACTATTATCAATCTTTGTATAATGATTTAAAAGATAATCCAGAATTTTTACAAGATTATGCTTACATTTTGAGAGAATTTGGTTACCTTGATAAGGCACAAGAAGTAGGAAAGGCTTATTTAAAATTAGTTCCAGACGATATAGAGATGTCAGAATGGGTGAATAACATTTAAATAGGAAAACACTTACAGAAAAAAATAAAAAATTCACAAGTAAATTTTCACAATCTGATGTAAAAACTGTGATATAATTGAACCATTCTTGTGAAAAGAGGGAGATAAAATGACAGAATCACATAATCAATATGGGGCTGACTTAATTGTCGATAGCCTCATTAATCATGATGTCAAATATGTTTTTGGTATCCCAGGAGCTAAGATTGACCGCGTATTTGACACTCTAGAAGATAAAGGTCCAGAGTTAATTGTTGCTCGTCATGAGCAGAACGCGACTTTTATGGCTCAGGCTGTCGGGCGTATTACGGGAGAACCAGGAGTTGTTATTGCAACTAGTGGACCTGGGATCTCGAACTTGGCAACAGGGTTAGTTACCGCGACAGATGAAGGTGATGCTGTTCTTGCAATTGGTGGACAGGTTAAGCGAGGAGATTTATTGAAACGTGCTCATCAATCAATGAATAACGTTGCTATGCTAGAACCTATTACAAAATATTCTGCTGAGGTTCATGACCCTAATACTTTGTCAGAAACTGTTGCAAACGCCTATCGTCTTGCTAAATCTGGTAAACCAGGAGCAAGTTTTATCTCTATTCCTCAAGACGTTACAGACAGTCCAGTCTCAGTAAAAGCAATCAAACCTCTTAGTGCACCTAAATTGGGTTCGGCATCTGTTTTAGATATTAATTATTTAGCGCAAGCTATTAACAATGCTGTTTTACCGGTACTGTTATTAGGAAATGGCGCATCTTCAGAGGGAGTAACTGCTGCCGTACGTCGACTTCTTGATGCTGTTAAACTACCAGTAGTAGAAACTTTCCAAGGTGCGGGTATTGTGTCACGTGAGCTCGAGGATGAAACATTCTTTGGTCGTGTAGGCCTCTTCCGTAATCAACCTGGAGATATGCTTTTGAAGCGTGCAGACCTAGTTATTGCTATCGGGTATGACCCTATTGAATATGAGGCGCGTAACTGGAATGCTGAAATTTCTGCTCGTATTATCGTTATTGACGTTGAACAAGCAGAAATTGATACGTATTTCCAACCCGAGCGAGAACTGATTGGGGACATGGCACATACACTTGATTTACTTTTACCAGCTATTAAAGGATATGAATTGCCAGAAGGTTCAAAAGAGTATTTGAAAGGTCTTCGTAATAACATTGAAAACGTTAGCGATGTTAAATTTGATCGTGACTCAGCTCATGGACTTGTTCATCCTCTTGATCTCATTGATGTACTCCAAGATAATACCACCGATGACATGACTGTTACAGTTGATGTGGGAAGCCATTATATTTGGATGGCTCGCTACTTTAAATCATATGAAGCGCGTCACTTGCTCTTCTCAAACGGAATGCAAACATTAGGAGTTGCTCTACCTTGGGCAATTTCTGCGGCTCTTTTGCGTCCCAACACAAAAGTTATTTCAGTTTCTGGTGATGGTGGCTTCTTATTCTCAGCTCAAGAGTTAGAAACTGCAGTTCGTCTTCATCTACCAATTGTTCACATTATTTGGAACGATGGAAAATATAACATGGTTGAATTCCAGGAAGAAATGAAGTATGGGCGTTCTTCAGGTGTTGACTTTGGACCAGTTGATTTTGTAAAATACGCTGAAAGTTTCGGTGCTAAAGGTTACCGTGTAGACAGCAAAGACAGTTTTGAAGAAACACTCAAACAAGCTCTAATCGATGCTGAAAATGGACCAGTGTTGATTGATGTGCCTATTGACTATAAAGATAACGTGACACTAGGTGAAACAATCTTACCTGACGAGTTCTACTAAGACGAGGTCTAATATGTCAGAAACAGTTAAATTATTTCAATACAGCACCTTGAGTTCACTGATGGCAGGATTGTACAAAGGCAGTCTAACTATCGGAGAATTATTAACTCACGGTGACTTAGGAATCGGTACTGTTCATATGATTGATGGTGAATTGATTGTATTGGATGGGAAAGCTTATCAAGCTATTGGTACAGATGGTAAAGCAGAGATTATCCAATTATCAGATGATGTGACAGTACCCTATGCAGCGGTTTTACCACACCATATCCAAAAACAATTTGATATCAATGCTGAGACAGATAATAAGGATTTGGAAGAGATGATTCTAAAAAACTTTGAAGGTCAAAATCTCTTTAAGTCTTTAAAAATCAAAGGAACGTTTTCAAGAATGCACGTTCGTATGATTCCAAAATCTCCACAACATAAACGTTTTGCAGATATTGCATCTAATCAGCCAGAATTTACCAGAGAGAATGTATCTGGTACGTTGGTTGGGATTTGGACGCCGGAATTATTTCATGGTGTGGGGGTAAAAGGGTTCCATGTCCACTTTATTTCAGACGATTTAACTTTCGGTGGGCATGTTATGGATTACTCGCTCACACAAGGAAAAGTTGAAATTGGAAAGGTTGACCAACTTGACCAATGTTTCCCAACTCAAGATCAAGAATTTTTGAAAGCTAACTTTGACCTACAAAAGCTTAGAGAAGATATTGATTTAAGTGAATAAGAATACCTATAAATAATTAATAACACTAAAAATAGACAGGGATATGTCCCAGTCTATTTTTTTAGTTTAAGGCTATCTATTTTTTCTTGTGTGGGAGTGACTCGTAAGGTTTTTTGACCAGTGTAAGTTACAAAACCTGGCTTAGTACCACTTGGTTTATTGAGTTTTTTTGCTTCAATCATGTCTACTTGAACAAGATTGGAGAGACGAGCTTTAGAGTAATAAGCAGCTAACTCGGCGGCATCTGTCTTAACCTCGTCACTTGGATTGAGGTTATCCCGAATTAACACATGGCTTCCGGGGATATCCTTGGCATGAAACCACAACTCCCCTTTACGAGCCATTTTAAATGTTAACTCGTCATTTTGGAGATTATTACGTCCCACCATAATAATAGTCTTGCCATCGGATGCTAAATATTGTTCAGGTTTTTTACGCTTATGTTGTTTATCATGTGCGCGTCGCTTAATAAATCCAGTTTCAACAAGTTCTTCACGAATATCATTGATATCTTCCATAGAAGCATGATTTAGCGATGTTTCAACAGATTCAAGGTAGGTGATTGTATTTTTCGTATCTGAAATAATTCCTTTTAAATGTTTTACAGCTTCTTTTAATTTTTGATATTTTTTAAAGTAGCGTTGGGCATTTTGGTTGGGTGTTAAAGCTCGATCAAGTGAAATTTCAATCGTTTGGTTGGTGTAATAATTATCAAGAACAACGATATCTTGATTATTTGGCACCATAGAGAGATAGGTAGTTAGAAGCTCTCCTTTTTGGCGAAACTCCTCTGCATTTTCAGTAGCTAGAAGTTCGTCTTGTTGCTTAGCTAGTTTTTTGATATTTTTCTCTAACTCACTTTGAACACGGTGAATGAGGTCACTAGCTTGCTGTGCTATGCGATCTTTTTCAGCCTTCTCTTGGTAGTAATAATCTAACAATTGTCCAAGAGACTGAAATGTTTCGTGACTGCTTGAGAATTGGACAGCGGAAAACGATTTTTCTGTTAGGCTAGGATAATATTCTCTCGAAAAGAATTGACGAAAATCGTTAAGTTTATTGTCTTTCAAACAGTGAGATAATTCTAGCGCAGTATCGCGTCCTAAACCTTGGAAGAGCTGTTGGAGGTTTTTAGGGCTTAGGTCATTGGTTTGAAGCAGCTCAAATAGAGTTTGATCAGAAATATCAAAAGGATTGATTGCTTTTGTTTTGGGTGGGGCAATGTAAGTTGAACCAGGAAGGATAGTACGGTAGGAGTTTTGCGAGAAACCAACATGCTTAATTGATTCAATAATTTTATGTTCATTTTTATCAATCAAGATAATGTTACTGTGTTTTCCCATGATTTCAACAACAAGTGTCGCTTTAATGTGATCACCGATTTCGTTTTTATTAGACACGATGATTTCTAATATACGGTCATTTTCAATTTGTTGAATGGTTTCAATCACTGCACCTTGCAAATACTTTCTCATGATCATTGTAAAAGTATTTGGATTTTGAGGATTTTGGAAATTTGCTTCGGTAGTTTGGATACGTCCAAATACAGGGTGAGCAGATAGGAGTAGTTTATAGTTGCGACGATTATTGCGTATTGTTAATACCAATTCATGGTCAAAAGGTTGGTTAACTTTTTGGATACGTCCTTTTTCAATCTGTTCTTGTAATTCATTTGTGAGGTGATGTAAAAAAAATCCATCAAAAGACATGGCGTCCCCCTTATTCTAAAAATTATAGCTTATTTATTATACCATAGGCTGAGCTAAAAATATTTTTTTATAACGCAAAAGGCTTGCAATTTTCAGAATATAGTATATAATTATAGAAAAATTCATGAGAAAGGATGACTAGTAAATGACTAAAACATTATTTACCAATTGGCAAAACTGGCGTAGATAAAGTTGTGTTTATGGGTGCATAGATACGACTTTTTGGAGTACTTCAAAAAAGTATCTATGCGCTGGTCTAGTCTAACAATAGAGAGCGCAAGGTAAGTTATTTATCAGGCGCTTTTTCTTTTGTGCTAAACTCCAGAAAGTCAGGATATTATTAAAGTGAGGAGAAAATATGAAAAATAAAGGACTGATAGCTACGCTAATTCTATTGACCATATTAGTGGTTGGGGAATTATTTTATAACAAATCAGAAAAACATCTTAATTTATCAGAAAAGCAAGTTGTTAAAATTGGTATTTTACAGTATGTAACCCATGATGCTTTGGATGCTATTGAAAAGGGAGTTGAAGATGGTCTAGCTCAAGAAGGATATAAAGGGAAAAAAGTTAAATTAACCGTTTTAAACGCCGAAGCTGATCAAAGTAAAATTCAAGCGATGAGTAAACAATTAGTTAATCATCACAATGATATTTTGATTGGAATTGCGACACCATCAGCACAAGGTTTAGCAGCTTCGACTAAGGATACTCCTATAATCATGGGAGCTGTTTCTGATCCTTTAGGGGCCAAGTTAGTAACGAATATGAAGAAACCAACAACTAATGTTACAGGATTATCAAACGTTGTTCCGACCAAGCAAACTGTGCAATTAATCAAGGATATAACTCCCAATGTTAAACGTATAGGAATTCTTTACGCTAGTAGCGAAGATAATTCTGTGTCACAAGTAACTGAGTTTACAAAATATGCTCAAAAAGCAGGGCTAGAAGTTCTTAAATATTCTGTACCATCTACAAATGAAATTAAAACAAGTATGTCAGTCATGACCAAAAAAGTAGACGCTGTCTTTGTTCCACAAGATAATACTATTGCGAGTGCTTTTAGAACAGTTATCGTAGCAGCAAACCAAGCTAATATACCTGTGTATTCCAGTGTTGATACCATGGTTGAACAAGGAAGTATAGCATCAGTAGCGCAGAGTCAATATGGCTTAGGGTTAGAAACTGCAAAACAGGCCATTAAAGTCCTAAGAGGGAAGCCGGTTAAAGATGTACCAGTCAAAGTTATTGATACAGGGAAGCCAAGCCTCAATTTGAAAGCAGCCAAACACTTAGGAATTAAAATTCCTAAGAAGATTATGAAACAGGCAGAAATTACCGTTAAGGTTGACGATTAGAAAGAGGGTTTTATGATTATTTCATCAGTTTCACAAGGTTTATTATGGGGGATATTAGGATTAGGGATATACTTAACCTTTAGAATCTTAAAATTTCCAGACATGACAACAGAGGGCTCCTTCCCTCTAGGGGGAGCGGTTTGTGTTACCTTAATGAATCAAGGGGTTAATCCTATTTTGGCGACGATTCTAGGCATGCTATCAGGGATGTTAGCGGGATTTGTTACTGGTTTACTTTATACTAAAGGAAAGATACCGACGATTTTAGCAGGGATTTTAGTAATGACCTCATGCCACTCTATTATGCTAATGGTTATGAAAAGAGCAAATCTAGGTTTAAATGAGATTCAAACATTGAAAGATTTTCTTCCGTTTTCAAATGATTTAAATCTTCTCGTATTAGGTTTGATAGCTATTCTCTTGGCGATTTCTGTCTTAATTTATTTTCTCTATACACGCTTGGGGCAAGCTTATATTGCAACAGGAGACAACCCTGATATGGCAAAGAGCTTCGGCATTGATACCGACAAAATGGAAATGCTTGGCTTAATTGTATCAAATGGCTTAATTGCTTTATCAGGAGCTTTAGTAAGTCAACAAGATGGATATGCTGATGTATCAAAAGGTATAGGTGTTATTGTTATTGGGTTAGCTAGTATTATTATTGGAGAGGTACTTTACTCTACTGGTTTAACTCTCTTTGAACGTTTAATTGCTATAGTGGTGGGTTCTATTCTTTATCAATTTTTAATAACGGCAGTAATCGCCTTAGGATTTAATACGAATTACCTAAAATTATTTAGTGCAATAGTGCTTGGAATTTGTTTAATGGTTCCTGTCCTAAAAACGAAGATTTTGAAAGGAGTACGCTTATAATGATGATGAAAATCATAGAGTTAAAAGAAGCAACCGTACAAGTCAGTAATGGTTTAGCAGAAATGAAAACGATATTAGATCATGTTAATTTGAGTATTTATGAACATGACTTCATTACAATATTGGGTGGAAATGGAGCTGGAAAATCAACGCTTTTTAATGTAATTGCAGGTACCTTGATGTTAAGCAGTGGAAATATTTACATCATGGGACAAGATGTTACTAATTTATCAGCAGAAAAACGAGCTAAATATTTATCACGGGTATTTCAAGATCCGAAAATGGGAACAGCACCTAGGATGACAGTTGCTGAAAATTTATTAGTTGCTAAATTTCGAGGTGAAAAGAGACCGTTAGTTCCTAGAAAGATTACTAACTATACCGAAGAATTTCAAAAATTGATTGCTAGAACTGGTAATGGACTTGATCGCCATTTAGAGACACCTACAGGTTTATTATCAGGTGGACAAAGACAAGCGCTTAGTTTATTAATGGCAACTTTGAAAAAACCAAATCTGTTATTATTGGACGAACACACAGCAGCGCTTGATCCTAGAACAAGTGTTTCGCTTATGGGCTTGACTGATGAGTTTATCAAACAAGATTCGTTGACTGCCTTAATGATTACACATCATATGGAAGATGCTCTCAAATATGGAAATCGTGTATTAGTAATGAAAGATGGCAAGATTGTCAGAGATTTAAATCAGGCACAAAAAAACAAGATGGCTATAGCTGACTATTATCAATTATTTGATTAAAAAGAAGTGAAATGGAAGTGTTTCACTTCTTTTTCTATACACTTTGCAAGAAATTATTTTCAAAATATGATATACTAATAATGCTGTAAATCGACTTGTAGAGACAAGGACCGTAAGTACAAATGGAATGAAAATAAGGACACACTCTTTAATTCATATTCCTATTATTGATTAATAAGGTTTTTCTTCAAACCCAAGAAAAGTTACCGATAAATCAATTACTAATGATAATAATTGGACAATTTCTTGTCTGCTTTATAAAAAAGAATTAACAAAATTTAAGGAGAAAACTCATTATGAGCGACATAAAAATCATTGCTCTTGGAGGTGTTCGTGAAAACGGAAAAAACCTATATGTAGTAGAAGTCAATGATTCTATCTTTGTTTTGGATGCTGGACTCAAATATCCTGAAAATGAACAACTGGGTGTTGATGTTGTTATTCCAAATCTTGATTACTTAATTGAAAATAAAAAACGTGTTCAGGGGATTTTCTTAACCCATGGACATGCGGATGCTATTGGTGCATTGCCTTATATTATCGCCGAAGTCAAAGCACCTGTGTTTGGTTCACCTCTCACAATTGAATTAGCTAAGTTATTCGTTAAAAATAGTACAGCAGTCAAGAAATTCAATAATTTCCATGTGATTGATAGTGAAACGGAAATTGAATTTCAAGATGCGGTGATTTCGTTCTTTAAAACGACTCATTCAATTCCAGAGTCAATGGGAATTGTTATTGGGACAAAAGAGGGAAATATCGTTTACACAGGTGACTTTAAATTTGATCAAGCTGCAAGGAAATATTACCAAACAGATCTGGCGCGTTTAGCTGAAATTGGTCGTGATGGTGTTTTAGCACTTTTATCAGATTCTGCAAATGCTACAAGCAATGAGCAAGTTGCTAGCGAATATGAGGTCGGTGATGAAATTAAGAGCGTTATTGAAGACGCAGAAGGTAGAGTCATCGTAGCGGCAGTTGCAAGTAATCTCATTCGTATTCAACAAGTCTTTGATGCAGCGGCAGAAAACGGTCGTCGAGTAGTTTTAACGGGTTTTGATATTGAAAATATTGTTCGTACGGCCATTCGTATGAAACGCATTCATATTGCTGATGAAAATATGATTATCAAACCTAAAGATATGACACGTTACGAAGATAACGAATTATTAATCCTTGAAACTGGACGTATGGGAGAGCCGATAAATGGTCTCCAAAAAATGGCGATCGGACGTCATCGTTATGTTCAAATTAAAGATGGTGATTTAGTATTTATCGTAACAACACCAAGTATTGCAAAAGAGGCAGTTGTAGCGCGTGTTGAAAATCTGATTTATAAAGCTGGTGGCTCAGTTAAATTGATAACACAGAATTTGCGCGTATCAGGTCATGCAAATGGTCGCGAATTACAATTATTAATGAATCTATTGAAACCTAAATACCTTTTCCCAATTCAAGGAGAGTATAGGGATTTGTCAGCACATGCGGGCTTAGCTCAAGAGGTAGGAATGTCAGCAGATGATATTTATATTGTGAAGCGTGGTGACATCATGGTTCTTGAAAAAGATGGCTTCTTCCATAGTGGATCTGTTCCTGCTGGAGATGTTATGATTGATGGAAATGCTATTGGTGACGTTGGTAATATTGTACTTCGTGACCGCAAGGTATTATCTGAAGATGGAATTTTTATTGTTGTTATAACTGTCAGCAAAAAAGAAAAGAAAATTATTTCTAAAGCTCGTGTTAATACGCGTGGTTTTGTGTATGTGAAAAAAAGCAGAGATATTTTGCGTGAGAGCGCAGAATTAGTTAATACAACGGTAGAAGATTACTTAAGTAAAGATACATTTGACTGGGGTGAACTTAAAGGGAAAGTGCGTGATGAGGTCAGCAAGTTCTTATTTGACCAAACGAAACGTCGCCCAGCAATCCTTCCTGTGGTTATGGAAGTTCGTTGATAGTGTTAAGAGGTTACCAAATTTTGGTAACCTTTCTTGCTAGAATGGAGGTTTTTATGGCATTTTTTAATATTGAATATCACTCTAAGGTACTAGGAACGGAACGTCAAGTCAATGTTATTTACCCAGATGCTTTTGAGATGTCTGATGATAAAATTGATGATTGTGACATTCCTGTTTTGTATCTTCTCCATGGAATGGGGGGAAATGAGAATTCTTGGCAAAAACGCACAAATATAGAGCGTCTTTTACGTCATACTAATCTTATCGTCGTGATGCCATCAACAGACTTAGCATGGTATACCAACACAAAGTATGGGTTGGATTATTTTGATGCAATAGCTATTGAGTTACCAAAAGTTTTGAAACGTTTCTTTCCTAATATGTCTGATAAGAGAGAGAAAAATTTCATTGCCGGATTATCTATGGGGGGATATGGAGCATATAAAATAGCTCTACTGACTAATCGTTTTTCTCATGCTGCCTCTTTGTCAGGTGCACTTTCTTTTGACTTTGATTTATTATTCAATAATGGCAACGATAACACTAACTATTGGTCGGGAATTTTTGGTGATTTGAATAACACTGATAACATAGAGCGTCATTCACTAAGGCGTTACGTTGAGTCTTTTGATATGAAGACTAAATTTTATGCATGGTGTGGTTATGAAGATTTTCTTTTTGAAGCTAATGAAGTCGCAATTGATGAACTTCGTCAATTAGGTTTAACTATTGACTATTCCAATGATCATGGTAAACATGAATGGTATTACTGGAATCAACAATTAGAAAAAGTCTTAGAATGGCTCCCTGTTGATTATGTCAAAGAAGAGCGCCTTTCTTAGTATTAGCTAAATCGTTGAAATCCAAGTAAAGTCTTGTTATACTAAATCATTAAGTTTTGGGAAATTAGACACAGAAGGTGAGATAAAAAATGAGAACACTATTTAGAATGATATTTGCTATTCCAAAGTTTATCTTTAGATTGATTTGGAATATCATTTGGGGAATATTCAAGACAGTTCTTGTTATTGCGATTATTTTATTTGGCTTGTATTACTATGCGAATCACAGTCAATCAGAATTTGCTAATCAACTTAGTGACATTATTCAGACAGGAAAAACATTTTTAAATTTTGCTGACACTAATCAGCTCAAAAATTCCTTTGCTAATCTAGCTACGGATAATGTTCATCATTCAGAAAATACTAGATGGGATAAAAATCAGGCAACTATCTATATAGCAACTAGAGATTCTGAGTTGGCCTCTGCTTACAAGCAAGCAATCTCCAATTGGAATGCAACAGGTGCTTTTGTGTTACAAACAACAGATAATCCTAATGCTGATATTATTGCTAAGGATTACTCAGATGCTAAAACACAAGCTGCAGGTGTAGCTGAAACCGAGAGAAATGCTTTAACTAATCGTATTTCAAAGGTAACAGTTAAATTAAACACATTTTACCTTAGGAATAAACAGTTTGGTTATGACCATACTAGGATTGTTAATACGGCCGAACATGAATTAGGACATGCTTTAGGTCTAGGACATAATGATCAACAACATTCCGTTATGCAGTCAAAAGGTTCGCATTATGGCATTCAAGAAGTTGATATTCAAACGCTAAAAAACTTATATGCATAAAAAGATGAGCTAATAAACTCATCTTTTTTGTTTGAACACTTATTTTAGGTGATATAAGTGCGTTAGCAATAGATTATTAAAAATAAAGAATTTGACTATCACTACTAACTAAAATGCATAAAGAACAAAGAAAATGTTTTCAAAAATCACTTAAAAAATGGTATAATGTGTCTTGAGATAGTGTTTTGAATAGACTTATCAAAAATATTAGATAACATTAACTTAAAAGGGGAAAATATGGACGAACTAAAAAAACTTGCTGGAGTGACCGCTGCAAAATACGTTAAAAACGGTATGATTGTGGGTTTAGGGACAGGTTCTACAGCATATTTTTTTGTTGAAGAAATTGGACGCCGTGTCAAAGAAGAGGGATTGCAAGTCATAGGCGTTACAACGTCAAACCGTACGACTGAGCAGGCAAGAGGATTAGGTATTCCGTTGAAATCAGCAGATGATATTGATGTCATTGATGTCACTGTGGATGGAGCAGATGAAGTAGACCCTGATTTTAATGGTATCAAGGGGGGCGGTGGTGCGCTGCTCATGGAAAAAATAGTAGCTACTCCAACTAAAGAATATATCTGGGTTGTCGATGAGAGCAAACTTGTTGAAACGTTAGGTGCATTTAAATTGCCTGTTGAGGTTGTTAGATATGGTTCTGAGCGTCTTTTTCGGGTTTTTAAATCAAAAGGTTATTGTCCTTCTTTCCGTGAAACAGAAGGTGACCGCTTTATCACTGATATGGGGAACTACATCATCGACCTAGATTTGAAAAAAATAGAGGATCCAAAGCAGTTAGCGAATGAACTTGACCATACAGTTGGTGTTGTTGAACATGGTTTATTTAATGGTATGGTTAATAAAGTTATAGTAGCAAGCAAAAATGGTCTTGACATACTTGAAAAATAATTATTTAAATAATCGGTTTTAGGAGCTAACCGTAACCTCCTTAGAAAGAAGATATAATGTCACAATTTGATCGCATTCACTTAGTTGTCTTAGATTCAGTGGGTATTGGAGCGGCACCAGATGCCAATGATTTTGTCAATGCAGGAGTTCCTGATGGTGCTTCAGACACGCTTGGCCACATTTCAAAAACAGTTGGACTTGCGGTGCCAAACATGGCTAAAATCGGACTTGGTAATATTCCTCGTCCCCAAGCGCTTAAGACCGTCCCTGCAGAAGAAAATCCAAGTGGCTACGCGACGAAGTTACAAGAAGTATCACTTGGTAAGGATACAATGACAGGGCATTGGGAGATCATGGGCTTAAATATTACAGAGCCATTTGATACTTTCTGGAATGGTTTTCCAGAAGATATTATCACAAAGATTGAGGATTTTTCAGGACGTAAAGTTATTCGTGAAGCGAATAAACCTTATTCAGGGACAGCTGTTATTGATGACTTCGGACCACGCCAAATGGAAACTGGTGAGCTCATCATCTATACCTCAGCTGATCCAGTCCTACAAATTGCAGCTCATGAGGATATCATCCCTCTAGAAGAACTCTACCGTATTTGTGAATATGCTCGTAGTATCACAATGGAGCGTCCAGCTCTCCTTGGTCGTATTATCGCTCGTCCATATGTGGGTGAACCAGGCAACTTTACGCGTACAGCCAACCGTCACGACTATGCAGTATCACCATTTGAAGATACCGTATTAAATAAACTAGATCAAGCTGGCATCGATACTTATGCTGTTGGTAAAATCAATGATATTTTCAATGGTTCAGGCATTAATCATGATATGGGACATAACAAATCAAATAGTCATGGTATTGATACTTTGATAAAAACGATGGGGTTATCAGAGTTTGAAAAAGGCTTCTCCTTTACTAATTTGGTTGACTTTGATGCTCTCTATGGTCACCGTCGTGATCCTCATGGTTATCGTGATTGTCTTCATGAGTTTGATGAGCGTCTTCCAGAGATCGTTTCAGCGATGCGTGACAAAGACTTACTTTTGATCACTGCCGATCATGGTAATGACCCAACTTATGCAGGTACAGACCATACAAGAGAATACATTCCTCTCTTAGCCTATAGCCCATCTTTCACAGGAAACGGCCTTATCCCAGTAGGGCATTTCGCAGATATTTCAGCAACAGTTGCGGATAACTTTGGTGTTGATACTGCGATGATTGGAGAGAGCTTCTTGCAGGACTTGGTATAAATTTTTATTTCCTTAAGACACTTGTAGCATTAAAAATTGAGAGGAAGATGATGGAAAAAGTTAGGATTTACCATAACCCAAATTGTGGGACATCAAGGAACGTACTTGCCATTATTCGTCATTGTGGTATTGAACCAGAAATTATTTATTATCTGAAAACACCACCTAGCAAGATGGCACTAGTTGAACTGTTGTTAGAAATGAAACTTTCTGTGAGAGAACTTCTAAGAACAGATGTTCCTGCTTATGAGAAATTCAATTTGGAATCTTCTAGCGTTACAGATGAAGAAATGATTGATGCGATGATACAAGATCCTGTTCTTATCAATCGTCCCATAGTTGTTACGAGTAAAGGTGCAAAACTCTGCCGACCCTGTGAAGAAATTTTAACCATTTTACCTGTAAAGATGGAAAAAGATTTTGTTAAAGAAGATGGGCAGATTATCCAAAGTTTATAGCATATTGTATAGTGAATAATAGTTTAGGAGGTAAGTAAATGACATTATTAGAAAAAATTAATGAGACTAGAGACTTTTTGCAAGCAAAAGGCGTCACAGCACCAGAATTTGGTCTTATTTTAGGCTCTGGTTTAGGAGAATTAGCTGAAGAAATCGAAAATCCCATTGTTGTGGATTATGCAGACATCCCAAATTGGGGACAGTCAACAGTAGTTGGTCATGCTGGAAAATTAGTGTATGGGGATTTATCAGGCCGTAAGGTATTAGCGCTTCAAGGTCGTTTTCACTTTTATGAAGGAAATACAATGGAAGTCGTTACTTTCCCAGTACGTATCATGAGAGCATTGGCTTGCCACAGTGTGCTTGTGACTAATGCAGCGGGTGGGATTGGATACGGACCAGGAACTTTAATGCTGATCAAAGACCACATCAATATGATTGGGACTAACCCTCTCATAGGTGAGAACCTTGAAGAATTTGGACCACGTTTCCCAGACATGTCGGATGCTTATACAGCAACATATCGACAAAAAGCTCACCAAATTGCTGAAAAACAGAATATCAAACTCGAAGAAGGTGTGTACTTGGGTGTATCAGGACCCACTTATGAAACACCTGCAGAAATTCGTGCATTCCAAACAATGGGCGCACAAGCGGTAGGTATGTCCACGGTTCCAGAGGTGATCGTTGCAGCTCACTCAGGGCTTAAAGTGTTAGGAATTTCAGCAATTACTAACTTTGCCGCTGGCTTCCAATCAGAGCTCAATCATGAGGAGGTCGTTGAAGTTACTCAGCGTATTAAAGAAGATTTCAAGGGATTAGTTAAATCATTAGTTGCTGAACTTTAAAATGGTTTCTCGATTATACTATGCTGTCAAGTTTATGATAGCCGTTCTATTTATGACAGTTATGGCAGGAGTTGGAGCTATCTTAATGCACTATGTATTAATGTTTACAGAGTGGTTAGCATTTGGTGATAGTAGAGAAAATACTCTGTCTTTGTTAAATAGTGTCACACCAATTAAAAGAGTGTTATCACTTACTTTAGTCTCCTTTTTAGCATCCCTTAGTTGGTATTACTTACAAATCAAGCCAAAGCAAATAACTAGTATTAAACAACAGGTTGTTTTTAAGGATTTTTCTGTAAAAAAATCACCTTACTGGCTACATATAGGTCACGCATTTTTGCAATTGATTTATGTAGGAGCTGGTGGTCCTATTGGAAAAGAAGGAGCGCCACGAGAGTTTGGAGCCATAAATGCTGGGAAAATATCGGATTTATTAGCACTTAAAGTGCTGGATAAACGTTTATTAATCGTTAGTGGTGCAGCTGCAGGTTTGTCAGCAGTTTATCAAGTACCCTTAGCTAGTGTATTCTTTGCTTTTGAAACTTTAGCTTTAGGAATTTCACTGAAAAATATTGTGACATTGCTAGTCTCTACTTTTGGTGCAGCTAGTATTGCTCAATTAGTTATTTCGACAGCCCCTCTTTATCATATTTCAAAGATGAGTCTGAATTCACAGTCATTAGCTTTTATGTTCTTGATCGTTTTATGTGTAACTCCGATTGCGATTAGCTTTAGATATTTAAATCAAAAAGTGACAGAGAGACGTATTAAAAATATAAAAATATTGTTAAGTTTGCCAGTAGTGTCATTGATAGTATCTGTTTTATCAATAATCTATCCCCAGATTTTAGGAAATGGTAATGCCCTAGTTCAAGAAGTCTTTAAAGGGACCACAGTTAGCTTAATCGCTATTTTAGTTGTTCTCAAGATGATAGCAACATTATCCACTCTTTACGCTGGTGCTTATGGCGGTATACTGACACCATCTTTTTCCATTGGTGCTTGTTTAGGTTTTTTGTTAGCTAGTATTTCTATTCCTTTACTTCCCCACCTATCGATAGTAACCAGTATGTTGGTTGGTGCAGCTATTTTTTTAGCTATTACAATGAGAGCGCCACTGACAGCTGTCGGTTTAGTCATATCTTTTACTGGTCAATCTGTTATAACTATTGTTCCCCTAACTATAGCAGTACTTTTTGCTACTGCCTATGATTATTTTATAAGAAAAATGAGGAGTTTATATGTCAATCCATATTGAAGCAAAACAAGGTGAAATTGCAGATAAAATTTTACTTCCAGGAGATCCACTCCGTGCGAAATTTATTGCCGAGAATTTTTTAGAAGATGCGGTGTGTTTTAATACAGTTCGCAATATGTTTGGTTATACAGGTACCTATAAAGGACATCGTGTTTCTATTATGGGAACTGGTATGGGTATGCCTTCAATTTCAATTTATGCTCGCGAACTAATTGTTGATTATGGGGTTAAAACATTGATTCGCGTAGGAACAGCAGGTGCTATTAATCCTGATATCCATGTTCGTGAACTTGTTTTGGCACAAGCAGCAGCAACAAATTCTAATATTATCCGTAATGATTGGCCTGAATTTGATTTTCCGCAAATTGCTGATTTTAAACTTTTGGATAAAGCTTATCACATCGCAAAGGAAATGGATATTACAACTCATGTAGGCAGTGTATTATCTTCAGACGTGTTTTATTCAAACCAACCAGATCGTAATATGGCTTTGGGTAAACTAGGTGTTCATGCTATTGAGATGGAAGCAGCAGCTCTCTACTATCTTGCAGCTCAACACAATGTTAATGCTCTTGCTATGATGACGATTTCAGACAACTTGAATAATCCAGAAGAAGATACAAGTGCAGAAGAGCGTCAAACAACATTTACTGATATGATGAAAGTTGGGCTCGAAACACTTATTTCTGAATGAGGATAGAAATGACAGATTTTTCAACTGCTCTTAAAGTATTAGTGGAACAGTATTCTTATCATAATGCTTTCTTATTATTACGAAAACATGGTCCTTTAAACTCAGATTTATTATTTTTATTAGAAATGATGAAAGAGCGTCGAGAGTTAAACATTGATTTTCTTTTTGCTCATCAAGAACAAGTTGTTATATTACAAGAAAAATACAATATAAAGCTTTTGCATAACTCGTATGATTTAGAGTTGCTGGCAAATTACATCATGGATTTAGAAGCAAAAGTAAAAAATGGATTAATCATAGATTTTGTCCGTAGTGTTAGTCCTATTTTATATCGTCTATTTATGATTTTACTTGCACAAGAAGTACCTCACTTGCATGATTACATCTATAATGCAAGAGATGATCACTACGATACTTGGAAGTTTAAAGAATTAAAGGAGTCAAACCATCCAGTCCTTTTGGCATTCTCTGAAAGGTGGCACGATAGTCGCTTGACTTCTAAAAGCCTTGCAGAATGTTTACAATTAACCGACCTTGATGAAGAAGTGAAATCGACCATCATTCAATTAAGACAGTTCGAAAAATCAGTCAGAAATCCTTTGGCTCACCTGATTAAACCTTTTGATGAGCAAGAACTATATCGTACAACTCAATTTTCTTCTCAAGCATTTTTAGACCAGATTATCTTCTTGGCAAAGGTAATTGGTGTTGAGTATGATACTGTTAATTTTCACTACGATACGGTTAACAAGCTTATTATAAAGATACTTGAGTAATTTAAAAACAGTTCTGAGACATGAACTGCACCCCAAAAGTTAGACAAAAAATCTAACGATTGGGGTGCTTTTCTGATGAAATTAAGTTATGAAGATAAACTAGAAATATACGAGTTAAGAAAGATCGGGATGTCCTGGTCTCAGATTAGTCAACGATATGATGTTCGTATCTCGAATCTTAAATACATGATAAAACTCATGGATCGGTATGGTGTAGAAATCGTCGAAAAAGGTAGAAATGAGTATTATCCACCTGAATTAAAGCAGGAAATGATAGATAAAGTCTTGATTCATGGTTGTTCTCAACTCTCTGTTTCTCTTGATTATGCTCTCTCTAATTGTTCTATACTCACAAATTGGCTTTCCCAATTTAAGAAAAATGGTTATACTATTGTTGAGAAAACAAGAGGGAGACCGAGTAAAATGGGACGTAAGCGTAAGAAAACTTGGGAAGAAATGACAGAGCTCGAGCGACTTCAGGAAGAAAATGAGCGCTTGAGAACGGAGAATGCCTTTCTAAAAAAGTTGAGGGATTTGCGCTTGAGGGACGAAGCCTTACAGAGCGAACGGCAGAAACAATTAGAGAAATGGTCACAGGAGGATTCCGACTAGACCTCTTACTTGAGATAACTAAGATAGCTCGTGCAACTTACTATTATCAACTAAAGAAACTGAATAAACCAGATAAAGACAAAGCAATCAAATCTGACATTCAATCCATTTATGATGAACATAGAGGAAACTATGGCTATCGTCGGATTTATTTAGAACTGCGAAATCGTGGCTTTGTCATCAACCACAAAAGGGTTCAAGGCTTGATGAAAAGTATGGGCTTGACTGCTCGTATTCGTCGTAAGCGCAAGTATGCCTCTTACAAAGGTGAGGTTGGTAAGAAGGCTGATAACCTGATTCAACGCCAGTTTGAGGGGTCGAAGCCCTATGAGAAGTGCTATACCGATGTGACGGAGTTTGCTTTACCTGAAGGGAAACTTTATCTATCGCCTGTTCTTGATGGCTATAACAGTGAGATAATTGATTTTACCCTGTCTCGGTCTCCTGCCTTGAAACAGGTTCAAACCATGCTTGAGAGGGCTTTTCCTGCGGCTTCATACAGCGAAACCATTCTCCACAGCGACCAAGGCTGGCAGTACCAGCACAAGTCCTACCATCAATTTCTGGAGGACAAAGGCATTCGTCCTTCTATGTCACGGAAGGGGAACAGTCCTGACAACGGTATGATGGAATCTTTCTTTGGGATTCTAAAGTCTGAGATGTTCTATGGCTTGGAGAAGTCTTACAAATCACTTGATGACCTTGAGCAAGCTATCACAGATTACATTTTTTACTACAACAACAAGCGAATCAAAGCAAAACTAAAAGGACTTAGTCCTGTGCAATACAGAACTAAATCCTTCACTTAAAATAAATTGTCCAACTTTTGGGGGTCAGTACAACAATCTCAGGACTGTTTATTTTTATGATTAAACGAAACTTCCTCTAATAAATAGTCAATAAATTTTTGTCCCATTTTTGAAAGGTTTGCTTTGTCGTGTCGGATATAGACAATATCAATAACATCATCCACGTCAAGAGGGATTGCGACAATTTCGTCACCGTTCAATTTTGAGTTGAGGATACCAGTTGCCACTGTATAACCATCTAATCCAATCATTAAATTAAACAGAGTTGCTCTATCACTGACAACAATGGATTTTGGGTGAGGAATTTGAGACATCATTTCCTCAGAAAAGTAGAAAGAATTATGCAGGCCTTGATCATAACTCAGATAAGGATAATCTTCTAAATCTTTCATACTTAATTTTTTTCTATTAGCTAAGGGATTGGATTTGCTCACGAAAATATGAGGTGTAGTAGTAAAAAGAGTTGTGGCAATTAAGGAATTATCGTCGAATAATTTGGTTAATACATCTCTATTATAGCTATTAAGAAACAGAACACCAATCTCTGAACGGAAATTTTTAACATCATCAATAATTTCCCAAGTCCTAGTTTCACGTAAAAAAAGTTCGTATTGGGTCATGTCTGTGCCATTAAAGAGAGCTACAAAAGCGTTAACCACAAATGCATAGTGTTGTGAAGAAACGCTGAACAGCTCACGACTTGTATTATCACCCTTATAACGCTCTTCAAGAAGTGCTGTTTGTTCTAGAATTTGTCGCGCATATGACAGAAATTCCATACCATCTTTTGTTAACGTTATTCCTTTTGGATTTCGAATAAAAATTTGGATACCCATCTCAGTCTCAAGGTTCCTAACAGCGTTTGAAAGTGAAGGTTGGGTAATGTAGAGTTGTTTAGCGGCTTCATTCATGCTACCAGTTTCTACAATCTTAATAACATATTGTAATTGTTGAATTCTCATAATTCTAGTTTAAACTAGAATGTAAATAAATTCAATTAGATCAGCTAAATTATCAATATAGATCAATTGAAAATGTTATTTAGCTAATATAATCAGATTATTCCAATATTATTTTCGTTGAATATTGTATTGAAAAATGATATAATATCCAAGTAAAATTAAGGCTTTTTTAAGTATTGGAGAATTACAATGTCTAATCATTCGCGCCGTCACCAAAAGAAACACTCACATACACCTCTACGGGTGATTAATTTATTTCTTTTGTTGATTTTTATTTTGTTAAGTGTAGTCTCATTATTTCTTATGTATCGTCACCATTTTTTGGCATTTAGACACTTGAACGTCATTTATGGAGTTGTAATTATTTTAATCATTTTAGCAAGTTTATTTCTTTGTATTAAGAATAAAGCTAGAATTTTTACAACTATAATTTTAGTACTATCCTCTATTTTCGTTGCTACTACTTTATATGGATTTAAGTCAACCATTGATTTGACAAATAATCTAAATAAAACTGCTTCATACTCTGAAATTGAGATGAGTGTAGTTGTACCAAAAGATTCTAAAATAACCAATATAGAAGCTGTCAGCAAATTAGCCGCACCAGTTAAAAACGATACTTCAAATATTACTGATTTGATAGAACATATAAAATCAGAAAAAGGAATCTCTATTACACCACAAAAAACAGATTCTTACCAGGATGCATACAATAGAATTAAAAATGGTGATAGTCAAGCTATGGTTTTAAATAATGCTTATGTTAGCTTAATTGAACTTAGTACCCCTGATTTTAAATCGCAGATAAAAACGATTTATACTTACAAAATTAAGAAAAAAATTAATCGTAAAAATACTAATCATAAAGAAGGGGTATTTAATATCTATATTAGCGGTATTGATACTTTTGGCTCTATATCAACAGTATCAAGATCTGATGTAAATATTATTATGACGGTTAATACCAATACCCACAAAGTATTGTTAACGACAACACCACGAGATGCCTATGTAAAAATTCCAGATGGTGGGGGCAATCAATATGATAAATTAACCCATGCAGGTTTGTATGGTGTTGAGACATCAATGAAAACACTTGAAAACCTTTACGACATCAACCTTGATTATTATGCTAGAATTAATTTTTCATCATTTTTAAAATTAATAGACCTCTTGGGAGGAGTGACAGTTTATAACGATCAAGCTTTTACAAGTAAACATGGTAATTTTGACTTTCCTGTTGGTCAAGTAACATTGAATTCTGAGCAGGCTTTGGGCTTTGTTAGAGAACGTTATTCTCTACAAGGAGGCGATAACGATAGAGGTAGAAATCAAGAAAAAGTGATTGCAGCTATTATAAATAAGTTAGCTTCTAGTCAGTCAGTAACAAAATTAAATAGCATTACCTCACAGCTCCAAACGTCCGTTCAAACTAATATGACTATTGATAATATTAATGATTTGATTAACAATCAATTGTCAACTGGACAACGCTTCACTGTCGAGTCACAAGCATTAACTGGTCATGGTTCAACGGGTGAACTCCCTTCATATGCAATGCCAGGAGCTCAACTTTATATGATGTCAATTGATCAATCTAGCTTATCTAATGCAAAATCAAAAATTAAGAACACAATGGAGGAATAACAAGAATGATTGATATTCATTCTCATATCGTTTTTGATGTAGATGATGGGCCCAAAACGCTTGAAGAGAGTTTATCTTTAATAGAAGAAAGTTATCGACAAGGTGTTAGAATAATTGTTTCGACATCACATAGAAGAAAAGGTATGTTTGAAACACCTGAAGATATTATCTTCAAAAACTTTTCTATAGTTAAACACGAAGCGGAAAAAAGATTTGAACATCTTCAAATCTTATATGGTGGAGAATTATACTATACAAGTGATATGTTAGAAAAACTGAAGTTAAAGCAAATTCCAACTTTAAACAATACGAAATTTGCTTTAATTGAATTTTCTATGCAAACTTCTTGGAAAGATATTCATACAGCTTTGTCAAATGTTTTAATGCTTGGTATTACACCAGTCGTTGCGCATATAGAGAGGTATAACGCTTTAGAGAATCAAAAAGAACGGGTGAAGGAAATTATTAATATGGGGTGTTACACACAAATAAATAGTTTCCATATTTTGAAACAAAAACTTTTTAATGATAAGCATAAACGCTTTAAGAAAAGAGCCCGTTATTTTTTAGAGGAAAATTTAGTGCATTTTGTAGCGAGTGATATGCATAACCTTGATGTTAGACCGCCATTTTTAGCAGAAGCTTATAAGATTATCTGTAGAGATTTCGGTAAAGAACGTGCTAACCAACTTTTTATTGAAAATGCTCAATCTATATTAAAAAACCATTACATTTAGGAGATTTCATGAATAAAATAGCTAATACAGAAGTTGAAATAAATATATTCAACCTTTTAAAAAAATTGTGGAAAAAGAAATTTTTAATCACATTTGTTGCCATTGCGTTTGCAACAGCTGGACTTTTCTATAGTCTTTTTATTGTTACGCCACAATATACTTCTTCAACAAGGATATATGTCATTAACCCTAATACCCCTAATAATAGTATTACTGCACAAGATCTACAAGCGGGGAGTTTTCTTGCAAATGACTATAAGGAGATTATTACGTCTACTGACGTTCTAGAAAAAGTTATTTCTTCTGAAAAATTGAATTATCCTTCGTCTCAGTTGCTACAAAAAATAACAGTTTCTATTTTAAAAGATACACGTGTTATTTCAATATCGGTCGAAGATGCTAATCCAAAAATGTCTCAAAAATTAGCAAATTCAGTTAGAGAAGCAGCAGTTTCAAAAATCAAGGCAGTTACTCAAGTAGAGGATATCACTACTCTTGAGAAGGGAAATTTACCTAAAGCACCATCTTCTCCTAATATTAAAAAGAATGTACTAATCGGGTTTATTGTTGGTGCAGGATTATCAACTATTGTTTTAGTTATTATGGGGATTTTGGATGATCGTGTTAATACTGAAGAAGATATTGAAAAGGTCTTAGGACTTACTTCTTTAGGTATAGTACCAGATTTGAATAAACTTTAAGGAGAATATAATGACTCGTTTAGAAATAGTTGATAGCAAGTTAAGACAAGCAAAAAAAACAGAAGAATACTTCAATGCGATCCGTACAAACATACAGTTTAGTGGAAAGGAAAATAAAATTCTTGCAATTGCCTCTGTTAGGGAAGGGGAAGGAAAATCCACTACTTCAACAAGTTTAGCTTTATCTTTAGCTCAAGCAGGATTTAAAACATTATTAATTGATGCGGATACTAGGAACTCTGTTATGTCTGGAACCTTTAAAGCAACTGGAACTATTAAAGGCTTGACGAATTATTTATCAGGTAATGCAGATCTTGGAGATATTATCTGTGAAACCAATGTTCCTAGACTGATGGTCGTTCCTTCAGGAAAAGTACCACCAAATCCAACAGCATTACTTCAGAACGCTTATTTTAATAAGATGATTGAAGCTATTAAAAATATATTTGATTATATTATCATCGATACTCCACCTATTGGTTTAGTTGTTGATGCCGCAATAATCGCTAATGCTTGCGATGGTTTTATTTTAGTAACCCAAGCAGGCAGAATAAAACGTAATTATGTTGAAAAAGCAAAAGAACAGATGGAACAAAGTGGTTCAAAGTTCTTAGGTATTATTCTTAATAAAGTTAATGAATCTGTTGCTACTTACGGCGATTATGGAAATTACGGAAAAAGGGATAGAAAAAGGAAGTAAGGGACTCTGGTATTGAAAGAAAAAGAAAATATACAAAAGATTATTATAGCGATGATTCAAACAGTTGTAGTTTATTTTTCTGCAAGTTTGACATTAACATTAATTACTCCCAATTTTAAAAGCAATAAAGATTTATTGTTTGTTCTATTGATACATTATATTGTTTTTTATCTTTCTGATTTTTACAGAGATTTTTGGAGTCGTGGCTATCTTGAAGAGTTTAAAATGGTATTGAAATACAGCTTTTACTATATTTTCATATCAAGTTCATTATTTTTTATTTTTAAAAACTCTTTTACAACGACACGACTTTCCTTTTTTACTTTTATTGCTATGAATTCGATTTTATTATATCTATTGAATTCATTTTTAAAATATTATCGAAAATATTCTTACGCTAAGTTTTCACGAGATACCAAAGTTGTTTTGATAACGAATAAGGATTCTTTATCAAAAATGGCCTTTAGGAATAAATACGACCATAATTATATCGCTGTCTGTATCTTGGACTCCTCTGAAAAGGATTGTTATGATTTGAAACATAACTCGTTAAGGATAATAAACAAAGATGCTCTTACTTCAGAGTTAACCTGCTTAACTGTTGATCAAGCTTTTATTAACATACCCATTGAATTATTTGGTAAATACCAAATACAAGATATTATTAATGACATTGAAGCAATGGGAGTGATTGTCAATGTTAATGTAGAGGCACTTAGCTTTGATAATATAGGAGAAAAGCGAATCCAAACTTTTGAAGGATATAGTGTTATTACATATTCTATGAAATTCTATAAATATAGTCACCTTATAGCAAAACGATTTTTGGATATCACGGGTGCTATTATAGGTTTGCTCATATGTGGCATTGTGGCAATTTTTCTAGTTCCGCAAATCAGAAAAGATGGTGGACCGGCTATCTTTTCTCAAAATAGAGTAGGTCGTAATGGTAGGATTTTTAGATTCTATAAATTCAGATCAATGCGAGTAGATGCAGAACAAATTAAGAAAGATTTATTAGTTCACAATCAAATGACAGGGCTAATGTTTAAGTTAGAAGATGATCCTAGAATTACTAAAATAGGAAAATTTATTCGAAAAACAAGCATAGATGAGTTGCCTCAATTCTATAATGTTTTAAAAGGTGATATGAGTTTAGTAGGAACACGCCCTCCCACAGTTGATGAATATGAAAAGTATAATTCAACGCAGAAGCGACGCCTTAGTTTTAAGCCAGGAATCACTGGTTTGTGGCAAATATCTGGTAGAAATAATATTACTGATTTTGATGAAATCGTAAAGTTAGATGTTCAATATATCAATGAATGGTCTATTTGGTCAGATATTAAGATTATTCTCCTAACACTAAAGGTAGTTTTACTCGGGACAGGAGCTAAGTAAAGGTAAGGTTTGAAAGGAATATAATGAAAATTTGTCTGGTTGGTTCAAGTGGTGGTCATCTAGCACACTTGAACCTTTTGAAACCCATTTGGGAAAAAGAAGATAGGTTTTGGGTAACCTTTGATAAAGAAGATGCTAGGAGTATTCTAAGAGAAGAGATTGTATATCATTGCTTCTTTCCAACAAACCGTAATGTCAAAAACTTGGTAAAAAATACTATTCTAGCTTTTAAGGTCCTTAGAAAAGAAAGACCAGATGTTATCATATCATCTGGTGCCGCTGTAGCAGTACCATTCTTTTATATTGGTAAGTTATTTGGTTGTAAGACCGTTTATATAGAGGTTTTCGACAGGATAGATAAACCAACTTTGACAGGAAAATTAGTGTATCCTGTAACAGATAAATTTATTGTTCAGTGGGAAGAAATGAAAAAAGTTTATCCTAAGGCAATTAATTTAGGAGGAATTTTTTAATGATTTTTGTCACAGTGGGGACACATGAACAGCAGTTCAACCGTCTTATTAAAGAAGTTGATAGATTAAAAGGGACAGGTGCTATTGATCAAGAAGTGTTCATTCAAACGGGTTACTCAGACTTCGAACCTCAGAATTGTCAGTGGTCAAAATTTCTCTCATATGATGATATGAACTCTTACATGAAAGAAGCTGAGATTGTTATCACACATGGCGGCCCAGCGACGTTTATGTCAGTTATTTCTTTAGGGAAATTACCAGTTGTTGTTCCTAGGAGAAAGCAGTTTGGTGAACATATCAATGATCATCAAATACAATTTTTAAAAAAAATTGCCCACCTGTATCCCTTGGCTTGGATTGAAGATGTAGATGGACTTGCGGAAGCGTTGAAAAGGAATATAGCTACAGAAAAATATCAGGGAAATAATGATATGTTTTGTCATAAATTAGAAAAAATTATAGGTGAAATATGAGGAAATATCTAGATTTAGATTATTCTTTATTTTATGCTCTTTGGGTACTTATTTTAGTACCAAACCAATGGTATCAGTTTTTAATTATTACCATTATAGTTCTATTATTACTTTGGAAGAGTGAGTTTAGAATATCTATAAGCAATTCTTCAATACTATTTCTGCTTTGGTTATTTATTTATTTATTTGCAATACTCATTAGAGGTACTCAAGAGGATATAACGTTTCAGCGATTTATTGCTGAGCTATTAAAACTAATTAGTACAGGATATGCTTTATTTTTTTATAATTATTATAGAAAAGCTGATTTTAATAGTTCAGTTGTAAGGAATGTGGTAAAGGTTAACTATTTTGTGTTGTTTCTTATAACAGTTTTATATTTATTTTTTCCTATGCTGAAGCCAACTTTATTTGGAAGAGAATTGTTTTCAATAGAGTGGTTTCCACATATGAGAATAAGACTTGCGGCATATTTTGAATATGCTACACTAATTGGTCAGTTTATTTTATTTTCTTATCCCATACTTTTTTTGAAACCCCAAAAACATATGGAAAATATTTTAATATCCTTACTGTTGACTATATGTTCATACTTTTCTGGCGCTAGAATACTATTGGTCTGTATGTTGGTTTTATTAGCTTCGCTTCTTTTAGATTATATCCTTTTTAAAACTAATTTGAAATTGACCAAGAAAAACACTTTTATACTTGGTATGACTTTCTTATTTATCACCGCTTGTTTTTCTTATAACATATGGTCAATAATTGAAAAAATAATTATGTACAGAAACCAAAGTACTATCACTAGGATGATAGTTTATCAAGAAAGTATTATTGAAGTTCTAAAAGGAAATATTTTATTTGGACAGGGTATAAGGATTCCATCAAGTGAAGGAATATTCCTAGGATCGCATTCTACTTATATTAGTGTCTTTTACAGGACTTCTTTATTAGGAATTGTTCTTTATTTTTCTGCCTTTATACTTTTATATAAAGAAGCGATTTCAAAAAATTATAAAATCTACAGATTATTTTTTTATACGTTATTATGTTACACGCTCTTTGAGGAAATAGATCCTAATCATTGGAGTATTGTATTATTATTCTCAACTTTTGGTATAGTGGGAAGGGCTAAAAAATGAAAGAAAAAGTAACAGTCATTATACCTATATACAACTCAGAAGCATACCTTAAAGAATGTGTGCAATCCGTACTACAACAGACTCATCCATTGATAGAAGTTATACTAATTGATGATGGATCCACTGATAATAGTGGAGAAATTTGTGATAATTTATCTCAGGAAGATAATCGCATACTTGTATTTCATAAAAAAAATGGAGGGGTCTCTTCGGCAAGGAACCTAGGTCTAGATAAATCCACAGGAGAATTCATAACATTTGTGGATAGTGATGATTTTGTAGCACCGAATATGATTGAAATAATGTTAAAAAATTTAATCACTGAGAATGCTGATATAGCAGAAGTAGATTTTGATATTTCGAATGAGAGAGATTATAGAAAGAAGAAAAGACGAAACTTTTATAAAGTTTTTAAGAATAATAACTCTTTGAAAGAATTTTTATCAGGTAATAGAGTGGAAAATATTGTTTGTACAAAATTATATAAAAAAAGTATAATTGGTAACTTGAGGTTTGATGAGAACTTAAAAATTGGTGAGGATTTACTTTTTAATTGCAAACTCTTATGTCAAGAGCACCGTATAGTCGTAGATACGACTTCTTCCTTATATACTTATCGAATTGTAAAAACTTCTGTAATGAATCAGAAATTCAACGAAAACTCATTAGATTTTATAACAATTTTTAATGAAATAAGTAGTTTGGTTCCTGCCAGATTAGCTAATTATGTTGAAGCGAAATTTTTAAGAGAAAAGATAAAGTGTCTCCGAAAAATGTTTGAATTAGGTAGTAATATTGACAATAAAATCAAAGTACAACGAGAGATTTTTTTCAAAGACATTAAATCATACCCGTTCTATAAAGCGGTCAAATACTTATCATTAAAGGGATTATTAAGCTTTTATTTAATGAAATGTTCACCTAAACTATATGTTATGGCATATAGAAGATTTCAAAAACAGTAGCTGGAGAAATTTGGAAAGAGAATTTATAACTTCATGATAAAGAAAATTGAAAAGGATTTAATAAGTGTAATTGTACCTATTTATAATGTTGAAGATTATTTAGTTGAATGTATAGAAAGCCTTATTGTTCAAACATATCGAAATATTGAAATATTATTGATTAATGATGGTTCGACGGATAATTGTGCAACAATTGCCAAAGAATTTTCTGAAAGAGATTGTAGAGTTATCTATATAGAAAAGTCGAATGGTGGGTTGTCAGAAGCTAGAAACTATGGAATTTATCATTCAAAGGGAAAATACTTAACTTTTGTTGATTCAGATGATAAAGTTTCCTCTGATTACATAGCGAATTTGTATAATGCTATTCAAAAACATGATTCGTCTATAGCTATCGGTGGCTATTTAGAATTTTATGAAAGACATAATAGCATAAGAAATTATGAATATTTAGACAAAGTGATATCAGTTGAAGAAGCACTACTAAACATGTATGACATTAAAACTTATGGTTCAATTTTTATTACTGCATGGGGAAAATTATTCCATAAATCTATATTCAATGATTTAGAATTTGCATTAAATAAGTATCATGAGGATGAGTTCTTTAACTATAAAGCATACTTAAAAGCTAATTCTATAACATACATAGACAAGCCTCTCTATCATTATCGTATACGAGTAGGTAGTATCATGAATAATAGTGATAATGTTATAATTGCTAGAAAGAAACTTGATGTTTTATCAGCATTAGACGAGCGAATAAAACTTATAACAAGTTTACGTAAGTATTCCGTTTTTTTACAAAAAACAGAAATATTTTATGTCAATCAATATTTTAGGACTAAAAAATTTTTAAAACAACAATCTGTAATGTTTAAAGAAGATAACTATATCGATGCTTATAGAATGTATGGACGGTTACTTAGAAAAGTGAAGTTAGTTGATAAATTAAAACTTATAAAAAATAGGTTTTTCTAGAAATGGCTGTTTAATAGTTGTAATGTGAGTGACCACGAATTGTTGGATAACTATCAAAAAGACTAATTTAGGGGAAAAATAAAATGACTAATTTTGTTTGTCATACTTTATACCATCTACTGATTACTATAATAAAGTTAAAAGATAAAGAAAATACTAGAATATTTATTTGTGACACTATCACGGATTATGAAACTTGGGTAAAGATATTAAATGATCAGGGAATAAGAACTGAATCATTTAAAGAGTTTGCTTATCGGGAGCAGTTACAAAATAAAAATATTGAAGAAGTGATGGAGCTTGTAGATTCAGACTTAAATCACTACTTTGAGAGAGTAGATACACAAGTCTATCTATTTAATGATGATACTTTAATAGGTCGCTATATGGTGTATTTAGGTAAAAATTATCATCTAATTGAAGATGGTTATAACTGTTTTCAAGCCAAGTTATTCTTGGGTGGTTCTGTCGTAAAACGAGTAATTAAAACTTACTTATTTAAAAAGTATGTTCCGTATGGTTTTTCAAAATATTGTCTCTCAATTGAGGTTAATTCTTTAGTGGGGTTACCTCATGACATAAGGAGTAAGAAATATAAAGAACTACCGAGAAAAAAATTATTTGATAGTCTTAACAAAGAACAAAAATCACTGATTTTCAAAATATTTAAAACAAAACCATTAACTATAACTCCAAAGTCAGTATTATTGTTGACACAGCCACTTGCACAAGATAAATGTTATAAAACACCTACAGAGAGGTTTCAAAGTATTCAAGAGCAATACGATTATTTTGACGATATTGTCCAGGAATATAGAACGTTAGGGTACAATGTTTATTTAAAAGTTCATCCTAGAGATGTAGTAGATTATTCCAAATTGCCGGTAGAGCTATTACCATCAAATGTTCCTATGGAAATTATAGAGTTGATGTCAACAGGTCGGTTCGAATGTGGGATAACACATTCGTCCACTGCGCTGGATTTTTTAACTTGTGTTGATAAAAAAATAACTTTAGTAGATCTGAAGGATATTAAATGAATACTAAGAAATTACTTCAATCTGGTTTTATTTATACACTCGGGAATTTATTGGTGCAAGGATTAGCCTTTATCACACTTCCCATCTATACTCGGGTTATCTCAACAGAAGTTTATGGCCAATATAGTTTATATGTCGCTTGGATGAATATTATTATGCTTTTTATTGGCCTTCAGACGAGCGGTTCTTTAAGTTCAGCCCGGGTCAAATACGGAGAAGAATTTAAAAGCTATTCAGGGAGTGCCTTTTCTGTAGGTAATATATGGTTTCTTATTATACTTTTGATAGCTTTTCTATTTAGAAGTTTTCTTGCACCATTAGTTGGTTTTTCTGAATCTATTTTTTTATTAATGGTGTGTCAAAGTTACGCTAGCTATGTGGTGACTTTCTTTGGTCAGTATTTTATACAACAACAGAGGAGTTTGGCTAATTTAATATTATCCTTAGCCAATGCAGTTTCATCTGTTGCACTATCTCTATTTTTAATTTTTCATTGGTCCGATGACTTTTTATCTAGGGTTTTTGGAGCTTTTGTTCCTACTATAATAACTGGAATAGTTGCCTTTGCTTATATTTATTATCATAGCAAATCTTTTTACAATCCTAAGTATTTTCGGTTCATTGTCACTGTGTCTGTTCCCTTGATTTTCCATTTGTTAGGACACCAGTTGTTGGGGCAATTAGATAGAATTATGCTAGCTCGTTTATACAATACTAAAGAAGTTGCAATGTATAGTTTCGGTTATTCGCTTGGAATGATTATTCAGATTGTTTTGAATAGTATTAATATGGCTTGGATTCCATGGTTTTTTGATGCTAGAAAAGAAAAATTACTGCAACTTTCAACTTATATTAGCCGTTATCTCTACTTAGGAGTTTTCTTAACATTAGGTTATTTGACTGTTTTTCCTGAGTTAGCTCAAATAATGGGAGGAGACAAGTATAGTAGTAGTGTTCAATTTATTTCTTTAATTATTGTCAGCTACTTTTTAGTTTTTCTCTATACATTTCCTGTAAATATCCAATTCTTCTATGCTAATACGACATGGATTCCTATTGGGACATTATTAGCTGCTGGTGTAAATTGGTTACTAAACCTTGTATTAATTCCTCATTATGCAGCCTATGGCGCTGCTATGGCTACAATAATATCTTATTTAGCCTTGTTGATTTTTCATCATATTGTTTCGAAAGTTAAATACCATTATTCAGATGTCTCAGTTAGGCAGTACATCATTTTAAGTGGTATAGTATTTAGTTATGCTATGTTAATGAACATGTTCCTAGATACTATCGTTATTAGATGGAGTTTAGGAATAATTATTCTTATAGTATATAGCATTGTTTTTCAAAAAGTCATTTTAGACTTATTGAGTAAAAAAAGAAGGAGAAGATAATGGTTTATATTATTGCAGAGATTGGTTGCAATCATAATGGAGATATTAATCTTGCGAAAAAAATGGTAGATGTTGCCGTGTCTTGTGGTGTTGATGCTGTTAAATTTCAGACTTTTAAAGCTGAGAAACTTATTTCTAAATTTGCTCCCAAAGCTGAATATCAAAAAGCAACTACAGGAACAGCAGACAGTCAACTTGAGATGACGAAACGTTTAGAGTTAAGCTTTGAAGAATACTTAGAAATGCGTGATTATGCAATTTCAAAAGGTGTGGAGACCTTTTCAACACCTTTTGATGAAGAGTCATTAGAGTTCTTAATTTCTACAGATATGCCAATTTACAAAATTCCATCAGGAGAAATCACTAATTTACCTTACTTAGAAAAGATTGGCAAGCAACAAAAGAAAGTTATTCTTTCGACGGGTATGGCGGTAATGGAAGAGATCCATCAAGCGGTGAATATTTTACGTCAGAATGGTACAACCGACATTTCTATTTTACATTGTACAACAGAGTACCCAACACCTTACCCCTCTCTAAATTTAAACGTTATTCATACTTTGAAAGATGAATTTAAAGATTTAACGATAGGTTATTCGGATCATTCAATTGGATCAGAAGTACCTATCGCAGCAGCAGCAATGGGTGCAGAAGTTATTGAAAAACACTTTACTTTAGATACTAATATGGAAGGTCCGGATCATAAAGCCAGTGCAACACCTGATATTTTAGCTGCTTTAGTTAAAGGGGTTCGCATTGTTGAACAAGCCTTAGGTAGATTTGAAAAAATCCCAGATCCAGTAGAAGAGAAAAATAAGATTGTTGCTCGTAAATCAGTCGTTGCTTTAAAACCAATTAAAAAAGGCGATATTTATTCAATAGAAAATATTACGGTGAAGCGCCCAGGTAATGGTATTTCTCCTATGAACTGGTATGACATCTTGGGACAAGAAGCGCAAGATGATTTCGAAGAGGATGAAGTTATTCGTGATTCACGCTTTGAAAATCAATTGCCCGAGTTATAATAACACCTAATTATAATCGGCAACAGATGTATTACACGGCTAAGATTATGTAATTACTATATATAGAAGGGATACGATGAAAAAAATTTGTTTAGTAACCGGATCGCGTGCTGAATACGGAATAATGAAGCCATTGATTCAAAGATTATCAAAAGATAAAGAAGTCAACTTACAAATTATTGCAACAGCAATGCATCTGGAAGAAAAGTACGGCTATACTTATCGTCAAATTGAAGAAGACGGTTTTGATATTGCTTATAAAGTTCCCTTACATCTTTATGATACTGACAGAAGAACTGTATCTACTGCAATGGCGCATTTACAACTAGGATTGACCAAAATTTTTGACAAGGAAGACTATGATCTAGTCATCATTTTAGGGGATCGTTACGAAATGTTACCAGTTGTGAATGTAGCGTTGATTTATAATGTCCCAGTATGCCACCTTCATGGAGGGGAGACCTCATTAGGCAATTTTGATGAGTATATTCGCCATGCAATTACTAAGATGAGTCACCTACACTTAGTCTCTACAGAGGACTTTCGTCAACGTGTGATTCAGATGGGAGAACAACCTCAATTTGTAATTAACACAGGAGCTCTCGGAGTGGAAAATGCTCTATCAATCCCTTCTCTAACCAAAGAAGCAATAGAAAAGCAATTAGGTATTGTACTAGAGGAATCCTATTTTGTTGTTCTCTATCATCCTGTTACTTTTGAACAAGGAAAAAGTGCTGGAGAACAGATGAAAGCGGTACTATCAGCCCTTTCTAAATTTGGTGTCCAGTGTCTATTTATAGGATCCAATTCAGATACTGGTTCTGATGATATTGCAAAGGCTATCAATACTTATTTGATAAATCATGAAAATAGTTATTGCTTTGCTTCTTTATCAACCCAACTTTATCATTCCTTAATTCGTCATTCACTAGGACTGATTGGTAATTCGTCTTCTGGTTTAATAGAAGTTCCTTCTTTGATGAAACCTACTCTTAATATTGGTGATCGCCAAAAAGGTAGGCTACATGGAGAAAGTGTAGTAAGTGTACCAGTCGAAACCCCCTCTGTATTGGAGGGATTATCAAAATTGAATGAAGTGACCAACTTTGACAATCCCTACTACAAAGAGAATGCTTCATCTATTGCATATGAAGCAATAAAGCTTTATTTGAAAGATGAACCTTCAATTTCCCAACCATTTTATGATTTAAAGGAGAATAATCTAAAATGAAAAAAAAGTTGGCATTTTTAGGCGCAGGAAGTCATGCTGATGCGATTGCTCCGGTTATTGATCCTCTTGTGTATGATTTCGTAGGTTTTTTTGATGATAAAGATATTACGGAGCATGATGGTTATCCTGTTCTTGGAAAACTTTATGATGTGCTACCTTACCTTGAAGATGGCTCAATAGATGCAGTATTTATTACAATAGGTGATAATGCTAAAAGGAAAGAACTATTTGAATATGTAGCAAAGGATTATTATGACTTTATTATTAACATCATTAGTCCCAATGCTTTAGTATTGACACCAGATAGTATTTGTGGGCGTGGTATCTTTATTGGTTTTGGGGCTTTTATAGGTTCTAAAGTGAAGCTGTTTGATAACAACGTTGTTAATACAGGAGCGCTCATTGAACATCATACTGTTGTAGAATCACACTGTAATATAGCACCTAATGCTACCATAAATGGTCTTTGTTATATTAGAGAAGAAGTTTATGTAGGTAGTGCCAGTGTTATTATTCAAACCTTGGATATTTCATCGTGTACGACAATTGGCGCAGGAGCTGTTGTTGTAAAAGATATTATAGAACCTGGAACCTATGTAGGGGTTCCAGCCAAAAAAATAAAATAAAGGATATGTTATGAAGCCAATTTGTATTATTCCTGCGCGATCAGGGTCAAAAGGATTACCAGATAAGAATATGTTATTCCTAGCAGGTAAACCCATGATTTTCCATACTATAGATGCTGCAATTGAATCTGGAATGTTTGATAAGAAAGATATTTTTGTTAGTACAGATTCAGAATTGTACAGAGAGATTTGTTTAGAACGCGGTATTTCAGTGGTGATGAGAAAACCGGAACTTTCAACTGATCAGGCAACTTCGTATGATATGTTAAAAGATTTTTTATCTGACTATGAAGATAATCAGGAGTTTGTGTTACTTCAAGTAACCTCTCCACTAAGAAAATCATGGCATATAAAGGAAGCAATGGAGTATTATTCTTCACATGATGTTGACAATGTTGTAAGTTTTTCTGAAGTTGAGAAACACCCTGGTCTGTTTACGACATTGTCTGATAAAGGCTATGCTATAGATATGGTGGGAGCAGATAAAGGTTATCGTCGCCAAGATTTACAACCTTTATACTATCCGAACGGCGCTATTTTTATTTCTAATAAAGAAACTTACTTAAGGGAAAAAAGCTTTTTCACCTCTAGGACATATGCTTATCAAATGGCAAAGGAATTTTCATTAGATGTTGATACGAGAGATGATTTTATCCACGTCATCGGTCACCTCTTTTTCGATTATGCCATTAGGGAAAAAGAGAATAAAGTTTTTTATAAAGAAGGCTATAGTCGTTTGTTCAATAGAGAAGCTTCAAAGATAATTTTAGGTGATTCAAAAACGATATCTATCTCACTAGAAAATTACCATAATTATTCCCAAGGTGGTGTAACATTAGCAACGATGTTGGAAAACTTACCTAACTTTTTGACAGCTAATGTAACAGAGGCTTTTGTTTCTATAGGGGTAAATGATCTCATTACAGGTCATAGTGTGGAAGAAATATTCAGCAATTTCCAAAAACTCTACTCATTATTAGCTGAGAATAAAATAAAGATGAGATTGACAACTATTGCTTACACCCTTTTTAGAGAAACTGTCAATAATGCAGATATTGAGAAAATCAATCAATGGCTAACAGAATTTTGTTATCAAAATCAGATTCCACTGTTAGATATTAATAGATTTTTATCAAAGGATGGTAATCTAAATTATCATTTAACTAGTGATGGATTACATTTTACTCAAGAGGCTAATGATTTGTTACAAAGTCAATATCAATTATTTGTAGACGAAGTTAAAACCTTATAATATTTATTTTATAAAATTATTCATCTTATTTTTGCGATTTCAATAGTGATATGGTATATTTAAAGTAAGCTACGTATAGTTTTACCAGTCAGAAATAGTAAGGATGGTTGAGTATGAGAGAAACTGAAACACACGATCACCAAGCGCTAATTCAAAAATTGTTAGTCAGTATTCATTATTTAACCTTGTTTCGTGATGAAATTATATTAGTAGAAAAAACCCCATCTTTACTGGGGAAACATTTTTCTATTGCTATTGTGCAGAATGAACTAGGTGAGATACTTTCTAAAATAGAAGCTTTGAGTAAGCAAAAAAAACTGATTCGTTCTATTTATTGGTATGATGAATCGTCATTTAAAGTCATGAATAAGGCTCTGGCTATTGTAGAAGAATGGATTAAGGGCTTAGATAATCTTTTAGAATTCTGTCAATCACAGACGGTTTTTCAAGCAATTTTAGGTGATGAACGTGCACATGTATTTGGAATCCTTATTGATGTTTATACTTCTTTAAACATTATAAATACTTCTTTGAAAGAAGAAAATTCTAGACCAGTGTCCTTATCTGATTTGGCTCTAGGTCTTAAGGACGAAGATTAATAAAAAAACGTTACTGCTTTGAATGAATAAAGCAGTAACGTTTTTTATAAAATATTGCTATACTAGTAATACAGATATCTAAAAGTAAGGAGTTATAAATGAAACATTCCAGTTGGCATGATTTAATAAAAAGAGAACTACCCAATCATTACTACAATAAAATTAATACATTTATGGATGCAGTTTACGAAAGCGGAATCGTTTATCCTCCAAGAGATAAGGTGTTCAATGCCATACAGATAACACCACTAGAAAACGTAAAAGTAGTGATTATTGGCCAAGATCCTTACCATGGCCCTCAACAAGCTCAAGGACTCTCATTTTCTGTTCCAGACAATTTACCAGCTCCTCCTTCACTTCAAAATATTCTAAAAGAATTAGCAGAAGATATTGGGTCACGTTCACATCATGACTTAACATCATGGGCGCAACAAGGAGTGCTGCTATTGAATGCTTGTTTAACAGTTCCAGAACACCAAGCTAATGGTCATGCTGGGCTTATATGGGAACCTTTTACTGATGCTGTCATCAAAGTGGTTAACCAAAAGGAAACCCCAGTAGTCTTTATTCTGTGGGGTGGCTATGCTCGAAAGAAAAAGTCGCTAATTGATAATCCTATTCATCATATTATTGAGAGTCCTCATCCGAGTCCCCTATCTGCTTATCGTGGTTTCTTTGGTAGCAGACCTTTTTCTAGAACAAATCATTTCTTAGAAGAAGAAGGAATAAATGAGATTGATTGGTTAAATTAGAAGGGAAATCTACTCTCGAAACATTGTTAGTCTTATAATAAAAAACCGCTAGTAGCGGTTTTTTATTATTTATTTTTTTGTTTACTTAGGTTTAAGCCAAACGGAACCAAATTTTCTTGCCTTTTTCGAATACGTTTGATATTATCCTGATGTCGGATAATAATCGTGAGGGCCATTAAGATAACCACAGTGGTAAATATCCAGTCATAGTCCGTTAATATAAAACCTACTAATGGAAAAATTAAGACACTAAGGATACCTACGACAGCTACTGTAATACTGGATAGCGAAATCATGCTAAAAAGATAAAGCGTTAATAAAAAGATCACTAATAAGTAAAGGAAAAAAGAAGGTGCAAATCCTAGCAAAACCCCAGCGCTTGTAGCAACGGCTTTCCCACCTTTGAATTGTGCAAAAATAGGGAAAGTGTGACCTATAATAGCAAAAAAACCGATAAAAAATGGAGATACTGTCGTTACACCTAATATGATAGGAATAAGTGTTGCTAGAGTCCCTTTTAAAATGTCAATAGTCAAAGTGACAATGCCAGCTTTTACACCTAAAATACGGAAGGTGTTCGTGGTGCCAGTATTACCACTACCGTGTTGACGAAGATTGACTTGGTAAAAATATTTACCAATCCAAAGCCCAGTTTGGATAGAGCCTAACAGATAGGCAATGATAATCATAATTATAATATTCATACCCTTATTATAACATAAGCATAAAAGTCTTTTTGCTATTTTTAAAAAAATAATTTTGCAAAAACAGCAAAAAACTTGTAATATAAAAAAGATGAAAAAATTTGGAGGTCACTTTGACTAAACAAGATATAACAGTGACGAATTATGGCGACGATGCTATTCAAGTCTTAGAAGGATTAGATGCTGTTCGTAAGCGTCCAGGGATGTATATCGGTTCCACAGATGGAACTGGTTTACATCATTTAGTGTGGGAAATTGTAGATAATGCAGTTGATGAAGCTCTATCAGGTTTTGGAAATCGCATTGATGTGATTATTAACAAAGATGGGAGTATAACTGTTACAGACCATGGACGTGGTATGCCAACTGGAATGCATGCTATGGGAAAACCTACTGTTGAAGTCATCTTCACGGTGCTTCATGCAGGTGGAAAATTTGGACAAGGTGGTTATAAAACATCAGGTGGTCTCCATGGTGTTGGATCATCTGTAGTTAATGCTTTGTCTTCTTGGTTAGAAGTTGAAATCATTCGCGACGGAGCTATTTACAGACAACGTTTTGAAAATGGTGGTAAGCCCGTTACAACTCTGAAAAAAATTGGCACGGCACCAAAATCAAAATCTGGAACTTCTGTCAGCTTTATGCCAGATCAATCAGTATTTTCAACGATAGATTTTAAGTTTAATACAATTGCAGAGCGCTTAAAGGAATCTGCCTTTCTCTTAAAAAATGTTACTTTAACCTTAACAGATAATCGTTCAGAAGAAGCAGAGCATCTAGAATTTCATTATGAAAACGGTGTTCAAGATTTTGTAGAGTATTTAAATGAAGATAAAGAAACGTTGACACCAATCATGTTTTTCGAAGGTGAAGAACAAGAATTTCATATCGAAGTTGCTTTGCAGTATAATGATGGTTTTTCAGATAATATCCTTTCTTTTGTCAATAATGTTCGTACTAAAGATGGTGGAACACATGAAACTGGCTTGAAATCAGCTATTACAAAGTCTATGAATGACTATGCACGTAAAACAGGACTTCTTAAAGAAAAAGATAAAAACCTTGAAGGTTCTGATTATCGTGAGGGGCTATCAGCCATTTTATCTATTCTTGTACCTGAGGAGCACTTGCAATTTGAAGGTCAAACTAAAGATAAACTAGGAAGTCCCTTAGCACGACCAATTGTTGATGGTATTGTTTCTGAAAAGTTAACTTACTTTCTTATGGAAAATGGAGATTTAGCATCTAATTTAATCCGTAAGGCAATAAAAGCACGTGATGCGCGTGAAGCTGCACGTAAAGCACGTGATGAAAGTAGGAATGGGAAAAAGTCGAAAAAAGATAAAGGTCTACTTTCTGGAAAATTAACCCCTGCACAATCAAAAAATGCTAAGAAAAATGAACTCTATTTAGTCGAAGGAGACTCTGCAGGTGGCTCTGCTAAGCAAGGTCGTGATAGAAAGTTTCAAGCTATTTTACCGTTGCGAGGAAAAGTATTGAATACAGCTAAGGCAAAGATGGCTGATATTATAAAAAACGAAGAAATTAATACAATGATCCATACCATTGGTGCAGGTGTTGGTCCTGATTTTAATCTTGACGATATTAATTATGATAAAGTTATCATTATGACCGATGCTGATACTGACGGAGCTCATATTCAGACACTATTATTAACTTTCTTTTATCGCTATATGAGACCTCTTGTTGAAGAGGGACATGTCTATATTGCTTTGCCACCTTTGTATAAAATGTCAAAAGGAAAAGGTAAGAAAGAAATTGTTGAGTATGCTTGGACGGATATAGAGTTAGAAGAATTACGACAAAAATTTGGTAAAGGCTCACTATTACAACGATATAAAGGGCTTGGAGAAATGAATGCCGATCAATTGTGGGAAACCACTATGAACCCTGAGACAAGGACATTAATTCGTGTAACAATTGAAGATTTAGCAAGAGCAGAACGTCGAGTTAATGTCTTGATGGGTGATAAAGTTCCTCCAAGACGCCAATGGATTGAAGATAATGTCAAGTTTACTTTAGAAGAGAATACAGTATTTTAATAAAGAGCCTTGGTTATTCATGTTTTATAGTGTACAAGTAATATTGTATGCGTTAGACAAGAGAGCCAATCATTCATTTCAAATAAGTGGAAAAATAATACTAAGCCACTCCAACTAGGAGAAAATTAAAAATATGTCTAATATTCAAAATATGTCCCTTGAGGACATTATGGGAGAGCGTTTTGGGCGCTATTCTAAGTATATCATTCAAGAACGGGCGTTGCCGGATATTCGTGATGGCTTAAAACCTGTTCAACGTCGAATCCTTTATTCAATGAATAAAGATGGTAATACTTTTGAAAAGGGATTTCGCAAATCTGCAAAATCAGTCGGTAATGTTATGGGGAATTTCCATCCTCATGGGGATTCCTCTATCTATGACGCGATGGTTCGTATGTCTCAAGATTGGAAAAATCGTGAGACATTGATTGAAATGCACGGAAATAATGGTTCTATGGATGGAGATCCTGCGGCAGCTATGCGTTATACGGAAGCCCGTCTATCAGAAATTGCTGATTATCTTCTTCAAGATATTGATAAGAATACTGTACCCTTTGCGTGGAATTTTGATGATACAGAGAAAGAACCAACTGTTTTACCAGCTGCCTTTCCTAATCTTTTAGTCAACGGAGCAACAGGAATATCTGCAGGCTATGCGACAGATATTCCACCACATAATTTAGCAGAAGTCATTGATGCTGTCGTGTACATGATTGATCACCCTAAAGCTAAATTAGATAAATTAATGGAATTTCTACCTGGTCCAGATTTTCCAACTGGCGCTATCATTCAAGGAAAAGATGAAATTCGTAAGGCATATGAGACTGGTAAGGGGAGAGTAGCGGTTCGCTCGCGAACTGCTATTGAAACCTTAAAAGGTGGTAAGAAACAAATTATTGTTACTGAAATTCCTTATGAAGTTAATAAGTCAGTTTTAGTAAAACGAATCGATGATGTTCGTGTTAATAATAAAGTTCCAGGAATAGCAGAAGTGCGTGATGAGTCTGATAGAGATGGCCTTCGTATCGCTATTGAGCTCAAAAAAGAAGCCGATGAAACAATTGTCTTAAATTATCTTTTTAAATATACAGACCTACAAGTTAATTATAATTTCAATATGGTTGCTATTGATGACTATACCCCTAAGCAGGTGGGTCTATCAAGAATATTAACTAGCTATATCGCTCACCGAAGAGAAATTATTATTGCTCGTTCAAAATTTGATAAAGAAAAAGCCGAAAAACGTCTCCATATTGTTGAGGGACTGATTAGGGTTCTTTCTATTTTGGATGAAGTGATTGCATTAATTCGTGCTTCTGAGAATAAAGCTGATGCGAAAGAGAATTTGAAGGTCAGCTATGAGTTTTCAGAAGCTCAAGCAGAGGCTATCGTCACATTGCAATTATATCGTCTCACAAATACTGATATTGTGACGTTGAGAGAAGAAGAAGAAGAACTTCGTCAACAAATCACAATGCTCAAGGCAATTATTAGTGATGAACGTACGATGTATAACGTAATGAAACGTGAGTTACGTGAGGTCAAAAAGAAATTTGCCAATACTAGACGTTCTGAACTTCAAGAATTAGCTGAAACTATTGAAATCGATACTGCAAGTTTAATTATCGAAGAGGACACATACGTCAGTGTTACTAGAGGCGGATATGTAAAACGCACCAGCCCTCGCTCTTTCAATGCATCAACCGTTGATGAACTTGGTAAGCGAGAAGATGACGAATTGATATTTGTGAGCAATGCAAAGACTACCCAACATTTATTGATGTTTACTAACCTTGGTAATCTTGCTTATCGTCCAGTTCATGAATTAGCTGATATTCGATGGAAAGACGTTGGTGAACATTTATCACAAAATCTTGTTAACTTTGCTTCAAATGAAGAAATTATTTATGCTGAATTAGTAGATGATTTTACTAAAGAAACTTATTTTGCTGTCACTAGTTTAGGGCAAATAAAGCGTTTTGAACGTCAAGAAATCAGTCCATGGCGGACATATAAGTCAAAAACAGCTAAATATGCTAAGTTAAAAAATGTAGATGATTACGTTGTGACTGTTGCTCCTATCCAATTAGAGGATGTTATACTTGTCACTTATAATGGTTATGTGTTGAGATTTAGTATAAATGATGTACCAGTCGTTGGTAGTAAAGCCGCAGGTGTAAAAGCGATGAATTTAAAAGATAGTGATCACATCGTATCTGCATTTATAGCTAACACCACAAGTTTATATTTATTAACTCATAGAGGAAGTCTTAAACGAATGGCCATTGATGTTATCCCCACAACTAGTCGTGCTAATCGAGGACTTCAAGTTCTTCGTGAATTGAAATCCAAACCGCATCGCGTTTTTAAAGCAGGACCTGTATATTTAGAGGATTCATCTTTTGAATTTGATTTATTTAGTTCAGTATCGAATCATGAAGGAGATACTTTCGTACTTGAGATTATGTCTAAAACAGGAAAAGTTTACGATGTTGATTTAAGTCAATGGAGTTTTTCTGAACGTACAAGTAATGGCTCTTTTGTATCTGATAAGATTTCTGACGAAGAAGTATTCTCAGTTAAAATTAAGTAAAAACATATTTGTGTTTTTACTAGTTTGGTAATTTATCTGAATTTTACAAATAATATTGAAAAAATAATGATAATAGCGTACAATAGTTAGAAACCCAAAGAAAGAGGTACCTTATGACAGTAAATTTAGATTGGGATAATTTAGGTTTTGCTTACAGAAAATTACCATTCCGATACATTTCGCATTTTAAAGATGGGAAATGGGATGATGGCAAGTTGACAGATGATGCAACGCTACATATTTCAGAAAGTTCTCCTGCCCTCCACTATGGGCAACAAGCTTTTGAAGGATTGAAAGCTTATAGAACTAAAGATGGCTCTATTCAGTTATTTCGTCCAGATCAAAATGCAGAACGACTTCAAAGAACAGCAGATCGTCTTTTAATGCCACATGTTCCGACAGACAAATTTATTGCAGCGGTTAAATCTGTTGTACGCGCTAATGAGGAGTTTGTTCCACCGTATGGTACAGGGGCAACATTATACATTCGTCCCTTATTAATTGGTGTGGGAGATATTATTGGAGTTAAACCTGCTGAAGAATATATTTTTACGGTATTTGCAATGCCAGTAGGTAGTTATTTTAAAGGTGGTTTAACACCAACTAACTTTATTGTTTCCAAAGAATATGATAGAGCAGCACCGAATGGTACAGGAGCTGCAAAAGTTGGTGGTAACTATGCTGCTAGTCTTCTTCCTGGGAAATACGCTCATGAGAAACAATTTTCAGATGTTATCTATCTTGATCCAGCGACACATACTAAAATTGAAGAGGTTGGAGCAGCTAATTTCTTTGGAATTACTAAAGATAATCAGTTTATCACCCCTTTGAGTCCTTCAATTTTACCTTCAATTACTAAATATTCATTGCTTTACCTTGCTAAAGAAAGGTTTGGTATGGAAGCGATTGAAGGAGATGTCTTTGTCGACGAATTAGATAAATTCACAGAAGCTGGCGCATGTGGTACAGCCGCAGTTATTTCACCAATTGGAGGAATTCAAAACGGAGATGACTTCCATGTCTTCTACAGTGAGACAGAAGTTGGTCCAGCGACACGTAAACTATATGATGAGTTAGTAGGGATCCAGTTTGGTGATGTTGAAGCACCAGAAGGGTGGATTTATAAAGTAGATTAAGTCTATACTAAAAGCTTGCTCTTGCAAGCTTTTAGTATTTTGTGTACAATAAAAAACAATAAAAGAGATATTGGAGTTAATAGTGAGTAAAAAAGATAAGAAAATTGAAATTCAAATTTTAGACGCTCAAGTAACAGTTAATGGAACTAAGGTTGATGGATACCAACTCGTTATTGGAAAAAAAATTGTAGGTCAAATTGCAGAGCTAGATTCTAAATTTGCTGTGATTAAAGGTGAGCAAGTGAGTGGATTCTATAAAAATTTAGATCAAGCTATGGGAAATATTATTGAAGAATATAATCTTAATCGCTAATATTTATTTAAAAAGCTTGCGTGCTAACAACATCTGTGGTAGAATAGTCAGTGTTGTTACGGAAAGATAGCGAAGAGGCTAAACGTGGCGGACTGTAAATCCGCTCCTTCGGGTTCGGGGGTTCGAATCCCTCTCTTTCCATTATTTGGGGTATAGCCAAGCGGTAAGGCAAGGGACTTTGACTCCCTCATGCGTTGGTTCGAATCCAGCTACCCCAGTCAAAGGTATCAAACTTTTGTTTGACACCGTCAAAGAGATATTTGTTGTCCTTGCGGGTTACCTTGAGAAAATATATTGTTATCAAAAGCTAGCTCGGCTAGCTTTTGTTGGAGGATTTTTTAGAATGAATGAATTTGAAGATTTGCTAAACAGTGTTAGCGAAGTGAATCCTGGTGACGTTGTCACTGCGGAAGTTTTAACAGTTGATAACGGTCAAGCAAACGTTGTTATCGATGGTACTGGTGTTGAAGGTGTCTTGACACTTCGTGAATTGACTAACGATCGTGATGCTGATATCAATGATTTTGTTAAAGCTGGCGACACAGTTGAAGTACTTGTTCTTCGTCAAGTTGTAGGTAAAGATACTGATACAGTAACTTTCCTTGTATCTAAAAAACGCTTGGAAGCTCGTAAAGCATGGGACAAACTTGTTGGTCGTGAAGGTGAAGTTGTTACTGTTAAAGGTACACGTGCTGTTAAAGGCGGACTTTCAGTTGAATTTGAAGGACTTCGTGGTTTCATCCCAGCTTCAATGATTGATACTCGTTTTGTACGTAACACTGAAAAATTTGTTGGACAAGAATTTGATGCTAAAATCAAAGAAGTTGATGCAGCAGAAAATCGCTTCATCCTTTCACGTCGTGAAGTTGTTGAAGAATCAGCAGCTGCTGCACGTAAAGAAGTTTTCTCAAACATTGAAGTAGGTTCAGTTGTAACTGGTAAAGTTGCTCGTTTAACAAGCTTTGGTGCTTTCATTGACCTTGGTGGTGTTGATGGACTTGTACACGTAACTGAATTATCACATGAGCGCAATGTTTCACCTAAATCAGTTGTAACTGTTGGTGAAGAAGTTGAAGTTAAAGTACTTTCAATTGATGAAGAAGCTGGTCGTGTATCACTTTCACTTAAAGCAACTACACCTGGCCCATGGGATGGCGTTGAACAAAAACTTGCTGCTGGTGATGTTATTGAAGGTAAAGTAAAACGCTTGACTGACTTTGGTGCTTTTGTTGAAGTGTTACCTGGCATTGATGGACTTGTACACATTTCACAAATTTCACACAAACGTGTTGAAAATCCTAAAGACGTATTATCTGCAGGACAAGAAGTTACTGTTAAAGTTCTTGAAGTTAATTCAGATGCAGAACGTGTATCACTTTCAATGAAAGCTCTTGAAGAGCGTCCAGCGCAAGCAGAAGGTGAAAAAGAAGAAAAACGTCAATCACGTCCACGTCGTCCACGTCGTCAAGAAAAACGCGACTATGAGCTTCCAGAAACACAAACTGGATTCTCTATGGCTGACTTATTCGGTGATATTGAATTATAATAATTAAAAGACTTGCTAAAGCAAGTCTTTTTGTTTTTGTTGATAAAGTATGCTATAATGTAACATGTACTACCATCTTTAGTGTAATGGATATCACACAAGATTCCGGTTCTTGGGATAGGGGTTCGATTCCCTTAAGATGGATAATAGATGCTCCATAAAGCTTTATGTTATAGGCTTTATATTAGTTTATCTCCAACCTTGCCTCACAGACTGATTCTCCTCATTTCTGATAAGTAAAACTAGGGTTGACAAATAAGGGAGAATCAGTTTGAAATCTGTGTAAGTTAGTATCATAATTAGTTAGTATGACCATTAAGGGGCTAAGTTAAGGTACTAAGATTAAACCATTGTGTAATAAAATGTTTCTAATAAGTAATTAAGGTATTAATAAAAAGGCGTTAATGCCTTTTTATTTTAAACCATGCTGTTGTTTGTTAGTGAGTTTATCATTTTCAAATGTAAGGTTAATTCCCGGGTCACTGTCTGACGACTGGATGCCACTAATCCATGCAGCCTGTAGTTCCTCTTTATCTGAAGAAACTGCTTGAGAAATATCATCAGGTTCTCCTAGAAGTTCTTTTACTTTATTGTATGACATGCCATTTTTTAAACTATTATAATCTTTTGTTGTGATGTTGGCATCACGAATAAACTTAAAATTACTAATTGAACGAACAATGCTACTATCGTTTAATAATTGTATAGTGATGGAGATATCATCGACATTCCAACGATAGCCTTTAAGAGTGACATTTCCCGCTGGTGTATCAAATTTTTCATTTGGTTCGCCACCAAATAATTGTTTTAATTCAGCGAGACTAGTGCCTCCTTTAAAGTTATTTGCTTTAACCCCTAACTTTACTTTATTAAATTTCAAACGTAATTCTTCGTGGTCAGCTTTGATATTTTTATGTTGTGATACATTTGATTTTGAAGTAGAGGTTTGCTGAGTATTTGAAGAAGAGCATGCTGTTAAACCCAAAAATGAGAGACAGACAATCGTTCCAACAGTTATTTTTTTTAACGGTATCATAATTATTTATCCTAAATTCTATTTTTAAATATTATAACATAATTATTTTGGGTTTACTTTTCTTTTCCTCATTTCAATATTAAGCCTGCAACTAAAGGACTGACAATAACATAGCAAATTCCTGTGATACCAATTGCTAGTCCAGCCATGGCGCCTTGAACTTGGCCATATTTTAAGGCTTGTCCAGTTCCTATAGCATGCCCAGTTCCTCCTAGCGCGAGCCCTATAGCAACAGGATCTTCTATTTTTAATAATTTTAGAAAAATAGGCCCCAAAACGCTTGTTAAGATGCCTGTAATAACAACTACGACCAGAGTGATAGTAGCTAATCCACCTGCTTTACTTGTAATTCCAACGGCCATAGCTGTAGTTACGGACTTTGGGAAAAGTGAGATTGCTAAGAAATATTTCATACCAAAAAACTTAGCAACTATTGCGGTAAAAACTGTGTTGATAACAGAAGCTAAGATGATGCTAATGCTAATACTTTTAATGTGATGCTTCATTAAATGAAAGGTTCTATAGAGAGGAATAGCCAATACAACCGTTGAAGGCGTAATTAACATCGTTAGAAATGAACCACCATTGTAGTAATCTTTATAGGAGATATGTGTTAATTTTAAAAAAGCAATTAATAAAATAGTCGCCAAAAGAAGTGGAGTTGTTGCAGGGGAAGGATATTTTCTAAAAATCCTTATGCCAATGTAATACGCCCATACGGTTAACATAATACCAAAGATAGGGTTATTCGTTAAAGTTGCCATTTTTACCTCCAATTTCTGGATAATCTCCTTCATATCTCTTTTTGATCCATTGGGATACCAGTCCAATAGTTAGAATATTGAGAAATAGCGCTCCTAAGATAATGATAGCTATCCCAAAAAGATAGGGCTTTATGTCTTGAAAGTGCTCCATCAGTCCAACTGCTGGTGGTAAAAATAAAATGGTCATATTTGCTAATAGAAAATTCCCCACAGTATCAATATGCCTGAGCCTGATGATTTTGTATTTTAACGCTAGGAATAGTAATATTAATCCAATAATACTACCTGGTATAGGTAAGTTGAATATAGTAGATAGAACCTCACCAGCGAATGAAAAGGTTAAAATAACCATTAATTGAACGTATAATTTCATGAAAAACTCCTTCCATTATAGTCTACTACTCTGAAAGTAATTTTCAAGGCTATGAAACGTTTACATAAAAACAAATTAAAAAGACGGAGATTCTTCTCAATCTTTTTAATTTGTTTTTGTAAGCTATTTTTATCAAGAGTAACTGATTAAATAGTATATTAATCAAGGGAAGTGATTTGATATCGTCTCGTTTTATACGGACTTGACTTGGCAGTTATTTGATGGTAGATTAAGAACCATTTTTCATTACGGCGCCAAATACTAGTATGTCGTTTACCTTCCAATTCATAAGACACAAGTTTTGTTTTTTGACTAATTGATTTTACATTGAAATATTTAAAGTTGCTTGCCAATGAATGATTTGTAGCATTAGTAAGCATGTCAGAAGTGATAATATTTCCCTTTTCATTAATCATATAAAAGTCAGGGCTAATAAAAGTCTCATAACCGGGGATTTTTGCTAGGATGATTTTTTCGTTTTTGTATAATTTTTGGTAAACATTATCGAAAATTTCGTCTTCTGGGATAGAAGCGGGTTCTACATGAATATCTATGTCATATACAGAAAATTTATCACTGAGTAGTTTTTCCACTTTTTCGGTAATGGCATGACTTTCAAAGACTGAGAGATCAGGGTTCATTTCGAGAACAATATCAAGGTAAATATTACTACCGTAAGTACGTCCACGTTGAGATTTTACAGCGGATATTTTAGGAATTGTTAATATAGCTTTTTCGTATTGTTTTAATTGATAATCATCGAAACCATCCGATAAGCTGAAAGCAGATTCTATAAAAATATCATAAGCTGTTTTAAGAATAAAATAAGTAATAATGATAGCAGCTAAACGATCAATAATAGGAAAATTTAGAGAAGCCGCAATGATAGCAATAGATGTGCCGATAGATGTCACAGCATCAGAAAGGTTATCTTTAGAAGCTGCAACCAGAGCGCTAGACTTTACTCTTTGAGATAATTGTTTATTATAGAAACAAACGCCAAGCATAACAAGAGCAGATATAGCACCTACTATAGCACCTAGAGGATCAATGTTAGTATCAGTATTATTAATAATCTTAGTGACAGTTTGAATAAAAACTTGAATACCTACGACAAACATGATAAAAGAGGTAATCAGGCTTGCTAAATCTTCAATTTTCCAGTGACCAAAACGATGGTTTGAGTCGGCTGGTTGACTAGCCAAGTGTAAACCAATTAAGAGTGCTACATTTCCTAAGATATCAGATAAGTTATTAAATCCATCTGCTACAAGTGAAGTAGCATCAAACCAATAACCTGCAGCTAATTTAGCGACTGCCAGTGTTATATAGGCAATGATACTAATAATAGGCCCTCTTTTTGCAAGTTGTAAGTTTTCAGTAGAAGTTGCCATTTTCCTAATTTCCTTTCATCTACACATTATATCACTTAGGAGCAGACTATAAAACTAGTAAGTTCAAGGCTTAGTGATATTTTTAGTCTCTGAAAAATATTTCTGTGTTTCTTTAACAATAATTGGTGACAAAGCTAGGAGAGCTATTAGATTTGGTAAAGCCATTAAACCATTAACGATATCAGCGATAACCCAAATGAGATCGAGCTGTAAGAAACCACCTAAGCCGACCATAATGACAAAAATAATGCGATAAGCGTTAATAAATTTAGTCCCCAATAGATATTCAAAGCAACGCTCTCCGTAGTAGCTCCATCCTAAAATAGTAGTAAAAGCAAATAAGACAAGGCAGAAGGTTAGGGCAAAACTACCTAGTGAGCCAAATACGGTATTAAAAGATGCTTGTGTTAACGGAGCACCCTGTAAATCAAATTCTAGCCATTTTCCTGTAACTAAAATTGCAATCCCTGTCAAAGTACAAATAACAATAGTGTCAATGAAGGTTCCTGTCATTGAAATAAGCCCTTGTTCAACAGGTTCTTTTGTTTTAGCTGCTGCTGCAGCTATTGGAGCAGAACCCAATCCAGATTCATTTGAGAAAACTCCTCTAGCAATTCCCTTTTGAATTGCTTCTTTAACGATAGCTCCAGAAAAACCACCAATGGCTGCTGTCCCAGAAAAAGCACCGCTAAAGATGAGTTGGAAAGTATGTGGAATCTTATTGTAATTAACTGCAATAATAATCAGAGTTGCTAAAATATAGCTTATAGCCATAAAAGGCACTATTTTTTCTGAAACTTTTGAAATAGATTTTATACCTCCAAATATAATAAATAATACTATAACAGCAAGAATGAGGCTGGTAAATCTAGTTGATATTTTGAAAGTATGCTCAAGAGAAGAGGCAATTGCATTGACTTGAGTGAATGTCCCTATTCCTAAAAGAGCTACTAAGATACCTGCTGCAGAAAAAAAGACTGCTAATGGTTTCCATTTTTGTCCCATTCCATTGACAATGTAGTACATTGGTCCCCCAGAAATTTCTCCATTAGTATCTTTTGTGCGATATTTGATAGCTAATAATCCTTCTGCGTATTTTGTTGCCATTCCAAAAAAGGCGGCTACCCACATCCAAAACAAAGCTCCTGGTCCTCCAGATTTAATAGCCGTAGCCACACCAACGATATTACCTGTCCCTACCGTTGCAGCAAGAGCAGTTGCAAGAGCAGCATAACTTGAAATATCTCCTTGTCCATTATCTTCTCGGAAAATCAATTTGAAAGCTCTAGAAAGTTGTCTCAATTGAACAAAACCTAAGCGAAATGATAGGTAAATACCTGTTCCGACTAATAAAGCAAGTAAAGGTGGACCCCAAACGAAGCTATTGATATGAGTAAAAAGTGTTAGCATATGTTCTCCTTTGATACATGACATACCTATGGATTCTGTAATGAAACGAAAGAAGTTATCTCTAAAAGAGATAACTTCTGAAAGATGCTAGCTAAAAAGCGCACAAATAAAGGTAGTAGTAAACTTAATAAGCTTACTACTCATTATTAATATTGGCTTTTAGCTTCTGTCCTTTTGCCTGAGAGATTGGAGGAGTTGTTTTACTCTTCTTGCCCCTTCGGCGCCTAGAGCACATCTTGGTGTCAATACAAAGATGTTGCTACTTATAGGTCTCTCCAGAAGTCCGTCTGTCAATCAGTCCTGTCTTAAGACACCTGAGAGTGTAATTCCTTCGGCGAAAGTCTAACTTTCTTCTCCTGAATGACGTCATTCGGTATATTTTATTATGTTAACTATCATAATGAAAAAGCATAGTTTTGTCAATATAGTTTCAAAAAACTCTTGTTTTCTAAAATGTCTTATGCTATAATTCTTTCAGCGTAGGTTTTTAAACTCATCCCGTGAGGTGAGAAAAACATCAGGAAAAAAATAAAGCCTATGACTATATTGCTATAGAAAGTGGGCTTTTTTGTATGCCCAAGAGGACTAGTTTAGATATGACTTTAAATGCTAAAGGTGAAAGTAATCAAATTCTAGTAGATAAGGAAGTACATTCTACTAACTTATTACTAGATATCGATGAAAAACCAGAATTATTTCAAGGTTTGCTTTTAAGTTTTCAACATGTTTTTGCCATGTTTGGAGCTACGATATTAGTTCCGCTTATTTTAGGGATGCCTGTATCAGTGGCTTTATTTGCTTCTGGTTGCGGAACGCTCATTTATCAAGTTGCGACAAAATTTAAAGTCCCTGTTTATCTAGGCTCATCATTTGCTTATATTACAGCTATGGCATTAGCCATGAAACAAATGCATGGCGATATTTCGGCTGCTCAAACAGGTATTCTTTTTGTAGGTCTAATCTATGTCGTTGTGGCGACGGTTATTAAGTTCGTAGGAAATTCATGGGTTGATAAGATTTTGCCACCAATAATCATTGGACCTATGATTATTGTTATTGGTTTAGGTTTGGCAAACTCTGCTGTAACTAATGCAGGTTTTGTCGCTAAAGGTGATTGGCGTAAAATGCTAGTTGCTGTTGTTACATTCTTGATTGCAGCTTTTATCAATACTAAAGGGAAAGGTTTTATCAAGATTATTCCATTTTTATTTGCAATTATTGGAGGTTATATTTTATCAATCATTCTTGGCTTGGTAGATTTATCTCCAGTTGAAAAAGCTGCCTGGTTTGAATTACCAAAATTCTATTTACCGTTTAAGACAGGTTTATTTCACAGTTATAAACTTTACTTTGGACCAGAAATGCTTGCAATTCTTCCAATCTCAATTGTAACGATTGCTGAAAATATCGGTGATCATACAGTTTTAGGTCAGATTTGTGGGCGTAACTTTCTAAAAAAACCAGGTTTAAATCGTCTTTTAATTGGAGATGGTTTAGCAACCGCATTTTCTGCTCTTATAGGAGGGCCAGCTGAAACTACTTATGGTGAAAATACAGGTGTTATTGGCATGACGCGTATAGCTTCTGTAACGGTTATTCGTAATGCAGCTTTTATTGCAATCGCTTTTTCATTCTTTGGTAAATTTACAGCTTTGATCTCTACAATTCCTAGTGCAGTACTTGGTGGAATGGCTATATTACTTTATGGTGTTATTGCAAGTAATGGATTAAAAGTGTTGATTGAAAATCGTGTCAATTTTGCTGAGGTTCGTAATCTGATTATTGCCAGTTCCATGTTAGTTTTAGGCCTCGGTGGAGCAGTCCTTGATCTAGGTGCTCTAACTTTATCAGGAACAGCATTAAGTGCTATAGTGGGTATTATATTAAATTTAATATTGCCAAAAGAAAGCATGAAATCATAACAAAAGAGCTCAGAGTATCTGAGCTCTTTTGTTATGATAGATCAGTTAAAAACTTTAAAATAAAAACGTTTACAGTTATGGTTTCCTTATTTTCTGCTATAATGGTCATAGAAAAAGTGAGGTTATAGTAGAATGAAATTCAATTTAGAACAAGTAAAAGTATTTGAGAATTACGAAATTGAAAACTGGGAAGAAGGTCAAGTTACCTTAACAACGAAGGTCGTTGACTCTTCGCTCAACTATTATGGTAATGCTCATGGTGGTTATTTGTTTACACTGTGTGATCAAGTCAGTGGTTTAGTTGCTATTTCAACAGGATATGAAGCGGTAACTCTACAATCAAATATCAACTATTTGAGGGCAGGCCGATTAGATGATCTGCTTACTGTCATCGGTACTTGTGTTCATAATGGTCGTACTACAAAAGTCGTTGATGTTCACATTAAAAATCAGAAAGACGAAATGGTTACAACTGCTATTTTTACAATGTTTGTAACTGGAGAGAGAAAAGAGAAGTAAAAAAGGTAGGAGTTAGACAGCGTCTGTTTAACTCCTTTTTCTATTGGGAAAAAGATGAAAAAATGATATACTAGAGAGGCAATTTTGACAAAATTAGGAGTAGAAATGAATCCTTTAATAATTGGAATGAATGATAAACAAGCAGAAGCGGTACAAACGACAGACGGACCGCTTTTGATTATGGCAGGAGCTGGCTCTGGAAAAACACGTGTTCTGACTCATCGTATTGCTTATTTAATAGATGAAAAATATGTTAATCCTTGGAATATTTTAGCGATTACTTTTACTAATAAAGCAGCGCGTGAAATGCGTGAACGTGCTATCGCCTTGAATCCAGCTACCCAAGATACTTTGATTGCAACTTTTCATAGTATGTGTGTTCGTATTTTACGTCGTGAAGCTGATTATATTGGATATAATCGTAACTTTACAATCGTTGATCCAGGTGAGCAGCGTACTTTAATGAAGCGAATCATTAAGCAATTAAATTTGGACACAAAAAAGTGGAATGAACGTTCAATTTTAGGTACAATCTCTAATGCTAAAAATGACCTTCTTGATGAAATTGCATATGAGAAGCAAGCCGGAGATATGTATACACAGGTAATTGCTAAATGCTATAAAGCTTATCAAGAGGAATTACGTAGAAGTGAGGCCATGGATTTCGATGACTTGATTATGATGACACTTCGATTATTTGATCAGAATAAAGATGTTTTGGCCTATTACCAACAGAGGTATCAATATATCCATGTAGACGAGTATCAAGATACTAACCACGCTCAATACCAATTAGTTAAGTTATTAGCTTCGCGTTTCAAAAATATTTGTGTTGTTGGTGATGCCGATCAATCCATTTATGGATGGCGTGGAGCTGATATGCAAAATATTCTTGATTTTGAAAAGGACTATCCGCAAGCCAAAGTTGTATTATTAGAAGAAAATTATCGATCAACTAAGAAAATACTTCAAGCTGCTAATAATGTGATCAATCATAATAAAAATCGCCGTCCTAAAAAATTATGGACTCAAAATGATGAAGGTGAGCAAATTGTATATCATAGAGCTAACAACGAGCAAGAAGAAGCCGTTTTTGTAGCGTCAACTATTGATAACATCGTTCGAGAACAAGGAAAAAATTTCAAAGATTTTGCCGTTCTTTATCGTACGAATGCGCAATCTCGTACTATTGAGGAAGCACTTTTAAAATCCAATATTCCATATACAATGGTTGGTGGAACAAAATTCTATAGTCGTAAAGAAATTCGAGATGTTATTGCTTATCTCAATATCCTTGCAAATACTTCTGATAATATTTCTTTTGAGCGGATTGTAAATGAACCTAAAAGAGGGGTGGGGCCAGGAACTTTAGAAAAAATACGGTCATTTGCCTATGAACAGAACATGTCTCTTCTTGATTCCTCTTCAAATGTCATGATATCGCCCTTAAAAGGGAAGGCTGCTCAAGCTGTTTGGGATTTAGCTAATCTGATTTTGACTCTACGTAGTAAGCTAGATAGTTTAACTGTAACGGAGATTACAGAAAACCTACTGGATAAGACAGGATATCTAGAAGCACTTCAAGTTCAAAATACATTAGAAAGTCAAGCGCGTATTGAAAATATTGAAGAATTCTTATCAGTGACTAAAAATTTTGACGATAACCCAGAGATTACAGTAGAGGGTGAAACTGGTTTAGATCGTCTATCGCGTTTTTTAAATGATTTAGCTTTAATAGCAGATACTGATGATAGCGCCACTGAAACGGCTGAAGTCACTTTAATGACATTACATGCTGCCAAGGGTCTAGAATTTCCAGTTGTTTTCTTAATCGGTATGGAAGAAGGAGTATTTCCTTTATCGCGTGCAATAGAGGATGCTGATGAATTAGAAGAAGAGCGTCGTTTAGCTTATGTCGGGATTACGAGAGCAGAACAAATACTTTTCCTTACCAATGCTAATACCCGTACTTTATTTGGTAAAACTAGTTATAATAGACCAACCCGTTTTATACGTGAGATTGATGATGAGCTGATACAACATCAAGGGTTGGCTCGACCAGTTAATTCTTCATTTGGTGTGAAATATTCAAAAGAACAGCCTACACAATTTGGTCAAGGAATGAGTCTTCAACAAGCGCTTCAGGCACGTAAAAGTAATTCACAACCTCAAGTAACTGCCCAACTCCAGGCTCTTAACGCGAACAATAGCCATGAGACATCATGGGAGATTGGTGATGTTGCAACTCATAAAAAATGGGGGGACGGTACGGTGCTTGAAGTTTCAGGTAGCGGAAAGACTCAAGAGTTAAAAATAAATTTTCCAGGTATTGGGTTAAAGAAATTATTAGCGAGTGTCGCTCCTATTAGTAAAAAGGAAAACTAACTTTCTTCTATTATATGCTTAAATAATCAGAGACTAAGAATTGTATTCTTAGTCTTTTTGCATCATTTGAATAGACAAAATAAGTTATCATTTGGTTTTTACTTACTAAAAAGGTTGATATTAAAGCGTTTTCCAAAAGTGACCATACTATTTTAAAGAAAGAAGCGTTTCTCTTGCATTCTTTTCTAAAAAGAGTATAATAACAATATCAATTAAATATCAAGTGGTCACTTAAAAATAAAAGCATTTACCAAGCTTTTTACTTGGCAGTCACTTTATAAAGTTGTATAATATTAGTATAGTTAACAACTTAATTAATTGCCGAGTGGTCACTTTAGAAACTCTTGTTATTTAGTTAAGAACAAAATAAGTTTGTACACTGAGATGTACTTAGGAAGAAAGGTATTTATCATGGGGTTAATTTGGTCATTAATCGTTGGTGCTATTATTGGTGCTATTGCAGGAGCAATCACTAACAAAGGTGGTTCAATGGGTTGGATAGCTAACATCTTAGCTGGTTTAGTTGGTTCATTTGTTGGTCAAAGTTTACTAGGAACATGGGGGCCTAAGTTAGCAGATATGGCTTTGATTCCTTCAATCGTAGGTGCGATTATCGTTATCATTGTTACTTCATTTGTATTAGGCAAAAAATCATAACTACATAACTAGTAGAATGATTAGTCAAGAAAGAGAAGGTATTTATCATGAGTTTAATTTGGTCATTAATCGTAGGTGCTATTATCGGTGCTATTGCAGGGGCTGTTACTAACAAAGGTGGTTCAATGGGTTGGATAGCTAACATCTTAGCTGGTTTAGTTGGTTCATTTGTTGGTCAAAGTTTACTAGGAACATGGGGGCCTAAATTAGCAGGTATGGCTTTGATTCCTTCAATCGTAGGTGCGATTATTGTTGTCATTGTTACTTCATTTGTACTAGGTAAAATGAATAACTAGAAAAGGAGTTACCTATGTCAAAAGGACTAAAAAGTTTATATACTTTGCTAGGTCTAATCTCCCTTACCCTACTAGGATTTGTAGCTGTTATCAGTAAACAACACATTTATCTACCATCTTTTAATTGGTTAGATTGGGATTTTAATTTGCCATCACCGATTGACGTTGGTATGTATCATTATTTCTTTTGGGGAGCATTAGTGCTGTTTGTAATCGTTTTACTGGCTATATTGGTAGTTCTGTTTTATCCAAGACGATACACAGAGTATAAACTGGCTGATAAAACTGGTAAATTGATGTTAAAAAAATCTGCAATAGAGGGATTTGTTAAAACAGAAGTATTAAAAACTGGTTTGATGAAATCTCCTAGTGTGACAGCTCATTTATATAAGAAAAAAGTGAAAGTTGATGTTAAAGGTCTTTTAACTTCTCGTACAAATGTACCGGAACAACTTGAACATATTCAAAGTGATGTTGAACTTGGCTTAAAAGAATTCTTTGGGTTGGAAAAGAAAATGAACACTAGAGTATTTGTTAAGCAAGTTGAAGAAGAAAATGTTGGAAATGCTAAGACGAATAAAAGTCGTGTAGAATAGGAGTCTAATATGTCAGAATTCGTGAGGAAATACAGATATCCACTAGGAGGTGCAGTTATTGGGCTCGTTTTAGCTGCAATGATTGTAACCATTGGATTCTTTAAAACAATTCTTGCTCTTGTTATCATTGTGCTAGGTGCTTATGCTGGGCTTTATGTGCAAAGAACAGGTATGCTTGACCAATTCTTTAATAAGAGAAAATAAAATTTTTCGTTTATATTTATTCTACATTATTTAAATAAAAGAAAGAGGAACTATTATGACTGAAACTTACATCAAAAACACAACTAACAATTCTGGCACGACAGCTGTTCGTGGAGAATTAACTTTCGAAGATAAAGTGATTGAAAAAATTGTTGGAATTGCGATTGAGCATGTAGATGGTCTTTTGGCTGTAAATGGTGGTTTTTTCTCAAATTTAAAAAATAGCGTTGTAAATTCTGATTCAGTTACAGATGGCGTAAATGTTGAAGTGGGTAAAAAGCAAGTTGCTGTTGATTTGGATATTGTTGCTGAATACCAAAAACATGTTCCAACTATCTTTGCCGATATCAAAAAAGTTGTTGAAGCTGAAGTGAAACGTATGACAGACCTTGAAGTGGTTGAAGTTAATGTTAATGTTGTTGATATTAAAACTCGTGCTCAACATGAAGAAGATTCAGTAACTCTTCAAGATCGTGTAACAAGTGCAGCACAAGCAACAGGTGAATTTGCTTCGAATCAAGTTTCAAACGTTAAAAGTGCCGTAGGTAACGGTGTTGATAAAGTGGAAGACATGAAGTCTGAACCACGTGTACAATAATTGATTTAAGTATAGTTTAAAGTATTGTTATTAGTAGGAGGCTATTATGTCTGAAGAAAAATTTGATGCAAAAGTTGATAAGGTTTCTGGTTCAGTAAAAGAATCTGTTGGGAAACTTACTGGCGATAAAGAAGTTGAATCTGAAGGTAAAGTCGATAAATTGAAAGGTCATGCAAAAGAAAAACTTGCTGACATTAAAGATACCATTAAGGGTGCTTCAGAGAGCTTTAAGAAAAAGGACTAGAAGGTTTGAGGTCATTTATTTATGGAAAATCAAAAACAAGATATTAAAACTTCAGTAACTTATGAAGAAAAGGTAATTGCTAAAATTGTTGGACATGCTTTAGAATCAGTAGACGGACTCTTGGCTGTGAGTGGAGGTTTCTTCTCTAATCTAAAAAATAGCGTTGTAAATTCTGACTCAGTAACTGATGGTGTAAATGTTGAAGTTGGTACTAAAGAAGTTGCAGTTGATTTAGACATCGTTGTTGAATACGGCAAGGATATCCCAGCTATCGTTGAAAGCATTAAAGCGATTGTCAGTCAAAACGTTGAAGTGATGACCCACCTTAAAGTTGTTGAATTGAACGCAAATGTCGTAGATGTTAAGACTAAAGCTGAACATGAAGCTGACTCAGTGACAGTACAAGATCGTGTATCTGATGCAGCACAAGCAACAGGAAACTTTGCTTCTGAACAAGCTGGCAAAGCTAAAGCAGCAATTTCTTCTGGAGCAGAGAAAACAAAAGAAGCAGTATCAAATGGTACTGAGGCTGCAAAAGAAAAAATCTCAGAAGCTCGTACTAGTGAATCTTAATTCAGTAAACTACTTTTTATGATAAGACACTCGGAGCTGGGAGACCAGCTCCTTTTATATGATATTTACTAAAGACATTAGATATTAACAAAAAAGATATATTTGCAATATTTTGCTAATTGTGGTTTAATATGTATGTTTTTATTAGGATAAGGAGGGTTGGATGGTTTCTGAACAATCTGAAATTGTAACATCTAAATATCAAAAAATAGCAGTAGCGGTTGCACAAAGAATCGCAAATGGAGATTATGAAGTTGGAGAGAAGTTGAAATCTAGAACAACTATTGCTTCAACATTCAACGTATCACCAGAAACAGCACGTAAGGGTCTTAATATTTTAGCAGATTTACAGATTTTAACTTTAAAGCATGGCAGTGGAGCCATTATTCTTTCTAAAGAAAAAGCAATTGCATTCTTAAACCAATATGAAACCTCTCATTCAGTTGCTATTTTGAAAGGTAAAATCCGTGATAATATTAAGGCTCAGCAACAAGAAATGGAAGAGTTAGCTACTTTAGTTGATGATTTTTTGCTTCAAACACGTGCGGTTAGTAAACAATACCCACTAGCACCATATGAAATTATTGTCAGTGAAGATTCTGAACACCTTGGTAAGTCAATAGGAGAATTAAATGTATGGCATCAAACTGGTGCGACTATTGTGGCTATTGAACACGAAGGGAAATTTATTGTTTCTCCAGGGCCTTTCTCAGTTATAGAGCAAGGAGATCATATCTTTTTTGTTGGTGATGAAGATGTTTATGCACGTATGAAAACCTATTTTAACTTAAGGATGGGGCTTTGAGAGAATGGATTTTGTCTTTGATATAGATGGAACTCTTTGTTTTGATGGTATGAGTCTATCTAAAGAAATACAAGGAATACTAGAGAGAGCCCAGATTGATTATGGTCATAGAGTCACTTTTGCTACGGCGCGATCTTATAGAGACACTATAGGTATCCTTGGCGACAAGCTATCTTTATCAAAAATTATTGGTTTAAATGGTGCGACTTTACATGAAAATGGTCACTTAGTGGATAGTTACTATTTACAAAGTGACTTTTTTAGTACTATTATTTCATATTGTCATCGCTATCAGATTCCATATTTTGTTGATGAGGTCTTTAATTACGCTACTTATCAGGCTTCTAAAATTCCCTTTATTGCTTATGTTGATCCTCAAAAAAGGGGAGAGCTTCTAGAAGTTTCTAAAATTGAGAAACCGATAAAAATGGTGTTGTATTTTGGTGATCAGCTGAGAAGGGCAGACCAAATGTTAGCGAAATTAAATCGTTTTGGACTTAGTAGTCACTTTTTCCACGAATTTGAAAAATGTTTGTACATAAATCCCATTGCAGTTGACAAGGGAAAAGCCACTAAGAAATTATTTGGGAATCGTTTTATAGCTTTTGGCAATGATAAAAATGATATTTCTATGTTTGATGCTGCGCATTATAGTGTTCAAGTAGGGGATTTTGATGAACTGACTCCTTACGCTAATTTACGTGTATCAAGAGAATCTGTACATGAAGGAATTACAATGCTTTTTGAAAAATACAAGGGGATTACGTAATGGATTTATTCCTAAGTTTAGAGAGGAAATTTAAAGCTGCAAGTGACAAAGAAGTTTCTAAGCAACAGGAGGCTTATTTACGCCATCATTTTAAGTGCTATGGTATTAAATCACCTGAGCGACGTATGCTCTACAAAGAGCTTATAAAGGCCGCTAAAAGACAAGCAAAAATTGATTGGCAATTGCTTGATAAATGTTGGCAAAGTGACTATCGTGAATATCATCATTTTGTACTTGATTATCTATTAGCTATGAGTCAATTTCTCACCTATAATGATTGCTCTAGACTAGAGTTTTACGCTCGTCATCAACAGTGGTGGGATAGTATTGATGTTCTGACTAAGATTTTTGGGAACTTATCCTTAAAAGATGACAAGGTTATGAATTTACTGTCAGAATGGTCACTTGATCAAGATTTTTGGATGAGGCGACTAGCTATTGAGCATCAACTAGGATTTAAAGAAAAAACAAATACTGATATTTTGTCACTTTTTATTTTAAGAAATACAGGAAGTCAAGAATTTTTTATCAATAAGGCGATTGGCTGGGCGCTTAGGGATTATTCAAAGTATAATAAAGTATGGGTAAAGGACTTTATCAGTAATCATTATGATGAGTTGTCGACTTTGAGCATACGCGAAGGAAGTAAGTACCTCTAATTATCAGTTCAATTATTCGAAAAAGAAGAAGCTTCATAGTAAAATAAAGGTAATTGATAAGGAGATAAACTTATGACGACATTTCTTGGAAATCCTGTTACTTTTACAGGAAAACAGCTACAAGTTGGGGATATTGCAAAAGATTTTTTACTAATAGCTACAGACTTATCTCAAAAATCTTTAAAAGATTTTGAAGGGAAAAAGAAAGTTATTAGCGTTGTTCCTTCTATTGATACAGGTATTTGTTCAAAACAAACACGTACTTTTAATGAGGAATTATCAGAGCTAGATAACACAGTGGTTATTACTGTTTCTATGGACCTTCCATTTGCTCAGAAGCGTTGGTGCAGCGCTAAAGGTCTTGATAACGTGATTTTATTATCAGATTTTTATGATCATTCGTTTGGTCAAGAGTACGCTCTTTTGATGAATGAGTGGCATTTGTTAACGCGTGCAGTTCTTATTTTGGATGAGCATAATAAGGTGACTTACACCGAATACGTTGACAATGTTAATTCAGATGTTGACTACGAAGCGGCGATTAATGCTGCAAAGATATTACCATAAATAATAAGGCTGGAAAATTTTCCAGCCTTATTATTTATATAGACAGTGAGAACAATTAGAGATGAAATGTTGTCATTATTCATCTTTTTCAATATCAACATTGTTTTTAAATATTAGATACATAACTCCATTGTAAGCTACACCGGACATAATACTAGACAAAATAACTTTTAAAGAAAATAGTGATACAATCAGCGGAGTGTTATTGTTAGTTGTTAAACCCAAGATAAGCCACTGGATGACAGTATAAAATATCCCGATTTTGATAAATTTTTGTTTGTTTTTCTTTATTGCTACTGGATAGTCATTTTTTGAGACTTCTAGTGGCGTTATTAAATCATGACTGTTGAGATAAGAGGGAATAACAATTAGAAAAATACAAAAATATAGAAAGAATGTTAAAGCTAGGAGAGTACATGCAGTCTCTGTGGGATATTTACTTACCGTGAACCAGGCGATGATAGAGGATAAAATGTGATAGAGACTAGTGGTTGCAAATAATAGATTTCCAAGGTAATTGATTTTTTGTTCTCTGTATTCATCGAATGGGCCATTAATACCATATAGGGATTTTATTAATTTTATCCCCAAATTTTTCTTTTCTTTCATAATATTCTCCTATCCTTGAACTATTTAATAAAGTTTGAGATTGAAATAATAATACGACCTAACCTCCCGAGTTTTCATAGATTTAGAGAGTCTAATCTGTTATAGATGTCTACTATCCCAAAAAAGAGTATTGAGGTCTGTTTGTAGGCATTCCGCTAGTCTTATACAAAGATCTAGCGAAGGATTGTATTTATTATTTTCAATAAGGTTTATTGTTTGTCTGGCGACACCAACTGATTTTGCTAAAGCTAATTGAGATATGCTAGCTTTAATTCTGTATTCTCTAAGACGATTCACGATTATTAGCTCCTTTAGTAAAGAATTTAAGAAAAGTGTCATATATAGATGACATTTTAAGTATATATCATTTTTCGAAGAGTGTCAATTATATGTGACAAATAAATATAAAAAACTTGTTTCCAGTCAAAATGGAAACAAGTTTAATGATTTTAATCAGTATAAGATAATGAGAGATTAACCCTATCGGTTATAACTATTTTTCTAAATAGCTATAGTTGTATTTAGAGTCAGTATTTTCGCAAGCAAATTGTTTGTTTGGATAACAAGCTGCTTGTGGTTTATTACCCAAAAATTCAGTTGAATCTTCTTCAGTATAGATGTTAGGCTGATTTTCAAGTGATCCTGAAGCGCCTGAGTGATAATCCCAATCAACAGGTCTTGCATCATAAGAAATTACGGGAGCGTTCTCTTTAGAATAAGGTGTTTCTGAAAGATAAACAGTATATTCTTGTTCAGCTGTTTTTTTCATATTTTGAATAAAATATCTTTCTCCTGATTTTGTAGTTGGGATAAGATTTTCTTCAAAGAGTCTGTTATAGACATGGGAGACAGTTACCAATTGATAACCAGTTAATGTGTGGTTAAATAGCGGTTGTTCAGTTTTGGCATCAACCATTTTAATCGAAATGGTTGATTCTGTACGTGCTAAACTTTTAGCATTTTTAGAAACATAGTAGCGTTCTGTAATGATGTCAGATTCTACTTCAGCTGATGAGCGACTTAATAGTGGACGGATATTCCCGATTTGGTAGTAAATATTTTCCTCATTAAAGTCATAATTGAAAATCAATTTATTAATTTGAAGGTTTTGTCGTACATTCGTGCTAATACGATGTTGAAGTTTGTAACCTTCTTTATCTAAACGAGAGTTTAAAAAAGCTTCGTAAGCAGACTTAGAAAGTGCATAGTCTGTGATATAATCTCCAACACGATAACCGTTAAGTTCCGAATCAGCAGTGTGTAGATTTGTGTATTCATCTAAAACTTTTCCAGAAGATTCTTCAACAAAGTAAATACGGTGTGATATAGCGACTGGAGTCCCCCATCGAACTTCATGTGTTTCTGTTACGATAGGAGTAACAGTACAAGTTACTGGAACGTCAATCCAAAATTTGTTTGGACCGTCTTTAGGTACAGTAACACCGTCGTTATCAATTGCTATTTCTTCTGTCTTGCCATCATCTAATTGACGCTTCAGATAAGCACTTTCCTTAAACTCGATGTTGCTGTATTGAACGTTTTTACTTTCTCCTCCAACACTAGAGTTTAAATTTCGAGCAATATAATCTAGAATTTCTTCTTTACTTAAAGTTTGTCCCATCTTTACATTGACTTCGATATAATGCGGTAAAATGCTATTTCCGTTTTGATCAGTACCTGTAACATTTACAATAATGTGAGGATTTGGGTTTTCTACGTATTGGCGGTCACTAGGACCAGCAATAGCGTGGGCTTTTTCAGTGTAATAAAGACTCATCGATAGTACGAGCGTGCAAACTCCAATCGATAGTATACGTTTAAATGTTTTCCTAGACATTCATAAATCCTTTCATTTTAAACAATAAATTGTTTAGTTATCCTAAAATAAAGCAGTGAATGATAGGAATTAATCTCTACGACACTAAGTTATACTGATATAAAAATTAATAAATATAGAAATGTATATATTAATTTAAAATCTATATTTATTTTATATTACCATAAAAAAGCGACAAATAATATAATAATTCGGAAAAATATTTAAATATACAAATGAAAACCTTTACCGAGATTAATTGTCTTATAATTATTATATAGTAAAATTAAATGTTTTAGATTATGTCATTTTTACAAATAATAGGTTTCATTAAAATGTATAAAATTACAAAATTTTATATAATTATTTTACTATTTTAATTGAAGGAGTTGTGATATTATGTTATGATTAATGTAGTTTATCATAAGGAGTTTTTATCATGAAAAAGTTTTTAAAAGTTTTTTTAACTGTACTAGTACTTATTCTAATTGTAGGTGCAGGCGGTCTCTATTTCTGGAATAATCGTCAGTCACTAGAGGGGAAATGGCGTACAGTTTCTTTAGAGAAGCAAGTTGAGAAAGAAATAGAACAACAACTTGGAAGTCAGGCAGCGGATATGGGGATTAGTGCAGCTGATTTGGTTAAGGGCGCTAATATGCATATGAACGTCAAAAACGATGAGGCAAAGATAACAGTCACTGCTCAAATTGATGAGGTAAAATTCCATCAAGCTATAAAAACTTTTATTGATAAAGCTCTTGAAAAACAATTAAAAGATCAAGGTTTGACTTACAATGATTTAAGTGAAGCAGGTAAAAAGATTTTTGATGAAACAAAAATCACTGACAAACAAATTGACCAACAAATTGATAGAAGTTTCCAAAGTGCTGCACAAGCTGTCGGAGGAAAATATAATACTAATACTGGTGAAATGACATTGCCAGTTATGGATGGTAAAGTACATCGCTTAACAAGTGTTATTAAAGTATCGCATATCAATAAAAAGGCAAATGCGTTCTATGGTAATATTGTGAAAAATGGTGAAAAAACAGCCTATAAAAAAGAGGGCTCAAAATTGATTTTAGGTAACGAAAAATCATATCCATTTATGAAAGTAACTAAATAATTGTGAATTAGTAATGAAAGAGGATCAGAGCATATTCTGGTCCTCTTTCGGTTTTCCTGCCACGTTTTAAAGCTTGTGATATAATAGTCAATGTGAGGAGGACTATCATGTTATTTAAGGAAAAAATTCCTGGACTAATATTATGCTTTATTATTGCTATACCATCTTGGTTGCTTGGGCTTTATCTCCCTTTAATAGGAGCACCAGTCTTTGCTATCTTGATTGGAATAATTGTTGGATCCTTTTATCAAAATCGACAATTGTTTAATAAGGGTATTGCTTTTACGTCTAAATATATTTTACAAACAGCAGTTGTCTTATTGGGTTTTGGACTAAACCTCATGCAAGTGATGAAAGTTGGTATATCATCGTTACCCATCATTATTATGACGATTTCCATTTCATTGATTATTGCTTATGTTTTGCAAAAGTTATTTAAGTTAGATAAAACGATTGCTACTTTAATAGGTGTTGGTTCATCTATTTGTGGTGGATCCGCAATTGCAGCGACTGCACCAGTTATTAATGCTAAAGATGATGAAGTAGCACAAGCTATTTCGGTTATTTTTTTATTCAATATCTTAGCGGCTTTAATTTTTCCAACGCTGGGGAATTTTATTGGTCTCTCTGATCACGGTTTTGCATTATTTGCAGGGACTGCTGTCAATGATACCTCGTCAGTTACAGCAACTGCTACTGCATGGGATGCTATCAATCACAGCAATACTTTGGGCGGAGCTACTATTGTTAAATTGACACGAACATTAGCCATCATTCCAATTACGATTGTATTATCTATTTATCATATGAAACAAACGCAGAAAGAACAATCTGTAAGTGTTACTAAGATATTTCCGAAGTTTGTGCTTTATTTTATCTTAGCTTCTTTGCTAACAACGATAGTTGCTTCATTAGGTTTTTCGTTACGTATCTTTGAGCCACTTAAGGTTTTATCTAAATTTTTTATTGTTATGGCAATGGGGGCAATTGGTATAAATACTAATGTCAGCAAACTAATTAAAACTGGAGGAAAATCAATTCTTTTAGGTGCAGCGTGTTGGTTAGGCATTATTATAGTTAGTTTAACAATGCAAGCTATCCTTGGAACTTGGTGATCTTGTCTAAAGCTAAATATTTGTAATCGATTTCATAAATGTTATAATGAGGATATCAAAAGGAGGGAACATTATGGCATATAAAACAATTTATCCGTACACTAACGAAGTATTGCATGAATTCGATAATATCAGTGACAGTGATCTCGAACAGTCATTAGACATAGCGCATGCCCTCTACAAGACATGGCGCAAAGAAGATAATGTTGAAGAACGCCAAAATCAATTGCATAAAGTAGCAGATTTATTACGTAAGGACCGTGATAAGTACGCTGAAGTTATGACTAAAGATATGGGAAAACTTTTCACTGAAGCACAAGGAGAAGTGGACTTGTGTGCAGACATAGCTGACTATTATGCTGATAATGGGCAAAAGTTTTTAAAACCTGTTCCGTTAGAAAGTCCAAATGGAGAGGCTTACTATTTGAAACAAGCTGTCGGTGTTTTACTTGCTGTCGAGCCATGGAATTTCCCATTTTATCAGATTATGCGTGTATTTGCCCCTAACTTTATAGTGGGTAATACTATGCTTTTAAAACATGCTTCTATTTGTCCTGCATCAGCTCAAGCATTTGAGGATTTAGTCCGAGAAGCAGGAGCTCCAGAAGGAGCGTTTAAAAATATTTTTGCTTCGTATGATCAAGTTTCAAACCTTATATCAGATCCTCGTGTTGCAGGTGTGTGTTTAACTGGTTCTGAGCGTGGTGGGGCATCAATAGCAGCTGAGGCTGGTAAAAATTTGAAAAAATCGTCTATGGAATTAGGTGGGAACGATGCTTTTCTTATTTTAGATGATGCTGATTTTGATTTACTTAGTAAAACAATATTCTTTGCGCGTTTATATAATGCAGGTCAAGTATGTACATCTTCAAAACGTTTCATTGTTATGGCTGATAAGTATGACGAATTTGTAAATATGGTAGTTGAGACCTTTAAGTCTGCTAAATGGGGTGACCCAATGGATTCGGAAACAACCTTGGCTCCACTGTCATCTGCAGGTGCAAAGGATGATGTTTTAAAACAAATTAAATTGGCGGTAGACCACGGTGCTGAGGTAGTTTTTGGAAATGACACTATAGATCATCCAGGAAACTTCGTCATGCCAACTGTTTTAACGAATATCACTAAAGCAAATCCAATCTATAATCAAGAAATTTTCGGCCCCGTAGCCTCTATCTATAAAGTGGATACTGAAGAAGAAGCTATTGCTTTAGCTAATGATTCTAGTTATGGTTTAGGAAGTACTGTTTTCTCTTCTGATCCAGAACATGCTAAAAAAGTGGCGGCTCAGATTGAAACAGGGATGACATTTATTAATTCAGGGTGGACATCATTACCGGAATTACCGTTTGGAGGTATTAAAAATTCAGGATATGGTCGTGAATTGAGCCAACTTGGATTTGATACCTTTGTCAACGAACATTTGGTATTTACACCAAATAGTGATTAATCACTAAGTCAAACACAAGAACCAGATAATGTTATCTGGTTCTTTTTTGTTGAGGAGACAAGGAGAGGTCTTGATACAGGTGATTAAAATGAGAGGAGTATTTATTAAAGTATGCTATACTATTTTAGTATAGGAGGAAATTTTGAGTAAAAAACATATTACGCCTGTGTTTACAGGTTCACTAATTGTATCGCTTATTTTAGTCTTATTAGGAATTATTGTTCCTCGTGGTTTTCAATCTTGGACACAAATCTTGCGTGAACAGGTATCTACCAATTTCGGTTGGTTGTACTTGTTGTTAGTTACTTCAATTCTTGCTTTGTGTGTCTTTTTTATTATGAGTCCTCTTGGACAAATACGTTTAGGGCGACCTCATTCACGTCCTGAATATTCAACTGTATCATGGATAGCAATGATGTTTTCAGCAGGTATGGGGATTGGTTTGGTCTTCTACGGAGCAGCTGACCCCTTATCGCATTTTGCTATTTCGACACCTGGCGCACCTAAGGAATCGCAAACAGCATTAGCTGATGCATTTCGTTTTACATTTTTTCACTGGGGGATACATGCTTGGGCAGTATATGCATTGGTTGCTTTGGCTCTAGCTTATTTTGGATTTCGAAAGCAAGAGAAATACCTCTTGTCTGTCACTTTAAAGCCTCTTTTCGGTGATAAGACAGATGGTTGACTAGGAAAAATTGTTGATATCACCACAGTTGTTGCTACAGTTATTGGAGTTGCTACGACACTTGGATTTGGAGCTGCTCAAATCAACGGAGGGTTAAGTTTTTTATTGGGTGTTCCCAATAATGCATTTGTTCAAATTGTTATTATCCTTATTACAACAGCTTTATTTGTTATGTCAGCTTTATCAGGTTTAGGAAAAGGTGTTAAAATTTTATCGAACTTAAATTTGATTTTAGCGGTAGCCCTCTTAGCTTTAGTTATTGTATTGGGACCAACGGTTCGTATTTTTGATACCCTAACAGAGTCTTTAGGCTCTTATTTACAAAATTTCTTTGGAATGAGCTTTCGTGCAGCTGCTTTTGACAATACTAAACGTTCTTGGATTGATAATTGGACGATTTTTTATTGGGCGTGGTGGATTTCCTGGTCTCCTTTTGTTGGAGTTTTCATCGCTCGTATTTCTAAAGGGCGTAGCATTCGGGAGTTTTTAACGGTAGTTCTTTTAATACCGACATTATTGAGTTTTGTATGGTTTGCAGCATTTGGCACATTATCAACTCAGGTACAACAACTGGGTATTAATTTGACAAAGTTTGCAACAGAGGAAGTATTGTTTGCTACTTTTAATCACTACACTTTAGGTTGGCTTTTATCCACTATTGCTATCATTTTAATTTTTTCATTTTTTATTACATCAGCAGATTCTGCAACGTACGTTTTGGCTATGTTGACAGAAGATGGTAATTTAAATCCAAAAAATCGAACTAAAGTAATTTGGGGGCTAGTGTTGGCAGTGATTGCTATTGTCTTACTCTTGTCTGGTGGTCTGTTAGCGCTGCAGAACGTTTTAATTATTGTCGCTCTGCCATTTTCATTCGTAATGATTTTGATGATGCTAGCGCTATTAGTGGAGCTTTTCCATGAGAAAAAAGAAATGGGCTTATCGATTTCTCCAGATCGTTATCCACGTAAAAATGAACCATTTAAATCTTATGAAGAATAAAAAGAAGCCAGAAGGCTTCTTTTTATTGGTTAATCGTTTTGATCAAATCATCATCGCTAGTAGTTGGTAAGATACGAACTCGATTAAGAGAAAGCAAACCGTTATCTTTTGTTGCAACTCTTTCGTTTGTTGTAAGCCCTAGTTTATAATATTGACTAGCAATATCCAAAGTTGTAGGATTGTAGCGTCCTGATGGATAAGCAATCGCAAGAGTATCTTGAGAGAGTTTTTGATCTAAAAACAGTTTTGATAGTGTCATTTCTTGGGTTTGTAGTTCTGGAGTTAAGAGAGAAAGATTGGGGTGAGTAACCGTATGTCCTTGGAATGACATGCCGTTTTGCTTCATTTCTAGCATTTGTTGAACGTTGAGGTTAGATTCTCGTCCTTCTTGAACAAAGCCAGTGATGATATTATTAGTGGCTTTAACCTTGTACTTTTTGAGTATAGGGTATGCCTTAGTGTAGAAATCGGCATTTCCATCATCAAAAGTAATCCAAATGACTTTTTTTTCAGGTAAAGCATTTTCGTTTAGTGCACGATATGCCTCGTTAGGGGCTAAGAAGTAATATCCTTCCTTTTTGAGACGTTTTATATGACTTTCAAAAATGTCAGGTGCCACAATTAAGTTAGCACTGGCGGCTTCAGAAGGGTCCATAACATGAACAGCATGGTACATTAAAATGGGTATTTTAACAGGAGTCTTTTGCTTAACCCATTTCTTTTTTTTGATAGATGTGACAATTTTTCGATGACTAGAGGCGTTCGTTTTTGTTTTTATTTCTTGCTTTGAACGATTGTTGAAGAATAGAAATATGCCGATTAAAGCTATTAACAAAAAAAAGACAGAAGCAATAGCTAACCATGGGGAACGTTTTCGTGGTTTACGATGACTAGTAGGTGTGTGTGCCATTTATTTCTCCTTAACTTTTAAAGTACTTTTATTGTATCATCTTTTCTGAAATAATATTCTCTTTTTAAGAACTTTCATAGGACAAGACGCGTTTACCCTATAAAAAATATTGGTAATTTGTTATAATATAGCCAATGTTTGTCTTGAAGTTAGAGACAATTTCTAAGGAGAAATTCATGACTATTAAAATAGCTTTATTAGGTTTTGGAACGGTTGCTAAGGGTATTCCATATTTGCTAAAAGAAAATCAACATAAGCTACTTTCTTTAGAAGGCGAAGATATTGTAATTGATAAAGTATTAGTAAGAGATAATGAAAGCCGCCAGCGTTTCATCAATCAGGGATTTACTTATAACTTTGTGACAGAGATAAATACTATTCTTCAAGATCCACAAATTGATATTGTAGTGGAATTAATGGGGGGGATTGAGCCAGCTAAAACTTATTTGAGTCAAGCATTAGGATTTGGTAAACATATTGTGACAGCCAATAAAGATCTCATTGCTTTACACGGAAAAGAGTTGATGGATTTAGCAGACGCTAGAGGTCTAGCTTTATTCTATGAGGGAGCAGTTGCTGGAGGCATTCCTATTTTAAGGACCCTATCGCATTCGTTTGCCTCAGATAAAATGACACGTTTATTAGGAATTCTCAACGGTACCTCCAACTTCATGTTAACAAAAATGTTTGAAGAGGGATGGTCTTATGAACAAGCTCTAAAAAAGGCACAAGAGTTAGGTTATGCCGAAAGTGATCCTACAAATGATGTTGAAGGTATTGATACTGCCTACAAAGCCACTATCTTAAGTCAATTTGGATTTGGTATGCCTATTGATTTTGATGATGTTAATTATAAGGGGATTTCTAGTATTCGCTCAGAGGACGTTGAAGTAGCTCAGGAGATGGGCTTTGCCATTAAGTTGGTAACTGATCTTCGTGAAACTCCAACTGGTATAAGTGTAGACGTTTCTCCGACACTAATTTCTCAAGAGCATCCCTTAGCTGCAGTTAATCATGTGATGAATGCAGTATTCATTGAATCAATAGGGATTGGTCAGTCTCTTTTTTATGGACCAGGTGCGGGACAAAATCCAACAGCAACCTCTGTTTTAGCCGATATCATCGATATTAGTCGTAGTATTCGATCACAGATAAAAATTAAGCCTATGAATACTTATCATTGTCCGTGTAGGTTGTCAATGCAGTCTGATATCTTCAATGAGTACTATCTAGCTATTTCTTTGAAAAATGCTGAAGATAGTGATACACTTGGAAGGTACTTTGAGCAAGAAAATATAGGTTTGAAAAATGTTATTGAAAAAGCATTGGATGATAAACAACAAGAAATCTATGTATTAACAGATGAAGTTAGCCAAGAGAAAATAACTCAATTTATTGAGGAGTTTCCTGAGAGTGGTGTCATTCAGTTAATCAATGTTTTCAAAGTAATAGGAGGGTGAAATGAGGATAATTGTACCTGCAACTAGTGCGAATATTGGTCCAGGCTTTGATTCAATAGGAGTTGCGTTATCAAAGTATTTAAGCATTGAAGTATTAGAAGAAAGTACAGAGTGGTTAGTTGAACACAATTTAGTAAATATTCCAAAAGATCATACTAACCTCCTTATTCAAACAGCTTTGCATGTTAAGTCGGATTTGGCACCACACCGCTTAAAAATGTTTTCAGATATTCCTTTGGCCAGAGGTTTAGGTTCTTCTTCCTCTGTAATTGTTGCAGGAATAGAATTAGCCAATCAATTAGGAAATTTGGCTCTTTCTCAAAAAGAAAAATTAGAGATAGCTACCCGATTAGAAGGACATCCTGATAATGTAGCACCGGCCATTTTTGGTGATTTAGTTATTTCATCAATAGTGAAAAATGATATTAAAAGTTTGGAAGTGATGTTTCCAGATAGTTCCTTTATCGCTTTTATTCCAAATTATGAATTAAAAACAAGTGATAGTCGAAATGTACTACCTCAAAAATTGAGTTATGAGGATGCAGTTGCTTCAAGCAGCGTCGCTAATGTGATGGTTGCGTCGTTGTTGAAAGGTGATTTGGTAACTGCTGGATGGGCTATAGAAAGGGACCTCTTTCATGAAAGATATCGTCAACCTTTGGTGAAGGAATTTGGAGTTATAAAACAAATCAGCACTCAAAACGGTGCGTATGCTACTTATTTGTCTGGAGCAGGACCGACGGTAATGGTTCTGTGTTCGAAAGAAAAAGAACAACCAATTGTCACAGAGTTAAGTAAATTATGTTTAGATGGACAGATTCAAGTACTTAATATTGAGCGAAAAGGAGTGAGAGTTGAGAAAAGATAATTTAGGAATTATCCTTGGCTTGTCAGCCTATGTTTTATGGGGGCTTTTATCTCTTTATTGGAAATTATTATCTGGAATTGAAGCATATAGTACGTTTGCTTATAGGATTATATTCACTGTTTTAACTATGCTTATTTATATGCTCGTTTCGGGTAGAAAAACAGTCTATTTAAAAGACTTAAAAGGCTTAGTTAATAATAAAAAGTCATTTTGGACAATGTTTGTAGCCAGTATTTTAATTTCAATTAATTGGTTGGTCTATATTTTTGCAGTCACGCATGGTCACGCTACTGAGGCAAGTCTTGGTTATTATATGATGCCGATTATTTCAATTTTGTTGTCGGTCCTTGTTTTACGTGAACACCTGGCAAGAGTAGTTAGCCTTGCAATTTTGATTGCAATCATGGGAGTTGGAATTTTAGTTTATCAAACTGGTCATTTTCCTTTAATTTCACTAACTCTAGCGCTTTCTTTTGGTTTTTATGGGTTATTAAAAAAATCAATTTCTTTATCTAGCGATTTTTCGATGCTGGTAGAAAGTAGTTTTATTGCTCCGTTTGCACTCATTTATATAGTGTTTTTCGCCAAAGATTTTTTAACTGATTATAATATATTACAATTAGTTTTACTCTCACTTTCAGGAATCATTACAGCAGTTCCTCTTTTATTATTTGCAGAAGCCATTAAGAGGGCTCCTCTAAATATTATCGGTTTTATCCAATACATCAATCCAACCATCCAATTATTGCTAGCATTGTTTATTTTTAAAGAAACTATCGTTAGTGGGGAGGTAATAGGTTTTATTTTTATCTGGCTTGCTATTTTAGTTTTTAGTATTGGACAAGTACATACGATGTTAAAGAAAGGTAAATAAGATGACTTATCAAGAAGCGCTAGAATGGATTCATAGCAAATTAGCTTTTGGTATTAAACCAGGTTTGGAACGTATGAGATGGATGCTAGAGCAGTTAGGAAACCCTCAAAACAACCTATCTGCCATTCATGTTGTTGGAACGAATGGTAAAGGATCAACAACTAGTTATTTACAACATATTTTTACAAATTCTGGTTATCAAGTTGGAACATTTACATCACCATATATTGTTGACTTTAGAGAGCGTATTAGCATTGATGGTCAAATGATTCCAGAGTCTGATTTTATCAAACTTGTTGAGACTGTTCGTCCAGTTGTTGAACGGTTGCACCTTGAGACCAACCTAGAACCAGCTACAGAATTTGAAGTTATAACAGTTTTGATGTTCTATTATTTTGGCAATAGCTGTCCAGTTGATATCGTCATTATTGAGGCTGGAATGGGCGGTTATTATGATTCTACCAACATGTTCAAGGCTTTAGCGGTTACTTGTCCGTCAATTGGATTAGATCATCAGGAGGTTTTAGGACGAACTTATGTAGATATAGCTGAACAAAAAGTAGGTGTTTTAAAAAAAGGAGTTCCATTCGTATATGCTAATGATCGTCAGGATGTTGAAGAAGTCTTTCAAATAAAAGCCAAGGAAACCCACAGCCAGACTTATCGTTTACACAATGACTTTTATATAAAAGAAGAGGAAAATTATTTTAACTATATAGGTCCTCAAGCAAATATTGATCATATTCAGTTGCAAATTCCGGGACATCACCAAGTTTCCAATGCTAGCATAGCTATAACTACCAGTTTATTATTAAGAGACAAATATCCAAAGTTAACCCTACAGACCATTAAAGATGGGCTTGAAATGACAAAATGGGTAGGCCGTACAGAATTAATCTTTCCAAATGTAATGATTGATGGCGCTCATAATAATGAAAGTGTCGATGCTCTCGTTCAAGTTATAAAAAAATATCAGCAGAAAAACGTGCATATTCTATTTGCTGCAATTAATACTAAACCGATAGAGAGTATGTTAGAATCATTGTCTAGTATCGCTCCGGTTTCGGTTACTAGCTTTGATTACCCTAAATCAATAAACTTAGACAAATATCCTAAAGCGTACACTAGAGTTAGTGATTGGAAGAAATGGCTACATGATATAAATCTGACATCAGATAAAGATTTCTATGTGATTACTGGCTCCCTTTATTTTATTTCTCAAGTTCGTCAGGAACTACTATTAATCAAAACTACAACAACTTAAAAAGGATAGGATAAATTAATGCCCAATCAAGAAAAAATGGAAAAAGCTATTTATCAATTTTTAGAGGCTTTAGGAGAAAATCCTGATCGAGAAGGGTTGAAAGATACACCGAAGCGTGTGGCAAAAATGTATATAGAAATGTTCTCAGGACTTAATCAAGATCCAAAGGAGCAATTCACTGCAGTCTTTTCTGAAAATCATGAAGAGGTTGTGATTGTCAAGGATATTCCATTCTATTCCATGTGTGAACATCATTTGGTTCCTTTTTATGGTAAAGCTCATATTGCTTATTTACCAAACGATGGACGTGTTACTGGACTTAGTAAGCTTGCACGTGCAGTTGAAGTGGCGAGTAAGCGTCCTCAACTTCAGGAACGTTTAACAGCACAAGTTGCACAAGCTTTAGAGGATGCTTTAGCGCCTAAAGGTATTTTTGTTATGATAGAAGCAGAGCATATGTGCATGACAATGCGTGGCATTAAAAAACCAGGAAGTAAGACGATTACAACGGTAGCTCGTGGTTTATACAAGGACGATCGATATGAAAGACAAGAAATTCTATCGCTAATACAAAAAGGATAAAAGATGAAAATAGGACAATATGATATTACAGGTAAAGCTTGTATCATGGGGATTTTAAATGTAACGCCTGATTCCTTCTCAGATGGTGGTTCTTATACCACAATTGATTCAGCTTTAAATCAAGTTGGTGAGATGCTTGAACAAGGGGTGGCAATTGTAGATATTGGGGGAGAATCAACGCGGCCAGGTGCAGTATTTGTGACTGCTGAAGAAGAAATTAAACGTGTAGTTCCAATGATTAAAGCTATTAGAGAGGTCTACCCTGATCTTTTGTTATCAATAGATACTTATAAAACAGAGGTAGCTCAAGCAGCCCTTGATGCAGGTGTACATATTTTAAATGACGTTTGGTCAGGTTTATATGATGGTAAAATGCTATCTTTAGCAGCAGAACGAAATGTTCCAATTATTTTGATGCATAACCAGGAAGAAGCTGTTTATCAAGATATCAAAAAAGAAGTTTGTGAATTCTTACTTGAAAGAGCAGAGCGTGCTTTAGAAGCAGGTGTTTCAAAGGATAATATTTGGATAGATCCTGGCTTTGGTTTTGCTAAAACAGAGGAGCAAAATTTAGAGCTATTAAAAGGTTTGGAACAAGTGTGTGATTTAGGTTATCCTGTGTTATTTGGGATCTCTCGAAAACGTACTGTTAATTATCTTCTAGGTGGTAATAGGGAAGTAACTGAACGTGATATGGGGACTGCTGCTTTATCGGCATGGGCAATAGCAAAGGGGTGTCAGATTGTACGTGTTCACAATGTTGAAGTAAATAAGGACATTGTGACAGTAATTAGTCAGTTGGTGTAATATGGATAAGATTTATTTAAATAAATGTCGGTTTTATGGTTATCATGGTGCTTTTTCGGAAGAACAAACATTGGGGCAAGTTTTTCAAGTTGATGCTGTTCTATCACTTGATTTAGCAAAAGCATCACAAACTGATGATTTAATTGATACGGTTCATTATGGTGAAGTTTTTGACTGTATTAAAAATCATGTTGAAAACGAACAGTATCAATTAATAGAGAAATTAGCAGGTGTTATTGTTGAAGATATTTTCTTACAGTTTCATCCAGTACAAGCTATTACATTAAAGATTACAAAAGACAATCCACCAATTAATGGGCACTATGAATCAGTTGGAATTGAATTGGAGCGCAAGCGAGTATGACAACCGTTTACTTGAGTTTAGGTAGTAATATTAGTGATAGAGAAACTTTTCTGAAGCAGGCTCTCTTTTCAATTGATCATTTGCAAAAGACAAAAGTCGCGCAAATTTCCGCTATTTATGAAACAGCTGCTTGGGGGAATACTAACCAAGAAGATTTTTTTAATATATGTTGTCAGGTAGAGACAGACTTAGCACCTTTTGAATTATTGGATTATTGTCAAGAAATTGAAAAACGCTTAAAGCGCGTGAGACATGAGCACTGGGGTCCAAGGACAATAGATATTGATATCTTACTTTTTGGTAATCAAGTGATTAACCAAGAAGATTTAGTAGTACCCCATCCGTATATGACGAAGCGAGCATTTGTTCTAGTTCCGTTACTCGAAATAGCACCTCAACTAAGTTTACCTAATGGTTCTAAGCTAGAAGACTATCTCGAAAAATTGAATTTAGGAGAAGTTCATTATTTAAAACCAGTCGAATAGTCAGTTAGGATTTTAAAATTAAAATACACAGAAATTGTGATAATGTATCGTCAACAACCTATATTTTTGGTATAATAGAAATCGGTTTTATGCCGATTTTTTGTGTCTATAAAACACAATAAAACAGAATTGAGATAAAGGTTATGATTAAAACAATACAAAAAGAATTAGAAGGTCTCGATATTCGCTTTGATGAGCCTTTAAAGAAATATACTTATACTAAAGTAGGAGGACCTGCTGATTATCTTGCATTCCCAAGGAATCGCCTTGAACTATCGCGTATTGTTAAGTTTGCTAACAGTCAAAATATTCCTTGGATGGTTTTAGGAAATGCGAGTAATATTATCGTTAGAGATGGTGGTATCCGTGGTTTTGTTATCATGTTTGATAAACTGTCAACTGTTACAGTCAACGGTTATGTTATTGAAGCAGAAGCAGGAGCTAATCTCATTGAAACAACTCGTATTGCACGTTATCATAGTTTAACTGGCTTTGAGTTTGCTTGCGGAATTCCTGGAAGTGTAGGTGGAGCAGTCTTTATGAATGCTGGCGCTTACGGTGGTGAAATTGCTCATATTTTATTGTCTGCACAAGTTTTGACACCACAGGGTGAACTCAAAACGATTGAAGCTAGGAATATGCAATTTGGTTATCGTCATTCTGTCATTCAAGAGAGTGGAGATATTGTTATATCAGCTAAGTTTGCCTTAAAACCAGGAGATCATCTCATGATTACTCAGGAAATGGATCGTTTAACCTATCTCCGTGAGCTGAAACAACCTTTAGAATACCCTTCTTGTGGTTCTGTGTTCAAACGTCCTCCAGGACATTTTGCAGGGCAACTCATTAGCGAAGCACATCTTAAAGGTCAACGTATTGGTGGAGTAGAGGTTAGTCAAAAACATGCTGGTTTTATGGTTAACATTGCAGAAGGTTCAGCTCAAGATTATGAAAATCTTATTGAACATGTTATTAACACCGTTGAATCAACTTCAGGTGTCCATTTGGAACCAGAAGTTCGTATTATCGGTGAGTCGCTATTATAAAGTAGTTTAGTACTTACTTTAGTCAGAAAAATGGAGGATTTATGAGAATTGACTAACCCAATCATTGCATTTAAAAATGTATCAAAGGTATTCGAAGACAGCAACACGGTTGTCTTAAAAGATATTAATTTTGAACTTGAAGAAGGTAAATTTTACACCTTATTAGGGGCCTCAGGAAGTGGTAAATCAACTATCTTAAATATTATTGCAGGTTTGCTAGAGGCGAGTACAGGCGATATTTACTTAGATGGGAAACGCATCAATGATGTTCCCACTAATAAACGGGATGTTCATACCGTTTTCCAAAACTATGCTTTGTTTCCACATATGACGGTTTTTGAAAACGTTGCTTTTCCATTAAAGTTGAAAAAAATGGATAAGAAAGAAATTCAAAAACGTGTTCAAGAAACTCTAAAAATGGTTCGTTTAGAAGGGTTTGAAAAGCGAGCTATTCAAAAATTATCAGGAGGACAACGCCAGCGTGTTGCGATAGCGCGTGCTATCATCAATCAACCTAAAGTAGTCTTACTAGATGAACCCTTATCAGCATTGGATTTGAAATTGCGTACAGAGATGCAATATGAATTGCGCGAACTGCAACAACGTTTAGGAATTACCTTTGTTTTTGTCACACATGATCAAGAAGAAGCGTTGGCAATGAGTGATTGGATTTTCGTCATGAATGAAGGTGAAATTGTTCAATCAGGAACACCAGTAGATATCTACGATGAACCTATCAATCATTTTGTAGCAACTTTTATAGGTGAATCAAATATCTTATCTGGCAAGATGATTGAGGATTATTTGGTTGAATTTAACGGTAAGCGCTTTGAGGCTGTTGATGGCGGTATGCGCCCTAATGAATCAGTCCAAGTAGTTATTCGTCCAGAAGATCTTCAAATTACCCTACCCGATGAAGGAAAACTTCAAGTTAAAGTGGACACACAACTTTTTCGAGGTGTCCACTATGAAATTATTGCTTATGATGATTTAGGTAATGAATGGATGATTCATTCAACTCGTAAAGCTATTGAGGGTGAAGTTATTGGGTTAGATTTCACTCCAGAAGATATACATATTATGCGTCTTAATGAAACAGAAGAAGAATTTGATGCGCGCATTGAAGAATATGTAGACACTGACGATCATGAAGATGGTTTAATCAATGCTATCGAGGAGGAGAGAAATGAAGAAAACCTCTAGTCTATTTTCAATTCCTTATATGGCTTGGTTATTCTTATTTGTATTAGCACCTGTTGCTTTGATTGCTTGGAACTCGTTCTTTGATATTAATGGGCACTTTACTTTAGCTAATTACCAGACGTTTTTTAGCTCAGGAACCTATCTTAAAATGAGCTTTAACTCGGTCCTATATGCAGGCATCGTTAGTTTCATAACGCTTTTGATTAGCTATCCAGCTGCTTATTTGCTTACAAAATTAAAACACAAGCAATTATGGCTAATGCTAATTATTTTGCCAACATGGATTAATCTTTTGTTAAAAGCCTATGCTTTTATGGGGATATTTGGTCAACAAGGGGGAATTAACGCCTTCTTAACCTTTATAGGTATCGGCCCAAAACAGATTCTATTTACAGATTTTTCATTTCTTTTTGTAGCAGCTTACATTGAATTACCGTTTATGTTATTACCCATTTTTAATGCCTTGGATGATATTGATCAAAATCTCATTTATGCAAGTGATGACTTGGGTGCAAATGCATGGCAAACTTTTCAGAAGGTTATATTTCCTCTATCTCTGAATGGTGTAAGAGCAGGTGTACAATCTGTCTTTATTCCTAGTTTAAGTCTCTTTATGCTTACGCGTCTTATTGGTGGTAATCGAGTTATTACTTTAGGGACAGCCATAGAACAACATTTTTTAATCACACAAAATAAAGGTATGGGCTCAACCATAGGGGTTATTTTAATTTTAGTGATGGTTGCTATTATGTGGTTAACAAAGGAGAGGAAAGCATGAAAAAATTCGCAAATATCTATTTAGCATTTGTTTTTATTATCCTTTATATTCCTATTATTTATTTGATTTTTTATTCTTTCAATAAAGGTGGGGATATGAATTCTTTTACTGGATTCACCTTTAGTCACTATGGAGAACTGTTTCAGGATAGCCGCTTAATGCTAATTTTAGTGCAAACATTCTTTTTGGCTTTTCTTAGCGCCTTATTAGCTACAATTATTGGTACCTTTGGAGCTATTTGGATTTATCAGGTAAGACGTAGACATCAAACCTCTATTTTATCGCTTAATAATATCCTTTTAGTAGCACCAGATGTTATGATTGGTGCAAGTTTTCTCTTAGTATTTACTGTTATTGGTTTACAGTTAGGTTTCACTTCTGTATTATTGAGCCATGTTGCATTCTCTATTCCTATTGTTGTTTTAATGGTCTTACCTCGTTTAAAAGAAATGAATGATGATATGATTAATGCTTCCTATGATTTAGGAGCTTCAACTTGGCAAATGCTTAAAGAAGTTATGTTACCCTATTTGTCGTCGGGTATTATTTCAGGTTTCTTTATGGCTTTCACTTACTCGCTAGATGATTTTGCGGTTACTTTCTTTGTTACAGGTAATGGCTTTTCAACGCTTTCAGTAGAAATCTATTCACGCGCACGTCGCGGTATATCATTGGAAATTAATGCCTTGTCAACTATTGTCTTTTTATTTAGTATTTTATTGGTAATTGGTTATTACTATATTTCGAAAGAGAAGGGAGAAAAGAATGCGTAGAGTTTATTCCTTTTTAGGCGGTATTATTCTTGTTATCCTGATCCTCTTTGGTTTAACCACTTACTTAGAAAAGAAGAGTAGTTCAACACCTAACTCAGATAAGTTAGTTATTTATAACTGGGGAGACTATATTGATCCAGCCTTATTAAAAAAATTTACAAAAGAAACTGGAATTGAAGTACAATACGAAACGTTTGACTCTAATGAGGCTATGCACACCAAAATTAAGCAGGGTGGGACGACATATGATATTGCTGTACCTAGTGATTATATGATTGACAAAATGATAAAAGAAAACCTTCTGGTTAAACTTGATCATTCAAAGATAGCTAATTGGGATGCTATTGGAGCTAGGTTTAAAAATTTGAGTTTCGATCCTAAAAATAAATATTCGATTCCTTATTTTTGGGGAACTGTTGGGATTGTTTATAATGATCAATTAGTTAAAACTCCTCCTAAACATTGGGATGATTTATGGCGTCCAGAGTTTCGAAATAAAATCATGCTAGTTGATAGTGCACGTGAGGTTATTGGAGTTGGTTTAAATTCCTTGGGATATGGATTGAATACAAAGAACATATCAGAATTAAAAGCCGCTTCTAAAAAGTTAGATGCTCTAACACCAAACGTTAAGGCTATTGTTGCTGATGAGATGAAAGGCTATATGATTCAGGGAGATGCAGCGATTGGTGTTACATTCTCTGGAGAAGCACGAGAAATGCTTGATGGGAACAAGCATTTGCATTACGTTGTTCCTAGTGAAGGATCGAACCTTTGGTTTGATAATATTGTAATCCCCAAAACAGTAAAGCATCGCAAAGAAGCTTATGCCTTTATTAATTTCATGATGGAACCTAAAAATGCGGCACAAAATGCAGAATATATTGGTTATGCGACCCCTAATCTCAAAGCAAAAGCGCTGTTACCAGCAGATATCAAAAATGATAAAGCATTTTATCCTCCTGATAAAACAATTGATCATTTAGAAGTTTATAATAACTTGGGTCAAAAATGGCTTGGTATTTATAATGATTTGTACTTACAATTTAAAATGTATCGTAAGTAATCTATTAACTAAAAGTACTTCTCTGATGAGAGGTATTTTTAGTTACCAAGAGTTCCTAGAAAGTTTGTGATATTTTTGTTAAAATAATTGTAAGAAAAGGAGGAAAATATGGAAAATCATAAAAATGAATTTCAGTTTTCACTTGAATCAATTCTGGGATTTGTTTGGAGAGGAATAGTAGTAGGCTTAATAGCAGGATTTGTTGTCAGCATATTTCGATTAGCGATTGAAAAAATTTTTTTAGTTGTTATGGAACTTTATAAAAGTGCCCATTATCAACCAATTATTTTATTGAGCATTACGGTTACTAGTATTATCGCTGCAGTGATAATAGGTTTTTTTATCAAATCTGATCCTGATATTAAAGGTTCAGGTATCCCGCATGTTGAAGGTGAACTTAAAGGAATGCTATCGCCAGACTGGTTTAGTATTGTATGGAAGAAATTCATTGCGGGTATTTTAGCTATTTCTTCGGGACTTATGCTTGGTCGCGAAGGTCCCAGTATTCAGTTAGGAGCTATGACAGGTAAGGGAATTGCACAGTATCTCAATGCTAGTCGAATGGAAAAACGTGTTTTAATTGCTAGTGGTGCAGCAGCAGGTCTTTCAGCAGCCTTCAATGCTCCTATTGCAGGCCTTTTATTTGTAGTTGAAGAAATTTACCATCATTTTTCTCGCTTAGTTTGGATAACAGCTTTGGTAGCAAGTTTAGTGGCAAACTTTGTCTCACTTAATATCTTTGGTTTAACCCCAGTTTTAGCTTTACCATCAGAATTACCATCTTTAAATCTCAACTTTTATTGGATTTTTTTACTCATGGGTCTCTTTTTGGGTATCTTAGGCTTTATCTATGAGTGGGTAATTTTGAGATTTCATGTGATCTATGATTATTTAGGTAAACTATTTCATCTACCATCTCACCTATATGGTATATTAGCGGTAATTTTTATTCTTCCTATTGGTTACTATTTCCCACAATTATTGGGGGGTGGAAATGGCTTAATTGTATCACTGCCTAGGAGTAATCTTAGTCTGATGATGTTAGGATTATTTTTCCTCATTCGTTTTTTATGGAGTATGTTGAGTTACAGTAGTGGCTTGCCAGGAGGAATTTTTTTACCAATTCTAGCTTTAGGATCTTTAGCAGGTGCTTTTTTTGCAGTAGGTATGCAGTACTTTGGTATAATATCTCATCAGCAGATATCTTTATTTGTTGTTCTAGGAATGGCGGGCTATTTTGGTGCAATCTCAAAAGCACCACTAACAGCTATGATTTTGGTTACAGAAATGGTTGGCGATTTAAAACAATTAATGGCTATTGGAATTGTAACAATGGTATCTTATATTGTCATGGATTTATTAAAGGGAGAACCTATTTATGAAGCGATGTTGGCTAAAATGACCTTCAATCCAAAAGATAAAGTAATGACACCTACATTGATTGAATTAACTGTTTCAGATAAAATATCAGGAAAGTATGTCCGAGATTTAGAATTACCAGAAAATGTGCTAATAACGACTCAAATTCATCATAAGACATCGGCTGTAGTATCAGGAAATACTATCTTGAATGCTGGCGACACCATTTTTTTAGTTGTGAATGAATCGGAAATTAAAGAAGTACGTGAGCAGCTGATGTAAACTAATTAACGCTTAAATAATAAAAAATAGAAACTAGTCATGGATTTAACTAGTTTCTATTTTTTTGTATTTATATTTCTATAGACAAGCGTACTACCGTCTTTTTTGTTGGTAAATTGTTTGCGGTACTGGCGAGGAGTTGTATGATAATAGCGTTTAAATTGGCGATTAAAATTTGATAGATTATTAAAACCAACGCTGTTGGCAATATCAATAATGGCCGTAGTGGAGTTAATAAGATGCTCACTAGCTTTATTAAGACGAACTTGTATGATAAATTCTGTACAGGATGTTCCAGTATGCTGTTTAAATACGGTCATAAAATGTGTCTTACTATACCCCATATAATCAGCTAAAAATTCAATGGTAAGATTTTGCTGGTAATTATTATTAATATAATCAATCAGATCACGAATTCTCTCGTTTTTTCTGTAGGTATCATCAGTATGTTTTTTAATGACATATTGATGATAATAGAGTAAATACAAGAGTTCGTTTAATTTAGCTTTTAGGAGTAGCTCAAAATGTCGATTTTCTTCTTTTGAAATATTAAAAATATCAAACAAACAATTTTTGATATCATTATATCCTGTCATACTAGGTTTGATACATTGAATAAACTTAAAAGAGCTAGTCTGCAACGGTTGTAAATAACGAAGGCTAACTTGGTCTACAATAGAATATCCTATTAAATCTAAGTGAAATTTAATGCTATCTGTGATATGCTCTTTATTTTCAATCGGATGAATAGAATGCATACCATTTGGACGGATCAAGATAATATCACCAGATTGGCTATTAAAAAAATCATAATCGATGTGATAACGTGCGGTCCCCTCGTGGACATATGAAATTTCAAGTTCCGGATGCCAGTGAAATAAAATGTCAGGGTAACCATTTCTAACCTCAGTATGCATGTGTTCATAGGGTAATAAATGCCGGTTATCTTCTAAATTATGTGATAGTAAATTATCAAGTGAGTTCATCGTTTTTCTTTCTAAAATCGTAGGATAGTATTATTATAACAGAAAACTATCAAAAAATGGGTTTCGTAGGATAGTATTATTTTTTGAAAGGATAGTGTAAGTTTTGTATAGGAACATGACATATAATATAAGTCATAGAGAAAACGCTTTAAAATTTTTGCTTAGAGTGTTTCTAATAACTTCAAAATCCTTACAGGGTCGTTTAATCTCCTTATCTCATGTAAGGATTTTTTGTTGTATTAATATGACCAAATTTATTAATATACTCAATTATTTATTTTTTCAAAACAGAATAACTATGTGAAAAAAAAATAATGTTAGGTCTCTCAAAAACACGTATAGCAATTTCGAATCTCAAATATTTTATTATGACTATTGTAATAGTTACGAATCTATTATTCAACTCAACAATAAGAAAACTCTTCAGTAAATCATTATGTTAAACAAGCTCTGATAGTATGGAGATAAGTATAGGTAAAAGTCGATTTAATCTCTGAAACAAAATTTAACTTAATTAATAGAACCGTTGACGTATCAGGTATCAAATCTTTTTGGTTTATATGTGATATAATGAAAGAACATATTGAGATATTTGGCACCCTCTTGAAAGGCAAAGGTTACTTGTATGATTAAACTAATAGCAACAGAAATAAGAAGAAGTTAATTGATACAATTTAACGTAATAAAATCCTTGAAATCAGCAAATTTCAAGGATTTTTTGGTGATCTTATGGATAGCATTGAGGAAATAAAACTTTTTAGAGGAGTTGAGTTTGGCTCTCAGCATTGTAATCGTTAAATAGTGTCAAATCGTTAAATAATGTGATATTACCAAATACGCATCATGTGGAGGTAGTCGGACTGCTGGTGAGAGAGGGATAAAGCCCACCGTTTCAGGGTTTAGAAAAGCCTTGATTTCAAGCCTTTTTTGAATTTTTTGGTGAAGTATCAATCAAACAATCTGAAGTGAGGTAGTTGGATTGATAGCGGTAAAGTATAAAATTTATTCCCACATACGCAGAGGGGGTGCAAAATGTTCTGACAGGTAGGGTGTCTGTGGGAATAGTTTTGCCCCCACTTTTTTGATTTTCTGATATCACCAAGATGGTCGATAGAAGTGTGAGTTCTATATGTTGATACTACATATTTTAAAGTTAGTATTTTTAAATCAGTAAAATAATATCCTTATTTTAACATTTAGAGAAAAGTAGTATAATAATAGAAAAGAAGAGAGTTCGTGGTTGTTAATAGATATAATCTTGTTTACAATCAGAATATTTCTGAGAATAGTCACTGCCTTTTAAAAGCTTCATTCGTAAAAGGTATAGAAATATAATATTTTTTGAAGAGGTAAAGGAGAAAATAAGATCTGTTTAATTTAGGGTACTGATAAATCAGAATGGAGGTGATTTTTTTGCGAACATACGAAAATAAAGAAGAGCTGAAAAAAGAAATAAGTAAAGCATTTGAGAAATATATTTCAGAATTTAATAATATTCCGGAAACCTTAAAAGATAAAAGAGTTGATGAAGTTGATAGAACTCCAGCTGAGAATCTTGCTTATCAGGTTGGATGGACAACTTTGATTCTTAAATGGGAAGAGGATGAAAGAAATGGACTTCAAGTTAATACGCCATCAGATAACTTTAAATGGAATCAACTAGGCGACTTGTATCAATGGTTCACAGATACTTACGCTCAATTATCTCTACAAGAGCTAAAAGCCAAACTAAATAAAAACATTAATTCTATTTATGCCATGATTGATGCACTAAGTCAGGAAGAATTATTTAAACCACATATGAGAGAATGGGCTGATCAGGCGACTAAAACAGCGACTTGGGAAGTATATAAGTTTATTCATGTTAATACAGTTGCACCTTTTGGAACTTTCAGAACAAAAATCAGAAAATGGAAGAAGGTAGTATTATAATTGTAGCTTGTAAAATAAAAATTTCATAAAATTGTTTACTAGAGGCGATAAAGAAAAACTATCGTCTTTTTTTATAAATCCTACTTACTTCATTGAACTATCCTTTATTTAATACTATATAGTGCTATCATGTTACTTCATTCAATATTTTAAAAATAATATGTTTTTGACTACATAATATTGAAATAATATTTTTTATTTTACTTTTCTTAAGCTAAGCGCTATATTATTACCATAAATAGTTGGAGGTATTACAATGGTAAATCAAGTTAATAATTTAACTGAATTCATCGAAGCAATAAAAATTGAAAACAATGATATTTATGTCGCTTCATCTATCCTTATTCCTTATTCTGTGACACTTTCAGCGGGAGTAAGTATTCATGGTTCTAGAGATAAAGGAACCATGTTAAGTTTTCCAAATAGTGATGGGATTGCTTTAACAAAAAATAATAAGCTTTCAGACTTAATTATTCAAAGCATCTCTAACCAAAGAGCGATTTACATTTCATCAAGTGACGAAGATTTATCTACAATGACTTTAGAGAAGCTCACAGTAACTGGTCAGGTTCAACTATTAACACGCGCACCAAATAAAACTATGGAACTGATTATTGATGACTTAGACATCCCATTTAGCGACTCCAGAAATCGTTCCGAAAAGCCACTAAAATATGGAGTCGTCGTCCAACAAGGGGCTTTAACTATCTTTAATTATAATCAAGACAGTGCATCAACCATATCAGCCGATATTAAAAACGTTTCAATTGGTCGTAAGAATGCCCCTGTATTAGGATCAGGTGTTTTTATTGCAGGTTTTAATGAAACAGGTGGTTCTGTAGAAGTTAAGGAATTAGTAACTAAAGATATTTATTCAAATGGTATGATTCCTTTTGGTCAGCCTAATATGATTACAGGAGGAATATTCATTTTAACCGGCGCTCATGCTCAATCAATTCACTCTCAAGGAACAGTTACCACCTACGGTGTAAACGATATGGTCTTAGATGTATGGGGTGAAGTGGATAGCTGGATTACAGAAAAACCTATTGAAAGCTTTGGAACTTCTGGCATTGGATTTGTCAATTTTGGGACAGTGCATCGTTTTCAAGCCAATGATGCAGTTGTGACTTACGGCTCAGGAGCACGGGGGTTTAATCAATATGATGGTACAATAGATTTTGCCTCATTTAAGTCAATTACTACTTACGGAGATGGTTCAATTGGAATGCAGTTTTCAAAACCAGTGGGAGAGATTATTATTGAAGATTCTATTACTACATCTGGTGATGTTGGAGATTCCTTAGTAAAAGGTGAAATTCAATCCCTTAAGGCAATTGCTTTATCCCTACAACCTGGCGGTGAGATAGAAAATCTTAGTGTTGGTAAAAACATTGCAACTAAAGGTAAACATGTCCACACCATTGAAATTAAGCAAGATGCTTTTCTTCATGATTTTTCAATAGGCGGAGAGATCAAACAAGAGGGAAATGACAATCCAAAGGTTATCATAGAAGAAACACTTTCTGCAGATATAAAAGCTTTACTAGATAAATAACTAGTTCTTAAAAAATATTCCCCCAACTAAATAATGACTTGCATCTCAAAAGTTAGACAGAAAATCTAACTTTTGGGATTGGACCTGGTTAAATAATGTGGACACAAAATTAAGTGGAAACGAGGAAAATAATCAAGTCAAGAAAACATTTGATAAGGCGTTTAAATTAGCTGTTGTTAAAGTTTTCTTGAGGCGGAGTAGTCTGTAAAAATCGTTGGAGAAGCTTTAGGAATTCATCCAAATGGTTTCGTTGGTTTCAAGAATATGAAATAGATGAAGAAAGAGCGTTCCCAAGACATGGGAGCGCTCTTTGTCATGGTCATGCTCAATTTGAGAAAAAACTTGGAAAATAAGATATTACAAGAGGAATAGAGTCTGAAAGAAATAGTCTTTAATTAGCTTAACTTTTTGTCTATTATTGCTTGATATGTCCAAAGTTCTTTCACTAATTATTGTCCAACTTTTTGGAATCAGTAGAATAATTAGTAAAGTAGCATTTTGTTGATTATTTTTTTAACCCAAACATCATACTAGAAAGGTTTAAATCTATGAATTGTTAGTAGCATACTACTTTAATTTGTCAAGGCTATATGTAATCATTGACACACAAGGAGCTGTGAATACTGTTGCAAGAAGTGTCCCTTCGCGTATTCCCAAAAAGGGTCTCGATAATAGAAACGAAAGGATTAAAGCCGTGAACACCATGGATAAATCTGACCACAGTTTGACTTTTGCGAAAGGTAAGTGAAAATGCTTTGCTATTGTTTGAGGTAATCCTTCTCCAGGCATTAAAATAAAATCTGCTTTAACTTCAATAACTACACCCAGCGCTAAAATAACTATACTAATCAATAGTAAGCTAATCTTTAAAAAATAATTGTCAAATGGAGGAAGTATTTTCAAAAGGTTAACATAACAATTGATAAAATATCCAAATATAGCGCCAGGGAACATTTGAATACAAATATTGAAAAGCTTAACTTTATTTATTTGATGACCAACAATTATTATTTGTAGAATAATCAAAAAAAGCATAAACAACAGCATGTATAACCCTATCGATTGTTTCCATACTTCTGATAGAACATTGGGAATAGAGGCAATAGGAGAAGTTCCCAATTGTGAGACTTTGGATAAGGCAACAGCTAAAGCCATAATATTGATACCAATCATAAATCGTAAAAATTTCAACTTAATCATCCTTTCCCATATGAGAAACATTCATTTATCAAATCTAATGACGATTGAGAGGTAATTGAAAGCAAACAACAACTTAATTATATACCTTTAATAAGTTTACGTAAACCATAATACAGAAATTAGTTTAAACCAACTATGTAGCATATCGAATTAGTTGAAATGAATATTTTATAACATTAGGTATATCATTGAATGGGATAATAGTAAGTTTCCATTTATTTTGCCATTGTCAATTGTAGTGGGTGATACCATTGGCAGTAGTTATAGAGTTTTTTTATATAGAAAAAGATCCAGAGAGGAGCCTGTCATCAGTGGCTCTCCTCTGGATCTTTTTGAGTCTGTCCTTTACTGGTCTGCTGACTCGCCAAATTATTTTGCTGCGCATACTTTAATGGACTGATCCCAACCACTCTTTTGAAGGTACGTGAAAAATTAGCTGATGTTGAGAATTGGAGTAATTCCGCAATGTGAGCCAATGTTTTTCCTTCCTCTAATAACTGTTTAGCCACTTCAATTTTTAAATGAAGAAAATATTGTAGAATGGTCATGTGCTTTTCTTGTTTAAATAACTTTCGTAATTTAGATTCACTCATGTGAAACTGTCTGGCTATTTCCGCAGTCTTAATAGCTCGATTGAGGTTATTTTCAAGATATTGAATAACCCCAATAACTGTTTGAGAATATTGTGATACTAGTTTTTGTTTAATCCCCGACACTTGTTGAGTGTAAAATAGAATAGCTGTATCGCGTAACTTCAAAACAGCGTGTAATGATTGAGCTTGTTCTGTTTCTGTAACAAAGCGATCTCGCGATTGATAGGCTGTCTCAATATCAAGGCCAGAGTGAACAGCTCCTTGAGCTAAACGATCATAAATCATAATAGAGTAATTCTTTTCGGACCGTAATTCATCGCCACTTAACGTAGCAGAAACGGCATTGCTTAATTGACTTACAGTTTCTCTTAAAAGCTCTTCCTTCCCAGATTTAACAGCTTGTAAAATCCTAGTTTCATACTGGTATTGATAAGTATAGGTATTACTATTTTCGACAGACAACTGTTTGATTTTATTTAAATCAAAAGCATTGCTCCACCCTTTTGTATAGTGATGTAAAGGGGCTGACAACAAATCTTCAATTTTCCCAGTTAAACAATAGTTAACTAAAATAAGTAGCTCTCTAATTTGACTGAGGGGGAAGAAAGGAAGTTGAACCAACTTCTCAAAGAAATAATTTTGTTCATCGTTCTCAATATGAGCTTCGTTCATTTTCCTTTTAAAGAGTAAAGGATCAATGGCATTACTCCTCCAAGGACCAATAATGACGTAGTGATTGTCTGTGCGAAGAGCAAGGAACAATTCTCCCATAAACCCATAGTGAAATAAGAAATTCTCTTTGGTTTTACTAAACTCATTTAAGATAAGATGATGGTCATAATAAAGAGAAACGGTTTTATCTGATTTATACTCTGTTAGAACTGTAAAGGATCTGTCACAAACGGTAATAGATAATTTTAAAGTGCTATGTAATGATTTTAACAGTAAAGAGTTTATGATGAGCACCTCCTCTTTTTGATTTATAGTAATAATTCTAAAAAAGATTCTAAGAAAGTCAATAGATATCACCTCTAAAAGTTAAAAATACCAAAAATGATCAAAAAAATTAAATACGCTTTATTAGAAAAAAAAAAAAAACACATGAGAAAATATAAATAAATAGAGATATTCTAATCAAACTCCTAAACAGGTAGACTTAATTTTGTATAAAAATATACAAAATAAAAAAGGAGACTACGTATGTTTAGTAAGGCAAGAGGGACACAATACGATGCTTCACAGACGAAACAACGCTTTTCGATTAAGAAGTTTAAGTTTGGTGCTGCTTCTGTATTAGTCGGGTTATTATTTTTAGGAATGAATAGTCATTCTGTTTTGGCGGATGAGTCAAGTGCTATGAGTGCAGAGGTAACACAAGCGGCTGAAGTAACCTCAGTGGACAATACAATTAATTCAGATACTGTAGTTTCAGCAGGTCATACAGAAAATATAAATCCTGATGATGTGGTTAAAATTTCGGAATCTGGTATCAGTGAAGACTCTAATATCTCATCAGAAGATACAGATAAAGTTAATGATTTGGGAGAAACTGTAAGTGAAAAAGATATTACTGTACCTCCTGTAAATACAATGCGTTCTATAGATGATGCTGATGAAAGTTTGGAGAAAGCTAGTGTTGATAATAATAGGGGAAGCGAAGTATCTGGTGAACATCAAAATAAGGAAGAACAGGATACGGTATATACCCTTCAGGATACTCCAAACAAGCAGGAGTACTCAGATAAATATCAGTTACCTTCAAGAGATAGTGTAGATAAACCAAAAGTAAGGTCACGTCGTTCATTAAATTTATCTGATAGAGAATCTAGTAGTCAAGAGTTTCCATTGGGATCTGCTGAGTATGTGGATAAAGCTCATCTAATTGTCACTAAAAATAATATGGTTGACCACTTTGAAGTTAGAGGAACAGCACATGGTGATGACCAAAATCCTGTTGTACTAACTGAAGATGTTTCAGGTCAAGCTGGAAGTTTACTTTTGAATAAAAGAATTGATATGAATGAATCTTTTAGACTAGAAGGTAGATTAAGTTTAGGTGATAAATATGAAGGATACAACGTTGGTGGAAGAAGCGGTGGAGATGGAGTTTCTTTTGCTTTTACTTCAACTGCACCAGGGACAATTGGACTATCAGGAGCGAGTATTGGATTAGGTGGCCTTCCAAATTCTTTTGGGTTTAAGTTCGACACATGGCATAATACCTCAAACCCTAATGTAAATCAGAAAGCAGGAGCGGATCCTAAGTTTAGTGGATATCAAAATGGGGCTTTTGGTGCCTTTTATGGCACAGATGCTAGTGGAAAAGCAATTACATTGTTGCAAGATGCTCGAAGATTAGAGTCACAACCGCATAATAACGAATTTAAAAATGTGATTGTTGATTATAATGGACAATCAAAGGCTATGACAGTGACATATGATGGACAAATATTCACAAAAAATATTCAAACCTATTTAGATAAAAGTAGACTAACTACTAACCAGGCTAAGGGAAGAGAAGAGTTGGGCTTTGCGATTTTTGCTTCTACTGGGTCAGGAACAAATTTACAACAATTTGATTTAACTAGGTTTGAGTATTCTTCAGGTGGTAGCTATATAAAATTATTGTATGTTGATGATTCAACTGGAAATGTTATTAAAGAAAAGCTATACTCAGGTCTGACTTATCAATCTCTAGATTTGTCGGATAAATTGATGTTACCTAATTATACATTTAAGAGGACTAATGCTCCTACTGCAGTAGGATATCAGGACAGTAACACAATTAATTTCAATTCAGGTATTCAAACTATTACCTATACTTATAAAAAGGTTGAGAAAGAAGAATTACAACGACTTTTAGATAATGATTCTAATTTGAAGTTAACTGATATATATGTTAATGCAGATAAAACAAAACAAACGGCTTACGATGATTCTATCAAAAAAGGTCAAGTAGTAGTAAACGATAGTTTTACAAGCCAAGATAAAGTAGATGATGCAGTTAAGATTATAACTGATAGTATAGTTGCTCTAAGAGTTTCCGCAGCTGAAGCAGCCGTGAAAGCAGCCGAAGATGCCGCCCAAGCAGGCAAAGATAAGAAAGCTGAAGTTGAAGCAGATGGTGTTGTTAATCCAGATGAGAAATCAGCCGTAGATGGCTTGAACGATGTCACAACTGAGAAGAAAGGTACAGCAACTCCGTTAGTCGATAGCTTACCAGAAGGCCCAGTCAAAGAAGCGTTGAAAGCACGTCTTGATCAAGTAACGACATCAGAAGTAACCGTCAACGATGCGGATAGCAACGGCAAACCAGATTCCCAAGATGCCGCAGAAGCCGCAGCTGAAGCAGCCGTGAAAGCAGCCGAAGATGCCGCCCAAGCAGGCAAAGATAAGAAAGCTGAAGTTGAAGCAGATGGTGTTGTTAATCCAGATGAGAAATCAGCCGTAGATGGCTTGAACGATGTCACAACTGAGAAGAAAGGTACAGCAACTCCGTTAGTCGATAGCTTACCAGAAGGCCCAGTCAAAGAAGCGTTGAAAGCACGTCTTGATCAAGTAACGACATCAGAAGTAACCGTCAACGATGCGGATAGCAACGGCAAACCAGATTCCCAAGATGCCGCAGAAGCCGCAGCTGAAGCAGCCGTGAAAGCAGCCGAAGATGCCGCCCAAGCAGGCAAAGATAAGAAAGCTGAAGTTGAAGCAGATGGTGTTGTTAATCCAGATGAGAAATCAGCCGTAGATGGCTTGAACGATGTCACAACTGAGAAGAAAGGTACAGCAACTCCGTTAGTCGATAGCTTACCAGAAGGCCCAGTCAAAGAAGCGTTGAAAGCACGTCTTGATCAAGTAACGACATCAGAAGTAACCGTCAACGATGCGGATAGCAACGGCAAACCAGATTCCCAAGATGCCGCAGAAGCCGCAGCTGAAGCAGCCGTGAAAGCAGCCGAAGATGCCGCCCAAGCAGGCAAAGATAAGAAAGCTGAAGTTGAAGCAGATGGTGTTGTTAATCCAGATGAGAAATCAGCCGTAGATGGCTTGAACGATGTCACAACTGAGAAGAAAGGTACAGCAACTCCGTTAGTCGATAGCTTACCAGAAGGCCCAGTCAAAGAAGCGTTGAAAGCACGTCTTGATCAAGTAACGACATCAGAAGTAACCGTCAACGATGCGGATAGCAACGGCAAACCAGATTCCCAAGATGCCGCAGAAGCCGCAGCTGAAGCAGCCGTGAAAGCAGCCGAAGATGCCGCCCAAGCAGGCAAAGATAAGAAAGCTGAAGTTGAAGCAGATGGTGTTGTTGAACTTCCTTCTACTGGCGAGATCAATACTCATCTATCGTTGTTTGGAATAATTGTTTTGTTAATAAGCACTCTTATGTATGGTTCTAAGAAAAAAGAGGATTAAATCTTTTGACCTATGACCTGAAATGTCATTAAACTTTTCTCCGTTTTACGGTGTGAATGATCTATGTTTAATTATCTCTCTCCAACCTAAATAGAGTATTCAATATGTTCAAGCATCATGCTTGGAAAGTCTATCTAGATGTATAATCTAGATAGACTTTTGATTTTGTAAGAGCATTTCGTTTTTGGAGTTCTTGAATTTGTTTAGCAGTCATAACGTAAGCGCCCAATAACAAGGTATATTAAAATCTTCCAAAGTTCACTGACTCTGGAAGATTTTGTTATCTACAATTTTGTTGTACCTTCTCTGCCCATGGCAAATAAGCCTCTAGAACTTCCTTTTTGGCGAATATCTCCTCATTCGGAAGATTCTCTAGTAGGTAACCTATATATTTTTCGCTATCCAAGTGATGTCGTTTAGCTGTTGCCAATAGAGACATAATGATAGCACTTGATTTAGCACCCTCAAAGCTTTGTGAAAAGAGCCAATTTTTACGTCTCATAACCAAAGACTTGATCGCACGTTCCGCCATATTATTGGATAAGACGAGACTACCATCTTTAAGTACAGTTCTAAACGTTTCTTCATACTTAAGGCTATAGTCAATGGCACGTCCCAACTTAGAGCCTGGAAGAACAGCCTGCCTGCGACACCAGTCAAAGAACTCTGCCATCAAAGGTTCTAACTCATCTTGGCGTTTCATCAGGCGATCTTGTAAAGATAAATCAGCCCATGACTCCTCTAAGGCAAACATCTTATCACAATAGCACAGCCCTTTGAACACCAGAGAACTCTTATCTGCCTTGGCAGTCTCCAATTGACGATAAGCCCCATGCATATCGCAATGAACATAACCAGCGTAATCACCTAGAAATTCTTGGGCAACTAGCCCACTACGACGCTTATCGTGATGATAAAGAGTGATTACTTCTTTCTCATCCTTACCAGATAAGAAGGTCCAATAGTAAGTTAGCTGGCTATCGCTTTCTAAAACGCGATAGCTGGTTTCATCCGCATGAAGGACGGGCTGTTCTAGTAATTTCTGGTGTAAAAGCTCATAAAGTGGTTCAAAATAATACTGACTTGCCTTAATATGCCAGTTAGCGATTTCTTTGCGTGTTATAGGCAAACCAAGTTTAGTCCAATCTTCTTCCTGACGATAATTCGGTACTTTAAGATGAAACTTCTGATGAATCGTATGAGCAATGATTGAAGCAGACCCTAGACTATGTGCTAGTGGTGCTTTAGGTACGGGAGCTTTGATAATTTTATCACTGAGAGTCTTCTCACTACAAGCCAGACATTTGTAGGCATGCTGGATATGGTCAACTCTCTTCAGCTGTGCTGGAATAAAGACCAGTTCTTGACGCTGAACGGTTGCACCAATTTCTTTGAGAGCCCCATGACAATCTGGACAAGCACATTCTGTTAGGTGATAATGTCTTTCTTCGGCTTTAAATTGGTTCAGAATGGTTTGACGTTTTCCTTTAGCCTTCTTACGCTGATAGGTAATGGTTTCAAGTTCACCTGGGTAAGTCCGCTTTTTCTTCAGTTAATTGTTCTTCTTCAAAAAGACTGAGTTGCCCATTAATTTGAATCGTTTTCTCAGATGATTTGCCATAAATTTTTTGTGTCAGATAAACGACTTGTTCACGAAGGAGAGCAATCTCATTAGACTGCTGTTTAATGATTTTAAGTAATTCTTCCATAAATGATCTCCTCCTAATGTTTTCTATATTATACCTAAAGAAAAGCCATGATTTCAATAGAAATCACGACTTTTTGTACAGTTTATGTTAGGAGTGATGAAAAATCCTTTCATTAGCCAGTTTAATTGTTCAGAAGTCAGAGCCTTAACGTCATACTCATTGTTTGGCCAAGTGAGTTTTCCTTTTTCAAAACGCTTGTAGAGGAGCCAGAATCCTTGACCATCCCAATAAAGAGCTTTAAAGCGATCCTTCCGCCCCCCACAAAAGAGGAATACCTGACCTGAGAAGGGATCTAGGTCAAATTGACTTTTAACAAGATAAGCGAGCGAATCAATGCCCTGTCTCATATCTGTTTTTCCACAAACCAGATAGACCTGGCCTAAATCACTTAAGTTAATGGTCATAGGACAATACCTTATCCAAGATAGCGATAGCTTGTTCAGATGAGATAGGGGAGTAAAAAGAGAGATCAAGCTCTCTCACTTTACAACGAAAGATAAGAGCATTCTTCGCTTTTTCTCAAATTTTCGAGAAATGGGTAGTTGTTCCAAAGGAACAATAGGTTGTTTGGTCATTCAGATATCCCCCAGTATTCTTATTTTCTACAGTATAGCAGAATTACTGGAAGAGAGGATAGGTACCTTGTTATTGGGCGCTTACAATTAATCATCATTATCTATAATTTCTACTATATCTTCAATCTTACAATCAAGTGTAATACAAATTTTCAATAAAATATCAGTAGTGATATTTTCCCCTTTTCCTAATTTTGCGATCGTGGAAGAACTAATCCCAGCTTCTTGTCTAAGCTTTGTTTTTGTCCAATCTTTATCAATGAGAAGTTTCCATAATTTATTGTAGCTAAACTTCATCTGAGTTTTCTCCTTTATTCCATGAAATACCGTAGAGTTCATTTCCGTTACTAGAGAGTCGCAATACAGTATTTTCTAATAAGAGTTGATTAGCTTCTGGAGAGTATGAGCTTGCTTTATCGAAAGCTAAAAACACCTGCTTATTTAGTGATTTTGATTGGTCATATAGCTTCAACAGAGCTTCGGTTGCTTGGTAGCTAATATTACTCAAGAGTAATGAGTCGTGTGCCAGTGCTGGCAGGTTAGTGAGATAGAGCATGGTTAGGTCAAATAAAATCATCCCTTTGAACTTAGTTCCTGTACCATCATCATCTGGGGTGTAGAAGGAGTAGCTGTTATGAGCTTTGAGATTGATTTGAGGGGCTTTGCGAATATCTGGATACAGAATATTATTGAACTCTCGCATTTTAGCATTGATTTTTCCTTCTAACTCTATTAGTATATCTTCGGTGCTACGCTTCAAGTCAGAGTCTGCTTCTGACTTTTCTTTTGATAAAGCAGACTCTTTCAGATAGGCTTCGTTTTGCTCTTTGAGTGCATTGATCGTTGCTGTTAGTTTAGAGTAGTTTTCTAAGAACTCAGTTGAAAGATTTGGGATGCTTCCTAGTTCTTGAAGTTCTTGGTTTAGAGTTACTAATTGACTCTCTAATTCGTCAATCTCACCTACTAGGGATTCACGTTCGGTTGAGAATTCGGAATCTAAAATAGTTGCCAATTTTTTGTGGTAGGTCTCAACTTCATATAATTTCTTGAGATTAGTATCAGGGAAGTATTGCTGAAGCTCTGTTAAGTCAGATTCAGTAGGATATAAACCAAATTCGATACTGATATCTAATAGCTTAAGACGTCTTTGTTTATCACGGAGAATACTTTCTAGCTCCAACTTAGTATTTCTAAGCTGGAGTTTTTGCTGATGTTTCTCAATGTCATCCGAACAAATGTTGTCTTGATAAGTATCTTGAAGGTGTGATAAGCCATATTCCAATCTTTTAATTTCTGAGACGTTGAGCTCGAATTGCTTTTTACCACCAACTAAGTTGGAGATAAATTCATATTTTCGAGCATTGCGAAACGTTGTTAACTGGTCACTCTTATCCTTAAGTCTTTCTTTGTATCGTGCAATGTTATCATACAAATTAAATAGTTGGATAAGGGTTGTAATGGATTCGGAAGATTTTTGGCTTGCATAAACTTGTAACGGGAAATCGGTATTTTGATTATTTTTCCCTGCAATTCTAAAGAAACCACTCATAGCTAATCGGAATGATAAATCGGAGGATTCCAAATGATATCGTTTCTTAAGTTTGTTAAGAAACGTTCCAAGGTCCATTATTTCACCAGTTGGAGAGTAGTTCTTGTCACACACTATAATGATATCAGGATTGGCTGTATCTCTTGAAAAATAAAACTTTTTCTCAAATTGAAAGCAGAAGTAGATAGGATGATCACCTAATTTCTTAACCGCAATTGATTTTAGATAGCTATTACCTCCGAATATGAAGTCAATTGCTAATAAAGAAGAGGATTTGCCGATAGAATTATTAGCTAAGTCCATACCCATGATAACGTTTAATCCAGGGTGAAATTGAATCGGTTCCCGAGTTTGTCCATCCTTTTTAAAGACTGGCGACCACATTTCTATAAGCATAATGTTACCTCTCCTTCATTGGTCATTTCAATGGCGTTTAATGTATATAAGCAATCCATGATGGATAAGAAATCTGTCGGATCCTCCAACTCTTCTGAGATAGTATGAAAGATATCTTTCACATTTGAGTTCCCCATTTTAATTTCATGTAGCACTCTAGGTAAATAGGCTAGGGTGCTTTTTTGATAGGAATAAAGTTTATTTGGTAATTGCATTATTCAAGTACCTCGCATTTTTGGATAAAGTAAGAGACAATCATCTGGCAGAAGTAGATGTCCTGTAGTGTAGCTTTATGGAGTTTTTCCGAAATAGTATTGAAAATCTCAAGATTACCATGCTTGGCAGCCTTTAACTTTTTGTACATCGATCGCATTTGATATTGGATATCCTCGTAATCGATTCTTCCTTGTTTATCTAAATTTATAATGATTTTTTGAATGGTTAAGTAGTTATCAATAACTTGGTTCTTAACCAATTGATAAAGCGTACGATTGTTCTCAGGTGATATCTTATCAGTCAATTGCTTCGGGTCATAGGAGATATCATATTCATCAAATTTTAGTTTATTGAGACTAGTCAAAACTGAGACAATTCCACTATCTAACTTCATATCAGAAATCGATTGTTGGCTGTTATGTGCAGAGACTAGAATCTTTTTAACATTTTTTAGAGCTGTTACAATTTTTTTGCGACTTTCTGCTTGATAGGTTAAAAAACAATCTGGGCAGAGGGCTATCAGATTCAGTGGTTCAGCGTCCTTATCTTTTTCAATGGTTGAAACCTCATAGTTTTCCGATGCTAAACCACCTCTTGTTAAAATGAGTGGTCTATCACAGCCTGGGAATGCACAACAGTTATTTGCTTCCGTCAGTAAGAATTGTCCATATTGTTTTTTGAGTTGATTCGACTGGTTAATAAATGTAGCTTTTTGAGCTGTGGTTGATATTCCCATCCCAGCTTTCTCTCTAATGAAGTCAACGAAAATTTCTGGAATTCTTTGCGAGGCATTTTCAGCAGTAATATCAGGATAATAAGTATTAAATTCATTAGCTAGTAACTGAATAGTTTCATCTGGCCTACTTTCAATAGACTCCGTCATATTAGCTGAATTGACCCGGTAGAGCAATTGATTTGCCATCTTCTTGGTGAAGCCTCTTTTGGGCTTTGTATAAGAGATAAGCGTACTATCTGCTTTGTCAGATGTAATACCAGAAGCACTAATGATATCTTCGGCGTCATCATCAGTAATCATTTCAATGAGTTCTCGAAAAAACTCTGGGATAGTCGCGCCATCTCCAAGATATTTTTTCAGTATTCTAAAATAAGTGGGAAAATCCAAGTGATTATCTCCTTTTCATTTTTGTACCAAGCTGTACCGTATTGTACTAATCTGTCCCCGAATTCAAAATCTCATTTAATACAATAGAGTCGAACAAAGTAATCGTTAATGATTAAGTTTATTATATCATGACAGGATTGCGATGTTCAAAAATATATTTGCGAACGCATAAAAAGTTTTGCGAATGTAAAAAATCTCGATTATCGAATAGCGCTAATAGGTAATTTGAGATGGTTGTTGCCTAATGATGATACTTTGTAAATGAGTGAAACTGATTTACCGTGACTTTAAGGGTACAAATTAGGTGTGCAGTTCAACTTGTAAAGTCAGTTGACCATGAATTAGCAGAGGAATTGCTGATGTGGTCAGAAAATCTTTTTAATAGTTCTTTGTCTTGTCACGTTTCTCTGCTTAAGACAGAAAGTGGAAAACATGACAAACAAGGACAATATTTATAACGAATGTCAAAAACAAGAATGCTCCCTAGAAGTCGGACTTTTAGAGGGGCAGATGCTAGCTCCTATGTTGGTTGAGAACCAACAAGTTATTGAGGATATGCGTCTCAAAAGAGAGACCCTTCGGTCTTGGAGGCCAGCTAAACAGCTGAATGTTTATGTACTGGTTGCTTTTATCCCAGTCTTTCCTGAAGAATATGCTAAAACGGAACGTATCTATAAAGATGCCGTTGAAAACTTTTTGAATGAGTTCCGTACACGTAAGTCAAAGAATATTGAAGAGATTATCTCATATGAAGCCTGGATTGATATGGATGAATCTACTCTTTACAGTTCTACTGAAGAATTGGAAGAATTTATGTTTGCAGAAATGCTGCAAGATTTACTTGAGAAAGTAAGGCAAGCAGACAAGGATTTGTATGATATCACTTTGGGCTTACTCGCTAAAGAGTTTGATGAGAGTATTGAAGATGTATTTGCTAGGATTGGGGTTAAACGTTCTACAGGTTTCTATCGCTTGCCAAAGGCTCGTGCTTTGGTTGCGGCTTTATTGAAGAAATTCAATCCGAAATAGTGTTTATATTTGACACTAGCGATGTTTTTGGTATAATTTAAGTAGAAGTAGTCGGAGAGTAATACCGACTCTAAAAAGAAAATACTCTAAAGTTGATGTAGTCGTAAGGGTCGCGACTCTAAAAAGAAAGACCCTTTTTTCGTATGATAGAGGTTTAGTTTATGTCAAAAATCAATAAGAATAGTCTGTATTTTCATCTAATAACTCAAGACTATTTCGATACTTACCAATATTTGGATGAGTTTCAAGAAGATAATGCGCGTGGACATGGTGTTATGGTTCTTGATATCAATAATCAACTGATTGCAATTCCGCTTCGCTCCGGTCTTCCTGAGCATCTTAGGAATGCAAGTCATTTATTCCCTTACACAACCTATAGACGTCACGATGGAAGAATTTGTCTGAAGGCTTTAGATTTCAGTAAGTTGACGATTATCGAGGAAAAATATATTGACAATTCAAGAATATATCACTTTAAAAATCCAAATGAGAAGATTTTTTATCTAAGAAATTCAAATCGTATTTTCTCACGAGTTAAGAATTACGTAAATAAGTATATTGAGATTTGTTCAAAGATTGAAAAGGGAGAAACTGTCACTTTTAGGACATTGAACCCATACCGATTTAGCACTCTACGCAACTTTCATGATGAATTGGGTATAGCAATTTCCAAGGAAGATTTCATCAATCAATTAAGGAAATAGTTTTTATCACATATAAAATGGTTCACTACCTGAATTAGTAGTGAACCGTTTTTTTGTGTGTCTAGTCCTTCTGATAAAAGGAACATTCATAACCATCAGCTCGGAGGTTAATGTCAGACATCCAGTCTGGTGCAATCCCCATCAAGGTTGAAATTTCTTCAAGGTCTTGGTCTTGATCACACTCAATGATGACTTCATCATGGACATGACCGACAATCTTGAACTCACTAAGTTGTCTCATCGAGTAGGCAAGAATATCACGGCTAATGGCCTGGACAATGTTCTCGACAAACTTTGGTCCATAGCTTTCAAGTCGCTCCCAATGTTTAGCAGTTCCTGTACCTTCATAGGTAACAGACTCTCCACCAAATTGGTTCTCACCCATCTTGGGTTTGACGTAGGCAAGTTTTCGACCAGAAGGGAGAGTGATAAATAACATCCCATTTCTGACTTCGAACTGAATGCCGTGAGTTTCGGTTTGGATTTGTTCTTTGACGGCAGTTTTCACAGCCCTATCCACATCCCACCAAAAAAGGACGATGCTGGGATTGGCTTGTCGCCAAGAATCCACTAGTGGTTGGAGTTCTTGTTCCTCAAGTCCCATATCAATGGCGCCCATTGCTTTAAGAGCACCAACTGCTCCGCCATATCCACAAGCCAACTCCGCAATCTTCCCTTTTTGACGCAGGTCAGCGTTTTGCCCATGTTTCTCAACGGGTACTCCGAACATCTGTGACGCAGACATGCAGTAGATGTCTTTTCCTTTTTCAAAGACCCTGCTTCGCCATGTCTCTCCTGCAAGATGAGACAGAACACGCGCCTCGATGGCAGAGAAATCACAGACGATGAATTTTTTTCTATCGCTTGGGACAAATGCAGTTCGGATAAGTTGAGATAAAGTATACTGCGTGTTATAAAGTAGCTCAGTAGCTTCTAGGTCACCAGTTTTGAAAAGTTTTCTAGCTTCCTCAAGGTCAGGAAGATGGTTCTGTGGAAGGTTTTGCAACTGAACCAAACGACCAGCCCAGCGCCCAGTACGGTTTGCTCCATAGAATTGGAACATTCCTCTAGCACGTCCATCTTTACAGACACAGTTCATCATTGCTTGGTATTTGGAGACGCTGGATTTGGCTGCTTGCTGCCGAAGTTTGAGAACTTGTGCAGTTTTCTCATCGACAGTTTTGAGGAGTTTTTTTACAGATTTCTTATCGAGGGAATCAGTGGTCACTCCGTGTTCTCTTAACCAACCAATCATCTGAAGAACGGAGTTGGGATTATCAAGTCTAGTTAGTTTTCTCAATTCTTCTTGGATTTTAGTCTTACTTTCCCCGTCAATGGCAATAGCTGCATTGACAAAGTCCACATCAATACCAATCCCACGGTCGTTGATGATTTGGTCTTGATGGTATTCCTCCCAAACAAAGACTGGAACAGGGTAGTTACGGAGTTTCTCTTTGATGGCCAATTCCACCTCAACATCACGCTGGTTGTAATCGATAAAAGCAGACCATTTATCAGGTGAGTGACTGGGAAAGTTTCGTGTTCGTCCACCATTGACCTTGGTCGGTTTACAGGGGAGACAGAAGTAGCGGATTAAGTCTCCACCTTCTTTAAGTTTCTGTTCTTTTAGCTTGAGGACAGTTCCGACTCCTTCAAGTGAGAGTGGTAGGCCAAGATATGCTGACCAAACCATACTGCATCGCCATGAGTTTGGAGATAGGAAACCTTCGGATAGTAATTCTGGGTGATGTTTCTTGAGCCAGTTAGACAGACAGATGCGTTCAAAGCTGGCATTAAATGCCCACTTGATGATGGTGTCATCTACCAATGCTTGTAGGATTTCATCAGGAAGTTCTTCCTTTGTTAAGTCATAAACGGTTACTGGTTCGTTATCAACTGAGACAGCTAGAAGAAGAATTTCAAAGGAATCATCTTCAGCGTAGCGATAGACACCAGACTTTCTCAAATCCACTTCGCAGTAGGTCTCTAAGTCAATCGATAGTTCTTTAATTGGCATAGTTTGTCCTTTCATAAAAAGGTGGCAGGAGTGCTGCCACCAGAAGTATTAACGGCTACGATGTAGCGGAGTTGTGTTGTTGTCTTGACGTTTCTTTTCAGCTTTTCGCTCTTTCTCACGACGAATATCGTCACGGATGGTCATGTAGTTGAGATAGAGTCCAAGAAAGACGTAAATACCAAGAATTATGCAAAGTAAAATTGTGTAAATGTCCATAAGTAATATCCTCCTCTATTAGTTCAAGAAATCATCATCGTCATCAGTCGCAAAGTCATCTTCTGCACGAGTACGTCCACCGAGTGGTTCTCCGTCACGAAGTTTTTGCAAGTTATTCAAACCGCAGGCGATACCCTTGTTGCCATTAGAGTTAAAGGCATAGAAGGAGATAGAGGCACGTCCGTAGATACCGGAGTAGAGTTCTGAGGTGTCGATAATCTCTTGACGATTCCCGTCAACGACCCCTGGCTTGTGTGGTGAATTGGCATTGACGAAGTAGGCATTGCGATAAGCGTCATCATCAGGACGCTCGAGGTCACCATCACGGAGTGGTGTTTTAAGGATAGAAAGTGCTGGTACTGTTTTCCCATTGCCTTTGAGTTTTGCCTCACCTTCCTTGTAGGCAAGCTCAATGGCTGCTTTGATTTTGTTGACAGTCTCAATATCATCTTTTGGAATGATGAGGGAGACGCTGTACTTCGGTGTGCTTCCGTTAATGGATTTTGGTTCATTGGCATTCAAGTAGCTGAAGCGTGTGTTTTTACCAGTAATCACTTTTGTTGTTTGTACTTTAGTTGACATTCTTTTATACCTCTTTGAATTCATTTTTAGCTAGGTTCATCTCTTGACGACTATCATCAAGAGGAACGAGTGTTGGTTTACCACTTGGTTTGACAATCAGACCACCAAGTAGGTCATTGAAGGTTTTCTTGCCAAGGAGTTTGCTCATGGCAGTGATGGTCAGGAGTTTCTTTTCGTAAGGGTCAAAGCCAGCCTCCATCACAGCTTGACTGACAGCAGCTTCGTCTGAAAACTTACGAACCGAACGTCCTTCTACAAGTTTGTAGCCTGGAATATTGTGTCCTTCAGTTGCTTCTTTCAAAGCATAGGCTTTGACATCATTTGCCCACGAAACCAGCAAGTCCAGTTTAGGCAAAATCTCTGCAATATCCTCATAGTCTAGAGTAGCAGGGTCTGCAAATTCCATCTTGGCGAGTGCCAAGTTATCCTCTGCACGTTTGCGACAGACATTCTTGAGCTTGCAGAACTGGCAGTGTTTACCAGAGGTCATCTCTCCCTCTCCTTTAAAGGCCAGTTCAGCTTTGGGTGAGAGTTCTGTTTCTGCCCACTCAAGTAGTTCAGTCTTATCAATTTCAAAGGTAGAGATGTTGTTTTTTCGCGGTTGAAAGATGGTCATGGTGACCTTATCAAAATCATAGAGGTCATCAAACATCTCAAGAGCACCTAGAGCGTAGCACATCATCTGTGGGTTGTGGTCTGCATCAACTAAAACGCCAAGTCCGTGTTTGTAGTCGATCACTTGAAGCAGTCCATCAGCCACAATCAGACAGTCGCCTGTTCCAAAGCCTTCAGGGACCCATTTAGAGAAGTCCAGTCGTTGCTCAACCAGAACTGTTGGGTCACGAGAATAGCCTTTAGCTTTCTCAACTTGCTCCATGACGTAGTTGCGATATTCCTCGGCACAGGTTTGCATTTCTTCATTGTAGAAGGATAAGTCCTTAGTTGGATCACGCACCTTCCTACCCAATGCCTTCTCAACAAGATAAGCGCATAGCTCGTGAGCGTCTGTTCCTTCAAGGGCAAACTCTGAGGTCACATCTGGCATATCTTCGGTAAGTCGTACAGAAGGTGGGCAGTTGAGCCAGCGATGAGAAGCAGAAGCAGAGAGTACTGCGTGATTAGTCATTGCCAATTCCTCCAGCTTCTTCAAGAACAGCTGCGTAGTGCTCAGTGGCTAAAGCAGATAATGATTCAGCTCCATATTTATTGAGGAGAGCACGCACCTCATTCTTGTAGCCATCTTTGGCTTTGGTCGCAAGGACGGCACGAACATCTTCCAACTTGAGTTCCTTTTGTGGTTTAGGTTTTGGCTCTTCAGAAATTGTGTCTGTCTCTTCCTCAGTAGAGAGAAGTTTCTTGAACTCATCTACCAAGCGTAGGTAGTATTTAGCTGTGCCTTCCATCTCTGTAATTAGTTCAAGTAGTTGTTTATGTTGACTCATTTCGATTCCTCCTTTTGTAACTTACGAGCTAAGAGCCTAGCGATAACGCTGATGGCGATGAGAGTGTCTGTCAAGTCTTCTTGTTCTTGACGGTTTATGGTGTTTTCCATAGAAAGTCCTCCTTTAGGTTTGTTTGGGTTATCTCGCCCTTACACCTACTAGGGGGACTTTTTTGCGTTTTAGTCTAAACAGATTTAAAAAAATATAAAAAAATTGATCGATGGAAGGTCGCTCAATAGTTATTTATAGAAGAAAAAATTTTTTTGAAACTTTTTGGACTAAACGCCTTCATTCTTCCCCTAGTAGGTAGGAAGTGAAACCTTCACAGATTATTTTTCCAAAATGGAGGCTATGATTTATGCAATTTACCTTATCTCATTCAGGACAGACAGGTATTCAAACGACAACGGTCTATCCTCATCAAGTAATGATCTCAGACAAAACAACTCTACAAAAGGTCGCACTCTTTGACCATGTGGCTGGCTTGTTTACCAATAATACTCGTTCCAATGCCAACTTCATCAAATCAGATGTATTGGTCATGGATATTGATAATGACCATACGGACAACTCTGATGAATGGGTAACGGAAGAGCTACTTAAAGATATCTTTGCGGATTACAACTTTGCTTTAGTGACCAGTCGTAACCATTTGGTTCAAAAAGGGGATAAGGCTGCCAGACCCAAATTCCATATCTACTTCCAAATCAATGAAATCACAGATAAGGACACCTATGCCTTACTGAAAGAAGAACTTGTAAATCGCTATGGCATCTTTGACACTAATGCCAAAGATGCGGCTCGTTTCTTCTTTGGAAATCCTAACGCACAAGTCTTGTGGCATGATTCTTGGTTGACCATTGATGAGGATTTACTGGATGACATGGTTGCTCAAGATGATGAAGAGGACTTTGATGCAGACTTCTATCAGCCAACAACAGGTCCAATCACTGAAGGTAGTCGCAACTCAACTATGTCAGTTTTTGCGGCGAAAATTCTTAAGCGTTTAGGTGTAACGAAAGAAGCACGAGACGGTTTTGATGAACAGGCACTCAAATGTGTTCCTCCTCTTGAGAAAGCAGAGCTTGACACTATTTGGGGCAGTGCTGTTCGCTTCTATAACAAAACCATCAAAAACTCCAAAGATTATAAGTCACCAGAAGAGTTTCAAAGGGAATCACTAAAACCTGATGACTATTCAGATGTTGGTGAAGCTGGGGTTCTTGCTAGAGAATATGCAGATAAACTAGCCTACACCAATGCGACAGACTATCTTTTCTACGATGGAACACACTGGCGTGAGAATAAGCAGCTGGCACTAGGGGCAGTTGTACACTTTACCGATGACCAACTTGCGGAAGCAAATACCTTTTTAGAAACAACAGAGAAACAGCTTCAATCTTCAGGTATTGATGAAATGACCATCAAGGCAGGAGGTAAACGTCTAGAAAATGCGGTTGAGACCTCTCTACAGTTGAAATATCTTAAAGCCTATCTTGCGGCAAAAGAGTTCCATAAATTTGTCATGAAACACCGTGACTATAAGAATTTAATGGCTGTCTATAATACCGCAAAGCCTATGCTTACGGTTGAATTATCAGAGTTGGATAGTGATGACATGTTGCTCAACACTCCTGAGGCTACCTATGATTTGCGACAAGGAACAAAAGGACAGCAAGAACATAATCCTGAAGACTACATTACTAAAATGACAGCTGTCTCTCCTAGTGACAAAGGCCAGGACTTGTGGCGGGAAACCTTGGCTACCTTTTTCTGTAACGACCAAGAGTTGATTGACTATGTTCAAGAAATCATTGGGATGGCAGCGATTGGTAAGGTTTATCAGGAACACATGATTATTGCCTATGGTGGCGGTGCAAACGGTAAGTCTACCTTTTGGAACACCATTGCTCGTGTACTAGGAAGCTATTCTGGGAAATTATCGGCGGATGCCTTAACCATGTCTAACAAGCGAAACGTCAGTCCTGAACTTGCGGAGCTTAAAGGAAAGCGTCTCGTGATTGCTTCTGAGATGGCTGAAGGAATGCGACTTAATACAGCCGTTGTTAAGCAGATTACCTCTACAGATGAAATCCAAGCAGAGAAAAAGTACAAGGATCCCTTCCACTTTGTGCCATCACATACGCTGGTTCTTTATACCAACCATCTGCCTAAAGTGGGAGCGAACGATGATGGGACTTGGCGACGTTTGGTGGTTATTCCTTTTAACGCCAAAATCACTGGTCGCTCTGATATCAAGAACTTTGCGGATTATTTGTACGACCATGCAGCACCAGCCATTATGTCTTGGATTATTGAAGGGGCAGAAAAAGCCATCAAGGCAAACTTCAAGACAAGTGTGCCATCTGCTGTTTCAAATTCCGTCAAAGCCTACAGAGAAGCCAATGATTGGTTAGGGCACTTCCTTAGTGACTGTTGCGAAGTTGGTGATCAGTTTACAGAAAAATCTGGAGAACTCTACAGTCAGTACCGTGCCTACTGTACCAAAAATATGGAGTACACGCGCAGCACGACAGATTTTTACTCTGCCCTGGATCAGACAGGATTTAGACGCAAACGTACCAATAAAGGAAACCTTATTCTAGGTTTGAAATTGGTTGATGATGACTATGATTTCCTAGACTAGTGACCATCATTTTCCATGTCCTACTTCCACAAGGGAGATGGAGAGGGATTTTAGATGTGCTAGTCATTGACCTGATGACAAGAATTTATGAGTTCTACTCACTAGAACAGATTAGTCAAAAGGACTAGCACGACTAACATGATTTGATTTTGTGTAGGTCTATTATGGTCTTTTCTAAAACTATCCTTTAAGTAAAACTTACTATAAAAAAGCCTATAAGGGGAGTTTTAGAAATGACTGTACTATACCTCCACACGTCAATTTGACGAAAGGATTTGTTATGCGAGAAAAAGTTGTTGAACAGAAGTTAGTAAGTGAAGTGAAAAAGCGTGGTGGAATTTGTCCTAAGTGGGTGTCACCTTCTTTTGGCGGTGTACCAGATAGGTTGGTGTTTTTACCCAAGGGTAAGTTTGGCATGGTGGAGGTGAAAGCTCCTGGTGGAAAGCCACGTTTACTACAAGTGACAAGGCACAGACTATTTGAGCGATTAGGCTTCAAAGTTCATGTGCTGGACAGTGTTGAGAAGATTGGAGAAGTGCTAGATGAAATTGAGTTTACATGACTATCAAGAAGTCACCAAGGACTTCATCATAAGAACCCCTTATGCGGCGGTCATCTTAGACATGGGGATGGGAAAAACTGCTACGACCTTATCAGCTATCAACGAGCTGATGTTTGATCGCTACGAAGTCTCAAAGGTACTGGTTATCGCACCTCTTCGTGTTGCAAACACCGTATGGAGTGATGAAATAGAGCAGTGGGAGGAGCTGAGACACCTCCGTTATGCTAAGATTGTTGGAACACCAAAACAGAGAAGAGCTGCCCTGGAGCAAGATGCGGATATCTACATCGTCAACCGTGAAATTCTCCCTTGGTTGGTGCAACAATGTAGTCCCTACTTCAAGTGGGACATGGTAGTTATTGATGAGCTCTCGTCTTTCAAGTCATGGCAGTCCAAACGTTTCAAGGCCTTCATGGCTATGCGCCCCTACATGAAGCGTGTCGTGGGATTGACAGGAACACCTAGTTCAAATGGGCTTATGGATTTGTTTGCGGAGTTTAAGGTCATTGATAGTGGTGAGCGTTTGGGACGTTTCATTGGAGAATACCGCAGTCGATACTTTGACGAGGGACGTAGGAACGGCAATATTGTCTACGAGTATATCCCAATGGACTATGCGGAGTGCCAAATCTATGACAAGATTGACGACATTACCATTTCCATGAAAGCCATGGATTATTTGGATATGCCTGAGTTGATTTCGACCAAGAAGGTGGTTCATCTCACTGACAAAGAAACGGACAACTATAAGCGATTCAAGAAAGACTATGTGCTTTCGGATTTGGAAGATGGTGAGGTGACAGCTGCCAATGCGGCTAGTCTGTCAAACAAGCTGGTGCAGATGGCCAATGGTGCTGTCTACTCTGACGACCATCAAGTAGTGAGCCTACATGACCAGAAGCTCGATACTCTGGAAGATATTATCGAAGCAGCAAACGGTGAGCCAGTTCTTGTTGCTTATTGGTTCAAGCATGACCTTCAGCGTATTGAGGAACGCTTGGCAAAGCTCAAGGTTCAGGGCACAGTCCTTAAAACTGAGCAGGACATCCGTGAGTGGAATAAGGGTAATATCAGAGTTGGACTTCTACATCCTGCAAGTGCTGGTCATGGACTTAACTTACAAAAGGGCGGCCATCATTTGGTTTGGTTCGGTCTCACTTGGTCTTTGGAACTCTACCAACAAACTAACGCCCGTCTATGGCGACAAGGGCAACAAGCAGAGACTGTGGTCATACAGCACATTGTAACGGAAGGCACTATTGACGAGGAAATCCTCAAAGCACTGGAAAACAAAGATGCCCAACAATCACGGCTGATTGAAGCTGTGAAAGCACAAGTAGGAGGAACGGATGGATAAAGCGGAATATATCCTAACGCATTATAATGAACTCAAGGGGGACTTGGAAATGTTGAAGTATCGCTTGGAGAATTTTAAGCCTGTGACTGAGAATGAAGTGATTGGGTCACTTGTCTTCGAACGGTCGGATGAACCTAAAGTCACCTCTACTCCGACAAATCTACGTTCAGAGGTGATAGCCCTAAGTTTTCGTGACAAGATGATTCAGGAAAATGAAGAGCTCTTAGCAGATTTGACTCAACGATATATACGACTGGCAAATGACCTTGATAATTTTGAGATAGCTATTCGATTTCTTAAGGATGACCTAGCTGAGTTTGCACAAGAAATGTTAAAGCCGGAGTGTAATTGGGATAGTTTGATGAGGGAGTTTCACATTAGCCGTAGTACGGTTAGAAATTGGCGTCGTAAGGTATTGGATCATGTTAGGGGAGTTTATCTGAAGATGGGTTATTCTTTAGAAAAATAACCTTCCCTTGCACTCCCCCTGACCTAACAGTAACCTCCCCTTGCACTAAATGTGACCTAACATTGACCTCCCTTTGTAAAAAATTGTGGTAGAATTGTAAGTGTCAAAAAAGATAAAAATCTCCCAGTAATGACTGGATATACCTTCGCTTGTACGGTAATATAACGCTACAAAAACAAGAGGAGGTCGTCAAAATGACAAAATGCCAACAAGAAAAACTCAACACCCTTTTAACAGCGATTGCTCAAGAAGAACTTTTGGTTGAAACTTTAGAAACTCGCATGAGTGACAACCTTGATTTCTACGATGTTTCGGTTTGGGGAATTAAAAGGGCACTCGAGAGAGCCTACGAAGCAGGTCAACAATCAGTAAAATAAACCAAAGCCTAGCCCAAAAGGGTTGGGCTTTTTGCATGGAGGAAAACATGATTTATACCAGTGAACAAGTTTCAAGCGGACACCCAGACAAACTCTGTGACCAAATCTCAGATGCTGTTGTGACAGAATGTCTCAAGCATGATAAGAATAGTCGTGTGGCAGTTGAGACGCTGATTAAGGATAATCAAGTAGTTGTGGCAGGAGAAGTCTCAACCAAGCACTTTTTCAACCTCGAAGGCATTGTCAAAAAAGTTCTTGAACCTTACGGCATGGAGGATATCATGGTGACGAACCTTCTCGGTGTTCAAAGTCCAGACATTGCTCAAGGTGTGAACAAGGGAGGTGCTGGTGATCAAGGCATTATGTTTGGTTATGCGACCGATGAAACACCTGAGTTCTTGCCGCTACCTTATGTACTTGCGACTCGGGTGCTTGAGAAGCTGATGAACCTTGGTCATCCTGCCTTGGGTAAAGATGCCAAGGCTCAAGTCACTTATGACTACGAAAACAAACGTATAGAGACCTTCCTTGTCTCTATCCAACATGATGAGGAGGTTGACCTTGCATCCGTGAAACGCATTGTTACTCAAACCATGATGTCGGTTGCTCAACGCTACCGTCAGAACCTTGACTTTAGGGTTTTGGTTAACCCAACAGGATGCTTTGTTCTCGGTGGCTCTTACGCAGATGCTGGTGTGACTGGTCGTAAGATTGTGGCAGATACCTACGGTGGTTTTGCCCACCACGGTGGTGGAGCTTTTTCTGGTAAGGATCCCTCTAAGGTCGACCGTTCAGCCGCCTACATGGCACGGAAGATTGCAAAGGACTTTGTCCGTGAAGGGTATGCCAAACGCTGTGAAGTCCAGTTAGCTTATGCTATTGGGGTTGCGGAGCCTGTAGGTGTTTATGTGAACACCTTTGGGACAAGTGATTATCTTCTTGAACAACTAGTAGGAGTGGTTCGTGAACGCTATGATCTTACCCCACAAGGGATTATCAAGGAGCTGAACCTCTTGGATGTGGACTACACCAAGACCACTTGCCTTGGGCATTTCACCAAGCCTTATCTTCCTTGGGAGCAGTAAGATGCCACGCCGACCAAGCACCCCTTGCAAGCAGCATGGTTGTCCTAACCTTGTGACCTATGGAAACAAGTACTGCGATGACCACAAAGCTAACCATACCCTTGATGCCAAGTCAACCAAAGCCAAAGGTTACAACTCTCGCTGGAACAAGGCACGGCTTCGTTACTTAAAGCTCCATCCTCTTTGTGTTTACTGTCAAAGGAAAGGACGACTAACCAAGGCAACGGTGGTTGACCACGTCACTCCCCACCGAGGAGACCAAGACCTCTTTTGGAACCAATCCAACTGGCAAGCTCTCTGTAAATCTTGTCATGACCGAAAGACTAAGACGACTGACCGATATGTGGAATATACTTATCGGTTTTAAATTTAGAGTTTCGTTACAAAAGTATCCCTTTTTCCATCATTTGGGGTAGGGGGGTATAAATCTCTAAACCCTTGTCCCACAAAGACCGACGCCCCCTCAAACGTGCATTTTCGCAAAATTTGTTAGGGGCATACCGAAAACAGCTAAAAAGTGCATTGAACCATTATGGTGTCAATCTTTCTAGCAGGGTAAGTATCGTTTGCTAGTGTCTGTTTTAGCCTGTTTTTGAAGGGGTAACTAAGTGAAAAATAGAGAAAATAACCATTTTTAGTTCTTGGAGGAAAACAAATGAACGATAATCAGCGGCGAGGCATTTGGAAGCTTAGGCGAGATGGATTTGGCTATGGTGCCATTGCTCAAATGTTAAATCTGTCTCTTGGTTCGGTGAAGCAATATTGCCGCAGACACCCAGAGTTAAAAGGAGTGGGTCAGTTCGTCAAGTATCAGCTTGATGAAGGAGAACGTCCTTATTGTAAGAACTGCATGAAAAAATTACACCATGCTGTCCAAGGCAGACCTAAAAAGTTCTGCTCAAATAGCTGCCGAGCGATTTGGTGGCGAAACCATCAAAGCCAACACGATAAAACCAAAACTGCATACGATGAATTGACTTGCCAAAACTGTGGTGAGTTTTTTTTATCTTATGCCAATCCAAAAAGGAAGTTCTGCGGACACCCTTGTTACGTGGAATACCGATTTAGAAAAGGAGTATCTAATGACAACGCAACCCAAGATGGAGATTAAGGAACTTCCCCTGAGTGACTTAAAACCAGCTTCTTATAACCCTCGAAAGAAACTGAAAAAGGGTGATAAGGAGTACGAAAAGATTAAACAAAGCCTACTCAAGTTTGGCTACGTTGACCCAATCATTGTCAACGAGGATTTGACAGTCATTGGTGGTCACCAACGCTTGACGGTATTGAAAGACCTCAAGTATGAAACGGCCAAGTGCGTCATTGTTTCTCTTTCCAAGGAAGACGAAAAGGCACTGAATATTGCCCTCAATAAAATCACTGGTCAATGGGATGACCAGCTTCTAGCTGACTTGCTTTTGGATTTGCAAGAGTCTGACTTCAACCTTGACTTGACTGGTTTTGAACCACCAGAGATTGATGACATTCTCTCCAACGTCCACGACAAGGACTTGACTGAAGATGACTTTGACGTGGAAGAGGAGCTGAAGAAACCAACTGTCGCAAGACGTGGAGACATCTGGCAACTTGGAAAACACCGAGTGATTTGTGGTGATTCAACCAAGGCAGAAACTTATGACCAGCTACTTGGTGATAAAAAAGCCAATCTTGTTGTGACGGACCCGCCTTATAACGTGAACGTGGAAGAGACGGCTGGAAAAATCCTCAACGATAATATGTCGGACGGGGACTTCTATCAATTCCTCTATGACATGTTTACTCAGGTTGAAAGCCACATGGAAGCTGATGCTTCAATCTATGTTTTCCATGCGGACACGGAAGGGCTTAACTTCCGTAAGGCTTTCAAGGATGCTGGTTTCTATCTGAGCGGTTGTTGTATTTGGAAGAAGAACTCACTGGTTCTCGGACGCAGTCCCTACCAATGGCAACACGAACCCTGTCTCTTTGGTTGGAAACAAAAGGGAAAACACCAGTGGTTCAGTGACCGTAAGCAAACAACTATCTGGGAATATGACCGACCTAAGTCTAGTAAAGACCATCCAACCATGAAGCCGATTCATCTCATGGCATATCCTATCCAAAACTCATCCATGCGAGGAACGTTAGTTCTTGACCCATTTCTTGGTTCAGGCTCAACCCTCATGGCAGCTGACCAAACTGGTCGAATCTGTTACGGCATAGAGCTTGATGAAAAGTTTGTGGATGTCATTGTCAAACGCTACATGGAGTCGACTGCTAATTCCGATGTGACAGTCCTTCGAAATGGTCAGACCTTATCTTATGACGAAGCTAAAGCACATATGGAGGATGACCTATGACTCTAACCTTTCTTGATTTCTTTGCAGGAGTGGGTGGCTTTCGTCGTGGGTTGGAATTGGCAGGTATGACCTGTCTTGGGTATTGTGAGAAGGATAAGTTTGCACGGAAATCCTATGAAGCAATGTACGATACAGAAGGAGAATGGTTTCATGACGACATCACAAGCATTGACCCCACACGACTTCCAAAAGCAGATTTATGGACTGCGGGAAGCCCTTGTCAAAATGTGTCTATCGCAGGAAAGCGAGCCGGCCTATACGGTGAGCGAAGTGGACTCTTTTTTACATTTGTTGACCTCATCCAAAGCCAAAAGGAAGAAGATAAACCCGAATGGGTTCTCCTTGAAAATGTTAAGGGACTTCTATCAAGTGGCGGGGGACGAGATTATCTCGACTATCTCTCTATCTTGGATGAAGCAGGGTACGACCTTGAATGGCAAGTGTTCAACTCAAAAGACTACGGAGTTCCCCAAAACCGAGAACGTATCTACACTCTCGGACATCTTAGAAGTCGAGGTCGACGACAAGTACTACCTCTCAGCGGAGAAGGCGGTAGCTATCTTAAGCAACTTGTAGGTGGCATGCAAAGCTATCGAGTCTACGACCCAAGTGGCATTGCCACAACCCTTGTTGGTGAGGGGGGAGGACTAGGAGCTAAGACAGGTCTTTATCTGATTGACCAGTCTTTGACCGAGCCAAAACTAACTGAAGAAGCACGGTGTATAACCGCTCGTTATACGGCAGGAGCTACAAAAAGAACAGCAATGAACTCTGGTGTTCTTGAGGTTCAGCCCATTCTGACCCCAGATAGAATCACTAAACGCCAAAATGGTAGACGGCTAAAGGAACAGGATGAGCCTATGTTTACTCTGACTTCTCAAGACCGTCACGGTGTCCTTGAAGGCATCAAGGTCAGAAATGGGACAAAGCAGGACTACCAAGTCGCAGAGGTTGGCGACTCTGTTGACCTTTCCTATCCAGGCTCACAGACGAGACGAGCCAGAGTAGGGAAGGGCATCGCACACAACCTCTCTTGTGGTGGTCAGATGGGTGCCGTGGTTTGGAAGGGTCGAGTGGTGAAAATCAGACGTTTGACCCCACGAGAGTGTTTCAGACTCCAAGGGTTTTCAGATGACTTGTTTGACAAGGCTCAGGCTGTTAACTCTGATGCCCAGCTCTACAAACAGGCTGGCAATGGCGTGACAGTAACCGTGGTTTATGCCATTGGGAAAGCTATTTTAGAAGCCAATAAATCTGCAAATAATAAGCAGAAATGACTGGATATAAGTCCTCTTTAGAGGTAATATGTAACCAACAAAAGAAGAGGAGAACAAAACCATGACAACCACAACACTTGAAAAACTTTACAGCCATTATCCAGCAACCGCAAGCATCCTTCCTTACAAGGATTGGGTGATTGTTGCCACACCAACTTACAAAGGCATTGTGGCTGAGATTTACAAATACGAGAGCCTTAGCGAGTACACCAATCGCATGGAGGCAGACCTTAACCTTGAGAAAACCTCAGAAGAAACCTTTCAAGACCAAGGTCACGCAGTCAAATGGGCATTTGAAACATTAGGAGCATAAGATGAACGACAAGATTCTAAACCGAATCAAGTCAACCTACCCAGAAGGGACAAGGGTGAGGTTAGTCCAGATGGACGACCCTCGCCCAGTTCCAGTGGGGATGCTTGGCACGGTGCTTGATGTAGATGACATTGGTTCTCTCCTTGTCTCTTGGGATAATGGACAGAGCTTAAACATATTGTACGGTATTGATAGTGTGGTCAAGGTTGAGCCTGACCGTGACGGCTTTATTCAAAGTCTCTACAACTATCTGAGACAGGGGTACAATGGATACGTTTTTGATAGTGGTGAGAAAGCCGTTCCCTTATCGCATGATGAGGTTATTAGCTTAATGACTAGTCCGACCGCTAGAGTTGAGATTGATGTGTTTGAAGATGAACGACATTACCATAACTTAGAACCGAGTGTTAAGTTATCTCGTGAGGAGATTGAAAGTGTTGTTAAGAACTAAAAGGTTTCTGTTTGAAGCCTTTTTTTGTGCCAAAAAGGAGGTGAGACCGTGGCAGTTAGAGGGCGAAAACCAAAGCCTACCAATTTGAAAATACTTGAAGGAAACTCAGGGAAACGACCTCTACCGATTAACGAGGTTAAGCCCAAACAGAAAGCCCCACGTTGCCCACAGTGGCTGGAAGATGATGCCAAGAAGGAATGGAAACGGATGGGAAAAATCCTCGAACAAATGGGGATATTAACGGAGATGGATATGACAGCCTTCGCAGGCTATTGCCAAGCCTATGCACGTTGGAAGGAAGCCGAAGAGTTTCTCTCCAAACATGGGTCCATCATCAAAACACCAAATGGTTATCTCCAACAAGTGCCACAGGTATCTATCAGTCAAACCAACCTGAAAATCATGCTCAAGTTCTGTGAGCAGTTTGGTTTGACACCATCAGCTCGTAATCGCTTGGCGACTATGGATGCGGAGGTTGGTACTGGTGATGAGATGGAGGATTTGTTAGGAGGTATTCTATGACTTATCACTATGAACCGAGTCCTTTTATGCTTCCGACTTCCCACTACGACAAGGCAAAGGCAGATAGGGCAGTTACCTTTATCAACAACCTTGCCCACACCAAGGGGAAGTGGGCAGGGAAGAAGTTTGATTTGTTGCCGTGGCAGGAACAGATTGTTCGTGACCTCTTTGGGATTGTTAAGGAAGATGGTAATCGTCAGTTTCTGACAGCCTACATCGAGATTCCGAAGAAAAACGGTAAGTCTGAACTTGCCGCAGCTATTGCCCTTTATCTTTTGTATGCTGACAATGAAGCCAGTGCGGAAGTGTATGGAGCGGCTTGTGACCGCAACCAAGCTTCCATTGTATTTGACGTTGCCAAACAAATGGTTCTCATGAGCCGACCGCTTGAGAAACGCTCCAAGATTATGGGGGCGACAAAGAGGATAGTGAATTATTCCAATGCTGGATTTTACCAAGTCCTTTCAGCTGAGACAGGGACAAAACACGGTCTTAACGTGTCAGGTCTTGTCTTTGATGAAATTCATGCCCAACCCAATCGTCATCTCTATGATGTCTTGACCAAAGGTTCTGGTGATGCCAGGGAACAACCTCTCTTTTTCATCATCACAACAGCTGGGACAGATAAAAACTCCATCTGTTATGAACTCCACACCAAGGCTCTCGATATCCTTAAAGGTCGAAAGCAGGACACGTCCTTTTATCCAGTGGTTTATGGCCTTTCTGATGAAGATGATTGGAATGACGAAGCCAACTGGCTAAAAGCCAATCCGTCCCTTGGGCACACCATTGGGATTGACCGTGTTCGTGAAGCCTATCAACAGGCTCTTGATAACCCAGCAGAGGAGAATGTCTTTAAGCAACTCCGACTCAACATGTGGACGAGTTCTAGCGTGGCTTGGATTCCTGAACATGTCTATGCCAAAGGTAATGCCCCGATAGATTATGAAGCTCTTAAAGGTCGTGACTGTTACGCAGGGCTTGACTTATCAAGCACATCTGACATTACAGCCTTTGTTTTGGTTTTCCCACCACGACATAGCGAGGAGAACTACATCATCTTGCCATTCTTTTGGTTACCAGAGGACACCTTGGAACTAAGATGTCGTCGTGACCATGTCCTTTATGACGTTTGGGAAAGGCAGAGCTATATCAAGACAACCGAAGGGAACGTTGTTCACTATGGTTTTATCGAAGCCTTTATTGAACAACTCTCTGAAACCTACCACATCAAGGAGATTGCTTATGACCGTTGGAATGCGACCCAGATGGTGCAGAACCTTGAAGGAATGGGCTTAACCATGGTGCCTTTTGGACAGGGCTATAAGGATATGAGCCCACCGTCCAAGGAACTCTACAAACTCATGATGGAAGGGAAAATCCAACACGGTGGTCATCCTGTTCTTAAATGGATGGGACAGAATGTAGTCATGCGACAAGACCCTGCTGGTAACATCAAGCCAGACAAGGAAAAGTCAGTCGAGAAGATTGACGGTATTGTGTCACTTATCATGGGACTTGACCGTTGTATTCGCCACCAAGGTGATGAAACTAGTGTCTATGATGAGCGAGGGATATTGAGTTTTTAGTTGAAGTATAAAGAGAAGTTTGATAAAATGTAAATACAAATCATCTTTACAAAAGAGGTCTTTATTATGGCAAATACTCAACCAGTCAATTTTAGAGCAGATTCTGCCTTTTACCAACAAACCAAAGCAATTCTAGCAGATGAAAAGTTAACGCTTTCTGATGTTTTCAATGCGGCTCTCCGTAAAATTGCAACAGGGGCAGTCGATGCAAAAGAATTCGTTTCTAGCGATTTAACAGAATCACAGTATCAAATCGCCTTTGAAGATTTAAAAAAGGAGATTTTACTTGGGCATCAAGATATCATGGAGGGCAAGGTGACTGCGCTCTCTGATGTCAGAAAGGAATTTGGCCTTGACTAATCACAAACGTTACCATGTTCTTCTTGCAGACCATGCAAAGCAAGACTTGAGGGATATCCATGACTATATCTTAGTGAACTTTTATAGCCAGCAATCTGCAGATGGGAAGATTGATTTAATATTATCTGCTCTTGAAACCTTAGAAACTTTTCCTGAGGCCTGTCCTTTGGTATCAAGTCGTGGTTATGGTCAATTGACTGATGATGGTAAAATCTATCGCTATATGCCTATCGAAAACCATATTGCTTTTTATTTTATAGAGCAACACACCGTCAACGTTGCTCGTATTATGAATTCAAAGCAAAATTGGGCTAAATTATTTAATAAATAGCCATTGATTTTTTGACCGAAAGTTAGGATTTAGAGTCAAAATAGAACTATTAAGAAGTGAGGTTTTAATATGACGATTAAAGAAATTCAAGAGAAAATCGTAGCCGAGTTAAGAGATAAAGTTTCTGCAGGGGAATTTTCAGAGAATGATGCTGTGGCCTATTGGTCAGACGAGACTGGTGTTTATGCTTATTCACTTGAAGAAAAAGATATCGAACATCACTCTTCGGTGACGTCAATTCGAGATTTGATTGAGACTATTTTGGAAAGCTAAAAAGAATATAGCATGAAGCATCTTCAAATGCGGAGGTGCTTTTTTCGTACCCAAAATAAGGAGGGATTATGGGATTACTTGATGTACTAGGACTAAAAAGGGCAAGGGCTGAGCCTGTAGCTCGAAATAGCTATGAGGGACAGGACTTTTCTTACCTCTTTGGTCGCACAACCAGTGGGGAGAATGTGGATGAATTTAAGGCCATGCAGACGACGGCAGTTTATGCTTGTGTGCGTATTTTGGCAGAAGCTATCGCAAGTCTCCCTCTACATGTTTACGGACGCACAACCAATGGTAAGGAGAGAAAGATGGATCATCCACTTTACTTTCTGCTCCATGATGAGCCCAATCCTGAGATGTCATCCTTTGTCTTTCGAGAGACGATTATGAGTCACTTGTTAATATGGGGAAATGCTTATGTACAGATTATCAGGGATAAGGCTGGACGAGTGATTAGTCTCTATCCGCTTTTGCCAGATAAGATGTCTGTCCACCGTGATGATAGTGGGAAACTCTACTACAAATACCAAAGGCAAACCGAAGAGAATCCTAACTTCAAAGATAAAGGGACAGTCCTATTGAAGCAGGAGGATATTCTTCATGTGCCTGGTCTTGGCTTTGATGGCTTGATTGGTTACTCACCGATTGCCATGGCAAAAAATGCGATTGGGATGACACTAGCGACCGAAAATTATGGGGCAGCCTTCTTTAAAAATGGTGCTAACCCAGGTGGTGTCTTAGAACACCCAGGGATTTTGAAAGATCCTAAACGAGTTCGTGATTCATGGAATGCTGTCTATAATGGGGCGACCAACGCCCATAAGGTGGCAGTTCTTGAAGAAGGGATGAAGTATACCCAAGTCGGTATTCCACCAGAAGAAGCCCAGTTTCTACAGACACGGAAGTTTCAGATTAACGAAATTGCACGGCTTTACCGCATTCCACCCCATATGGTTGGGGATTTGGAGAAGTCGTCTTTTTCAAATATCGAACAGCAGTCACTTGAATTTGTGAAATATACTTTAGACCCTTGGGTAGTTCGGTTAGAGCAGGCCTTCAAGAGGTCTCTTTTTTTACCTGAAGAAAAGAAGCGTTATCTTATCAAGTTTAATGTAGACGGTTTGCTTCGTGGAGACTACCAAAGTCGTATGAATGGCTATGCCATCGCACGGCAAAATGGCTGGCTTTCGACTAATGACATTCGTGAGTTAGAAGACTTGAACTTGCTCTCTGATGAAGAAGGCGGAAACCTCTACTTGATTAACGGAAACATGACCAAATTAAAAGATGCTGGTGGTTTCATGAAGCAACCGACAGAAACGGAACCAGCTGAAGGCCCACCAGAGGAGGAAGAAGATGCGTAAATTTTGGAATTTTACTGACGAAGGAGAAGTCCGCACCCTTCGGATTGAGGGACAGATTGCGGACGAGACTTGGTTTGGGGATGAAGTCACCCCGCAGCTCTTTAAGAATGATTTGTTAGCAGGAACAGGCGACATCACCCTCTGGATAAACAGTCCAGGGGGTGATGTATTTGCGGCCGCTCAAATCTATAACATGCTTATGGATTATCAGGGCGATGTCCATGTCATCATTGATGGTCTAGCCGCCAGTGCTGCCAGTGTCATCGCCATGGCAGGGACAACAGTTTCCATGAGTCCAGTTGCCATGATGATGATTCATAACCCTTGGACGTTTGCGCAAGGTGAAGCGAAAGATATGGCCAAGGTCATTGAGATGCTTGGCGAAATTAAGGAGTCCATTATCAATGCCTATGAGCTTAGAACTGGACTTTCCAGAACCAAGATTTCTCATCTTATGGATTCGGAATCTTGGTTCAATGCCAAGAAAGCTGTGGAGCTTGGTTTTGCGGATAAAGTGCTCTTTGAGAAAGAGGAGACACCTGAGCAGGATCATCAAAATAGCTATACCTTTAGTAGAGTGACTGCTGCTCATGATTTGGTGGTGAAACTGCAAGCGAGCCTTCAACCGCCTAAACCACAGAAAACAATCCCTTTCAATCAGTTGGAAAAACGATTGAACCTATTGAAATAAAGGAGAATACCTATGTCTAAACTACTTGAATTGAAAGAAAAACGTAACGCTGCTTGGGCTCAAGCGAAAGCCTTTCTGGATACTGTTCGCTCTGAAGACGGCTTGGTATCGGATGAAGATTCCAAACGCTATGAGGAGATGGAATCTAAAATCGAGCTCTACAATAAGGAAATTGCTCGCTTGGAGCGCCAAGAAAAGATTGACCTTGAACTGGCGCAACCTACCTCACAAGCTCTAACGACGCAGCCAACAGTCATTGTCGATAACCAAAAAGAAGATGAAAAGAAAGGTGTGGCATCAGACATCTACACCCAGACTTTCTGGACCAGTGTTCGTAAGCGTAACTTCTATGACGTGAAGGATGTTCTTCGTGTCGGTGAAGACACAGAAGGCGGACACCTTGTCCCTGATGAATACGAGAAAAAGTTGATTCAGGGTCTCCAAGAAGAAAACTTTTTCCGTAGCCTGGCAACTGTTATCAAAACCTCTAGTGGTGAGCGTAAGATTCCAGTTGTTACGGGTCACGGGTCTGCCTCTTGGATGGACGAGAATGGGCTCTATCCAGAGACGGATGAGACTTTTGGTCAAGTGACTCTTGATTCACATAAGATTGGGACAGCAATCCGTATCTCTGAAGAATTGCTCAATGACTCTGTCTTTGACCTTGAGTCTTACATGACTTCTGAGTTTGCACGCCGCATCGGTACAGAAGAAGAAAAATCATTCTTGGTGGGTGATGGTTCAAAAAAACCAACAGGTATCTTTACTCAAGCAGACGTAGAAGGACCAACGACCGCAACCAAAGACATCACCTTTGATGACATGATTGAGCTTTACCACTCGCTTCCTGCTCCTTACCGTAAGAATGCAGTCTGGATTCTCCACGATACTACGGTTAAAGCAATCCGTAAGCTCAAGGACAATAACGGAAACTACATCTGGCAACCGTCCACACAGGCTGGTCAACCTGATTTGATTCTCAACCGTCCTTACTACACGTCAACTTTTGCGCCACTTCCAGAAGCAGGAAACAAAGCTATTGCATTTGGTGATTTCTCTTACTACTGGATTGCGGACCGTCAAGGGCGTACCTTCAAGCGTCTCAATGAGCTTTACGCTAACAATGGTCAGATTGGTTTTCTTGCCAGCCAGCGTGTGGATGGGAAACTCGTTCTACCAGAAGCGGTGAAGACTTTGACCATCAAAGGTAAAACGGCATGATGACGTTAGAAGAAGTCAAGCTCTATCTGAAAGTGGAAAATGGCGAGGAGGACTATCTAATCGAGCAGTTGATGACAACTAGCCGCCAACTCTGTGAAGATATCCTTCGTGAGACATCCACTTCAGAAGTTCTAAAGACGGCAATCCTCTATGGGGTTGCCTATCTTTATGAACACCGTGAAGAAGCCAATCACAAGGAGTTGAAGGAAACCCTCTATCATTTGCTTTTGGCAGATAGAAAGGATGTGTTCTGATGAAGATTGCGCCTCTAAGAGAACAGTTGGTCTTTCAAGAAAAGCGACTCAAGCAGGACGACATCGGAAACGAGTCGGCCATTTGGGATGACCTCTTTATGCGTTGGTGTTCTTGTCGTCCACTAGCTTTAACTGAAAGTGATGGGAGTGCGACAAAACTGATTCATAACAAGGTGCAGTTTACCTTGCGTTATGACAAGAAGGTTCTTGTCCTTAATTCTTTAACGACTCGGATTTTCTTTCGTGGGCAATTTTATGCCATAGAGTCTATTGATGGTGATACGGTGCCACGGAGCTTGATTTATATCGTTACGACTAAGGAGGAGCTTTATGACTAAGATTGGACTTGATGATTTAGCTTCTGTCATAGAAAAGGAGCTGACGACTTATGCCAAAGAGACCACAGATGTCATGCGTGAGGTGGTTGAGGAAGTGACAGACGATGCCGTTGATACCTTAAAGGTTACTTCCCCAAAACGACGAGGGAAATATGCTAAAGGGTGGACGAGTAAGACAACGACTGACACCAATACCGATCTGACTAAAACCATTCATAACCGAACGCCTGGGCTAACTCATCTGCTTGAAGATGGGCATGCCAAACAAAATGGTGGTCGGGTTGAAGGGCGAAAGCACATCGCTCCTGTCGAGAAAAAGGCAATTCAGTCGTTTGAAGACAAATTGCGACAGAAACTGTGAGGTGGTCTATGAGATTTGAAGAGCTTTTCCGTGTCTTGAAAGCAACCAAACTCCCAGTAGCCTATCACCATTTTGAGGAAGGGCACAGCCCCAGTCCGCCCTTTATGGTTTATCTGGTCACTGATTCAGATAATCTTGGGGCCGATAACTGGACTTATCACAAAAGGCTCAACGTCCAGATTGAGCTTTACACGACAAAGAAAGATTTAGCAACAGAAAAGACGGTGGAATCAGTTCTTGATGCCCACCGTCTTTATTTTGACAAGGTAGAGACTTACATCACTAGTGAGAAACTCTACCAAACCATTTATTCCATCACACTATTAGGAGGATAACCATGGCAGAAAAAAACAAGGTCACCTTTGGCCTACAAGATGTCCACTGGGCAGAAGTCACCAGTGAGGGAGCTGCCGGTGCTTTGACTTATGGTACTGTCGAGCGCCTTCGTGGTGCTGCAGAACTAACCCTTGAACCAACTGGAGACAAGGGTTCTTACAAGGCAGACAACATCAACTTTTACACCTCTGAATCCAATGACGGCTATGAGGGAACACTCAAAGTTGCCCTCTTGTCTCAGGAGTTTCTGACTCGTGTTTTGGGCGAGCAACTTGATGTGACCACCAATACCATTTCAGAGATTGCCAGCAGCAAGAAAAAGAACTTCGCTCTCATGTTCCGATTTGAAGGGGACAAGAAAGAGACGCTTCATGTGCTTTATTACTGTTACGCTTCACGCCCAACTGTAGGCTCTAAAACCAAGTCTGGGTCTGATATCAATGAGGTAGAGTTGACCTTTACGGCAAGTCCACGCCCACTTGATAAGATTGTTCGCCGCAGAACGACTGAAGAAACAAGTGATGAGATTCGTGAGAACTGGTTTAAGTCTGTCTTTGAACCAGCTGCTTAAAGGAGGAGAACATGCGACAAAACATCACCATTGCTGGGAAAACCTATCCCTTGGCTACGAATGCCTACACCCCAATTGCTTATAAGGAACAATTTGGAAAAGATTATTTCCAGGATCTCTTTAACATGTTAAGTGCGGAATCCATCATGACACAGCTTGAGCAATTGGAAGAGGGGGAAGAGTTAAAGGCTAGTCAGATTGACCTATCTATCTTGTCTGATTTCGACATGACCTTTTTCCACCGTCTCTTTTGGGTCTTTGCCAAGTCAGCCAATCCTCGAATCAAACCATTCGAGGATTTCTTTATGTCGATGGAGGAATTTCCCCTTCAGGAAGTTGGGCCAGTCTTGATGTCCATGCTTAACCAAGGGATGACAACCAGAAAAAAGCAGAAACTTCCGAAACAGCGAGCGAGGAAATCTTCACGGTAGAGAGTTACCTCTCTTGTTGTAAGGAGACTGGCCTTTCCATTGATGACTTAAAGCACATCTCAATTGGCATGGCACTGGATTATCAGACGGATTATGTGGAGCTAAGAAGCCGAGATGAGACTGGTGTTCGCAAAGCTACCCAAGCAGACTTTGACAATTTCTAGTAGGGAGGAGGAGTGACGATGGCAGGAAACATTAAGGGGATCACCATTGAAATCGGTGGCGACACCCAGCCCTTACAAAATGCCTTAAAGGGTGTGAACAAACAGGCTTCTGAAGCCACCAAAGAACTGCGTCAGATTGACAAGGCTCTTAAGTTTGATACTGGCAATGTCACTCTTTTGACCCAAAAGCAGGAAGTCTTAGCCAAACAAGTTGAAACAACTAAAGAAAAACTCGCCACACTTCGTCAAGCTCAAGCCCAAGTCGAGGCTCAGTTCAAGGCCGGTAACATCGGTGCAGACCAATACCGTGCCTTCCAACGTGAGGTGGAGAGTACTCAAACAGTCTTAAAGGGCTATGAATCAAAGCTAGAAAGTGTTAACAGAGCTCTCTCAGAAAACGGAGCGCAGGTTGAAACCAATCAGTCCAAGCTCAATCGTCTCCAAAATGAGCAGGCACAGTTGGTGTCAGAAAGCGAAAAACTCAATAGTTCCTTTAAGCTACAAGAATCGGCTTTAGGTTCGACTGCAAGTGAGGCTGATAAGTTAGCACTTGCCGAACAAAAGGTCGCTTCTCATTCAGAAATCCTTGAGAAACAGATTCATAATCTGGAACAACAACTCTCTTTGACAAAGAGCGAGTATGGGGAGAATTCAATTGAAGCTAACAAGCTTGAGAAAACTCTTAATGAGACAAAGACCGCTTACAACAATCTCCAAAATGAGATGGAGGAGTTGGCCTCTAGCTCTGCGAGTTCCAAGGCTTCTTTGGAAGAGACAAACAGCCTCTTAAAGGCTGACCTTCTCATGGAGTTTGGCGACCAACTGGGAGAGTTGTCACAGAAATTGATTGACTTCGGTCAACAATCGCTTGACGCATTTCTTGAAGTTGATGAGGGTATGGATATCATTGTCACAAAAACTGGAGCGACTGGTTCTGCCCTTGAAGAGATGACAGACATCGCTAAAACCCTAGCCACTGAACTACCAACGGATTTTAATACGGCAGGAAGTGCCGTAGGGGAGTTGAATACGCAATTTGGGTTAACAGGAGATGCTCTTAAATCAGCCTCTACCCAGTTGATTCAGTTCTCAGAGATCAATGGGAGTGATGTGACGAGCTCTGCCCTTTCAGCCAAACAAGCGATTGAAGCCTATGGACTTGAAGCGACTGATTTATCAAGTGTTTTAGACACGGTTACTTATACCAGCCAAGCAACAGGTGTTGGTGTCCAAGAGTTGATGGACAAGGCAGTAGTGGGAGCACCACAAATCAAAGCCCTTGGCCTTTCCTTTGATGAGGGCGTCACCTTGATGGGACAGTTTGAAAAAGCAGGGGTTGATTCTTCTGCAGCACTCTCGTCACTCTCAAAGGCAGCTGTTAAGTATGCGGGCGATGGGCTTACGCTTCAAGATGGACTTGCTGGAACCATTGAGCAAATCAAAACTTCAACCAGTGAAACAGAGGCTCTTTCTCTTGCCTCAGAAATCTTCGGAAGTAAAGCAGCTCCTCGTATGGTTGATGCCATCAAGCGTGGTGCTTTGTCTTTTGAAGATTTAGCAGGAACAGCTGATAAGGCAGCTGGGATTGTAACGCAAACTTATGAGGGGACGCTTGATCCTATTGATCAGTTTACAACCGCTCAAAACACGGCGAAGTTAGCGATGGCTGAAATAGGAGACGCTATTGCCGCAACCCTAGCTCCTATCTTGGAAATATTAGCGAGTTTACTTCAAGCTGTTGCCACATGGTTTTCTGGGCTATCAGAGCCAGTCAAGCAGTTTATTGTCATCGTCGGAAGTTTGGTCGCAGCTCTTGGTTTAGTCTTACCGATTTTCATTGCCCTGCAAGCGGCCACTATGGCTATGGGGACAACCATTATGGGGGTGGTAACTGCAGCAGCTCCAATCGTAGGGATTATTCTTGGTGTTATTGCCGCTATTGCCTTACTGGTTGTTGGGATTCAACAACTTTGGCAACATCACGAAGGCTTTCGGACAGCTGTGACAGAAATCTGGAATGCCATCTATGCCTTTTTATCTGTCATTATCCAACAGATATCAAGCTTTGTTATGTCGATATGGGGAACCTTGACTACTTGGTGGACAGAGAACCAACAGCTAATCCTTAATGCCGCAAATACCGTGTGGACAGCTATTTCAACAGTCATTCAAACCATCATGACCATTCTTGGACCTTACCTTCAAGCCAGTTGGGAGAATATCAAACTGATTATCACGACAGCTTGGGACATCATTAAAGTGGTCGTTGAAACAGCCATCAATGTTGTCTTAGGTATTATCAAGGCAGTTATGCAGATTATCACGGGTGATTGGTCAGGTGCCTGGGAAACCATCAAGCAGGTCGTCTCTACAGTTTGGGAAGCCATCAAGTCACTGATTTCGATTGTTCTAAATGCCATTGCGCAGTTCATTTCCAATTCCTGGAATGGTATCAAAGGCACCATGACAAACTTACTCAATAGTATCAAGGGTGTTGTTAGTAATGTCTGGAATGGCATTGAGTCCACGATTAGTTCCATTCTATCTAGTATTGGCTCAACGGTATCTTCCGTTTGGAACGGAATGAAGGCTACTATCTCAGGTGTCCTAAATGGTATTTCAAACACAGTGTCCTCTGTCTGGAATGGGGTCAAATCGACCATTACAATTGCTATCAATGGGGCAAAAAATGCGGTTTCTTCAGCCATCAATGCCATTAAGAATCTCTTTAATTTCAAGATTAAGTGGCCGCATATTCCTCTTCCGCACTTTAGTGTGTCAGGTTCTGCCAATCCCCTTGATTGGTTAAAAGGTGGCTTACCTAAGATTTCCATTCAGTGGTACGCCAAGGGTGGAATTCTGACTAAGCCAACGGCATTTGGTATGACAGGGGATAGCTTGATGGTTGGAGGAGAGGCAGGACGTGAAGCAGTTCTACCTCTTAATAACCAAACTCTTGGCAGTATCGGACGCAGCATCGCAGCCACCATGCCTAACAAGGGAACAAGCATAACAGTCAATATCACGGATGTTGTGATTCGTGAAGAAGCGGATATGAAAAAACTAGCCGATTATGTGGCTGGTCGATTAGCTGATGAAATGAATCGACAAGCCTTACTGAGAGGAGGAACAGTGTGATTAAACATAATGAATTGGTACTGAATGGAAAAGGAACCTCGTCTTTTCTTTTTAAAGTTCTTGTGGAAGATAGACCGAGCATTCAAGTGCCACGGTCTAAAACGCAACTCCTAGACCATCGTGGATTGAGTGGGGCGATTGTTCAAACCAATAAGCATCGTGAAGTGATTGAGAAACCTTATCGCTTGTATCTGATTGGTGCGAGTGAGAAAGGGGTCAATGAGTTCTCGGCTTATCTCATGCAGGAAGGGTTTTGGCTAGAAAGTGAACGCCTTAAGCTCACCAGGCTCTGGTGTTACCGAACGGATAGCTTTGACATCAAGCAGGATGACCATGATGTGTATGTGATTGATGTGACCTTTATCTGTCACCCCACTCGCTTTTTTAAGAGTGTGGATAGGCAAGTTTTGAGTGCCAATGGTGTGTTAAAAACACAAGGATCTGCCCTTGCCTTTCCTAGCATTACCATAACTGGTCAATCCGTATCAGAGACTTCGTTTACAGTAGGGGACCAAGTGATTCGCATTGAGAAATTTACAGAGCCTCTTGTTATGGTGAATCACCCAGACCGTCCTAGTTTTAAGACCCTATCAGGGAAAGCTGTCAAGTGGTCTGGGGACTTCATCACGATTGATGCTAGTCATCCAACACAATCTGTCGGAGTGATTTTAGGCAGTGGGATACTATCGCTTACCTTTGAGACGAATTGGGGGTGGGTGTGATGCTTTACCTTCTTGATGGTCAAACAAAGACAGCGAAATGGAATGGTCAGCCATTATTTGAAACGGTGAGTGCAACGGTCGAAGAGGAGCTAAATGGTATCTTTCAGCTACGATTAACTTACCCCATTACGGATTCAGGTGTTCATGAAACCCTTAGAGCAGACGAGTTGATTTTGTGTCCAACTCCTGATTTGGGGAATCAGCTCTTTCGTGTTAAGCAGGCAAAAATTCAAGACGATAGGGTAGAGCTTGAGTGCTCTCACATTTCTGATGATGTGATGAAACGTCAAATTAAGCCCTTTTCTGCGACTAATACCACCTGCCAATCAGCCCTTATGAGGATGGTTGAGGTTTGTCCATCTGATTTAGGACTTTTTAGCTTTGACAGTGATGTGACGGAGCGTCATACCTATGTGTCTGACGAAGACTTGACACTTTATCAAGCTCTAATGGATGGTAAACATTCCATCCTTGGAACCTGGGAAGGTGAGCTCGTTCGTGATAACTTTCAGCTGATAGTTAAGAAACACCGTGGCAACGATAAGGGAGTTATTCTCACAAGCCATCACAATCTGAAAGCTTTTGAGGATAAGGGTGATTCTGAGAAGGTCATTACGCGCATCTATGCGACCTCAACCTTTCAGATAGAAGGTAGTGATGAGGATACCGTTCTTTCTGTCGTTGTGGAAAGTCCCCTCATTAACCAATACCCTTATGTCCACGAAGCACGGTATGAGAATAACACGCTTCAGACAGAGGAAGAATTGCGCCAATGGGCGATGGCTAAGTTCACGCATGAGCACATCGATAGCATCTCTAGACAGATAACCGTTGAAGCTTATCAGCTTGATGGTCAAGAAGTCCATCTGGGAGATACAGTCACTCTTAAAAGTCAAAAGCACAAGGTAGATGTTAAGAAAAAGGCAGTTAGTTATACCTTTGATGCTCTAGAAGAAGTGTATCTTTTGGTGACCTTTGATGATGAGGTTAGCTTTACAACCTCTGGATCATCAGGAAACAATTCGCTAACCAGTGCGGCTAAGACCATTCTTGATGTCAATCAGTCGGCTACAGAACACCGTGCGTCTAAGGAGCGAGCTAATTTTAAGAAGGTCTTTGATAGGCACTTTGAGCGTCTTCAAACAGAAGTTGAAGATGGTATCGCTAAGGCCAAAGCAGAAGGTGAGCGTTCTGGGAAGAAAGCTGCCCTTGATTATCTGGCAACGGATGCCCTTGAAGCACGAGTCGCAGCACTCCAAAAAGCTACGATTGATGAGTTGACCGTCTCTAGTTCAGCATGGATGACAAGGCTTGTCTCTCAACAGATTCTATCAGAGTATGTGAAGAGCCTAGAAATTGAAGCAGACAAGGTTGTTATTCCTGGCCAGCACACCCCAGTCTTTAGTTTGGATAGGGATGGGAGTCTTTCAATTGATACGCCACTCCTAAAGGTGAGAGGGGACAGCCTAGCGACAAAAGTTGATCTTAAAACTATCTCTTTAACCCCTGGACCAAAGGGGGACGCCGGAGCAGATGGGGTGGGCATTCAATTAAGGGAGCAGTACTACTTAGTCTCTGCACAAAAGACTGGTATTACCACAACAAGCTCTGGTTGGAGCAAAACTATTCCCTCACTCACCTCAACGCTTAAGTATCTGTGGAACTATGAAAAAACCACGTTTACTAATGGCTCAACAACGGTAACAACGCCAATTGTCATCGGAGTTTATGGGGATAAGGGTGTGGATGGAAAGGCTGGTAAGGATGGAAAGACCCTATACACTTGGCGCATGTACGCAGATAGTGACAAGGGAGATGGGATTTCTGCCGTCTCAACTGGCAAACGCTACCTCGGACTAGCTGTCAATAGGGAGAGTGCTACGCCTTCAACCAATCCTAGTGACTATACCTGGTCTTCCTTTTTTGAGGGAACGGAACTGGGAGGTCGTAATTACATTGACGATTACGCCATGAAGGCTGTGACCTTTTCATCAGTAACCTCTGAGTGGAAGAAGGAGGTGGTTGAGGATACGAGTTCTGTTAGTGGCGTGACTGTAAAGATGACCTGTACCAAAGCAGGTACAGCTGGATTTCATCGGAACTTCTATGATTTAAGGAGTCGAATTGGTGCGACTATGACTTTTTCAATTGATATTAAGTGTTCAAAATCTGTCACACTCAATATGGGTTGTGAACTCGGTGGAACGAAAGCTTACGAAGTAACAACAGATTGGCAAAGGTTTGTTTCTTCATGGAAAGTAAGTAGTTATCAGTACTATTCTTATATCTTTTACTTAAAGTCAGGTTCGTGGTCAGTAGGAGATGTGGTTTATCTTAGAAATGTTCAATTGGAAGATGGCAACGTTGCTTCAGCGCCTGGGCCTTCTTTGAATGATCTTATCGCTCAGATTGATACCAAAGCTGACAACGGGTTTATGAAGCAGCAATTAGACCTTCTAACTGAAAAGACAGAATCTCTCCGAGTGGACCTTGAAGCGAGAGCTTTGGCAAAAGAAGTAGCTGATTGGCTCAAGTCTTATAAAGAGTTTGAGAAGAATAATGAAGCTGTCCTTGCGCAATTTAATCAAGACTTTATTGATAATACAGCTCGTATCGCAGCGATTGAAGCCGATCTTAAAGCCAACAGTCTATTGCTTAACTTTGTCAATACTTATCTGAGAGCTGGTGATAATGGGGTGATTATTGGTAAGAAGGATAACTCTGAATATATCGAATTAACCTCACAAGGGATGATGATTAAGTCAGCTGGTAATGCCGTCATGACGGTTACAGCTGGTGTCATTAAAATTCATCATGGGGTTTTTGTGGAGACCTTACAGGTTGGTTATTACCGACTAGAAGCCGCAAGGCATAATGCCAAGCATCTAGTTTGTCGTTTTATTGATGCCAAGTAGAAAGGAGATCCTATGGCAGATTATGGTTCAAATAATGATAGGGGCTATACCCTACTTTTACGAGTGGAAGAAACAGGAACTTCAACGGCTAATAATACATCTACTGTCCGAGTCCAACTTTGGCTAAAGAATGGTTATACGACCTTTGGGATGTATGACTGTAGGGCAAGTGTGTCTATCAATGGCCAGACGCTTTCTTGGTCAGGGCGACCAGATATGTATACTGCTCATAGTTCTCTTCACTTGATTGATAAGACCATCACTGTGTCACATGATTCGAATGGGTCAAAAACCATCAGTTTTTCAGCGACCTTCACTGGGTCTGGTGGCTGGTCGCCTGGCACCTTGAATACAGGTTCACAAACGCTACGTTTAAGTGATATTCCACGGTCATCGAGTGCTACAGTTTCTGGGAATATGATGGGGAAAGTCGTAACCATTACGATTAAGCGCGCTAGTAGTGATTTTACCCATAATATCACATGGCATTTTGGATCTCTAAGTGGCACCATTGGAACAGGCATTGCGACCTCTGTAACTTGGACGCCATCAATATCGCAATTAGCAACTCAAATTCCAAATAACACCTCAGGTAACGGTCATTTAACGCTAGCTACTATCTATGGTGATAAGACAATAGGTTCTATGACAATTCCCATTACCCTCAACCTACCGACGTCAGTTGTTCCAACCTTGGGTAGTATTTCTGTTTCAGAATCCCATGCCACTGCAAAAACGATTTTAACTAGTACAAGTTTTGCCCAGTTAGTGTCTAACCCTAAAGTGACTTTTAATCAAGGAGCGGGTGTTTACGGATCGATCATTCCTTCAACGGGTTATCGTGCAGAGGTCTTTAAATTTGAGAATAATCAGTGGGTTCAACTGCCTAATGTGGTAACGAGTAATAACGGTCTTTTGGGAGGTATCAACTGGATTGGTCGCGCTAAGGTCTCTGCCTATGTGACTGATTCGAGAGGGCGACAAAGTGCTCGAAAAGAAGTGGAGATAACCCTATTAGAGTATTTCAAACCTATCTTTTCATTTTCAGCAGTTCGTGCCGGTTCTAGTATGAATCAGGTGACGGTCACACGAAAGCTTAAGATTGCCCCTCTAACCATCAATAGTGTTCAAAAGAATAAGGCAACCTTGACATGGGAAGTGGTTGATTTGGCAAGTGGCCAGAAGGTCACAAACGCTGGTGGTGCGGCCAACTGGACGTCAACCACGGAACACACAAAGACGGATTTCCAAGCTATTTTAGGGGGCACCTACGATACGACAAAATCCTACAACATTATTGGAAAGCTCGCAGACCTCTTTTATGCCACGACCTTTGAATTTACCGTTGGTCCAGAGAAGGTCGTCTACGGCTTAAGTCCATCTGGTATGGGGATAGGCAAAGCGTGGACAAGAGGGGTACTTGATGTGGATGGGAGTTTACCTGCTTATTTTGACGGTGAGATTTATATGAAGAATAAGAAACTTCTTGATATCTTTTACCCAGTCGGTGTGATTTACGAGTCGACGTCAAGTACCAGTCCAGCTACCATTATGGGTGGGACTTGGGAGAGGTTTGGCAATGGCAGGGTCTTAGTTGGCGTATCTGAGAATGAAAGTGAGTTTAAGAGCGTTAATAAATCAGGCGGTAGTAAAACACATACCTTGACGGTTGATGAAATGCCGTCTCACTCGCACGCTCAGTATGTATCTGCCAATAATGGCAATCAGGCTATTCGACGAGACTACTCTTCAGATGGGAACTCTAGTCTTTACCCTCAAGGGAATAACACAGGAAATACTGGTGGCAACAAGCCACACAACAACTTACAACCTTACGTCACGGTTTACCGTTGGCGTAGGACAGCATAAGAAAGGAAAGTGTCATTATGAAAGAATTACTGGCAACAAACAAAGTTCTCTTCTCAGCGATTGGAGGGCTTATCGGTTCGATTTTTGGAGAAGTTGATGGCTTTTTCTTCGCTTTGATGATTTTTATTGCCATCGATTACATCACAGGTCTTATGGCAGCAGCAGTTGAGAAAAGGCTTGCTAGCAATATTGGATTTAAGGGTATCTTCAAAAAGATAGCCATTCTCTTTTTGGTATCTGTGGGACACCTCATTGATACTGAAATCATCAAGCAGGGTGGAGCGATTCGCACCATGGTGATTTTCTTTTACTTGAGTAATGAAGGCTTGAGTATTTTGGAAAATGCGGTGCGGATTGGTTTACCTATCCCTGAGAAACTGCAAGCACTCTTAAAACAATTCAACGAAAAAGAAGGAGACTAACATGGGAAAACATCTAGTGATTTGTGGACATGGGCAAGGACGCACTACCTATGATCCAGGAGCAGTGAATAGTAAACGTGGCATCACAGAAGCCGGAAAGGTTCGTGAGTTGGCTAGACTCATGTCCAAGTACAGCGGCAAAAACATCGATTATATCACAGACCAAAATGTTTATGATTATAAGTCACTGGCAATCCTTGGTAAGGGCTATGACTCTGTTACCGAGCTTCATTTCAATGCCTTTAATGGCACTGCACGAGGAACGGAAGTCCTCATTCAATCTTCTTTGACGGCTGATAAGGAGGATTTGGCTATTCTATCTGTCCTTAGCCGTCATTTCCAAAACCGTGGGATTAAGAAAGTGGATTGGCTCTATAATGCCAACGAAGCTAAGAACCGTGGGTACACTTACCGCTTGGTGGAGATTGCCTTTATTGATAACGAAGAGGACATGACTATCTTTGAAAATAAGAAGGAAGAACTGGCCAAAGGTCTCGTCTCTGCTATTACCCAAGAGGAGGTGAAGACAGTTGTCTCTGCCACCCCCAGTAAGCAAGGAGGACAGCCCCATGCTTCTACCAGCCCTGTTTATCACGTTGGGGATAGTGTTCGTGTGCTTGGTCATGCGACTCATTACCAAACGGGTCAAGCGATGGCAAGTTGGGTCAAAGGTCGCACCTACAAAATCCTCCAAGTCAAAGCCGTAAACCAATCTCGTAGTAAGAGAGCCTACTTACTTGAAGGGATTACATCTTGGGTACTGGAACAGGATGTGGAAGGAACCAGCCTTGGTCATTCAGAACAGACCTATACGGCTCAAAAGGGAGATAGCTATTGGCGAATTGCACGAAAATCTGGGACAACGGTTGATGGTCTTTTAGCCTTGAATGGTTTGAAGAAAACCGATGTCTTAAAGATTGGTCAAACCTTGAAAGTCCATAAGGCGACGAGTTCCATCAAAGCAGTAGCAACAAGTCTTGCCCAACGCGCGGTTGCTTCAGCACTGTCTAAAGTTGGTCAGAAAGTGACTGTTCCTACCAACCCTTATGGTGGACAATGCGTCAGTCTGGTGGATAAGATTGTGCAGGAGTTGACCGACAAGGACATGGCATACACCAATGCCATCGATTGTTTAACCAAGGCGAAAGCTAACGGCTTTACAGTCATTAAGGACGCTTGGGGCGTTAACCCTAAAGCTGGTGACTTCTATGTTATTAAGACAGACAGTCATCCTTATGGTCACATCGGCATTTGTATCACAGATTCAGATGGTACAAGCATTGATGGGGTTGAGCAGAATGTCGATGGCTACTCTGACCACAACAAGAACGGTATCAATGACCAACTGGAAATTGGTGGTGGCGGTATTACCCGTCGAGTGAAGCGTGTCTGGATGGCAGATGGCTCACTTTATGATGCGACTGGCACCGTCAAACTTGGAAAAGTTATCGGTTGGTTCAGATTAGGATAAAAGATTTTAAGCCTGGTGGAGACATTAGGCTTTTTCTTTTTGCTTTTTTTCTTCAAAAGTTGGACTAAATCCTCACCATCTTCCCCTAGTAGGTAGAAGGAGGAAAGTCATGACCCCAGAACAAAAAGCAGCTATTCGTTATTTACGAGAACATGGACTTGGTTATAAAGCCATTGGCGTAAAGCTCAGTCTATCGTCTAACACCATAAAGTCATTTTGTCGTCGTGAGGTGATTGAGGCTGGTGAGAAAACAGATGAGCTTTTACCAGATTATTGTCATGCTTGTGGTCGTGTTTTGACGCATATAGACGGTAAGAAAAAGAAACGCTTTTGTGGAACACCCTGCCGTCAAACATGGTGGAACAGCCATTTGGAGGAAGTCAATCGACAGGCCTATACCGAGCATGTCTGTTTGGCTTGTGGGGGTGAGTTTACCTCCTACGCTAATCCTAAGAGAAAATATTGTAGTCGTAAGTGCTATGTGACTGCTAGATTTGGAGACAAGAAATGACAGAACAAGACTTTCAACAAGAACTTACCTACCAACTGACTATGGCACAGGCAAAGCAGCTCCTGTCCCAGGGTCTGATTTCTGAAGCCATCTTCCAAGAATTTAAGGCAAAAATGCTCGAAAAATATGAGCCTTTTATGAGCCAATTAGTGGCCTAAAGACTTGATAAATAAGGGCTTTAGAGTGATATATAATAGCGAAAGGAGATGTATCAATGAAACAAATCAAAACGATACAAGCCCAGAAGGTAACTGCCATTAAAAGGTTAAAGGTGGCCGCATACACTAGGGTTTCGCATACGAGTTTACTCCAGTCCTTATCCAATCAAGTCAGCCACTACAGCCAATTGATACAGGCAAATCCTGAATGGGACTATGTGGGAGTTTACAGCGATTCAGCCATTAGTGGTCGCAGTCAAGCTTATAGACGAGACTTTCAACAGTTACTTGAAGATTGTCGTAAGGGTAAGATTGACCTTATCTTAACCAAGTCTATTTCACGCTTTGGGCGAAATACGGTGGAGCTTTTGGAAACTGTTCGTGAGCTGAAGCGACTTGGTATCAGTGTTCGCTTTGAAAAGGAGAAGATTGACACCCTAACCGCTGAAGGGGAGTTGCTTTTAACCCTGCTTGCCTCCATGGCTCAAGAAGAATCACAGTCTATCAGTCAAAACATCAGATGGCGAGTGAAGAAACGCTTTGAAGAAGGGAAACCTTATATTCCTCAAGACATCTTTGGCTATCGGTGGAATGGCGACGAGTATGTGATTGAACCCCATGAAGCCTCTATTGTCAGGCAGGTCTTCGAATGGTATATGGAAGGACTTTCAGCCCCTAAAATAGCTAAAAGGCTTGATGATAGGGGTGAGCGAACAAGGCTAGGGAATCGCTTCACTAAACGAGTCATCTATAACATGTTTGATCAAGAAGCCTACTGTGGACGACTGATTTTACAGAAGACCTTTCGAGATCAATTTGGCAGTCGCTCCATTCTAAATGATGGGCAGATGGCGAAGTATATCGTTGAGAATGCCCATGAAGCTATTGTGACACCGGAGTATTTCCAACTGGTCAATCAAGAGAAAAAGCGTCGTGCTAGGAGGAGAGTCTCAAAGCATGATGCCCTAGCAAAGTTACAAGGCAAAGTGTATTGTGAGCACTGCGGTTTAGACATGGTTCTGACTTTGGAGACCAAATTTAATCAGGAAAAGCGAGTGAGGTATTATTGCAGGACAAGAGATGCCAAAGGTGTTGAGACTTGTTTAGGACGTACCGTTACAGAAGAACAGCTCTTTCAAGCTTTTGGTGAGAGCATAAATACAGAAGACATTCACCATATTTCTTTTAATAGCGTGACCAATGAAGCTAAAGCGATCTATAGAAATGGAGAAGAAAAACACGTCATCATTCAGAAAGGACGGTAGACATGAAAAAAGTTATCACGATAGAACCAGCCAAACAAGTCACCCATAAGGTTGAACTTCCCAGATTTACCAAACGACGAGTGGCAGGCTATGCCAGGGTGTCAACTGACCATGAAGACCAAACAACTTCTTATGAAGCACAGATGACATACTACACAGACTACATCAACAGTCGCTCGGATTGGGAATTTGTCAAGATGTATTCCGATGAAGGGATTTCTGGAACAAACACCAAAAAGAGACTTGGCTTTCAAGAAATGGTGGAAGATGCCCTTGACGGAAAGATAGACCTTATTTTAACCAAGTCAGTCAGTAGATTTGCCAGAAACACGGTAGACTCCCTCTCAACGGTTCGCAAGCTCAAGGAAGCAGGCGTTGAAATCTATTTTGAAAAGGAGAACATTTGGACCTTTGATTCCAAAGGGGAGCTTCTGATTACCATCATGTCGAGTCTTGCCCAAGAAGAGAGCCGTTCCATTTCAGAAAACGTGACTTGGGGTAGACGACGCCAGTTGGCTGAAGGGCAAGTGACCTTTTCCTACAGCCAAGTTCTAGGCTTCAAGAAAAGTGACACGGGTGGTTTTGAAATTGACCACGAAGAAGCTAAAATCGTTAGGTATATTTTTCATCAAGTTTTATTGGGAAACAACCCCAACAAAATTGCAAGAGAGTTGACTGCCCAAGGGATTCCAACGCCACAAGGGAAAAGGCAGTGGAGCTATGGCACGGTCAAGCGTATGCTTCGGAATGAAAAATACAAAGGGGATGCCCTCCTTCAGAAAAGTTTTACAACGGACTTCTTGACAAAAAGCACTAAACTCAATGAAGGGGAACTTCCACAGTATTATGTGGAGAACAACCATGAAGCCATTATCAAACGTGAAGTCTTTGATTTGGTTCAGGTTGAATTGGATAAGCTGGAAAGGAAACGGCAAACCAGCAACATTTTCACAGGACGACTATTCTGCGGTGATTGTGGGTCAGCTTTTGGCAGTAAGGTGTGGCACTCTACCAGCAAGTACAAACGCACTATCTACCAGTGCAATGCCAAGTACAAGGGTGAGCATAAATGTCAGACACCTCATGTGACGGAGGAAGAGATTAAAGGTTGGTTCCTATCAGCTATCAATCAACTCCTCAGTAACCGAGATGAGATTATCGCTAATACGGAACTCTTGATTGACATGGCAAAAGACACTTCGTCACTTGAAGCTAGGCTTGATGACTTGGAGCATCATCTTGAAACCATACGACAAGACATCGAGGACTTGGTCGATAGGAATGCAAGGAAAGCTCAGAATCAAGACCTCTACCAAGAACAGTACAATACCTTGGTAACAGCCTATCAAGAAAAACAGAAAGAGTTGCAGGAAACTAGGTCAGTCTTGGAAGAGCAGAAAAGTAAGCAGCTCAGTCTTGATGGTTTTATCCAAAATTTTAAAGAGCAGGATGACCTCATCACAGACTTCAACCAAGAACTCTGGCAGACCAGCGTTGAGCGATTGGATATCAAAGAAGACAAGAAAATTTTCCTAACCTTTAAAAATGGCTTACGGATTGATTTATAGCAGATTAGGCGTGTCAATTTTGAGGTTTCTATGGTATAATGAGAGAAGTTGTAGTAGAATGTGAGTTGCACAATCCACTTGGGTTTTGCACCCCCTTGAAAGGGAAATGGTTAGATTGTATGATTAAATTGATAGCAACAGATATGGATGGAACTTTTCTACGCTCAGATAAAACTTATGATAAAGCACGGTTTTCTTCTTTATTAACGTTGATGGAGAAGTATGATATTAAATTTGTAGCTGCTAGTGGTAATTTATACGATCAATTGTTGTTAAACTTTTTGGAATACCCTAATCGTATCGCCTACGTCGCTGAAAATGGTGGTCGTGTCATTGACCAAGATGGCACATTACTAAAAGAAACTTATTTATCTAATGATACAGTTGCAGCTGTTTTATCCTATTTATATCAGAACTATCCTGAGACACTCATCAGCTTATCTGGTGAAAAACGTTCATACCTTGAGCGAAGAACTCCTATTAATAGGCGGACTGAATTAGAATACTATATGCCTAATTTTATCTATAAAGACCATTTGCTGCCCTTAGATGATGACCGATATTTTCAAATGACACTTTGGGTAAATGAAAATCTTGTTTCTGAGATGTTGTTAGATATTAGTGAACACTTTAAAAATCATCATATCAGATTGACCTCTAGTGGTTTTGGTTGTATCGATGTCTTACCAGCTGATGTCAATAAAGCGGATGGTATCGCTATTCTCCTTGAAAAGTGGGGATTGAAACAGGATCAAGTGATGGTTTTTGGTGATGGGGGCAATGATGTGGAAATGTTGAGAGCAGCAAATATTTCTTACGCTATGTCAAATGCGCCAGAAGAAATTAAAGCTATTGCTAAATATCAAACAGTTAGTAACGATCAAGATGGTGTGTTAGAAACGATAGAGAACTTTCTTCACAAGATGAGTGATAATGAATAGAACCACGTAGCTTTTCACGAAGCATACTATTCAATTCTCAGGTGAAATTTTGTTATAATACAAGAAAGCCTAGAGAAATATTTAAGAATGAAGGAGAACGATGTTAGAAGTTATTGACAAAGCTTTAAGAGATTATCAAATGAAACGAGAACAGTTTTTTGAGATTAACAATCAGACAGTACAAGAAGGTGCCATTGTTTTCACAGGAGATTCTATCGTTGAGTTTTTTCCTTTAAAAAAACATTTAGGACGTGACTATCCTTTAGTTAATAGAGGAGTAGCAGGATCAGATTCTTATTGGCTTTTAGAAAACTTGAGAACCCAAGTATGGGAACTATTACCATCCAAAGTATTTATTTTAATTGGAACAAATGATATTGGTTTAGGGCATTCACAGTCAGAAATCATAGCTAATATCACGGATATAATTGCAGAAATTCGTGCGGAATCTTATATGACAGAGATTAATATACTGAGTGTTTTACCTGTTAGTGAAGAAGATGACTATATAGAGCGTGTCAAGGTAAGAAATAATCAAGCAATAAAAGCTTTAAACAAAACCTTATCAGTAATTTCTGGCATTAATTATATTGAATTGTATGATTTATTAGTTGACGAAAAAGGTCAGCTTGCTAGCAGTTTTACAAAAGATGGTTTGCACCTAACAGATCAAGCCTATGCTAAAATTTCTGAAACGATAAAACTCCACCTTTAAAAGTGTTTAGATACTATTTTTAAGTATTTAAATACACAGAATTAGTGAAAAGACCTTCTAAGTAGAAAGTTCATGTCACGGATAGTACCAGTATTTGGCGAATCAATGTCAGTAACTGGTCTTTTTTAATATTATGATAAGAAAAAACAAGAGGGGTAAATGATGGTAAAACAAGTATTTCCAAAAGGTTTTTTATGGGGCGGGGCAACTGCTGCCAATCAATGTGAAGGAGCTTACAATGTTGATGGACGTGGCCTAGCAAATGTAGATGTTGTTCCTACTGGAGAAGATCGATTTGCAATTATTTCAGGACAAAAGAAAATGTTTGATTTTGAGGAAGGATACTTTTATCCAGCAAAAGAATCAATAGATTTTTATCACCATTATAAAGAAGACCTTGCATTACTTGCAGAAATGGGTTTCAAAACCTATCGTATGTCAATAGCATGGACGCGTATTTTTCCAAAGGGTGATGAGCTATATCCAAATGAAGCTGGTCTTCGGTTTTATGAAAATATTTTTAAAGAGTGTCGTAAGTATGGTATTGAACCTTTGGTAACCATCACACATTTTGACTGTCCTATCTACCTTATTAAACATTACGGTGGGTGGCGGAGCCATAAAATGATTGGTTTTTATGAGCGCCTTGTACGAGCTTTATTTACTCGTTTTAAGGGGTTAGTTAAATATTGGTTGACCTTTAACGAAATCAATATGATTTTACACGCTCCTTTTATGGGCGCTGGCTTATATTTTGAAGATGGTGAAAATCAAGAGCAAATTAAATATCAAGCAGCTCACCATGAGTTAGTGGCTTCGGCTATTGCAGTAAAAATTGCTCATGAAGTTGATCCAAATAGTCAAATCGGATGTATGTTAGCTGCAGGTCAATACTATCCAAATACGTGTCATCCACAAGATTATTGGGCTTCGATGCAAAAAAATAGAGAAAATTATTTTTTTATTGATGTGCAAGCGCGTGGCAAATACCCTAATTATGCTAAAAAATATTTTGAGCATTTAGGTATTTCAATTCAAATGACAGCAGAAGATCTTGCTTTGTTAAGAGACTATACGGTTGATTTTATTTCATTTTCTTACTATTCAAGCCGAGTAGCTTCAGGTAATCCAACTGTCAGTGAACAGGTTCAAGAAAATATTTTCGCATCTCTTAAGAATCCTTACTTGAAATCTTCTGAATGGGGATGGCAAATTGATCCGCTTGGATTACGCATTACCTTAAATGCTATCTGGGATCGTTATCAAAAACCGATGTTTATTGTTGAAAATGGACTTGGAGCAGTAGATATTCCTGATGAGAATGGTTACGTAGAAGATGATTATCGTATTGATTACCTCCGTCAGCACATTGCTGCAATGAGAGATGCTATATATGTAGATGGTGTTAATCTAATTGGCTATACTACATGGGGATGTATTGATTTAGTATCTGCAGGAACTGGTGAAATGGAAAAACGCTATGGTTTCATTTATGTTGATCGCAATAATAAAGGAGAGGGAACACTCAAGCGTTACAAGAAAAAATCGTTTTATTGGTACAAGAAGGTTATTGCAAGTAATGGCAGTCAAATAGAATAAAGAGCAGACTAATAACTGTTAACTCTCTTTTTCTCATTCATAAAATAGTGTATAATAATTGAAAGAAATTAAGATTAATAAGGAGATTTCATGAAATTTGAAAAACGGCAGGTCTATTATGTTGTCATAACATTTGCTATTTGCTATGCTATACAGGCTTATTGGGGAGCTGTTTCTAATATTTTAACTACGCTTCATAAGGCAATATTTCCTTTTTTGATGGGAGCTGGAATTGCCTATATTATTAATATTGTAATGTCAGTCTATGAGCGATTATATATAAAGCTTTTTAAAGGATCTAGACTATTAATGGCAATCAAGCGTAGTGTTTCTATGATTTTATCCTATGCAACTTTTATTGGTTTAATTGTCTGGCTATTTTCAATTGTCATTCCAGATTTGATTTCTAGTTTGAGTTCTTTATTGGTTATTGATACCGGAGCACTTGCTAAATTGGTTAATAATCTCAATGAAAATAAACAAATTTCTGAGGCTTTAAATTATATGGGAACAGATAAAGACTTAGTTTCTACTTTAAGTGGTTATAGCCAGCAGATTTTGAAGCAAGTTTTATCTGTTTTAACAAATTTACTAACCTCAGTTTCCTCTATTGCGGCAACACTTCTGAATGTTTTTGTTAGTTTTATTTTTTCAATTTACGTTTTGGCAAACAAGGAGCAGTTGGGACGTCAATTTAATTTGTTAATTGATACCTATTTAGGTTCAACAGGCAAAACATTCCATTACGTTCGTCATATCCTTCATCAACGTTTCCATGGTTTTTTTGTAAGCCAAACTTTAGAAGCTATGATTTTAGGAAGTTTGACGGTTATTGGTATGTTGATCTTCCAATTTCCTTATGCTTTAACAGTTGGGGTTTTAGTTGCTTTTACAGCTCTAATACCGGTTGTGGGAGCCTACATTGGTGTTACAATCGGTTTCATCTTAATTGCTACTGAATCGCTTACTGAAGCATTCTTGTTTGTTCTTTTCTTGATCCTTTTACAACAATTTGAGGGAAATGTCATTTATCCGAAAGTTGTCGGTGGATCGATTGGACTGCCTTCTATGTGGGTTTTAATGGCTATTACTATCGGAGGTGCTTTATGGGGGATCTTAGGCATGTTACTTGCTGTTCCTGTTGCAGCTACTATCTATCAGATTGTAAAAGATCATATTATCAAGCGACAAACGCTTAGAAATCGTGCACGAACCTATCGTTAAATAAAAAATACTTAGATTTTTCATCTAAGTATTTTTTATTGATTTAAAACATGAGTTTTTGATTAGTTTACGAATATTATGACTGGAGGTGTTTTATGTACCATATTGAATTAAAAAAGGAAGCTTTACTACCAAGAGAACGCCTAGTTGATTTAGGCGCAGATAGATTGAGTAATCAGGAGTTATTAGCCATTCTCTTACGTACAGGTATTAAAGAAAAACCTGTTCTTGAAATTTCAACGCAAATTTTAGAAAACATAAGCAGTTTAGCAGATTTTGGTCAATTATCCTTACAGGAGTTGCAATCCATTAAAGGAATCGGTCAGGTTAAATCCGTCGAAATAAAAGCTATGCTAGAACTAGCAAAACGGATTCACAAAGCTGAATATGATCGTAAAGAGCAAATTTTAAGTAGTGAACAATTAGCGAGGAAAATGATGCTCGAATTAGGGGATAAAAAACAAGAACATTTAGTAGCTATTTATATGGATACACAAAATCGTATTATCGAACAGAGAACTATTTTTATTGGTACTGTACGTCGTTCAGTAGCAGAGCCAAGAGAAATTCTACATTATGCTTGTAAAAACATGGCAACTTCTTTGATTATTATACATAATCATCCCTCAGGTTCTCCAAATCCCAGTGAAAGTGATTTAAGTTTCACTAAAAAAATAAAACGATCATGTGATCATCTGGGAATTGTCTGCCTAGATCACATCATCGTTGGAAAAAATAAATATTATAGTTTTCGAGAAGAAGCAGATATTTTATAAATAATGAACTATTTATCGCTGCTGGTTCATGAAATAAAGTAAAGTTTGTAATTCGCTTGTTAAATCTACATACTGAACAATGATATCTTTTGGTAATGTTAAATGAACTGGAGAAAAACTCAAGATGCCTTTTATACCTGCTTTGACTAAGATGTCAGCAACTTCTTGGGCTTCTGTACTAGGTACTGTTAGGATAGCAGTTTCAATATCACTATCTATTAAATGGTCATTGATAGTCGAAATACCGTAGACAGGAATTCCATCCTCGGTTGTTTTACCAACTAAATCATTGCTATCTAAATCAAAAGCCATTGAAATTTGCATTTTATTGCGATCGTGGAAACGATAATGCAAGAGAGCTCTACCGATATTTCCACACCCCACCAGCATAACATTTGTTGTAGAATGATCGTTCAATATTTCTGCAAAGAAGTTCATAAGTTTTTTGACATCATAACCAAAACCACGGCGTCCTAGTTCACCAAAATAAGAAAAATCACGTCGAACAGTAGCAGAATCGATACCTAGGGCATCTGCAATTTGTTTGGAACTAGCTTTTTCGATGCCATCAGTATTAAAACGTTTAAAAATACGGTAGTACAGTGATAAACGTTTAGCAGTTGCTTTAGGAATAGACTTATCCATAATCACAAAATTATCTCCTTGTTAAAAATTTTATTATTCGATTTAGAATCAGTTATATAACTTAATTCTTCACATCTCTATTGTACAAAAAGATTGTGAAAGTGACAACAAAATGGTTCGCAAAAAGACCACTAAAATGTTAAAAATAGTGGTCGGTAAATTATTTTGCAGTTTTCGTAAAGATATTACGCTCAACGAGGCTGTCCATTAAGAAATAAAATTTGTCTTGAAGAATTTTATGATCGGTAGATTTAAAGATATTTACTATTCTAAGGCCAGATTTATCAGTAATTAAGAGCTTAAAACCAGAAAGTTCTTTATTGATTGTAATCTTTAGAGGAAAGCCATCGCCAGAATTAGGTACTGTTTCTAGGAGACGCTCTAATTCATAATTACCTAAGCGATTTTGAGTGAATGTAGTATCGCGTAAGGTATATTTTTTAATGTTCGGGCTGATAGTGTAAATGTAATTGCAGTCTGGAAGATTTATTTCTTTTTCAAATGCCATATTAATCTCCTATAATTTTTCTTAAGGTTTTAGCTAATTCAAGAATTTCTTCTTGGGTATTTAGTTCTGAAAAACTAATACGTATTGATTCATTTAGACGTGGTGAGTTGGCTCCATACAAGCTTGTTAAGACATGACTAGGTTCGACTGTTCCTGCAGTACATGCAGAACCTGTTGAAACTGCGAATCCAGCTAAATCTAACTGTGTCAATAACAAGCCATTATTCTGTCTAGGAAAACCTATATTAAGTACATGAGGTAAGCAGTCTTGACCGTTATTAAGATAGAAGTCAAGGTCTGAAATAGCATCTAAAAAGGTCGTTCTCAGCTGACTAATGTGAGTCCAATTTTTAAGGGTGTTAGTCGTAGCATCAGTAAGAGCTTGAGACATTCCAGCAATACCAATTATATTTTCAGTTGAAGCACGCCTTTTTTCCTCTTGGTCTCCACCATGAAGTAGACTATCAAAGTGATGGGGAGCACAGTAAAGTATCCCAACACCTTTTGGACCGTGAAATTTATGGGCAGAAGCAGCTAAAAAGTCAATTCCTAAAGAATGAGGATCAAGTTCCATTTTGCTAAAGACTTGAACGGCATCAACGTGAAAAACAGCTTGGTGGTTCCTGAGAAGCTGACCAATCTCTTGAATTGGTAAAAAGTCCCCGGTTTCATTATTAGCAAACATGAGAGATACCATAATAGTATCATCTCGTAAAGCTTCTTGAACGTCTTTTGCAGTAATTTGTCCATGGTTTGGTTTTAAGTAAGTAATATCAAAACCAAATCGCTCTGATAAGTAAGTCATAGTATGTAGGACTGAATGATGTTCAATTTCAGAGGTAATAATATGTTTACCTTTTAGCTGATTTGCAAGAGCATACCCTTTGATAGCTGTATTGTTGCTCTCAGTTCCCCCAGAAGTGAAAATAATTTCACGTGAATTAACATTTAGATATTCAGCAATAATTTGTCGACATTCACGTAAAAGTTGATTTGCTTGACGCCCAAAGGTATGTATACTAGATGGATTACCATAGTTACTTGTCATGACATTGGTCATTTTCTCAATAACAGATGGGGTTAGAGCGGTAGTAGCAGCATTGTCTAAATAAATCATCAATTAATCCTTCTTATCTGAACGATATGAAAATAATGGACTTAAAGGTTTTCTTTCATGGATACGGATAATAGCGTCTGCAATGAGATGGCTAGCGGTCAGATATTTAATATTGCTAGGAATACGCTCTTTAGATAAAACAGAGTCTGTTACGATAATTTCTCTAATTGGTGCAGACTCTAAAATATCAGCTGCGCCGCCAGCAAAAAGCCCATGACTAGCAACAGCATAAATCTCAGTTGCTCCACCACGTTCTAAAATTTTTGCAGCTTCGGCAAAGGTTTTTCCTGTATTTAAAATATCATCAATAATAATAGCTTTCTTACCTTCTACCTCACCAATAATATAGCCTTCTTCACGTTCAGAATCATCTTGTGCATAATCAATGATAGCAATTGGAGAGTCAAGGTATTCTGCCAAACTACGAGCACGCTTGATTCCAGAATTTTTAGGACTAACAACGACGACATCTTCACCAGAGAGACCGAGTTGATTATAGTGTTCAGCAAATAGTGGGACAGTAAAAAGATTGTCAACTGGGATATCGAAGAACCCTTGTACTTGCACTGCATGTAAGTCGAGGGTAAGAACTCGATCAACTCCAGCTTTAACTAACATATTAGCGACCAATTTTGCAGTAATAGGTTCACGAGATGCAGCGATGCGGTCCTGACGAGAGTATCCAAAATAAGGGACTACGATGTTAACAGTATTAGCACTTGCACGTTTGCAAGCGTCAATCATAATGAGTAATTCCCAGAGATTATCATTGACTGGGAAGCTTGTAGATTGGATGATATAGATATCGTCACCGCGCACCGTTTCCTCAATATTAATCATAATTTCGCCATCAGAGAATTGACGTGATGACATCTTACCCAAAGGAATTCCTGAAGCTTGGGAAATTTTTTCAGCAATTTCTCTATTAGCGGTTAATGAGAAAAGTTTGATTTGTTTATCGGCGTATTGTTCTGCCATGAGATAGATGACTCCTTTAGATTGATACTAATAGTTTACCAAAAAAATAGAAAAAATTCACGATAAGAAACATGAAAATGCTTGCAATAACAATGTTGAGGAGAGATAGTATGAGATTTTAAGTTCTTGCTTAAATGAGAATTATAAAAGAGATTGGAAAATCCAATCTCTCAACGTTAGTTATTTTTTAAAGTAGCAGAGAATCTAGCCACCTTACTTTTGGCGTATTTAAAATTAATATTATTTTCTTTTAAAAACTGGTCGAAATCTCTTTTCCCTTGTTTAGGTTGTTTGACTTCTAACTCAAGTTCATAATCTTTAATATCAGCATATATATTGCTGTCTAGAGCCATTAAGCCGATTGAAGTTTCCATCTCTCGTCTTGTTGTTGTAAGTTGTCCAAAGACAGCTAATTTGGTTGGATCAACTCCCTTTTCAAGGATTAAAGAAGCAATCTCAGTATCTTCAGGGAACTGGCCATTTTTAACGATATATTTAGCTTCTTCTAAAGTAAGGTCATGATTGTGCTCTAAATTTCCTACTTCTCTAGGGATTTTTAGTGTTAGTTCGGCACGGTTAGGTAACGTTCTAATGCGAAGTGACATTCGGTGTGCTTTCATTTCAAATGTTTCTGTGTCAAAATAGTAATTGGTTTGAGTAATAGGTTGAACATGAGAAAATAAGCTTGTTAGACGATTAAATTCGTCTTTATTCAATAGAGTTTTGTATTCAATTTCTAGGTGTGTCATCTTATCACTTCCTTTTCCTAAATATGGTATAATATTAATTGTTGTGTTAATTTTATAGAAAAAAAGTTTATTTTACAAGAGAGTACATTAAATATTTTGGAGGATTAGAATGTCAATGGATTGGGAAACATTTCTAGACCCTTATATTCAAACGGTTGGTGAATTAAAAATAAAGCTTCGTGGTATTCGTAAACAATTTAGAAAGCAAAATCGTCACTCTCCAATAGAATTTGTTACTGGACGCGTAAAGTCGGTTGAAAGTATTCAAGAAAAGATGGTTTTACGTGGTATTTCAGAAGAAAATCTTGCTCAGGACTTGCAAGATATTGCAGGTCTTCGTATCATGGTACAATTTGTAGATGACGTTGATGAAGTCCTTGCCTTGTTGAGAAAACGTCATGACATGACAGTGGTTCAGGAGCGAGACTATATTACCCATATGAAATCTAGTGGATATCGTTCATATCATGTCGTTGTAGAGTATCCTGTAGACACAATAGATGGACAAAAGAAAGTTTTAGCAGAAATACAAATTAGAACTCTGGCTATGAATTTTTGGGCAACCATCGAACATTCATTAAATTACAAGTATCAGGGGGACTTCCCTGAAGAAATTAAACAAAGACTGGAGAAAACAGCAAAAATCGCTTTAGAATTGGATGAAGAAATGCGTAAGATTCGCGAAGATATTCGTGAAGCACAGCTTTTATTTGATCCTTTAAATCGAAAATTGAGCGATGGTGTAGGAAATAGTGATGACACAGATGAATTTTACAGATAGAGCAACACGTGTTGCTATAATTGCTAACGGAAAATATCAAAGCAAGCGTGTAGCCTCAAAGCTCTTTGCTGCTTTTAAACATGATCCTGATTTTTATTTATCAAAAAAGGATCCTGATATTGTCATTTCTATTGGTGGAGATGGTATGCTTTTGTCAGCCTTCCATATGTACGAAAAACAACTGGATAAAGTAAGGTTTGTCGGTGTTCATACAGGACATTTAGGGTTTTATACAGACTATCGAGATTTTGAAGTTGACACATTAATTAATAATTTGAAAAATGATAAAGGTGAACAAATCTCCTATCCTATTTTGAAAGTAACTATTACCCTTGAAGATGGTCGAGTTATTCGTGCGCGTGCTTTAAATGAGTCTACTATTAAGCGTATTGAAAAAACAATGGTAGCGGATGTTGTTATTAATCAAGTGGTATTTGAAAGGTTTAGGGGAGATGGCATTTTAGTTTCTACACCAACCGGTAGTACTGCTTACAATAAATCACTAGGGGGGGCAGTACTCCACCCAACGATAGAAGCCTTGCAACTAACAGAAATTTCTAGTCTTAATAATCGCGTCTATCGTACCTTGGGGTCATCGGTTATCATCCCCAAAAAAGATGCTATAGAGATAGTTCCTAAACGAGTTGGTGTCTATACAATTTCTATAGATAACAAAACGGTCCATTACAAAAATGTTACCAAAATAGAATATAGTATTGACGAAAAAAGTATTAACTTTGTTTCAACTCCAAGTCACACTAGCTTTTGGGAACGTGTTAACGATGCTTTTATCGGAGAACCTGAACATTGAAATTTGAATACATAGCAGAAGAAAGGTGCAAAGTTAAAACACTTTTGAAAAGTCATGATGTTTCAAGGGGGTTATTAGCAAAGATTAAGTACAGAGGTGGTAAGATTTTTGTCAATGGTGAAGAGCAGAACGCTATTTTCTTATTAGAGATTGGCGATGTTGTTACGATAGATATTCCTGACGAGCCTTCTCACGAAACTTTGGAACCAGTACCTCACGATTTAGATATTGTTTATGAGGATGATCATTTTTTGATTTTAAATAAACCTTTTGGTTTCGCTAGTATTCCTAGCTCTATTCATTCAAATACAATTGCTAATTTTATAAAACACTATTATGTGTCTAATAACTATGCCAATCAGCAGGTCCATATTGTGACCCGGTTGGATCGAGATACAAGTGGATTAATGTTATTCGCCAAGCATGGTTATGCCCATGCTCGTCTAGATAAACAACTTCAGGCTAAAGCAATTGAAAAAAGGTATTATGCATTAGTATCAGGGAGTGGTGATTTAGCAGATAGTGGTGATATTATAGCTCCTATTGCACGAGATGTTGATAGTATTATTACGAGGCGAGTCCATGAATCAGGCAAATATGCACATACTAGTTATCAAGTAGTTGCTCGTTATGGTGATGTTAGATTAGTGGATATCAAATTACATACAGGGCGTACTCATCAAATTAGAGTTCACTTTGCTCATATCGGCTTTCCTCTTTTGGGAGATGATTTGTACGGAGGACGTATGGATCTAGGAATAAACAGGCAAGCATTGCATTGTCATTCTTTGTCTTTTTACGACCCTTTTATGGGAAAAATAAATAAACAGACGCTAGACTTGACAGATGACTTTGACAGCGTTATCATGGAATTACATTAATTTAGAAATAGAAGGTTTTATATATATGCGTTCCTTATTTGGTGGTTTAAGAGAAAAAGTTGCAAGTGATTATGTTAAGATTGTTTTCCCTGAGGGAAGCGATGAACGTGTATTACGTGCAGCAGCTCGTTTGAAATTTGAAGGTCTTGTGGATCCTGTTATTTTAGGTAAGGCTGACGAAGTTCACGATTCTTTGGCAAGACTTGGTTTTGTTGATCAAGATTATAGCGTTATTGACCCTGAACAATACGAAAAATTTGAAGAGATGAAAGAAGCTTTTGTTGAGATTCGTAAAGGCAAAGCTACTATGGAAGATGCAGATCGTCTTTTGAAGGATGTTAACTATTTTGGGGTTATGTTAGTAAAACTTGGTTTGGCAGATGGTATGGTATCAGGGGCCATTCATTCAACAGCTGATACTGTACGTCCTGCTCTTCAAATTATTAAAACAAAACCAGGAATTTCACGCACTTCAGGTGTATTCTTGATGAACCGTGAAAATACACAAGAACGTTATATTTTTGCTGACTGTGCTATTAACATTGATCCTAATGCACAAGAGCTAGCAGAAATTGCAGTAAATACTGCGGATACAGCCAAAATATTTGATATTAATCCCAAGATTGCTATGCTTAGTTTTTCAACAAAAGGAAGTGCAAAAGCGCCTCAAGCTGAAAAAGTTCAAGAAGCAGCTAAAATTGCCAAAGATTTATCTCCCGAATTAGCTGTTGATGGAGAATTACAATTTGATGCAGCTTTTGTTCCGGAAACTGCAGAAATTAAAGCTCCTAATAGTGATGTTGCTGGAAAAGCAAATGTTTTTATTTTCCCAGACCTTCAATCAGGAAATATTGGCTATAAAATTGCACAACGTTTGGGTATGTTTGAAGCAATCGGACCGATCTTACAAGGATTGAATGCTCCAGTAAATGATTTATCACGTGGATCAAGTGCTGAAGATATTTACAAACTTGCTATCATTACAGCTGCTCAAGCTATTGATGAGAAATCAAAATAAGTTATAAAACGAGAAGGATTTTTCCTAGCTCGTTTTTCTATATACTAGAGGAGGAGTATTTATGATATCACGTAAAGTTGCGCTTGTGACGGGGGCATCTGCTGGTTTTGGTGCAGCTGTTGTTACTAAATTAGTTTCAGATGGTTATAGCGTTATTGGTTGTGCTCGTCGAATGGATAAATTAAAATGCCTTGGAGAAAAGTTTTCAGAGGGTTACTTTTATCCACTTTAAATGGATATTACAAGTAGAGAATCGGTTGACAAAGCTTTAGAAAGTCTGCCTAAAAATTTGCAATCAATTGATTTGTTGGTTAATAATGCAGGTTTAGCACTTGGATTGGATAAATCATATGAAGCTGATTTTGAAGATTGGATGACTATGATTAATACTAACGTTGTAGGATTAATTTACTTGACACGATGCATTTTACCGAAAATGGTAGAAGTTAATAGAGGGTTAATTATCAATTTGGGATCAACTGCAGGAACAATTCCTTATCCAGGAGCTAATGTCTATGGCGCATCAAAAGCTTTTGTAAAACAATTTGCTCTCAACTTGCGTGCCGATTTAGCTGGAACTAAAATCAGAGTTACTAACCTAGAACCCGGTTTATGTGAAGGGACAGAATTTTCAACTGTACGTTTCAAAGGAGATCATAAAAGAGTTGAAAAACTTTATGAAGGTGCGCATGCAATTCAAGCAGAGGATATTGCTAATACCGTGTCATGGGTTGCTAGCCAACCAGAACACATTAATATTAATCGCATAGAAATAATGCCAGTCAGTCAAACTTATGGACCTCAACCTGTTTATCGTGATTAAAATAGTAAAGACCAGGAAACGCTTTAATAATTTCTGGTCTTTTTATAGATAAGTGTTGTTTTTTTAACTTAATCTGCTATAATGAGTTCAGCCATTTTTTTGACTAATATTATTTAATCGGAGGGTTGGCAGAAATGCAACATGTCAATCATTCTTCTTTTGATAAAGCATCAAAAGCAGGATTTATTATTGCTTTAGGCATTGTTTATGGAGATATTGGTACAAGCCCACTCTATACGATGCAATCATTGGTTGAAAACCAAGGTGGTATTTCTAGTGTCACAGAATCGTTTATCTTAGGTTCTATATCTTTAATCATATGGACCTTGACACTTATTACAACTATCAAGTATGTGCTTGTAGCTTTAAAGGCGGATAATCACCACGAAGGTGGTATTTTTTCTTTATATACCCTTGTTAGAAAAATGACACCTTGGTTAATTGTTCCGGCTGTTATTGGAGGTGCAACCTTGTTGTCAGATGGAGCTTTGACGCCAGCTGTAACCGTAACTTCAGCCGTTGAAGGATTAAAAGTAGTTCCTAGTTTGCAGCATATTTTCCAGAATCAGAGTAATGTTATTTTTGCGACCTTGTTTATTTTACTGTTACTTTTTGCCATCCAAAGGTTTGGAACGGGTGTTATTGGGAAATTATTTGGGCCAATTATGTTTATATGGTTTGCCTTTTTAGGTATTAGCGGTCTCCTTAATAGTTTTGCCCATCCAGAAGTTTTCAAAGCAATTAATCCATACTACGGTTTGAAATTGTTATTTAGTCCAGAGAATCATAAAGGTATTTTTATTTTAGGATCTATTTTCCTGGCGACAACGGGAGCAGAAGCACTATACTCTGACTTAGGTCATGTTGGGCGTGGAAATATACATGTTTCATGGCCGTTCGTTAAGGTTGCCATTATACTTTCTTATTGTGGGCAAGGGGCATGGATTTTAGCTAATAAGAACGCAGGAAATGAATTGAATCCCTTTTTTGCTAGTATTCCTTCGCAATTTACAATGCATGTCGTTATTTTAGCTACTTTGGCAGCTATCATCGCTTCACAGGCACTGATTTCTGGATCATTTACCTTAGTTTCTGAAGCTATGCGACTAAAAATATTCCCACAATTTCGTTCAACTTATCCTGGTGACAATATTGGTCAAACCTACATACCTGTTATTAATTGGTTCTTATTTGCCATTACAACCTCTATTGTTTTGCTTTTTAAGACTTCAGCGCACATGGAAGCAGCATATGGATTAGCGATAACAATTACGATGCTAATGACAACTATTTTACTGTCTTTCTTTTTAATTCAAAAAGGAGTAAAAAGAGGTTTAGTCTTATTGATGATGATTTTCTTTGGTATTTTAGAGGGAATCTTCTTCCTTGCTTCAGCTGTTAAATTTATGCATGGAGGCTATGTTGTTGTTATTATAGCAGTAGCAATTATATTCATCATGACTATCTGGTATAAAGGTAGTAAAATTGTTTCGCGTTATGTTAAGTTGTTGGATTTAAAAGATTACATCGGACAATTAGATAAACTTAGACATGATCATCGTTATCCGATTTATCATACTAACGTTGTTTATTTGACAAATCGTATGGAAGGAGACATGATTGATAAGTCTATCATGTATTCTATCCTTGATAAGCGCCCTAAAAAAGCACAAGTTTATTGGTTTGTAAACATTAAGGTCACTGATGAACCTTATACAGCTGAGTATAAAGTTGACATGATGGGAACCGACTTCATTGTGAAGGTAGAACTTTACCTTGGATTTAAGATGCGTCAGACTGTGTCACGCTATCTTCGTACGATTGTAGAAGAATTACTTGAAAGTGGACGTCTGCCTAAACAAGGAAAGACATACAGCGTTAGACCTGATAGTAAAGTAGGAGATTTTAGGTTTATTGTCCTTGATGAACGTTTTTCAAGCAGTCAAAACCTAAAACCTGGTGAACGATTTGTTATGCTAATGAAATCATCTGTAAAGCATTGGACAGCAACACCAATACGATGGTTTGGTCTACAATTTTCCGAAGTTACAACAGAAGTAGTTCCTTTGATTTTTACAGCTAATCGAGGTCTACCAATTAAAGAAAAAATTGAACTTACAACAACTGGAGATTGATTAATAAAAGGCGCTGGAATTAAACCAGTGCCTTTTAGTTATTAGTTTTCTTTTTAGAGTGACGAGTGGATTATAGTTCAAAATCATCGTTAGAGATAGAAGCACCAGACGTGACATCAGACCATCCAACGATAGCTTGACCGGATTCTTTTAAATACCCCTCTAATAGTGGTTTAATATTATGGACATGTTCAATATAACCAACTAGTTGCCCACTATCATTTTCTAAGCGTTTATAAGATTGTACTAGAATATAATCTTGTGATGCGCCAGGTAAGAGTAAATGTAGCTCTTTCGCTTTTTTCTCTATTAGACTGTTTTGAACCCATTTGTCTATAGGATATTCTTCTTCAGGATAAATATCAAAAGGATCTTCAGGTTTATGGTTCGAATAAATTGTTTGACCGTCCTTATTATGCAATCTAAAACGATATGGGAGATGGTTAAATAAGTCAAAATTTAGCATATAGTAAAACTCGGTCATTGTTTTGGAGAGTTCCGAGAACGTTTTAATATCGTTAGCCTCTGTTTTTGAGTTAGTCTGACTAATCGCTAAGTAGTTGGAGTCAATTACCAGATGAGGTATGCTAGTTTCTATATCATGGAATGCAAAGCTACCGTCAAAATCTGCATGATTGAGAGTTGAAATATCTGTAATGATTTGAATAGAAAACAAATAATTAAAGTAAGTCTTTAACGTAATAAAGAAATTATTTTCAGATTCATTTGAGGCAAAAGCCACTATTTTCTTGGGTATTAGCATATGAACATGATAACGGTATTAAGAGTAAATTGCAATTGTTATGTTCTCTGAAGTGGTGATTGATGGGTAGAGAATAGATAAGAAAGTGAAGGCATTAATATTCAAAAAACTCTTTGTTTTTCTTAGCTTTATTTGATATAATAAGAGCTGTTGATTGTCCTTTGACAACTAATATAAACAATTTAATTTTAATTCGAATGAATTAAATGGAGCACCTTGATTTAGCGGGGTGCTCTATTTTATGATAATAATCAAAGTAAGGAGATTTTAATGACTAAAAAGGGATGGCGTATTATGCCTGCCATAATTACAACGGCTATATTAGGTTTTTCAGGGATTCTTATTGAAACATCTATGAATGTCACTTTTCCGCTTTTGATGAAAGAATTTGGGGTTAACCCCGCTGTTATTCAATGGGTGACAACAGGAAATTTGTTAGCTGTTGCTGTGACTGTGCCTTTGTCAGCATTTATGATTAAAAATTTATCAGAGAGACAAATTTTTACATTGGCAAATGTGCTTTTTTTATTTGGTGTTTTAATTGATAGCTTTGCCCCTAATTTAGCTATATTGTTAGTAGGGAGAGTCTTGCAAGGTGTTGGGACAGGATTAGCCCTCCCTTTATTGTTTCATATCATTCTTACACAAATTCCGATGGAGCGTAGAGGACTAATGATGGGAGTAGCTGCTATGGTCACACTTTTAGCACCGGCAGTTGGACCTACTTATGGTGGTGTCATTTCAGGAATGTTAGGATGGAAGATGATTTTTATGCTTCTGGCACCAATACTTATCATATCTACCTTTATAGGTTTGGCTTCTATTCCCAAACGTCAAGTAAGAATTAATGATAAACTCAATTTTCCTGCCTTTGTCAGTTTAGGTATTGGCTTGGCAACCCTTCTTTTAGCTATTGAAAAGATGTCTATTTTTTACTTATTAGTAGCTATTGTTAGTTTTGTTATTTTTTACTATTTAAATAAACAGCTAGAATTTTTGAATTTGAATGTTTTTAAAGATAAAGATTTCTCAATCTTATTGTATGGCGTCCTGGCTTTTCAAATGATTCCTCTAGCACTTTCGTTCTTATTACCTAACCTCTTGCAACTTGTTTTACATCAAACTTCAACCAAAGCTGGTTTGTTTATGTTTCCAGGTGCAATAGCAGTAGTTTTTTTATCCCCTTTTGCAGGTTATCTCCTGGATAAAATTGGTGCATTTAAGCCAATTATGATAGGTATCTCCCTTTCTTTGATAGGTTTAATTGGTACAGCTATATTCATTCCTGCGAAGTTTGTTGTAGTACTTTTAGCCTTTGATATTCTTACTAAAATTGGTATGGGGATTGGAGCAAGTAATATGGTTACGACAGCTTTAACAAAACTAAAGCCAGCACAGTCAGCGGATGGTAATAGTATCTTAAATACACTACAACAATTTGCGGGAGCTTTTGCAACCGCAGTAGCCTCACAAATTTTTACCATCGGACAAGTAGCTATTCCGAAAAATGGAGCTATAATTGGTAGTCAATTTGCAGTTCTATTCGTTATCGTTGTTGTTATCTTAGCTATTGTAGGATTAACTTATCTTCGAAAAAGAAAAGCAATATAATAAATGTAAAATCCTATAGAGTACTGCTCTATAGGATTTTACATTTATTTTGAAAAAAACGAACATTATTCAAATAAATTGATCAAAAATTGACTAAAAATAAATAAAGTATATAATTTAAAAAGGAAAGGTATGTTTTTACCTAGCGATGCTTTGTTATACAAAGTTATAGGAAGGTCATTTTACTCATTAGGAGAACCATTATGTTTAACGATATTCCTGTTTTTGATTATGAAGATATTCAATTAATACCAAACAAGTGTATTATATCTAGCCGCTCACAAGCTGACACAAGTGTCAAACTTGGAAACTATACCTTTAAACTTCCAGTAATCCCTGCTAATATGCAGACTATTATTGATGAAGAGGTAGCTGAAACATTAGCGTGTGAAGGTTATTTTTATATTATGCACCGTTTTAATGAAGAAGCAAGAAGACCTTTTATCAAGCGTATGCATGATAAAGGCTTAATTGCTTCGATTTCGGTTGGGGTCAAAGACTATGAATATGATTTTGTGACAAGTCTGAAAGAAGATGCTCCTGAGTTTATCACTATTGATATTGCACATGGCCATTCTAACAGTGTTATAGAGATGATCCAACACATTAAACAAGAGCTTCCAGGAACTTTCGTTATTGCTGGAAATGTAGGAACGCCTGAAGCTGTTAGAGAATTGGAAAATGCAGGTGCAGATGCAACTAAAGTTGGTATTGGACCTGGTAAAGTTTGTATTACTAAAGTCAAGACAGGTTTTGGTACTGGAGGTTGGCAATTAGCTGCCTTACGTTGGTGTTCTAAAGCTGCTCGCAAGCCAATTATTGCTGATGGTGGTATTCGAACACATGGGGATATTGCAAAATCTATCCGCTTTGGTGCTAGTATGGTAATGATTGGTTCGCTGTTTGCTGGTCACCTTGAAAGTCCTGGAAAACTTGTGGAAGTAGAAGGACAGCAATTTAAAGAATACTATGGCTCAGCTTCTGAATATCAAAAGGGAGAACATAAAAATGTTGAAGGTAAGAAAATTCTATTACCTGTTAAAGGGCGACTAGAGGATACTTTGACAGAAATGCAACAAGATTTGCAAAGTTCTATTTCTTACGCAGGTGGAAAAGAATTGGATAGCTTGAGACACGTTGATTACGTTATTGTTAAAAATTCTATTTGGAATGGTGATTCCATTTAAATTAAATCTTGAAATCTTAATTAAAAATGTTACAATAGTTATCTATCATACATAACAATTAAATATATGATTTACTTATTTATGCTGAGGATTGGCTTAGCGTCTCTACAAGACACCGTAATGTCTAACAATAAGTAAGCTAATAAATAGCTTGCCTGTTGGTTCATGTTAATGAAGCGATAAATTAGAGGAGATTTGTGTCCTCTGATTGAGGTAAGTTATTTTTTTATTTTCTAAAGAGTGAAGGGGTTATTATGAAGTTATTGGAAGAACGTATTCTTAAAGATGGTGATGTTTTAGGTGAGAACATTTTAAAAGTTGATTCTTTTTTGACTCATCAGGTAAATTTTGAGTTAATGCAGGAAATAGGTAAAGTTTTTGCTGATAAATATAAAGAAGCCGGCATTACGAAGGTTGTTACAATTGAAGCATCTGGAATTGCGCCAGCAGTGTACGCAGCTCAAGCATTGGGCGTACCAATGATATTTGCTAAAAAAGCTAAGAACATTACTATGACTGAAGGTATCTTAACTGCTGAAGTGTATTCTTTTACAAAGCAAGTTACGAGTCAAGTTTCTATTGTGAGTCGCTTTTTATCTAACGATGATACTGTACTCATCATTGATGACTTTTTAGCAAACGGTCAAGCGGCTAAAGGATTACTTGAAATTATTGGTCAAGCTGAAGCTAAGGTTGCTGGTATCGGAATCGTTATTGAAAAATCTTTCCAAGATGGGCGTGATTTGTTAGAAAAAACAGGTGTTCCGGTTACTTCTCTTGCTCGTATTAAAGCGTTTGAAAATGGTCGAGTTGTTTTTGCGGAGGCTGATGCTTAATGAAATTTAATGAGCAAAGTAATTCGCAAGCAGCACTTCTAGGCTTGCAACACCTGTTAGCTATGTATGCAGGATCCATTCTTGTACCTATCATGATTGCTAGTGCTCTTGGTTATAATGCTAAGCAACTAACTTATCTTATTGCGACAGATATTTTTATGTGTGGGATTGCCACCTTATTACAATTACGATTAAGTAAGCACTTTGGAGTGGGTCTTCCAGTTGTATTAGGGTGTGCCTTTCAGTCTGTAGCTCCTTTATCAATTATTGGTGCACAACAAGGTTCTGGCTATATGTTTGGAGCTTTAATTGCTTCAGGAATATATGTCGTTTTAGTTGCTGGCATTTTTTCTAAAGTTGCAAATTTCTTTCCTCCAATTGTAACAGGATCAGTTATTACTACAATTGGTTTGACATTAATACCAGTTGCGATGGGAAATATGGGTGATAATGCAAAAGAACCAAGCTTACAATCTTTAACTTTATCACTGGTAACGATTGGTGTTGTTTTATTAATTAATATTTTCGCAAAAGGCTTTTTGAAGTCAATTTCAATCCTTATTGGACTCATTTCAGGTACAATTCTTGCAGCATTTATGGGCTTAGTTGATGCTTCTGTGGTAGCAGAAGCACCACTTGTACATATTCCGAAGCCATTTTATTTTGGAGCTCCTAGATTTGAATTTACTTCTATTTTAATGATGTGTATTATTGCAACAGTTTCTATGGTAGAATCAACAGGTGTTTACCTTGCGCTTTCAGATATTACAAACGATAAATTAGACAGTAAGAGACTTCGTAATGGTTACCGTTCAGAAGGATTGGCAGTATTACTTAGCGGCTTATTTAATACCTTTCCATATACTGGTTTTTCTCAAAATGTGGGACTGGTACAGATATCTGGGATACGTACGCGTAAGCCGATATATTTTACAGCTCTCTTCTTAGTTATACTTGGCTTGTTACCTAAATTTGGCGCAATGGCTCAAATGATTCCAAGTCCAGTTCTTGGTGGTGCTATGTTAGTTTTATTTGGTATGGTAGCACTTCAAGGGATGAAAATGCTTAATCAGGTTGATTTTGAGCATAATGAGCATAACTTTATCATTGCAGCCGTATCAATTGCAGCAGGAGTAGGTTTTAATGAGACAAATCTCTTCATTAGTCTTCCTAATACTTTACAAATGTTTTTGACAAATGGTATTGTTATCTCAACCCTGACAGCTGTTGTTTTAAATATCATTTTGAATGGATTGCCTAAAAAATTAATATGATACTTTCCTTTATTTATCAAAAAAGTTAATTTTTAGTTATTGATTTCATGATGAGAATATAAAAGAAAAACTGAGTAATAAATTACTCAGTTTTTCTTTTATTCATGGTGAGAAGTTTTTGTTTTATTTAACCAAGCATAGGCTAGGCCGATGAAAACGCCCCCTCCTATCCAGTTACCAAAAAATACAAGTGTCCATTGGCGGATAACGTTTAGAAGAGTAAAACCTTTAATATGTTCGATATGGCTAAAAGCAGCTAACATAAAGGATGCAAAATTAGCAATTAAGTGTTCGTTTGATAGAAAAACAAACATAAAAATAGCAGATAAAATAACCGTCATTTTTGCCGATTCTTCTTTTAATAACATGTAAGCAAGGATAGCTAAATTCACAAACATATTAGCAATAATACCTTCTAGGAAAGCTCCTGAACTAGGTTTTCCTAACTTTTTAGCAACGACATGCCCTAAAAAGCTATCATTTGTTAAATGCTGGAATGAGTACGATTGATTAAACAACCAAGCTAATATACAAGCACCAACGAGGTTGAAAAAAGTACAATAAATTAAAATTGTTATGGCTTTTTTCCAAGAGATATTTTTATTATAGGCTCCTGCAGTGAGATAAAGCATATTAGATGTCGCCAATTCACCATTAAATATTAAAACATAAATAAGTCCAAAACTAAAGATGAAAGCAAATACAAAACCTGATAGAGCAGGAGAAATTTTACCAATAGTATCAGCTGCGACGATACCGGCAGCAGTACTCATTGTCAAATAAGCCCCTGCTAGCATTGATCTCAAGGCGTAGCGTCCTAAACTCTCTTTATAAAGCGCTTCCTTTTTAGCGCAATTGTAAGCAATTTTTTCTTGAAAAAGTGACATAGTATATTCCTTTTATGTGATTTTATTAACTTGATTAAATATTAAAAAGGAGGATCTTGATATCTTTTTAAGGTATCAGATCCTCAAAAGCGAGGAGATTAATGTTCAGAGGCACCAGAAGTGGCATCTGTGGCTTGATCAACGGGAGCATCCTCTGTGCTAGTTGAAGCGCTAGAAGTAGCGTCAACTGCTGAAGCTCCAGGAGCAGCAGTAGTTCCACCGACCAAACGTTGTCCAGTAGTTTGGAGGTACCAATCTAACCACGGTTTAAAGTTAAAGATAATTTCATTAATACCAGCATAAGATCCGTCTGGGTAGTACATAGCTTGATAGTTGTGAGTATTGATAACTTCTGGAGGTGTACCAGGAACGACTGTACGTACATATTCTTGATTTCCATTACGAAGAGTACCGATAACCCATTCAACATTTTTCATTCGTGCCGGTGGTAAACTACCATGAACTGTGGCCATACGGTTTCCTACTTGTTCACGAACACGTTTTCCTAACATTGTATCTGGATCTGGATGATTATTATTGTAATATAGAAATTGATTATTATCATCTGCATATGTTAGCTCAAATGGCATAGCATTTAAAAACATATTAAGTTGGTTAACAGTAAGTAAACCATTGTCTAGTTTAACGTAAGCATCCCCTTCAACGGCGTTAACTTTCTCGGCTGCCTTGTCTAACCAATCAGGATCATCTGGATCGATACTAGTAATGGTTGTATCGATTTGTCCCTGACAGTAGAGGTCTTCAGATTCAATAGCTTTAGGTTTTCTCAATGATGATACAACTCCTACATATTTGATAAAATTATCAAGACAAGTTTCTAAAAATTGAACAGTCCCAGGATTGATAATGTTTCCATTATCATCAAAGGCTTCTTTAGCTTTTCCTAATAAGAATTCATTTCCTGGAAGTGTGTAAGCATTAACGCCAGGAGCATCAAGGATTTTACGAAGGTGTATTTGAGCACGTGATGTGCCTTGATCATAATATGAAGCACCGACAATCATAACAGGTTTATTTTCGAGTGGATGCACAGCAAATGAGAGCCACTCAAGCACACTTTTAAGAGCGGCCGTAATAGTATGATTATGTTCAGGAGTGGCAATAATAACGCCATCAGCTCGTGTGATCTTATTATTAAGAAGACGAAGTTGGAAACTTTCTTCCCAATTTTGGACTTGATTAAACATTGGAATATCATCGATTTCAAGGACTTCCAATTCAAATTTGGTTTTAAAATTCTTGCGAATAAATTCAAGCAACATACGATTATATGATTGCTCTGCATTTGAGCCAACAATACCTACAAATTTCATCTTAGTTATTCCCTTCTATACTCTTATAAACTTTCCCAGTCAAAATTTTCTGCTTCTTTTTGAAGTAAATCACGAGCATTTGATAATTTACCAGTAATCTTAACAAAAAGACGAAAATCATCAAAGATAGCATCTAGCTTCTGACTTGTTTCGATATCGTGTAGGTTGCCATCTTTATCAAAGGCTTGGAGAGAGTGTGATAACAAGAATTCGTCAGGTAAAACACTTGCTTTTAGTTCAGGAGCGTTAAGTATTTGACGTAATTGTAATTGTGCACGTGATGATCCAAGTGTTCCATATGAAGCACCAGTAATCATAACGGGTTTGTTGAGAAGTGGGTAAATACCATATGATAGCCAAGCTAAAACACTCATTAAGGCCGAAGGTATAGAATGATCATATTCTGGCGTACCAATAATAACACCATCAGCTTCTTCAATTTTAGCAGCAATATCTAAAATTACTTGGGGAACATTTTTATCAGCAGGTTTATTAAATAACGGAAGGTCTTTAACTTCGATGAGTTCAATTTCTGCTTTGTCAGCAAAGTGTTGTTGCATGTATTGTAATAATTGACGATTTGTTGATTTATTTGAGTTAGTTCCAACGATGCCAATAAGTTTCATATTAGAAATCCTCTTTCTTAATGATAAAATAGTTGAAAATGATGTTTTAAGCCATCAGATAAATAGATACGGTCATCTTTAGTGATGATAATGCCTTCAATGTAGGAAACAGCGTTTAAAATATCAAGAGCCTCTTTAATGGATAAGCCAAACAACCTTGTGGTCCAGATTTCACAGTCGACGGATTGTTTAGAAACAATAGAAATGCTAGCCATCTCTGTTTGTATCGGATAACCAGTCTGTCGATCAAAAATATGATGGTATTCCTTATCGTCAATAATCAGACGGCGTTCATAAGTACCTGAGGTTACAACAGATTGGTTTTTAATTTTGACAGCTCCAATATTTTGTCCCCGTTTCTTTTTCGGATGTTGAATGCCGATAACCCAATACCCTTCTGAACGATTAGGATTATCTCCGTGAACTAAAACGTTTCCGCCTAAATTAATGATAGCAGAATCAATCATCTCATTTTTGAGATAGGTCATAATTTTGTCAGCAATATATCCTTTTGCAAGTGCACCCAAATCAATTTTCATTCCTATCTGATTTAAAAAAACAGATTGATTTTTTGAATCTAGAAGTATATGAGTTGGGTCAGATAAAATCATAGCTTCTGATACTTCACTAGGGCTAGGTAGTTTAGCATCTGAAAATCCAATTCTCCAAGTTTGCACTAAAGGACCAATAGCAATATTTAGGTTACTAGGCCTAGCTAAGCTGTGTTCTTTCCCAATTGTGATTAATTCAAAGAGGTCTGGATGTACTTGAATAGGCTTGATACCAGCGTTGTTATTTATAGCCATTAACTCTGAATTAAAGTCATTTGCACTAAAGCGATTTTTGTAGAGCTCCAAGAGTTCTATGACCTCTTGGATTTGTTTTTGAGCATTTTTAGAATTAATTTGAATATCGATAGTCGTTCCCATGAGTCTTAAACTATGAGAAAGTTGCAAATTTTCCACCCCCAAAGCAATATATTCTAATGATACCGTTTTCTAACTTGAAAATCAATACTTATTTTCAAATATTTTCAATTTGTCAAGAAATATGCTTGCAAAGACTATCAAAAGAGGTTACCTGGGTAACCTCTTTTACTATTTCTTATTTTTTCTTAAGTTCACCTTGAGGATAGTAGGTTCCTTCAGGCATATCGTTGATAAAAACATGGATATTTTCTTTAGGTGCTTTTGCAATGCGTGATACTACTTCAGTAACCTCGCGAGCTAATTCATTTTTTTGTTCTTGTGAGCGTCCCTCAAACAAGTCAATTTTTACAAATGGCATAATATTACTCCTTTATGTTATTGGGCATCATTGTAACATAATGTTGTGAAAAAGTACACACTGTTTTCAATGGCTGGGAAAACTTCAGCCTTTGTGGTAAAATAGGTAGAATACTATAGAAAGTAGGATTTTCCGCTTTGGCTCAACTCTATTATAAATATGGGACAATGAATTCTGGTAAAACCATTGAAATTTTAAAAGTTGCTCATAACTATGAAGAACAAGGAAAACCTGTGGTTATTATGACAAGCGCCTTGGACACTCGAGATGAATTTGGAGTCGTTTCAAGTCGTATTGGAATGCGTCGTGAAGCAGTTCCAATTTCAGATGATATGGACATTTTCTCCTATATTCAGAATTTACCACAAAAGCCTTATTGTGTTTTAATTGATGAATGTCAATTTTTGAGTAAGAAAAACGTCTACGATTTAGCTAGAGTAGTAGATGACTTAGATGTACCAGTCATGGCTTTTGGTTTGAAAAATGATTTCCAAAACAATCTTTTTGAAGGTTCAAAACATTTGCTATTATTGGCCGATAAGATTGATGAAATCAAAACAATTTGCCAATACTGTAGTAAGAAAGCAACCATGGTTTTAAGGACAGAAAACGGAAAACCTGTCTATGAAGGTGATCAGATACAAATTGGTGGTAATGAAACATATATCCCAGTTTGTCGAAAACATTATTTTAATCCAGATATTTAAAAGATAATCGGTTTTAAAGGAGATACAAAGAAAAATGAATATTTATGATCAATTGCAGGCAGTTGAAGATCGTTATGAAGAGTTAGGTGAGTTACTTAGTGATCCAGATGTTGTTTCAGATACAAAGCGATTTATGGAATTATCACGTGAAGAAGCTAATACTCGAGAAACTGTCACAGCTTATAGAGAATATAAGCAAGTCATTCAAAATATTTCAGATGCTGAAGAAATGATCAAGGATGCTTCTGGTGATGCTGAATTGGAAGAAATGGCTAAAGAAGAACTTAAAGAATCAAAAGCAGCTAAAGAAGAGTATGAAGAAAGATTAAAAATCCTTCTATTACCTAAAGATCCTAACGATGATAAAAACATTATTTTAGAAATTCGTGGTGCTGCTGGTGGCGATGAAGCAGCGCTTTTTGCTGGTGATCTTTTAACAATGTATCAAAAATATGCTGAAACTCAAGGATGGCGTTTTGAAGTTATGGAATCATCCGTTAATGGTGTTGGTGGTATTAAAGAAGTGGTTGCTATGGTTTCTGGTCAGTCAGTTTATTCTAAGCTTAAATATGAATCAGGAGCTCATCGTGTTCAACGTGTTCCGGTGACAGAGAGTCAGGGTCGTGTTCATACTTCAACTGCAACTGTTCTGGTAATGCCAGAAGTTGAAGAAGTAGAATACGAAATTGATCAAAAAGATCTTCGCGTCGATATTTACCACGCGTCTGGTGCTGGTGGTCAGAACGTCAATAAAGTTGCTACTGCAGTTCGTATGGTACACATTCCTACAGGAATCAAAGTTGAAATGCAAGAAGAGCGTACTCAGCAAAAAAACCGTGATAAAGCGATGAAAATCATTCGTGCTCGTGTTGCTGACCATTTTGCGCAAATTGCTCAAGATGAACAAGATGCTGAACGTAAATCAACAGTTGGTACTGGTGATCGTTCAGAACGTATTCGCACTTATAATTTCCCACAAAATCGTGTAACAGATCATCGTATTGGTTTGACACTTCAAAAATTAGATACTATTTTATCTGGAAAAATGGATGAAGTTATTGATGCACTTGTTATGTATGATCAGACTCAAAAGTTAGAAGCCTTAAATAAATAATGAATTATGCGCAGTTAATCAAGCATTATGAACAGTTGTTAGAGGCTTGTGGTGAAGAAGTCGAAAATTTTATTTATGTATTAAAAGACCTAAAACAATGGTCAACAACTGATTATCTTTTAAATCAAAATAGTAGTGTGAGTGATACTGATCAGCAATTAATGGAAAATATTTTTCAACAGCTTAAAAAACATAGATCACCGCAGTATATTACAGGTAAAGCTTACTTTAGAGATCTTATTTTCTTTGTTGATGAACGAGTTTTAATTCCGAGGCCTGAGACAGAGGAGTTGGTTGATCTAATCTTATCAGAGAATAAAGTAGAAGATTGTTCTGTTTTAGATATTGGTACAGGTAGTGGAGCAATTGCCATTTCTCTAAAAAAAGAACGCCCCTCTTGGGATGTTCTAGCTAGTGACATTTCTGTATCTGCATTAGACTTGGCAAAGGAAAATGCTAATAATTGTGATGCGGAAGTGACTTTTATAGAATCAGATGTCTTTAGTAACATTTCAGATAAATTTGATATTATTGTGTCTAATCCTCCCTATATTTCTTACAATGACAAAGACGAGGTGGGGAAGAATGTGCTAGCTTCAGAGCCTCATAGTGCCCTTTTTGCAGACGAAGAAGGATTAGCTATTTATCGTAAAATCATTGAAAACTCAAGAGAATATTTGCAACCTAGAGGTAAATTATATTTTGAAATAGGTTACAAACAAGGTGATGATTTACGAAGTTTATTGAAAAGATATTTTCCAAACAATCGTTGCAGAGTTTTGAAAGATATATTTGGTAAAGATAGAATGGTGGTATTAGATAATGAATGATTTGGGACAGATTTTAGAGGATCATGGCGCAGTTATTATGCCAACAGAAACGGTCTACGGAATCTTTGCCAAAGCTTTGAGTGAAGAAGCTGTGAACCACGTCTATGAGCTTAAAAAAAGACCTCGTGATAAGGCTATGAACTTAAATATATGTGATTTTGAGACTATTTTAAAATATTCTAAAAATCAACCGACCTATTTGAAGCAATTGTACGATGCTTTTTTACCAGGACCGCTAACCATTATTTTGGAAGCTTCACAAGAAGTTCCGGATTGGATCAATTCTGGGTTATCAAGCGTAGGATTTCGGATGCCTAAGCACCCTGTAACCCTTGATATGATTGCTAACCATGGTCCATTGATTGGTCCTTCTGCTAATATTTCTGGATGTGATAGTGGTCGTGTATTCTCAGAAATTCAAAAACAGTTTAATCATCAAGTTTTAGGTATTGAAGATGATAAAGCATTGACAGGTGTGGATTCTACTATTATTGATTTGTCTGGTGATAGAGTTAAGATTTTAAGGCAAGGTGCAATCACGCAAGAGGTACTAACGGCTACGATACCTGAATTAATTTTTGAAAATTAATTTAATCATCTTGCAACTAATAGTAAAAATGTGATAAATATAATGATTGAAACCATTATTTAAAAGTTATAACGAGCTTAAGGAGTAAAAAATGATTTTTGATAAAGACAATTTTAAAGAATTTGACCAAGAACTTTGGCAGGCTATTCATGATGAGGAAATTCGCCAACAAAATAATATTGAATTAATTGCATCAGAAAACGTTGTTTCAAAAGCTGTTATGGCAGCACAAGGTTCTGTTTTGACAAATAAATATGCCGAAGGGTATCCTAGTCATCGTTATTATGGAGGAACAGATTGTGTTGATGTAGTTGAAAGTTTAGCTATAGAACGAGCTAAGATGTTATTTAATGCTGAGTTTGCTAATGTTCAACCACATTCTGGTAGTCAGGCTAATGCAGCAGCTTACATGGCTTTAATCGAGCCAGGAGATACTGTCTTAGGGATGGACTTAGCAGCAGGTGGGCACTTAACACATGGCGCTTCAGTTAGCTTCTCAGGAAAAACTTATCATTTTGTTTCTTACTCTGTTGATCCTAAGACGGAGATGCTAGACTATGATAACATTTTGAAAATAGCACAGGAAACGCAACCTAAATTAATTGTTGCAGGGGCGTCGGCCTATTCTCGCATTATTGATTTTGAAAAGTTTCGTCAAATAGCAGACGCAGTAGATGCTTACTTAATGGTTGACATGGCTCACATTGCAGGTTTAGTTGCTTCTGGTCATCATCCTAGTCCTATTCCTTATGCTCATGTAACGACAACGACAACACATAAGACTCTACGTGGACCTAGAGGTGGTTTGATTTTAACCAATGATGAAGCAATTGCTAAAAAAATTAATTCTGCAGTCTTTCCAGGACTCCAAGGCGGACCATTAGAACATGTAATTGCTGCAAAAGCTGTAGCTTTGAAAGAAGCTCTAGATCCTTCCTTTAAAATATACGGTGAGGATATTATTAAAAATGCTCAAGCCATGGCTAAAGTTTTTAAAGAAGATGATGACTTTCATTTGATTTCTGATGGTACTGATAATCATTTGTTCTTAGTAGACGTCACAAAAGTTATTGAGAATGGCAAAAAGGCACAAAATGTTCTTGAAGAAGTCAATATCACCCTTAACAAGAACTCTATACCGTTTGAGCGACTATCACCATTTAAAACATCAGGTATTCGAATTGGTACTCCAGCAATTACTAGTCGAGGAATGGGAGTTGAAGAATCTCGAAGAATCGCTGAATTAATGATTAAGGCACTCAAAAATCATGAAAATCAAGATGTCCTCACAGAAGTTCGTCAAGAAATTAAATCATTAACGGACGCTTTCCCTTTGTATGAGAATTAATGTTATGATGGATTTTTATATCAAACAGATTATTATACATCAGTTTTCTCCTAACGACACAGAGTTAGTGCTATCAGATACTCCGTTAACCCTAACTCCAAGGATTGATGACTACTTTCGTAAAAAATTAAGTAAAGTTTTTTCTGATGAAGCTAAGCGTGGCTATTTTGGAGAGGATAATGTATTTATGAGTCATTTACAAGATGATTTATATGTTTCTTCCTGTCAAATTGCGCAACTTTGGAAAGAAGAGTTTGTCATATCGGAAGATCAAAAAACGAATGACTTAGTTTTTATTCAATTTGACAAGGATGGAATGGAACATTTTGCTTTCCTTCGAATCTCATTAAAGGAACATTTTGCTCATGTTTCTGAAAATCAAGAGCAGCCAATTACAATAACACAGAATAACCTTCCAAGTGCTGCTCAAACTCCAGATGAAGCTTTGGTTGTTAACAAGTCATCAAAGCAATACTATTTAATTGAAAAGCGTATCAAACACAATGGTTCATTTGCTAATTATTTTTCTGAAAATTTATTACAAGTACAACCAGAACAGTCTGTTAAAAAATCTATAAAAATGGTTGAACAGACAGCTCAAAAAATTGCTGAAAATTTCAACAAAGATGATTTTTCTTTCCAATCAAAAATGAAATCGGCTATTTATAAGAATTTAGAAGAAGAGCAAGAATTGTCTCCAGAAAAATTAGCAGATCAATTATTTGATGATAATTTAACAGCCAGGCTGACTTTTGTTGATGAATTGAAAGACGCAATACCTGGATCTGTTCAAGTAAGTGATATTGATCATTCCCGTCAAATTAAGAAGTTAGAGAATCAGAAGCTATCTCTTTCAAATGGTATTGAATTGATTGTACCCAACAATGTCTACCAAGATGCCGAATCAGTTGAATTTATCCAAAACCCTGATGGTACATACTCAATACTAATCAAAAACATACAGGATATTCAAAATAAATAATATGTTTAAATTTTTAAAACGTTTGATAGCATTAATTATTATTATTTTCATTGGGTACCGTCTAGTTATCATCCATGAAAATGTTAAAAAAGTGCTTCAATATCATGATTTAGTGCAGAATACTCTTGCAGAGAATGGTTCAGAGGCTAATGTGCACTTAGTATTATCTATGATTTATACTGAAACTAAGGGAGATGCTATAGATGTGATGCAATCAAGTGAAAGTATCAGTGGAACTACGAACAGTATTACGGATAGTCACACCAGTATTAAACATGGCGTCACTCTGTTGTCACAAAATATAAGTCAAGCTAAAAAAGCTAAGGTTGATGTATGGACTGCTGTCCAAGCATATAATTTTGGTTCTTCTTATATTGATTATGTAGCGGATCATGGGGGTGAAAATTCCATTGAGTTGGCCAAAAATTACTCTAAAAATGTTGTAGCTCCCAGCCTAGGAAATTATAACGGGGACACTTACTTTTACTATCATCCTCTCGCCTTAATTTCAGGAGGGAAGCTCTATAAAAATGGTGGTAATATTTACTACTCACGTGAAGTTCAATTCAACCTTTATTTGATAAAAATAATGGAGTTGTTTTAAGAAGGGTAAGTATGAAAAGACTAACTTATTATTTTAAGGGGTATATCAAAGAAACTATCTTTGGACCCCTTTTCAAATTATTAGAAGCCTCTTTTGAACTTTTGGTACCAATCGTTATTGCAAAAATGATTGACGAGACCATTCCACGAGGGGATAGAAGTAGTTTACTGTTGCAAATTGGATTGATTTTCTTTTTGGCTGCGGTGGGTGTTGTAGTAGCGATAACTGCTCAATATTATTCTTCAAAAGCCGCAGTTGGTTATACGAGACAATTGACAGAGGATCTCTATCAAAAAGTCATGTCACTGGGTAAAAAAGACAGAGATGAATTGGGAACTGCTAGTTTGATTACTCGTTTGACTGCTGATACATTTCACATCCAAACTGGTTTAAATCAATTTTTACGTTTATTTTTGAGGGCTCCGATTATTGTTTTTGGTGCCATAATTATGGCTTTTTCCATTAGTCCCTCATTGACTATTTGGTTCTTGATAATGGTTGTCACGTTATTTATCATTGTTTTTGTAATGTCTCGACTATTAAATCCTATTTACCTTAAAATCAGAACTTCAACCGATTATTTGGTAAAGTTGACTAGGCAACAACTTCAAGGTGTACGAGTTATCCGTGCCTTTAATCAAGTAGATAGAGAGAGTGAAGCATTTAATGATATCAATTATCACTATACGAATTTACAATTAAAAGCAGGTAGGCTTTCTAGTTTAGTAACGCCTCTAACATTTCTAGTTGTTAATATCACTTTGGTTGTGATTATTTGGCGTGGTAATTTAAATATAGCTAATCATCTTTTATCACAAGGAATGTTGGTTGCTTTAATTAATTACTTATTGCAAATTCTTGTTGAATTGTTAAAAATGACAATGTTGGTGACATCACTGAACCAAAGTTATATCAGTGCTAAGCGAATTATAGCCGTTTTTGAAAGACCGTCTGAAATAATTGATGACAAACTTGAGCCAAAATATTCGAATAAGGCTTTAGAAGTGCAAGAAATGGCATTTTCTTATCCAAACTCCTCTGAAAAAGCTTTATCTGATATTACTTTTTCTATGAATGTAGGAGAAACTTTAGGGATAATTGGTGGAACTGGCTCTGGGAAATCAACCTTGGTTAATTTACTGCTTCATATTTATAAAGTGCAAGAAGGGGATATTGATATATATCATCAGGGAAAAAGTCCAGATACAATTTCAAATTGGCGTAGCCTGGTAAGAGTTGTTCCTCAAAATGCTCAGTTGTTTAAAGGAACTATTCGTTCTAACCTTTCTTTGGGACTTGGTAAAGTTAGTGAGGAAAAACTTTGGACTGCTTTAGAAATAGCACAAGCTAGTGATTTTGTAAAAGAAAAAGATGGTCAACTTGATGCCCCTGTAGAGAGTTTTGGTAGGAATTTCTCTGGTGGTCAAAGGCAAAGGTTGACGATTGCAAGAGCTTTAGTTCAAGATAAGATTCCATTTTTGATTTTAGACGATGCAACATCTGCATTGGATTATTTAACAGAAGCTCGTTTATTTAAAGCTATAATTAAACATTTCAACCAAACTAATCTTATTATTGTATCACAGAGAATTAATAGTATACAAAATGCAGATAGAATCTTACTCCTTGATAAGGGCAAACAAGTTGGTTTTGATAATCATCAATCTTTATTAGCTCATAACAAAGTTTATAAGTCCATTTACCATTCACAAAATTTTAAGGAGGAGGAGTAAATGAAAGCAAGTCATCCTAAAAAGATACAAAAAAAGCTTGTTCAAGATCTTCTTTCTAAAAAAAGCTTAGTAGGAATGGCATTATTAGGGACGGTAGTACAAGTTTGCCTCACTGTTTATTTGCCTGTTCTAATTGGACAGGCGGTAGACGTTGTATTATCGCCTCATTCTATGATATTATTGTTACCTATAATGTGGAAGATGGTTGCAGTTATTTTAGCAAATACTATTATTCAATGGATTAATCCTCTGCTCTATAACCGCTTAATTTTTCATTATGTTGCTTCTTTAAGAAAGGCTGTAATGGAAAAGTTGAGTCTATTACCTATAGCTTACCTTGATAAACGTGGCATAGGTGACTTGATTAGTCGTGTGACTACCGATACGGAGCAATTATCAAATGGTTTATTAATGGTTTTTAACCAGTTCTTTGTTGGTTTATTAACTATTCTAGTTACTATTTTTAGTATGGCAAAGATTGATTTATTAATGCTTTTTTTGGTATTATTTCTGACGCCTTTATCACTCTTTCTAGCCCGCTTTATTGCTAAAAAGAGTTATCACTTATATCAAAATCAAACGGCATCACGAGGACGACAAACTCAATTCATTGAAGAGATGGTGAGTCAAGAAAGCCTTATTCAAGCATTCAGTGCGCAAGAAGAAAGTAGTGATCATTTTAGGACTATTAATCAAGAGTATGCTAACTTTTCTCAATCAGCAATTTTTTATTCTTCAACTGTCAATCCATCAACCCGATTTATCAATAGTTTGATTTATGGCTTCTTAGCAGGGATTGGTGCCCTTCGTATTATGTCAGGTGCTTTTAGTGTTGGTCAATTAATCACTTTCTTAAATTATGTCAATCAATATACTAAGCCATTTAATGACATCTCTTCCGTCCTGTCTGAGATGCAAAGTGCTCTGGCTTGTGCAGAACGCCTTTACTCTATTTTAGAAGAATCGTCACCAAATATAACAGGTACAGAAAAACTTGATTCATCAACGGTCAAAGGTCAAATCGATTTTAAAAACGTTATTTTTGGTTATAATAAATCAAAACCACTATTGAATGGTATTAATTTACACATTCCAGCAGGAGCTAAGGTCGCTATTGTAGGACCAACAGGTGCTGGGAAGTCTACTTTAATCAATTTATTAATGCGTTTCTATGAAGTTGACGGGGGAAATATCCTTTTAGATGGTAAGCCTATTACTGATTATGAGCCATCACAATTAAGGCAAGAAATTGGAATGGTATTACAAGAAACGTGGTTAAAAAGTGCTACGATTCACGATAACATTGCATATGCCAATCCTAAAGCTAGCCGTGAAGAAGTGATAGAGGCTGCAAAAGCAGCTAATGCAGATTTCTTTATCAAACAATTACCGAATGGATATGATACGTATTTAGAAGATGCTGGAGATTCGTTATCACAGGGGCAATGTCAGCTATTGACAATTGCTCGTATTTTTCTTAAATTACCTAGAATATTGATATTAGATGAGGCGACATCGTCTATAGATACTCGTACTGAAGTTCTTGTTCAAGAAGCATTCCAAATGTTGATGAAGGGGAGAACAAGCTTTATTATTGCACATCGCTTATCTACCATTCAAACAGCAGATATTATTTTAGTTATGGTATCTGGTGAAATTGTAGAAGTGGGTAACCACTCTGAATTAATAGCTCAAAAAGGTATTTATTATCAAATGCAAAATGCACAAAAGTAGTAAGAGGAATTATATGAAAAAAAGGCTTCAACTATTATTACTGATATTTATTTCTGCAGTTTCATGGTTTATCAGTAACCAACTAGCAACTAAGAATACGGTATTATCTGTTTTAATAGGTTTAGTTGCAGTTATTGGGATAACGTGGTTAATTGTAAGTCTGCTCTATTATTTGATCGTGAAGTTAATTGCAGTTATATTTCATGATTGAAAATAATAGAACATCGTTAGATAGATATAAAAAAAGCTAGGAGTAAGTTCCTAGCTTTTTTTATTAATTTACAAATGTTGTAATCTCTTTTTCAATATTGGCGATTTTTGTTTCTGCATCTGCTAAATCATTACCGACCGTAGCAATATAGAACTTGATTTTTGGTTCAGTTCCTGAAGGGCGAACTGCAATCCATGAATCATCAGCTAACGTGTACTTCAAAACATTACTTGGAGGAGTTGTTAAGTTAGATATTGTTCCATCATTTTTAGTAGCGATTTGTTTTTGGAAATCTTCTAATAATACAATATCAGTATTGTTAAATTGTTTTGGACCATTTTCACGGAATTTGTCCATAATCTTCTTAATTTCAGCAGCTCCATCCACTCCTGAAAGTGTTACTGAAATCGTTTTTTCAGCAAAATAACCATATTCTTTGTAAATTTCATCAATACCATCTGCAAGTGTTAAACCACGCGAACGGTAATAAGCTGCAATCTCAGCAACCAAAAGAACTGCTTGAATAGCGTCTTTATCACGGACAAATGGTTTAATAAGATATCCGAAGCTCTCTTCAAAACCAAACATATAGGTGTGGTTATGTTTTTCTTCAAACTCTTGAATTTTCTCAGCGATGAATTTGAATCCAGTTAAAACGTTAAACATTGTAGCGCCATAACTTTCGGCAATTTTTGTTACTAATTCTGTTGATACGATTGATTTAGCGAGAGCAGCATTTTCTGGAAGTGTTCCTGCTGTTTTATGAGCTTCCAGGATGTATTTCGCAATAATCGCTCCAATTTGATTTCCAGAAAGGTTTTTATAAGAACCATCTGGTTGGCGAATTTCAACGCCTAGGCGGTCTGCATCAGGATCAGTAGCTACTAAGACATCTGCATTAACTTCTCGTCCGAGTTCTTCAGCAAGAGCAAAGGCAGCTTGGCTTTCAGGGTTAGGCGATTTAACAGTAGAAAAGTCTGGATCTGCCTTAGCTTGTGATTCTACTACAACAACAGATTCAAAACCGGCTTGAGCAAGGGCACGGCGTGTCAACATCTCACCAGTTCCGTGGAGAGGAGTATAGACAATTTTCATGTCTTTTCCAAAGTTATTGATTAAATCTTGATTGATATTAACATCTTTAACCTCTCTAAGATATTCAATATCAACATCTTCACCGATAACCTGAATAAGGCCCGATGATTTGCTTTCATCTAAATCAGCAAGTTCAACTGCAAATGGATTTTCAATAGCACGGATAAAGTCTGTTAGTGCATCAGCATCAGCTGGTGGTAGTTGACCTCCGTCTTGTCCATAGACTTTATAACCATTGAAAGGTGCTGGATTGTGGCTTGCAGTAACCATAATACCAGCATAGGCATTTAAATGGCGAACAGCAAAAGAGAGTTCTGGTGTTGGACGAAGAGCTTCAAATACGTAAGATTTAATTCCATGCTGTGCCAAGACCTGTGCAGACTCAAAAGCAAATTCTGGAGAGAAGTGGCGTGAATCATAAGCAATGGCTACACCACGTTTTTTAGCTTCCTCTCCCTTAGTTTCGATTAATTTTGCCAATCCTTCGGTTGCTTGACGGACAACATAAATATTAATACGATTTGTACCAGCACCAATATAACCACGCATACCAGCAGTACCAAATTCTAAGTTTGTGTAAAAAGCATCTTCTTTTGTTTTTTCATCCATTGATAGTAATTCTTGACGAAGATAGTCAGGAAGCTGCTCAAAATCTAACCATTTTTGAAAATTTTCTGTGTAAGTCATTGAAATACTCCTTCAATATTTATAAACGCTTTCATTATAACATGTTTTTTTCAATATGACTATAAAATATAAGTAAGAAAAGCCAGGAAGATTTCTTCCTGGCCAGTTTTTAATGTTTAATATTGAGAATACGAGGAACAGTTAGATATACAATGATAGCTGCAATGACCATCTCAGCTAATGAATTAGATGAAATAATCCCAGCGAGCATTAGCTTGATATTCCCATTATAAGTACTTGAAAAAAAGATAAAAATTCCAGATAAAACAAATACTGTGTTTGTTAGAGAGCCTATAGCACCTGAGATAGCCAAACCAAAGCGGTTGTGTAGTAATTTGTAAACGAAATAAGGAATAATCCCGATTAGAATACGTGGTACAAGTGCAATAATTAGCGAATAAAAATTACCATTTTCAACAAAAGGTGAGAAGAGGTAACTCGTTGGTAATAGAACAATGCTGCTGTTAGCTACGCTGATCCCCCCCATTAAGGCGCCTAGAGTTGCACCAATACGAGGTCCATAGGCTATAGATGCAATAATAACTGGGATATGCATCAAAGTAGGTTTAATAGGGACTAACCAAAAACTAAAAATAAATGATGACAAAAAATGAATGACAAGCATAATAGCAAAAAAGATTGCAATTATAGCAATGTTAGAGGATTTGTTTTTCTTTTTCATTATAACTCCTTAAATTAAACTAGAAATAGTATACAAATTTACAGCCTAATTTGCAACTTCTTGTATACATTTAAGTATAGTAGAGATATCAGCTAGGGCTCCTTGACCGGTATCACCACAGGCAAGCAAACTAATACGAGGTTCAATTTCCTGATAACCTATTTTTTTCAAAATATCAATGTTACGTTGGGTGATTGTATTATGATACATCTTTGTATTCATTGCTGGTGCGATAAGTTTTGGAGTTTCATCGGGCATAGCAAGAGCAACGCTTGTTACGATGTTATCAGCGAAGCCATATGCTAGATGAGCAATAGTATTAGCAGAGGCAGGTGCAACGATAAATAAATCTGTGCGTTTTGCTAATTCGATATGGTTGATGATTTTTGGGTTATGCTCATCCATAACATCTAAATGAATAGGATTTTTTGATAATACTTGCAGAGTTAACGGTGTAATAAATTGTGTGGCAGCTTGTGTCATTATGATATGAACATCATAGCCAATTTTAGTTAATTGACTTGTAAGGTCTGCTGCTTTATAGGCCGAAATTGAACCTGTGACGGCTAGTGTAATACGTTTAATCATATTTTTTTTACCTTCTCGTAAATTAATTGAGCAATATCTTCTTTGGTGGTAGCTTTATACACATTATCATGATCAAGTAGGTAGGCTATGTGATGTTTTGAGGTAATATCAATGAGGTCATTAGCTAAAATAAACGTAGCTTTATTTTTGATTAAGCTATGACGAGCAACTTTAAAAAGGTTTTCTTTAGTAACGTTCACAAGTAGTTTAAAACCTACTAGAGTAATTTGAGGATTCCATTTTTTCACAAGGCTGATAACTTTTGGTGTTTTTTTGAGAAAAAGGACTTGATATTCTGATTCAGATGATATTTTCCCTTCGTGGTTATCTTTGCGCAAAAAAGTATCTAAATCATCGCTTGATTTAACCTTTTCGAAATCAGCCATGTAGACGGGGGTATAGTCAGACACTGCCATGCTATGAATTAAAATATCATGCTCTTTCACTAATGGCTTCAAGGTTTTTATTAATGAGTCAACGTCCTCAATCTCAAATATGGATAAGTTGGTAGCAGATTCTGGTTTGACTGCATTTTTAGTAGTCACGAGTGTCACCTGATGTCCTTCTCGTAAATATTTTTCTGCAATTATTTTTCCTAAAGCTCCTGTTGCGTGATTCGTGATACTCCTAACGGTATCAATTTTCTCGGTAGTCCCACCTGATGTAATCAAAATTTTCATAGCCATATTGTACATAAAAAAATGCTTTTCGTAAATAAAAGATATATTTCTTCTTGATAGTAATGGAATTTGAGGGAAACTTACTGGAAAATTTCAAGCGATTGCGATAAAATAAATCTTGCAGAGTTTTCTAGAGAAAGGAGGTCAGATTTATTGGAGTGGCAAGATCTAGCGCAGTTACCTGTATCTATTTTTAAAGACTATGTTACAGATGCTCAAGACGCGGAAAAACCTTTTATATGGACAGAAGTATTTTTAAGGGAGATTAATCGCTCAAATCAAGAAATTATTTTGCATATTTGGCCGATGACTAAGACAGTCATTCTGGGGATGTTAGATCGAGAATTACCACATTTAGAATTAGCTAAAAAAGAAATCATCAGTCGTGGTTATGAACCAGTTGTTCGGAATTTTGGAGGTCTCGCAGTTGTAGCTGATGAAGGAATTTTAAATTTTTCATTGGTTATTCCAGATGTTTTTGAGAGAAAATTGTCTATCTCAGATGGGTATCTTATAATGGTCGATTTTATTAGAAGTATATTTTCGGATTTTTATCAACCTATTGAGCACTTTGAAGTAGAGACCTCCTATTGTCCTGGTAAGTTTGATCTTAGTATAAATGGCAAAAAATTTGCTGGCTTGGCTCAGCGCCGTATAAAGAATGGTATTGCGGTATCAATTTACCTTAGCGTTTGTGGCGATCAAAAAGGGCGGAGTCAAATGATTTCAGATTTTTATAAGATTGGTCTAGGTGATACGGGTAGTCCAATTGCTTATCCAAATGTAGATCCTGAAATTATGGCTAATCTATCTGATCTATTAGATTGTCCTATGACAGTAGAAGATGTTATTGATCGTATGTTGATTAGCCTTAAACAAGTAGGTTTTAATGATCGTTTACTGATGATTAGACCCGATTTAGTTGCAGAGTTTGATAGATTTCAGGCTAAGTCTATGGCTAATAAGGGGATGGTGAGCAGAGATGAATAATGTCCAAGGTAATTTATTTCGTCCATTAACACTTCCCAATGGATTGAGCTTAGAAAATCGTTTTGTTCTATCACCTATGGTAACTAATTCTTCTACATCAGAAGGTTTTGTAACTGATGACGACATAGCATATGCTGTTCGTCGTGCTAAATCCGCTCCATTACAAATTACTGGAGCAGCATATATCACAGAATATGGTCAGTTATTTGAATATGGTTTTAGCGTTTCAAAGGATGAGGACATTCCTGGTTTGACTAAATTGGCTAAAGCAATGAAGTCTAAGGGAGCGAAAGCTGTTTTGCAGCTGACGCATGCTGGACGTTTCTCAAGTCACACTTTGGCAAGACACGGATATGTATATGGTCCCAGCCCTATGCAATTGCAATCGCCATACCCACATCAGGTTAAAGAACTAACACACAAAGATATACTAAGGATTATCGATGAATATGTCCAGGCTACAAGACGAGCTATACAAGCTGGATTTGATGGTGTTGAAATATCTTCTGCACAACGATTACTAATTCAAACTTTTTTCTCAACCTTCTCAAATCAAAGAAAAGATGAGTATGGTCCTCAAACTTTGACTAATCGCTGTCGTTTAGGCTTAGAAGTTTTTAAAGCGGTACAAAAAGTTATCAGAGAAGAAGCGGAGTCAGATTTTATCCTTGGTTTTAGAGCGACGCCTGAAGAAACTCGCGGTTCACAAATTGGATATAGCATTGAAGAGTTTATGGAATTTCTTGAAAAAATTTTAGCGATTGCTCAGGTAGATTATCTTGCCATTGCAAGCTGGGGGCATGATGTCTTTAGAAATACTATACGTTCTGAGGGAGTTTACAAAGGGCAGCTGGTTAATCAAGTTATATTTGAACATTTTGGTGATAGAGTTCCAATTATGGCAACTGGAGGTATTAATAGTGCTTCAAAGGTGTTTGAAGCCTTACAACATGCTCATATGATAGGAGCTTCCACGCCCTTAGTAGTTGATCCGGAATTTTTACAAAAAATAAAAGCTAAGCGTTCTGATCAGATTAATTTAAGGATTAAAGTGAATGATTTAGAAGGTTTGGCGATTCCAAAAGCCTCCTTTAAAGATATTGTTCCTTTGATGGATTATGGAGAATCTTTACCAAAGGAAGCTCGAGAAGTTTTTAGAGAACTTCGAAGCAATTATAGGGAGGAAAGATGAAATTAAGTGTCCTTGATTATGGGCTTATTGATTATGGAAAAACTGCAAGTGATGCAATACAAGAAACGATTCTTTTATCACAAGAGGCGGAGCAACTAGGCTATCATCAATTTTGGGTGGCTGAACATCACGGTGTTAAGGCATTCAGTATTAGCAATCCAGAATTAATGATAATGCATTTGGCTAACCAGACTAAATCTATCAAAATTGGCTCTGGAGGTATAATGCCTCTGCACTATAGTAGTTTTAAACTCGCGGAGACTCTCAAGACATTAGAGACATGTCATCCGAATCGAGTAAGTATTGGTTTAGGAAATTCACTAGGGACAGTTAAAGTTTCAAATGCACTTCGTAGCTTACATAAAGCACATGATTACGAAGAGGTACTGGAGGAATTGAAGTCATGGCTTATTGATGAATCATCCAGTAAGGAACCATTAGTTCAACCGACTCTTTCTAGCTTCCCAGACTTATATGTGTTGGGGAGTGGTCAAAAATCAGCTTATTTAGCGGCTAAACTTGGCTTAGGCTTTACCTTCGGTGTTTTTCCTTTTATGGACAAAGACCCATTGACAGAAGCTAAAAAGCTTTCATCTCTTTATTATCATCAGTTTGAAGAATATTATCCTAATAAGTCTCCTAATTTGATGGTAGCTCCATTTGTAGTTATAGCTGATACTTCAGAAGAAGCTGAAAACATAGCAAAGACTTTAGATATCTGGATGCTAGGAAATAAAGACTTCAATGAATTTGCAACATTTCCTACTATTGAAGAAGCTAATCATTACCAATTGACTCCTGAACAAAAAGCAAAAATTAAATCAAATCGCCACCGTATGATTGTAGGTGATCCAAAACAAGTTAAAGAAAGCCTTGACGCTTTAGTTAATGCTAGTCAAGCAGAAGAACTACTTTTGATTCCTCTTGTTCCAGGACTTGATCAACGAATCAAATCCTTAAAATTATTATCACAGTTATATTAATCACGTTTTCTCAGAAAGGAAATTACTCATGAAAAAAATTGCGAACTACTTATTAATTGAAAAAAATGAAGAACTTTATACTATCAGCTTAACTCCCGAACTTCAAGATGACTTGGGAACTGTTGGATATGTGGAATTCACAGATGATACAAATTTAGAAGTTGATGATGTTATTTTAAATATTGAAGCTTCAAAGACGGTTATGGCAATTTTATCTCCTCTTACAGGTAAAGTTGTTAAAGTTAATACAGCTGCAAGTCAAGAACCAACTTTGTTAAATTCTGAAAAAGCTGACGAAAATTGGTTGGTTGTGTTAACAGATGTTGATTATGCTGCTTTTGAAGCTTTAGAAAATGCCTAATCAAAAACAACTATTGCTAGCCATGATTGAGTATCTTCAGTCAGAAAAATTAACAGACGTTGATGACTTGAGGACCACCGATTTGCAAACGGTTTGGCGTGGTCTAGTTAATCAACAAGATCCTCAAAACATTAGTCAAGAGTACCTGTCTTTAGAAGATAGGTATTTGTCACATTGGTGGAATACTCAAAAAGTAAAAACGATAGACGTCTGTCATCAAACGGTATATTCAAATGTATTTACCTACCATGGGGATATTTGCTTATTACAAGTGGATGCTATTGTTAATGCAGCAAATAGTAAGTTGTTAGGTTGTTTTATTCCTAATCACCATTGTATTGACAATCAGATTCATACGTTTGCAGGTTCACGATTACGTTTAGCATGTCATCAATTGATGACACAACAAGGACGAATGGAAGCCGTAGGACAAGCTAAACTTACCGAATCCTATCATCTTCCTTGTAAGTATGTTATTCATACAGTCGGACCTTATGTAAAAGTTGATCAAAAGCCATCTCGTATAAGAGAGGATTTATTAAAGTCTTCTTATAAATCCTGCTTACAATTGGCAGCTCAAGCTAATCTTAAAACAATTGTCTTCCCTTGTATATCAACGGGAGAATTTGGTTTTCCTAATCAAAGAGCCGCTGAATTGGCTGTTCAAGAGATATTAGAGTGGCAACGCGAAAATCAGCACAAACTCTATATTATTTTCAATACATTCACACCTAAAGACCAAGAGATTTATCAAAAATTATTATTAAAAGAGGAAATAGATGACAGTGTGGAAGACTCTAGAAAAAACTAATCATTCTCAATCAGAAATACTAAGTCAGTTAATAGAAGAATCAGATGCTATTGTAGTTGGTATTGGTGCAGGCATGTCTGCAGCGGATGGATTTACCTATATTGGCCCCAGATTTGAAGAAGCTTTTCCGGATTTTATTGCTAAATATCAACTATTAGATATGTTGCAAGCAAGTCTTTATGACTTTGAAGATTGGGAAGAATATTGGGCCTTCCAAAGTCGTTTTGTGGCACTTAATTATTTAGATCAACCGGTAGGACAAGCTTATCTTGATTTAAAGGATATTTTAGCGAAAAAAGAATATCATATTATTACAACTAATGCTGATAATGCCTTCGCTGTGGCTGATTATAATTTAGAAAAAGTTTTTCATATTCAAGGTGAATATGGCTTATGGCAGTGTAGTCAACATTGTCATCAACAAACTTATCGAAATGATCAGGCAATTCGTCAAATGATTGCACAACAAAAGGATATGAAGATTCCTAGTAACTTAATCCCCAAATGCCCAAAGTGTGATCAACCGTTTGAAATTAATAAACGTAACGAAGAAAAAGGTATGGTGGAAGATGCTGACTTTCATGCTCAACGACAACGTTATGAAAATTTCTTATCACAACATCAAAATGACAAAGTTCTTTATCTAGAGATTGGAGTTGGACATACCACGCCACAATTTATTAAGCATCCGTTTTGGCGATTCGTCTCTTTAAATGAAAACTCTTTATTTGTTACTCTTAATCACAAGCATTATCGCATTCCTCAAAAGATTCGCTCAAGGAGTGTGCAACTGACACAGCATATCGCTGAATTAATTGCTGAAGCGAAAAAAGAAATTATTGGATAACTAAATTGCTATAAAAGGAGACCTAAATGTATCTTATTGAACCAATTAGAAATGGTAAGCGTATCACAGACGGTGCGATTGCACTTGCCATGCAAGTTTATATTTTACAAAATGTTTTTTTAGATGATGATATTTTATTTCCATACTATTGTGATCCTAAAGTTGAAATCGGAAAATTTCAGAATGCAGTTATAGAGACAAATCAAGAATATTTGAAAGAACATGATATTCCTGTTGTTCGTCGAGATACTGGTGGAGGAGCTGTTTACGTTGACTCAGGTGCTGTAAATATTTGCTATCTAATGAAAGATCATGGACAATTTGGTGATTTCAAACGAGCTTATGAGCCAGCTATTAAGGCCCTAAAAACTTTAGGTGCTTCTAGTGTTGAAATGAGGGGACGAAATGACTTAGTTATTGATGGTAAAAAAGTATCAGGTGCAGCAATGACGATAGTAAACGGTCGTATTTACGGTGGTTACTCTCTTTTATTAGATGTTGATTTTGATGCTATGGAAAAAGTGTTAAATCCTAATCGGAAAAAAATTGAATCTAAAGGGATAAAATCTGTCCGAAGTCGAGTAGGAGATATTCGTAGCCACTTGTCAGAAGATTATCGTCATATCACAACCGATCAATTTAAAGATTTAATGGTTTGTCAATTATTACATATTGATCATATTGATCAGGCAAAACGCTATCATCTAACCGAAAAAGATTGGGCTGCGATTGACGCTCTAGCTGATGAAAAATATAAGAATTGGGATTGGAATTATGGTAACTCACCACAGTATTCGTATCACAGAGATGCTCGTTTTCCGTCAGGAACTTACGATTTTCACTTAGAAATTGAGAAAGGTATTATTACGAATTGCCGTATTTATGGTGACTTTTTCAGTTCTAAAGATATTTCAGATATTGAAAACCTTCTCATTGGTTGCCCTATGAAAGAAGAATTAGTCTTGGAAAAATTAAGTACTTTATCATTAGAAGATTATTTTGGTCAGACTAGTCCAGAAGAAATAAAAGCAGTTTTATTTTCATAAGACGAACATTTTAAATTTTTTTTGCAAAAAAATATGTTTTTATAGGGAATATTGCTATACTATTTTTATTATTTAGAAGGAGAATATCATGAAAACAGATATTGAAATAGCGCAAAGCGTCGCCCTAAAGCCTATTGCTGAGATTGTTGAGCAAGTAGGAATTGGTTTTGATGATATAGAATTGTATGGTAAATACAAAGCAAAATTATCTTTTGATAAGATTGAAGCTGTAAGATCTCAAAAAGTAGGAAAGTTAATTTTAGTAACTGCTATTAATCCGACACCAGCAGGTGAGGGAAAATCCACTATGAGCATTGGATTAGCTGATGCTTTAAATAAAATTGGTAAAAAAACGATGATTGCGCTTCGCGAACCTTCTTTAGGTCCTGTAATGGGTATTAAAGGAGGAGCTGCTGGAGGTGGATACGCACAAGTACTACCAATGGAAGATATTAATTTGCATTTTACTGGTGATATGCACGCAATCACAACTGCTAATAATGCTTTATCAGCTCTACTTGATAATCATATTCATCAAGGCAATGAATTAGATATTGACCAACGTCGAGTGATTTGGAAGCGTGTAGTTGATCTTAATGATCGTGCTCTTCGTCAGGTGATCGTTGGCTTAGGAAGCCCTGTCAATGGGATACCACGTGAAGATGGCTTTGATATTACTGTTGCTTCTGAAATAATGGCTATTCTATGTTTAGCTACTGACCTATCAGATTTAAAGAAACGCCTGTCAAATATTGTTGTGGCTTACTCAAGGGACCGTAAACCAATCTATGTTAAAGATTTGAAGATTGAAGGAGCTCTCACACTTATCCTAAAAGATGCTATCAAACCTAATTTGGTTCAAACCATTTATGGGACACCGGCTCTTGTCCATGGGGGACCATTTGCTAATATTGCACATGGATGTAATTCTGTCTTAGCGACTTCAACAGCTCTACGCTTAGCAGATTACGTTGTTACTGAAGCTGGTTTTGGAGCAGACTTGGGCGCTGAAAAGTTTCTTGATATAAAAACGCCAAACCTTCCGACTTCTCCCGATGCGATTGTTATTGTTGCTACATTGCGTGCATTGAAAATGCATGGAGGTGTTTCAAAAGAAGATCTCTCACAAGAGAACGTCGAAGCAGTTAAAAGAGGTTTTACAAATCTCGAGCGTCACGTTAACAATATGCGTCAATATGGTGTTCCGGTAGTTGTAGCTATCAATCAGTTTACTGCAGATACAGAAAGTGAAATTGCAACTCTTAAAACCTTATGTAGTAATATTGATGTGGCAGTTGAATTAGCAAGTGTGTGGGAAGATGGAGCAGACGGTGGCCTTGAACTTGCACAGACTGTTGCTAATGTGATTGAAACACAATCATCCAATTACAAACGCTTATATAATGATGAAGACACTATTGAAGAAAAAATTAAAAAAATTGTTACTAAAATATATGGTGGTAATAAAGTTCATTTTGGACCTAAGGCACAAATACAATTAAAAGAGTTTAGTGACAATGGCTGGGACAAGATGCCTATTTGTATGGCAAAGACACAATATAGCTTTTCTGATAATCCAAATTTATTTGGTGCTCCAACTGACTTTGATATAACTGTTCGTGAATTTGTTCCAAAAACAGGAGCTGGTTTTATAGTTGCTCTTACTGGAGACGTATTGACAATGCCTGGTTTACCTAAAAAACCTGCAGCTCTCAATATGGATGTTTTAGAAGACGGTACAGCCGTTGGATTATTTTAAATAATAAAGAGGTAGGGCTTGTGATGCTAGCCTCTTTTTATTGGGGATTAGATTTTAACTAGAGATAATTTAGAATAATAGAATGCTATTCAAGTGACAGTATGCTATAATAAAATGATTGATTTGGAGGGGGGAAAAACTTATCAGTAATAAAGTCAAAATTGTTCGTTTACTTAATAAGAGTAAGAAAAGTTTACTAAGGGGTATATTTAGTCGAACAACCGTTATCGCTATTTTATTGATTTTACAATTATTGTTTTTACTAGCCTCTTACTCATGGCTAGAGCAGTATCGTGTTTGGTTAGCAACCGTTGAGCATATCTTAACAATTGGAGCGGTCTTATATTTAGTTAATAGTGAAATGGATGCTTTGTCCCGAGTAACTTGGTTAATATTGGTAATGATTGCCCCTTTACTAGGGGCGATGTTCCTAATGTACACCAAATTCGACTGGGGTTATCGTGGTTTGAAACAAAGATTGGAGACATTGATTGATGAGAGTCAGATTTATCTAGAGGATGATCCTGAAACTTTGAATCAGCTTAAGTCGAGTACATCCACAACATATCATTTGGTTCAATATTTTGAAAAAGCACATGGAAATTTCCCAGTTTATCGAAATACTGATGTGACATTTCTACCAACGGGAGAAGCATTCTTTGAAAAAATGAAAGAAGAACTACTAAAAGCTAAGAAGTATATCTTTTTAGAATTCTTTATCATTGACGAAGGAATAATGTGGGGAGAAATACTTAGTATTTTAGAACAAAAGGTGGAAGAAGGTGTTGAAGTCCGTATCTTATATGATGGTATGATAGAAATTACAAAATTATCCTTTGATTATACGAAACGACTTGAGAAAATAGGAATAAAAGCAAAAGCATTTTCTCCGATTTCTCCTTTTATTTCAACTTATTATAACTATCGTGACCATCGAAAAATTGTTGTTATTGATGGAGTAGTAGGCATGACTGGTGGTGTAAACTTAGCCGATGAGTATATTAATCACATTGAGTTATTTGGGCATTGGAAAGATTCAGGTATTATGTTAAAGGGGAAAGCAGTGGATAGTTTCCTCCTACTTTTCTTACAGATGTGGTCCATTACTGAGGAAAAAATGTTAGTAGCGCCTTACCTCGGTGTACACGATGATTTAGTTGAAAATGAAGGCTATGTTATTCCTTATGGAGATTCTCCTTTAGACACTGATAAAGTAGGGGAAAATGTTTATATAGATATTCTTAATCATGCTAGAGAATATGTTTACATCATGACACCTTATTTAATATTAGACAGTGAATTGGAACATGCCATTCAGTTTGCTGCGGAACGTGGTGTAGATGTACGTATTATTATGCCGGGTATCCCAGATAAGCCAATCCCTTATGCTCTTGCTAAAACTTACTATCAAGCATTAATAAAATCAGGTGTTAAAATATATGAATACACCCCTGGATTTGTTCATTCAAAAATATTCCTTAGTGATAATACAAAGGCTGTTGTAGGTACGATAAATCTTGATTACCGTAGCCTGTATCACCATTTTGAATGTGCTGTTTATCTTTATAAGGTAGATGCAATCCAAGACATTTATCGAGATTATATGGATACGTTAAATAAATCAAGGTTAGTTAGCTTGAAAGATATAAATAATATTCCAAAATTCCAAAAAGTAATTGGCATAGTGACAAAAACTATTGCTCCCCTGCTTTAGAAATAATTTATTTTTAATTTAATATTAAAAGTAAACTGAAGAATCTAGTTATATTTAAAAAGTAAAGGTTGCATTTTAACTAAATTATGTTAAACTACTGTTATGCGATGAGTCGATATGTGGTTTTACCACTATTGCGCAGGGAGATTATAAACGCAGGAGCGGATCTTGATAAGTTGTGTGAACCTTCTTATCACACTTGAAAAGGTGCCCTTAGCTTACTACTACTTGTAATTCATTACAAACTGTGGTAAGTAGCTGAAAAGCAAAAAAGAAAGAACCAGTTTGGTTCTTTCTTTTTTTTGCATAAATAAGTCACAATTTCTTTCTAAAAATTATGTTTTTACTTAACTTTAATTGAATATGCTACCATCACATTCTTTGTAAAATTTTTAAATAATCTAGTTTCTGATGGTTTAGATGAAGTATTAAAAATATACTATTATCTCATTGTAAATCCTAATGTTAGTATGACTATCTATCATGTTTTATAATATTAAAGGAAAATTTAAAAATATCATGTTTTAGATATCAACTATTTAATTTTAAGCATACAAATTAATAATAAATTGTAATTAAATAACAAATTAACTTGGCATAGATTATAAAATGTTTTAATATATATAATCTAAATAAAAATAATAATAAAATGACTTTTAAAATTTAAAAAAAGTAAGGAGAAAATTAATTGTTCAATAAAATAGGTTTTAGAACTTGGAAATCAGGAAAGCTTTGGCTTTATATGGGAGTGCTAGGATCAACTATTATTTTAGGATCAAGTCCTGTATCTGCTATGGATAGTGTTGGAAATCAAAGTCAAGGTAATGTTTTAGAGCGTCGCCAACGTGATGCGGAAAATAAAAGTCAGGGTAATGTTTTAGAGCGTCGCCAACGTGATGCGGAAAACAAGAGCCAAGGCAATGTTTTAGAGCGTCGTCAACGCGATGTTGAGAACAAGAGCCAAGGTAATGTTCTAGAGCGTCGCCAACGTGATGCGGAAAACAAGAGCCAAGGCAATGTTTTAGAGCGTCGTCAACGCGATGTTGAGAATAAGAGCCAAGGCAATGTTTTAGAGCGTCGTCAACGTGATGCGGAAAACAAAAGTCAGGGCAATGTTCTAGAGCGCCGCCAACGTGATGCGGATAACAAGAGCCAAGTAGGTCAACTTATAGGGAAAAATCCACTTTTTTCAAAGCCAACTGTATCTAGAGAAAATAATCACTCTAGTCAAGGTGACTCTAACAAACAGTCATTCTCTAAAAAAGTATCTCAGGTTACTAATGTAGCTAATAGACCGATGTTAACTAATAATTCTAGAACAATTTCAGTGATAAATAAATTACCTAAAACAGGTGGTGATCAAAATGTCATTTTTAAACTTGTAGGTTTTGGTTTAATTTTGTTAACAAGTCGCTGCGGTTTGAGACGCAATGAAAATTAAGTATAATCAATCATTTAGTAACTATTATAATGATATATACAATCAATAAAAAGGAATCGGATACGAGATTCCTTTTTATAATTAGGTTGGTTAGGGTGACTTTTTTCATTTGGCTATTCTTGAAAGTTTATAAAAATGTAGTATAATAGTCACATTAAAATGTTTTGAAAATATTGATGAATAACATCAACAAATAGAGGTCATTATATGGGATATACCGTTGCTATCGTGGGTGCTACAGGTGCCGTAGGAACACAAATGATTCGTCAATTAGAACAATCGAATTTACCAATAGAACAAGTGAAACTTTTATCATCAAGTCGCTCAGCAGGTAAAATTTTACATTTTAAAGATGAGGCTATACGTGTTGAAGAGACAACAAAAGAATCATTTTACGATGTTGATATTGCCTTGTTTTCAGCTGGTGGATCTATTTCAGCAAAGTTCGCTCCTTATGCAGTAAAGTCTGGAGCAGTTGTAGTAGATAACACGTCATATTTTCGTCAGAATCCTGATGTTCCACTAGTTGTTCCTGAAGTAAATGCTCATGCCATGATTGGTCATAATGGTATCATAGCTTGTCCCAATTGTTCTACTATTCAAATGATGATTGCTTTAGAGCCCATTCGTCAAAAATGGGGGATAGAGCGTGTTATAGTTTCCACCTATCAAGCTGTTTCGGGTTCAGGTGCACGTGCTGTTGAAGAAACTAAGGAACAGTTGAGACAAGTTTTAAATGATAACCTTTCACCTGATCAATTAATTGCAACGGTCTTGCCATGTTCTAGCGATCAAAAACATTATCCTATCGCATTCAATGCATTACCTCAAATTGATATTTTTACTGATAATGATTATACGTACGAAGAAATGAAAATGACTTTGGAGACAAAGAAAATTATGGAAGATGCTACTATTAAGGTTTCAGCTACCTGCGTCCGCATTCCCGTTTTATCGGGTCATTCTGAGTCTATTTATATTGAGACGAAAGAATTAGCCTCAATCTCTGAAATTAAAAAGGCTATTGCAAATTTTCCTGGTGCCGTCCTACAAGACCTTCCATCTCAGCAAATTTACCCTCAAGCGATTAATGCTGTAGGCCATAGGGAGACCTTTGTTGGTCGTATTCGAAAAGACCTTGATCAAGAAAATGGTGTTCATATGTGGGTAGTTTCAGATAATCTACTGAAGGGGGCAGCTTGGAATTCTGTTCAAATCGCAGAAACATTGCATAAGAATGGGCTGGTTAAACCAGCGAAAGAGTTAAAATTTGAATTAATATAGAAGAATATGACATTGCTTAATACTTATACTGACTTCTAGTGATATTAATTTTTCATCAATATCAGGTAAAACACTTGACAAATTATGAAAACATTTGCATAATGAAATTAACAAATGAAAATGATTGCAAATCGTTTTAACATTGTTTCCACATTAAGGAGGGGCTCTTATGCAAATCATCAAACGTGATGGACAGATTGTTGAATTTGATCCTGAAAAAATCTACCAAGCTATCTTGAAAGCTGCTCAAACAGTTTATGTGCTTGATGAGTCACTTCGTCAAGACCTTGCTCAAGTGACTAAAAAAGTAATCTTAGATTTAGAGGATGCTCAGGTTGAACGACCAACGATCAATATGATTCAGTCTTTGGTTGAAAATCGTTTATTGGATGCAGGATACATTCATATTGCTGAACACTATATTTCATACCGTTTGCAACGTGATTTAGAGCGAAATGGTTATGATGATCAAATCACTGTTCATTTACACTTTGAAAAAATTAAGTAAGGTTTGACTTTTAAGTTTAAACTCTCTATACTTGTATATGGAACTTACTATGTAATGTGCTAATTTAAAAACTTGTAGAGTGTCTCTATGAGTTTTTTAATAACCTCTATTATCAATCAAAGGATTTTAAATGAGTATTTTAGAAGTAAAAAACTTAAGTCACGGTTTTGGTGATCGTGCTATTTTTGAGAATGTTTCTTTTCGCCTTTTAAAAGGTGAACATATAGGACTTATTGGTGCTAATGGTGAAGGAAAATCAACATTCATGTCAATTGTTACAGGTCATCTTCAACCTGATGAAGGAAAAATTGAATGGTCAAAATATGTAACTGCTGGTTACCTTGATCAACATACTGTGTTAGAAGAAGGTCAAACAGTTCGTGATGTTTTGCGAACAGCATTTGATGAACTTTTTAAAACAGAGGCACGTATCAATGATATATATATATCCATGGCAGATGATGGCGCAGATGTAGATAGCCTTATGGAAGAAGTTGGAGAACTACAAGATCGTTTAGAATCACGTGATTTTTATACGCTTGATGCTAAAATTGATGAAGTCGCACGGGCATTAGGAGTTATGGATTTTGGTATGGATTCTGATGTTACTGAATTATCTGGTGGTCAAAGGACAAAGGTCCTTTTAGCAAAACTGTTATTAGAAAAGCCAGATATCCTCCTGCTTGATGAGCCTACAAACTACCTTGATGCTGAACACATTGATTGGTTAAAACGCTATTTACAAAATTATGAAAATGCTTTTGTTTTAATCTCACACGATATTCCATTTTTGAACGATGTTATCAATATTGTCTATCATGTTGAAAATCAAGATTTAGTAAGATATTCCGGTGATTATACTAATTTTGAATCAGTCTATGCAATGAAAAAGGCTCAATTAGAAGCAGCCTATGAACGTCAACAAAAGGAAATAGCTGATTTACAAGATTTTGTTAATCGTAATAAAGCACGCGTTGCAACACGTAATATGGCAATGTCTCGTCAAAAGAAACTAGACAAAATGGATATTATTGAGTTACAAGCAGAGAAACCAAAGCCAAGTTTTGAATTTAAAGAATCTCGCACACCAGGACGTTTTATTTTCCAAGCTAAAGATCTTCAAATTGGATATGATCGTGCTTTAACAAAACCTCTAAACCTAACATTTGAACGTAATCAAAAAATAGCTATTGTTGGAGCAAATGGGATAGGAAAAACAACATTACTTAAGAGTTTACTAGGTATTATCCCCCCTATTTCTGGTAATGTTGAACGAGGTGATTTTATTGATTTAGGTTATTTTGAACAAGAAGTACCCGGAGGGAATCGCCAAACTCCACTTGAAGCAGTATGGGATGCTTTTCCTGCTTTGAACCAAGCAGAGGTTAGGGCAGCTCTTGCTCGTTGTGGTTTAACTTCAAAGCATATTGAAAGTCAGATTCAGGTGTTATCTGGTGGGGAGCAATCAAAGGTCAGATTTTGCTTATTAATGAATCGCGAAAATAATGTCCTTGTACTTGATGAACCAACCAATCATTTAGATGTAGATGCTAAAGATGAGTTAAAACGTGCTTTAAAAGCTTATAAGGGATCAATCTTGATGGTATGTCATGAACCGGACTTTTATGAAGGATGGATGGATGATGTTTGGGACTTTAACCAACTTAGTTAAGTGGCTAGGGTAATAAAGTAGAAGGCAGAGCCAAATAAGATGCAAAATGATATGAGCGTTGTTCTTAGAGCTGGTAAATTACTGATTGAAAGCGGAGCAGAAGTCTATCGTGTCGAAGACACAATGAAGCATTTTGCTAAGGCTCTTCAGATAGAAAATTTTGAAGCTTATGTGGTTAGTAGCAGTATTATCGCTTCCGGGATTAACCGCTATGGTAAACAAGAAGCTAAAGTATGCAATACAGATGGTGTAACAGCAAATTTAGGTAGACTTGAAGCTGTTAATAACCTTTCTAGGCAAATTGCTAAACAAGACTTAGTATCTCCAGAAGAAATTGTAAAGCAGTTAGACTTAATTGAACATCAAAAAGATTATAGTTTGCTTGTTACTTTAATTTCTTATTTTTGTGGAGCGGGTAGTTTTTCTTTAGCCTTGGGTAGTTCCTTATTAGATTCATTTTCCGCTGCTGTAACAGGCTTAATTTTAGGATATTTTTTGAATTTGATGGAAAGTCGTATACATACAGGATTTCTTTTGACCATTCTAGGTAGTTCTGTAGTGGCTTTAAGTGCTAATTTATTATATTTTTCAGGATTAGGTGAGCATCGTAGCATTATCATATTAGGGGCATTAATGGTTATGGTGCCAGGGGCTGCCTTTGTTAATTCGGTGAGAGAATTTTCACAGAATAATTTTTCAACAGGTTTAGCTTTGATTATGTCTGCTTTACTCATTTGTATTTCTATATCAGCAGGCGTGGCTATTACAATTGAAATTATTCCGTTTGCAGAACAAATGACAGGTTCTTTTTCTGGTGTTCCTAATACCATTCTTGAGATTATCATCAGAACACTAATGGCCGGTTTAGGGACGATAGCCTTCTCTATTCTCTACCATGTTCCAAAACGTTATTTCCTTGACTTAGGGATACTAGGAGCAATATCTTGGATGCTCTACCTGATCTTATGGCAACAATTTCACATGGATGCTATAGCCGTATTTTTTCCAGGGCTTTTCATCACTTATTTTTCACGGCTATTAGCTGCTAAACGTAAGTGTCCTGCCACTGTCTTTTTAGCGACAAGTATGTTTCCTCTTATCCCAGGACTTAGCTTCTATAGAGCCGTTTACTTTTTATTGACGGGAGCAGATGCCTTAGCAATGGAATATTTTAGATCCTGTTTTGTAACAGCTTTTACAATTGCTATAGCAATCAGTATTGTACAGCAGATTCCTCTATCGTTCTTTATTAGACGTAAAATGATAAAATAATTTAGTATTTATTTGACAAAATGATTGTAAACTTGTAGAATACCTACAAATGTATCTTTAAGTGAGTCCAGAGAGGCGAACAAGGTCACCATCATAAGTCAAATAGCGAGTGCTTTTTCGCTAACTTTTTATGAAACCTTGCCCTCAGGCAAGGTTTTTTGTGTCATACTGGTACATTTCCAACAATTATTATTTCTATAGAGAGGAATTATATGTTAGAAAAATGCCCTATCATTGCCTTAGATTTTTCTGATTTGGCTTCTGTAACAACTTTTTTAGAACATTTTCCAAAAGAAGAATTGCTTTTTGTCAAAATAGGAATGGAGCTTTATTATTCCGAAGGTCCCTCAATTATTAGATATATTAAATCCTTAGGACATCGCATTTTTTTGGATTTAAAATTACATGATATCCCTAATACAGTTCGATTATCTATGTCTGTCTTAGCCAAATTAGGCATTGATATGACTAATGTCCATGCTGCAGGAGGAGTCGAAATGATGAAAGCAGCTAGAGAAGGTTTGGGGGAGGGTCCAATACTATTAGCAGTGACACAATTAACCTCGACTTCACAAGAACAAATGCAGGTGGATCAACATATTAACTTAAGTGTAGTTGATTCGGTTTGCCATTATGCTCAAAAAGCTCAAGAAGCAGGCTTAGATGGAGTAGTCGCATCGGCTCAAGAGGTAAAGCAAATCAAGAAACAGACTAACGAACATTTCATTTGCTTAACGCCTGGTATCAGACCTCCACAGACCAATCAGTTAGATGATCAAAAAAGAACGATGACTCCTGAGCAAGCACGTATAGTTGGGGCTGATTATATCGTTGTGGGAAGACCTATAACGAAAGCAGAAAATCCATATCAAGCATATCTAGACATAAAAGAAGAATGGAATCGTATTAAATAAAGGAGTACTGAGATGGATTTAGCAAGACAGATTGCCATGGAACTATTAGATATTCAAGCTGTTTACTTAAGACCCCAACAACCCTTTACTTGGGCTTCGGGGGTCAAATCGCCAATTTACACTGATAATCGTGTAACCTTATCGTATCCTGAGACAAGGACACTGATTGAAAATGGTTTTGTTAAACAAATACAGAAACATTTCCCAAACGTTGATATCATCGCAGGAACAGCGACTGCAGGCATACCACATGGCGCTATTATAGCTGATAAGATGAACTTGCCCTTTGCCTATATACGCTCGAAGGCAAAGGATCATGGTGTGGGGAATCAAATCGAGGGACGTGTTTACTCAGGCCAAAAAATGGTTATCATTGAAGATTTGATTTCAACAGGAGGATCTGTTTTAGAGGCTGTTACGGCTGCGCAGAGTCAAGGTATTGAGGTTTTAGGGGTGGTAGCGATATTTACATATCAATTAGCTAAGGCTGAACAAGCATTTCGTGAAGCTGATATTCCTTTGGTGACTTTGACGGATTACAATCAATTAATTAAAGTTGCTAAAGTTAATGGATATATTACAGCTGACCAACTGGTATTACTGAAAAAATTTAAAGAAGATCAAATGAATTGGCAAAGTTAGAGAGGACAGATATGTATATCATTAAAAACGGATTGATTATCGACCCTCAAAGTGGTTTTAATCAAGTATCAGACATGCTGATTGATCAAGGAAAAATTAAACAAATATCGAAAGAAATTGATATTAAAGGCATTCCAATCATTGATGCAAGCAATAAAATTGTAGCTCCAGGATTAGTCGATATTCATGTACATTTTCGTGAGCCTGGACAGACACATAAAGAAAATATCCATACAGGAGCCTTATCAGCTGCAGCAGGTGGTTTTACGACAGTTCTTATGATGGCCAATACTAACCCAACGATTTCTAGCTCAGAAATTGTAAAACAAGTTAAGGAGAGTGCAGCAAAAGAAGCAATTAAGATTGAAACAGTTGCTACAATTACTAAATCCCTGAATGGTAAAGATTTAGTTAATTTCGAAGAATTATTAGAAGCTGGAGTTGCTGGATTCTCAGACGATGGTATCCCTTTGACAGATACTAAGGTTTTGCAAGAAGCTATGAACTTAGCTAGAAAACATGATGTTGTCCTATCGTTACATGAAGAGGATCCATCGTTAAATGGTGTTCTTGGTATCAACGAACATATTGCTCAGAAAATTTATCATGTCTGTGGAGCTAGTGGTCTTGCTGAATATTCAATGATTGCGCGAGATGCTATGATTGCTTACCAAACACAGGCGAAAGTCCATATCCAGCATTTGTCAAGTTCAGAATCAGTAGAAGTAGTTGATTTTGCGCAGAAGCTTGGTGCTAACTTAACAGCAGAAGTAACCCCCCAACATTTTTCAAAGACAGAGGACTTACTTTTAACTAAGGGTGCTAATGCAAAATTAAATCCACCACTGCGACTTGAAAAGGATAGACAAGCCCTCATTGATGGTCTTAAAAGTGGTGTTATTTCAATTATTGCAAGTGATCACGCTCCCCATCATATTATGGAGAAAGCAGCAGATAATATTAGTCAAGCGCCCTCTGGTATGACTGGCTTAGAGACATCATTAGCCTTAGGGATTACTTATTTAGTATCTACTAAAGAACTCTCAATGATTGACTTTTTGGCAAAAATGACATGTAATCCTGCACAGTTATATGGATTTGATGCAGGTTATCTCAGAGAAGGTGGACCTGCAGATATCGTTATTTTTGATCAAGCTGAAGAGAGAATAATAAAGGCAGAATTTGCCTCCAAATCCAGCAACTCTCCTTTTATCGGTGATAAATTGAAGGGAGTTGTTCACTACACAATTTGCAATGGTGAAATAGTCTATCAAAAAGATAGCCACGCAGCGACATTGGTATAGGTAAAACATTTCTTATTAATATCCTTTAAGGTATTGTCCAGAGAGGCAAACAAGGAATTGCGTTAACAAATAGTAAGTTAGTTCCCTATCTAGCTTACTATTTTGCAGAGCCTCCTTGTTTTAGGAGGCTTTTTTCTAGCTAAAATTTATAGAAAGAAATTATCATGAATCATCAAACACAAACACTTTCATTAGAACATTTTGTCAGTTTAGAAGAATTATCAAATCAAGAAGTTATGTCTTTGATAAAGAGAAGTATCGAAGTTAAAGAAAATCCTAGCAACATTGGTTTTGATAAAGATTACTATGTGTCAAATCTCTTTTTTGAGAATTCAACAAGAACACATAAGTCATTTGAAATGGCAGAACTCAAATTAGGATTAAAAACAATTGAATTTAATGCTGATACAAGTTCTGTTAATAAAGGAGAAACCCTTTATGACACTATCTTAACAATGAGTGCTCTAGGATTGGACGTTTGTGTCATTAGGCACCCTGATATTGACTATTATAAAGAATTGATTGCTAGTCCGAACATTCATTCAGCTATTGTCAATGGGGGTGATGGCTCAGGCCAACATCCAAGCCAATCACTTTTGGATTTGGTAACTATTTACGAAGAATTTGGATACTTCAAAGGACTAAAAATTGCGATTGTAGGAGATCTAACTCACTCACGGGTAGCTAAATCTAACATGCAAGTGCTAAAACGATTAGGAGCTGAAATTTTCTTTTCTGGACCCAAAGAATGGTATAGTAGTCAGTTCGATGAATATGGGCAATGTTTACCAATAGATCAGTTAGTTGATCAAATTGATGTCCTTATGCTTTTACGTGTTCAACACGAACGTCATGATGGTAAAGGGGTGTTTTCAAAAGAAAGCTATCATCAACAATTTGGTCTTACAAAAGAACGCTATAAACATTTAAGGGATACAGCAATTATTATGCACCCAGCACCCGTCAATAGGGATGTAGAGATTGCTAGCGATTTAGTAGAAGCAGATAAGGCTCGAATAGTGAAACAGATGAGTAATGGCGTCTATGCAAGGATAGCTATCTTAGAAGCAGTGCTCAATAGCAGATAATAAAGGAGATAAAATGAAGCGTCTATTATTATTGGAAGATGGTAGTGTGTTTGAGGGTGAGGCTTTCGGAGCGGATGTAGGAACAAGTGGTGAAATTGTTTTTAGTACAGGAATGACAGGGTATCAAGAATCTATAACAGATCAATCTTACAACGGTCAAATCATTACTTTTACTTATCCTCTTATTGGAAATTATGGGATAAATCGAGACGATTACGAATCTATTAGACCAACATGTAAGGGAGTAATTGTTTATGAATGGGCAGAGTATCCAAGTAACTGGCGTCAACAGATGACATTTGATGAATTTTTAAAATTAAAAGGAATACCTGGAATTTCAGGTATAGATACTCGAGCATTAACAAAAATTATTCGAAAACATGGAACAATGAAAGCTTGTTTAATAAACGAGGGAAATTCTATTCATGAAGCACTAGAAAACCTTCAAAAAAGTGTTCTTTTAAATAATCAAATTGAACAAGTATCAACCAAATTAGCTTATGCTTCGCCTGGAGTTGGCAAAAATATTGTATTAGTTGACTTTGGTTTAAAACATTCTATTCTAAGAGAACTGTCACAACGTCAATGTCATATTACAGTCGTCCCTCATACTACGACAGCGCAAGAAATCTTAAATCTCAATCCAGATGGAGTACTCTTATCTAACGGCCCTGGGAACCCAGAACAATTACCGAATGCTTTACAAATGATCCAAGAAATTCAAGGTAAAATTCCAATTTTTGGTATTTGTATGGGACATCAACTATTTGCTAAAGCCAATGGTGCAAAGACTTATAAAATGACTTTTGGTCATCGAGGTTTTAACCATGCTGTTCGTCATTTGCAAACAGGACAGGTTGATTTTACAAGTCAAAATCATGGTTATGCTGTCTCGAGAGAAGATTTCCCTGAGGCTCTCTTCATTACACATGAAGAGATTAATGATAAAACCGTCGAAGGTGTTCGACATAAATACTATCCTGCCTTTTCAGTGCAGTTTCACCCAGATGCAGCACCAGGGCCGCATGATACATCTTATCTTTTTGATGAATTTATTAATATGATTGATGATTTCCAGCAAAAAAGCTAGCTTTAAAATATAGAATTAGAGGAGTTTGATATGCCAAAGCGCACAGACATACGTAAAATTATGGTTATCGGTTCTGGCCCGATTGTGATTGGACAAGCAGCAGAGTTTGACTATTCTGGTACACAAGCCTGTCTCTCTTTAAAAGAGGAGGGATACCAAGTTGTTTTGGTCAATTCGAATCCGGCTACTATCATGACAGATAAAGATATTGCTGATAAAGTTTATATTGAACCTATTACCTTGGAGTTTGTCACAAGAATTCTCAGGAAGGAAAGACCTGATGCTCTCCTTCCAACTCTTGGAGGTCAAACTGGATTGAATATGGCTATGGCTCTATCAAAAAATGGTATCCTAGAAGAATTGAATGTTGAACTATTAGGGACCAAATTATCAGCCATTGATAAAGCTGAAGATCGTGATTTATTTAAACAGTTGATGGAAGAACTCAATCAACCTATTCCAGAATCCGAGATTGTTAATTCGGTAGAAGAAGCTATTCAATTTGCAGAGCAAATCGGGTATCCATTAATTGTTCGTCCTGCCTTTACTTTAGGAGGTACAGGTGGAGGCATGTGCGATAATCAAGAACAATTGGTTGACATCACGACGAAGGGGTTAAAGTTATCGCCTGTGACACAGTGCCTTATTGAACGTTCAATTGCTGGCTTTAAAGAGATTGAATACGAAGTTATGCGTGATGCAGCAGATAACGCTCTTGTTGTTTGTAATATGGAGAATTTTGATCCTGTTGGTATCCATACAGGGGACTCTATAGTTTTTGCACCCGCACAAACGTTATCTGATGTGGAAAATCAGTTATTACGAGATGCGAGTTTAGATATTATAAGAGCTTTGAAAATTGAAGGAGGATGCAATGTTCAACTAGCCCTTGATCCGAATAGTTTTAAATACTATGTCATTGAAGTTAATCCAAGAGTATCAAGATCTTCTGCTTTAGCTTCAAAAGCTACTGGATATCCAATTGCTAAATTAGCAGCTAAGATAGCTGTTGGTTTGACACTAGATGAGGTAATTAATCCTATTACAAAAACGACTTACGCTATGTTTGAACCTGCTTTAGATTACGTAGTCGCAAAAATGCCGAGATTTCCTTTTGATAAATTTGAAAGTGGCGATAGAAAATTGGGAACACAGATGAAAGCTACAGGCGAAGTCATGGCAATAGGACGGAATATAGAAGAATCTTTGTTGAAAGCTTGTCGTTCACTAGAAATAGGTGTCGATCACATTAAAATAGCAGATTTAGATAATGTATCAGATGATGTTTTATTAGAAAAAATAAGAAAGGCAGAAGATGATCGCTTATTTTATCTAGCAGAAGCTTTACGTAGACATTATAGTATTGAAAAATTAGCAAGTTTGACTAGCATTGATTCTTTCTTCCTTGATAAGTTAAGAGTGATTGTAGAGTTAGAAGATCTATTATCTAAAAACAGACTGGATATCAATATTCTCAAAAAGGTTAAAAATAAAGGTTTTTCAGATAAAGCTATAGCGAGTTTATGGCAAATAAACGAAGATCAAGTTCGTAACATGCGAAAAGAAGCAGGAATTCTTCCAGTTTATAAGATGGTTGATACATGTGCGGCTGAGTTTGATTCAGCAACGCCCTACTTTTATTCGACTTATGCCGTAGAAAACGAGTCATTGATATCAGATAAAGCCTCTATTTTGGTTTTAGGATCGGGCCCAATCCGAATTGGACAGGGAGTTGAATTTGATTATTCAACGGTTCATTCTGTTAAAGCCATCAGAGAGTCTGGTTTTGAAGCGATTATCATGAACTCTAATCCAGAGACGGTCTCAACGGATTTCTCTATTTCAGATAAGCTTTACTTTGAACCTTTGACTTTTGAAGATGTTATGAATGTTATTGACTTAGAAAAACCTGAAGGGGTCATCTTACAATTCGGTGGTCAGACTGCTATTAATCTAGCAAAAGATTTAAACAAGGCAGGGGTTAAAATACTAGGCACACAATTAGAAGATTTGGATCGTGCTGAAAATAGAAAACAATTTGAAGCCACTTTACAAGCTCTAAATATCCCTCAACCACCAGGTTTTACCGCCACTACGGAGGAAGAGGCAGTTAATGCAGCGCAAAAGATTGGTTATCCCGTGTTGGTTAGACCATCATATGTTCTTGGTGGACGAGCTATGAAGATAGTTGAAAACGAAGAAGATTTACGTCATTATATGACAACCGCGGTAAAGGCAAGCCCAGATCATCCAGTGCTTATAGATGCATACCTTATAGGTAAAGAGTGTGAGGTTGATGCTATATCCGATGGTCAGAATATACTGATTCCTGGAATAATGGAACATATAGAGCGAGCTGGTGTTCATTCAGGAGATTCCATGGCTGTATACCCTCCTCAAACATTGTCTGAGACCATTATCGAAACTATTGTAGATTATACAAAACGCTTAGCAATTGGATTAAACTGTATCGGTATGATGAATATTCAGTTTGTAATCAAGGATCAGAAAGTATATGTTATTGAAGTTAATCCTCGTGCTGGTAGAACACTTCCATTCTTATCAAAAGTAACTCACATTCCTATGGCCCAAGTAGCAACAAAAGTTATCTTAGGAGATAAACTCTGCAATTTTACATATGGTTATGATCTCTATCCAGCTTCAGATATGGTCCACATTAAAGCCCCTGTCTTTAGTTTTACCAAACTTGCTAAAGTAGATAGTTTATTAGGTCCTGAAATGAAATCAACAGGCGAAGTGATGGGATCAGATATTAATCTTCAGAAAGCCTTGTATAAAGCCTTTGAAGCAGCATATCTCCATATGCCAGACTATGGTAACATTGTTTTTACAGTAGATGATACAGACAAAGAAGAAGCTTTAGAACTTGCAAAAGTCTATCAAAGTATTGGTTATCGTATTTATGCTACCCAAGGGACTGCAATTTATTTTGATGCTAATGGTTTAGAGACAGTTTTAGTAGGTAAGTTAGGAGAGAATGATCGAAATCATATTCCTGATTTAATTAAAAATGGTAAGATTCAAGCAGTTATCAACACAGTTGGGCAAAATAACATTGATAACCATGATGCTCTCATCATCAGACGTTCTGCAATTGAACAAGGAGTTCCTCTATTTACATCTTTAGATACTGCACATGCAATGTTCAAAGTTCTTGAAAGCAAAGCATTTACATTAAAAGTACTAGATTAATCAAACAATCAAGGTAAAATTAACTTCCAGCAAAACAGAATCGGACTAGATTAAATATAGTTTGTTCTGTTTTTATAAAAAAGCCTAATTGTGATAAAATAGGGAACAAACTTAAGGAGTTAATTATGTTAAAAACACGAACACATATTAATGAATTAGAAACAAAAATCGCCCTTGATTTAGTACACAGATATCTAGGTATTCAACAACTTGTTTTTTCAAAGTGGAGACATTCTTTAGAAACTGGTTCATGGTCTTCTATTATAACAATAAATGGCGCTAATATTATCAATTACATTGTTGATGATATTAGCGACAGTGATAGTATTTCAGGTATTATTTGTCATCCTAAAAGTTTTCATCTCAGACCTAGAGAAAAAAAGGAACCTATTCAGTCTATTGATGAGTTAGATATCATCTGGTCTTTGAATAGAGAGGAAAATGAATGATTCCAGATAGTAGTTTTAAAGTGCTATCAGATATGGCATATAATATTGAAAAATCCAAAGCAGAAAGTAATGGACACCTTAAAATTATAGAAGGTAGTCAAATTATTGATTTCCATCAAAAACGCTCTTTTATGGTATTAGAGGTTAATGATAATATCGATAATGGTATGCAGGCTATGGCATGTCAGTCTTTGGATGAGAGTAATCATATTGTTATAGCATATTCAGGAACGAACGCTTTTAATAAGAAAGATATCTTAACAGATATCGATTCAGTTGTATTGGGGAAGAACAATAAATTGCTAACTTGTCCTTCAAGTATTACCCTGAGAGAGGATGGCATTTCTCTGCCTTGTAAAAATCCAAGTCAAATTACAACATCTAAACTATTTGCACAAAAAATTAAGATGAACTATCCTGATGCAACCCTCTGGTTAACAGGCCATGGTAAATGTTCAGTCAGGTAATATCTCAAATTACCAAAAAAATCTTTTAGATTCTGCAACTAATTTCCAAAATATCTTTCCAGCCCTCGTTAACCAGTATAGTAGTTCCATTACTGCTAACGAATCACTGAAAAAATCTTTAGAAGCTTCTGATAACATGTTTAATGATTTGATGACAACCCAGACAAATACTGGAAAAGATTTATCAAGCTTAATAGAACAGCGCCATCAAGATAGCATTTCGTATGAAGCGTTTTCGGCCTCATTACTAGAAATGAATAACGAGTTATTAGAGAAGCAATTATCTGATATTATCACACAAGCACAAAAAGACCAAGAAACATTATCATCACAACTCAATAGTATTATGGGTGATGATAACGATAATGATCATAATCATAAAGAAAACTCATCAGCTTATCTAAATGTTGCAAGGCAAAAAATCCAAGAACTATCTGAAGCACTCAAGTCACAAGATAACATCGCTAAAGATCAAAGTGAACAACTAGATAAAATTGTTAGAGAGGGACTAGCAAGTTACTTTGCTAAGAATAATAAAGATAATATTACTTTATTAGAATTATTGAAGAGTCATTCTACTAATGAGAAGACTTTGAAAGATTTTAAAGTTAAGGTAGCAGATTTCACAAATTCTCTCATTTCAAGCATTCCCTCACTAAACCTTTCGGAGTTGCACTTAACCCAAGAAGAAAAAGCCATTCAGTTTACATCTTCTGATTCGGAAATCATTAAAAAAGTAAGCAATGAAAGAACTCTGTATTTAAATACTAATTTATTGAATCGTCTTTTTGAAGCTAGGAAAAATAGAGATGAAGCCAAAAATAAAGTTAATCAATTAAAATTGCCATCTAGTTCTACTCGAACTGGTGAGCAGATAGTTTCTGTTGAATCAAATAATCCAGATTACAGGGTAGATACCTGGACGGTTAATGGTAAGCAAACAAGAACCTTGGACCCCAGCCAAAACAATAATATTATTATCAATAGCAGTTATCAAGGGGAATTATCTAACTCTAGTATTACAAAACCAAGCTATACAATCACTATCGGGAATCAGAAACAAATTGTACAAAATGATGACGGTGAAATTCAACGGTCTTACTTGGAGGCAGAAGCAACGTATCAACGAACTCTACAAGAAGTAATTGATGCATATAACACCACTCACGACTTAGTAGCTAAATACTACATTATTTCTGATGGCGAAGAACCGCAAAATTTATTTGATCAATTTTTAAATCAAAGTGTTAACGATACGATGGTTGATCTGGTCAAAAATGGTATAACTAAGTATTTGATGGATGAAAACACTGCTGATGCGCAACAGAAAGTTAAAGATGTCATGGAGGAAGTTGAAAATAGCCAAGATGAATTGGCGGATCAAATGGCAAAAGTAACTGAGACAAATGTACGACTAACAGATACAATCAAAAAACAGCTTGAGACTCTTCAAACAATTAACATGAAGGTCCAAAACATCACACAGGATCAATCTAAAGTAAACGACTCACAGAAAACAACTGATCAACAATTATCTGATTTGAAGAACCAGCTAGATGGGCTAATGACCTCTGCAACTGGCGTAAAAGATATGTCCAAATCTAATAGTCAAGAGGCGGACCAAGTTAATCAAATATTCACATCATTCAATAAAGATGTTCAAGATGCTAAAAATTCGGGCAACAAACTTTCGACGGATGCAACAGATTTAATGGCTAACTTCCAAAAAGAATTGGCCAATAACGGTGATTTCGTAGCTTCTTTCTCTAAAGTTTTTAATACTGCTTATAAAAATGGAGTGCCAAATGATATTCTCCTTAATTTCTTATCACGACCTGTCGCTGAATCAGCGTCTGCAGTTAGGGCAACTGAAAATACTTATCGCCCATTCACTTGGATACTATTATTAGAAGTTGTTAGCCTATTTATAGCATATATCTTTGCGACTCAAAACCTTATTAAGAAATTGACAGATAGGTATAATGTCAATCGCTGGCTTCAAACAGACTTTTTAAATATCATTGTCATTTCAGGCCTCTCTCTTGTGATTGGTTTAGCACTGGGAGTTATCTCAAGCAGAAGTCTTCATGTCATGCCTGAATATGTACCATCTTGGTTCCTAGTTATGACTCTGTTTAGTTTTTTATTAATTCATAGTCAGTATTTCTTTATTAAAAATTTTAAAGCAGTTGGTATGGGTTTAGCTTTGTTTATGATTATTAGTTTTGTGTATCTATCAAATGCCGTAGGCACAGTAGCGACTGTTAGTGGATTTCCAAAATTACTAAAAGCTATTAATCCACTATCTATCCTTGAAAATCAATTATCATCTTATTTTGATAATGTAACAACTGGATTTATTTTCCTTATCTTAGTACTTCTTGTGGATGTTGCTTTTATTATCATGAATATTTTTATCACCTTAAATTTTGAAGCTAAAGTAAAAGAGTGAGGTTGTTGATGAAGTTGAAACGATTTTTAGCCTGTCTACTAATATTATCCTGTATGAGTCAAACATCAGTATTTTCTGATGGGTTAAAGAATAATGATATTCATTTTGATACAAAACGTTTAGAATCAGATTCACAAAAAAATTCTGGTTTTCAAACTGAATTAACTAAAGATTTATTTAAAAAAGAAGACCTTAAAAAATTGGATAAAAACCGTCAATCTAAAGTCTCACTCCAGAAAAAGCAGTCTAAGCAACTGTTTCAATATTCAAATAAAGGACAATCTGATAGGAAAAAACGTATCAAACAATTATTTTCTGAAGAAAGTAATCAATTTAAATTTGTTACAAGAACAGAAGAAGCGACTGTTTCGGCTGATATTGGTCATATGATTATGTACCTGGTTCTCATTAGTTTGGTACTAATATTAGCTTCTATAATGACTTTTAAAATAAAGGACAAAAAGGATGAATACACATATTAACATTACTCTAGATATGGGGGAAACCTCAAAAGATTTACGTATCCCTTTGAAAATTAGCGTTAAGCAATTAGTAATGGAATTAGATAGTATTTTTAGCCGTACTGAAAGGCGTACTAAATATCAACTAAGAGTTATAAATAAAGGTATTTTATTGGGAGAGAACGATATATTAGCGCACCATCCAGTAACAACTGGTGATCGTATAAGGATAGAGGAGTTTTATTAATGGAAACAGATTCGTTTGTATTTGAAGAACAAGACTTTCAATTTGAAAAAGGACCAGATTTTTGGCAGTTATCTCTTAAGCGTTCAAAAGTAGGAACTCAAAATCTGCAACAACTGCAATTGTTAGAAATTCACCATTCTTTGTTGATGCCTATGACAACTGCAATTAATGCAGATACCATTCAATTTCAATTCCAGACAGAAGCGCACGCTCTATCTTTTGAAAGCTTTAAAAAAGAAACTTTATCTGAAAAATTACGATTAGCCTTGAATGTCTTGGATTTAGATAAGGCTTTGTCTTTGCCAGTAAATTTCATTTTGCATCCCTCTAATCTATTTTTAACAAAAAATGCAACTGCTAAAATAGCTTATCGTAGTCTTCCTGGGATTATGACACCTGAGAAGTTTGGTCCAGAGGAGTTTTTATATCAATTCAAATGTTTTGTCTTTGCATTACTGACGCAACATGACTATATAGAATTGTATAATGGTGCTATTTCTGTTATTGAAGTATCAGATTTCCTAAAAAGCATTTATTATGCAGAAACTATTCAGGCTGTTAGAGACATCATTACTACTGATTATGAGCAGCAAGTAGAAGTAGAAACTCATACGTTAGCAAAAGTATCAAAGGCAAAATATAAGCTTTATAAATACATAAGTGTCTGGCTAGGAGCTTTATCTACAATACTCTTGATTCCGCTAGTATATCTGGTTTTTATTCACAATCCATTCAAAGAAAAAATGTTGGCAGCGGATACTTCATTTATTAAAGTTGATTATAATCAAGTGATTAATCGACTAGAACATGTAAAAGTAAGTAAGTTACCTTATACACAGAAGTACGAGTTGGCCTATTCCTATATTAATGGAATGTCATTTTCTGAAGAACAGCGTGAAGTTATTTTAAACAATGTTACGCTCAAGACTGATGAGCTCTATCTTGATTATTGGATTAATATTGGCCGTGGTTTAGATGATGATGCTATTGATGCTGCCAAACGTTTAGACGATTCTGACCTTGTTATTTATGCTATTGTTCAGAAAATGGATCAGGTTAGAAAAGACAATAGTTTATCTGGTAAAGATCGTGAACAAAAACTTTCTGAGCTACAAACAGACTATGATAAATATTGGAAAGACCGTAAGACAGCCTTAACAGATGAGGAATCCAAATCGAAAAATAGCAATAATCATTCGACAAATTCCAACAAAGAGTCATCTGAATCATCAAGTACTACAGCAAGTACATCTTCTAAAACTAAAAGTAGGTAGGTGGATATGTTAGTTATTTGTTATTATCAATCACTCCGCTACGAATTTAATCTTGAAGAGGAGAAATCCTTTCTAATATCATCAAACGGCAAGTCGCCAATACCAGTATCAGATTTAGAAAATGACATCACGCTAAAAAATATGCAAGGTCAATTGGTATATATTATTGACCAAAAAGAAAAAGAGTTAACTAATGGTGTAGAGATTTCAGGAATTGTCTTCTATTTAGCGAATAATCAAAAAGAAATCTATACTCCCTTAGATTACGAAGATATATTAATCGGTGATAAAGAAGGGTATCATGTCCGTTTTAAAGAAGGAGCCCCTAATTTATTACTGAAAAAAATAGAAAGCAATTGGCAGCTTAATTTATTTGAAGGTGATATTTATCTGAATAATCATCTTCAAAAAGTAGTGCAGCAGTTACCTTTAAGTTTAGGTGATGAGATTAGCTTCCAAGGAACAATTGTTAAGCTTTTCCCAGATGAAATTCAAATCTGGGGGGGGACTGATTATGAAACATCATTAACTAAGAAAGTTATGTCAGCTTATCAATTTTACGAAGGCTATCCTGATTTTCACCGCTCACCTCGTATTATTTATCGTTCCAGTGAAGATAAAATTACAGTTAATGCGCCTGGTAATAAACCTAATAAGTCTAAAGATGAACTGTTAAAATTAATTGTTCCTCCTCTAGTGATGATTGGAGTCAGTATTCTTATTTCTATTTTTCGTCCTCGTGGTATCTATATCATTGCAACAATGTCAATGGCTCTAGTGACGATGATTTTCTCTATCACTGGTTACTTTAAAAATCGTAAACAGTATAAGCAGGACTTACAAGAACGCATTGATTCCTATCATGACTATTTATCTGATAAGTCAATTGAACTTCAGAAGTTAGCTAAAGAGCAAAAGCGTGGGCAACACTATCATTACCCAACGATTGAAGGTTTACAGGAAATGGCTGATACTTATCACCATCGTATTTATGAAAAGACACCACTTCATTTTGACTTCTTGTATTATCGCCTAGGTTTGGGAGAAGTACCAACGAGCTATAATATTCATTATTCTCAACCAGAACGTTCTGGGAAAAAAGATCCTTTAGAGAACGAAGGCTATAACCTCTACTTTAACAATCGTTATATTAAAAATATGCCGATTGTTGCGAATTTATCACATGGACCAGTTGGCTATATAGGACCACGAGGTTTAGTATTGGAGCAACTCCAATTGATGGTTAATCAATTAGCTTTTTTCCATTCTTACCATGATGTTCAATTTATTACTATTGTTCCAGAGGAAGAGATGGATAAGTGGTCTTGGATGCGTTGGTTGCCACATGCAACCTTACAAGATGTCAATGTTCGTGGCTTTGTTTATAATCAAAGAAGCCGTGATCAAGTGCTCAACAGTCTTAACCAAATTTTAAAATTACGTCGCACACAACGCGAAGATAAATCTGCCAAAGAAGGGACTTTATTTTCTCCGCATTATGTCGTTATTGTAACTGATGAAAAGTTAATTTTAGATCACGTCATCATGGAATTTTTTACGGAAGATCCTACAGAATTGGGATGTTCTCTCATCTTTGTTCAAGATGTTATGAGTTCACTTTCAGAAAATATCAAAACCATTATTAATATTAAAGACCGTAATACTGGTCAGTTAGTTATAGAAGAAGGAGAGCTTAAAGAAACAGATTTTGAATTAGATCATTTCTTAGAGGATTATGACAAGGAAAATATTTCACGTCGCCTAGCTCCGTTAAATCACCTACAAAATCTTAAATCTTCAATACCAGAAGCAGTTACTTTTATGGAAATGTATCAAGCAGAAGAATTTGAAGATTTGCATGTTCAAGAGCGTTGGATAAGCCATGCTCCGTATAAAAGCTTAGCTGTTCCACTTGGCTTACGTGGTCAGGATGATATTGTTTATCTAAACCTACATGAAAAAGCTCATGGTCCTCATGGATTAGTTGCAGGAACAACGGGATCAGGGAAGTCAGAAATTATCCAGTCCTATATCCTTTCTTTAGCTGTTAATTTCCATCCACACGATGTAGCTTTCCTTCTCATAGACTACAAAGGTGGGGGAATGGCAAATCTCTTTAAGGACCTGCCACACTTACTTGGCACCATCACCAACTTAGATGGTGCCCAATCGATGCGTGCTTTGGTTTCTATTAATGCTGAATTGAAACGTCGTCAACGTTTATTTGCTAAAGCTGATGTTAATCATATTAACCAGTATCAGAAGAAATACAAACTTGGAGAAGTTTCAGAACCAATGCCTCATCTCTTCTTAATCTCCGATGAGTTTGCCGAATTGAAATCCAACCAACCTGAGTTTATGAAAGAGCTTGTCTCAACAGCGCGAATTGGTCGTTCCCTAGGGATTCACTTAATCCTAGCGACCCAAAAACCATCTGGCGTGGTAGATGACCAAATCTGGTCAAACTCACGCTTCAAACTAGCTCTTAAAGTAGCAGACCGCGGCGACTCCATGGAAATGCTCCATACCCCAGATGCCGCCGAGATTACACAAGCAGGACGTGCCTACCTCCAAGTTGGTAATAATGAAGTCTATGAACTCTTCCAATCAGCATGGTCAGGAGCAGATTACCAACCTGAAAAAGACGACCAAGGGATTGAAGACCATACCATTTATTCCATCAACGACCTTGGCCAATATGAAATCCTAAATGATGATCTTTCAGGCTTAGACCAAGCCGAAAATATTAAAGAAGTACCTACGGAATTAGATGCCATCGTTGAAAACATTCAAACTTTAACCAAAGAAATGGGCATCTCAGACTTACCTCAACCGTGGCTACCGCCTCTAAGCAATCAGATTGCAGTAACCGATCTCCGTAAGGAAGAATCAGTAGATCTCTGGAGTAAAGCCCCATCTTACAAAGTTGTTCTGGGCTTTATGGATATACCAAGCCAACAAGCACAAGAAGTAGCTTACCACGATTTTGAAGATGATGGGCATTTGTCAATTTTTGCAGGTCCAAGTATGGGGAAATCCACAGCCCTTCAAACTGTAACATTGGACTTAGCACGTCACAATAGTCCAGAATTTTTAAACCTTTATCTCTTTGATTTTGGTACCAATGGCCTCTTACCATTAAGACGTTTGCCACATGTAGCAGATTTCTTTACCATTGATGATGACGAAAAAATAGCCAAGTTTATCAGCAGAATCAAAACGGAAATGTCTGACCGTAAAAAAGCCCTCAGTCGCTACAATGTTGCAACAGCAAAACTTTACCGCCAGGTATCTGGGGAAACCATGCCTCAAATCCTGATTGTTATTGACAGTTATGAAGGGCTACGGGAAGCTCAAACACTGACTAACTTAGAAGCTTGTTTCCAAAATATTTCGCGTGATGGGTCGTCACTTGGCATTTCCTTAGTTATCTCAGCTGGTCGTATGGCAGCTTTGAGGTCGTCCTTAATGGCAAACCTTAAAGAACGTATCGCTCTTAAATTAACAGATGACTCTGAATCACGGACACTTGTCGGTCGTCACCAACACATCATGGAAGATATTCCAGGACGCGGATTAATCAAACGTGATGACATTGAAGTGTTACAAGTGGCTCTCCCAACAGAAGGCACTGAAACCTTTGACATCATCAATAACATCCAAAACGAATCTGACGCCATGAACAGCAAATGGACTGGACCAAGACCAAAAGCAATACCAATTGTTCCAGAAACACTTACCTTTGAGGAGTTTAAGGCATATGAGGATGTTAAAAAAGCAAGTGAGACTAATCAGATTTCACTTGGTATTAGCTTAAAAGAAGTTGATAATTGTAGCATTCCACTTTCGAAATTCAAACAGTTACTTTTTACTTCTGACAATCCAGATAATTTGTCTAACTTGACGCGCTTCTTAGTTAAATCTGTTTCATTGATTAAAGATAGTAAGGTTTATCTTTTAGACACTGCTTCTGATTATGATGATTTGACAGAACAACAAATTGAATATATCAATAATCGAAGTGAAATAGCAGGACATTTGGAAGCTATTGTTTCAGAAATCTATTTAAGAGAAGAATCTGGTAAAATAGAACCATGGTTTGTTATTATTCCTGATATGAATAGTTTTGTGGCAGAAACAAATATGGATAAAGAACAGATTTTATTCTTACTTGACTCGGCTCACAAATATCATATTTATTTCTTATTTGGTGGCTTAGCATCATACCTTATGACTAATATCTCAGATGTTCCAAAAGCTATTAGAACACAGGCACAGTATGTTCTCTTGGGAATGAGAGTTATGGATCAGTCGGTATTACCGAAAACATATAATTCAAAAGAACCTTATTTGAAACCAGATATGATTTATATTCATGATAGAAGACAAGAGACAATGCTTAAAATCACTCAAGAAATAGAAATGGAGCATTGAGTATATGAAAAAACAAAGACTATTACTGCTTTTTGGAGGCTTATTAATAATGATAATGATGACAGCATGTAAGGATTCAAAAATCCCAGAAAACCGCACGAAAAAGGAATACCAGGCAGAACAGAATTTTAAGTCATACTTTAAATATATATCAGATAAAAATAACTATTTAGATAATATAAAAGTTTATTACTTTTCTATAAGTATTTCTAAAGATGTACAAGATAAAGTCAGTGAAACAACAACTTGTTCATATAGACTAGAAAAGCAAAAGAATCAAGAGTTCATTGGTAATTTTGAACATGAAGTTAGTGAATCTAGTCAATATTCAACCGAAGTTAAAAATCAAATACAGTATCCAATCCAGTATAAAGATAATTCAATTCGTTTTACTGAAAAAACACCGTCAGAACGTTATGATGAGTTTGTTTTTAGTTCATTTGATTCTTCATTATTAAAAAAATATAAAATATATGATTACTTACTAAAACATCCCGAAACTGAATTAAAAGGTGTTTCCTATAAGATTCCTATAAATTCTGAAATTGTAGCCCCTTTTATAAAGCAATTAAATATAAAAAATCCTAAAAAATCATCTATTTCGGTTACAAAAACGGAAAGTAAAGAATATTATTATACAATCAGTATTGATACTGATTCTGAGATATATTCTATATTCGAAGGTATTACATTAGAGGATGTAAAGGAGTTTTCTAAATGAGTCCAAGTGAGAAATTAGATAGAAGAATTGATTCTTCATCAGACCTCTCCCAGTATGTATATGATTTTGAAAAGCAATATACAGAATATATGAAGAAGGGGTATTCTGAAAAAAATGCGAGTATACAAGCACGACGAACCCTGAATGAAATACTACAAGAAAATAATCCAGGATTGAGATCTAGCGACGCCATGTATGATAAAGAAACAGGTATTGCAGCTATTGCTGTAAAAGATAAAAATACTGGTGAGACTTATATAGCTTATGCGGGTACTAATAAGGATGCTGATGGGGCAACCGACTTTATTTCAGATGCAAATATCGGTGCTAATAACTCTGCTTATTTAAAACGATTAGGAGACAAAGCTACTAGCTTTTATGATCGTGTTCAAAGTAATGGCGATAATATTACTGTCACAACAGGTCATTCTTATGGTGACTTTCTCGCTTCTAGAGTGGCAATTGAGCTAATTCCATTCTTTATTAACTTTAGAAAAGTTAATGATTCATTTCACTTTTGTTATTAGCTTGTGATCACTTATAAAGTGACAGCTAGTTCATGAAATTTCTTAGGAGTTTTCTGGCTTTAAAGGTAACCTATGATTTAAAAAACATCTCATGGAATTCAATGCGGAATCCTCAACAGTCTTTTGTGGACTAACAGAAGTTCAGGATGTCGTTTCGGCAGGCCTTAACTATTCTCAGAAGGTTTTGGAAATTTCAATGGTACATTTGATACCTCAGGTAAGGGATTAGAATGGACAAAAACAATTCAAACAGGTATGAAAAAACGAGAAGAGAAAATCAAATACCCTCATTTTACAATTGTTGACATAAAGTAATTAAACAAAATCCGGAAAATTTATATTAAGTAATTTTTCTAAAAAGTCATATAGGCATACTTTTAAAGTTCCTCTAAACTTAATAAGGAAGAAACGTTTTGAAAAAAGATAAATATATTGCATTGAATTGGTTGTGTGCGATAGCCACGCTATACTATTAAGTTATTACAAACTATGAATTACACCTCAAATGTTGGAGATAAAACCTATCGTTTGGGGTGTTTTTTGGTAAAATAGAATGAAAAGAGTTACTCTGTGTCATTACTAAGTTAAAAAATTATACTAACTTAATTATTAACGTTTTATTGACTGAGTTACTCTTTTTTAAAAAATGTATATCATTCCAGCTGGTTACTCACCTGAACGTTTAGACTCAGAAGTCCTTACAGCAAAGATTGAAGATGATGAAGCCTTATTGCGGAAAATTCAAGACCTTAAAGATCATTTAGATAAAAATACCAAAATCTTGGCTTACGCTTTTGATGGCTTGGAAGTCAGAGTGAAAGCTAGACTAAGAAAAAATCGTAAGAAACTCAAAAACCTTATAGAATTCAATGCCAAATCTACCTCAGTCTTTAATGAATTGAAGGATTATTCAAATGCTGTATCGTCTGGTTTAACCTTTGTATCTAAAGGCTTTAGTAGTTTCAATGGCCAGTTCTCTTCAGCCTCAAATCTTGATTGGCAAAAGACTATTAAGACAGGAATGAGAAAACGAGAAGAAGATGCTAAACAGTTGAGAAAAAAAGCTTTAGAAGATTCAAATAAGCTCAGAAAAATTGCATCAAAAAGGGGTTACTTTGAATAATGCAGTTGAATTTGCTAAAGAACAGAACAAACCCCTAAAAATAAAAAGATAACCATAGATAAATATGGTCGTGTAAAAATGGATAAAACTTTTCTTTATCGAAAAGCTAAAGATGGAAAATCTGCATATATTTATTCTGAAGGGAGTGATCAATATAAAGAACTAACTGGGAAAGAATTTGATCCTAAAACTACAAATATTATGAAAGGTAGAAAATTAGGGACAGATGGTAAGATATCAATTGATTTTGGTGAGATTAGTAACTCAGGAAAAAATGCAGCTATTAAGTCCCTTAAAAATGAAAGTCCTTGAATTAAATCCCAAAAATGCTTTTAAAGGATGGAATGAGTTAAGCAAAATAGCTAAAACTGGGAAAGTACTAGGATGGACAGGTAAAATTGCTAATATTTACATGAATGGAAAAAAAGATCTTTTTGATGATAAAACATCTTCAATAGATCAAAAAATCAAAAACTTTGCTATAGGTTCAGGTGTAGATGCATTGTCCGGTGCAGCAATAGGGACTTTGGTAGGAGGACCTGTGGGAACCGTTGTTGGAGCAGGTGCAGGGCTGGCATTTGATTTTGCTTTGAATTTTAAAGTTAAGGAGTTGGGTAATGAATCAATTACAGGTTTTGCTAAAAAAGGTTTAAAAAATCTTGCAGGAGGATTAGGATTTTGAAAAAAAGTATAAATGTAAGTAGGTATCATGGACCTTTAATTGAATTTGAGGTTGATGCAAGTTATTTAAGAATTTTTTCATATATCGGTTTACCTTTATCATTGTTTTGGTATTTTGTTACTCATAACAGTGATGACTTTGGAATATTAAAATCGATATTTTTAATTTGTATTATAGTCAATTTAATCGGGCTCATATTAGGATTAATACAAAAGTTTACTAAAAAACTTATCAAATCTCTATCATTTTTTGTACTTTCTTAGCGTTTCTTTCGATTTTCTTAGGGTTAGATACAATATGTTTAATGGTATTTGTTTCGGATGGGTCCCCTGTTGATGCGAATACGTTGTATTTTGGTAAGGGTACTCCAATTTTTATGATAATGAACGTTACGATATTTATCATTTCTACTTTGATCTATTCCTACTATTATTTACCAAAAAATCAAGGGAAAGTTTGGAAATTTAATCAATGGAATAACGAAAAGAGTCGAGAACAACAATACATAAGTAATTTTATTGTTACATTTGGTCTGATATTGTTAGTTACTCCATTTTTAAAGTATGGTATCTATAACAGTTTTGGAGTTTTAATCAGTTTACTATTTACAGCAACCTTACCATCATTAATTGTTGATTCACTTTATGCGGCATTTTATGTCCATAAGCATCCTGAGTATGAATAATCAACTTATAAAGAACATCGAAAACACATGATACCTTTTATAAGACAGAAACTATAAATTCAGATAAAACATCTTCGCTTGATAAGTCAGAGACTTTAAAGATAGAGGATAACAAGCTATTTTAGACAAAAAATTAGAAATTTCACAATAGATTCTAGAGTAGATACTTTATTAGGTGCTGGAAGGTTATTGGGCACTTGATTGTGATTGGACTGGACAAAACAAACCAGATCAATCAGTAACTGGTTTTGCAAAAAAGAATTAAAAGATTTATTTGGAGGGGAAAATTTTTGAAACAGAGCAATCATAGATACCATGGACCGTTAATTGAGTTTGAAATAGAATATTCATATATTAAAATTTTTCCATGGATTGGACTATTTATATCTTGCATAGGGTTATATGCAAGTAATTTTGGTGATCCTTTAGGTTTTATAAAATTCATATTTTCTGTATGCATTTTTGTTAATTTGGTCTCAATAATTATTTCGCTTTTTTTGAAAAAATATCTAATTTTTTAAAAAAATTTCTTATATTTTATTATCATTAGTATTCCTAACACTTATTGTAGGTTTTGATTTTATAGGCTTGGCAATGTTTTTAAATACTAGAAATTTTGGACATGTTCAATCAATTTATTATACTGAGATGGCAAAAATGTATATTATGATAATGTTAATTATTTTTATTGTATTTTCTGGAATATATTATTTCTATTATTTACCAAAAAATCAAGGGAAAAAATGGAAATTTAATCAGTGGAAATTACAAAAAGGAAAAAAGGAACAATTAAAAATTAATTATGGAATTATTTTTGGTTTAGTGATGCTTTCTCCAGTCTTTCTTGTAGGTAGTATTGAAAATATTTTTGGTTTGATTGGAGGTGTATTATTTACGGCAACTTTTACAGCTCTGATTGTCGATTCCCTTTATGCAGCATATTATATTCATAAATATCCCGAATATGAGTGATAAATTAATTAATTTAAGGTAGGAGCAATAAATATCTAGAGAAAATGAAGTGGGTAGAATAGTCTCTACGCTTGCTGAGAGTGTTTTTGTAGTAATCATAACAACTCCAATTTGTACCAGTAGTAGCAGTTGTTATAGGTACTTTGGCCATTGTGGAGTAAAAGCACTCTATGAAAATGTTAAAGATGTAAGAAATTTTGTGGAGCCGTTTCATGAGCAAATATTATTGATCAAGATTATATTTTGATTATCTGGCAGGATTTTTCCAGAGAGGTCAATTTAGAACAAGTATATTATTTCAATGAGAAGATATTGATGAAGTAATTTTGGGAGGTACCATGACGAGGAGTAAGAAAGAGTAGCTCGTATCATTGAAAAATGGAAAAATATTTCTAAGGGTAAGACTATTGTAGAATAGAAATAATACACAAAAAGGGAAATTAAATCTCATGAAATTAAGGGAAATAGTAAAAATATTTTTTGATTTTTTATCGTTATGTTTTATAAATACTCTGGTGATATTGATTTTTTTAATAGATAATAGAATTCATATTCAGTTTCTAGTGCCAAAACCTATGCCATTAATTGATGGAATGACCCTCTGTAGGATTTAAAGTACTTTGTTTAACTAATGATGCGTGCGCATCATTAGGAATAGGAGTATCGGCGATATCAATAGTTGGTATAACAAGCGAAATTGCACAAGTAAAATTAAAACCAGGACCAGTTGAAATAAAATTATCCGTTGGTTTGTAGGAAGGATTAGTTTTGGGATTATTACTAAAATTGACTGGAAACTCTGAGAGTTTAGTTCTTCAAATATATGATATTGATACGAAGAAGTGGGAAGAAAGAATCAGTCTAAAAAAGTAGAAGAAGGTTTTTTTGTGAAATCAAAAATAGCTAATCTTGAATATCATACAAATAATAATATTACTTCAAATGAAAGAGTATTAGCTTGGTCTGATAAAGAACCTACAAATAATATGAATTTAAAAATCTTGAGTCTTACATTGATATGTATACCGTAACTATATTGCATTGAGTTGGTTGTTTGCGATAGCAACGTCAAGACAGCAATAAAATTGAAAAAATCAATAAGATAAAAAGGATTTAAAAAATTGATTATTATTGTGGAAGGGATAAGCTTAATGATGATTTTAACAGCATGTGACTTAGTAAAAAAAGATCACCAATGGGTTCAAGAACATTGAAAATACTTAGAAGCTGGATCAAAAGTTATCAAAGAAGTCAGCCAAAACATTCAACCAGTTATTTCTGATCTGAATAGCTATCTCAATGGAGCGACAAGTGCTTTTGAGCAATCGGATTCGAGTGCAGCTACTCATATTAAAAATAACACCATCGCCCAACTTAAAAAAAGCAGTACCAAATCGTGTGAGAAATTACCAGGCTAATTGTGAGTGAGAATCTATTGTTCTCACTTTTTTATTATCAAAACGCTTAAATTCTTTACTTAGACCTCGCCTACACACTTCAGATAATGGGTGTTACCATATTAATTAATAAATATGTAAAAAATAATATTTGATATGCTATAATAATAATATATTTGATTAATCAAAATTTTTTAGTGAAAGTATCTATCATCCTTAAGTAGTTGTTTTCATAATAGTTGTTGATGGATATCCCCTTAATTGTCTTGAGAATACTTGATAGAGAGACATTTTAAATGAGTAATGAAATGAATCATTTTATACCTATGTTATAACGGACTAATTAATACTTTGGAGAGATTTAATGACACTCTTTTTAATTATGATGGAGCGAGCGGGGTTAATCATATTATTAGCCTATGCCTTTGTGCATATTCCCTTTATAAAACAAACTTTGAAGCAACCCGAATTAAAAAAACACCAGTATATTCTGCTTATCTTATTTAGCTTATTTGCTATTATTTCTAATTTTACAGGGGTAGAAATTCAGTCAGATTTATCTATCATTCCACAAACTCTTAATCATATAGCAGATCAATCATCAGTTGCCAACACACGTGTTTTAACCATTGGTGTATCAGGTCTAATCGGTGGCCCCATAGTCGGTATTATAGTTGGTCTCTTATCTGTATTCGTTAGGTACTTGCAAGGAGGATTAGCCCCTCATATTTATGTCATTTCTTCCTTACTAATTGGTTTATGCTCTGGGTTATCAGGCAATTATCTTCGTAAAAATTATAATAAAATTCGTGTTTTAGATGCAATGGTTGTTGGTTTCGGGATGGAAATTCTACAAATGATCTGTATCCTCATTTTTAGTGTTGACTTTAATCAGGCGCTTCGATTAGTATCTTTTATCAGCATGCCAATGATTTTAAGTAATACTTTAGGTTTAGGTATATTTATATCCATTATTTCATCTACTCAAAAATTAGAAGAACATGCCAAAGCATTTCAAACCCATCAAGTACTTGAATTAGCAAATTTAACCCTTCCTTACCTTAGAAAGGGACTGACAACAGAATCTTGTCAACCAGTAGCTGAAATTATTCATAAACATATGGATGTGAGTGCTGTTAGCCTGACTAGTCAATCAGCCATTTTAGCCTATGTAGGAGATGGAGCTGACCACCATCTTCCTAATACTCAAATATTAACAAAGCTTGCTAAAAGAGCAATAGATACTGGTAAAGTTAGTGTCGCAACTGATAAAAGTGAAATCGAATGCGACCATAGGAATTGCCCACTTAGTTCAGCAATTGTTATTCCATTACACATCCACGATGTTATAGTGGGTACTTTGAAATTATATTTTTCAGACGCACAACATATGACTTACGTTGACCGTCAATTAGCTGAAGGATTAGGCAATATCTTTTCCACTCAGTTAGCTTTGGGACAAGCTGAGGAAGCAACAAGGTTACTACAGGATGCGGAAATGAAGTCTCTCCAAGCGCAGGTTAATCCGCATTTTCTTTTTAATGCACTCAATACTATTTATGGTTTAATTCGCATGGATAGCGAAAAAGCAAGAAAGCTCGTCCAAGATTTTAGCAAGGTTATTCGTGCTAATCTTCAACGGGCAAAGCAAAATTTAATTCCTCTCCATGATGAATTGGAACAGGTTAACGCCTATTTAGCCCTTGAAGAAGCAAGATTTCCTAACATGGTGGCCTTTAATTTAGACAACCAAACAAATTCAGATGACAACTTAATGATTCCTCCCTTTACATTGCAGGTCTTGATTGAAAACTCTTATAAACACGCTTTTAAGCATATCAATAAAAATAACCAGCTAAAGGTTACTATTGCAAGAAATAATGATAGGCTTCATATCATTGTCCAGGACAATGGTATTGGGATTCCAAAAGAAAAATTAATAACGCTTGGAAAAAAAACTCAAATTTCAAAAAAAGGTTCTGGTACAGCTATTGAGAATCTCGTTCGTCGCTTGAATATTATTTATGATGGACAAGCAAGTTTAAAATTTGAATCAAATGATTCAGGAACTTGTGCTATTGTTAACATCCCCATTAAAAATTAGAAAGGTATTGTATGAAAGTTTTAGTAGTTGATGATGAACCAGTTGCACGTAACGAATTAATTTACCTTCTTAATAAGTATGATTCTAACCTCGTTATAGCAGAGGCGCATGATATGGCTACTGCATTAGCTATTTTACTTAGAGAAACTTTTGATGTAGCACTGTTAGATATCCATCTCAGAGATGATTCTGGGTTGCAATTAGCAGAGTATATCAATAAAATGCCCAAACCACCATTATTGATATTCGCGACTGCTTATGATCAATATGCTATTCAGGCTTTTGAGCAGGATGCGCGTGATTATTTGTTAAAACCCTATGAGTTTGATAGGTTAAAGCAAGCTATGGATAGAGTAAAAGGAGCGCTAAGTACATCTACAATTATAGAGAGCGTAGCTTCCGGTCCTCTCTTCAAGCAACAGTATCCATTGACAGTAGAAGATCGAATCTATCTGGTGTCGGCGGATGATATCCTTTTGATTGAAGCTATGCAAGGAAAACTGATTATACAAACACCTGATAAAAATTATGAAATTGATGGCTCTCTACAACAATGGCAAGATAAACTACCATCATCTCAATTTGTACGGGTACATCGCTCTTACATTGTGAATATTAATGCTATTAAAACGATTGAACCTTGGTTTAACCAAACACTTCAGTTACACCTTTGTAATAAAATAACAGTTCCTGTTAGCAGAGCAAATGTAAAACCCCTAAAACAAATGTTAGGCATATCTACCTAACTAATGAAAAGTTATTCATCATAAAACTTAGACTATTCATTTCTAAAAAACAACCATTCATCTTGAAAATAGGAAATTTCAATTTTTCAATGCTATACTAAAGTCATGAAAACGCTTAATAAAATTAAGCAAAAAAATTTTTAGGAGGCAGTGATATGGTAACATTTTTAGGAGGGGTAGCCCTTTTAATTGTTGGTTATTTCACGTACGGTAGATACATTGAAAAGAATTTTCAAATTGATGAAAATCGCCAAACACCTGCAGAAGCATTAAGGGATGGATATGATTTTGTTCCTATGCCAAAATGGAAGAATGGGATGATCGAGTTATTGAACATCGCAGGAACTGGACCTATCTTTGGACCTATTTTAGGAGCACTCTATGGTCCAGTTGCTTATATCTGGATAGTCTTAGGATGTATTTTTGCAGGGGCTGTTCATGATTATATGATTGGAATGATTTCTCTTAGAAATAATGGTGCATATCTTCCTGAATTAGCTAGTCGCTATCTTGGAAAATCAATGAAGCATGTGATCAACATTTTTTCAATGCTATTACTTATTTTAGTTGCAACCGTATTTGTGGTAACTCCAGCTAATCTTATCCTGAGTATTTTACCAGCTGGGACACTATCTTTACCTTGGATAATCGGTCTTATTTTCGTTTATTACCTTATTTCTACAGTATTACCTATTGATAAAGCACTTGGTAAAGTTTATCCTGTATTCTGCGTCATCCTAATGGTTAGTACAGCAGCAGTTGGCTTCCGTTTATTAACTGGTGGCTTTGATATGCCAAACTTAACTTTTGAAACCTTTAAAAATATGCATCCAGCTGGACTTGGGATATTCCCTGCTTTATTCTTTACCATTTCATGTGGAGCCATCTCTGGTTTCCATGCTACCCAAGCACCTATGGTCTCAAGAACAACTGTTAATGAGAGAGAAGGGCGTTTCACTTTCTATGGTATGATGATTGCAGAAGGAGTAATTGCGATGATTTGGGCAGGTGCTTCAATGAGCTTGTTCAAAGGTCAAAATCTCTATGAAATGATTGCTGCTGGAACACCTTCTGCAGTTGTCAATCAAGTAATGTTAATGTTACTCGGTAGTGTAATTGGAACTATCGCTATCATTGGTGTTATTGTTCTCCCTGTTTCATCTGGTTTATCAGCTTTCCGTAGCTTACGTACTATCGTTGCTGATTATATCCATGTCAAACAAGATACTCTTCCAAAAATCTTTGCTGTAACTATCCCATTATATGTTATTTCATTTGTCCTTACACACGTTGATTTTAATCTCCTATGGCGTTACTTTAACTGGGCAAATCAAGTAACTGCTGTTATTGGTTTATTAGTTGCTACAAGATATCTCATCCTAAAAAGACGAAATTATTGGGTAACATTTGTACCAGCTATGTTCATGTTGTATGCAGTAGTTGTTTATATTTTATCTCAACCAATTGGATTTAATATGGGCTTAGGCATCTTAACTTATTCACTTGCTTTAGTGTTAACAGGTATTCTTGTTGGACTTTTCTGGAAATCTGGTCAAAAACAATTAAAAACTGTTCATCCTGAAGCATTCCTGTTTAACGATCATAGACCAATTAATTATTACAGTAGTTTAGATTCTTAATATTATTTTGAAGCCATGTTATTAAGACTTACAGTTATCACAATAACCTCGAATGAAGTATCATTCGAGGTTATTTTTCTACTAAAAATCTCAGTAAATATTTCTATTTGATTACAAATGTTACAAAAATATTTGACAACCTTCTTTCTGAAACTTATAATAGATTTGTCCATAACAGAGCAAAAGAGAGAGGGATAGTACATGAGAAAACGTTCAATTTTGCCAATATTAGCTGTCTTATTTGTTTTCATGAGTATCTTTAGCGTATACTCTATTTTTCATGGTGATAAAGCTAAAGAAAAAGCAAGTGTCATAAAACAAGCATCTCAAACAAGTCAAACTTCAAAAAAAGAGGTCTTACAAAAGAAGACTTATCCAAATCTAAATAAATATTCAAATCTAGAAATTCATGTTTCATCTACGAGGCAAACAATGACAATAACCTCGAGTGACAAGGTCATCTTTAAAACGATTGTTTCAACAGGAGCAAAAGAGAGCCCTACCCCAAAAGGAACTTTTGTCATAGAACCGGAACGAGGAGATTTTTTCTATAACGCCTCATCAAAAGAAGGAGCCTATTATTGGGTCTCCTTTAAAGAGCATGGTATTTATCTCTTTCATAGCGTTCCGACTGATCAACAAGGAAATGAGATCCCAGAAGAAGCAAAGCAATTAGGAAAAGCCGCCTCACATGGCTGTGTGCGTATGTCAAGGGCGGATGCAAAATGGTTCTATGAAAATATTCCTCAAGGAACGACTGTTACCATCAAATAGTCTTAATGTGGTAAAAATCATGTTATTAAAAGCTTGGAGTAAACTTCCAGAGCTTTTTCGTATATCCCTTAAACTCAATTAGTAAACGAAACCTATCAGCGGAATAAATGTATAAAGTATTTCGATATCATTAAAAAAATGATAGAATAATAGTGTTAATCGAATATTTTATCGACCTTTATATGCGGTTGAAGAAGAATAAAACTAAAAGATTAGACCTCTAACAAATAGATGTAGACTTTTAAGGTAGTCTATACATAAGGAGAATTTATTTCATGGCTACTATTCAATGGTTCCCAGGACACATGTCCAAAGCTCGCCGTCAAGTTCAAGAAAATATTAAGCATGTTGATTTTGTTACAATTTTAGTGGATGCAAGGTTACCTCTTTCTAGTCAAAATCCAATGCTAACCAAAATCGTCGGAGACAAACCCAAACTAATGATCCTCAATAAAGCTGATCTAGCAGATCCCATTCGAACTAAAGAATGGAGAGATTTTTATGAATCTCAAGGTTTAAAGACATTAGCTATTAATTCTAAAGAACAATCAACAGTTAAAAAAGTAACCGACATCGCTAAAATATTAATGTCCGATAAAATCGCTAAACTACGGGAACGTGGTATTCAAAAAGAGACACTTCGTACGATGATTATTGGAATTCCGAATGCAGGCAAATCGACTCTAATGAATCGCCTAGCAGGTAAAAAAATTGCAGTGGTTGGTAATAAACCAGGTGTCACAAAAGGTCAGCAATGGCTCAAATCTAATAAGGAACTGGAAATTTTGGACACTCCTGGTATCTTGTGGCCCAAATTTGAAGATGAATTAGTTGGATTAAAGCTAGCATTAACAGGGGCAATCAAAGATCAATTATTGCCTATGGATGAGGTAACAATATTTGGATTGAATTACTTTAAAACCTACTATCCTGATCGTCTCAAAGAGCGTTTTAAAAGTATTAATTTAGAGGATGAATCTCCTGAAATCATCATGACCTTAACACAAAAATTAGGTTATCGTGACGATTACGATCGCTTTTATAATTTATTTGTCAAAGAAGTTCGCGATGGTAAATTAGGACGCTATACGTTAGATATCGTCGGAGAACATGATGGCAACAATTAAAGAAATCAAAGCAATTTTAGAGACTATTGTTGATTTAAAAGACAAACGTTGGCAAGAATATCAAACAGATTCACGCGCAGGTGTTCAAAAAGCAATCCTTCAACGAAAAAAAAATATTCAGTCACATTTAGACGAAGAAGCGCGCTTAGAACAAATGTTGGTCTACGAAAAAAAACTTTACATTGAACATATAAACCTTATTGCAGGAATCGATGAAGTAGGTAGAGGTCCTTTAGCAGGACCAGTAGTAGCTGCTGCTGTTATTCTTCCACCAAACTGTAAAATAAAACATCTCAATGACTCCAAAAAAATTCCAAAGAAAAAGCATCAAGAAATCTATCAAAATATTTTAGATCAAGCGTTAGCAGTTGGTATTGGTATTCAAGACAGCCAATGTATTGATGATATCAACATTTATGAAGCTACAAAACATGCTATGATTGATGCAGTTTCTCATTTATCTGTAGTTCCTGAACATCTTTTAATTGATGCTATGGTTTTGGATCTACCAATTCCACAAACTAAAATTATCAAAGGTGATGCTAATTCACTCTCTATTGCAGCAGCTTCAATTGTAGCTAAAGTGACCAGAGATAAAATAATGTCTGATTATGATAGCAAATATCCTGGATTTGCATTTTCTAAAAATGCTGGCTATGGTACTAAAGAGCATTTAGAGGGTTTGCAAAAATACGGTATTACTCCGATACATCGTAAAAGTTTTGAACCTATAAAGTCAATGTTGTAAATAATACGGAAGAGGAAAAGATGACCGAAAAAGAAAAAATGTTAGCAGGACAATATTATCGTCCATCAGCACCTGAACTACGCAAGGATAGAGAAGTTGCACTAAAAAATATGCAAGCCTTTAACAATGAAGATGATAGTAGCAAACGTAACGTCATTTTACAAAAATGGTTTGGTGCTACTGGGAAGAGTATCCATATGGAACAACGTTTTGTCTGCGATTATGGTTGTAATATTTATGTTGGTGAAAACTTCTACGCCAATTTTAACCAAACTTTCTTAGATGTTTGTGAAATTCGTATTGGCGATAACTGTATGTTTGGCCCAAACTGTCAACTCCTCACCCCACTCCATCCTCTAGATCCAATAGAAAGAAATTCAGGATTAGAATACGGTGCCCCAATCCAAATCGGGAATAATGTCTGGCTAGGTGGAGGAGTGACTATTTTACCAGGTGTTGTATTAGGAGATAATGTCGTCGTTGGCGCTGGAAGTGTCGTTACGAAATCATTTGAAAATAATGTTGTTATAGCAGGAAACCCTGCTAAGATAATCAAAAAATTAGCTTAATGTAAGAAAAAACCTTTAATTATAACAAAGGTTTTTTCTAATTTAAAAAATAGACAAAGAGAATATTCTGTTAATCTAATCTATCTTATTTATAATGATTTTAAATAGAAAAACCTTGATATAATAATGTTTTCTTAAGTATAAAATTCTTTGAAAAAGTAGATATTTTTCCAAAAAATTATGTTATTATAGATTTGTGCTCATTTTTGAACACTTTATCTTTCATTTTAAGGAGTTTTATGAAAAAGCTATTAACCACTCCTGTAATGGGTTGTACTTTGGTTATACTTTCTCTAACGTCCCTATTTGTTGGTGTTAAATCTATCCCACTGGAGCAAATAACACACCTTAATCAATCACAGGTAGATATTTTTTTAGCGAGTCGCTTACCAAGAACCATTAGTATCCTAATATCTGGTGCAAGTTTGTCAGTCTGTGGCCTGCTAATGCAACAACTCACCCAAAACAAGTTCGTTTCACCGACAACTTCAGGGACTATGGATTGGGCGAAATTAGGAGTAGTTGTTACGCTGATTTTCTTTAAAAATACCTCTATTTTTATTCAACTATGTATTGCTTCAGGTTTTGCCATTTTAGGATCGCTGCTTTTTGTAACTATTTTAAAAATGATTACTTTTAAGGATAATATTTTTATACCTCTTATCGGACTGATGCTTGGACAAATTGTAGCAGCAGCAACAGTATTTTTAGGAACACATTTTCAAGTACTACAATCTGTCAACAGTTGGCTTCAAGGTAATTTTTCCATCATGACTAGCCATCGCTACGAAATTCTTTACTTAGCATTGCCATGTTTGTTTTTAGTGTATTTTTTTGCTCATCAGTTTACCATTGTTGGGCTTGGAGAAAGCTTCGCTAAAAATTTAGGGATTGCTTATGAAAAGATGATTTACTTTGGTTTAGTTTTGGTTTCAATTATGACATCCCTAGTCATTATTATCGTAGGAGCTTTACCTTTCTTAGGTTTAATCGTACCTAATCTAATTAGCTTAACTAAAGGGGATCATATGTCCTCAACTATCTTAGAGACATCGCTTTTAGGGGCTTGTATCGTCATGATATGTGATCTTTTTGGTCGCTTAGTTATTTTTCCTTATGAAGTCTCAATAGGAGTTACGCTAGGAGTATTGGGTAGTGCCTTTTTCTTGATTTCAATTATAAGAAATGAGGGAAAATCATGATTAAGGATTTAGAGATACCAAAATTACTTATTTTACTGATACTACTAATTGCTACCATTATTTTGTTTTTAATTTATGGTATTCCAACTGACGCAAATGAATTTTTGATTATCTATATCCTAAAAACACGTTATCAAAAATTGATTGCATTAATTTTGGTTGGTATCTGCATTGGTAGTTCTAGTCTTATTTTTCAAACTCTAACCAATAACCGACTTTTAACTCCGTCCATTATTGGTTTAGATAGCTTATATGTTCTTATCCAAACAGGATTAATGTATTTAATCGGAGCTCAGCGTGTCATAAAATTTTCATCTTTTAGCAGCTTCCTCCTTTCATTATTATTAATGGTTGGATTCGCTTACTTATTATTTACGATACTTTTTCGAAATAAAAAACAGTCTTTGTATTTTGTTCTATTAGCTGGACTCATATTTAATACATTATTTTCTTCTATCTCATCCTTTATTCAAGCCATTATGGACCCCAACGATTTTATGATTTTACAAAATCAGCTCTTTGCTAGTTTCAATGCTATTAATACCAAGATCCTTTGGATTTCTTTCATTATCATTGTCGTTAGCTTTGTCATTAATTGGCCTTTTATAAAGGAATTGGATGTCTTACTATTGGGTAAAGAAAATGCGATATCACTCGGCATCTCATATCAAAAGCTTACTACTAGAATTTTTTTATGGTTAGCATTGATGGTAGCTATAGCAACAGCATTAGTTGGGCCGATTACTTTTTTAGGCTTACTTGTAGCACATATTACCTATCACAGTTTTCATACCTTTAGACATCAAATATTAGTTCCTATAGCCATTGTTATCTGTATCTTTACACTTGTCTTAGGGCAGCATCTCGTTCAAAATCTATTACACCTCACTGTTCAACTAAGTGTTCTCCTCAACCTTATCGGGGGAAGTTATTTTATATTCACCTTAATCAAAGGAAGGAAAAACTTATGATTCAAATAAACAATTTACATAAGTTCTATGGCCAAAAGGAAATATTAAAAGACATTAATATTTCGATTCCTAAAGGAAAAGTAACAGCTATTTTAGGTCCAAATGGATCTGGAAAGAGTACATTGCTGAGTTGTATCAGTCGACTTGAACCTTATGATAATGGTGAAATTTTCCTTGATAAAGTACCATTAGCCCACTACAGTTCAAATGACTTAGCCAAAACATTAGCCATATTAAGACAATCTAATCACTTAACACTCAAGATAAAGGTGAGTGACTTGATAGGATTCGGTAGATTTCCTTATAGTAAAGGACGGTTAAGTCAAAAAGATAAAGCTGTCATAGAATCAGTTATATCTTATATGGATTTAAACGATATAGCTGACGAGTTCATTAATAACCTCAGCGGAGGTCAAATTCAAAGAGCTTTTATCGCAATGACAATGGCACAAGATACTCAATATATTTGCTTAGATGAGCCACTCAACAATTTAGATATGAAATATGCTGTTCAAATGATGGATCTTATCAAACGATATGCGTATGAGTTTAATAAAACTATAGTGATTATTATTCACGACATCAATTTTGCAACTCACTACGCTGACAATGTTGTCGCTTTAAAAGAAGGACAAGTGGTGTCTTGTGGGACTGTCGAAGATGTTATGCAAGAAAAAATCCTTTCTCATTTATTTGATATGCCTATCCGTATCGAAACTGTTGATGGTAAACCAATTATCCTTTTTTGTACAACGTAAATAAAGAGATTTATGTAGGATAACATTTTTAGTTTTTATCTATTTTAGGAGATTTTATTTAATGACAAAAAAACTTATTATTGCTATATTAGCACTATGCACTATCTTAACCACTTCTCAAGCTGTTTTAGCTAAAGAAAAATCACAAACTGTTACCATAAAAAACAACTATTCGGTCTATATTAAAAAAGAAAAAAGAGACAAGCCGGATAATAAAAAGCAAATCAGCGAGACACTTAAAGTTCCTTTAAAACCCAAAAAAGTAGTTGTTTTTGATATGGGAGCTTTGGATACTATCACAGCTTTAGGAGCTGAAAAATCTGTTATTGGTATCCCGAAGGCTAAAAATGCTCTAAGTTTATTGCCCAATAACGTCAAATCTGTTTATAAAGCTAAGAGATACCAAGACGTAGGAAGTCTCTTCGAACCAAACTTTGAAGCTATTGCTCGTATGCAACCTGATGTGGTTTTCCTAGGAGCACGTATGGCTTCTGTTGATAATATTGAAAAATTAAAGGAGGCTGCACCTAAAGCAGCATTAGTATATGCTGGAGTCGACTCAAAAAAAGTATTTGACAAAGGAGTTGCTGAGCGTGTCACAATGTTAGGGAAAATCTTCGACCAAAATAAAAAGGCAAAAACCTTTAATAAAGATATCGCACAAGCTGTTCTTAAATTGCAGAAAACTATTGAGAAAAAAGGTAAACCTACAGCTCTATTTGTAATGGCAAACAGCGGTGAACTTTTAACTCAATCACCTTCTGGTCGTTTTGGTTGGATTTTCTCTGTAGGTGGATTTAAAGCAGTCAATGAAAATGAAAAACTAAGTTCACATGGTACTCCCGTATCTTATGAATACATCGCTGAAAAAAATCCTAACTATCTCTTTGTTTTAGATCGTGGAGCGACTATTGGACAAGGAGCTTCATCAAAAGAACTTTTTAATAACGATGTTATTAAAGCAACTGATGCTGTCAAAAACAAACGTGTTCATGAGGTAGATGGAAAAGATTGGTATATCAATTCAGGCGGAAGCCGAGTAACACTCCGTATGATTAAAGATGTACAGAACTTTGTTGATAATCGTTAATTTTTTGTCAAAGGCTAGGAAAAATCCTAGTCTTATTTTTTTGAAAAAATAGCTATTATCAATGCTTCAGAGTATAGATTGATCTTATCACTTTATTTTGTCTATTATTTTCGAATATAGTCAATGGAGGTAACCTTATGAATCATTTTGAACTATTTAAGCTTAAAAAAGCTGGACTAACAAATCTTAATATCAACAATATTATCAACTATCTCAAAAAGAATAGTTTAACTTCTCTATCTGTTCGCAATATGGCCGTAGTATCAAAATGTAAAAATCCTACTTTCTTTATAGAAAATTATAAACAGCTAGACCTTAAAAAACTTCGACAAGAATTCAAAAAATTTCCAGTTCTATCGATTTTGGATTCTAACTATCCTTTAGAGTTAAAAGAAATATATAATCCACCAGTTCTACTTTTTTATCAGGGTAATATTGAACTTCTATCTAAACCTAAATTAGCTGTAGTGGGGGCAAGACAGGCATCTCAGATAGGTTGTCAGTCTGTTAAAAAGATTATCAAGGAGACTAACAATCAATTTGTTATCGTAAGTGGTTTAGCGCGTGGCATTGATACAGCAGCACATGTTAGTGCTTTAAAAAATGGCGGCAGTAGTATAGCTGTTATCGGGAGTGGTTTAGATGTTTATTATCCAACGGAGAATAAGAAACTTCAAGAATATATGTCATATAATCATCTCGTATTATCAGAATATTTTACCGGAGAACAACCCTTGAAATTTCATTTCCCCGAACGTAACCGTATTATTGCAGGGCTGTGTCAAGGTATTGTGGTTGCCGAAGCTAAGATGAGATCTGGAAGTTTAATTACCTGTGAAAGAGCATTAGAAGAGGGACGAGAAGTTTTTGCCATTCCCGGAAATATTATCGATGGCAAATCAGATGGATGCCACCATCTTATCCAAGAAGGAGCTAAATGCATTATTTCAGGAAAAGATATCCTTTCTGAATATCAGTAGTGTTTTGCTTTCTACTATAGGAGAAGTTTTCTATTGACAGTTTAAGAAAAGTGAGTTATTATGCTATAAGTTTACGATATAGAAAGTGATACCTATGGCAACTACGACAAAAACGTCGACCAAAAAAACAAGTAAAAAAAAATCAGCTACTGCTAAAAAAAATCTAGTTATTGTGGAGTCTCCTGCAAAAGCAAAGACTATCGAAAAATACTTAGGACGTAACTATAAAGTTGTAGCCTCAGTAGGTCATATCCGTGATTTAAAAAAGTCAAGTATGTCCATTGATTTTGAGAATAATTACGAACCACAATATATTAATATTCGTGGTAAAGGACCTCTCATTAATGATTTAAAAAAAGAAGCTAAAAAGGCTAAAAAAGTTTACCTCGCGAGTGACCCGGACCGTGAAGGAGAAGCTATTTCCTGGCATTTAGCGCATATTTTAGATTTAGACAAAGAAGACAGAAACCGTGTTGTTTTCAATGAAATCACAAAAGATGCTGTTAAAAATGCTTTTGTGGAACCTCGTCAGATTAACATGGATCTCGTTGATGCTCAGCAAGCACGACGTGTTTTAGATCGCATTGTTGGTTATTCTATCTCACCTATTTTATGGAAAAAAGTAAAAAAAGGGCTATCAGCTGGACGTGTACAATCAGTTGCTCTTAAACTAATCATTGATCGTGAAAATGAGATTAAGGCTTTCCAACCGGAGGAGTATTGGACTATTGACGGTTCCTTTAAAAAAGGAACACGTAAATTCAATGCCACTTTCTACGGTTTAGACGGAAAGAAATTCAAATTATCGAATAATGAAGACGTCAAAACAGTTCTAAAACGTATTAAAACTGATGAATTCTTAGTTGAAAAAGTTGAAAAAAAAGAGCGTCGTCGTAATGCACCATTACCGTATACAACTTCTTCATTGCAACAAGATGCAGCTAATAAAATCAATTTTCGAACTCGTAAAACCATGATGATTGCGCAACAGCTGTACGAAGGACTTAGCTTAGGCACAGCAGGTCATCAAGGTCTGATTACCTATATGCGTACTGATTCTACACGTATTAGTCCGTTAGCACAAAATGAAGCAACAGAATTTATTACTAACCGTTTTGGTGCAAATTATTCTAAACATGGGAATAAAGTTAAAAATGCTTCTGGAGCACAAGACGCTCACGAAGCTATTCGCCCATCTAGTGTTAATCATACACCCGAAAGTATTGCTAAGTATTTAGACAAAGATCAACTAAAACTTTACACTCTTATCTGGAACCGTTTTATTGCAAGCCAAATGACAGCAGCAGTCTTTGACACAATGAAAGTTAATTTAACGCAAAATGGTGTTACTTTTATTGCTAATGGTAGCCAAGTCAAGTTTGATGGTTACATGGCTGTTTATAACGATACTGACAAAAATAAAATGTTACCAGATATGGAGGAAGGAGAAAGTGTTAAAAAGGTTAATACGAATCCTGAACAACACTTCACTCAACCTCCTGCAAGGTTTTCAGAAGCAAGTCTCATTAAAACACTTGAAGAAAACGGTGTAGGTCGTCCTTCAACTTATGCCCCAACGCTTGAGACTATTCAAAAACGTTATTATGTTAAGCTTGCAGCTAAACGCTTCGAACCAACTGAACTTGGTGAAATTGTTAATAGCCTTATTGTAGAATTTTTCCCAGATATTGTTGATGTTACCTTCACTGCCGAAATGGAAGGGAAACTAGACGAAGTTGAGATTGGTAAAGAGCAGTGGCAAAAGATTATCGATGAATTTTATAAACCATTTGAAAAAGAACTTGCAAAAGCAGAAACTGAAATGGAGAAAATTCAAATAAAGGATGAACCTGCTGGATTTGATTGCGAGCTATGTGGATCACCAATGGTAATAAAACTAGGACGTTATGGAAAGTTTTATGCGTGTAGCAATTTCCCTGAATGTCATAACACAAAAGCTATCACTAAGGAAATAGGTGTTATTTGTCCTATCTGTCAAAAAGGACAAGTTATTGAGCGAAAAACAAAACGCAATCGTATCTTTTATGGCTGTGACCGCTACCCAGAATGTGAGTTTACATCTTGGGACAAACCTATTGGACGAACTTGCCCCAAATCAAATGATTTCTTAGTGGAGAAAAAAGTACGCGGTGGTGGTAAACAAGTTGTTTGCTCAAATGAAAAATGCGACTACCAAGAAGAGAAAATTAAATAAAGTGGAATCTGAGTGTTTAGCTCAGATTTTTAAAAAAATTATTATTTTACATAACTTAATTTATGTATTTATTTTTATGGGAGAATTAATAAAAAAGTGCTATAATATAGGTGTATTCATAGTGTGAGGTGCCGTTATGTCCTATATTGAAATGAAGCATTCCTATAAGCGTTATCAAACAGGTGAAACCGAAATTGTTGCTAACAATGATATTAGTTTCAGTATTGAAAGAGGTGAGTTGGTGGTTATTCTTGGTGCATCCGGCGCTGGCAAATCTACTGTTCTCAATATACTAGGAGGGATGGATAGTAATAGTGAAGGTGAAGTTTTAATTGATGGTAAGAATATTGCTAATTATACCATCAGGGAATTGACTCGTTACCGTAGATATGATGTCGGGTTTGTTTTTCAATTCTATAACTTAGTCCCTAATCTAACAGCACTAGAGAATGTAGAATTGGCTTCAGAAATTGTTCCAAAGGCATTAGATGCCCAACAGGCATTAGAAAACGTAGGTTTGGGACACCGTATCAATCATTTTCCAGCACAGCTTTCCGGTGGCGAACAGCAACGCGTTGCAATAGCACGAGCTATTGCCAAAAAACCTAAACTGTTACTTTGTGATGAACCTACTGGTGCTTTAGATTACCAAACTGGAAAACAAGTACTAGCCATCCTGCAAAAGATGGCGCAATCAAAAGAAACAACTGTGATCATTGTTACTCATAATACTGCCTTAGCGCCAATTGCAAATCGCGTGATCCATATGCATGATTCAAAAATCAGTGATATTGTAATAAACGAGAATCCAAGTGATATTCAGAACATAGAATATTAGAGGTTATACAGATGGGAAAGACATTTTGGAAAGATATCTATCGATCAATTACGACTTCAAAAGGTAGATTTTCATCAATCCTCTTACTTATGATGTTAGGCTCATTTGCTTTTATAGGACTGAAGGTCTCAGCACCTAATATGCAAAGAACAGCACAAAATTACCTTGCTCATCATCATGTTATGGATATTACCGTTTTCAATTCTTGGGGACTTGACAAACATGATCAAACTGTTTTAGAAAGCTTAAAAGGATCACAAGTTGAATTTTCTTACTTTGTAGATACAACCCCTCAACAGAATAGTAAATCTTATCGATTGTATTCCAATACTAAAACGATATCAACCTTTGATCTTGTTAAGGGACGTCTCCCTTTAAATAAATCAGAAATTGCTCTCTCATTTCAGGAACGAAAAAAATATGCAATAGGTGATAAAATTAATTTTAAACAAGATAAAAACAAACTGTTTTCAAATACAGGTCCTCTAACTATTGTAGGTTTTGTTAATTCTACCGAGATTTGGTCTAAGACAAACCTTGGTAGTTCTCAAACAGGGGACGGCGACTTAGATAGTTATGGCGTATTAGATAAGACAGCATTTCACTCTCCAGTATATACAATGGCAAGGGTAACTTTTAAAGATCTTAGGTTGATTAACCCTTTCTCAATAAGTTACAAAGAAAAAGTAGCGAAATACCAAGAAAAGGTATCGCGAAAATTAAATATTCACAATAAAATAAGATATACCAAAACAAAAAAAGAGAGCCTACGTAAAATCGATGAGGAGGAAAAAAGCCTACTAAAAGCTCAAAAACAAATCAATCGGTTAGATAATGATAGCCTAGCGATGCCACTATCTCAAAGACAAGCTATTCAAATGAAAATTAAACAAGACCGACTATCTCTTTTGAAACGAACAAAAGAGCTTCTAAAATTGAGACATAACACCCAAATAATGGAATCGCCTCAAATTATTGTCTACAACCGTACTACCTTTCCTGGAGGACAAGGATATAACACTTTTGACTCCAGTACAAATAGCACTTCTAAAATCAGTAATCTTTTCCCCATTATTTTATATTTAGTCGCAGCATTAGTAACCTTAACAACAATGACTAGGTTCGTCGAGGAAGAAAGAACCAACGCAGGCATATTAAAAGCACTAGGCTATAGTGACCGCCAAGTTATCTTTAAATTTATTATTTATGGTTTTATAGCAGGAACATTAGGGACTACTTTGGGTATCATTGGAGGGCATTATCTTTTACCTCGTATTATTTCTGATATCATTTCCAAAGACCTGACTATTCCAAACACACAGTATCATCTTTTCTTAAATTACAGTTTACTAGCCTTTGTTTTTTCATTATTAAGCATTGTTCTTCCAGTTTTTGTTATCACTCGACGTGAGTTGAAAGAAAAAGCAGCATTTTTATTATTACCAAAACCACCAGCTAAAGGATCTAAAATAGCTTTAGAGTATATCAATTGGATTTGGAAAAAACTGTCCTTCACACAAAAAGTAACTGCTAGAAATATTTTTCGTTACAAACAAAGGATGATTATGACCATATTTGGAGTTGCTGGATCAGTAGCGCTCTTATTTTCAGGTCTAGGAATACAATCCTCCTTAAAGCAAACCGTCAATGAACATTTCGGTCGTATTATGCCCTATGATATATTGCTAACATATAACACAAATGCTTCTCCCCCAAAAATACTTGAACTACTTTCAAAAGATTCAAAAATAGACAAATACCAACCAATACACCTTGAAAATCTTGACGAATCCATTCCTGGACAAATTAATAAACAGTCAATTTCCCTATTCATAACAGACAAAAAACAATTACTACCTTTTATTTATTTACAAGAAGCAACAACTAATAAGTCATTGCACTTGAATAATAAAGGGATTATTATTTCTAAAAAATTAGCTCAATTTTATCATGTTAATACCGGTGATTTTATCCATTTATCTCATTCACAAACACTTCCTTCTAGAAAATTAAAAATAACAGGAGTTGTCAATGCGAATGTTGGTCACTATATTTTTATGACAAAACAATACTATCGAACTATTTTTAAGAAAGAAGCTAAAGATAACGCTTTTTTGGTTAAGTTAACCAAACATAAAATCGCAAATAACTTAGCAGAAAAACTTTTAGAAATTAATGGAGTTGAGTCTCTTACGCAAAATGCTCTTCAGCTGGCTAGTGTAGAAGCCGTTGTGCGTTCTTTAGATGGCTCTATGACTATTTTAGTTGTCGTATCTTTATTGTTAGCCATTGTAATTCTCTATAATCTCACTAATATTAATTTAGCAGAACGTAAGCGGGAGCTATCAACTATAAAGGTATTAGGTTTTTATAATGAAGAAGTAACTTTATACATTTACCGCGAAACCATTATTTTATCAACCATCGGTGTGATTCTAGGCACCATTAGCGGTACTTATTTACACCGTCAAATGATGTTGCTAATTGGTTCAGATCAAATACTTTTTGGTGAAAAAGTATCACCAACTACATTTATAATACCAATAAGCGTAGTAGTCATCATTCTAATAAGTCTAGGTTTTATAGTTAACCATCAATTAAAAAAACTCAATATGTTAGATGCCTTGAAATCAGTAGATTAGTTTATAAAAAAGATTATCTTTTCTAATCTTTTCGATAACGATTGACAGCAAGTAATCTTAATTGTATAATATAACAGTATAAAGTTAGATAAAAGTGAGATATTTATGAGAAAGTCTATTTTTGAGGAAACTGCAAAAGGTAAAGTATCAAGGCATGTCCTTTTAACTATATTATTGGCTTTGATATTACTATTTACAGCAGATTTCCTTACCTATATTATTATTGAATTGATTATCTCGCTTGATTTTTGGAAACTAGAGTGGGATAGCGATATCGTCCAGTTAATCATTTTACTAGCAACTTCAATTAGTACGGTAATGTTATTTATGTGGGTGAAATTTAAAGAGAAGCGTCCAATTAGTTCTCTAGGGCTATTTAAAGAAGGAGCCCTAACAGAATTATCTAGAGGATGGTTAGTCGGGAGCGTTCTCTTTGGAGCCTGCTTAATATTAACAATAATTTCAGGCTCTGGAGTTATCGAAACTGTTCGTTTTACAGCTGATAAATTGATTTGGTTTCTTATTTTTGCTGTTGGATGGCAGGTACAAAGCGCATCTGTTGAAATATTGTGTCGTGGATGGTTACTTCCGGTGAGTGCCACAAAGTATAGTAAGATAGTTTCTGTCAGTATCAGTTCAATCTTTTTCGGTCTTCTGCATAGCGCTAATAATCATGTAAGCCTTATCTCGATTTTCAATCTGTGTCTCTTTGGACTATTTCTATCGCTCTATGTTATTTTAAAAGGTAACATCTGGGGGGCGTGTGGTATTCATGGCGCCTGGAACTGTGTACAAGGGAGTGTCTTTGGAATCGAAGTTAGTGGAGAGCCAATGTTGTCTAACTCCCTAGTCCATGTTAAAACCTATGGTGCTGACTGGATTAGCGGTGGAAAATTTGGTGTGGAAGGAAGCATGATTACCAGTATTGTTCTTATCGTAGCATGTTATTGGCTTTATCAAAAATCGAATTTTCCTTACGACTAATAGATTTAATCTAAATAAGCTTCTCTTACTGAAAGCTTATTTTTTATTTTAGTATTAAAAAACTATGTTTTGTGATATAATATTTTAAAGACGAAAGGAGTCTATTGTGCCACAAAATCCAACAAGTAACCCAGAGAAAAAAACTTATTTATTATCTGAATTGGTAGACTGCTTTAAAGGTAAAGCTGTGCCTTCAAAAGCAGAAGCAGGTGATATCCGTATTATTAATTTGAGTGATATGTCTCCTTTAGGAATTGACTACCATAACTTAAGAACATTCCAAGATGAACAACGATCGCTTTTAAAATATCTACTTCAGGAAGGCGATGTTTTAATCGCTTCAAAAGGAACTGTCAAGAAAGTTGCTATTTTTGAAGAGCAAGATTACCCTGTCGTTGCCTCTGCTAATATTACAATACTAAGGCCTACACAACACATTAGAGGGTACTACTTAAAGCTTTTTTTTGATTCAGAAGAAGGTCAACAGGCACTTGAGAATGCTAACAAAGGAAAAGCTGTGATGAATATTAGCACAAAGGAACTGTTAAATATTGCAATACCAAGTATCCCGCTTTTTAGACAGGATTATCTTATCCAACGTTATAAACAGGGGCTCAACGATTACAAACGTAAGATAGCACGTGCAGAGCAGGAGTGGGAACGTATCCAAAATGACATCAGACAACAACTTAGCTAGAACCAAATACAAAACATCATAGGAAGAGTTATCATGAACGAAATCAAATGCCCTCATTGTGGAACAGCTTTTGCCATCAACGAGTCTGAATACCATCAATTACTAGAACAAATTCGTGGAGATGCTTTTGACAAAGAAGTAAGTGAACGGTTGGAAAAAGAACGTCTAATATTAGGGGAGCAAGCAAAAAATCAATTACAGGAAGTTGTTGTAGAAAAAGACAAGGAGATAGCTAAACTTCAGTACAAAGTCAAACAATTTCTTATAGAAAAAGACAATCTTCTCAAAGACAATGAGTACCAACTCGCTGAGCAATTAAATCAAAAAGACATGATGCTTCGCGACCTTGAAAACCAAATCGATAGACTACGTTTAGAGCATGAAAATAGCTTGCAAGAGGCGCTAACAAAAGTCGAACGAGAAAGAGATGCAATACAAAATCAGTTGCACATTCAAGAAAAAGAAAAAGATTTAGCTTTAGCTTCAGTAAAAAGTGATTATGAAGTACAACTAAAGGCAGCCAATGAACAAGTAGAATTCTATAAAAACTTCAAAGCTCAACAGTCTACTAAAGCAGTAGGAGAAAGTTTAGAACATTATGCTGAAACAGAATTTAATAAAGTGCGACATTTGGCCTTTCCTAATGCTTATTTTGAGAAGGACAATACATTATCAAGTCGTGGCTCAAAGGGGGACTTTATCTATCGAGAAAAGGATGAAAATGACCTTGAGTTTTTAAGTATCATGTTTGAAATGAAAAATGAGTCTGATGATACTATCAAGAAGCATAAAAATGAAGATTTTTTCAAAGAATTAGATAAAGATCGTCGTGAAAAATCTTGCGAATACGCAGTTTTAGTAACTATGCTTGAAGCAGACAATGACTATTATAATACTGGAATTGTTGATGTTAGTCACAAATACCCTAAAATGTACGTTATACGTCCACAATTTTTTATCCAATTAATTGGTATTCTAAGAAATGCAGCACTCAATACCTTAAAATATAAACAAGAGCTTGCTTTGATGAAAGAACAAAATATTGACATCACACATTTTGAAGAAGATTTAGATATTTTCAAAAATGCATTTGCTAAAAATTATAATTCTGCAAGCAAAAATTTCCAGAAAGCAATCGATGAAATAGATAAATCTATTAAACGTATGGAAGCTGTTAAGGCTGCTTTAACAACGTCTGAAAATCAACTACGTCTTGCAAATAATAAATTAGACGATGTTTCTGTCAAGAAATTAACAAGAAAAAATCCAACAATGAAAGCAAAATTCGATGCTCTAAAAGACTAAGAGGTTATGATTATGAAGATTAGAACTGCTACACTAGACGATAGTGAAAAATTAGTCCCTTTGTATCAAGAATTAGGATACGCAATATCATTATCAGAGATTCAATCTATTTTAAAGGTTATTCTTACTCATTCAGATTATGGCTTTTTGATAGCTGAGGATAATGGCAAACTACTCGCCTTCGTTGGATATCATAAACTTTACTTTTTTGAAAAAAGTGGGACTTACTATCGTATTTTAGCACTAGTAGTTAATGAAAAGCACCGTCGTAAAGGCATCGCTAGTCAACTTATTAATCACGTTAAACAGCTAGCTAAAACAGATGGAAGTGAAGTACTGGCTTTAAATAGCAGTTTAAAAGAATATCGTCAGGAAGCTTATCATTTTTATGAAAACCTAGGGTTCAAGAAGGTTAGTACAGGCTTTTCATACTATTTAGATTAGGTATAAATCCTTATAGCACTATACCAAAAGAGCGTAAGTTTTTACGCTCCTTTCTTTGTGTTACCGCTTATTTACTGATATAATATAAAACATGATTACAGGAATAATTAATTTAAAGAAAGAAGCTGGAATGACATCACACGATGCTGTATTCAAGCTTCGAAAGATATTACATACAAAAAAAATAGGACACGGCGGAACTCTTGATCCAGATGTTGTTGGGGTTTTACCAATTGCGGTTGGAAAAGCCACTCGTGTTATTGAATATATGACAGAAAGTGGCAAAATTTATGAAGGAGAAATCACTTTAGGATATGCCACAAGTACAGAAGATTCTAGTGGAGAGGTCATTTCAAGAACTCCACTAACTCAATCCGATCTTAGCGAGGATGTTGTGGATCATGCGATGAAAAGTTTTACCGGTCCAATTACACAAGTTCCTCCTATGTATTCAGCAGTTAAAGTAAATGGTAAAAAACTCTATGAATATGCTCGTTCAGGAGAAGAAGTAGAGCGACCTAAACGACAAATAACAATTTCTGAATTTAGACGCACAAGCCCATTGTACTTCGAAAAAGGCATCTGCCGTTTTAGTTTCTATGTCTCATGCAGTAAAGGTACCTATGTTAGGACGTTAGCTGTTGATCTAGGAATAAAACTAGGATATGCTAGCCATATGTCTTTCCTAAAAAGAACCTCATCTGCAGGATTATCTATTACACAATCATTAACGCTTGAAGAAATTAATGAAAAATATAAGCAAGAAGATTTTTCATTTTTACTTCCAATTGAATATGGTGTTTTAGATCTCCCAAAAGTTAACCTAACTGAGGAAGATAAAGTTGAAATCTCATACGGACGTCGTATCTTATTAGAAAATGAAGCAGATACCTTAGCAGCTTTTTATGAAAATAGAGTTATCGCTATACTAGAAAAACGTGGCAATGAATTTAAACCACACAAAGTATTGTTATAAAGAAAGTCAATCATGAAAATCCATTACATTAATGATTATAAAGATATTCAAGCTAAAGAAGATTGCGTCTTAGTTTTGGGCTATTTTGATGGCTTACATCTGGGACATAAAGCCCTCTTTGATAAAGCTAAAAAAATCGCGACCGAAAAAAATTTGAAAATTGTCGTCTTAACGTTTAATGAGACACCTCGTCTAACCTTCGCTCGCTTCCAACCTGAATTATTGCTACATCTTACCTCTCCAGAAAAACGTTCTGAAAAATTTCAAGAGTATGGCGTCGATGAGTTATATTTAATGAATTTTACCAGTCATTTTTCAAAAGTATCTTCTGACCTTTTTATTAAGAAATATATTTATGGTCTCAGAGCAAAAGCTGCTGTTGTCGGTTTTGATTATAAGTTCGGTCATAATCGTACCAGTGGTGATTATCTAGCGCGTAATTTCAAGGGACCAGTCTATATTATTGATGAAATTTCTGAAGGTGGTGAAAAAATCTCTTCTACACGTATTCGTCAATTGATTACAGAGGGTAATGTTGAGAAAGCTAACCAACTTTTGGGTTATGAGTTTTCAACCTGTGGCATGGTAGTACATGGAGATGCTAGAGGACGAACTATAGGGTTCCCAACTGCTAATCTAGCTCCTATTAATCGCACTTACTTACCTGCAGACGGTGTTTATATTTCCAATGTTCTGATTAATGGAAAATATTATAGAGCAATGACGAGCATTGGAAAAAATATCACTTTTGGTGGTACAGAACTTCGTTTAGAAGCTAATATCTTTGATTTTGATGGCGACATTTATGGAGAAACTATTGAAATTTTCTGGTTAAAAAGAATCAGAGAAATGGTAAAGTTTAATGGTATTGACGATCTTGTAAAACAACTTAAAAAAGATAAAGAAATTGCTTTAAATTGGAAAAAAGATAGTCAAACTCTTTAATTTTTTGTATAATAGTCTCTAGTAAATACAAGAGGCGGTTATATGATTACCTTATTTTTATCACCCAGCTGTACTAGTTGTCGAAAAGCGCGTGCTTGGCTAAGTAAGCATGAGGTTGCTTTTGAAGAGCATAACATTATTACAAGTCCACTCAATAAAGAAGAACTATTACAAATTCTATCGTTTACAGAAAATGGTACAGAAGACATTATTTCCACACGTTCAAAAGTCTTTCAAAAACTTGCTATTGATGTAGACGAATTATCAACGTCTTCATTAATGGAATTAATTTCAGAAAATCCAAGTCTTTTACGACGCCCAATTATTTTAGACAAAAAACGTATGCAGATTGGTTTTAATGAGGATGAAATTCGTGCCTTCTTACCGCGTGACTATCGTAAACAAGAACTGAAACAGGCCACTATTCGTGCTGAAATTGAGGGAAAACATGATTAGTAGTAATTATAGTTATCCTCTTGATCCTTCATGGAATACGGAAGATATTACTAAGGTACTTCGCTTTTTAAATCAAGTTGAACACGCCTATGAAAATAGTGTTAAAGTTGATGATTTGCTAGATAGCTATAAAGAATTTAAAAAATTTGTTAAATCCAAGGCGCAGGAAAAACAAATTGACCGTGAATTCCAGAGAACTAGCGGTTATTCCACTTATCAAGCTGTTAAAGCAGCACAACAACAAGCGAAAGGATTTATTTCACTTGGACGCTAAATTTGATTTCGCTAAACAATTAGTGTATAAAGCTGGTCAATTCATTAAATCTGAGATGCAAAATACTTTTGATGTTGAGGAAAAGTCTCGATTTGATGATTTAGTGACAAGTCTTGATAAAAAAACACAAAAATTATTAATTCAAGAAATTATTCAACATTACCCAGATGATAATATACTTGCCGAAGAAGATGATGTGCGCTCACCCATTGCACAAGGTAATGTTTGGGTTTTAGACCCTATTGATGGAACTGTTAATTTTATTGTTCAAAAAGATAACTTTGCTGTTATGTTAGCTTATTACGAAGAAGGCGTTGGACAATTTGGTATCATCTACGACGTTATGGCTGATATTCTTTACAGCGGGGGAGGACATTTTGATGTCTATGCTAACGATAAAAAAATTGTTCCTTTTCAAGAGTGTCCTTTAGAACGTTGCTTACTTGGAGTAAATTCTGCTATGTATGCAGAAAATGATTGCGGTATTGCCCATTTAGCTTCTGAAACCTTAGGTGTTCGTATCTATGGTGGTGCTGGAATTAGCATGGCAAAAGTCATGCAGGGCAAATTATTAGCTTATTTTTCGTATATTCAACCTTGGGATTATGCTGCAGCAAAAATCATGGGGGAGACATTAGGATTTACCTTATTAACGCTTGACGGGGAAGAACCCAACTATTCAACAAGACAAAAAGTAATGTTCCTACCAAAGTCGAAATTAAATCTTATCCAATCCTACCTTACCAAAAAATAAACTTAAAACCTTCTAATTAAATAGAAGGTTTTTTTGCACGCCCGTGATTATGTAGTATAATAGAAACATGAAATTACCGAATGAATTTATTGAAAAATATCAGACTATACTTAAAGATGAAGCAGAAGCTTTTTTTGACAGTTTTGAACAAAAACCCATATCGGCATATCGCACCAATCCTCTCAAAGAAAAGCAACTTGATTTTCCAAATGCCATCCCAAGTACCCCTTGGGGGCATTATGGGAAAATATCAGGAAAATCAATAGAACACACAACTGGCCTTGTTTATTCTCAAGAACCTGCTGCTCAGATAGTGGCTCAGATTGCTGAACCACAAGAAGGAATGAAAGTGCTAGATTTAGCAGCTGCACCTGGTGGAAAAACAACACACCTTCTATCATATTTAAACAATACTGGTCTATTAGTTAGTAATGAAATTTCAAATAAACGTAGTAAAATTTTAGTCGAAAATGTCGAACGTTTTGGTGCTAGAAATGTTATCGTGACTAATGAAAGCTCCCAACGACTAGCCAAATGTTTTAATTCTTTTTTTGATCTTATTGTTTTTGACGGTCCGTGTTCTGGTGAGGGAATGTTCCGCAAAGATCCTCAAGCAATACAATATTGGCACAAAGATTACCCCACTGAATGTGCACAGTTACAAAGAGATATTTTAAAAGAAGCAATCAAAATGCTAGCTCATGGTGGTATACTTGTATACTCTACTTGTACATGGTCACCAGAAGAGAACGAAGAAGTGGTTAATTGGCTCCTTCAAGAGTATGATTACTTAGAACTTGTTGATATTCCTAAACTAAATGGGATGGTTGAAGGGATTAATGTACCACAAGTTGCAAGGATGTACCCTCATCATTTTCAAGGTGAAGGACAATTCGTTGCAAAACTGAGAGATACTAGATCTAAGGAAGCACAGAAAATTAAGCCAAAAGCACAGAAAATAAATAAAATGCAGTTACAATTGTGGCAACAATTTGCACAAGACCATTTAAAGATAGACTTGAACGGTGTTTTAGATGTTTTCGGCGACCAACTCTATCTTCTACCTAATGGTCTCCCTGATTTGTCTAAATTAAAAATAGCACGCAATGGTCTCCATCTAGGCACTTTCAAGAAGAATCGTTTTGAGCCATCGTTTGCTTTAGGAATGGCACTTAGCGAACATGACCTAGTACAGTCTATTGAAATTGATATAGAACAGTTTGAGGTGTACGTATCTGGAAATGTAGTCAAACTAGACAAGACTGTTCCAAACGGTTGGTATCAAATTCTTGTAAAAGGCAATGGATTAGGTTTTGCAAAAGTGACAAATAATACTCTTAAAAATTATTACCCTAAAGGACTACGATTTCAGACATAACTGTTATTGAATACTTTTAATAAAAAAGGAAAAAGAAATACTTTTCAAACCCTAGAAACTTATGGTACTATGGGACAGTGATGTGTGTTTTTACTATTTGTAAATCATTAAACACTCAATGATTTTAGTAATATATATCAACTACTAAATATCAAAATTTATTCAAAAGAATAGGAAAATGAAAATGAAAAAAAACATTTTTTTGTTAACCTTGCTAGCCACCGTCTTATTGACGCTGTCTGGTTGTGCTAATTGGATTGATAAAGGTCAATCAATCACCAGCGTTGGTTCAACCGCCTTACAGCCACTTGTAGAAGCTGCAGCAGATGAGTTTGGTAAGACAAACCTCGGTAAGACTATCAATGTCCAAGGAGGAGGCTCAGGAACAGGCTTATCACAAGTACAGTCTGGAGCTGTTCAAATTGGTAATAGCGACTTATTTGCAGAAGAAAAAGATGGTATTGATGCTAAGAAATTGAAAGACCATCAAGTCGCAGTAGCTGGATTAGCTGTTATTGTTAATAAAAAAGTTAATGTTAAAAATCTAACCACCCACCAACTTCGTGATATTTTTGCAGGAAAAATCAAGAATTGGAAAGAAGTGGGAGGACAAGATTTAGATATTTCCATCATCAATCGAGCAGCAAGTTCTGGATCCCGTGCAACCTTCGATAATACTATTATGGGAAATGTTGCTCCTATTCAAAGCCAAGAACAAGATTCAAATGGTATGGTGAAATCAATTGTTTCTCAAACACCTGGTGCGATTTCATACCTCGCTTTTGCATACGTTGATAAATCTGTCGGAACATTAAAACTAAATGGTTTTGCGCCAACAGCTAAAAATGTTACTACCGACAACTGGAAACTTTGGTCATATGAACATATGTATACAAAAGGTAATGAAACAGGTCTAACAAAAGAATTCTTAGACTACATGAAAAGTGATAAAGTTCAAAGTAGTATCGTACAACATATGGGATATATCTCTATTAACGACATGAAAGTTGTTAAAGATGCTGAAGGTAAAGTAACCCCAAAATAAAACTTAATCACATCTAGATAAAGCATCTTGATCCTAGGAGGAATTATGAAAAATCAAGAATTAGCTAAAAAATTAACATCTCCTTCAAAAAACTCTCGATTAGAAAAATTTGGTAAAGGAATAACTTTTCTTTCGCTTGCCCTAATCGTCTTCATTGTTGCGATGATTTTGATTTTTGTTGCTCAAAAAGGACTATCTACATTTTTTGTTGATGGCGTTAAATTAACAGACTTCTTATTTAATACAAAATGGGAACCAAGTGCTAAGTCATTCGGTGCTCTTCCAATGATAGCTGGATCATTTATTGTTACTATTCTATCAGCTATCATTGCTACACCATTTGCTATCGGTGCTGCCGTATTTATGACTGAAATCTCACCTAAATATGGTTCTAAAATTTTACAACCTGCAGTTGAATTACTAGTTGGGATTCCTTCTGTTGTTTACGGTTTTATTGGTTTACAGATTATTGTTCCCTTCGTTCGCTCTATTTTTGGGGGAACAGGTTTTGGCATTTTATCTGGGGTCTGTGTCCTCTTCGTCATGATTCTACCAACTGTTACTTTCATGACAGTAGATAGCCTTAGAGCTGTGCCACGTCACTATAAAGAAGCAAGTTTAGCCATGGGGGCAACTCGTTGGCAAACAATTTGGCGTGTTATATTAAACGCTGCACGTCCAGGAATTTTCACTGCAATTGTTTTTGGTATGGCACGTGCATTTGGTGAAGCTCTAGCAATTCAGATGGTTGTCGGAAACTCTGCAATTTTACCAACATCATTGACAACACCAGCAGCAACATTAACGTCTGTTCTAACAATGGGTATTGGTAATACTGTAATGGGAACTGTACAAAACAATGTCCTCTGGTCGCTAGCCTTAGTACTTTTAATTATGAGTTTAGCATTTAATACAGTTATTAAGTTAATTACAAGGGAAGGAAAGAAAAACTATGAACGCTAAAAAGGCTGACAAATTAGCAACTACAATACTCTATAGTATTGCAGCTATCATCGTTACAATCCTCGCCTCTCTTTTAATTTTTATTCTTGTTCGCGGATTGCCACACGTATCTTGGTCATTTTTAACTGGGAAATCATCATCATATGAAGCAGGAGGCGGTATTGGAATACAATTATACAATTCCTTTTTCCTACTTATTGTTACTCTGATTATTTCTATTCCTCTATCTTTAGGAGCTGGAATATACCTCTCAGAATATGCTAAAAAAGGACGTTTAACAAACTTTGTTAGAACATGTATCGAAATTTTGTCATCTCTTCCTTCTGTTGTAGTTGGTCTGTTTGGTTACCTAATCTTCGTTGTTCAATTTCAATATGGCTTCTCAATTATCTCAGGTGCCTTAGCACTTACTGTTTTTAACTTACCCCAAATGACACGTAGTGTTGAAGATAGCCTTCAAAATGTACACCACACACAGCGTGAAGCAGGATTGGCCCTAGGTATTTCTCGTTGGGAAACGGTCATTTACGTCGTTGTCCCTGAAGCTCTGCCAAGTATTGTAACTGGTGTTGTGCTAGCTTCAGGACGTATTTTCGGTGAGGCAGCAGCACTTATTTATACAGCTGGTCAATCTGCTCCAGCACTTGATTGGTCAAATTGGAACGTCCTTAGTGTTACAAGTCCAATCTCAATTTTCCGTCAAGCAGAAACTTTAGCTGTTCATATTTGGAAAGTTAATAGCGAAGGGACAATCCCTGATGCAACACAAGTATCTGCCGGTAGCGCCGCAGTCTTATTGGTTGTTATTCTTATTTTCAACCTTTCAGCTCGCTCGATCGGTAAGAAACTTCATTCGAAATTAACCTCGTCTAATTAAAAGGAGTAGTAATGGCAGAATATAATTGGGACGAACGCCATATCATTACCTTCCCTGAAGAAAATTCAGCTCTCACCACAAAAGATTTACACGTTTACTACGGTGAGAAAGAAGCTATCAAGGGAATTGATATGCAATTTGAAAAAAATAAAATTACAGCCTTAATCGGCCCATCTGGATGTGGAAAATCAACATATCTTCGTAGCTTAAATCGTATGAACGATACGATTGATATTGCACGCGTGACTGGACAAATCATGTATGAAGGAATTGATGTTAACGCTCAAGATATCAATGTTTACGAGATGCGAAAACATATCGGAATGGTTTTCCAACGTCCAAACCCGTTTGCAAAATCAATTTATAAAAACATTACCTTTGCATATGAGCGTGCTGGTGTAAAAGATAAAAAATTCTTAGATGAAGTTGTCGAAACCTCACTAAAACAAGCTGCTCTATGGGATCAAGTAAAAGATGACCTTCATAAATCAGCATTCACTTTATCTGGCGGTCAACAGCAGCGATTATGTATTGCACGTGCTATCGCAGTTAAACCAGAAATTCTCTTAATGGATGAACCTGCTTCAGCACTCGATCCGATTGCAACTATGCAACTAGAAGAGACAATGTTTGAACTCAAGAAAAATTACACTATAATTATCGTAACACATAATATGCAACAAGCAGCACGTGCTAGTGATTATACTGCATTTTTCTATCTTGGAGACTTAATCGAATACGATAAAACGAATAACATTTTCCAAAATGCTAAATGTCAATCTACTAGCGATTATGTTTCTGGTCGATTTGGATAGTGAGGTAAAAGATGACACAACCTATTTTACAAGTCAGTGATTTGTCTGTTTACTATAATAAGAAAAAAGCTTTAAAAGAAGTCTCAATGGACTTCTATCCTAATGAAATTACAGCCTTAATTGGTCCGTCTGGTTCTGGAAAGTCAACACTCTTACGAGCTATTAACCGTATGGGAGACTTAAATCCTGAAGTCACTCTAACAGGAGCAGTGATGTATAACGGACATAATGTTTATAGCCCGCGCACTGATACCGTAGAACTTCGTAAAGAAATTGGGATGGTTTTTCAGCAGCCTAATCCATTTCCTATGTCAGTATTTGAAAATGTTGTTTATGGTCTTAGACTCAAAGGAATAAAAGACAAAGCTACGTTAGATGAAGCCGTAGAGACTTCATTGAAGGGCGCGTCTATCTGGGACGAGGTCAAAGATAGATTACACGACTCTGCTCTTGGTTTATCTGGTGGTCAACAACAACGTGTTTGTATTGCCAGAACCCTTGCTACCAAGCCTAAAATTATCCTTCTAGATGAGCCAACCTCTGCACTTGACCCAATTTCTGCTGGTAAAATTGAAGAGACTTTACATGGTCTAAAAGATCAATATACCATGTTACTTGTTACACGTTCTATGCAGCAAGCCTCACGTATTTCTGATCGTACAGGTTTCTTCTTAGACGGTAACTTAATTGAATATGGCAATACAAAAGAAATGTTTATGAATCCTAAACATAAAGAAACTGAAGATTACATTACAGGTAAATTCGGTTAATACCATATAATAAGATCAGAAAGAGAATACAATATGTTAAGATCAAAATTTGATGAAGAATTAGATAAACTGCATAACCAATTCTATGCAATGGGAATTGAAGCTATCGGACAAATCAAAAAAACAGTTCGTGCTTTTGTCAGTCATGATCGAGAGTTAGCTAAAGAAGTGATAGAAGATGATGTAACGCTTAACAACTTTGAAACGAAGTTAGAGAAAAAATCATTGGAAATTATTGCACTCCAGCAGCCTGTATCACAAGACTTACGCACCGTTATTACCGTTTTAAAAGCTACTAGTGATGTTGAGCGTATGGGAGACCATGCAGCAGCAGTTGCAAAAGCAACCATCCGTATGAAGGGCGAGGAAAGAATCCCAGCAGTAGAATTAGAAATCAATAATATGGGAAAAGCAGTTAAAAACATGCTTGAAGAAGCCTTAACAGCTTATATCAATGGTGATGATGAAAAAGCTTACGAAGTAGCAGCAATGGATGAAATAGTTGATGATTACTTCCGTGATATCCAAAAAATGGTAGTTGAAACAATTCAAAAGCATCCTGACGTAGCATTTGCCGCCAAAGAATACTTCCAAGTATTGATGCACTTGGAGCGAATTGGAGATTATGGCAAAAATATCTGTGAATGGATTGTTTATTTAAAAACTGGAAAAATTATCGAGTTATGATATAATTATTGCTTGTAGAGTGGTAATTGTAAGTATAGTTCGTGCGATAGAAAAGCTGTAACTATCTTGTTACAGCTTTTCTATCTTTTCTAGCCCATACAGGACTAGTAATGTTTCAAATGTTTCTGAATTAGTTAGGAGTTATATGAAAACTGTAGAACATTTTGTTACCAAATTTGTCCCTGAAAACTATAACCTTTTCTTGGATATTAATCGTCAAACTAAAACCTTTTCAGGTAACGTTGCTGTGTCTGGCGAAGCCTTAGATAACAATATCTCTTTTCACCAAAAAGGGTTAACCATTAAATCTGTCTTATTAGATAATCAACCATTAGATTTCCAACTAGATGAAGACAATGAAGCTATGCATATTCAATTGCATGAAACTGGTAGCATGGTATTAGTCTTTGAATTCAGCGGTCACATTACCGATAATATGACAGGTATGTATCCATCTTACTATACAGTTAATGGCATCAAAAAAGAGGTTATCTCCACACAATTTGAAAGTCATTTTGCTCGTGAAGTATTCCCAAGTATTGACGAACCAGAAGCAAAAGCAACCTTTGATTTGAGCCTAAAATTCGATCAAAAAGAAGGAGAGATTGCTCTTTCAAATATGCCGGAAATCAATGCTGAACAACGTCAAGAAACAGGTTTATGGACATTTGACACCACACCTAAAATGTCCTCATATTTATTAGCTTTTGCCTTGGGGGAATTGCATGGTAAAACAACACATACCAAAAACGGCACTCTTGTTGGCTCATATGCCACAAAAGCCCATCAGTTAAATGAATTAGATTTTTCTTTAGATATCGTTGTGCGTGTTATTGAGTTTTATGAGGACTACTTTGGTGTACGTTATCCTATTCCTCAGTCACTCCACGTTGCTCTACCTGATTTTTCTGCTGGAGCTATGGAAAATTGGGGATTAGTAACATATCGTGAAGTCTATCTTTTAGTAGATGAGAACTCTAGTGTTTCCAGCCGTCAGCAAGTAGCATTAGTTGTAGCACATGAAATAGCTCACCAGTGGTTTGGTAACCTCGTTACTATGAAATGGTGGGATGATTTATGGTTAAATGAATCATTTGCTAATATGATGGAATATGTATCAATTGATTATATTGAACCAAAACTTAATATATTTGAAGACTTTCAAACAGGTGGTCTACCATTAGCTCTTAAGCGTGATGCCACAGATGGCGTCCAATCTGTTCACGTTGAGGTCAATCATCCTGATGAAATTAACACACTTTTTGATCCAGCTATCGTTTATGCAAAAGGTAGCCGCCTCATGCACATGTTACGTCGCTGGTTAGGCGATACAGATTTTGCCGCAGGACTAAAAATTTATTTTGAAAAACATCAATATCAAAATACTATTGGTCGTGACCTTTGGAATGCACTTTCTCAAACCTCAGGAAAAGATGTTGCAGCTTTCATGGATTCTTGGTTAGAGCAACCAGGATACCCTGTGATGGCAGCCAAAATAGAAGAAGATGAGCTCATTTTAACTCAAAAACAATTCTTTATTGGTGAACACGAAGATAAGTCTCGCTTGTGGCAAATTCCTCTTAATAGTAATTGGGAAGGAATCCCAGAGATATTAACCGAGGAAACGGTAGTAATCCCCAATTTTAGTCAGTTAGCTGAAAAGAACAAAGAAAATGGTGCACTGCGTTTCAATACTGAAAATACTGCACATTACATTACTAACTATCAAGGTCAACTCTTAGAGCATATCATTTCTGATCTTCCTCTTATGGATAACATTTCTAAACTACAAATTGTACAAGAACGTCATTTACTTGCTGAAAGTGGTATGATTTCATATAGTAGTTTAATACCTTTAGTCTCTCTTTTGAGCCAAGAGACATCATATCTTGTTAACTCTGCTATTAAGAGTGTTATTGATGGTTTATCCTTATTCGTCCAGGAAGATAGCCAAGATGAATTCGACTTTAAAGAATTTGTTAATAAATTATCAGCATTTAATTTTAATAGACTTGGCTTTGAAAAAAGAGAAGGAGAAGGAGATGATAGCGAAATGGTCCGTCATCTATCCCTAAGCCTTGCTCTCTACTCAGATAATGAACATGCTATTGAAGAAGCTCACCATATTTTTAAAGCCCACGAAAATAATATCGCTGCTATACCAGCTGCAATTCGCCTGTTAGTTCTTACCAATGAAATGAAGCATTTCGAATCCAAAGAACTTAGCCACTTGTTATTAGAGACTTATAGTACTACTACCGATGGGAATTTCAAACGACAACTAGCGAGTGCTTTATCTCATACTACAGATAGCAAGACACTCAAGAAATTATTGTCAGATTGGAAAAATAAAGATATTGTGAAACCACAAGACTTAGCTATGAGTTGGTATGCTACTTTCCTTAAAAATTCTTTTACACAAGAAAGTGTCTGGGAGTGGGCCCAAGAAAACTGGGAATGGATCAAAGCAACTCTAGGTGGTGATATGAGTTTTGATAAATTTGTGATTTATCCCTCAAGTAGTTTCAAAACAGAAGAACGCCTTGAACAATATAAAAACTTTTTCGAGCCTCAATTAAGCGATATGGCGATTAGCCGTAATATTTCAATGGGAATTAAAGAAATTTCTGCTCGTGTCCTTTTAATCACGAAGCAAAAAGAAGAAGTTATCAATACTATCAAAAAATATATCTAATAAACTCAAATAGAGATTGATGGATTATTCAATCTCTATTTCTTTGTCTGTGTCATGAAATTAGTTGACATAAAACATACTTTATTTAGGATTTATTAAGCAAAGTTTGGTATTCTAATATTAATAGTTCAGATAAAATATGTACATCGAAAGGATATACTATGATAAAAATTTTATTAATTGAAGATGACTTGAGTCTTTCCAATTCCGTTTTTGATTTCCTTGATGACTTTGCCGATGTCATGCAAATTTTTGATGGAGAAGAGGGTCTTTACGAAGCCGAAAGTGGAGTCTATGATCTGATTCTTCTAGATCTCATGTTACCTGAAAAAAACGGCTTCCAAGTGTTGAAAGAGCTACGTGAAAAAGGTATTACAACCCCTGTATTAATAATGACCGCTAAAGAAAGCATTGATGATAAGGGACAAGGTTTCGACTTAGGTGCTGATGATTATCTAACAAAACCTTTTTACCTAGAAGAACTAAAAATGCGAATTCAGGCTCTTTTAAAGCGTTCTGGAAAATTTAATGATAACAGCCTAATTTATGGTGATATTCGCGTAGACATGTCTACTAACTCAACCTTTGTTAATCAAACAGAAGTTGAGCTCTTAGGTAAAGAGTTTGATCTTTTAGTCTATTTCCTTCAAAATCAAAATGTTATCTTACCGAAATCTCAAATCTTTGATCGTATTTGGGGATTTGATAGTGATACAACGATTTCAGTTGTAGAAGTCTATGTCTCTAAGGTTCGGAAAAAATTAAAAGGAACACTTTTTTCAGAAAACCTTCAAACTTTGCGTAGTGTAGGATATATTTTAAAGCATGTCGAAACCGATTAAGATAAGTAAATTCAAAAAAAATGTCTCAGATAGTCATTTTATCCATTTTTTCACAGTTTTTAGTGGTATTTTTCTGGTTATGACTGTTATCATCCTCCAAGTCATGCGCTATGGTGTTTATTCTTCTGTTGATAGTAGTTTAAAGTATATCAGTACCCATCCTAAAAATTACATCAATATGGTTATGTCACGTACTGCTGCCTACCTAGATAACTCCAATATCGCAAGTGTCAAGTTAAAACCCGGCGGTCAGACAGTAGCTAATACTGATATTATTCTTTTTACATCAGAAGAAGAAGTCATTAACTATTTTGACGCATTTTCAAACTATCAGTTTTTAAAACCTAATAAAAAAAATCTAGGTGGCATTAGTGAATTAACTTTAACCAACATCTTTGGTCAAGATGAGACATATCATGCTGTCACCGTAAAAGTTAATAACCCTGCTTATCCTAATGTGACTTACATGACAGCTATTGTTAATATTGATCAATTAGTAAATGCTAAAGAACGCTATGAAAAAATTATTATATTTGTCATGACTACTTTTTGGATTATTTCAATTGGAGCAAGTATCTACTTAGCTAAATGGGCACAAAAACCGATTATAGAAAACTACGAAAGACAGAAGGCTTTTGTCGAAAATGCTAGCCACGAGCTGCGTACTCCCCTAGCTGTCTTACAAAATCGCCTAGAAACGCTATTCAGAAAACCGAATGCCACCATTTTAGAAAATAGTGAAAATATCGCTTCAAGTCTAGATGAAGTACGAAATATGCGTATTTTAACCACTAATCTTTTAAACTTAGCAAGACGTGATGATGGAATCAAACCAGAATTAGCTGTTATTAAGCCTACACTTTTTGATAGTATCTTTGAGAATTATGATCTAATCGCCCAAGAGAATGGTAAAAATTTTACTGGACATAATATGATCCAAGATAGTTTCAAAACAGATAAGACACTGCTAAAACAACTCATGACTATTTTATTTGATAATGCTATAAAATATACTGACAATGATGGTAGCATTGACTTTACCATATCTGAAACTGATAAGTATCTCTTTTTAGAAATCGCTGATAATGGACCAGGAATTTCAGAGGAGGATAAAGTCAGAATTTTTGATCGTTTTTACCGTGTTGACAAAGCAAGAACACGACAACAAGGAGGGTTTGGCCTCGGCCTTTCTTTAGCTCAACAAATCGTTAACTCACTGCGAGGTAATATTACAGTAATTGATAATAAACCTAGAGGCAGTATTTTTAAGATAAAACTACCAAAAGTAAAAGGTTAGGCCATGTTAGTCCTAACCTTTTAAATTTTAAAGTGGTCTTGCATACTTGATATAGCAAGCTGATAGGAAATTTGGTATAATAAAAGCTATGGAAATTGAAAAAACAAATCGTATGAATGCCCTTTTTGAGTTTTATGCGGCATTATTAACAGATAAACAAATGAATTATATCGAGTTATACTACGCCGATGACTACAGCCTTGCTGAAATAGCTGAAGAATCCGGTGTTAGCCGACAAGCTGTCTATGATAATATCAAACGAACTGAAAAAATTCTTGAGGCGTACGAAATGAAACTACATATGTATTCAGATTATATTGTCCGTAGTCAGATTTTTGATGACATTCTAGAAAAATATACCGATGATGCCTTTTTACAAGAAAAAATTTCCATTCTAAGTAGCATTGATAATAGAGATTAAATGAGGAGAAATAATTTATGGCTTTCGAAAGTTTAACAGAGCGCCTGCAAGGAGTTTTTAAAAATATTCGTGGTAAGAAAAAGTTATCTGAAAAAGATGTGCAAGAAGTCACCAAGGAGATTCGTCTAGCTCTTTTAGAAGCTGACGTTGCTCTTCCAGTTGTTAAAACCTTTATTAAACATGTTCGTGAACGTGCTGTTGGACATGAAATCATTGATACACTAGATCCTACGCAACAAATTGTTAAGATTGTCAATGAAGAGCTAACAGATTTATTAGGGGCTGAGACCTCTGAAATTGAAAAATCCCCTAAAATTCCAACCATCATTATGATGGTTGGTCTACAAGGTGCTGGTAAAACAACTTTTGCCGGTAAGTTAGCAAACAAACTAATCAAAGAAGACAATGCTCGTCCTATGATGATAGCAGCTGATATTTATCGACCAGCTGCTATTGATCAGTTAAAAACCCTTGGTAGCCAGATTAATGTTCCTGTCTTTGATATGGGAACTAACCATTCAGCAGTTGAGATTGTCACTAAAGGTTTAGAACAGGCTCGTGAAAATCGTAATGACTATGTTCTTATTGATACAGCCGGACGCCTACAAATTGATGCAACCCTTATGCAGGAATTGCATGATGTCAAAGCCATAGCTCAACCTAATGAAATACTCCTTGTCGTTGACAGCATGATTGGACAGGAAGCTGCAAATGTCGCTGAAGAATTTAACCGTCAGCTCAGCATTAGTGGTGTTGTTCTGACAAAGATTGACGGTGATACACGCGGTGGTGCTGCCCTTTCAGTACGCGAAATTACTGGAAAACCAATTAAATTTACAGGGACAGGGGAAAAAATCACTGATATTGAAACTTTCCATCCCGATCGTATGGCAAGCCGTATATTGGGGATGGGAGACCTGCTAACACTTATTGAGCGCGCTAGTCAAGAATACGACGAAAAACGTTCAATGGAATTAGCGGAGAAAATGCGTGAAAACACCTTTGACTTCAACGATTTTATTGATCAATTAGATCAAGTTCAAAATATGGGGCCAATGGAAGATCTCCTTAAAATGCTTCCAGGAATGGCTAACAATCCAGCAATGAAAAACTTCAAAGTGGATGAAAACGAAATTGCTCGCAAAAGAGCCATTGTGTCATCAATGACTCCAGAAGAGAGAGAAAATCCAAATCTCCTCAATCCAAGTCGTAGACGTCGTATTGCTGCTGGATCAGGTAATACTTTCGTTGATGTTAATAAATTCATTAAAGATTTTAACCAGGCAAAACAAATGATGCAAGGCGTGATGTCCGGTGATATGAATAAAATGATGAAAAAAATGGGAATTGATCCTAATAACCTCCCTAAAGATATGCCTGGAATGGACGGAATGGATATGTCTAATTTAGAAGGTATGATGGGGCAAAATGGCATGCCTGACTTATCTAGTTTAGGTGGCGATATGGACTTCAGCCAAATGTTTGGTGGTGGCTTAAAAGGAAAAGTAGGAGCCTTTGCAGCTAAACAATCAATGAAACGTATGGCTAATAAAATGAAGAAAGCTAAGAAGAAACGCAAATAAAAATGTCTATTTAAATAGACATTTTTATTTTTGTCTGCTATAATAGACAAAAAGGTGGTGATATTTATGTATTTAGCATTAATCGGTGATATCATTAATTCAAAACAGATACTTGAACGTGAAACTTTCCAACAGTCTTTTCAGCAACTAATGACCGAACTATCTGATGTATATGGTGAAGAGCTGATTTCTCCATTCACTATTACAGCTGGTGATGAATTTCAAGCTTTATTGAAACAATCAAAAAAGGTATTTCAAATTATTGACCATATTCAACTAGCTCTAAAACCTGTTAATGTAAGGTTCGGCCTCGGTACAGGAAACATTATAACATCCATCAATTCAAATGAAAGTATCGGTGCTGATGGTCCTGCCTACTGGCATGCTCGCTCAGCTATTAATCATATACATGATAAAAATGATTATGGAACAGTTCAAGTAGCTATTTGCCTTGATGATGAAGACCAAAACCTTGAATTAACACTAAATAGTCTCATTTCAGCTGGTGATTTTATCAAGTCAAAATGGACTACAAACCATTTTCAAATGCTTGAGCACTTAATACTTCAAGATAATTATCAAGAACAATTTCAACATCAAAAGTTAGCCCAACTGGAAAATATTGAACCTAGTGCGCTGACTAAACGCCTTAAAGCAAGCGGTCTGAAGATTTACTTAAGAACGAGAACACAGGCAGCCGATCTATTAGTTAAAAGTTGCACTCAAACTAAAGGGGGAAGCTATGATTTCTGATTTTTTAAGGGATAATCCAATCCTAACTTTATTATTTTGCGCACATTTTTTAGCTGACTTTCAGTGGCAAAGTCAATCCTTAGCAGATAGTAAATCACATAGTTGGAGGGGACTCTGGAGACATCTCTTGATTGTTTTCCTCCCCCTAGCAGCTTTAATGATATTGATACCAGAAACTACTTTGTTAAATTTAAGCATATGGGGAAGTCATATTGTTATTGATAGTATAAAGAAATTGAGTTACCCTTGGGTAGAGGAAGGGCATTTCCAAAAAGCAGCTTTTATTATAGACCAACTAGCCCACTATACTTGCATTATCGTTTTTTACCATGCGCTTCCTACATATTTACCGCCTAATCATTGGCTTTTGCCTATCAAGCACTTTATTGTCATAGCTCTGGTTTTTATCATTATCACCAAACCCATTAATATTGTGTTTAAAATTTTCTTTAATAAATTTCAAGCTAAAGAATTATCATCATTATTAACACAAGAAAAAACAAAAATAATGAAAGAAAAATCTGAAGATCATGAAGAAACAATTGAAGGAGCAGGAGCTATGATTGGTAATTTAGAGCGTCTAATTATGGCTATATTACTAATCTCAGGACAGTATGCTGCTATAGGTCTTGTTTTTACTGCAAAATCCATTGCACGTTACGATAAAATTTCTAAAAGTCAGGTTTTTGCCGAATATTATTTAATTGGATCATTGTTCTCAATTATAAGTGTTTTGATAACTCATTGGGTACTTTTGGTATAGAAAAGCGCTAGAAATATCCTAACGCTTTTCTTTTATTCTGTCTTATAAGCATAAGTAAAATCAACATTCAAACCAGTTGAATTTCTTACCAACCCCTTTAATTTAGAATTTTGGAGTCCTTTTTTCCCTAGGTAATAAACTGGGTTATAATATGATTGATCAAATAAAGCTTTTTCAGCAGTTTTGTAATCATTAGCGGCATCTCCTGGTTTCAAGGCGTCAGTAGTAATTGCCTTTTGATAGGCATTGTCATACTCTTTAGAAGAAAATTTACCATAATTATACGCAGAATTAGTCGTGAATAACCCATAGAAAGTTGATCCTTCTGGATAATCTCCTCCCCATGAGAAGAGCACGACATCAAAATTTTCATTTTTTGCATCTTCAAGGCGTTGCTTGAAAGTAACAAATTTTTCTTCAACAGTTAGACCAGGCAAAGCACTCTCCCATGTAGATTTCACATAGTCAACAGCATTTTTAGCTGCTGGAGAGTCCGAATCAGCTGTGATTGTTAACTTGAGAGATGACTGACCAACCTCAGCAAGACCTTCTTTAAAAAGTTTTTGAGCTTTACTTGTATTATACGTATAACCTGGGGCAGTATACTTGGAAAGATCCTCACCATTAGGTAATTTGGCTAATTTTTTAGGGACCAGAGATTCAGCAGGAGTTGAACCTGTATCAACTGCCGCTTTAACAACACCTTTACGATCAGTCGCTAAATTCAAAGCTTGCCTAATTTTCTGATTTGTCAATGCTTTAACCGAACCAGTTTGGTTATAAATAGCAGAAGTTCCTGATATTTCAGCAAAATCAATCTGACCTTGCTTGTACATTTGAACTGCAGTATCTGGTTTTTTGATAGTTTGAACTATGACACTATTTGTTTTAACATGTTTAGAATCCCAATAATATTTATTTTTGACTAATTTAAATTTACCATTTGAACCATTCCAATCCTTAACAAGGTAAGGACCTGAGTAAATTTGATTTTTTGATGTTGTACCATAATCTTTACCAACTTTTTCAACATACGATTGTTTTTGAGGCATAAAATTAGAGAAGGCTAAATAATATTTAAATTGAGGGCATGGACTTGTCAATTTAAAGGTCACTTGATTGCCTTTAGCTGTTACACCAAGTTTATTTAAATCTTTAATATCTCCAGAATTAATCTTATCAGCATTTAAAAGGTGCGATTCTGTCGCCAAGTAAGCATATTCAGATGCAGTTTTAGGATCAACTATTCTCCGCCATGTGTAAACAAAATCTTCAGCGCTTAGTTTGCTTCCATCTGACCATTTTAAATTATCACGAAGTGTAGCAGTATAAGTAAGACCATCAGAAGAAACGGATACTTTTTTAGCTAAATCGGGTTTTGGTTTGCCCTCTTTATCAATTCTAAGTAAATTGCTGCCTGAATTACCTATAGCTAAGTTTGAATAAGCATCTGTATTCTTTGAAATGTCCAATGTACTGATTTCAGTAGGAATATACCAATTAATAACTTTATTATCTCCAGAGTTCTTTGACTCATTACCACAGGCAACCAGGGTAACTGTGGTGGCTGTTAGAGTCGCCAAAGATATACCCAAAAACTTAAGTTTTTTTCTATTAAAACTAGACATAATACCAGTCCTCCTAAACCTTTTTTTATAAGACATAGTAGATCTAATATTGAGAAAACTAGTATATTTTAAAGTAGAATTTAACTTTGGTTATTAACTTGCAAATATAATTAAAAATAATTGAGTACACTTTATTACCTTTTCAGATACCGATAAAATCAATGAAATTATGAATCAGTTTTCTCAAAATACTCTGTCTTTACTATAACAAACATGTTAAACGATAATAAGTAATACTGATCATCATAAAGAATGGATATTTGATGTACTTACCGAATGAATTCCTGTTTTTAACTTTTAAACTTTCCGAAAAACTATAATTTTCTTGAAAGTTATGATAGAGTATGATATACTTCTATTTATAGATATAATGGAGATTTTATTATGAAACGTGAATTACTACTCGAAAAAATCGATGAACTAAAAGAAATTATGCCTTGGTATGTTCTAGAATATTATCAATCAAAGCTTTCTGTTCCTTATAGTTTCACAACACTCTACGAATATTTAAAAGAATATAGACGTTTTCTTGAATGGTTATTGGATTCTGGTGTTGCTAATTGTCATCACATTGCAGAAATTGAGCTTTCAGTTTTAGAAAACCTTACTAAAAAAGATATGGAAGCTTTTATACTATATTTACGAGAACGCCCTTTATTAAATGCTAACACAAGGCAAAATGGGGTGTCTCAAACCACCATTAACAGAACTCTATCTGCCTTATCTAGTCTTTTCAAATACCTTACTGAAGAGGTTGAGAATGCTGACGGGGAGCCTTACTTTTATCGCAATGTCATGAAAAAAGTCTCAACCAAAAAGAAAAAGGAAACTTTAGCTTCTCGGGCAGAAAATATTAAACAAAAGTTATTTTTGGGCAATGAAACGATAGAATTCTTAGAGTATATAGATTGTGAATATCAAAACAAACTTTCCAAACGTGCTTTAGCTTTTTTCAACAAAAATAAAGAGAGAGATTTAGCTATTATTGCTTTGCTACTAGCTTCAGGAGTGCGTCTATCTGAGGCAGTAAACTTAGATTTAAAGGATATTAACCTTAATGTAATGGTTATTGATGTCACACGAAAAGGGGGGAAAAGGGACTCTGTCAATGTCGCTAGCTTTGCGAAGCCCTACCTTGCTAATTATTTAGACATCCGTAAAAATAGATACAAAGCAGAAAATCAGGACATTGCTCTATTTTTATCAGAATACCGTGGGGTGCCAAATCGTATTGATTCTTCAAGTGTAGAGAAAATGGTTGCTAAGTATTCCCAGGATTTTAAGGTTCGTGTAACACCTCATAAACTAAGGCATACTCTTGCTACTAGGCTATATGATGCTACAAAATCTCAAGTATTAGTTAGCCACCAACTAGGTCATGCTTCCACTCAAGTTACTGACCTATATACCCATATTGTTAACGATGAACAAAAGAACGCTTTAGATAAACTATAGTAACATAAATAAAGTTATGTAAATATTTTATTTTACATAACTTTATTTATGTATAGAAACAGCAGTCCCATAATTAATTTTGCTATCCACCGAAATGGACAAATTCAGACTAGATAAGACTTCTTTTGTCATATATAACCCCATGCCTGTTGCCTTTTGGTGCTCATGACCGTTGTAACCCGTAAAGCCATCTTCAAAAAGTCTAGGGATATCCTCTTCGAGTATGCCGATACCGTAGTCTTGTATTCTAATACTCTCTTCTCCTATGCTTATTATTATCTTTGACTCAGGATTAGAATATTTTATGGCATTATCTAGCACCTGTGAAAGAGCAAAAGTTAACCACTTTTTGTCTGTTTTCCAGATATTATCGCCTTCAATTATGATAGATAAGCTTTTGGATAGACAAATAACCTTATACGATTTTATAATTTCTACTACTACTTCTCTAAGGCTAACAGCTTCAAAACGAAAATCGTCACGATATTGTCTAAATTTCAAAAATGCTAACAACGTTTCAAGATAATGTTGCAATTTCAATAATTGTTGTTCAACTTCCTTAGGATCGAGATGATTTGTCTGGGCCATTAATGAAATAGCTGCCAATGGAACTTTCATTTGGTGCGACCACATCTTTATCATAAGTGCAACATGATTGGTTTGTTCAATTGTTTCAGAAACTTTTTGCGCTTCTCTAGCTTCTAATTGTGTAATAATATTAAAATAAGCGTAATCACTCGGTTGAAGTTCGAAAGAGGGGTCCTGACTACTATTAAAATATTTGAGATGTAACATTTTTTTCCTGTAACGACTGTATTGCCAAATACTAATTCCTAGTAAAACAATAACATTTAAACCTAAGGAATTAAACAAATAGGGCATTGGTAAATGATATAGATAGAAACTAATAAAAAATAGGACAAACATCATGATATATAAAATATACCAAATCAAGTGTTCTCTTAAAAACTGGCGTATCATTGTAGTAAATACCCAACTCCTCTCACTGTATGAATGTAATCAAAACCTATTGGGACAATTTTTTTACGTAAGCGTGTCATATTAACATTAAGTGTATTTTGATCAATAAAACTATCATTTTCCCAAAGTTTCTCTAATAGAGACTCTTTTGAGACTACTTGTTTAGGATGCATGAGCAAGATAGATAGGATTTTATTTTCTGTTGGCGATAAAATAACCTCTTTATCTTGGCTAGACAATAACCCTTCTCTTGTCAACGTAAATCCCCCAAAAGTTAATTCCTGTTGGATAAATTGTTGACTTCTCCTTAAAATAGCAGTTAGCTTAGCATCTAATACAGCTAGAGAGAATGGTTTTGAAATAAAGTCATCACCCCCCATATTTAATGCCATAACCATATCCATTTCATCATTACTAGATGAAATGAAAATAATAGGAATTGTTAAAAACTTACGCAATTCTGCAGTCCAGTAAAAACCATTAAAATAGGGTAACGTAATATCCATTAGTATCAAATCGGGTTGAAATGCGATAATTTCTTGTTTCACATCACGAAAATTGCTGACACTAGAGACATGATAGCTAGCTGATAAATGATCTTTTAAAAGTGACACAATCGTCATATCATCTTCTACAATATAAATTTTTCCTTGCTCTTGTGACATATCCCCTCCTAAAATAGTACGAAATCTCTTTCTTTCATTTAGTATAACAAATTTTTTAGTCTATCGGTTTCTATTAATGCAAAAGGATTGGTAAAATAACCAATCCTTTTTAGCGTTCAATAATATGATAATAAGTTCGACTAGTTATACGGTAAATGATAAAGTAAATTATAGAAATCGCAAGTACTGTCAAACCACTTACTACATATACGATTGTTGAGTTAAGCACCCCAAATACCAAAAGCATCTGTTTTAGCATTGGAATAGCAACTCCAAAGTGAATAACTGCTACCACTAAAGGTTGGAAGAAGAAAATCATAATTTGAGAATTAATAGTCCGTTTAACTAATTTTTTGCTCATACCTACTTCTTGTAAGATACGATAAGATCTCTTATCTTCATGACCTTCTGAGTATTGCTTATAGTAAACAATTAGAGCTATACCTAGCAAAAAGCTTATACCTAACAGAAATCCAGTAAATAATAACCCACCAAACATTTGATAACCTTCTTTTAGAAAACTCTGTTTAGTGCTAATATTTCCAACATACTTACCATCTACCTCTATTATGTCGTTTTTAGAAATTGAATTTATCTCTTGACTATTCAAATCCAAATATGCCTTAAAGGTTTTTGGAAAAGTATTGATGTTCTTAGTATAAGGTAAATATGCTTTTCTAATATTGTCAATTTGTTTGTTGTTTGCAAATATAATCAAACCCGGGTTGTAAGTATTTGTAGTCTCTGGGACATAAGCCTCTTTTAAATTTTTTACAACGTCAAATTTATTTCCCAATAGATTTATTTTTTTCAAACGGCTATCACCTTTTTGAACAAAGTAAGCCACTTGGTTATCTTTTAATTTTGGTAATTGGTGACCTAAACGACGGAAATCATTCTGAGTAATTAGGTACATAAAACCCGTTTTTGTGATATCAACATGTTTGACGTTTTTAGATGTGATATTAAGTTCACTTGATTGACTAACTGGCATCGAAATCATTGTCTGATTATAAGTGATAGCTTCCTTAGATGACTTACCTAGTTTCTTCAAAATCTTTTCTTCAAATATATTTTTCGCGTCACCTTTTGAATTATCTATTGATAAACTTACTGATTTTGGAAATAGTCCGGTAACAACATTTTGTGTATTTGAATAGAGTGAGACTGTTGTAGCAATAGTAACTAGAGCCATAACAGCTAATAAAGTGATACTTGCTAACCCTACTGCATTTTGCTTCATTCGAAAAATCATTTGCGAAGTTGATACAAAATGCTCAGATTTATAATAATAATGCTTGTTTTGACGCAACCTTTTTAAGTACCATGTCATAAAACTAATATAAAAAAGATAAGTACCAGCAATAACTAAAAGTACTGCAAAGAAGAAACGATAGATAACAGCTAATGCAGGTGCTTTACCTGAAGTAAGAGCCATTGTATAAGCGATGGCGATAGCTACTAACGCTAAAATTGCAAGTATAAGATTACCTTTTGGTTCTTTTTCTCCCTGTTGTTTCTTTCTAAAAAGACTTAATGGGGATGATAAATGAACATGTCGAATAACTGGAACTTCTAAAGTCAGAAAAATACCTGTAAATATAACGATACAAATAATAAATGGCCATAAACTTAAACTAAGATTTAGTGCATGATAGTTAATAATGTTGACAAAAATTAAATAAATAAATTTAGCAAAAAAAGCACTAAACAGACTTCCTATAGAAATAAGAAATATATAAATAATAAACAGCTCTAGACTAGCTACACGCGCAACTTGACGTTTATTCATCCCCAAAATGTTATACAGTCCAAATTCACTACTACGCTGTTTCATCAAGATATTGTAGCTATAATGTTCCATGACTACCGCAAAGATTGACAAAACAATCACTCCAAGAAAAAGAACCGTTGCCGCTGTCCCCATATCTCTTCCAACAGCACTCATTAAGATTAGTAGCGTAGAACAAGTCAATGAATAAAGTAATAAACTGGCTAAGAGGAATGGTATGTACTGGTCTATAGAATGTTTTAAATTATGCCAGGCTATTTTGAGATAAAACATATTATTCACCCCCTAATATGGCAGACATTGTTAAAGAAATATCTTTATTGAATTCGCTATTATTCTTATTACCACGATAAAGTTGGTGAAAAATACGTCCATCTTTGATAAATAAAACGCGTTTGGCATGACTAGCAGCATTTGCTGAATGGGTTACCATCAAAATAGTTTGTCCATCCAAGTTAATAGTTTCAAATAAATTCAGCAAGTCTTCTGAATTACGGTAATCTAACGCTGCTGTTGGTTCATCTGCTAATAAAATTTGAGGGTTGGTTATCAAACTACGAGCAATCGCTACACGTTGCTTTTGCCCACCAGAGAGCTCGAAAGGTCTCTTATCTAATAAGTCATCAATTCTCAGATGAGAAGATAATTCTGACAAACGATGATCCATTTCTTTGTAACGTTTACGATCAAGAACTAAAGGAAGATAGATATTATCTCTTACAGAGAGAGTATCCAAAAGGTTGAAGTCCTGAAAGACGAAACCAAGATTTTTCAAACGAAAACTCGCTAATTTTGCCTCTTTAATTTTCGTAATATCTTCCCCATTTAAAATCACTTGTCCATTTGTCGGTTTTTCTAAAGTAGCTAAAATATTTAGCAGAGTTGTTTTTCCCGAACCAGACTCTCCCATAATAGCAATGAATTCCCCTTGTTCAACTTTAAAATCGACGTCTTGTAGAGCCCTTGTCTCTTCTTTTGAAAAACGTGTACGAAAAACTTTTTCTAAGTGATTGATTTCTAATAACATATAATTCTCCTTTATTTATTATACCCTAATTTTGATTGATTCTACTCTTTAACCAAGACTGTGACTCTTGTAAAGGAAGGCTGGTTACTTGATCTGGTAAGATAGGGGTGTTCTCGTATTTATATCCTTGTCGATCACTAACTATTCCTGTAGTTAAAGCTAATCTAGCACCGTCGTAAAGCATGAAAGTTTCATTAACAGTCGTATATCCTGCTGTAGCTTGACCAAAGCTTTTAACATTAGGTAATCCTTTAAATGATAAAAAAGTCATTTCTGCCGAACTAGCAGTTTTATGATTAGTTATAATAGCGATTGGAACATGCTTAGTATTGATTGTTTTCCTAGATATTTTTAATGCTTCTAGCGGTATATTTTTCATCGTGATTGTTTTCTTATTTCCATACTTATCAGTATAATGAAATAGGGTATCATTTGGTAAAATAGAGGCTAACCCCCCAATCATAGGGATCATATTGCCGCCAGTATTATTCGATAAGTCTAAAATGAGTCCCTTATAACTTTTTTCCATCAATATATTTTGTAATTTACCACTATAATGGCTAATAGATCGTTTATCTAACTTACTTATAGAAGGAATAGTAATTAAGAGAATGTCTTCGTTTAATCTTCGATATTCTGGATATCGACTATCTAGGGTATCTCTTCGTACAGTCTCTTTGGATAATATTTGACTATGTTTACCGCCTCCATACCGTACTGCTTCCTGTACAATGTTGCGACTCTCTTGATAAGATTTTGACGTTTTCAACTTTTTTTCTGATCGTTGTCTTATAATTTGCCATTGACGACCTTGCGAATACAAACCACGCTGTTCAACACGATCTAAAATAACACGTCCATAACGTTCGCTACTAGGAGGTAATAGATAAATATTTAATGCTGAACCATAATAATGAACTACCACTCCTAAAATTCCTAAAACTATAAGCATTGGAACTACAAAAAGTAAAACTATTTTTCGCCGCATCTCTTGCTCCCCCTTTCTCTTTAAGTCTATTATATGGCAAAATGGTTTACTATAACCTTACATCTTAAGACCTATTTCTTACAAATTTGAAAGTTTTAAAAGCTTTATAAACTATAATTTTGATATAATATCTTACATAACAAATGGAAAGTACGGTGAAAACATATGGCCAAGACAAGTAAAAAATTGACAAAATCTTTAGGGCCTATTGGTAAATTAATTTCAATAATCCCTGACACAACTGAACTTATTGGAAAAGCAATTGATAATTCTCGTCCAATTATTGAAAAAGAACTTGACCGTCGTCATGAAAAAAACAGACTTATACTCAGCTTGATAATGTAGTACACCTTGATATCAATGATGCGCAAGTTTACTTAGAGCAACGCCATTTTAATGTATCAAGGATTGTTGCTGAACCAAATTCAAAGTGGGCAACCCTACATCCTAATCAAGTTGTGAATATGTCGCCTAAAGCTGGTAGGGTCAGAATCGGTTCATTAGTGAAGTTGTACTATATTACAGAGGATATCCTTGAAGAAAGTAAGACACTACTTTTATCTAAATCCGAAAAAAGTAAAGCACGACAACAACGGTTAACAGAAGTATTGAGTACCCCTAGTCAATTACTCAAAAAAAATCGAAATAAATAAGCATGATCGAATTGACCATGCTTATTTATTTTTACCAAACAGGTTGATCTAAACCTTGAGATGTTTTTTCGATAACTTTTTTAACCGCATCTGTATGGTAAGCTTTCACAACTTCTTTAATGGCTTTAGCTTTTGATTTGTCTTGCCAACCTTTTTGAGCAACTAAAAGGTTGTACCATTGTTTTGCATTTTTACTTTTTGGTTCAATAAAAATAGCTGATTTAGGATTTATTCCTGCTTCTGTCACAAAATCATTATTAATAACTGCTGCATCTGTGGAATCCAAAGAACGTGCGGTCTGTGCTGCATCTACTTCTTTTAAATCTAAAGATTTAGGATTGGAAACAACATCTGACATTGTTGCTAATGTATCACCTGATACTTTCAATTTTAGCAAGCCTGCTGATTGTAACAAGTAGAGAGAGCGACTTTCGTTAACTGCATCGTTTGGGATAGTAATAGTTGCTTTATTTGGAATTTCAGAAACTGTTTGGTATTTACCTTTACCGTTCTTAGTACCAGAGTATAATCTAAAGGAAGTAAAGTATGTCTCAGCAACGGAAACAAGATTGGTCTTATTTGCTTTATTCCAATTGTTTAAGTAATTATAATGCTGGAAAGCATTAATATCAATCTCATCACTTTCTAAAGCTTTATTAGGTTGTGTATAATCTGTGAATTCCGTAAATTTTAGCTTAACGCCTTTTTTCTTAACTAATTCTTCGATTTTATCCCAACGAGCTTTTTCAGTTTTACTCTTTACCATTGTTCCAACTCTAACGACTTTGGCGTCTTCATTTTTAGACTGACCACAGGCTCCTAAAATAAGTGCTGAAATTACTACTGTTGTCGTTAACCCTAATAGCTTTTTGATTTTCATAATTTATTTCTCCTTTGATATGGTTGTATGATTAATCAACTGATACTAGTGTAACAAAAAGCTAATGGATTAAAAAATACTTATTATCAATCAAGAGATATAGCTTTTAACTATATCATTTCTTTTATAATTTTACTTTCGAGGGCTCCGTAAAGCGGTCCAATAATAGGCGACTTCCTCATAACCTTGGTGCTCATACATTTTTCTGTTTTCTTCTTCTGAAATTAAGATAACTTTCTTAAACCCCCTACTTGCATCAAATTGTAGGCGCGTACCAATTCCTTGTCCTCTGTAGGACTCTTGGACATAAAAATCATCTATTTCCACGTATTCACCATAGTCCCAAGCTGTTACATCTCCAATAATTTGATTATCTTTAATAGCTAGGTAAACTTTAGCATTATTATTTAAAAGATTAACACGATTATCATTATACATTTGCTTAGCGTAAATTTCTCCGTAAACTATACTTTGTTTATATTTGAACTTTAGGTATTTTTCTAGGTAATTTTCATTAAGTTTAGTAAATGTGATGTCATCAAATTCTTTTTCAAAAAGTTTAAGATGATTTAATGAATTTGTAAATATGATATGTTTCTCTGATTCAAAGCCTTGTTGTGATAAAGTTCTCTGTAATTCACTGCTCAATTCAGCATTTTCCTCAAAAAATACAAAAGCAAAATCAGACTGATAATCTTTTTGTTCATCTGCTAAATAGATCATATCCTGTAAAAACTCACTTACTGTAGGCATTATTTTGTAGCTAATATAGTTTGAAAAATAACGCTCTGAAGTGATTATATTCTTAAAATGTTTATACCGATTAGTTTCCAAATAAGCTTTTTCGGATGACTCAAGTAATTCTTTATAGTGCATATTTACTCCATTCATACATTTTTAAAAATCAATATAGAAAATTTGACCTTGCTTGTTGGCAAAGTCAAATGAATATATCAATAGTTGAGAAATTTTTCTAAATCTTTCAAAGCTCGTGTAGCAATAGCTTCATAACGCTCTTTCTTATCACGAATTCGTGGACCTTCTAATTCTTTGATGATACCAAAGTTAACATTCATTGGTTGGAAATGTTTGCTGTCTGTATGTGTAATATAATGTGGCAGTGCACCAATAGCAGTAGTTTGTGGGAAAACTACTTCACTCTCCCCATTGAAGCGACGGACAGCATTGATTCCCGCTACAAGACCACTTGCTGCCGATTCTACATAACCTTCAACACCGGTCATTTGTCCAGCAAAGAAAAGATTTGGGTTCTTACGTGTAGCAAAGGTTTGGTTTAAAAGATTTGGTGAATCCATATAAGAATTGCGATGCATAACACCATACCGGACAAATTCAGCATTTTCAAGACCAGGAATCATTTGAAATACACGTTTTTGTTCTCCCCACTTAAGATGAGTTTGGAAACCAACTATGTTATAAAGAGAGCCTGCAGCATTATCTTGACGTAATTGAACAACAGCATATGGTGTTTTAAATTCACCATCTCGCGGTCCTTTGTAGTCCTCAGGATACTCCAAACCAACTGGTTTCATTGGACCATAAAGCATCGTTTTAATACCACGCTTAGCCATCACTTCGATAGGCATACAACCTTCGAAGTATTTTTCTTTCTCAAAAGAATTTAGTGGTGCTTCCTCAGCTGTAGTTAAAGCTTCATGAAAAGCCATAAATTCTTCTTTGGTCATTGGACAATTTAGATAAGCTGCTTCACCTTTGTCATACCTAGACTTAAGGTAAACTTTATTCATGTCAATCGTATTTTTATCGACAATTGGAGCGGCGGCATCGTAAAAATAAAAACCATCACCACCATTAAGTTCATGGATTTTAGCTGCCAGACTATCACTTGTTAATGGTCCTGTAGCGATAACTGTAATAGCATCTCCAGGGATATCTGTGATTTCATCACGAATTACTTCGATTAATGGATGTTTATGGATTTCCTCAGTAACAGCTTCAGAATAACCTTCTCTATCAACGGCCATGGCTCCACCTGCTGGAACTCGATGTGCCTCCCCATTTCTCATAATGATAGAATCCAAACGACGCATTTCTTCTTTTAAAAGACCAACTGCATTTGTTAGAGAATCACCGCGGAATGAATTGGAACATACTAATTCTGCAAAATTATCTGTTTTATGTTGAGGGGTTGATTTAACCCCACGCATTTCATAAAGCTTAACTGGTATTCCACGTTTAGCAATTTGATAAGCTGCTTCAGAACCAGCCAAACCAGCGCCGATAACATTAATGTAAGATTGAGACATGAACTAATACCTCTTGAAAGTAGTCAACTACTTCCTCAAATCTTTCTATATAATTTATTTTTCCATTATAACATACATAGCTACTTCTTCAAAAAACGTTATTCATTAAACTACTAGTTATTCTCTAAATAAAACTCAAAACGATCTCCAACATATTGCCCATGAACATATTCAAAAGGCTTACCATCAGTAAAGTATGAAACTTGTGTCAATGCCAAAATAGCATGGCCTGCGTTAACTTCTAAATGCGAAGCAACACGTTCACTAGCATTTCTAGCATATATAGTTTGTTGGCTTTTCCCAATTTCGTAGCCATTCTCTGTTAAGGTTTTAAAGAAATGTTCTGTAACCTCTGATTGTTCAAAACCTTTAATTAAATTCTCTGGTATAGAGGCTACCTCATAAACCAACGGTACCTTATCAGCATAACGTACCCTTTCCATACGAACCACATAATCTGACTGTGATAAATTTAATTTTTGAATTTCGGTTTCATTAGCTAGTTTTCTTTGAAATGAGATTAGTTTACTGGATGGCTTACGCCCTTGAGAACTGACAATTTCTGTAAAACTAGTTGTTCCCCGCATTTTTTCTTGAACACGATGACTAGCAACATAGGTGCCACTACCAACTCGTCTCTCCAAAATACCTTCTTCAACTAACAATGTAATTGATTGGCGAAGTGTCATACGACTTACACTATAATCATCCGCTAAATCTCTTTCGCTAGGTAACCGCTGCCCAATCTTCCAAGTCCCTTTATCGATTTCCTTTTTAATAGCGTCGTGAATTTTAATATATGCTGGTAACAATATTCTCTCCTCCTAGAATCTACACTTCATTTTACCATACTTCTATATATTTCTAACTCTAAAATCGTGAAATAATTCAGAAAAATCATAAGCAATATTTCTTGATAAGAAAGCGTTTAATCAATTATTTTAATGATGTTAATTTATATAAAATATGCTAAAATGGTATAGGTACAGCTGTTTTTAAAATTAGCTACAAAGAAAGGGAAACAATGACTGATATTTCTATATTGAATGATATCCAAAAAATTATCGTTCTAGATTACGGTAGTCAATATAACCAGCTTATCGCACGTCGTATCCGTGAATTTGGTGTATTTTCTGAGTTAAAATCACATAAAATTACGGCTGATGAAATTCGCGATATTAATCCTATTGGTATCGTACTTTCAGGTGGTCCAAATTCCGTATACGCTGATGGCGCTTTTGGAATCGATGAAGAAATTTTTGAATTAGGAATTCCAATCTTAGGAATTTGTTATGGTATGCAACTGATTACCCATAAACTCGGTGGTAAGGTTCTTCCTGCGGGAGAAGCTGGTCACCGTGAGTATGGTCAATCAGCACTTCGCCTACGCTCAGAATCAGCACTCTTTGCTGGCACTCCTCAAGAACAACTTGTTTTGATGAGCCATGGTGATGCTGTTACTGAAATCCCTGAGGGTTTCCATCTCGTTGGTGACTCTGTTGACTGTCCATTTGCTGCAATGGAAAATACTGAAAAACAATTTTATGGTATCCAATTCCACCCCGAAGTTCGTCACTCAGTATATGGCAATGATATCCTTAAAAATTTTGCTGTTAATATCTGTGGTGCACGTGGTGATTGGTCAATGGATAACTTCATTGATATGGAAATTGCAAAAATACGTGAAACTGTAGGCGATCGTAAAGTACTTCTTGGACTATCTGGCGGTGTTGATTCATCTGTTGTCGGAGTACTCCTACAACGTGCTATCGGTGATCAATTAACATGTATTTTTGTAGATCATGGTTTATTACGTAAAAATGAAGGTGACCAAGTTATGGATATGCTTGGTGGTAAATTTGGACTTAATATTATCCGTGTTGATGCTTCAAAACGCTTCCTAGATCTTCTTTCTGGTGTTGAAGATCCCGAGAGAAAACGAAAAATCATCGGAAATGAGTTCGTGTACGTTTTTGATGATGAGGCAAGTAAACTTAAAGGCGTTGATTTCCTTGCTCAAGGTACCCTCTACACAGATATTATTGAATCTGGGACAGAAACAGCCCAAACAATCAAGTCACACCATAATGTTGGTGGATTGCCAGAAGATATGCAATTTGAATTGATTGAGCCACTTAACACATTATTCAAAGATGAGGTTCGCGCTCTTGGTACTGCACTTGGAATGCCTGATGAAGTTGTATGGCGTCAACCATTCCCTGGGCCTGGTCTTGCTATTCGCGTTATGGGTGAAATTACCGAAGAAAAACTTGAAACAGTCCGCGAATCAGATGCTATTCTTCGTGAAGAAATCGCTAAAGCTGGTCTAGATCGTGACGTATGGCAGTATTTCACAGTTAATACTGGCGTACGTTCTGTCGGTGTTATGGGAGATGGTCGTACTTATGACTATACAATTGCTATCCGTGCAATTACTTCAATTGATGGCATGACAGCTGACTTTGCGCAACTTCCTTGGGATGTACTTAAGAAAATTTCGACACGTATTGTTAACGAAGTTGATCACGTTAACCGTATTGTTTATGATATTACAAGTAAACCACCTGCAACTGTTGAGTGGGAATAAAAACTTAGCTACTTTAAGTAGCTAAGTTTTTTTACTCTTATTTCTTGAATAAGGGATACTTACACTTAAAATATCATTTTTATGTAGTTCGATAGTTACAAGTTCATTATTCTTAAATTGAATATTTTTCAGTATATTTTTCCATTTTCTTGATAATAATATGAAAAAGACAGAAAAGAAATATTCCTAGATTTTAGGCTTAAAAAATGGTATTCTAAATATTCAGTACAATATGATTGATATCATTTTATTAATATTAGGAGGAAAAAATGCATATTATCATTCAAATTACAATCATTTTGTTGGCAAGCGTTCTTGCAACTCTTATTTCAAAAAGAATTGGAATACCGGCTGTTGTTGGACAACTACTTGTAGGTATCATCATCGGACCTGCAATGCTAGGACTTGTTCATCAAAATCAGGTATTACATGTCCTGTCAGAAATTGGTGTTATCTTACTCATGTTTTTAGCGGGTCTTGAAGCTAATTTTGATCTTTTAAAGAAGTATCTTAAGCCCAGTCTACTGGTCGCAATTACTGGTGTTATTGTTCCTATGGCTCTCTTCTACTTCTTGACACGCTTGTTTGGGTTCCAAATCAATACTGCTATCTTTTACGGGCTCGTATTTGCTGCAACTAGTATTTCTATCACAGTTGAAGTTTTACAAGAATACAATCGTGTAAAAACAGATACTGGTGCTATTATTTTAGGTGCTGCTGTTGCTGATGATGTCTTAGCTGTTTTGCTTCTGAGTGTCTTTATTGCAACAAATGGAAGCTCTTCTAATATCGGATTACAAATTATCATTCAATTGTTATTCTTTGTTTTCTTATTTATTTGTATGAAATACCTTGTACCTGCTCTTTTCAAATTAATCGAAAAGGTTCATTTCTTTGAGAAATATACTATTCTTGCTATCCTTATCTGTTTTTCTCTATCAATTTTAGCCGATAAAGTTGGAATGAGTTCTATCATTGGTTCGTTTTTTGCAGGATTAGCTATTGGACAAACTTCTTTTGTTGATAAGGTAGAACATAAAATTTCACTTCTTAGTTACACCTTCTTTATCCCAATTTTCTTCGCTTCAATTGCACTACCTCTTAAATTCGATGGAATGATGTCTCACCTTCACACGATATTAATCTTTACTGCTTTGGCTGTTTTATCAAAATTAATTCCAGGGTACTTTGTCGGTCGAGGCTTTAATTTTTCAAAATTAGAATCTTTAACAATTGGTGGTGGAATGGTCAGTCGTGGCGAGATGGCTCTCATTATAGTTCAAGTTGGATTAGCTGCTAAAATTATTTCAAGCACTACTTATTCCGAGCTTGTTATTGTTGTTATACTGTCAACTATTATTGCGCCATTTATTCTTAAATATTCATTTAAAGATTAGTAAAAAAACACAAACATTTATTTAGGGTAAAAAAAGTCTAGCTTATAAGCTAGACTTTTTTATTAACTACCAAACTGCTGGAAAAAATTAACAATTTGTTGCCAAATATTAGCTAAAAATCCCTTACCTGATTCAACAGCTTTATTAGCATTAAAATTGACATTGATATTTTTAAATTTAGATCCTGCTTTCGAAACAATGTTGTCTTTCAAATTATTCAAGGTGTTCGTGAAATCACTATTTTTGATGACATTACTTTGTGAAAGATTAACTGCAAAATTAACAATTAAATTTATTTGATTTTCCGTTACAGCGTTATCAAGATGATAATTTTTCAATGTTTCCTCAACAATTTTTCGAATATCATCTTTTGAAAGATCAGATCCTCCTTTAGCTACGGCTGACTTAATATCCGTTAAAGCTACATTAAGCTTGTCGGCGTCATAACCTTCCTTACCCTTATTCTCAGCATTAATACCAGATAAAGTACTTAACTCTTCTTGTGCTAGTTGTTTATTTTCTGATGATACACTTGCTCCATTTTTCTCTAATGAATAATAGATACCTGCAAGAGCACTCTCCCCAGTTACTTTTATTGGAGCAGCCACTGATATCGTTGCATGCTCAATACCTAATGTAACTGCAGCATTGCGATACATATCTTCTGTAACTTTAGTAATATTCTCAGGTGTAACAATGTTTACTGCTAAGGTATCGTTAGACCCTAATTTTTTTATTTTAACAGATGAATATAATTGGATGCTTGCATCATCAGCTATATTCATTATTTTAGCATATGAGCTAGTATTTAGCGTTTTAACTTTCGTGTCTCTAGATTCATCATAATTCAGAAGTTGTAATGTCTGTGCACGCTGTTCTTGATTTAGCGAATAACCTAAGACATAATCAGGTTGAACATAAGTTTCATCAATAACTTTCTGAACATCTGATGCAGCATATGCTGGACTCGCTAGGGTAAATAAAATAAAAGCAAGGCCTGCAAACAATAGCTTTTTAATACTCATTTTAGTATCCTCATTTCAAAATAATTCCTTTTCAATTCTTTTCATACCTTACATTATACCATGATTAACTTACTTATTTCTTTAAAAAACTTCTTGAATATAAAATTATTCAGTAAATTAAACAAAGTTGCGTATCCACGCAACTTTGTTTATTATTCATGTAATTCTAAAGGTAAACCATCTGGATCAAAGAAAAAGGTCATCTTTTTGCCAGTATAGTCATCGTAACGAATAGGCTCTACAAAAATTCCTAAATTCTCCAGTTCTACCTTGTACGCTTCCACATCTGGAACGTAAAAGGCAAGGTGTCGTAAACCACATGCTTCACGTGGCCAATTCGGCCTACCTATTCTCTGAGGAGGAGTTTCATATTCTGGATCATCAAGACGATTTCCAAATATTTCAAGCTCAATATCACCGCACCGTAAATCTAATTTATAATCATGACGCTCCGGACGATGGTTTTCACGAATAATTTCAAATCCTAGCTTATTAACATAGAAGTCTTTTGACTTTTCATAGTCAGAAACAATTATCGCAATATGATGAACAGCCTTTAATTTCATAATTCTAACTACCTTCTAGAGATTAATTTGATTATATTTTTTCGAAAATGCTTTTAATATCGACTCATCTGCTGTTGAAAATTCACCTGTTTTTTCTAATTCAGCATGCACAATAATACGTTCTGTGGCTTCTGGATCCGTACAGGTCACTAAAGTGAGTTGGCTCTTGCCAGGTGTATCATCAATAACCTCAACATGTTCTGGTGTTACCTTTGAAATTTCAGTAATAGTGTAAGTGTATACTTTGCTTTTATCAGTGAGGTAAACTTTCATACCTTTCTTAGCATGTTCTAAAGGTGAAAAGAGCATCTTAGAAGAACCTGTCAAACCAAAGACATGGTGACTAGCTAAGGCATAGTTATTTGGGCCTCCCATAATCTGGTTTTCTTTCATCGTTCCTGCACCATAACTCAACTCTGTATTGCCCAGTCCTTTGAAAATTGGGAGATTGATTTCGACATCTGGTATAGCAATCCCTCCTATTACAGGCAAATTATGTGATTTCGTTTGAGCAGATAAAATCGATTCTGTACTAATAGATTTGACTGATGAAAAGTCATAACTTGTTTTAGATTTCTTATTTTTTTCAATTGTTTTTTTACTAACTCGTGAAATTTGATAATGATTTGATTGATGAGCTATGAAAGCATTGCGAATTGGTTTATTGAACACCAAAGCCAACCCAACAATAATTAGCAATACAACCAATAACCATCTAACAAAGTTAAAGAAACCATGTGATTTTTTTTTATTACGCATAACTTCCTATTCTTTTGTATCCTCTATATTAGACTTATCTTCAATTTCTTGTTCCACTAGCGCAACAGTGACGATTTTAGCTTCTTGATCAAGTCTCATCACTTTAACACCCATGGTAGAACGACCAGTTTGAGAAATATTAGCAACATTGGTTCGAATAATAACACCTGTATCTGTAATGACCATGATGTCCTCATTTCCATTAATCGTCACTAAGCGTGCTAATGGCCCATTTTTAGCAGTAATATTAGCGGTTTTTATTCCTTTACCACCACGGCCTTTTGTAGGATATTCCGAAGCTTCTGTTCTCTTGCCATAACCTTTTTCAGTGATGATTAGTACTTCTTGTCCATTAACGATACGAGAAGCTCCCACAACTTTATCACCTTCACGAAGATTAACGCCTCGTACCCCAGTCGCTGTGCGTCCCATATTACGTACAGCGTTCACTTTGAAGCGAACAGAGTAGCCTGTACGTGTCCCGATAATAACATCTTCATTTTCGTCAATCAAGAGGACGTTAATCAACTCGTCATTCTCTTTCAAATTAATAGCACGAAGTCCATTTTGACGAATGTTACTAAATTCAGAAACACTTGTACGTTTCACTATACCTTGCTGAGTTGTGAAAAAGAAATATTTATTAGCGACATCTTCTTTTCTAGCGTTAATAATTGTTTGAATTGTCTCACCTTCGTCAAGTTTTAAAAGGTTAACGATAGGGAGGCCTTTAGCTGTACGTCCATATTCTGGAATTTCATATGCTTTCAAACGATACACACGCCCTAAATTTGTAAAGAAAAGCACAGTATCGTGAGTACTTGTTGAAACCAATTCACGAACAAAATCATCGTTATTAACTCCAGTCCCTTGAATACCGCGTCCTCCACGTTTTTGTGCTCTAAACTCATCTTGAGCGAGACGCTTGATATATCCCTTGTTTGAGAGAGTAATAAGAACATCTTCTTCCTCAATAAGGTCTTCATCTTCAAGTGATAAAACTTCACCAATCATTAATTCTGTACGACGGGCATCAGCATACTTACGCTTAACCTCATCCATCTCTTCTTTTATAATGGTAACAACACGTTCAGGCTTAGCTAAGATATCTGCTAAATCAGCAATTAAAGCTAGTAAGTCATTGTATTCTGATTGGATTTTATCGCGTTCTAATCCAGTTAAACGACGAAGACGCATATCTAAAATAGCTTGACTCTGACGCTCCGATAATTCAAAACGTGACATCAACTCTGCTTGAGCAATGGTGTCTGTCTCACTATTACGAATAATTGTGATAACTTCATCCAAGTGATCAAGCGCCACAAGTAAACCTTCTAAGATATGAGCACGGGCTTCTGCTTTAGCTTTGTCAAACTGAGTACGACGAACAATAACTTCCTTTTGGTGTTCAATATAGTTATCAATGATTTGTCGTAATGACAAAATTTTTGGAACACCTTTTTCAATAGCAAGCATATTGAAGCTAAAATTTGTCTGCAAGCTAGTTAATTTGAAAAGATTATTTAAAATCACATTTGCTGAAGCATCACGACGAACTTCAATAACAAAACGAACGCCTTCACGACTTGATTCATCACGAACAGCAGTAATACCTTCAATGCGCTTTTCTTGTGCTAAACGTACAATATGCTCGTGTACTTTTGTTTTATTAACGCCATATGGAAACTCTGTGACAACAATACGCTCTTTCCCATTTGAAGTTGTTTCAATTTCAGTCCGTGAACGTAAGACAATTGATCCCTTCCCAGTTTCATAGGCACGGTGAATACCTGAACGTCCCATCACCAAGGCACCAGTAGGAAAATCTGGACCAGGAATAACTTCCATTAACTCCCGTGTAGTAACATCAGGGTTATCCATAACCAATTTGACAGCATCTATAGACTCACCTAGATTATGTGGTGGAATATTTGTTGCCATACCTACAGCAATACCAGTTGCACCATTGACTAATAAATTAGGGAAACGCGCTGGTAAAACAAGAGGTTCACGTTCACTGCCATCATAGTTATCTTGAAAATCAACTGTATTTTTATTGATATCACGAAGCATCTCAAGAGCAATTTTACTCATACGTGCTTCTGTATAACGCTGTGCGGCAGCACCATCCCCATCCATTGAACCAAAGTTTCCATGACCATCAACGAGCATATGACGATATGACCACCATTGTGCCATACGCACCATTGCTTCGTAAATAGATGAATCACCATGTGGATGGTATTTACCCATAACATCACCAGTAATACGTGCTGATTTCTTATGAGGTTTATCAGGTGTCACACCTAGTTCATTCATACCATATAAAATACGACGATGAACAGGTTTTAAACCATCTCTAACATCTGGAAGTGCACGAGCAACAATGACACTCATGGCGTAATCGATAAAACTCGTTTTCATTTCACTAGTTAGATTAACATCTACTAAATTTTTATCTTGCATTAAAAAATGCCCCTTTTCTTCACTGTAAGTCTCTTACATTGTACCATAATTTAGGTAAAATTGCGATGATAAATCGGTATCAAAAATATCAAGACACTCAGCGTTTTCAATAGTTTTCTATGATATTTCAATTTGTTTGCAAATTTTTTCACATTTTATTAGTGACTTCTTTCATTGAAAATGATAGAATATAGGTGTATGGGAAACTTCCCAAAAATATTTAAGGAGATGTTTAGAAATGACTGCAACTAAACAACATAAAAAAGTTATTCTCGTTGGTGATGGTGCCGTAGGTTCTTCTTACGCTTTTGCACTTGTTAACCAAGGTATTGCGCAAGAGTTAGGTATCATTGAAATCCCAGCTTTATTTGATAAAGCTGTTGGTGATGCTGAAGATCTTTCACATGCCCTTGCATTTACATCACCTAAAAAAATCTACGCAGCTACTTATGCAGACTGCGCAGATGCTGACCTTGTTGTCATTACTGCTGGCGCACCTCAAAAACCAGGTGAAACTCGACTTGACCTTGTTGGTAAAAACTTAGCAATTAACAAATCAATCGTAACTCAAGTTGTTGAATCAGGTTTCAACGGTATCTTCTTAGTAGCGGCTAACCCTGTAGATGTACTTACATATTCAACTTGGAAATTCTCAGGTTTCCCTAAGGAACGCGTTATTGGTTCAGGTACTTCACTTGACTCTGCACGTTTCCGTCAAGCTTTAGCAGATAAAATTGGTGTTGATGCTCGTTCAGTTCACGCATACATCATGGGTGAACACGGTGACTCAGAATTTGCCGTTTGGTCACATGCTAACGTTGCTGGTGTCCAACTTGAACAATGGTTACAAGAAAATCGCGATATTGATGAACAAGGACTTGTTGATTTGTTTATTTCAGTTCGTGACGCTGCATACTCAATCATCAACAAAAAAGGTGCTACATATTACGGTATTGCTGTCGCACTTGCTCGTATTACTAAAGCTATCCTTGATGATGAAAATGCAGTTCTTCCATTATCTGTATATCAAGAAGGCCAATACGGTGATGTTAAAGATGTCTTTATCGGTCAGCCTGCAATCGTAGGTGCACATGGTATCGTTCGTCCAGTTAATATCCCATTAAATGATGCTGAACTTCAAAAAATGCAAGCCTCAGCTGAACAATTAAAAGATATTATTGACGAAGCTTGGAAAAACCCAGAATTCCAAGAAGCATCAAAAAACTAACATAGTTGAAAAAAAGCTAGGATAGGAATATCTTAGCTTTTTCTTTGCCGTTACATTTTTGACCTTGTTAAAGGATGAAATAAAAGGCTAAGCATTTCGCTTAACCTTTTTAATTTTAAATTAATCTTTAGCGCCTAATGCAGCCATTGTAATATAGTTATATGGCTTATTAAAATGTGGTAAGAAGAAGATATCGGTCAAAGCAAGCTTTTCAATAGTAACTTTTTCTTGAATAGCAAGTGAGAACATATGAATTCCCATAGATACATCTTCGTGTGAGACCATTTGGCAACCAAGGATAACTCGGCTATCTTTATCATAGACAATCTTAATAGCTACTTCATGATTATTGTGTTTGATAAATTCTGGTTTTTGAAGGTCATTAAAGCCTGTTTCAACTGCATTGTACCCAGCTTGTTTTGCTTTTTCTAAAGTCAAACCAGTTGACACCATGTTAAGGCCATAGATTGAGATACCATTTGACCCTTGGACACCAGCACCTTCAAGCTCTGTACCACATGCATTGTGAGCTGCTACAATACCAGTACGAACGGCGTTTGAAGCAAGAGCAATATAATTGATATCATCACGAGAATTATCCCAAATTGTCGCACAATCACCTATAGCATAAACATCTTTCACGCTTGTTTCTTGCTTCTTATCAACTACCCAAGCGCCATTACGGAATGTATCTAATTTACCTGCACCGAGTTCTGTATTTGGACGGAATCCAACAGCTAAGATCACCATATCAACATCAAATGTTTCTTTATCAGTAACAAGACGTTCTACTTTACCATCACCTTCAACTGCTTGAACAGCTTGTCCGAAAGCAAGACGAATACCATGGTCTTCAAGGTTTTTACTCATCATATCAGTAAAGTCACGATCATAGTAACCACCCATACAAGTATCAGCAACATCAACAAGTGTTACTTCTTTTCCAATACGTTGGAAAGCTTCTGCTAATTCTACACCAATATACCCAGCCCCAACAACAGCAACACGATTGATACCAGGTTTAGCTAACTTTTCAATAACTTCTTCTGAATTTTGATAAAGTTTCACAAATTGAAGGTTTTCAAGAGTAGCTTTAAATTCACGAGATCCTTCTTGAATTTCAACACCTTTAATTGGTGGAATGATAGGTTGTGAACCAGTTGCTAAAATAAGTTTTTCATAACTTTCAACATGTTCTTTTCCATCTACTAAAGCTGTAACTTCTTTTTTATCGTAGTCAATATTAAGTACTGGAGAGTTCATGTAAACCTTAGCTCCCATACTTTCCAACTGCTCTTTATCAGAGTAGAACAATCCTTCTGGACCATCAATCTGTTCACCAATCCAAAGAGCCATACCACATCCTAAGAAAGAGATATTGGAATTTTGATCAAATGTTACAATTTCATTGGCTTCACCATAATTACTAAGCATTGTTTTAATTGCTGCTGTACCAGCGTGGTTTGTCCCTACGACAACGATTTTACTCATATTAAGAGTTCTCCTTTATAAATAATTAATAACAAAACACATTATAACATTATTCACAAACTCTTACTAGAATAATGACTCAATTTTCTATTTTTTTATATTTTATTGTTATTGTATTATAATTTATGTGAAATTTTCACAAAGTATTTTTTTCACAAATTCACAAACAATAAAAAGAAACTAGCTTATACTAGTTTCTTTTTATTTATTTCGTTTTAATATAATTAATACCATCCGCCTTAGGAGCTACTGCTTGTCCAAAGAAAGCTGCTAATACAATGATAGTGAGGACATATGGAGCAATTTGTAGATAAACTGTTGGAATATTGCTCAAAAGTGGTAAATGGCTACCGATAACTGCTAAACTTTGCGATAAACCAAAGAATAGACTAGCAAGCATTGCACCAATTGGATTCCACTTACCAAAAATCATCGCCGCTAAGGAGATAAAGCCCGGTCCTAATATAGTTGTCGCTGCAAAGTTAACAGAAATAGATTGAGCATATACAGCTCCTCCTATTCCACCAAGGAAACCTGAAATCAAGACACCAGAGTAACGCATAAGATAAACATTAATACCTAAGGTGTCTGCTGCTTGAGGATGTTCTCCAACTGAGCGTAATCTTAATCCAAAGCGAGTTTTATATAGAATAAACCAAGCAAGGAATGAGAAAAGAATAGCAATATAACCGACTAAGCTTGTTCCTTTAAAGAAGATATCACCAACAAAAGGAATATCTGATAGTATAGGGAAATTAAATTTTCCAAATGATTCTTGAATATTATCAGTTTGACCTTTATTATAAAGAACCTTAATCAAGAAAACAGCTAATGAAGGTGCCATTAAATTAAGAACGGTTCCGCTGATAATATGATCTGCACGAAAATTAACTGTCGCAACTGCATGGATAACAGAAAAAATTAAACCAACTAAACCACCAACTAGTACAGAAATCCATGGAGTCGCATCACCAAAAACAGAAGCAAACTCTAAATTAAATACAACGCCTGAGAAAGCTCCAATTACCATAATTCCTTCTAAACCAACGTTGACGATACCACCACGTTCAGAGAAGGTTCCCCCAATACTTGTAAAGATAAGAGGTGTTGCGTAAATTAGCATTGATGAAAATAGCAATGCAAAAATCGTTGTTAAACTCAATTTACTTACCACCTTTCATTTGTTTTTTAGGTTTAATAACATACTCAATAATGTAATGGACACCTACGAAGAAGATGATTGAAGCTGTTACAACTTTAATTAACTCAGGTGGAATACCTGCAATGTTCATACCAGGCGCACCAACACTTAGAACACCAAATAGAAATGCTGCAAATAAAATACCTATTGGACTATTCGCTGCGAGTAGACTTACTGCCATACCGTCAAAGCCAATAGCTAACGAGGATGGCTGTACAAATACATTCTCAAATGTACCTAGTCCTTCAACAACACCACCAAGTCCTGCAAAAGCTCCAGAAATAATCATTGATAGAATAATTGTACGCTTTGCAGACATACCAGCGTACTCACTAGCATTTGGATTTAAACCAACTGAACGAATTTCAAATCCAAGCGTTGTTTTATTTAATTGGAACCAAACTAACACAACTGCAATAATAGCAATGAAGATACCAATATTGATACGTGAATTATTCGTTAAACTAGATAACCAATCTGTCTGGTATGATGCATTGGCAGAAACATATACACTCGAGTCACTTGTACGCATAATGCTTTTTGGGAAAACACGTTGTACAATAGCATTTCCTGAATAAAGAACAATATAGTTCATCATAATAGTTACAATAACTTCACTTGTTCCAAGGTATGCTCTGAGAATACCTGGAATAGCTCCAGTGATTCCCCCAGCAACGATACCAATAATAATAGTACAAAGAATCATTGCTGGACGTGGCATATCTGGGTGTGAAAGAGCGAACCAACCTGCGGCAATCCATCCTGATAAGGCTTGCCCTGGAAGTCCAATATTAAAGAAACCTGCACGACTGGCAACTGAGAAACCTAGAGCAATTAAAATTAATGGTCCCATTGCACGGAAAATTTCACCAATATTTTTTATACTACCGAATGCTGTTTGGAACAATCCCTCATAACCCCAAAGTGGATCATAACCAAATATCAGCATAATAATAGCTCCTAGAATGATTCCTAGTACAACTGAAATCAGAGGAACTGCAATTTTTTGCGCCTTCTTAGACATCTCTCTCCTCCTTTTCAATTTTTCCACCAGCCATCAAAATACCCAATTCTTGCTTGTTGGTTTGGTCGGGTTTAACAATTCCTTGAATTTTACCATCATGAATAACTGCAATACGATCTGATAAGTTTAAGATTTCATCTAACTCAAAGCTAACTACTAAGACCGCTTTCCCTTTATCGCGCTCTTCAATCAAACGTTTATGAATATACTCGATAGCACCAACATCTAGACCACGAGTCGGTTGGCTAACAATGAGTAGGTCTGGATCGCGATCCACTTCACGAGCAATAATAGCTTTTTGTTGGTTACCACCAGAAAATCCTCTTGCTAAAACATGTTCACCAGCACCACGCACATCAAATTCTGTCATTAATTGACGAGCATACTCTTTAATTTTAGCAAAATTAAGGATACCTTTATGACTCAATGGCTCTTTATAATAAGTTTGTAAAGCTAAATTTTCTGCCATCGTCATATCTAGAACCAAACCATCTCTATGACGATCTTCTGGAACATGACCTACACTTAATTCTGTAATTTGTCGACTTGAAAATTTTGTGACATCTTTACCTTTAATTACAATTTGACCAGAAGTTACCTTTCTTAAACCTGTAATAGCTTGAATTAATTCACTTTGTCCATTACCATCAATACCAGCTATACCTACAATTTCACCTGCTCGAACATCTAACGACAGATTTTTAACAGCTAGAACGCCGCCTCTATTTTCTTCTACAACTAAATCCTTTACAGAAAGGATTATGTCAGTCGGATTAGCTTCCTTTTTTTCAGTTCTGAAGGAAACAGATCGTCCAACCATCATTTCCGCCAGTTGTTGAGAACTTGCGCCTGCAACAGGGACTGTTTCAATACTTTTACCACGGCGAATCACAGTAACTTTATCAGCAACTGCCCGAATTTCATCCAATTTATGGGTAATTAGTATAATGGATTTGCCTTCTTTAACAAGGCTCTTCATAATTGTCATCAATTCTTTTATTTCTGATGGTGTAAGCACCGCCGTCGGCTCATCAAAAATTAAAATATCTGCACCGCGATAAAGTGTCTTCAAAATTTCAACACGCTGCTGTGCTCCTACAGAAATATCAGATATTTTAGCATTTGGATTTACTGACAAACCATATTTCTCTGATAGTTCCTTTATTTCTTTAGCTGCTGTCTTAATGTCTAAAACACCATTTTGGGTGGTTTCATTTCCTAGAACAATATTTTCAGCTACAGTAAATGCTTCAACAAGCATGAAATGCTGATGTACCATACCAATCCCCAATTGTGACGATTTGGAAGGTGAATCAATAGTTACAGGCTGACCATTAATAAAAATTTGACCGTCTGTTGGTTCTAGTAAACCTGCTAACATGTTCATTAAAGTTGATTTCCCTGCACCGTTTTCGCCAAGCAGAGCATGTATCTCACCTTTTTCAACCGTCAAATTGATATGATCATTTGCCACAAAATCACCGAATTTCTTAGTGATTTCTTTCATTTCAATGACATTCTGTGTCATGTGGTTCTCCCTTTCAGAAAAATTCATTTATAGTTCAGTAAAATCCACCAATCGTTAACGACTGATGGATTTTACTGAGATATAAGTTTATCTCAGCTTCAAAAAAGCGATTTCTAATCGCTTTTTTGAAAGTTCTTAAAGATATTATTTGCTAGGAACTTTGATATCTCCTGAAATAATTTTAGCTTTAGCCTCTTTAATCGCTTTAACGGCGTCATCTGAAAGGTTTGTAGTTGCTATATCAACTCCACCATCCTTCAAACCATAAGTTGTTACATTACCACCTGGGAATTTACCTTTACTTGTTTTAGTAGCAATCAATTCAACTGATTTTCCAACTTCTTTAATTGATGAAGCCAAAACAAAGTTAGAAGCCTTACCATCTTTAGAAGTATACTTACCTTCTGCTGCTTGGTCACGGTCTACACCTAATACCCAAACTTTGTCAGCTTCTTTTAAAGATTCATTGCGTGATTTTGCTTCACTGAATACACCTGCACCAGTTCCACCAGCTACTTGATAAACAATATCTGCGCCAGAAGCATATTGTGCGGCTGCAATTGTCTTACCCTTAGCAGCATCACCGAATGAACCAGCATAGTCAACTTTAATTTTAATTGATTTATCAACTGATTTGACACCTGCTTCAAAACCTTTTTCAAAACGGGTAATAACCTCAGATTCCATACCACCTACAAAGCCAACTGTTTTTGTTTTGGTAGTTTTAGCGGCTGCAATACCTGCTAAGTAAGCTGATTCATTATCCGCAAAGACAACACTTGCAACATTATCTTTCCCTTTAATAACATCATCAACGATGACGTAATTAACATCTTTGTTATTGTCTGCTGCTTTATCAATAGCATCATGAAGAGAAAATCCAATACCGAAAATCAATTTATAACCACTAGACACAGCTGTATCTAAGTTAGTTGCATAATCAGATTCACTTGCCGATTGGAAATAGTCAAAACCAGCTCCTTTTTTAAGGCCATTCTTCTTGCCCCAAGCTTGCATACCTTCCCAACCAGATTGGTTAAATGATTTATCATCAACACCACCGGTATCTGTTACCATTGCAACCTTCAAGCTATCTGATTTACCACCAGATTTAGAAGCACCACGATGTCCACATGCAGCTAAACTAAGTACTGCAATCGAAGCCAAGCCGATCCCGGCAATTTTTTTGTTCATGAAATGAACCCTCCTAAAAAACTTAATATTTAAGCTAAATGCTTAAAAGAGCAACTGATTTAAATTATTTTAAATCAACAAACGAGTATGGTAACAACTCACCGACCGTCGTCTCGACCGTCTTACCATTTTTAGCAATCAATGTAACTTTAGCATTCTTATTAAAAAATTCCACCATCACTTGACGGCATGCACCGCAAGGAGAAATTGGTTCTTCAGTATTTCCATAAATAGCAATTTCCGAAAAATCTTTATAACCTTCTGAAACAGCTTTAAAAATTGCAGTACGCTCAGCACAGTTTGCTAATCCATAACTGATATTTTCAACGTTACATCCTGTAAATATTTTTCCTTCTGCTGTACGCAATGCTGCGCCTACTGGAAATTTCGAGTAAGGAACGTATGCATTTTCACTCGCTTTTACAGCCAATTTTTTCAACTCTATATTTCCCATTTTTAGTAGCTGCACCTTTCGCTTCATAATGTTTACTGGCAAAATTTTTAGAACACGTTTATTATCTTCTTATCAAACACAGAAGTATTTATTATTGAGTAACCAAGTCTTGTAGTTTCATTAGTCTTGGTATTTTAGCTGAATCTATTTTACCATTTTTTTTAGATAATGTAAGTAGTTTTTTATAATTTTCAGAATAAAAAGCAGAATTCTTTTTATCTTATACGGAATTTAAAGAAAACATTTTTAGAGAAAACCTTTCCAAAAAATAATACGATAGTTATTATCCGAACTATTTATTATTTTTACGCTTTAGGGATATCATTTAGACTTTTTCACTTCTCAATATATAATATCCCTTATCTTTTTTTAAAATATCGCAATTACCAAAAGTATCTAGCATTTTAGCTTTTGCACTTGGAGCGCCTTGTTTCTTTTGAATGACAATGGTAAGGCTACCGCCTGTATTAAGGTAACAGATACTTTCTTCGATAATAGAATGAACAACTTGCTTTCCAGCACGAATAGGTGGGTTGCTTATAATATAGTCGAAAGTTTTAGAAATATTTTCATAAATGTTTGACTGAAAGACTTCAACTACTACTCCATTGCGTGTTGCATTTTTCTTAGCTAATTCCAATGCTCTCGTATTAATGTCAACCATAGTTGCTTTAACTCCTTGCACTTTGGCTAGAGAAATTCCCAGCGGACCGTATCCACACCCAAGGTCTAACAAGGATTTATTTTTTTCAAAATGTAAACTATTTAGAAGGACTTGACTACCATAATCTATCATTCTTTTAGAGAAAACTCCTGCATCAGTTAAAAAACTGAATGATTCTCCTAATAATTTGACATTTAGCTCATGAATATCATGTTCAACATTAGGATTCTCTGTATAATACATATTAGCCATAAATAATTCTAACCCTCCAATTTCGCCATATTATTTTACCATATTTTGAAACGGTTTTCAATCACTCAATAAAATGTTATAATAGCTTTCATATAGGAGTTTGACATGAATAATGAATTTATTAATTTCGACCGTATTTCCAGAGAAAATTGGAAGGACTTACATCAGCAATCCCAAGCTTTACTAACTGAAAAAGAGCTTGAATCTATCAAAAGCTTAAACGATAATATTAATATTCAAGATGTTATTGACATCTACCTTCCTTTAATTAACCTTATTCAAATCTATAAACGTAGTCAAGAAAATTTATCTTTTTCTAAAGCAATATTTCTTAAAAAGGAAAATTATCAACGTCCTTTTATTATCGGCATATCAGGGTCAGTTGCTGTTGGAAAATCAACTACCAGTCGCTTACTACAATTACTAATTTCACGAACTTTTAAAGATAGTCACGTCGAATTAGTCACTACTGATGGCTTTTTATATCCTAACGAGAAACTCATACAAAATGGAATTTTAAACCGTAAAGGTTTCCCGGAATCCTATGATATGGAGTCACTTCTAAATTTCTTAGATACTATAAAGAACGGTATAACCGCGAAAATCCCAATTTATTCTCATGAAATCTACGATATCGTTCCAAATCAATTGCAAACTATTGAAACACCAGATTTTTTAATTTTAGAAGGAATAAATGTCTTTCAAAACCAACAAAACCATCGACTTTACATGAATGATTATTTTGATTTTTCAATATACATTGATGCTGAAAATAAACAAATTGAAGAATGGTATTTACAACGATTTAACAGTCTTCTACAATTAGCCGAAGCAGACCCTAGTAATTACTATCATAAATTCACACAAATACCGCCACATAAAGCTATGGAACTAGCTAAAGATATTTGGAAAACTATTAATTTAGTCAACCTTGAAAAATATATAGAACCAACCAGAAATAGGGCTGATTTTATTATTCATAAAGGGAAACATCATAAAATTGATGAAATTTATCTCAAAAAGTGATAAAGGGTTGCCAAAAATCACTTAATTAGATATACTTATATAGTTAGATTAATATGGAGGTGAAAACATTGGCAAATATTAAATCAGCTATCAAACGCGCTGAACTTAACGTTAAACAAAACGAAAAAAACTCAGCACAAAAATCAGCTATGCGTACTGCTATTAAAGCATTTGAAGCTAACCCTTCAGAAGAACTTTACCGCGCTGCTTCTTCAAGCATCGACAAAGCTGCTTCTAAAGGTTTAATTCACACAAACAAAGCAAGCCGCGATAAAGCACGTCTTGCAACTAAACTTGGTTAATTAACCTAGAAAACATCGGATATATCGATGTTTTTTATTTAATTTTTTCGTAGAATAAAAGACTAGGAGAAATTCCTAGTCTTTTATTCTTTACTATAAACATCTTCACCAAACCATTTGTAAGAGATTTTTTGAAATCTCCCCTTATTATGAAGCTGTTTGAAAGCTTTGTTAATCTTTTCAATTAGTCTACGATCAACTTTACGAGCTCCTACTACAAAATTTTCTCCTTGATAAGCAGTTTTAACAAAATAATAAGCTTTTATATTTCCTTCTTGCTTTAAATAATAGTTAGCATAAACTTCATCAATCAAAAGACCATCAATACGGTTATTTTTTAAATCAATCAAAGCCTGAGTGAAAGTATCGTATTGAACTGCTTCTTTTCCTTTTACAAACTTTTTTAAAATATCAGGTTTAGCGTTAAAAGCATCAAAACCAGATGAACCCGACTGGGCTCCTAGTTTTTTCCCCTTCATATCCTTAATACTATTAATATGTGATGAAGTTTTAGTAACAATTACTTGATGATTATTCATATATGGGTTTGTAAAAGCGACTTTTTTAGCACGTTCTGCCGTTTTTGAATAACCATTCCAAATAAGGTCTATATTACCATTATTAAGTTCAGTTTCTTTCATATCCCAGTTAATAGGCTGCCATTTCACTGAAATACCGTATTCTTTAAAAACAGCATTAGCTAAATCAATATCAAAGCCGGTATAGTCACCAGAACGACTTTCAAATCCCATAGGAACAAAAGTATTATCAAATCCAATAGTAATTTTCTTTTCCTTTTGATAATGTTCCCAATTATCAATACCAGCCATTTCCTTATTAGACATACCACATGCTGATAATATAATCATAAATAATCCAAATATAATGGTTAATAATATATTTTTGTGAGTCAACAATCTACCCCCAAGTCTACTTAGGATTAATTTTGAGAATCGTATCAGATATACTTTCAGCAAATTGAAGATCATGTGTTACTACAATTTGTGTCATACCTGTTTCTCTATTTTGTAAAATTAGTTTTTCTACTTCTTGACGCAACTCTGGATCAAGAGCGCTAGTTGGCTCATCATAACCAATAATCTGTGGATCAATCATCATCGCACGAGCTAGTGCGACACGTTGCTTTTGCCCCCCAGATAATGAAAATGGATAGACTAAAGCATGGTCTTTAAGTCCCAAGCGTTCAAGTAATACTAAGGCTTTTTCTTTAGCAAGTTCTTTTGATAATCCCATCGTTTTAACAGGAGAGAGGATCAAATTATCTAATACTGTTAAATGTGGGAATAATTGAAAGTCTTGGAAGACGAATCCTAAAAGATTTAGTGTTTCCAAATGATCAACAGATACTTCTTTACCATCGTGAACAATAGTCCCTGAATCAATCTTTTCCAATCCAGCTAACATACGTAATAGTGTTGTTTTTCCACCTCCAGAAGGTCCTACTAAAGAGAGAATTTTACCTTCTTCTACAGTCAGATTGAAATCTTTAAAGATTTCTTTTTGCCCATAGCATTTAGAAATATTTTTTAATTCTAACATCGTCCCTCCTTATTTATAGTAGTTAAAACGCTTTTCAACTTGTTTAGATAAAATAGTTAAAAGACCAATTAATAATAGGTAAATACCACCTGCTATAAACATTGGTGCAAGTGTTGCATCCCTATTTGCGGCTGTCTTACTTTCTAGAAGTAAGTCGCCCACACCAAGTATGTAAACCAATGAGGAATCTTTCACTAGAGTAATCGTTTCATTGAAAACACTCGGTAAGACTATTTTGAAGACTTGAGGTAATACTATGTACCAAACCGTTTGAAACTTAGAAAACTTTAATACCTTTGCAGCTTCATATTGCCCTTTAGGAATAGACTCAATACCTCCTCGAAAAATCTCTGCAAAATAAGCTGCATAATTCATCGTAAAAGCAATAATCGCAGCTGGCATACGATCAAAAGAAATTCCTACACTTGGTAAAAAGTAATAAAAAAAGATAAGCTGTAATAACAGAGGCGTGCCTCGCATAATCCAAATATAAGTTGTCAGTAGCCATTGAAGCGGCTTAAAATGAACTTTCATTAGGAAGGCTACAACAATACCAAGTGGAATTGATAAACAAATAACAATAAAGAAAACTTGCAATGTCACTTGCGCACCTACTAATAAGCTAGGTAAGATTTCTAAAATATAAGACATGGTCCCCCCTAAATAAAAAATAGATGTTCTCATTATATCAAAATTCAAACCAATGTCATAGAGCTTTTTTAATAAAAATGCATGAAATCAAGTCATATTCAAAAAGCAATTGACCGTCGCCAATTGCCTGAAAGCTATTTTTTTATAAACTCAGATTTTAGTTTCATAGCTCCAAAACCATCAATTTTACAATCGATATTATGATCGCCATCAACTAAACGAATATTTTTAACACGAGTGCCTTGCTTAATATCCTTAGGCGCTCCTTTTACTTTTAAATCCTTAATAACTGTCACAGTATCTCCATCTGATAAGCGCGTTCCATTGCTATCCAATACAATTAAACCTACTTCTTCTTCGATTTCTTCTGGATTCCACTCGTAAGCACATTCTGGACAAACCAGTAAAATACCGTCTTCATAGACATATTCAGAGTTACACTTAGGGCAATTTGGTAATGACATTTTTCTCTCCTTAAATTAATTAATAAAATAGTCAGCAAGTAACATTCTAACTGATTATAGGCTTCTTGACAATAGGAAAAAGCCTATTTTCCTTCAAAAATAGGCTTTTTTACAATTTTTAATATTTTGTAGTTAATATTAGCGTATTTTAGTGTAACGAGTCTATTCAACAGTTACAGCTTTTGCCAAATTACGTGGTTTATCAACATCTAAGCCACGTTGTAATGAAGCATAGTAAGCAATTAATTGAGTCGGAATAACCATTGAAATGGCTGATAAGAATGGGTGAACTTTATTAACAATAATATCATCACCTTCACGTTCCAACCCTTCTTCTACAATAATCAAAGCATTTGCTCCGCGAGAAACAACTTCTTGGATATTTCCACGAGTATGCGCTGCAATAGTTGAATCAGCAGATATTAAAGCAATAACAGGAGTATTGTCTTCAATCAACGAAATTGTACCATGTTTTAATTCACCTGCAGCAAAACCTTCTGTCTGAATATAAGAAATCTCTTTTAGCTTCAGTGCAGCCTCCATTGTAACATAATAGTCGTTACCACGACCAATGTAGAAGGCATTACGTGTCGAGATTAACAACTGCTCTACCTTCTCAGAGATAACATCTTTTTCTGATAAGGTCGCTTCAATTGATTGTGCTACAATTGACAATTCATGAACCAAATCAAAATCTTTTGCTTCTGCCTTACCATTTGCTTCTCCTACCGCTTTTGCTAAGAAAGCTAACGTTGCAACTTGAGCAGTATATGCTTTTGTAGAAGCAACAGCGATTTCAGGTCCTGCATGAATGAGCATCGTATAGGTTGCTTCACGAGAAAGTGTTGAGCCAGGCACATTTGTTATAGTTAAACTAGGGATTCCCATTTCGTTTGCTTTAACTAAAACTTGTCTACTATCTGCTGTTTCTCCCGATTGACTAAGTAAAATAAACATTGGCTTCTTACTCAAAAGTGGCATGTTGTAACCCCATTCTGAAGAAACTCCAAGTTCAACAGGTGTATCAGTTAATTTTTCGATCATGGTCTTAGCAGCAAAACCAGCATGATATGACGTTCCTGCAGCCAATATGTAAAGACGATCTGCTTCTTGGACTGATTTTATAATATCAGAATCCACATTCATATCTCCAGATTCGTTCGCATAAGTTGAAATCAACTTACGCATCACAGTTGGTTGCTCATCAATTTCTTTAAGCATGTAGAATGGATAAGTCCCCTTACCAATATCTGATAAGTCAAGCTCTGCTGTGTAGCTACCACGTTCAATGACATTACCATCATAATCTTGAACTTCAACGCTATCTTTTTTAACAATAACGAGTTCTTTATCGTGGATTTCCATATATTCACTTGTCTCACGTATCATAGCCATGGCATCTGAACACACCATATTATAACCATTTCCCAAACCTATTAGAAGAGGTGATTTATTTTTAGCTACGTAAATCGTATCAGCATCTTGAGAATCAATAAGAGCAAATGCGTATGATCCTTCTATAATATGTAAGGCTTTTTTAAAGGCTTCAAGCACTGATAAGTTATCTTCTTCAACAAAGTGTTCAACTAAATGAATAGCTATTTCTGTATCAGTTTCACCCTTGAGGTTATGTTTTGTTAAGTAAGTTTCTTTAATTTGAAGGTAATTTTCAATAACACCATTGTGTACCAATACAAAACGACCAGATCCTGAAGTGTGAGGATGTGCATTTCCTTCAGTAGGTTTACCATGGGTTGCCCAACGTGTATGACCGATACCTGTCGTACCACTAACAGAATCTCCTACTTTTGTCTGAAGCTCCGCGATTCGACCGACTGACTTCACAAGTTGACTTTTGTTATCACCTACTACAAAAATACCTGCTGAGTCATATCCTCGGTACTCTAGCTTTTCTAAGCCTTGAATTAAAATATCCGTTGCATTTGTATTTCCAACTACACCTACGATACCACACATATTATTATTACCAATAAGAGCTTTCTCTTATACTTTCTATCTAAACTTTCTTTTTGAATTGGTATATATTAATATATACCGTTAAAAAGTAACAAAAACAGTATATAATTAATGTTTTTGTTTGTCAATAAAAAAATTGGTATAGTCTTTTTGATTTTCTGTGATAACGAGATAAACGCTATCAAAAATTCTATCTATCTTAAAAAAATATATTTCTTAGCCATTTTATTACATAAAAAGAATGGTATCAAATAATACCATTCTTTTACTACTCTGATGCTGTAAAACCAAATTCACTTAGAGGGTATACTTTAAAGGTAATAACACCACGAATATCTTTCTCTTTGATTAATCCAAATTTTCGACTATCATTTTTATTTTGTCGATTATCATTTAACACAAGATAAGAACCCTTAGGAACTCTGCTTTCTTTATTTCGTGTTAATGTTTCAACTGAGAAGTCGGAAGTAAAGGGCATTTGACCGTCTTTCTTTTCAGAATAAGCATTTTTCATTTTTTCAATGTAAGGCTCATCCTTGAAAACATCATTCAAATATAAAATATCATCCATTACTCTCACTTTTTGATTTGGCTCACCAATAACACGACTAATATAGAAAATCTTTCCAACCTTATAGACAATAAAGTCTTTGTACTTAGGCGTCCTATTACGATTAACAACAACAACATCTCCGTTGCTAAAATAAGAATTTGTAGCATCCTTATGTACTTTAAAGGTTGCAAAAACAAAATATCTCAAGAGAATCAAAATCAATACAGCAATCAATGCTAAAATAATATTTCTAATAAAATCGCGTTTAACCATAACTACTCCTAATCTTTTTTCCATTATATCATGTTTTCATAGATAAAAAAAGGAGGGTAATTATTAATATCATATCCTATTCTAGTCACAATAATCGAATAATAAAAAGCAAAACATATAAAAAACCCATTATTTAAGGTATTCTTAAATAATAGGTTTGAATTCAAAAATTATTTAACAGTACGAACACGCATTGTGTTAGTTCCACCTGTACCTACAGGAACACCTGCAACGATAACGATATTATCGCCTGATTCAACAAGTCCTGCTTCAAGTGCTACACGTTCTGCAACCTCAAACATATCATCTGTAGATGCTGGTTTGTCTGCAAGGACAGGGATAACACCCCAGTTAATCATCAATGAACGTTGTACTTTTTCATCAAATGTAACAGCCAAAATGTCTGCATCTGGACGGAACTTAGAAATGGCACGAGCTGTATTACCTGTTTCAGTAATTGTTACAACAAGTTTGATATCCATTGAGTGTGTTGCATCTTTAACTGCAGATGCAATAACATCAGTTTTGTTATTACGTGGGAATGCAGATGAGTCTAAGCGACCATACTCATTGAGTAATGTTTGAGCATTTTTATCAATAGTAGCCATTGTACGAACTGACTCAACTGGGTATTTACCATTAGCTGACTCACCTGAAAGCATTGTAGCATCAGTACCATCAATAACAGCATTGAAGACATCAGATACTTCTGAACGAGTCGCACGTGGTTTATCAGTCATTGTTTCAAGCATATTTGTTGCTGTAATAACTGCTTTACCAGCTGCATTAACTTTAGTAATGATCATTTTTTGGTAAACTGGAACCATTTCAAATGGAACTTCGATACCCATATCACCACGAGCAATCATAATACCATCTGCTGCTTCGATAATCTCATCAATATTATCGATACCTTGTTGATTTTCAATTTTAGCAAACAACTTAACGTGTCCATTGCCAGTTTCTTCACAAATAGCACGAACTTCATTAACATCTTTAGCAGTACGTACAAATGAGATAGCAATAAAGTTAAGTCCTTGCTCAAGTCCAAAACGGATATCAGCATTATCGCGTTCTGCAAGTGCTGGGAAAGGAATTTTAGTATAAGGGATGTTTACACCTTTTTGTTTACCAATAAGGCCATCATTCTCAACAACTACTTCAAATTCACGAGTGTCTTTATCTTTTGCAAACACAGTAAGACCTAGTTTACCATCATCAACAAGGATTTGCTTACCAACTTCAACGTCATCAAAGATGTCAAGTCCACCAGCAACATTCAATGCAATCACTTCTGGAGTTGATTTGATACCTTGCTTAGTAGCAACACGTAATTTTGTACCTGTTGTATATGAATGGAAATCTGCACCATCTTCAAAAAGTTCTGTACGAATTTCAGGTCCTTTAGTATCAAGGAGGAAGCCAACTTTTTGTCCTGCAATCTCTTCTGCTTTACGAACAGTAGCCATACGAGCTCCTTGCTCAGCATGATCTCCATGTGAGAAGTTGAAACGGAAAACGTTAGCACCTTCTTTAATCAATTGAGCAATTTTTTCTGCTGAAGCTTCTACGTCAAGGCTTTCACCCCAGTATCCAGACTCACCAAACTTCTTACCACCACGGAATTCTACCGCAGGACCAAGTGTTGCAACGATTTTTACGCGTTTATTCATAATAATTTATGAGCTCCTTTTTATTTAAAGTGTCAAATTGACAAATTCTTATTTACTACTTTGGTTGGCAAGGTCACGATTAAGTGCTGCCAAGCGAAGATCCGCTTCATGCGGATTATTAACAACGATTTTTCCTTCATCAGTCAAGCTGAACAAAGCACCTTCTTCTGCTAAACCTAAAATTGGACTTTCAACCATTTCTTCGTTGTGGACACCAACGGCTAAACCACCACGACCTTCTTTCAACAATTGAACAGCGTACGCTCCCATACGAGATGCTAAGACACGATCACGAGCCGTCGGACTACCACCACGGAGCAGATGTCCTAAATTCGTCACACGAAGATCGCTATCGTCTCCTGCTGCTTTCATTGTTTTTGCAAACTCATCACCACTCATAACACCTTCTGCAAGAACGATGATTTGGTGATGTTTACCAGCTGCATAGCCAGCTCTAACATTTGAGACAACTTCATCAATATTGAACTCTTCTTCAGGAACAATAATTTGATCTGCACCTGCAGCGATACCTGACCAAAGAGCGATATCTCCTGCATTTCTTCCCATAACCTCAACAACAAAAGTACGGTTATGACTTGCTGATGTATCACGAAGACGGTCAAGATTCTCAACTGCTGTCGCAACTGCTGTGTCAAAACCAATAGTATAGTCAGTGCCAACGATATCGTTATCAATTGTACCCGGCAAACCAACAGCTGGGAAACCGTGCTCAGTTAGACGCATAGCACCATGATAAGAACCATCACCACCGATAACTACTACACCTTCAATACCGTGTTTTTTAAGCTGTTCAATCCCTTTAAGCTGACCTTCAAGTTCAGCAAATTCAGGATAACGGGCTGAACGTAAAAACGTTCCTCCACGGTTGATAGTATCCCCAACAGAATTAGCATCCAAAGGGAAAATATCCCCTGTCACCATACCATAGTAACCTTGGTTGATGCCGTAAACTTCCATACCTTCAGAAATTGCTTTACGAACAACTGCACGGATAGCAGCGTTCATACCAGGGGCGTCACCACCACTAGTTAAAACAGCAATACGTTTCATTTAATTGGTACTCCTTTTATTAATTTAACGATTTAATTATAGCATATTAATTTGTAAATTTCTGCACTTTATATGCAATTTTATTGATAAACCGTTTTCACAACAAATTCAGATAAATCAAGGGCTAAGCCACTATCTTTTCTAACCAAATGTACTTTGCTTTGGATAGTTTCTTTAGTTGTTTCATAATGCAAATAGACAGGAATATGCCCTTTATATTTGGACAATATTTCCGATATTTTTTTGTCGTTATCATGATTTTTTAGAAGTATCCAAAAACGTTCCTCCGTTGCTTCTTGAACACCGTTTAAAACCATCTGTAATCGCTCATCTCGCTTCTGAATTTTTCCATGCAAGTAATAATATTTCCCTTCTTGTAAATCATCTCTTACAATATTGAAAGTTTCAGGAAAAACAGTAATATCCATTTTTGAATTAATATCCATAACAGTCAAGAAAGCCATTTGTTGTCCAGAACTTTTTGTCCTAATGATTTTGACCTGCTTTAGCTGAACTAAAATAGTAGCTTCGCTATTTTCTTGGACTTGACTAATTGGTATAAACGGACGGCTAGCTTTTTGTGAAATCCCCACTAAAGGGTGCGGACTGATTCCTACTCCTAAGATATCTTGTTCCATTTCATATTTCTCAGAATTAGAGAAATCTTCTACTTCTAACCAATGATATGAGGTATCTGCAAATAAACTACCTAGTTCATTTACAAATGTAAATAAAGAATCAAGATTAGAGGTGATTTTCCGTCTATTGTTATCAAATTCGTCAAATGCTCCAATAGCAATTAGCGGAGAAATAAAACCACTTTTTTGAAACTGCTGTGGCAGTCTCATTAGAAAATCTTCAATACTCTGAAATGGTTGATTTTTAGAAATCCAATAAGCCAAGTCGTTAGGAACAGCCTTAATATTTTTTAAACCTAAATAAATTTTCTTTTTATAGATGCGGTCTCTGTATGAAATAGTATTAATTGAAGGTTTTTCAATAACAAAACCAAAATCAATAGCATCGATTAGATAATCACTATTTGAATAATTTATCATGATGTCATAAAAGACATCGGAATAATGGGCTTTGAAATAGGCTAATTGAAAAGCTAAAGCCGAATAAGCAAAGGCATGGCTGCGATTAAACCCATAACCTGCAAATTTAGCCATGCGTTCAAATATAAGTCGAGCATCTTCTTGACGATGTCCCTTAGATACTGCACCCTCTAAGAAGGATTGAGACATCTTTTGCATCTCCTTAGAATTTTTCTTAGACATAGCACGTCTGAGCAAATCAGACTTGCCTAGCGTAAAACCTGCGTAGGTCTGGGCAATCTGCATAACCTGTTCTTGATAGAGCATTATGCCATAGGTAGGTTGTAAAATTGGAGCTATGACAGGATCTACTAAATCGATTTTTTCTTTACCAAAACGACGGTTTATAAAATTCTCAGTATAATCACTTGCACCAGGCCTATTCAAGCTGGTAGTAGCTACCACATCTTCAAAACACTCTGGCCTAATACGTCGCAACAAATTAATAGCTCCACTTTGCTCAAATTGAAAAATCCCCTTTGTTTGACCAGCCGCAAATAGTTTTAGAGTCTCTTTATCTTCTAAATCAATAGCTTCTAATTGTATAGAGATACCGTAGTCCTTATCGACTTTCTCCTTCATTTTCTGAACAAATGTCAAATTTCGAAGACCTAGAAAGTCCATTTTTAGAAGACCATTAGCCTCAACAGAACTAGCATCATATTGCGTTATCATCATATCCTCACCGTTTTTTAAAGGAATATGATCTGTTAACAAATCGTCACTCATTACTACCCCAGCGGCATGAATAGAAGTCTGTCTAGGATTTCCTTCAATACGCTTAGCAATATCATAGGCTTTTTGGTATTCAATTTTACTATCTATTATTTGTCTGAAAGCTAAGTTGCGGTTATAAACACTGGTCAAATTATCTCTGAAATGAATTTTTTTAGTTATGTTTGTTAACTCATACTCTGATGCACCAAAGCGTTTAAAAACATCTCGAATAGCCTGTTTCGCACCAAAAGTTGAGAAGGTTACAATCTGTGCAGAATGCATTGAACCATATCGATTACGTACATAGCGCAAGAATTCTCCACGATAAATATCCGGAAGATCAATATCAATATCTGGCATCGAATAACGCTCTTCATTTAAAAAACGTTCAAAAATTAAATTATGTTTGACAGGATCGATACCGGTAATATTTAAAGCATATGAGACTAAACTTCCCGCTGCTGAACCACGTCCCATTCCCATATAGTAGCCCTTACTACGACCAAATCTTAATAAATCCCACACAATAAGGAAATAGTCATCAAAGCCCATTTTGTGAATGATTGTTAATTCTTTTTCGAGACGCTCTTGATAAGCATCGCTCCATAAACCTTTACTTTTTAAGTTATTTTGAGTTAAGGTTCTTAATTCTTCTCCAGCAGGAATTTCTCTATTAAAAATAGGTAACTTAAAGTCAGAATCAAAGTGATAAACAACATTCTCTACCAAAGATTCTAGGTTAGCTAAAGCTTCAGGAAAACGTTTCTTGAATGCTAGAGTCATTTCTTGACAAGGTTTTAATTCTTGATTTTTGCTCGCATATTGTGCATCTTTTAACAGGACATTATCTCTTATAGCATGAAGCATCTGTAATGTCTCAATATCATTTTTTTGAAAATATCGAACAGTATCTATGGCTATAATAGGTTTGGTATATGGAATCTGCGGAGAGGTCAAATTAACACCAATAACATAATCAAAGGGTAAATTGAGCTGATCAAGAGCATCTTGATAGGGAAGAATCAATTGCACCCCTTCAAGATGTTCTGTCAATAAATTTAGAGACATCTTCTCAGACATTTGAGCCGTTGACAACTTCAAGAGATTCTTATAACCAACTGTATTTATCGCAATACAGTAAACTTCTATTGATCTATTTTCAACCACTATATCAAAGCTAAATCCAACTATTGGTCTTAGGTTTGCCTTTTGCGCCTCTTGAATAAAATGATATGCTGCATAAAGATTACTGTGGTCCAAGATACCAATAGTTTGATATCCTAATGATTTCGATTTAGAGACATATGTCTTTAAATCAACCAAGCTATCCATAAAAGAATAAACGGTTCTTGTATCAAGTTGTGCAAACATAGTAGCCCCTTTTTACGATTTTTTACTATTATACTATGAAACAATAAACGATTAAAGTCTCAATGATAATTCCTTGACATTTCAAATATTTTTTTGTACTATTTTTATAGTACAAAAAGTACAAGATTATGAAAGGAGTTATCTATGGCTTGGGAATTCAATGAAAAATCACCTATTTATTCACAAATTGCTGAACATATAAAGATGCAAATTGTTAGTCAAGAAATAAAAAGTGGTGACCAATTGCCTACCGTGAGAGAGTTAGCTCAAGAAGCTGGTGTTAACCCAAATACCATGCAACGTGCCTTCACTGAATTGGAACGTGAAGGAATGGTATTCTCACAACGTACTTCCGGACGCTTTGTTACAGAAGACAACTTACTAATTGGTAAAATTCGTCAACAAGTTGCAAAAGCAGAGTTAGCAACTTTTGTCAACAACATGAAAAAAATAGGATATAAATTAGATGAAATTACGGTTGCTCTCGATCATTTTATAAAGGAGATTAATTAAATGACACAGTTATTACAACTTCATCATGTTACAAAGAAATATCACAAACATATTGCTGTTAATGATGTGACTGTAAGCATTCCAACAGGAAAGATTATAGGTTTATTAGGTCCAAATGGTAGCGGAAAAACAACAATCATCAAAATGATAAATGGATTACTTCAGCCAGATAAGGGAGATATTGTTATCGATGGTTACAGACCGTCTGTTGAAACCAAAAAAATTATTTCATATCTCCCTGATACTTCATATTTACAAGAAAATATGAAAATCAAAGACGTCGTTACATTATTTGAAGATTTCTATAACGATTTTAATTCAAAGGTAGCTTATCAACTATTTGAGGATCTTAACCTAAATCCTAAGGAACGTCTAAAAAACCTATCAAAAGGGAACAAGGAGAAAGTTCAACTAATACTTGTTATGAGTCGTAAAGCTAGGCTCTACATCCTTGATGAACCTATTGGTGGTGTAGACCCTGCAGCGCGTGACTACATTTTAAAAACAATCATTAGCAACTACTCTAATGATGCTTCTGTTTTAATTTCGACTCACTTAATTTCTGACATTGAACCTATCCTTGATGAAGTTATCTTCCTTAAAGAAGGAGAAATTGACCTACAAGGCAATGCTGATGACTTAAGAGAAGAGCACAACTGTTCGATTGATGCTCTCTTTCGTGAAAGATTCAAGAAATAAAGGAGATTGATATGTTTGGAAAATTATTAAAATATGAATTAAAATCAGTTGGTAAGTGGTATCTAACACTCAACGCTGCGGTTTTATTAGTATCTATTATTTTAGGACTGGTATTAAAGGCACTTGGCGGCAATTTTTCTACTGATACTAATAGTACTAGCGCCCAAATATTCACTATAATACTCGTTTTATTGTTAGCGATGGTTATTTCAGGATCTCTGTTATCCACCCTTGCTATTATTATCAAACGTTTTTATAGCAATATCTTCGGCCGTCAAGGATATCTAACCTTAACGCTCCCAGTAACTACGAATCAGATTATTTGTTCAAAGCTACTAGCTTCGCTTCTTTGGAGTATTTTTAATATTTTTATTGTCATTATTGGAATCATATTGGTCATATTACCTTTAGTAGGTATTGGTCAGTTCGTTGTCGCTTTTCCAGAAATCTATAAAATTATTTCATCTTCGAACGCTCCACTTTTTATCGCCTATTTCTTTCTATCGTACGTTGCAGGGACATTACTGATTTATCTCTCTATCGCTGTAGGGCAATTATTTACAAACAAACGTGTATTGATGGGAATTGTTTCTTATTTTGGAATATCACTCTTAATTACTTTCTTAACATTAATAATAGATAGTATTTTTCATATTGATTTATTCAACTCTCATGCAAATGCAACATTCTCTCAACCTGTATTGCTCTACAATATACTTGTTAGCATTGTTGAAATTGCTATATTCTATATGTTGACACACTCTATTATTAAGTACAAACTTAATATACAATAAAAAGATTGGAGATATATCTCCAACCTTTTTTTATTTTTAATTCAAAAAATTTTTCAAAATATCACCGCCATAAATCCACAAATAGCTATAACCGATGATAGAAATAGGTTTCGTTATCATAATGATTGTCACAAAGCGCTTAATAGACATATTAGATAGACCGGTAATCATCACCATGATGTCCGCTGGTGAAATGGGAGATGCCATACAAAAGATAAAAAACTTTTCATATCCGGATGTTTCTAGCTTAGACTCATATTTATCAAATGTCTTCTGATCCATAAATAGCAAAACGAATTTTCGTCCATAAAATTTGACTAACCAAAAAAGGATGACACTTCCGATGATAATCCCAATATAGTTATAAATAAAGCCTAAGGTAGGACCAAAAATTAAGAAACCTGCTACTGTTGTAACACCTCCAGGAATTACTGGAAAAACAATCTGTACAATTTGAGCCACAATAAAAATCATTGGACCCCAAAATTCATACTTGTGTACTAGGTCTTTTAATTCATTGCTATCATTCAAAATACCAAGTTTGTACAAATAAACAACTAAGACAAGGGTCGCTATTAACGCTAAGACACCCAAAGCCTTAATGACCTTCTGCCAAAAGCGGTAACGTTTTGATAATTTCATATTCATGCTTTAATCATAACACAACTGTTAAATTTTTGCTATTTTAAATAGTATTTGTTATACTATATTGGTAAGTTTTTATGCTTTATTCTACTTTTGGGGTCGTTACGGATTCGACAGGCATTATGAGGTATATTTTGCGACTCATCGGCAGATGTAAAATGCCAGTTAAATATAACTGCAAAAAATACAAATTCTTACGCATTAGCTGCCTAAAAAACAGCCTGCGTGATCTTCACAAGATTGTTTGCGTTTTGCTAGAAGGTCTTATTTATCAGCAAACTACGTTTGGCTACTGTCTAGTTAGTTAAAAAGAGATTTATAGACTCGCTATGTGAGGGCTTGAGTTATGTGTCATCACCTAGTTAAATCAATACATAACCTATAGTTGTAGACAAATATATTAGCAGATGTTTGGACGTGGGTTCGACTCCCACCGGCTCCATATCATTTTATCATAACTTACTATACATACTTAAAACCTTGTTATTACAAGGTTTTTATTTTGTTTCTTTGCTCATACATTGCCCCTATCTTAGGAAAAAAATACTTGGAACAGACTCTAACATTGAATTAGGCCACCTCATTAGCTCACTCTTTGTCAATATCCGAGAATAAGTTCTTTATCATTCTAATTTATAGAATTTATTAAAAAAGATAAGGTTTTTAGAGGAAAAAATGTTATAATCTATTTAGCCTACGATTGGAGGCTAGTTATGGCTAGTATTTTAAAAAAACATTTAGAGAAACGTTTAGAGCTTAAAAATGATCCTATGAGGACAGATATGAGTACTGGTGCCAGTTACCCTAAATATGGATTCTCGGTAGGAAAGTACACATATGGATATCAACAATTCTTTTACGAAGGCGTTAACTTAAAAGAAATTGGAGCATTTTGCTCAATAGCCCAGAACGTTACTATTACTGGTATGAATCATCCAACCGATCACATTACCACTAACCCTTTTATTTACTATAAGTCAAGGGGATTTATAAATGAGGATAGGGCGGACTTAATAGATGAAAAGAAAAATGGAAAAGTTATTATTGGCAACGATGTCTGGATAGGAACTAATGTCACTATACTTCCATCTGTTACAATAGGTAATGGAGCAATTATTGAAGCAGGTTCAGTTATTACCAAAGACATTCCTGACTATGCTGTTGTCGCTGGAACACCTGCTAAAATTATCAAATATCGCTTTTCAGAGGAAGAAATAACATTATTAAATGCATCTCAGTGGTGGAATTGGTCAGATGAAGCTATTAAGGAACATATTAGCGAATTTTCAGATAAGAGGGAATTCTTCAATACTCTAAAAAGTATTTCTGAAAACAAAAATCATAAACTCTAGAATGACTTCATCAAATAGCACACTAAAATACTACTCAGCATAATATGAGTAGTATTTTAGTATGCTATTTTGCTAGTTTATTTAGCACATGTTTAGACTAATGCAATTCTAGGAAAGCTACTTAGTCTCTCTGCTATTATCATGATAAGCTCCCCAAAATATGGTTACTAATAATTTTAAAGATTTGTTAAATAACCTTTTTTTATCATCATCTAGTTCTCTAAAGCTATGAAAAGCTTTCATCATTTTTGCTCTGGAAGCCAAGTTGAAGTCATCCAAACTAGATACGCCACTTGATAGGAAGCTATCAAATAATAAATCAAAAAATAATTTTCTTTCTTGACTTTTTAATTCAGCCATCCACTGTTGAAATGTCTTTTCAAAACAAATACTTTTTAGCGATAGTCCTGCTCCAGTCTTTAAAATAGCTGGTTCTTGAATTTCCCAAGTTGTAACATCGTGTTGCAGAATTCCACGCGCATTGCTACTAATAATTAGCGGCTCTATATCACTATAAAGCATCATACCAACAATAGATTCTTCTGGTAGTAAGCGAATGCACTTTTGTTTAGTAGTTTTATACTCTGTAGTAGGTAACAAAGTTTTTTGTAGTCCTGGGGAGTCAATAAGCCAAATCAAATCAATTTTTGCTTTTAAATCTGGCTTTGTAAACATTGCAGCGTACAAGGCTAAATTACCACCCTTAGAATGACCTGAGAGAACTACTTTATCAAAATAAGGCAGTATTGTATTTAAGTATTTAATCGCTGAACGATGAGCCGATATTTCTCTCATATACGTCAATTTAAAATCTTCTTTCCAACCAATAAGGTTGGCATCAGTACCACGAAATACAACCTGATGATAATCAATATTAGGAATAGTAAAAACCATAGCTGCAAATTGTTTTTCAAATTCTAAACTAATCTCAGCTTGATAATAAGATAAAGTTAAGTTTTTAAAACGTTTCGAGGTCATCATTAACTGACATAAATCATGTCGTTGTGACGTGAACATAAAGCTATATGATTTAGCCATAGTTTGAAGGTACTCATGATATAACTCACAGACTAAAACTGACTTCATTTCTGTAGTGTTTATAAGTTTTTCAAAAGAAATATAGCCAAATTCATTTAAACAAAGAATGTCAACATCGTTTAATGCTAATTCATCAAAAGTTAAGTTTGAATTATTTTTTAAATAAGTTATTATATTTGACATCACCGTTTATTCTTTCTACTGCTGAATAATTTCCGAACTTCATCTAAACCTATCATGATAAACGGGCAGCTTATTAAATAGAGCCAATGTGATAAACCTAGGCTTGCTGTGTTGAATAAGTTATGGAATAGTGGCACGTATACTAAGACTAAAAATGCTAAAATCTCCATTATTATACCAAAATTAATTAATTTATTACCAAAAATAGATAGTGTTTTAATAGATTGATAGCTCGTTCTGCTATTCATAACCATACCTATCTGGCTAAAGATAATAGCTCCAAGTGTCATAGTTGTCGCTTCTCTGTACGGTATGCCGTTTGCGACGAAAAAAGTAAAATTACCATAACGTAAGTAATGATCCCAGAAAAAACCACCCATAGCTAATACGGATTCAATAGTGCCGTACCAAAGGAAAGATTTTATAAGTAGCCCTTTGTCCAATAAGCGATCTGTTAGCCGTCTTGGAGGACGATTCATAACATCTGTTTCTGGTGGTTCCACGCCTAGACCTAAAGCGGGAAGCATATCGGTTCCCAAATCAACAGCAAGTATTTGCATTACAGTCAATGGTAAAGGAATAAAACCTTTAGAAAAAAGGAAGAATGCCGACGGAACCGCCTCAGGAGTATTACTATTAAAAATATACGTCAAGAATTTCTTAATGTTTTGATAAACAGCCCGCCCTTCTTCCACGGCATGTACAATAGAAGCAAAATGATCATCTGTCAGAATCATATCAGCTGATTCTTTAGCAACATCAGTACCGGTAACACCCATGGCTACACCAATATCGGATTTTTTTAGCGCAGGCGCATCATTGACCCCGTCTCCTGTAACTGCTACTACTTCACCCATCTCCTGTAATATCGTTACTACTCGATATTTTTGTTCTGGTGCTACACGAGCAAAAACGACTTCACCTGACAATTCTTTTTTCAATTGGCTATCCGTCATTTCTGATAACTCTAAACCTGAAATTACTTTAGCATCATCGTTACGAATAATACCAATATTTTTAGCGATACTCAGTGCCGTTAATCCGTAATCTCCAGTCACCATAATAATACGAATGCTTGCTGCATGACATTTATCAATAGCTTCACGAACGCCTTCACGAGGTGGATCACTCATTGCTATCAACCCTATAAACACCATGTGTTGTTCCAAATTTTCTTGCGTCCATTGTTCTTTTGAAAAGCCTTCAATATCGCAGTATGAAACAGCTAAGACGCGAAGTCCATCTTTAGCAAATGTATCATTAGCCAACTGTATTTTATTACGTTCTTCCTTATTTAAGGGGATAACTTTGCCATCAGATAAGACATAATCTGATAAATCAAGTATTTCTTTCGGCGCACCTTTTGTGATTGAAATTTTTTTATCCTTTTCATCGCCTCCTAAGCTATGAATAGTTGTCATGCGTTTTCTAACCGAATCAAAAGGTAACTCTTTCAAACGTGGTGCAAACTTACGATTTTCTTGTATGTTTATCCCTGATTTTTCCAATAAAACATTCAAACAAGCTTCTGTCGGATCTCCAAGTACAGTATAAGTTGAACGATCATCATTTGGTGGTAATACTTGAGCGTTGCTACAGAGATGAGCAAAACGAATAAGTTTTTCTAAGTCTCCTCTATCACTATTACCAAAGCAAATATTGTCACCTTCAAAAAGAATCTGTCCTTCTGGAGCATAACCCAGTCCTGTCACTTGGTAACTCTTTCCATTTTGCCACAAATGATTGACGGTCATTTCATTTTGCGTTAATGTACCAGTCTTATCAGAACAGATAACTGAGGTTGCTCCAAGAGTCTCAACTGAAGAAAGTTTTTTGACAAGTGCGTGTTCTTTAGCCATTCGTTGGACTGCCATAGCTAGAGAAAGTGTAACGGTAGGTAGTAAACCTTCTGGGATAAATGCAACGATCATCCCCAAGGCAAAGATAAATGATTTTGACACTGGCTCCTTAACAAAAAAAGTCGCTGCTAAGAAAAAGATAATTCCTACAGTAATTGAAATGATAGAAATCTGTTTGGTCAACCGATCAAGTTCTCTTTGAAGAGGGCTTTTTTCTGATTTCATCCCTTGTGTTAAATCAGCGATTTGACCAAATTGGGTTTGCATTCCAATTGCCGTAACAACCATTGTTGCGCTACCACTGGAGACTGTCGTTCCTGCGAAAACCATATTATCACATTCAATCAATGTTTTAGACTGGTAGTTTTCAACATTGTTATCTTTATAAATAGGATTTGATTCCCCTGTCAAAGCTGATTGGTTTACTTGCAAATCTGTTGTTTTAATCAAGCGACCATCTGCTGAAATACAATCTCCTTCTTCAATAAGAACAATATCTCCTGGGACTAGTTGCTCTGATAATACCTTTTCTTCTGAGCTTTTTCTAAGAACACGTGAATAAGATGGTAACATTTTCTTGAGAGCTTGTGTTGCTTGGCTTGCACGGTATTCCTGAATGAAACTAAAAATACCATTAATCACATTAACCATCCAAATGGCAAGACCTAGCTCTAAGCTATTAGAAACAATAGCCACAAATCCTCCAACCCATAATAGTATTGCCATAAGACTAGTAAAATTTTTCAGAAACAATAAAATAATTGATTCTTGCTTTACTTCAGATAACAGGTTTAAACCATATTTTTTCTGACGTACAGCAACCTCTTCATCTGATAAACCACCTTGAGTTGTCCCTAATTCTTCGAAAACCTCTTCTAATTCCTCTTTAGCAAAACGTGTGTTTGTATCTGAAACATTATTTGTAGAAGCCATATTCTAGTCTCCTTCTCTAAAACGTTTTCATTTTTGATACCTATATTATACTCTTTTTTCAGAAAATAAACTGATGAAGAATACACCTGCCACCAATTCTTTTTACCATACATAAAAAACGACTTAAGATATACCCTTAAGTCGTCTCTTATTCATCAAAAAGTGATAAGTAGTCCCCATAGCCTCTCTTTGCCATCTGGTCATAAGGAATAAAATCTAAGGCAGCTGAATTGATACAATAGCGTAAGCCACCTGCATCAACCGGTCCATCATTAAATACATGCCCTAAATGAGAGTCAGCTTGACGACTCCTAACCTCAATACGATGCATTCCATGAGAGTGATCTTGATGATTTGTCACCATTCGATTCTCAATTGGTTTTGAAAATGCTGGCCAACCACAACCAGATTGAAATTTATCTAAAGAAGAGAATAAAACCTCTCCACTGACGATATCTACATATATCCCCTCTTCAAAAAAATCATCATACTTCCCAGTAAAAGCATGTTCCGTAGCTGAATTTTGGGTTACTTGATAAGCTGTATGTCCGATACGCTGACGTAATTCTTCTTGTGTTTCTTTCATTATAGTATCTCCTCCATTTGAGTTTGTTGAGGTTTAAAACCTAATTTTTCATAAAAAGAGACCGCTCTCTGATTATCATTCCAAACATTTAAAGTTATATTATAACACCCATGTTTCTTAGCATATTGTCTTGCAAAATCCATCAACTTTTGTCCAATTTGCTGACCTCTTACTTCCTCATCAATGCACAAATCATCTATATAGAGAGTTTTAAAGGACTTTCGAGGTAAGTCACGTTTTTCTTGTAATTGAAGAAACAAGTGGGCAACAACTTTACCCTCGTCTGATTCATAAACAAAGATAGGCCTTGATTCGTCCATCAGCATTTCTTTCAATTGTTCTTTAGAAAACTTACTTCCTCTTGTATGAAAAATATCTGGGCGAACCCCATGATGTAACACTAAAATTTGTTTCAATAGCTCTGCAATAGCAGGCAAATCTTTTTCTTTCGCTCTACGAATCATATCTACTCCTAACCTTTACCATTCCATTCAGCATAAAATTCGGCTAAATATAGTTCTAAAAAATCATGACGTTTTTGAGCAAGCATTTTCCCTTGTTTTGTATTCATAAGGTCTTTTAACTTTAATAATTTTTCGTAAAAATGCATGATAGCTGTATCCTGACCATTACGATACTCTTCTAAAGTGAGGTTTTCTCGTGGTTTTAAGTTAGGGTCATGAATTAAACGTCCTTTACTCCCTGAATAAGCCATCGTTCTTGCAATACCAATAGCCCCCATAGCATCTAGGCGATCTGCATCTTGAACAATTTGACCTTCCAATGTTTTCATAGTCAATCCAGTTCCTGCTTTGAATGAAATATTTTCAAGAATATCAAGGATATGTTCTACTTCTGCTATGGCAAGATCTTGACTATATAACCATTGAGTCAATTCATACGACGCTTGCTTACTATCTTGGCAGATTTTGTCATCAATAATATCATGCAAAAGTGCAGCCATTTGACAAATAAAGGTATTAGCACCTTCTTTGTGTGCTAATTCTACTGCAAGATTTCTTACTCTAACAATATGAAACCAGTCATGGCCACTTGGATCATTTTTTAATTTATGGTAAACCATATTTTCAGTTGCATTTAAAATCACATCTTCTCTTTTAACCATAGTCATATTATAGCTAATTTTCTAAAAAAATAAATGATTTAGCATATAAATGCAAAATCCTCCAAGAAATTCTTGAAGGATTTTATATATTAGCTCCGTAAAAGATTAATGGTGATGATGACCTACATGTGCATGATCTGTTTCTTCATGGTCATGATGTTCATCATGTGTTTTAGGGTTTTCTTTTTTACTATCAGCATTCGCTTGAGCAGATTTTTCAGTGTTTTTTTGGTGATTAGTATTATCTGAAACTTGTTTGTCCTCTTTAGAAGCCATAGCTGCTTTTTCAGCAAGACTACCATTTCCAACCATTGAACCTTCTACAACTGCTGGAAAATTCTTAGCTACTGCTTCAGGAATATTTTTTTCATTCAATTTCAATTGTGATGTTGGAACATTGTTATGGCTAAAATCAAGATTTGTAACTGTTTTGTTAGGTGTTTTAATATCTAAAGATTTAAGTTTATTTCTAGAAACACTTAAGGTCTCAAGTGAAGTATAATTATTAACACCTTCAAGTGATGTTAACTGATTATTAGTCACATTCAAGAATTTTAACGAACCTTGTTTATTTTTCAATACTAGTGACTTAATTTGGTTCCCTTCAGCTTCTACTTTAACAATTTCATCGCTCTCTTCAATACCATCTAATGATGATAATTTCGCATTATTAATTGTTAAATTAGATACCTTAGGATTTTGCTTTAAGAAACTTAGATTGCTTGTATTCGTCTCATTTAAAAGAAGCGTCTCAAGACTAGTTGTTTTTAGAGTCGATAAGTCTGCGGATTTATTGTTTGATAAATCTAGAACTTTCAAATCTTTTTTACCAGAAAGTGCACTTAAATTCTTCACATTATTATGATCAAGGTGCAATTCTTGGAGTTTTGTCAAGTTTGATAACGGTGTCAAGTCAGAGATATTGTTATGACTCAAAACTAAGAATTGAAGGTTTGGTAATTCAGCCAATGGTTTTAGCGAAGTAATGCCATTATTAGCTGCAGCAATAAGACTTAATTGTTTATATTTTGTAAGGAAAGATAAATCCTTAATACCGTTTTGTGAAATATCCAATCCTTCTAATAGTGGCATCTTATCAAGGAAAGAATAATCTGTAATACCAGTATTTGTCATCCAAAGCTGTTTAAGTTTTTTGAATTGCAAAACTGGCGTCATATCATTAATCGGAGTAAACCCAATTCCTAGAACTTCAATATTAGGCATCAATGATAGACCAAAACGCTGGAATGGATTGGTTCTTTGTCCAATGTTAATCTTAGTAACAGTTGCAAGCCACTGACGCATTTTTTCAGGATTAGTTTCATTTGATGGGAATGGTGTTGGAGCATCTGCATGCAGAATATCCTGAATAATCTCATCATCAAAACCAATTTGTTTTAGAGTTGCCATACCAACTTTATCTTTTGCATGAGAGTGATCGTGGTGTCCATCTGGGATAGGCTTCCCAATTTCGATATCCTTACTTGCTATAGTGTGTGAGTGGTCATCATGTGGATACTTAAAGATGATACTTCCATCCTCTGACGTTAATACTTCAATTTGATTAGGATTTAAACCAAGCTTCTCTGCTAAATAAATTAATTTCTTTTGATTTTCATCAGATAATTTATTTGATTTAGTGTGCTCGTGTTCTTCATGCTTATGGTCGGACTCATCATGGTGATGACCTTTGTGATGATCTTCGTCATCATGATGTGGATTTGGAATTGGCTTACTTAGATCAATATCTTTGGCCATAATAACATGTGTATGATCATCATGTGGGTATTCAAATCCAATTTCACCATTTAGTGTTTTAAGGACTCTGATACGTGAAATATCTAAATGTAATTCACGAGCAAGGTAAGCTAGCTTATCTTTGATGTCCTTAGGTAAAGTATTTTCATTTCTTGGCTTTTTACTTGATGGTGACTGTTTTTTAGAATCAGCTTTCTTTTGTGGTTGGTAACGGTCAGCAATTGATCCCCACCCCCCTTTTCTTAAATCAGCAAAACTAATAAAATGCAGATGATTATGATGTTCTACTAAAATACCTGTTGGGGTAGTGCCTTTTATTCCTCGTCCATTAAATAAGAAACCATCACTTGTTGGGTAGTGAAGCCCTGCAATTTTAGAACTATTAACCCTGTAATGGCTATTACTTTGATTTCCTAAACGTGAAACAGCTCTACTTGCTTGTACTTGCTTTTGCTGAGATAAACTTGCTTTTGGAATATAGTGGAAATGGTCACCATGTCTGACCACGTAGCCATTAGCATCTTCTGAAACAATATCTGCGGGATTAAAAACATAGCCATCATTTAATGTATTAACAGCTACCGCCCCTGCTTTAAAGTTTCTTACCGCTTGATTTTTATTAGTTTTTGCATTAGCATTAGGGATTAAATAGCTAAATTTTGAACCTTTTAAATCAGAGTAAAAAATAAAATGAGAATGATTTCCATGTGCTACAACGATTCCAGAATCTGTATGAGATAAAATCTTCGAATCTTTAGTCAGTAAAAAGCCATCATCAGTTGGAAAGTCAACCCCTGCAACACCCTTGCGTTTTTTATGACTTTCCTTAACAGAGACTTTCTTTTTATTAGCTTTTTTCTTAGCAACCTGCTTTGTTTTAATATGATAAGAATTTTTGTGTTCTTGAGTATGACATGCCGTAAGAGCAAAATGGCATGACAGGACAAGACCAGCTAGAGCAATAATTTTTTGACCTTTCATGAGTCCTCCATAAATGTTTTTTCGTTTTAGTTAACTAGTTAATTATATCAGATGTTTTTCTTTTTGCAATACTATTTGCCATCTTTTTATTATTTATTTGCTAACAAAAACTCATTTATAGCTCATTTATATTTAAATAAAGATATTATAAAGCCATATTATTTGATAATTGCAGACAAAGAAAAAGTAACTTAAGCACGAAGCTAAGTTACTTTAAAATAGATAAATGATATCATCTTTCTGAATTATTTTTTGTCATCATCGTCCATTGATAAAACACTTAAGAAAGCTTCCTGAGGAACTTCGACGGAACCAATTGCTTTCATACGCTTTTTACCAGCTTTTTGTTTTTCAAGCAACTTACGTTTACGTGAAACGTCACCACCATAACATTTTGCTAAGACATTTTTGCGTAGTGCTTTTATATCAGAACGAGCCACAATTTTTTGTCCAATAGCTGCTTGGATAGGAACTTCAAACTGCTGACGAGGAATGATTTTTTTCAACTTATCAACGATCAATTTACCACGTTCATAGGCAAATTCTTTGTGAACAATAAAGCTTAAAGCATCCACTTTATCACCATTTAAAAGAATATCCATTTTAACTAACTGTGAGCGACGATATTCGGAAATTTCATAATCAAAACTAGCATAGCCACGTGTTGATGATTTAAGCTTATCAAAGAAGTCAAACACAATTTCAGCTAAAGGAATTTGGTAAATAACATTAACACGATTATCATCAATATAATCCATTGTTACAAAGTCACCACGTTTACGTTGTGCTAACTCCATTACAGCACCGACAAATTCTTGAGGAACCATAATTTGCGCCTTAACATATGGTTCTTCAATGCTGTCAACACGAGTAGGATCAGGAAATTCAGATGGATTCGAAACTTCAAGCATTTCACCATCAGTTGTATTAACATGATAAACTACTGATGGTGCAGTCATAATAAGATCAATATTGAACTCTCGTTCCAAGCGCTCTTGGATAACGTCCATATGTAAAAGCCCTAAGAAACCACAACGGAAACCAAACCCTAATGCTTGTGATGTTTCCGGTTCAAACTGTAGACTAGCATCATTCAATTGTAATTTTTCAAGGGCTTCACGCAGATCGTTATACTTATTTGATTCAATTGGATAAAGACCGGCAAAAACCATTGGGTTCATTTGCTTATAGCCATGCAAGGGGTCTATAGCTGGGTTATTAGCAAGGGTAATGGTATCACCAACACGTGTATCAGCAACTGTTTTAATTGAGGCAGCAATATACCCTACATCTCCAGTTGCTAAAAAATCACGTCCAACTGCTTTGGGAGTGAAAATACCAACCTCAGTAACGTCGAAGGTTTTACCATTAGACATCATTTGAATCTTATCTCCTGGCTTAACCATACCATTTACAATCCTTACTTGCAGAATTACTCCACGATAAGCATCGTAAACAGAATCAAAAATTAGAGCTTGAAGAGGAGCATCTACTTCCCCAGTCGGAGCAGGAACTTTTTCAACGATCTGCTCTAAAATTTCTTCAATACCAATCCCTGCCTTAGCTGAGGCAAGTACAGCTTCTGAAGCATCTAGACCAATAACATCCTCTACTTCTGCACGTACACGTTCTGGATCTGCTGCTGGTAAATCAATTTTATTAATAACTGGTAGTATCTCTAAATCATTGTCTAGAGCCAAATAAACATTTGCCAGAGTTTGAGCTTCAATTCCTTGGGCTGCATCAACAACCAGTATAGCACCCTCACAAGCTGCCAATGAACGTGATACTTCATATGTAAAGTCAACATGCCCTGGCGTGTCAATCAAGTGAAAAATGTAAGTTTCACCATCTTTAGCAGTATAATTAAGCTCAATAGCATTTAACTTTATAGTAATCCCACGCTCACGTTCTAGGTCCATAGAGTCCAACAGTTGCGCCTGCATTTCACGACTAGAAACCGTTTCTGTTTTCTCTAAAATACGGTCTGCTAAGGTTGATTTTCCATGGTCAATATGAGCGATAATCGAAAAGTTTCTAATCTTTTCTTGACGTTTCTTCAAATCTTCAATATTCATTCTATTTCCTATACAATTTGATATGTTTAACTTCTAAAATATTAAAACAGTCCTATAGACTCTAGAATATTATATCAAAAAGAAGACCGATGTAAAAGAGAATTAACACTTGAACATCAATCTTCATTAAGTCTATTAGTTATTGAACCAAATGGCTATCTCGCGAGCTGCAGATTCAGGTGAGTCTGACCCATGAACAATATTACATGTCGCTTGGTTTGGAGAGGGAGCTTGTGCAAAATCTCCTCGAATAGTTCCTGGAAGGGCATCTTTGGGGTTAGTACTCCCCATCATGGTGCGCCAAGTTGAAATGACCTCTTCTCCCGAAATAACTCCAATGATTACTGGACCACTAGTCATATAATCTACTAATGTTGGAAAGAATGGTCTATCCGTCAGTTCTGCATAATGTCTTTTCAAAATATCTGCATCTGCATGTCTAACCTCTAAGCGATCAATAGAGAAGCCTCGACGCTCAATACGACTAATAACTTCTCCAATAAAACCACGTTTTACACCATCAGGTTTTATCATAAAAAAGGTTTGTTCCATAATATTAGCACCTCATTTCTTTCTCCACTATTATAACATGAAAATATGTTTTCTGTAACTTCCAACTGTATTTCAAAAAAGGAGTGTCGGACACTCCTTAACTATATTAATAGGTGAGATCCATCATAGCTGTTAGTTGATTATGGATAGGTTCTCCACTGCTTTCCTTGTAAGCTTGCAAGTATTAGTGACAAAGAAACACCAGCAATCACTAAAAGAACCAACGCTGTCAAACTAATAATTAAGTAAAGCGTAGAACAATCTAGCCCTTTAACCATAAGGTTGGAATTATAGTCTTTCGTATCTCTTCTATCGACACATTCTCTTTGAATCCGAAAAATAATTCGAATTTTCTACTAATAGACACACCTCTAAATGACGTTCATATTTTTTAGTCGCCAATATATAAGTTTCCCAATCAAACTGATAAACTGGGGTGATTTCGTTAGCTTGGCCAACTAAGTTCTGAATTACGTCTTGAATTAATCTAATTACCGCCTTCCCCCACATTCTCTGAAAATTTATTTCAGTATAACAAAAAACTAGAACACCACAACGGTGCCCTAGCATAATAACCGCACAGCTCTAAAACACATATCAGGAATATAAAAATCGTTCAAATGTTTTGGAACCATTCGAAACAGCACAGCTCTAAAACTGCCTTTTAATTCAGCTCCCACTTTTTATCGTTTTGGAACCATTCGAAACAGCACAGCTCTAAAACTTGTATATGACCCGTTACCGCTATCAAATAGTTTTGGAACCATTCGAAACAGCACAGCTCTAAAACTTCTTCCTGTAAAAAAATTCTAACCAATAGGTTTTGGAACCATTCGAAACAGCACAGCTCTAAAACAAACAGTAACTCTGGTCTTGGACACACTCTGTTTTGGAACCATTCGAAACAGCACAGCTCTAAAACACAAAAAGGTGGTATAAATACCTTAATTAAGTTTTGGAACCATTCGAAACAGCACAGCTCTAAAACATAATTGATGTTAAATCATCAATATCGATAGTTTTGGAACCATTCGAAACAGCACAGCTCTAAAACCGGCGACTGATTAGGTAACCGTTAGCTCGTGTTTTGGAACCATTCGAAACAGCACAGCTCTAAAACTTTACCAGTTGTACTTCATTTGCTTGATAAGTTTTGGAACCATTCGAAACAGCACAGCTCTAAAACGAGGACAAATTATATTTGTCATTGTTAAAAGTTTTGGAACCATTCGAAACAGCACAGCTCTAAAACTAATCTGCTTTTCATACGACACAGAGCGGTGTTTTGGAACCATTCGAAACAGCACAGCTCTAAAACTATAAGCGATAAATACAACAGGTTATATAAGTTTTGGAACCATTCGAAACAGCACAGCTCTAAAACCTCGTAGAAAATTTTCTTTTGAGCTTTCGTAATCGCGCCATTCGTCTCAGCAGGACTTCAGTTTCGATGATTCCTTGTTATTACTGTGCTTTTACTAATATTATACCATATTTTCGCCTATCAAGAAATAATCCTTATCAATAACATATTGCGGTAAATCATAGAGTCTTCTAGGTTCTAGAAAGAGTACTGACTTTTGCATTAAATTGATGTATTCACATAATTTTATAACTTCATCTTTGGTAAGATAAGCTCCGCTATTAACAAAAACCAAGAGATTCTTTTTCGTTAAATAATGGTAAACTTGTATAATTTCAAAACATTTTTCAAAGATAGTGTCGCTCTGTGTCTCAATTTTGACTCCTAGTGCCTTAATGAGTTCTAAAATCGTGATTTCATCGTATTCTAAATCAAGCTCATTCTCTAGACACTCAAATGCGATAAGTTCTGTAATAGTAGCTGCTAATTTTTCTACCATTGATTTCACTTCTGGCTTTTCGTTGAATTGATTTTCTAAGTCACCATGTATCAACTTTAGAATAGGTGCTGAGTTGACATCGTATCCTAAGATATCTGTAACCATCATTAACTCTGTTGCCTTCAGACTTTTCTGCTTATCATCAAATAATTTCAAATGTTCATCTACGTCATATTGATAAAAATGTTTCACCAATGAAGAATAAACTGAAACATCTTCTATCGTTAAAATCGTAGCATTACTTAACACTAATGGTTCATCTAAAATTGGAAAATTAATCTTGATCATAAGAATCTCCTAGGAAAACCAAGCGACTATCAAAGTTGGCAACACTTGTGTTGCGTTCTCCATGGAGGTAAACCATTCTCGCAAATTGTTTTTCCGTAACTGTTAAGAGTGTGATATTACCCTTCTTAGGATTATTCACTTTAAGCCGACCTATCATAGCATTATTAGCTGTATTATTGAGTAATAATTTACTATAAACAGAGAACTGATGCATAATAAAACCTTCGCTCAAAAGAAACTTTCTAAACTTACGATACGCCTTACGTTCTTCTACTGTTTCAGTAGGCATATCAAACATTAAAATCATTCTCATATACCGATAACTCATATCCTAAACTCCGGAATCCCATTCCCATCACTATTTAGCGACTTAATAACTTTTTTGGTGTAATCGCTGACAATATTTGAAAGATACATTTCTTTACCGTCGTAACTGTATGTCTCTGAAAACATAGAAAAGAGTTCTCTTTTCATTTTGACAAAATCACTCTGCCTATTTTCATAAATAATCCTATCAACGATTGGGCGAAATGGTTCCATAATATCGCTTGCTAGGTTGAACTGATTAAATTGATTAGCATGCTTTAACCCAAATTGTGTCATGCAACCACACTTAACGACTTCACGCGCAAACATACTCAAAAGCAATGAATATCCGTAGTCTAAACCAGCATTTATTGGATTATCATGTTCTCTTGAAAAATCATTTCCAAAAAGTGTATTGAAATAAATCCTAGCTGCATGCCCTTCACGATTGGAAGTATCAAAAGATTCTAAATCATGATAGAGATTCATAATAGACTGGGATTTTTCAAAGAAAGAACACTCACCAAGATAAAAAGACTGATTCAAAATTTTTTGTGCAATGATTGACGTCCAAACATCCGCTTTGACATCTTCAATCCATGACATCTGCCTAGATAATTGTAAACTCGAATCATATCTGGCATAGTACGGCATTAACATAGCTGTTGGCAAGCGTTTGTCATCACAAAATATAACTAAAATATTTTCATCAACCAAACGTTTAATCAGCATGGTCGACAAAACGATATCTGTTGTTTCCATGATTAGAATGTCAATCTCTGATAGATGAATCATTTCCGTCTGATAAGAATCTTTAAAAACCAGATGATTATTTTTATAAGAGAGCTTAGAATGTGTATTTACAACAACGGTTCGCCAACCTGCCATATCAATCTTCTCCTAACTTACCCAAATCAATACGTGTTTCATAAAGTCCAGTAATAGATTGATGAATTAGGGTAGAATTAAGTACTTCTTTAGTTGATGTATAGCGTTTTCTATCAACTATTTTATCAAAAAATTTAAAAGCTGCTGGAGCTCCTAGACTGGTAAAAGTAAATAGATTGATAATATTATTAGCAAGTTCATCTACTGATATATTTTCCTTATTATCTTGGTAAAGCTTATTGATTTTCTCTAAATTAGCATCTGCTAGAATAACTCGATTTGAAAAATCGTTGATTATTTGAAGAATATCGTCGAAATAAGAAACATGTTGAACTACAAATTCCTGTTTTTGTTCAATTTCTTCTGGTTTTCCTTTTAGCTCATTGTAACGACTTGCAAGGTATAAGAACTTCATATATTGTGTTGGTAAGGCTAGCTCGTTACCTTTTTGTAATTCACCAGCACTAGCAAGTAATCGACGACGCCCATTTTCTAATTCGAACAGACTATACTTCGGTAAAATCATTAATTTATCGTCCCTAATATTTAAATAACCTTTTGATTCAAGGAAAGCTGATGGATTTTTCTCAAATCTGAATCTCTCCATGATGGTAATTCCTAAAAGTTCCGTAACTGTTTTTAGTTTTTGTGCTTTACCTTTTTTGATATCAGCTACAACTAAAACAGAGTAAGCTACTATCGGACTATCAAAACCTCCATATTTCTTAGGATCTAAATAAATATCCTTCGTTTTTCTTGGAATCAACTTATCTGAGTTACCATGCGCCAAGATTGATTCCTTAGAGAAACCACCTGTCTGAATCTCTGTCTTCTTCACGATATTGACCTGAGGGTATGACAAGACTTTTCTAACTGTCGCAAAGTGTTTCTTCTTATCCCAAACAATTTCACCCGTATCATTATTAACTTCAATATCATCTTTTACAACAACGGTTCCATCCGCCAAAGTTACCTTAGTTTTAAAGAAGTTCATAATATTTGAATAGAAAAATAGCTTTTCTGTAGCGGATTTACGCGTTTTGTAACTGTTATATTTTGGATAGTCACCGTAGACAAATTCTGGCTCTAACTGAGGATATTTGGTTAGAATAGCTTTAGCAACTACTGCATTAAGATAGGCATCATGTGCATGGTGATAATCATTAACTTCACGAATTTTATAGAATCCAAATTCTTTTCGGAAATTTGAAACCAAATTTGACTTCAAGGTTACAATTTTAACTTTGCGAATCCTTCTACCTTTACTATCAAGCTCATTATTAAAGCGTTCATCCAAGATACGGGCAACATGCTTGGTAATTTGTCGTGTCTCAACCAACTGACGTTGGATAAATCTTGCCTTATCATCGGAAGTTAGGCCTCCGCGCTCTGCCTTAGTCAAATTATCATACTTACGCTGACTCATTAACTTAGCATCAAGTAATTTTTTCCAGAATGCTTTGCGTGCTTTTACAATATCAATGCTAGGAACATTATCTGATTTTCCACGGTTTTTAGCAGATGATACCAAAACACGATTATCAATAGAATCATCTTTTATGAAAGCTTGAGGAACAATGTGATCAATATCATATTGACTTAAATTGTCAATATCTAGTGCTTCCCCTGTGTACATATCTCTTCCATTTTGTAAGTAATAAAGGAAAAGTCTTTCATTTTGCAACGCTTGATTATCCGTAGGATATTCTTTCAAAATATTGCCATTCAAGTCACTAGCTAGATTCTTAACGCCTTCCTCAAGAAGTTTATAGCGTTGTCGAGTGTTACGACGACCTTGATTTGTTGTTTGATTCTCACGCGCCATCTCAACCACAACTTGTTCAGGTTCGTATCCCATGACTTTAACAAGCTCATCAACAATTTTCAAACTTTGTAGAATCCCCTTTTTAATAGCAGGGCTACCTGCAAGCTCACCTACAACTTCTTTTAGATTATCTGAATGACTACCAGCCTGTGCCTTGTCAATAATTGGTTTAAATGATAGACCATCATCATGTATCAACTGCATAAAGTTGCGATTTGCTCTTCCATCAGAAATCAGATAGTCCAAGATTGTTTTTTGACTCTCTTTATCTCTAATGCCATTAATTAACTTAGCAGACAATCGTCCCCAGCCAGTATAGTGACGGCGATAGAGTTTTTTTAGTTGTGACTCTGTAAAAAGATCTTTATAGTTTTCAAGACGCTTCTTAATCATTTCTCTATCTTCAAATAAGGTTAGAGTTTGGACGATATCTTCCAAAATAGACTCATTATCTGGATTATCAAGAAAATCTTTGTCTAGTATTTTTTTGAGATCGTGGTAAGTTCCCAATGAGGCGTTGAAAGCTTTATTTTCTTTATCTAGACCAATAACATCTACTATCCTAAACTCCTCATATTCTTTAGCCAGAAAATCTAGCAACTTCTTCTTGGATACCTTACGATGTTCCTTGAATACTCCATCAAAGATTTCTTGTTTAATATTGCTATCAAAAAAATAAGTCTCACCTTGCTCATTTTTATATCTAACCTTAGTCAACTCATTATAGACCGTAAATTTTTCATAAATAAGACTATGTTTTGGTAGGACTTTTTCTTCAGGAAGATAGAGGTCATTGTTGGTCATACGATGGATAAAAGCTTCCGCAGATGCTTCCTTATCAACCAATTCTTCAAAATTCCAAGGTCGAATACTGTCATCTGTTTTGCGAGTCATCCATGCAAAATCACTCTTCTCACGTGCTAGTGGCCCGACATAATAAGGAATTCTAAAGGTAAGGATTTTTTCAATCCTATCTAGATTCTCTTTCAAGAATGGATAGTATTCTGATTGACGTCGAATAATAGCCTTCAATTCTGTCAAATGGACTTGGTGTGGAATTGAGCCATTATCAAAGGTCCTTTGTTTTCTCAAAAAATCTTCATTCTTGATTTTTTCAAGAAAATACTCGCTACCTTCTTGCTTGGTCAACAATTTTGACAAGTATTTATAAAATGCTCCTTGATTAGTTTTGCCTTCAATATAACCAGCGTAGCCATCTTTTGATGAATCAGTAAATATTTCTTGATATTTCTCAGGCAATGAAGCTTTTACGAATTGTTTTAACTGTTTCAAGTCCTCTCTATGTTCATCGTAACGCTGAATCATAGAGGCAGAAAGTGGCGCCTTGGTACTGAGATCAGTTACTGTAAGAATGCCAGATAAAAGAACACTATCATATAGCTTTTTCGCTACTGAGAATAAGTCAGCAAATTCATCACCAATCTGCCCAAGAAGATTTTCTAAATCTTCATCGTAGCTATCCTTAGCAAATTGAAGCGGCGTTTTATCTTCCAAATTGAAATGTTTCTTGAAGTCAGCTTGATTTCCGACAATCAATTTCAAAAATTCTGCAAAAATGCCAGTAGATTTTTGGTTAGGATACTGCGCTAAAATGCGATCTTTCTTCGCAGACTTGCTAATCTTATCTGTTAGAATTCCCTCTACATCTATGTTTTGAGATAACAAATGGTTATTTTCGAAGGTAGTATCAAAGATTTCTAAAAAAGCTTGATATTGTCTTTGAATATCAGTATTCCTCACATCAAAGCTATCATCCTCAATTAGGAAATGTCCTCTGAATTTAATGATATGAGCTAGAGCCAGATAAACAAGACGAAGGTCTGCTTTTTCTTTCTTGTCAGCTAATTCTTTTCTCAAGTGATAAATCGTTGGGAACTTTTCATGATAATCTTTCTCCTCCTGCATTGTTGCAAAGATAGGATACTTGCTCCCTCTCTTGTCGTCCTCAACTAGAAAAGAATCCTCTAATCGATGAAAGAAACTATCATCAACTTTACTCATTTCCTCTGCAAAAATTTCTTGTAAATATAGAATACGATTTCTACGACGTGTATAACGACGGCGAGCAGTTCGCTTCAAGCGTCTATCTGAAGCAGTATTTCCACCATCAAAAAGCAGAGCACCTATAAGATTCTTCTTTATGTATTCTTTATCTGTATTCCCTAAGACCCTCATCTTCTTAGCAGGTACCTTATAATCATCTGTAACCACAGAATATCCGACGGAATTAGTTCCGATGTCGAGACCTATTGAATATGGTTTGTTCATAATTTATCTCCTTTTATTTAAAATATCACTTTAAAAACGCAAACTTTAAAGTTTTGCTAATTTTTACTTGATTATTACATTAAAATAACATATAATAATTTTGTTGGAATTATTCGAAACAGCACAGCACGTTAAAATAAGGCAGTGATTTTTTAATCCAGTCCGTATTTAGCTTGAAAAAGTGAGCACCGATTCGGTGCTTTTTTTATGTCATTGTTATAATTCCGACATTTCTCATATTTGTATTATAAAAAAATAGCAAACAAAATGCAAGCGCTATTATAAGGCTTGCATTTTGTTTTTATATTTTCTTAATTTTAAATGTTTTCTACCTATTATCAAAAGAATTATAGTTATTGTTTCATAGATTAACAAAAAAATGATGAAACAATGGAGGAAAAAAGTTTCAGGAAGTATCCAAATTACTGGATCCGTTAGAGGATTAAATTGCCAAGTAGAATCTCCTGGAAAAAGCACCTCATGAAATAGAGTGAAAAACTGATCAAAACCCAACAGAAAAGCACATACTACAATAAAAATAGGCAACATAATAGCTATCTTGAAGAAGCCTTCATATAGAAAGATACTTTTTTGCTTCCATCCACGTCTTAAAAAATAAATAACTGGAAAAGTTAGTATAACAAAAAGCCCATGCGCTAGAGTAAAAAGATATTTTACATCCGCAAAATGCTTTAAACCATCCTCTGAAGAAGGAAAGCTAGGCATATTTAAATCAGAGATAAAAGGATGAGTCAGATATATCATCAACTTATTAAAATTATAATAAATTGTTTCAGCCTTTAAATACACAACCTTTTCTAATTTTAAAAACTGAATTTCTATAGGATAGATCAACCAAGCAATATAAATTGTAGCTAGAGTTGCTAACGATATAATCCAAATCCAAGTTAAAACTACTAATAACTTATCCTTCATTAAATGTCCATTCATCTAAACTTGCTAAAACATAACTTGGTTGAATTGGTAAATCTGGTACTTCTTCAACTGTTGTAAAACCCGTTGTTACTAACAAAGTATCAATATCATTATTAATACCAGCCATGATATCTGTCAAATAATTATCACCGACCATGACTGCTTGATTTCTAGGAATATTTAAAATTTCAAGTGCCTTATTCATAATGATGGCATTTGGCTTTCCAATAAAGACTGGTTTTATACGCGTTGCGGCTTCTAATAAAGCATTTAAGGAGCCAGCACCGGGTAATAAACCACGTTCAGTAGGAATATTCAAATCTGGATTGGTTCCAATAAATAAAGCACCATTTTGAATTGCTAACGTAGCAGTTGCCAATTTATCATAAGTAACATTCCAATCTAAACCAACAACCACATAGGCTGGATTTTTTGTATCCTCCACATAACCTGCATCTGCAATAGCTTTTTTAAGCCCTTCTTCACCAATAACGTAAGCTGTTTTTCCACGGTTCATATCATTCATATAGTCAACCGTAGCCATAGTTGCGGTATAGATTGTTTCAAGTGGTGTTTCAACATTGAAGCCTCGAAGCATTTCCTGAACGCTTTCTGGTGTGCGAGTCGTATTATTAGTTACTAACATATAAGGAATGCCTTTTTCTTGCAAACGTTCGATAAAACGCTCTCCTGCTGGGATACGACTTTTCCCTTTGTAAATAGTACCATCTAAATCAATAAGATATCCTTTATAAGCCATTTAATCCTCCTTTTTTTCCTGCCATTCAATCCTAGCTTGAGCATGAATAGCATCGCCACCAATAATATCATGACGTGTCACAAGACCATCTTGATACCAATGAGACTTAATATCCGTTCCATATTGAATTTCCTTAATATATTTTAAATCAATTTTTTTAGGAATGTGGCTACTTAGAAAATCTAAGTCCAACACATCATACATCCATTCTAGATACTTACTATTATTAACATGTCCATTCATATCTAAATCAAAATAACGAACATGGTATTGTTTAACTTTACTATCTCCAATGGGATGATATTTCGGCCCTCGAATAACTTTTTTGATTCTTTGGGATTGGTAAATTGAAGTAATATCATCAAGAACAGGATGAATCTTCCGTGTTTTAAAATCCATTAAGACAAAAGCAGATGAAATCGTTATTATTTTTTGCCCGTCTTCACCATAAATATAAAAATAGCGGTAACACAATAATTTATTATGAGCTTTGGCTTCAGTCTCAATGACTATCTTTTCAGCATGCTTGGGTAAACGCTCAATATCAATAATATAATCTGTAACGACCCAAACCAATCCGTATCTTTTAAAAACGATGTCATCGCCTATTCCTAATTTTAAAGATTGTTTGGCTGAAATTTGTAACGCTAAAGCCAACAACTGCGGTAATTTCATATAATGATTAGTGTCTGATTCATAAAAAGGCACTTCGTAAGTTTCTCGATATAATAAACCCATTTTTTACTCCACAATAAATTTCTCGGCAACCGTATCTCCTAAGAAGAGACCTTTTTTAGTCATCTGGATAAAACCATTATTTTCTTTCAAAAGCCCATCACTTTGGAGTTCTTGAACAATCTGACCGTAACGTTTCTCAAAGGACGTTCCAAATTTTTGTTCAAATTTTCCGATGGAAACACCCTTTTTTTTACGAAGACCGAGGAAAAGCTCCTCTTCCATCATTTCATTTTTTGATAATACTTCTTCAGATAACCTTGCATTACCTTCTGAAACACCCTTTAGATAATGTTGTATTGGCCCTCTATTACGATAACGAATACCATCAAGATAACCAGAAGCACCTGCACCAACACCATAATATTCTACATTATCCCAGTACATCAAATTATGACGACTTTCAAAACCCGGCTTTGTAAAATTAGAAATTTCATAATGCTCAAAACCATTTCTCTCCATTTCAGAAATGATATATTCAAACATCTCGGCTTCTAAATCTTCTGTTGGCAAATGTAATTTCCCACGACGCATTTTATTCATAAATACAGTATGGTGTTCTAAAATTAAACTATATAGACTCAAATGAGGAATATTTAGAGAGAGAGCTTTGGCTACATTACTTCTAACATCATCCATCGTTTGTCCAGGTAAGGCATAAATTAGGTCAATAGAGATATTTTGAAAACCAGCTGTTTTAAGAGCATCAATTGTAGAATAAATTTGTACCTCATTGTGACTGCGTCCAATACGCTTTAAATGTTTATCATTAAAGGTCTGAACTCCTAGAGAAACTCTATTGACAGCTGACTTTTGAAGCACCTCTATTTTATCAACGGTTAAATCTCCTGGATTAGCTTCGATAGTGAACTCCTCTAAAGTATTTAAGTTTAAATCTCTACTTAACTCCGTCAATAAATAGTCCAGTTGCACAGCGCTTATAGATGTAGGTGTCCCTCCTCCAATATATAAGGTGCGCAATTCTGTAATATCATAAGACCGAAATTCACGGATAAGAGCCTGAAGATAAGCGTCTACAGGCTGATTTTTAATAAAAACTTTTGAAAAATCACAATAATAACATATTTGGGTACAAAATGGAATGTGTACATATGCTGAGGTTGGTTTCTTTAACATGTTTCTATTTTACCACTTTGCCCTTAAAAAAACACTCCTCTAAAACTTGATAATATAGCTTTTTATTCCAAAATAAAAATAGAGATAAATCTCTATTTTATCTTATTTATAGGAAGGTCAATTCCTTTTGCTTTTAAATTCCATAGACATTCTTGTAGATAGTCTTGATTGTGCTCAGGATAGATAGGTGTCTCCAAGTCAACAGGATTAAGTGTATCATATCTTGGGCACTTCATTCCCCTATATTCTGCAATTAGCCATTCTTTAGATACACGATACCCACGCTCCATCATTTCTTCCATAACTAATTGATGATATGCAAATAACCTATAAGGTGAATATCGAAAAACATAATCAACAGTCTCATGTTTTCTCCCCCACCCATTCCCTCTCAATGCACAACACTCTCTATGCTGTCCTAAAAGTTGCTGCCTAGGCAATAACTCAATAATATCTTGATGCCATAATCTCATTTATATACCTCAACTATCAATCTTTTACTCTTCTTCGAAAATAGAAGAGTTTTGTAAATAAGAATTTGGGTATTTAGCTAATAGCTGTTTTAGAAAAGCTAACAGTTTTCTTCGTTGATAACCTGTTTTCCTGTATTTTTCCAGCAAGGTTAAAAATTCTTCTTTTTCTTGACGCTCTGCCTTATTTTTAAAATAGCCCCATATATGCATATAAGCATTAGTCACTTGTGATGGTGATTCTTCTAAAAGCACTGCTTGGTCAATGAGTGACTGAACGTCTAAAACGGTACAATTTGGTGATTTCAAAGTTTGTCTAATATCCAAATAAATTTTCTGAGATTTACTTAAGACTAAATACTTGTGTTTAGCCCATAATAATTCTGCTTCTTTAGTCATTTTCTCTAAACTCCCTTCTCAAATCAAAAAGAGAGAGAAAGGCGTATGCTTGATGCTCCACTCCAATTCCCTCTCTTTATTATTTTATAACATTGACGACTTTATAGCAGAATAACGCCGTTTTAATCTAAACCAATTTCTGTACGAACGACATCTGCGATAGTATCAACATAATAATCAACCGCTTCATTTGTTGGCGCTTCTGCCATAACTCTAAGAAGAGGCTCAGTACCACTAGGACGTACTAGAATACGACCATTGCCATCCATCTCTTCTTCCATTTTAGCAATAATTTCCGCAATTGCAGGAACTTCCATCGCTTTATCTTTCATGTTATTTTCAACACGAATATTTACTAATTTTTGAGGATAAATCGTCACTTCACTAGCTAACTCTGATAATTTCTTACCAGTTTCTTTCATGACCTTAGTCAATTGGATGGCTGTTAATTGTCCATCCCCTGTAGTATTGTAATCCATGATAATAACGTGGCCTGATTGCTCTCCGCCAAGATTATATCCTGATTTACGCATTTCTTCAACCACGTAGCGGTCTCCTACAGCGGTAATCGCTTTATGAATTCCTTCACGGTCGAGCGCTTTATGAAAGCCGAGATTTGACATAACCGTTGTTACGATTGTATTCTGAGCAAGCTGCCCTTTATCAGAGAGATATTTCCCAATGATAAACATAATTTTATCACCATCTACAATCTCTCCATTTTCATCAACAGCGATCAAACGATCACTATCACCATCAAAAGCTAGACCGATGTCGGAACCATTTTCTCTAACTAAACTTTGTAATTGCTCAGGATGTGTCGAACCAACACCATCATTGATATTCAAACCATCTGGTTGATCACCAATAACACTTATATCAGCATTCAAGTCTAAAAAGATATTCCGAGCTGAGGCTGTTGCTGCACCATTTGCTGTATCCAACGCAACATTCATACCTTCTAAATCAATACCAGTTGATTCCATAAACTTCTCATATTTCCGAAGTCCTTCAGGATAATCTACTAAAGTACCTAAACCTTGTGCTGATGGACGTGGTAAAGTGTCTTCCTTCGCATCAAGTAAAGCTTCAATTTCTAATTCACGATCATCATCAAGTTTAAAACCATCACTACCAAAGAACTTAATACCATTATCAAGTGCTGGATTGTGGCTTGCTGAAATCATAACCCCTGCACTAGCTTTTTCTGTACGAACAAGGTAAGACACTCCAGGAGTGGCTAAAACACCAAGTTTATAAACCTCAATACCTACTGAAAGTAGACCAGCAATCAAAGCAGATTCCAGCATTTCACCAGAAATACGAGTATCACGAGCTACAAAAACTCTCGGACGATCAGTTTCGTGTTGACTTAGAACATATCCTCCAAAACGTCCTAATTTAAAAGCCAATTCTGGCGTCAGTTCAACATTAGCTTCACCGCGAACACCATCTGTACCAAAATATTTTCCCATAATTTTTTTCTAGCGAAAAACGCTACCTCCATTTTTTTCGTTTTTATTATCTATTATTTTTTAGTAGTTGTCAATTGAACTGTTACTTGAGCAGGATCAACTGAAACATTGTTTGCAGAAAGATTAATTTTCTTTTCTGTATTTTTAGTTACGTCTGAAATATCTACCTCAGCATTAATAACAGAAATAGCTTCTAAAGCCTCTTTTGTTCCTGAAATTACTGCTTTTTCTTGACTCAACTTGTAGTTAATTTTTGAAATACTATCGCTGAATTGTCCTACTGGTATCAAATTAATCGGTACTGTCTTGGTCAATTTTTTTACCTTGACAGATAAAGTTGCTTTAGAAGGGTGAATAATACTTGCTAATACTGTACCATCTGCTGTTACAGCTTGTAAAGTAACTGTCTTGTTAAAATCATCATCAAGAACTTTATCATCAGGGATATTGGCAGCGACATGGTCAATACGATCTATAATAGATTCATCACTAGTAACTTTAACTTTTGACACATCAACTGACATCTTATCGACTGCATAACCAGCTTTAATTTGCTTATCATTAACATGTCCATAAACCGGAAACTCTTTTGTTTTCTTTTTACCCATAGTTACTGTAATTGTTGTTGGAGAAACCGTAGCATTTACACCAGATGGCAAATTTACTACCTTTAGTGGGACTTTGTGAGTCCCTGGTTTCATATTTGTCAAATCAGCGACTACTTTAAATTTTCGTGTATCCTCATTTATTTCAGAATCTAGCTTAACACGATTAACCGATGACATATAGACATCTGCCCCATAAGAATAGCCACTAATAAAGTAATCATCACTATCGTATTTGATGTCTATTGGCACATCTGTTAGGGTATGTGTATATGTCTCAGACGCTCCTGCAATCTTACTATTGTCTTGATGGTTCATACTTGTTGCAGTTGCCGTTAAAAATAATAAAATAGCCAGAAAGAGTGAGACAACGCCTAACCAAAATTTATTTGTAAAAAATTTTTTCATGTCTACTTCCTCCTCAATAGTTGATTATACCAAGCTAATTTTGAGTTTTCCTCTTGATTTTGAATCAACTGAGTTCTCAGAATTGCTTCAAAGCTATCTTTAGAAAGATCATGTAAAAATTCACCTTTCAAAGCAACAGAAATACCACCAGTCTCTTCAGAAACAATAACCGTTAGTGCATCTGAATTCTCTGATAGACCAATCGCTGCTCTGTGGCGTGTTCCAAATTCTTTTGAAATCGAAGATGATTCTGATAGAGGTAAGTACGAACATGCTGTAGCAATTTTTTTATCTTTTACAATAACAGCACCATCGTGCAGTGGTGTATTAGGAATGAAAATATTAATTAACAATTCACTGGAAATATCTGCATCTAATGGGATACCTGTAGCTATATACTCTTGCAAAGTTTGGGTACGTTCAATTGAAATCAAGGCTCCTATTTTACGCGGACTCATATAAGCAACTGCCTTAACAAGGGCATCTACTAGCTTTTCATCACTGCTTAATTGAGAACGTTGCGTAAATAGTTGTGGTGTTCGCCCAAATTTTTCGAGACCTGTTCTAATCTCTGGAGCAAAGATGACAACACCTGCAATTACACCATAAGTAACAATCTGATTCATCAAAAATGTAATCGTTGTTAGCCCTATCCATTCTGACACAAATCTAATGATGATAAACAAAATAACGCCCTGAATTAAGGACATAATTTTTGTGCCTGCTAGCGCTTTGATAAATTTATAAATCAGAACAGCTACTATGATAATATCCATGAGATGAATAAGGATCATCCATGGATTTTCCATAATGCTCGCCCAAAACTTTGAATCAATAGCTGAAAAAATATCCATATCTTCCTCTCTACTGGTAGCCTGTCGAAGAGTTTCTTGCTTAACTCCTTGATTTCTTATTTTCCATCGTCTACATTATACCATGTTTTCATAATATTTTCTTTAGCAAGAAAGCATCTTTTTATGATAAAATATCTTTATGAAAATAAATACAGCACTAGGAGTGGCTGCCGGTAAGTCTGCTCATTACCTTTTAAGTAAAATGGGACGTGGTTCTACTTATCCGGGTAGTTTAGCACTCAAATTCGATAAAGATATACTAGATACAATTGCCAAAGATTATGAAATTGTAGTTGTGACTGGTACTAACGGTAAAACCTTAACAACAGCTTTAACAGTTGGTATTTTAAAGGAAGCCTTCGGTCAGGTGGTAACCAACCCAAGTGGAGCAAATATGATTACAGGTATTGTTTCAACCTTCCTAACAGCTAAGAAAAGTAAATCTGGTAAAAAAATAGCTGTCCTTGAAATAGACGAAGCGAGTTTACCCCGTATTACACAGTATATAAAGCCTAGTTTGTTCGTCTTTACCAATATTTTCCGTGATCAAATGGACCGTTATGGCGAAATCTACACAACTTATCAAATGATTTTAGATGGAGCTGCTAACGCTCCGCAAGCTACTATCTTAGCTAACGGTGACAGTCCACTTTTTAATTCTAAAAGCGTGACTAACCCTGTGCAATTCTATGGATTTGATACCGACAAACATGAGCCACGATTAGCACACTATAATACTGAGGGTATTCTCTGTCCAAAGTGTCAAGCAATTTTAACTTATCGATTGAACACATATGCCAACCTTGGTGACTACACTTGTCCTAATTGTGATTTTGAACGTCCAAACCTTGATTATGCCTTAACAAGGCTAATACATCTGACAAATACTTCATCAGGTTTCGTTATTGATGGCCAACAATATAATATCAACGTGGGTGGCCTTTATAATATTTACAATGCTTTGGCGGCAGTATCTGTTGCTGAATATTTTGGTGTAGAAGCAAGTCAAATTAAAGATGGATTTGATAAAAGCCGTGCCGTTTTTGGTCGTCAAGAAACCTTTACAATTGGAAATAAAAAATGTACCTTAGTTCTGATTAAAAATCCAGTAGGAGCTAGTCAAGCTCTTGATATGATTAAACTTGCTCCATACCCGTTCTCTCTTTCAGTACTATTAAATGCCAATTATGCTGACGGTATTGATACTTCTTGGATTTGGGACGCTAATTTTGAAACTATTCTCACGATGAATATCCCAGAAATATTTGCTGGTGGTGTTCGCCACTCTGAAATTGCTCGTCGCTTACGTGTAACTGGTTATGATGAGAAACGCATAAAACAAGCTGATAAACTGCAAGATATTATGGCAATGATTGAGCAGCAAGAGACTGAGCATGCTTATATTTTAGCAACATATACAGCTATGCTGGAGTTTCGTGAAATTCTTGCTAACCACAACGCTATCAGAAAGGAGATGAATTAATGACTTATACCTCACTAAAATCTCCTACTACCAAAGATTATAAATACACTCTTAATGTAGCTCATCTTTATGGTAACCTATTAAATACTTATGGCGATAATGGGAATATCTTAATGATGAAATATGTGGGAGAAAAACTAGGATGTCAAATGACATTTGATATCGTTTCATTAGAAGATAGATTTGATCCCAACTATTATCAGATGGCATTTTTTGGTGGTGGACAAGACTACGAACAAGCTATTGTTGCACGCGATCTTCCCAGTAAGAAAGAAGACATTAACAAATTCATTCAAAATAATGGTGTAGTACTTGCTATTTGTGGAGGTTTCCAACTTTTAGGACAATACTATATTCAAGCTAATGGAGAACGAATAGAGGGCATTGGCGTTATGGGACACTATACGCTAAACCAAAATAATAATCGCTATATTGGTGATATCAAGATTCACAACGATGAATTCAATGAAACATATTATGGCTTTGAGAATCATCAAGGACGTACCTTTTTATCAGAAGACGAAAAACCTTTAGGAACTGTCATTTATGGAAATGGGAATAACAAAGAAGATGGTACTGAAGGGGTTCATTATAAGAATGTTTTTGGGTCATACTTTCACGGTCCAATCCTTTCACGTAATGCTAATCTAGCTTACCGTCTTGTGGCAACTGCCCTCCGTAACAAATATGGTAAAGAGATTGTCCTCCCTAGTTATGAAGAAATTTTATCTTTAGAGATTCCTGAGGAATACGGAGACGTTAAATCAAAAGCAGATTTTGAATAAATCGAGTAGAGGCTAATCTCTAGCCCCTCTCACACCACCGTACGTGCCGTTCGGCATACGGCGGTTCAACTAACTTTTAACGCATGTCGTTCAAGATAGTAATCTAAGCAACTGACCAGTCCTCGCTTTGCGAGGGCTGGTTTTGATATAGCACGTTTGAGTACCGACTTCTGAGCTACCAACTGATAGTGGTCACCCCATCCAGAAACTTTATCGGCTATCCATCTAGCAACTCCTAGTTTTAAGAGTCCCCATAGGCGCTTTGCTTTCTTCTTCCATTGCTTCCAGATAATCACTCGAATACGGGTTCGCAGACGCTCATCTATTTGTGTCATGATACTCTTCATATTGCCAAGCGAGAAATAGTTTATCCATCCTCGAATGACCCAGTTCAATCGTTCAATGCGAGTTATCAGGTCAATGCTCCATTTCCTCATCGTCAGTTGCTTCAGTTTTCGCTTAAAGCCTGAACGCTGTCTTGGTGAGGACGACACTTCCAACCTTTTGGAGATTTCCAGAAACCAAATCCGAGGTATTTGAGTTTGTTCGGTCTGACAATCTTGGTCTTAGTCATGTTGACTTTCAACCCTAATCGCTTCTCAATATAGCTACTGACCGAATGCATGACCCGCTTAGCAGCTGCTTCGCTTCCGACAGTGATGACACAGTCATCGGCGTAACGGACAAAGCGAAGACCTCGCTTTTCCAACCCTTTGTCTAACTCATTAAGCATAATATTAGATAGGAGGGGTGATAGATTCCCGCCTTGAGGTGTCCCGACTAAAGTCTTATGTCGCTGTCCGTTAATAACAACTCCCGAATGGAAGTACTTACGAATCAGTGACTCCGTATCGCCATCTTGAATGATATTATGAACCAGGGACATCAATCTGTCTTGCGGAACAGTATCGAAGAACTTTTCCAAGTCAATGTCCACAATCCACTCGTAGCCATCGTTTAAATACTCAAGTAGCTGAACAATGGCTGTTTCGCAGGAGCGATTGGGTCTGAACCCATAGCTATACTCTGAAAAATGTTTTTCGCAGAGTGGACTCAAAACTTGAACGATGGCCTGCTGAATCATTCTATCCATAGCCGTCGGGATACCTAGGTTACGAACTCCTCCGTTTGGTTTTGGGATTTCAACCCTGAGAACCGGTTGAGGTTTATAGCTCCTCTCTTTGATGAGTTTCTTGGTTTCTCGCCAATTTTGGTGAAGATAGTCATCCATCTGCTCGATAGTGACCCCATCGATACCAGCAGAACCTTTGTTTGATTTCACTTGCTTGTAAGCTTCGAGCATATTGTTCCGAGATGATATCTTATCTAGCAATTCTGACATGTGCGTATTCCTTTCTTTTTTCGTTGTCTGCATGATATCTTACATTGGTGAACCTTCCTCTAGTCAATACGTAACCGCATCTAGTTCTATCAGACCGTTTGTTTTACAGACACAAGTGAAGTAGGATTACTTCGATTAGTTGTTCACCCCTTCGTTCCATTTCCATTACAGAAACTTCATCACTACTATGGGTTCGGCTGACTTCTTGTCGTTCGTTGTTACTAGGTTTTACCCTTGACAGGACCTCACGGGATAAGTCGGACATCTTTCCTCGTTTACTCTCGTGATTTACGTATATAGGTTACGACTACCTATTTGGACTTTAGAGTTTATAGCCCCCTCATCCGCTATATACGCCTTCATATCACGTTTCTGTTCGTAGAGCCACGATTTCGCTATCCCTTCCTCTCCCCGCTACCTCACGATAGTCAAGCTTGGGAGTCGCTATTGGGTTCACCGGTAGCGGGTGCCCACAGAGGACTTGCACCTCAGATGTACGACATGCCCGTCGTACTATAAGGCCACTTAACCATACAAAAAACCTAGCCAAAGGCAAAGACTTTGACTAGGTTTTTTGATTTTAGTCTACAATAGCTTTTGTAATCTCTTCGGGTGTCATACGTGAGAAGTATTGACTTGTATCAACTGTTTTAAGCGCTGCTAAAACATCTTTGTAATCGTAGCGGACACCTTCCAACATTTTTTCAATATCATCTACAGGTTTCACTCCAAAGAAGTCACCAAAGATTTTGACAGATTTTATCGTTGAATTTTCAACATTAGCATAAGTCGTAATTTTTCCAGCTGGATAGCGGACACCACGTTCAATGGTGTATTCAGGTGCTTTACCATACGTCCAATCCCATGTAGCAAATTGATTATCGCGCATAGCTTGGATTTCTGATAACTCGGCATCACTCAAAACATATTCATCCATCTCTGGATATTCTTCCTTCACTTGAGCTAAAATGGCATCGCTAAATTCTTGTACTGTAATTTTATCTGAAAGATGGTCAACAATATTTGTAACACGTGCGCGTACAGATTTTATCCCTTTAGATTCAATTTTGTCTTTAGATACTTTGAGTGCTTGCCCTAAGACTGACATATCAACATCAAATAAAAGACAACCATGATGCATCATACGACCTTTGTAATAAGCTTGAGCATTTCCTGCAAATTTTTGTCCATTGATTTCTAAATCATTACGACCAGTAAATTCTGCTTTAACACCTAATTTAGCAAGAGTATCAATAACTGGTTTTGAAAAAGTTTGGAAATCAAAAGCACCTTCTTGTGTATTATTAGAAATAATAGTGTAGTTTAAATTATTCAAGTCATGATAAACTGCTCCGCCTCCTGACAAACGACGGACAACATGGATGCCATTTTTATCAATGAACTCTTTGTTAATTTCTTGAATTGTATTTTGATGGCGTCCAATAATGATAGCCGGTTCATTAATCCAAAGAATAAAGATTTCATCGATATCTGTCAACTTTTGAAAGGCGTAAGCTTCTAAAGCAACATTGTAAGCCGGATCATTAGACGTGTTAACGATATATTTCATTTTAAATTCCTAACTAATATTTTATAATATTCAGACAATACATACGTGAAAAGAGATTGAAGCTATAAAAGCTCAATCTCAAATATATTAAACAAAATTATTTGCGTTTTGGAGGGTTGTGAATAGCTTCACCGAGAACATCTAAGAAAGCTTCGTACATAACTTCAGAGAATGTTGGGTGACCATGGATAGATTGTGCTACATCATAGACAGTCAACTCATTTTCCATAATCGTAGAAGCTTCATTAATCAATTCCGCTGCAGCTGGACCAATAATGTGAACACCAAGAATCTCTTTATACTTAGGTTCAGCAATTACTTTTACAAAACCATGTGCTTCATTTGAAGCGATAGCACGACCATTGCCTGTAAAGCTATTTTTACCAACTAATATGTCACCATATTGTTCACGTGCTTGCTCTTCTGTCATCCCCACCATTGCTACTTCAGGATGAGTATAAACAGCTGCTGGAGTGAAATCTAGATGTGCTTTACGCTTATTACCGCCGAGTGCGTTTTCAGCAGCTACTTCACCCATACGGTATGCAGCATGAGCTAACATACGAGTTCCATTAACATCACCTGGTGCATAGATACCTGGAATTGAAGTTTCTTGATAAGCATTAACTTTAATACGTCCACGTTCCATCTCAAGTTCAGGCTCAAGATTTTCAAGACCATTCATTTGTGGAACACGTCCAATTGAAAGAAGAGCTTTATCAGCAACAACTTCTTCGCCGTTGTTTAATTTAAGCGTTAATTGATTATTGGCTTCAACAATTTCAGAAACACCAACTGATGTTTTAATCTTCATTCCCTTCTTAGCAAGGATTTTTTGAAGTTCTAGCGATACTTCTTTATCCATTGCTGGAATGATGCGATCAGCCATTTCAATAACAGTTACGTCAACACCATATGAAGCCCATACAAGACCAAGCTCAATACCTACGACACCACCACCCATAACAGCAAGTGACTTAGGAATTTCACGTAAATCAAGAATATCATCTGATGTTAATACTAATGGTGATTCAATACCTGGAATATTAATACGAGATACCTTAGAACCAGTCGCAAGGACGACGTTACGACCTTTGATAACTTTATCGCCAATAACAACAGATTTATCAGGGTTTACTTGTCCAAGTCCATTGAAAATTTCAACTTTGTTCGCTTTCAAGAGACCACGTACACCACCAGTCAATGTCTTAACTACAGAATTTTTAAAGGCAACAGTCTTATCCATATCAATTGCATAGTTAGTTGAAGCAAGGTTGATACCACGTCCAGCTGCTACTTTCAAACCATCTAGGATTTCAGCATTTTTAAGATATGTTTTTGTAGGGATACAACCAACATTCAAACACGTACCGCCAAATTCAGTTTTCTCAACAATGGCAATTTTTCCTCCAAGTTGAGCACCGCGGATTGCTGCGTAATAACCTGCAGGGCCACCACCTACGACTACGATATCGTACTCATCAGCTGCAAGTTCTTCTTTAGGAGTTGCTGCTGCAACTGTCTCTTGTGAAGGAGCAGCAGGTCCAGAAACTGATTGACCATCTTCAGCTGTGATAGTTGCATCAGCCGAAGGTGATGACGTACCTACTTCTTCACCTTCTTCTCCGATATAGGCAATCACTTCAGTGACAGGAACAACATCTCCTGCCTGATGTACAATTTTTAAAAGTACACCAGTGTCTTCTGCTTCAATTTCCATATTGGTTTTATCAGACATGATTTCAAGAAGGACATCACCTTCATTAACGGTGTCACCTTCATTTTTTTTCCACTCAAGGATTTCGCCTTCTTGCATGTCAACCCCAAGTTTTGGCATAATTACATCAAAAGCCATTTTTTATTTCCTCTTTCGTTTTTCGAATAACTTATTATATCAAATTAAGACCTACGGAATCAAATAAGTAAACCAAATGGGTTTTCCATTAAGTTCTTAAGATCAACCATAAACTTAGCACCATTCATTCCATCAACAATACGGTGGTCAATTGTTAAACACATTGCCATGATTGGTCGAGCTACAATTTCACCATCAACCACTGTTGGAGTCGGAATAGTAGCACCTACTCCAAGGATTGCTGAGTTCGGTTGATTGATAATTGGGTTAAACGTCTTAGTACCAAACATACCTAAGTTAGTAATTGAGAATGTTGAACCTGACATTTCAGCTGATTTTAATTTACCTTCTTGAGTTTTCTTAATAACATCTTTAGATGCTATAACAAAGTCAGAAAGTGACATTTGATCAGCATTGTGAACAACAGGAACAATCAAACCATCATCAAGACCAACTGCGATTCCAATATTAACAAAATTATGAAGCTCAATTTCTTGTGCATCGTTAATTAATGAAGCATTTAGGTATCGATGCTCTGGTTTCATCAATGTCTTAACAACGGCCATTCCAATCAAATCAGTAAAGCTGACTTTCAAGCCTGTTTTAGCCATGATTGGATCAATTAATTTCTTGCGAAGAGCCATCATTTCAGTCATATCAATATCATAGTTAAGTGTAAAGCTTGGAGCAGTGAGGTAAGAGTTAGTCATACCTTTAGAAATAGCCTTACGCATTGCAGACATCTTAATGACTTCAACACCTTCTGGTAATTGTTTTTCTTCTGTTGTTGGTGTAGCTTTCGTTTTTACAGGAGCCTCTGCTGCTTGCGGTGACATAGCAGCCAAAACATCATTTTTAACAATTTTACCACGAATACCACTGCCAGTGATTTCTGCTATATCAACTCCTTGATCTTCAGCAATTCGACGTGCCAATGGTGTAATACGTGGTTGAGCACCCTTGAAGCTTTCAACATCTTCTCTGTGAACGCGACCATTTGCCCCTGTTCCAGATACTAGTGCAAGGTCAATAGACATCTCTCTTGCTAATTTACGAGCTGCAGGAGTGGCACGTACTTTTTCACCACTTGTAGCTGCTGGCACACTTGGTTCTGATGTTTCTTCAACTTTTTCTGGTTCTGAAGTTACTTGTGTCGCGTTTTCTTCAACTGATGTATTTTCAGAAGAAGATGCTTCTGTTACTTCTTCACCTTCAGCACCGATACAGCCAATTGTCTCAGTTACAGGAACAACATCTCCATTCCCATGTGTGATTTTTAGTAAAACACCTGAGTCTTCTGCTTCAATCTCCATATTTGTTTTATCTGACATAATTTCAAGTAGGACGTCACCTTCATTAACAACATCACCTACCTGTTTTTTCCACTCAAGGATTTCGCCTTCTTGCATGTCAACCCCGAGTTTAGGCATAATAATTTCGACAGCCATAGTTTTCCTTTCACACTAAACTATATCGTCAAATATATGTTTCATCTAACGATATAAATTAAAACCTATAAACAAGGAAAGAGGCTAAGTTTTCACTCATTCCTCAGTCCCTCTTTGTTTTATGAATTATTTACCTTTGTTAACTACTTTGTAGATAGCATCTTTAATTTTTGCTACATCAGGTAAGATTCCTTGTTCAAGTACACGTGAATACGGTACTGGAACATCTTCACTTGCAAGACGCACGATAGGATGATCAAGGTAATCAAATGCTTCACTTTCAGCAACCATAGTTGCAATTTCACCAGTGAAACCACCAGTTTTATAAGCATCGTTAACCAAGATCAATTTACCAGTTTTCTTAACAGAATCGATAATTAATTCTTTATCAAGCGGAATAAGTGTACGTGGATCAACAACCTCAACGTTAATACCTTCCTCAGCAACTTCTTCAGCAGCTTGCATAACACGCTCAAGCATACGGCCATAAGAAACAATTGTTAAGTCAGTACCTTCACGCTTAATATCCCCTTTACCAAGTGGAATATAGAAATCAGGATCCATATTAACTTCTTCTTTCTTACCATAGAGAGCTTTTGGCTCTAAGAAGATAACTGGGTTATTGTCAAGAATAGAAGATTTCAAAAGTGCTTTTGACTCATTAACAGTACCAGGTGCAACAACTTTTAGACCTGGAATGTGTGTTAACCAAGCTTCTAATGATTGTGAGTGTTGTGCAGCCGAACCAATACCTGACCCTGATGCCACACGGAAAGTAACTGGAGTTGATAGACCTCCACCAAACATATAATTCGTTTTAGCACCTTGGTTAACGATAGCATCCATTGCGATTGTTACGAAATCCATGAATGTCAAATCAACGATAGGACGCAAACCTGTTTGTGCAGCACCGATAGCTGAACCTGCAATCGCAGCCTCTGAGATTGGTGTGTCGCGAACGCGCTTAGCACCAAACTCTTCTAACATACCAACAGATGTACCGAAGTCTCCTCCATATACACCTACATCTTCACCCATTAAAAATACTTTTTCATCTTTGCGCATTTCTTCGCTCATAGCGACATTAATCGCTTCGCGCAAAGCCATAACTTTAGTTTCGCTCATTATTTCCTCCGAATATCCGTTTTTTAATCAATTGAATAATAGAACGAGATAAATCTCATCTACTTTAGGTTATTTTAGTCCACAAAAACGTCTTCAAATGCAACAGACATATCAGGGAATGGACTTTCTTCAGCGAATTTAACCCCTTCTTCAACTTCTTTAATCACTTGTGCTTCAATAGCTGCAAGCTCTTCTTCAGTAGCGATTTCATTTTCAATTAAGTATGCACGGTAGCGTTTTACTGGATCTTTAGCTTTCCATGAATCAACTTCTTCTTTAGTACGGTATACCCCAGCATCAGCAGTTGAATGACCAAACCAACGGTATGATTCAACCTCTACAATAGCTGGTCCATTTCCTGAACGCACGTAATTGATAACTTCATGCATTTTCTCGTAAACAGCCATAAGATCATTACCATCTTCAACATAATGCCCTGGAATACCGTACGCATCAGCACGCATGTAAAGGTGAGGAATTTTAGTTGAGTATGTGATGTCTGTTGAGATACCATAACGGTTGTTGATGATAAAGAAGATAACTGGTAAGTTCCAAACAGCAGCTAAGTTAACTGACTCATGGAATGAGCCTTCGTTAGTCGCTGAGTCACCCGAAAAGGCGATAACAATGTTATCAGTTCCTTCATATTGCTGTGTAAGGGCAGCACCTACCGCAAGCGCATATCCTCCACCGACGATACCGTTTGTTCCATAGTTACCTTTTTCAAGGTTTGCTAAGTGCATTGAGCCTCCACGACCTTTTGATGTTCCTGTTGCTTTACCAGCAAGTTCAGCAAACATTCCACCAATATCAATACCTTTTGCAATAGTTTGTCCGTGTCCACGGTGGTTTGAGAAAATGATATCTGAATCTGTTAAATCTTGGATAGCACCTACTGAAGCAGCTTCTTCACCAACAGAGAAGTGAGTCATCCCTTGGACGAAACCACGACGAACCAATTTGTTAAATTTCATATCAACATCACGAATACGTTGCATTTTTAGAAACATATCCAAGTGTTGTTCTTTAGATAGAGTTACCATTCTAACCTCCAAAAAAATCTTTATTACTTAATCATTGTATAAGTTTTTTTCACAAGATGCAAGAATTTGAACCGCTTTCTTTGTTTTCGTAAAAGGCATCTCAATTTAAAATGTACTTTTTTTCACAAACTATTGTTTTTGAAATTTTCTCACAAATCTAGTCTCATATTTAGATTTTCCCATTCTTCCATTAATAGCAATTGTTCTTCTTGGATTGATTCCAGCTCTTTTTGTAAATCAGAGAGTTTTCCGATGTCATTGGTTTCTAACATTAAACCATTGATATTGTTTTCATCATTTTCAAGAACTTCCAAACGTGCCTCAATTTCTGCAACGCGACGGGTAATTTTCCTAAATTCCTTTTGATTTGCTTTTTGTGTCTCATAATCTGATGTAACGTCGATTTCTGTTTTTGAAGCACTCACTTCTTCTTCATTTAAACGGGCTAATTCCTCTAGTTCGGCTTTCTTAGTGAGGTAATAATCATAATCTCCTAGATAGAGAGTACTTCCCTTATCAGAAATTTCGAGAACCTTAGTTGCCACACGATTAATAAAATAGCGATCATGACTAACAAAAAGTAATGTGCCATCAAATTCGATGAGTGCATTTTCTAAGACTTCTTTACTATCAATATCCAAGTGGTTTGTTGGCTCATCTAATATGAGGAAATTATTATTTTCCATAGATAATTTTGCCAATAGCAAACGCGCTCGTTCACCACCGGATAGCATTGAAACTGATTTTTTAACATCATCACCTGAAAAAAGAAAAGCTCCTAAACGGTTTCTAATTTCAACTTCTGGAGTTGTTGAAAAAGCATTCCATAACTCATCTAAAACAGTATTCGTTTTTGTTAAATTACTTTGACTTTGATCGTAATACCCAGTTTCGACATTTGCTCCTAATTTTGCTTCTCCTTTGATAAAAGGAATTTGCCCAACAAGCGATTTGATTAAAGTTGATTTCCCGATACCATTTGGACCTACAATTGCAATAGCATCAAATTTCTTCACGTCCAAATCGATTGGCTCCGATAAAGAAACACCTTCATAACCAATAGCTGCATTCTCAAGTGTTAAAACAACATTCCCTGAGACTTTCCCAGCATGAAAAGTCATATTAGCTGATTTTTGCTCTACATTCGGTTTGTCGAGTCGTTCCATCTTTTCTAATTGTTTACGACGAGCTTGTGCTCGTTTAGTGGTTGAAGCCCTAACAATGTTACGTTGTACAAAATCTTCTAACTTAGCAATTTCTTTTTGTTGCTTTTCAAAATTCTTTTCTTCAGTCGCTATTTTCTCTGCCTTAAGATCCATAAATTTCGAATAATTGCCTACATAGCGGTCTAGAGAATGTGTCGTTAAATCATAAGTTACTGTAGCTACCTTGTCTAAAAAATAGCGGTCATGGCTGACAATAATAAGGGCTCCTTGATAATTTACAAGATAATTTTCTAACCAAGCAATCGTATCAATGTCTAAATGGTTCGTTGGTTCATCTAAAACAAGTAATTCTGGCTTTTCAAGTAGCATTTTTGCAAGCGCTAATCGTGTATTTTGCCCACCAGACAATTCACTAATAGGCATTTCCCACATATCACTGTTAAACTTAAAGCCATTTAAAATAGCCTTTATATCTGATTCATAGGTAAAGCCACCTTTTTCACGAAACTCTTCTGACAAAATATCGTATGTTTTCATCAATTGTTCCAGGTCACTTCCTGAAACTTGTCCCATTTGTAATTCCAATTCACGTAAGCGCTTCTCTACTTCTCTTAATGAATCAAAAACTTGTAACATTTCTTGGAAAATTGTATTTTCAGATTGAAAACGACTATCTTGTGCCAAGTAGGACAAACTCAAATCACGCTTTTTATTTATTTCTCCTTTTGTCGGAGCCTCTTCACCAACTAAAATTTTAAGAAGCGTTGATTTGCCAGCACCATTACGTCCAACAAGAGCAATACGATCACGTTGATCAACTTGAATATTAATATTATCAAAAAGCACATCACCTGAAAATGAGCGCTCAATTTTGTTTCCTTGTAGTATAATCATAGTTTTATTATAGCATACCTTCAAATAAAACCATTATGGAAATCTTCTCTTTTAATCAAATGATTGCACCTTTTAGGGCTTTAGGTTACAATGAATGTTAGTAATTCCCAAGAAAGAGAGAGACTTTATGTCTATTACAAAAGAATTTGATACCATCGCAGCTATTTCAACTCCTCTCGGTGAGGGAGCTATTGGTATTGTCCGTATATCTGGTACAGATGCCTTAAAGATAGCATCAAAAATTTATCGTGGAAAAGATCTATCCGCTATCCAATCCCATACCTTAAACTATGGTCATATTGTGGACCCAGATAAAAATGAAATCTTGGATGAAGTTATGTTAGGCGTTATGCTTGCTCCAAAAACATTCACAAGAGAAGATGTTATTGAAATTAATACGCATGGAGGAATTGCAGTTACTAACGAAATTCTTCAGTTAATTTTACGACATGGAGCACGAATGGCTGAACCAGGAGAATTTACTAAACGTGCTTTTTTAAACGGTCGAGTTGACTTGACTCAGGCTGAAGCTGTTATGGATCTTATTAGAGCTAAAACAGATAAAGCAATGGATATTGCCGTTAAGCAATTAGATGGTTCTTTAAAGACACTAATCAATAACACTCGACAAGAAATTCTAAATACTCTAGCCCAAGTTGAAGTTAATATCGATTACCCTGAATATGATGACGTTGAAGAGATGACTACAACACTGATGCGTGAAAAAACACAAGAGTTTCAAGCACTTATGGAAAATTTACTTCGAACTGCCCGACATGGAAAAATTCTTCGAGAAGGACTTTCAACAGCAATCATTGGTCGTCCAAATGTCGGTAAATCCAGCTTACTAAATAACCTCTTACGTGAAGAAAAGGCGATTGTGACAGATATTGAAGGAACAACTCGTGATGTTATTGAAGAATACGTCAATATTAAAGGAGTTCCTTTAAAACTAGTTGACACTGCTGGTATCCGTGATACAGATGATATCGTTGAAAAAATTGGTGTTGAACGTTCAAAGAAGGCTTTAGAAGAAGCCGACCTTGTGTTGTTGGTTCTCAATAGTTCCGAACCACTAACATTACAAGACCGCTCCCTTCTAGAACTAAGTAAAGAAAGTAATCGTATCGTATTACTCAATAAAACGGATCTTCCTCAAAAAATAGAAGTTAACGAATTACCTGAAAATGTTATTCCAATTTCGGTTTTAGAAAATGAAAACATCGATAAAATCGAAGAACGTATTAACGATATTTTCTTTGACAATGCTGGTATGGTAGAACATGACGCTACTTATCTATCGAATGCTCGCCATATCTCACTAATTGAAAAAGCCGTTGATAGTTTAAAAGCTGTCAATGAGGGCTTGGAATTAGGAATGCCTGTTGATCTCTTACAAGTCGATATGACTAGAACTTGGGAAATACTTGGAGAAATCACTGGGGATGCAGCTCCAGATGAGCTAATAACTCAGCTCTTCAGCCAATTCTGCTTAGGTAAATAAAAAATGTTCGGTGCTTACGCACTGAACATTTTTATTTTCTTAAGTTAAAAACTCGTTTTAAAATTTGAGCAATAATAACCCAAAGTAAGACCGAAGTAGCAATAACAATTAACCATGAACTCCGTGATTCTGTAAGAGGTAATGGAATATTCATCCCAAAAAAGCCAGTAATTGCTGCAATAATCGCTAAATTAATCGAAATGATATTCAAACCTGTTAAGTTTTCGTTCAAGTTATTATTTAAGACATTATTAAAAGTAGATGATAATTGTGAAAGTACCTGACTGTTTAATTGTGTCATACTGACTAACTGATGCGCTTCAATGAGAGCATCTGATAACTGTTCTTTTTCCACTTCAGAATTAAATCGCTGACTAGGATGAACATCTAATTGCTCTAATACCAATGCATTTTGATTGGCAGCTGTCAAAAGATAAACGGAGCCTGTCTCTAGGTCACTCATGGCTAATAAGCGCTTATTGGTTGTTTGTTCTCTCAATTGACGGTTGAGAATATCCTTTTCTCTATCAATTTTCGATACAACATTAAAATATTGTTTTGTAATCAAAGTTAAAGCTGCAAATAAAAATTTTTTAGGAGAGACATCTGGATTACGGTCTAGATATTTTTGCAATAGTTCTAGCATATAACTATTTCGAGACCGTGTCACCGTTATCAAACGGTCGTGTGATAAGCAAAAGGTCATCGGAACGGTCTCATAATAACTTTCTTTCTGCTTTAGATCAATAGTATTAAAAATAATCGTCAAGACTTCTTTTCCTTTAATATGAGAACATTCCATAAAGGCTCGTTCATAATCATCCAGAGCATATGTAATAATCTCACTATCCAAATATTTTGCTTGAATTTCCGATGTTTCTGTTCGCAATTGCTCTGCTTCAATGTTAATCCAAGTAAAACCATTTCCAAATTTTTGTTCGACTATCATTTTTTCCTTTCTTTAATCCATTTTTACCACTTCTAGCTGTTTACCACCTAAAAGAATTAAGTATTTGTCTATCCTTTCTATCTCGTAAGATTTTTTTAAAGCTTCTGCATATAAAGCCATTTGCCCCTGATAGCGTTCTTTTAATTCCAGAGGATTGACAAATTTATCAGTCTTATAATCAAATAGAATTATCCGATTTTCTAATAGTAGATACCCATCAATAATACCACGTACAACGAATTTCTCACCACTCTCCGGATCTTCTTTTAACATGGCAAAAGGTGCCTCTCGATGTAGATGTTCTACTTCTTCTTGTATATATTTACCGAGTGAGTTTTCTTGGAAAAAATAGTTGATTTTTTCAATCTGAATAGCCGCTTTGATACTTGTTTCAGCATTCACTTCTGTCAAGGCTTTTTGAATATCTTCCATTTTGACATGAGATGACATCTCTATGCGTTGCATTAATTCATGTACAGCAGATCCTAAAGCTGCTGGGTCTTGCTTTTTACTTGTAGAAAAATCAGGTAACTTAAAATCTACTGATGTTTTAGTAATAGTTTCCATCACATCAACGCCTTCTATATCTAGAATAGGCTCATAGAATTTTTTGACTTGACTTGGTGTTCTTACTGTCGGTAACTCAATAGCCGCTTTATAAGTTTGATTAATCTGTTCAACAGATTCTAACACGCTAATCGCGTGCACGATATCTTCAGACTGACGATTCTCTGCCTTATTATCGGGATTGAAAGGTAGACTAGGATTAACCATCCCTATGTGGTGATCTGTTAATTCCTCTAATGATACGAAGTTGATGTCATAAAACAACTCTTGTTTCTTATAGGTTTCATGAACAGCCAGTAACCAATCTTGAAAGGTCACAAAAGTCTCACGACTAGCTAATGGGAGATAATTATTTTCAGATACTAAGTCATAATGATCAGCCCATTTGGTTTGACTAGCCTTACCAACCAGATATAATTTTTTCTCTGCACGTGTCATAGCTACGTAAAGTAAACGCATTTGCTCTGATAAAGTAGCTAAGCGTAACTCTCTTTTATTAAGTTGGTAAGGAAGTGTTTCCATGCTAACCTTTACTGCAGGCAGTATCTCTTCTTCGAGTTCATGTCGCATATCAGCAACATATTTAATACCAATTCCTTGATTTCGGCTTAAAATAAGAGGGGAAGTTATGTCTACCATTGAAAATTTCTTATCAATATTTAAAATAAATACATACTTAAACTCAAGACCCTTTGATTTGTGTATAGTCATTAGGTTAACAGCATTTTGCGGTAATGCCACCTCAACATCTGCCAAATCATTTTCATTTTCTAAAACTTTATCAATCATTCGAATAAAACGTGATAAACCCTTGAAACCTGTTTTTTCAAACTGATTTGCTCGAAGTGCCAAGGCATATAGATTGGCTTGACGTTGCTCAGCTTTAGGCAGAGCTCCTACATAATCATAATAAAAACGGTCATTATATATTTTCCATATTAAATCATAAAGCGAATGCCATTTAGCAAAATCACGCCAAGTCTGGAATGTCTTCATAAAGTAATCTATTTTAGAAGATAATTCTGGAGTAATTAAATCACTATGATGACCTTCTTTATGATAAGACAATTTCACTTTATGATAAAAAGCCATTTTGACATCATGAATAGCAATTCTTGTTAAATCATCTTCATTAAAGCCAAACATGGGAGATCTCAAAAGAGCAACTAGAGCATAATCATTTAAGGGATTATCAATTGATCGCAAAGTATCAAGCATTACCATCACTTCGACTGATTTTAAGTAATTTTGCTCCCCACCGTCAGTTACCAAAGGAATACCATAACGGTCAAAAGTTTGTAAGATACCATCATTCCTTGTCCTTGAAGAAACTAAGAGGGTGATATCTTGAAAGGGAACATTCTCTTCTTTATGCAATCGAATAATTTCTTTTGCGACTAACTTTGCTTCAGCTGGGCTAATATCATATTGTTGACTATCACTGTCATCTATATCATCTTCATCAGTATCTAATAGTAAAACTTGTGTTTTATTATTCGGATGTCTTTCTTGCTGTCTTGGACTACCAGCTTTTAATTGGTGACTTTCATCATAAAGAATGTCTCCTACTTCTTCATCCATAAGATGTGTAAACACACTATTTGTACTGTCTAAAACCTCTGATTGACTCCGAAAATTCTCTTTCAGAATAATTAATTTCCCTTGACTTGGATTGTCTTGGTAAGCTTTGTATTTATCATTAAAAATTTGTGGATCAGCCTGACGAAAACGGTAAATTGATTGTTTTATGTCTCCAACCATGAAACGATTATGTCCATTAGACAATAATTCTAATATTCTCTCTTGGGTATGGTTATTGTCCTGATACTCATCAACCATTACTTCATGATACTTATCTTGATAAATTTGCCTAATATCATGATTTTCTTCCAATATTTGAATTGCAAAATGGGCAATATCAGAAAATTCAAAAGCATTTTCTTGAATCTTCTCCTGTAAATATTGTTCTGAGAAATCTAAAACAAAGGATTGCAATAATTCTAACAAGAAAAGAGATTCTCCTTGATACTTAAAAATAACTTCTAAGTGCTTAAGTCCAACGATACGATTATGCAATTGTTTAAAGATAGGATATTTAACGCCAGCAACTGTAACATCATTGCCTGAAGGAATCACATTAGTGATATCACGTGCCAAATTAGCCAATCCTTTTTTTCCATACAGCAAATTAAAGTCTTGAGACCAATGGACTAAATTTTCAATTATTTTAAGGTGTTTTTTGTAATTTGCTGTCGGAACCCCTTTAGCAGTTAATTGCTTATAATCTTCTTGATCCGTTAAATCACGTAATTGATTAGCAGTTGTTTGCATTACATTTAAAAGGCTTGAAACTTCTTGATCTGGAATAGCTTCAAAATCAGTGTAAGTTTGTGCACCTTTTAGAAAAACTGTTTGCATCCAGCGCTTGGGGTTATCGATGGACTGGCTAAAAGCATAAACTTTATAAACCATTTCTCGAAAAGCTTTGCTATCTTTACGATTACCTGAGAAATTTTTGACTAATTTTATGAATGAAGCTGCATTCTTCCCAGTCATGTAGTCAGAAAATAAATCAGCATAGACCTCATTCTTTATGACGTCTTGCTCATTTTTATCTTGTAAAATCCTAAATATAGGTGATATGCCCAAAGTATAACCATATTGGTTAACTATTTTTTGCGTAAAAGCATCCATAGTACCAATATCAGCTGTTTGAATGCCGACAAGTTGCTGGGTGAGAAACTGTTTTAAATCATCTGATTCTGCGGATTTCAAAGACTCGTTTATTTTCTTTTCTAAACGTTCTTTGAGCTCACCTGCCGCTTTTACTGTAAATGTTGAGATAAACAAAGACTCAATCGGAACCCCTCTTAAAAGTTTATCTAAAATCCGCTCAACCATTACAAAAGTCTTTCCAGAACCAGCCGAAGCTGATACCAGGACATTGTTACCAAAAGTATAAATTGCTTCAATTTGTTCAGGCGTTCGCTTTTGTTTTTTATCAGAATTTTTTTCTTCTGTCTGAATAACAGCAATATCTTCTGGATTTAAGAAAGGCTTAAAGGTCATCATTTTCCTCCTCTTGCTGCATTAATGTTAAGAAACCTTGACGTTTTTCCTTAGCAGGTAATTTATAAAGCGCTCTGGCACGTGCCATATGCCTATCCGCCTCGAACCCCGTAATACTCTTAAACTGATCACCGTCAACTGTTTTAGCATCTTCTGTATATGGATTGATCAAAAACTTACCTGACTTAATAGTCTCAGATGCTTTTTTGTAAAGCGATTGATTATGTGCTTGTAAAATAGCAATTTCAGCCTCTGAATAAAGGGAATCTTTGAGATGGTATTTCCCATTTGCTAAGAATTCTTTTTCGGCTTCTGAAAATAATCCTTTATAAGTTAAAGCTTGATGATTTTTTGTTACTAAATCATCTAAATTTTTAATTTTAGACAAGTCTTGTCTAGGTTCTTGCATATGTAAGTACATAGCTCCAAAAATCGGTGGTTTTTGTTCAACTTCCTTGTCACGACTGATAGCATCAATGTAGGTGACTAATTGTGGACTTAGACCGTTATAAAATTTTTGGATATCGAATTTTTGAGCGCTTGATTTATAGTCCACGACACCCAAAGAACCATCAGATAAACGATCGATACGGTCAATAATACCGTTAATTTTTATAGTATTATCAATCATTAGTTCAAATCGTTCTTCTTCACTTTCAACAGTCATCTGACTATCTTGTCGTAATATGGTTGCAGTTGCACGCGCGATATCTTCTAAAATTTCTAAAGAATAACGACTTTCTGCATCTTCTGAATACAAGGATTTGAAAACATCTTCTTGATTGGTTTTATTAATTGCAGAGTTGAGTTTCTCTTCAAAAGATTCTATCCCTTGGTTTTTCATCAGAATTTCAAAAACACGATGAAGATACGTTCCGTGGTGCCGCATATCTGGATGAATTGAGTCTTGTTCTTCCAAACCTAACACATATTGTAAAAAATACTTATATTGATTATTATAAAAAGTTGTCAAAGCAGATGAGGATAATTTAAGTGGGTGATCTTCTGGGAAGCGTCTGGTCATCACATCTGATGAAACTGTCACAGTATCAAGACTATCTGTAATTATTGGTATCTCGATCCCTTTAGAAGTTAATTGACGACGCAAATAACGAACAGCAACTGACCAAAAAGTTTGTTCTTCTTTAGTCATCTCTTTGTCAATAGCAGAGCGATACAAGTCAACAACACGCGATAATAAAGCTTTGTAATTCCCAATATTATCAGCTTCTTCTTTTAACGATTGGCGTCCTTTATGATTAAAAGGAACACCTATATCTCTTAGTTCGACAAGATATGGTGACATCTGATCTTCAGACTCATTCAATAATTGTGGTATAGTCAACACTAATGCTTGTTTAGCAGCATTAAAAAGAGAGAGAGCAGCAAAATGGTTTTTCTTCAAATTTTCTCGCGTCATAATGTCAAAATGACCATCAGTGTCATTGGCATCATTTATAAGCTGACGTTCAATATCAGATATTAAAGATTTGTTTTGAGCAATCTTTGGAAAATGTGATTGTGTCATGCCTAGGGCATAGACAAATTGATTACTATGTGGTTCTACCAAGTCGTAAGACTTAACAGTAACCACATCAACAGTAGCAGGGACCATACGATACTCGGCTTGCATCATACCTGAATTTAATAACGATAAAAATTCGTCTAAATTTAATTTTTCTTGACCAAATATTGTTTGAAACTGCTCTAAAATATCTGTAAATGTTTTCCAAACTTCTTGATGTTTTTCTTGTTCATTTTCAGACATTTGACCAACTAATCGCGATAAATTGTCACTCAAACCTACCTGAGTAAGGAAAAACATGAATTGGTTGAGTGTTTTTATACCGTCTTGTTTTTTCGTTTTAACAAAACTTTCCAGTGGAGTAAGGAGGGACTGACGAATAGTGTTAAGACGCCCTAAATCAAATTTTTTAGCCCCCACAACAAAATCTGTAAAGAACTTCTTAGGACCTTTAATATCTGCATATGAGATATAAGCTTCAAAATAATCTAAATCATCTTGACCAATCTCTCCATAAATACCTGTCTTAAAAAGATTTAAAACATCTTCAGCTCTAAATCGATAACGTTTTATTCGCGACAAGGAATCCATAAAATGAACTAAAGGGTGCGCAGCCATTGTTTCAGCTTTACCGAAATAATAAGGAATATCATACTGTTCAAAAATCTTACTTAATTGTAGTTTATAACTATCTACATCTCCTAGTAAAACTAAAATATCTTTGTAGCGATATCCCTGATAAAGTTTCTGACGTATAGCTCTAGCCACATGTTCCACTTCATCTTTTTGATTAATGCACTCCCAAATTGTTATACAATCTTTAGCAGTGTCGTCTAAAATGTGACTACTATTTGTAAAATCATGTTTACCTTCGATATTTTTCGAAATCATTTCAAAACCAGACTTACTTTCCCACTTAGACAAGATAAATTCTGGTTTTGTTTGAAATGTCGTTGCTAGATATCTTAAAAAATCAACCCCTGCAGAATAAATATTTCCATTGGTAAAGTTAGTCTTATACGCTTTTTGGCTAGCATAAGCTCCGATGATAATCTCTTGACAACGTGAACTCAGACTTTTAATTAAAGCTTCTTCTTCAGCTGAGAAACGGGTAAAACCATCGACTATAAGGATAGTGTTCTTTAAATCCACATCTAGCTGTCCTGACCTTACTTGTTCTGTAAAAAAGGCAATTTTAGATTGATTGTCGTATTCTCCTTCTCTTAAAAGATCTGAAACCACTAGAAAAATAGCTAATAGATCTTCAAATTTTTCAGGAGAATGTAAATATTTTAAATCTAAAATACTCAGATTTGCTGTCTGCAATTCTTTGTATAGGTCTACCAATTGACTGATAAAGGAAGCATCTTGCTTCAATCGTCCAAAAACTTTTAATTGTCCATCTTCAAAACTTGCTAAAGCACGATAAAAGATCATTGCTAATCCAATATCGTTTAAACTTTCTTTTTGATTAGGCTGGTTTAAAGTAAAATAACGTGCCAATTGAGCAAAGCGAGTAATTGTAATAGCAAAAGAGGCTTCTTGAGGAAGGGTCTCTAATACTGCACGCTCCTTTTCAAAAGATAAAGAGTTTGGAGCAATATAAAAAATACGCCATCCAGCTTCAGCAGCATGCGCGGCCTGATTGACTAAGATTTCTGTCATATCATGATTAATATCAGTATAAAGTAATTTCATGAATCTCCTATCTTATAAGTCAACTGAGAAATAAACCTTCTTCAACTTATTCTTTACAGTTTATTAATATTATACCAAAAATAGCTTCAAATCTAGGGGAAGATATTTAGTTAAAAATTCAAGCATTTCTTATTAAAATAGTTTATAATGAGCCTATAAAACACTTTGGAGATACTTATGAAAATAGATGACCTAAGAAAAAGCGACAATGTTGAAGATCGTCGCTCCAGTAGCGGAGGTTCATTCTCTAGCGGAGGAAGTGGATTACCGATTCTTCAACTTTTATTGATGCGAGGGAGTTGGAAAACCAAGCTTGTGGTTTTAATCATCTTACTGCTACTTGGCGGAGGGGGACTAACCAGCATTTTTAATGACTCATCCTCACCTTCTAGTTACCAATCTCAGAATGTCTCACGTTCTGTTGATAATAGCGCAACGAGAGAACAAATCGATTTCGTTAATAAAGTCCTTGGATCAACTGAGGATTTCTGGTCACAAGAATTCCAAACCCAAGGTTTTGGAAATTATAAGGAACCAAAACTTGTTCTTTACACCAATTCGATTCAAACAGGTTGTGGTATAGGTGAATCTGCTTCAGAACCATTTTATTGTTCAGCAGATAAAAAAATCTATCTTGATATTTCTTTTTACAATGAATTATCACATAAATATGGTGCTACTGGTGATTTTGCTATGGCCTACGTCATCGCCCATGAAGTTGGTCACCACATTCAAACAGAGTTAGGCATTATGGATAAGTATAATAGAATGCGACACGGACTTACTAAGAAAGAAGCAAATGCTTTAAATGTTCGGCTAGAACTTCAAGCAGATTATTATGCAGGGGTATGGGCTCACTACATCAGGGGAAAAAATCTCTTAGAACAAGGAGACTTTGAAGAGGCCATGAATGCTGCCCACGCCGTCGGAGACGATACCCTTCAGAAAGAAACCTACGGAAAATTAGTGCCTGATAGCTTTACCCATGGAACAGCTCAACAACGCCAACGCTGGTTTAACAAAGGCTTTCAATATGGTGACATCCAACACGGTGATACTTTCTCCGCAGAACATCTATAAATTTTAAATAAAAAAACAGCATCTTAATTGATGCTGTTTTTTATTTATTTTTCAACGTAAGATATAAATTATCTTATTTCTGCATTAACTTTCTCAACGAGTGATTTAGTGATTTTTTCCATATATTTAGCCACTTCTTCGTCCGTTAGATTGTCATTAGGGTTTTGGAAAGTTAAGCTATAAGCCATTGATTTATACCCTTCTGCAATATTATTTCCAGCGTAGACATCAAACAGTTTAATCGCTGTTAGACGTTTTACCCCTGATGACTCAATTGCTAACACAATATCATGATGACTAACAGATTCTGCAAGTAATAATGCAATATCGCGAGATACAGACGGATACTTCGTAATATCTTCAAAAATCAACGCTTGGTTCATTTGACTTTCAATAGTTGATAGATTGATTTCAGCAACATAAGTTTCAGGAATATCATATTGTTTTGCAGTTTGTGGGTGTACTTGACCAACAAAACCAATCTCTTTCCCATCTAATAAGATAGTTGCTGTACGACCTGGGTGCATACTTGCTAAACCTTTTTGTGCTACAAAAGTAACATCTAATTTTAATTTAATAAAGAGCGCCTCTACAATACCTTTGGCGTAGAAGAAATCAACTGGCTTGGCTTTTGTTTGGAAATCTTTTTCCTCTACTAGACCTGTTAAGGCAAAAGTAAACGTCTCTACTTCAGTTGGTAAATCTTCTTTTGGATTACCAGTTTGTTCAAAAACTTTTCCTATCTCATAAACTGCAAGGTTACTGTTTTTGCGAGCAACGTTATAAGCAATTGTATCAAGCATTCCTGAAACAACATTTTGGCGAAGTGCTGAGCGATCAACAGTCATCGGCCACATAAGTTCAGTTATATTAGTTGCTTGAGTTGAGAACTGCACTGCTTTTTCTGGAGTCGTTAAAGCATAGGTGATAATTTCAGATAATCCTACTCCTTCAGCAACCGTACGGACTCTACGACGTAAGCGTTGCATACTCGTTAATTCTCCTGCAGTCGCTCCGGCTTCTGGCAATGTTGTTGGTAATTTTTCGTAACCATAAATACGGGCAATCTCTTCAACTAAGTCAGCTTGAATGGCAATATCCCATCTACGACGCGGTACCAACACAGTAAATTTCACTTCTGAACCAGAAATAGCAAAGCCGAGTTTTTCAAATACTTCTTCAATATCAGTATAGGTAAGTTCTGTTCCCAAACGAGTATTAACGTAACCAAGAGTCGTTGATACCTCTACCGGCTCAGTTGGAAGAACTCCTTCTGTAACTTGCCCAGAAAGAACTTGACTGCCTGCCAATTCTTGTAACATTGCAGCCGCAAAATCCATAGCCTCTGAAACCGTATCATAATTGATACCTTTTTCAAAGCGAGAAGATGACTCTGAACGAAGGTTGAGTCTTCCACTTGTTTTGCGGATACTTGTTCCATTAAATACTGCCGCTTCAAGGACCACTGTCTTAGAAGAACTATCAATTTCAGTTGATTGTCCTCCCATAACGCCTGCCAAAGCAACTGGTTGATCATTTACCGCAATGACCAAGTCATCAGCTATTAAGTCACGCTCTTCACCATCAAGAGTAATTAACTTTTCACCATTCTCAGCATTACGTGCTACTATAGTTGTCCCATCAAATTTATCAAAATCAAAAGCATGCATTGGTTGACCATAAGTCAAAAGAACATAGTTTGTCACATCAACAACATTATTAATTGGACGTATACCAGCATTCATCAGTTTATTTTGAAGCCATTGTGGACTTGGTGCAACTGTTACATTCTTAACAATACGAGCCGAGTAAGATAAAACTTTATCTGATTCAATGACAACAGAAATCTTATCAGCTGCTCTTTCTGCTTCTTCAATGAGATTTTTTTCTTCAAAATGAACTTTTTTCCCATAAATTGCTGCTACCTCATGGGCAACACCACGCATTGAAAGAGCATCTGCACGGTTTGGTGTAATTGATAATTCAATAATTTCATCATCTAAGTCAAGATAAGAGAAAATACTATCACCAGGTATAGCTCCCTCAGGTAAAATTTGGATACCATCAGAAAACTCTTTTGGAATGATACTTTCCGATAAGCCCAACTCTTGAAGTGAACAAATCATTCCAAGTGACTCCATACCACGGATTTTACCTTTTTTAATCTTATAGTTATCTGCAATACGAGCACCAGGAACCGCTACGATAACATTAATACCAGTCTTGACATTTGGAGCACCACAGACAACTTGACGAAGTTCATCGTCCCCTGTATCAACTTGACACAAATGTAAGTGGGTATCTGGAACATCTTCACACGAAACAATATGACCTACAACTAATTTTGATAAACCTTCCGCTGGTGTCTCCACACCTTCAACCTCAATACCAGTGGTTGACATTTTCTCAGCTAGTTCTGCTGTTGTGACATCAACATCCACTAACTCTTTTAACCATTTATACGATACTAACATGTAATTTCTCTCTATTTATTTTCTTTTATTTTTATACAAGTGCTTTGTAGTTTTTAGTGTAAACTTTTTCTTAATAACCAATCCGTATCCACTTTATCACCTACTGAAAATTGGTGCTCAGAAAATTTTTCAAATCCGTATTTAGCGTAAAATGCCTGAGCTTTATGATTAAACTCCCAAACACCTAACCAAGCCCAATCTAAGCCTGATTTATAAGCTAAATCCAAAGCAAATTCGAAAGTAGCCTTACCTATACCTTTCCCTTGGTAGGCATCTAGAAGATAAATCCTTTGAATTTCAAATGCTTTATCAAGTTTTTTTCAGTTTGCTGACTTCCCCAGTTTACTTTTAAATAACCCACTAAATCTGTATCAAGATAAACAAAATAAGTATCAGATTCAGCATGGGTAATTTCCGATTTTAATACTGGTAAAGTGTAAGACTCATTGAAAAATGCTTGAAGTTGTTCCTCACTATTATCATGAGAAAACGTCTGCCGAAAGGTTTCTATAGCAAGATTCTGTAAAATATTCACATTATCAAGGCCAACCTTTTTAAAAGTAATTTGAGACATTAGAAAACCTCCTATTGAGTAAGGTAATAGCGTTAACATAAATTTATCATCACACCAATGATGCTACTTGCTATCTAAAATCTTAAAATTGATCTGTGAAGCGAACATCACCTTGATAGAAGCCACGAATGTCATTGATACCGTAGCGTAACATTGCAATACGTTCTTGACCTAAGCCAAAGGCAAAACCGGAGTATTTCTCAGAATCAATACCAGACATTTCCAAAACACTTGGGTGAACCATACCAGCACCCAATATCTCAATCCAACCTGTCTGTTTGCAGACATTACATCCCTTACCTCCGCACTTGAAGCAAGAGACATCAACTTCAACTGAAGGTTCTGTGAATGGGAAATATGAAGGACGAAGTCGGATTTTACGCTCTGCTCCAAACATTTTTTGAGAAATCAGTTGAAGTGTTCCTTTGAGATCGCCCATTGAAATATTTTCTCCAACAACTAAGCCTTCAATTTGATGGAATTGATGGCTATGAGTAGCATCATCAGTATCACGACGGAAAACACGTCCAGGAGAAATCATTTTTAAAGGCCCTTTAGAAAAATCATGTTGGTCCATTGTTCGTGCTTGAACAGGCGAAGTATGAGTACGTAGCAAGATTTCTTCTGTAATATAAAAAGTATCTTGCATATCACGGGCTGGATGATCTTTTGGTAAATTCATTCGTTCAAAATTATAGTAGTCTTTCTCAACTTCAAAACCATCAACCACTTGGAATCCCATACCTAAAAAGATATCTTCAATCTCTTCGCTAGTTTGTGTTAAGACATGACGGTGACCTAATGTCATTTGACGACCAGGCAAGGTAACGTCGACACTCTCAGACTCTAACTGTGCTTGAATCTTCGCAGCTTCCACTACTTTAGCTTGTTCCTCAAACGCTTTTGTTAAAATATCACGTACTTCATTGACTTGTTTTCCAACAACTGGTCGTAAATCATTAGATAAATCTTTCAGACCTTTTAGTAATTCTGTTAGAGAACCTTTTTTTCCTAAAACTTGTACACGTAAGTCTTGTAATTCTTTAGTGTGGTTCCCAGTCATTTCTTTAAGCTTTTCTTGAGTTGATATTTTCAACTCTTCTAATTGTTTTTGTAAATCCATCTTTCCTCCAAGTCAAAATAAGTAGCTTTGAAAACAAAAAAAGCGTGCCACTCCCCCTTAATCGGAGCGTTGACACGCGGTACCATCCGTTTTCTATCTGATCGACCAATCAGACCTTAATTATAGTCCTATTTGTGAGTGAATTCCACCCTCTTTCACTGATTCAGCTTGCAGTCACGGCTGAACTCCCTAAGCAGCTTCCCTTGGTTTACTAGTCTCACAGACCTCTATTCAATTAAGGACTATTTTATCAAATTTTTCAGTCTTTAACAAGCACTATTAGATAAAGATTACTTTGTCTGCTTCACTTTTCCTGTTGCATAATCAAATAATAATCCCGATTGTACATTAGGAATAAAAACATTAAATTCTAAACTTCCATCTGAAGATTTAGCCTCAATATGTGATCCCGAAGATAAAAGATTATCTCTGTCATAAATTAAAGTCACACGATACCTAACAGTTTTATGACGATCCAATGCTTTACGAACTAAAGTTTCATAATAATTTTGCCCTGTTGATTGGTTGCTATTAGCTTGGTTTGCCCAAGCTGCTTGTGTGGCAATATTTTCAGGATTACTTGTGGAGGCATCAAATCCTCTTAAACTCCCTACTAAAGCATAACCAATTAAATGGCCTCTGTCCACAGCGTGGTTATAGCTCCCTTTTAATCCATTTATCTGATGCCATCCAGCTGGTTTCCAATAAGTTCTACCATTCCCTGTTTCTTCTCGATTTCGATATTGACGAGTTGCTTTTGTTAATAAGGCATTTGCTTTAGTTGGAACAATTTGGTTATTAACCTTCTTTATTTCATTAATAGCATATGGTGCACTTGACACTTTAGCATTCAAATCTGTTTTATTTTGATTAATGATAAAAGCACCTGACTGGTTCCAAGCTATATTTGTTCCCAATTGTTTTTTAACATTGCTAGTCAAAACAGATTCAGATAACTCTCTACTAGGGGTTCCTGATATATTTTTAAGGGAAGTATTTTTGCCAGATTCATTACTAATAATTAAATCTGTCACCTGTTTTAAAATGTGATCATTAGGCAAAGATTTACTTTCACCTAACCCTATTGCCAGTAATGAAAAAAGCAAAGTTACAATCGAAGCTGTTATTTGTTTTTGTTTTTTTGTCATTGTATTATTCTACTGCTAAAATTAACTCTCAAAGGAAACCACTATAAGCATCAAATAACTTATAGTGGCTCTTTCTATTTTCCTAAAAATTTTCCAATAATATTTTGCCATTTATCCAGCGATAAAATAGAGTAAGCATGCTCTCCGTCACCAAAAACACTATAACCCAACATCAATCCAACCGCTAAAAACAGCAAGGCTAACAGTATGACTAATACTATTAGACCGATTTGTTTTAGTACATATTTCCAACCACTAGATGCCATATTACGCCTCACTTACACGTTTAATATTAGCACCAAGAGCCGCTAATTTTTCATGGAATTGATAATAACCACGGTCTAAATGGGTTAATTGGCCAACTACTGTTTGCCCTTGCGCAACCATTCCTGCCAAGATTAAAGCTGCACTAGCTCGTAAGTCAGTAGACATGACCGGTGCACCTTGTAAGGCTCTCCCACCATGAATCATTGCAGTATCTCGTAAAATTTCCGTTTGTAATCCCATGCGACGCATTTCTTCCAAATGTTGAAAACGATTTTCAAAAACTGTCTCAATCATAGTTGATTCGCCATTAACTACTGCCATTAGAGCTGTAAATTGAGCTTGCATATCAGTAGGAAATCCTGGATGAGGGAGTGTTTTCACAGTCACTGGCTTCAATTTTTTAGTATCAGCTTTTACACGAATACCATCTTCTTCCTCTGACACTTCAACACCCATCTCCATCAATTTAGAGATTAAAGGACGGTTATGTTCCCAAATAGCATCCTTTACTAGAACATTTCCAGAAGTCATAGCAGCTGCCACCATAAAGGTTCCAGCTTCAATACGATCTTGGACAACATCATGTTCTGTACCATGTAAAGCATCAACACCAATGATCGTTAATGTTTCCGTACCAGCACCCTTGACTTTAGCTCCCATTTTATTTAGTAACTGCGCAAGGTCTACAATTTCTGGTTCACGTGCAGCATTCTCTATCGTTGTTGTGCCTGAAGCAAGTGTAGCAGCCATCATCAAGTTTTGAGTGGCACCGACTGAGGGAAAATCCATGTATATATTAGCCCCCTTAAGCTTTTCAGCTTGGGCAGTAATATCACCACCATTTTGTGTAATCGTAGCTCCCATAGCTTCTAAACCTTTAAGATGAAGGTCAATTGGTCGGCTACCAATTGTACAACCGCCTGGCATTGAAACCTTAGCATGGCCATTTCTAGCTAAAATAGGTCCCAAAACAACAATAGAAGCTCTCATTTGACTAACAAATTCATAAGGTGCAACATCTAAAATATCACCTGAGGCATCCACTAAGATTTCTTTTTTATCGCAATTAAAGTCAACTTGAATATCTAAACCACGAACAACATTGTTCATTGTAAATACATCAGACAAGATAGGAACATTGGTCAATAATGTTTTCCCTTGGCTTGGTAAAATTGTGGCTGCTAAAAGAGGTAAAACTGCATTTTTAGCTCCTTCAATAACAACTTGACCTTGAAGCCGCGTTTGCCCACCTTCCACAATAATTTTATCCATTTGAATCTCCATTCTTATAACAATAGTAAGTTGATTATATCATAGTTCAGCTAATATTTCCTTTATTGGAGAGCCCAAAAGATTGATTGACACAACTGAATCACTTCCAATAAAAAATGACTAACCACATAGCCACCAACTATACTTATCAACAAAATAAAAACTTTTAATTTTGAGATGTTTTGAGGGGACATTTTAATCATTTTAGACCAGTCAAATAAATCTACAAAAAGTTGATAAAAAAGGGCAATAAAAATAAAATTACTAACTATAGTTACTATATTTAATATCATATTCATGCCTTCTATTATACACTAAAAAAGCCTAATTAGTCACAAAACTAATTAGACCATTTTTCTACTTTTTACCGACGCTAATACGGTTAATTGCGCGACGAAGAGCAACCTCAGCTCTACGCATCTCATCAATATTCTGAGTTGTTTGAGCTTTTTCTAATGCACGCTCAGCGCGTTCCTTAGCCCGTTCTGCACGGTTAAGGTCTATATCACGTGCTCGTTCTGCTGAATCCGCAACAATTGTCACCTGATCCTCATTAACTTCAATTATACCACCATTAACAGCTACCCAGTCTACACCTTCTTGATGAGAACGATTAATCTTCATCTGATGAACAATAAGGGGAGCAATCAAATTTATGTGACCTGGTAAAATTCCCATTTCACCATCTGGCGTTCTAACAGTAATGAGACTAGCGTGATGGTCATATCTAATACCATCTGATGTTACTACTTGAACAGTCAATTGTGCCATAGCATCACCTCATTAATAGTTCATTTTTTCTGCTTTTGCGATAACATCCTCAATACCACCAACCATACGGAAGGCATCTTCTGGAATTTGATCATGTTTACCATCTAGGATTTCTTTGAATCCGCGAACAGTTTCTTCAACCGGAACATATGAACCTGGTTGACCAGTAAATGTTTCTGCAACATTGAAGTTTTGAGAAAGGAAGAATTGGATACGACGTGCACGTCCAACTAACGTTTTTTCCTCATCTGATAATTCATCCATACCTAAAATCGCAATGATATCTTGTAACTCACGGTAACGTTGAAGAACACGCTGTACTTCTGTTGCAACTTCATAGTGCTCATCTCCAACGATTTCTGGTGTGAGTGCACGAGAACTTGAAGCTAATGGGTCAACGGCTGGATAAATCCCCATTTGTGTCAATTTACGTTCAAGGTTAGTTGTTGAATCTAAGTGAGCAAAGGCTGTAGCTGGCGCAGGGTCAGTATAGTCATCTGCTGGCACATAAATAGCTTGGATTGATGTAACAGAACCTTTTTTAGTTGAAGTGATACGCTCTTGTAATTGTCCCATTTCTGTAGCAAGTGTTGGTTGATAACCAACGGCTGAAGGCATACGACCTAAAAGCGCTGACACTTCTGACCCCGCTTGTGTGAAACGGAAGATATTATCAATGAAGAGAAGCACATCTTGTCCTTCTACATCACGGAAGTATTCAGCTATTGTAAGACCAGTAAGTGCCACACGCATACGTGCTCCTGGTGGTTCATTCATTTGACCAAAGACCATAGCCGTTTTTTCAATAACGCCAGATTCTTTCATTTCCCAATAAAGGTCATTCCCTTCACGAGTACGTTCTCCTACACCAGTAAATACTGAAATACCACCATGTTCTTGGGCGATGTTGTGGATTAATTCTTGAATAAGAACGGTTTTACCAACACCCGCACCACCGAAAAGCCCGACTTTACCACCTTTTAAGTAAGGTGCTAATAAGTCAATAACTTTAATACCTGTTTCTAAGATTTCTGATGATGTTGATAATTCATCAAACGATGGTGCTTTTTTATGGATTGGTTGACGTTCTGCATCTTCTGCAAAAGGCTCTTCAAGGTCAATAGCATCTCCAAGAACGTTGAAGACACGACCCAAAGTATCCTTACCAACCGGCACACTAATTGCGCGACCAGTATCTAATACTTCCAAACCACGTGTAAGCCCATCAGTTGATTCCATAGCTATTGTACGAACGAGGCCGTCACCAAGTTCAAGAGCAACTTCAAGTACTACTTTTTGTGACTTATCGCCATTTTTATAGACAATCAATGCATTATTAATCTCAGGAAGTTTGTCGCCACTTGCAAATACAACGTCAACGACAGGTCCAACTACCTGAGCAATTTTGCCTGAGCTCATGTATTTCTCCTTATCATATGATACAAAGGATTTAAAATACCTTTGTTCACTATTTTTTCTATAGACTAATTAATTATTCAAGTGCATTAGCACCTGCAACAATTTCTGTAATTTCCTGTGTGATAGCTGCTTGACGAGCACGGTTATATTGAATAGTTAAATCATTGATAACATTTTTAGCATTATCGGTTGCAGTCTGCATAGCTGTCATACCAGCCGCATGCTCTGCTGTTTTAGCATCAATAATAGCTCCATAAATCAAACTCTCAGTATATTGAGGCAATAATTGCTCCAATATAACTTCACGGTTTGGCTCAAGTTCAAAACCAGTAATCACTCTATCCTCAGAAGCCTCTTCTGCATCCAATTCTTTGATAGGAAGCATTTGTTGCATTCTGACTTGGCTAGTTAAACTGTTAACATGGTGATTGTAGCAAACATATAATTCATCGAACAACTCATTTTTGTACATTTCAACTGCTTGAGCAATAATTTTACCAACTTGATCAAAACTTGGTTGGTCCTCTAAACCACGTAATTCGAAAGAAACATTCATTCCACGTGCTTTGAAAAAATCAGAACCAACACTACCAATTGAAATAATGGCATAATCATCATTCTCAGTATGATAGTCAGTTATAGTGTCCATCATCGCTTTTAAGATTTTTGAATTGTAACCACCAACTAAACCCTTATCAGAAGTAATAACAATATAACCTGTCTTCTTCACCGGACGTGAAGCTAACATAGGGTTATCTGATCCAGATACTAAGTCTGACTTCAAGAGGTTAGTAGTAATTTGACGAATTTTAGAGGCATACACTTGAAAATCTCTAGCAGCTTGTTCAGATTTAACCAACTTGGCAGATGAAACCATCTGCATCGCACTAGTAATCTTACTTGTTTTTTCTGTAGAAAGAATCTTGTCTTTAATTTCACTAAGAGAGCCTGCCATATTAGAACCCTCCTATTATTTAAATTGTGATTGATCTTTAAATGCTTGAATAGCAGCATCTAATTCTGCTTCTTCTGGTAAATCTTTTGTTGTGCGGATTGTTTCGAAGAGATTATCATAATGAGCATCAAAGTAATCATACAAAGCTTCTTCAAAAGCTAAAATATCATTTACAGGTACATCATCAAGGAATCCATGTGTTAGAGCATATAAAATCACAACTTGTTTCTCAACTGGCAATGGTTTGTGTAATGGTTGTTTTAACACTTCCACTGTGCGACGACCACGATTTAGTTTTGCTTGTGTTGCTGCATCAAGGTCTGAACCAAATTGAGTGAATGCCTCAAGTTCGCGATAAGAAGCAAGATCTAGACGAAGCGTACCTGCAACTCTCTTCATCGCTTTAATTTGCGCTGCACCACCAACACGAGATACTGATGAACCTGCATCAATCGCCGGACGAATACCTGAGTTAAAGAGATTTTCTTGCAAGAAAATTTGGCCGTCAGTAATTGAAATAACGTTTGTAGCAATATATGCTGAGATATCACCTGCTTGTGTTTCAATGAACGGAAGCGCTGTAATCGAACCTCCACCTAAAGCATCTGATACTTTAGCTGAACGTTCCAAAAGACGACTATGAAGATAGAAAACATCCCCTGGGTAAGCTTCGCGACCTGGAGGACGGCGAAGAAGAAGCGAAAGTTCACGATAAGCTACGGCTTGTTTTGATAAATCATCATAAACAATCAAAACGTGTTTCCCGTTATACATGAATTCCTCAGCCATTGCTACTCCTGCATATGGAGCAATGAAAAGTAATGGAGATGGTTGTGATGCTGAAGCTGTCACAACGATTGTGTAATCAAGGGCACCATATTTACGCAAAGTTTCAACTTGTGTACGTACTGTAGACTCTTTTTGACCGATAGCCACATAGATACAGATCATATCTTGACCTTTTTGATTCAAGATTGCATCAATCGCTACAGACGTCTTACCAGTTTGGCGGTCACCGATAATCAATTCGCGTTGCCCACGTCCGATAGGAACCAAAGCATCAATCGCTTTGAGACCTGTTTGAAGAGGCTCAAAAACTGATTTACGTTGCATAACACCAGGTGCTGGTGTTTCAACTGGGCGTGTTGCTGTCGTCTCAATTTCACCTAGTCCATCAACTGGTTGACCAAGCGGATTGACGACACGTCCAATCATAGCTTCCCCTACTGGTACTTCCATAATTTTACCAGTACGTTTTACCACATCACCTTCACGAATTTCTGAGAAATCACCCAAAATAATGATACCCACGTCATTAGACTCAAGGTTTTGAGCCATACCGTACGCACCATTTGAAAATTCAAGAAGTTCTCCACTCATAGCATTATCTAGCCCACGAGCACGAGCAATACCATCACCGATATATGTAACAATACCAGTTTCTGTGACGTCAAAATTTGGCTGGAAGTCTTCAATTTGCTTTTTAATTAAAGCGCTAATTTCTTGTGCATTAATTGCCAAAAGTCACACCACTTTCTATTTTAATTTCATTTTAAATTGATGTAATTGATTACGAACACTTGCATCAATTACTTTATTGTTTGCATTGACAACAAATCCACCAACAATAGATGGGTCAATGTGCTCAACTAACTGTCCATTTGGTAAAGCTAATTTAGTTTTAGCAATATCAAAAAGACGTTCTTTTTGTTCTGGAGACAAAGCAACTGCAGTTGTAATTTGAATTGGATATTGACCATTCACTTTGATAAGTTCCTGATCAACTGATTTCAAAATAGGATATAGAAGTGCTTCACGTTCATTTTGTACAATAACCTCAAGGAAATTAACAAGATAAGTTGAACATGATGTTTGCAATGTCTTCACAAAATGTTGTTTTTCATCATGTGAAACGGCAAGACTTGACAGGACACCCTCAAGCTCGCTTGTTTCAAAAATATCAATTAAAGCTGCTACTTCTTGTTGGATTTCTTCAACAATTTTATGTTCAATGGCAACTTCAACAAGGCTTTTTGAATATTGCTCAATTAGAGCCTGCGTCTTTTTATTCATTAGGCATCTCCTAGCTTTTTAATATAGCTATCAATGAGATTACTCTGAGCTTCTTTATCAAGATTTGATACCATAATTTTTTCAGCTAATAAAACTGTTAAATCTGCTACTTCACCCTTAACATCTGCTAGTGCTTCTGCCTTATTTTGGGCAATATCTTGATGTGCTTTTTCTTTTAATCGATCAGCTTCAGTTTTTGCTTCTGAAATAATTTGATCACCTTTTGCAAGACCTGTCTCTTTAGCATTATCAATGATTTGATTAGCTTCAGTTTTAGCGTTAGATAGTTCTTCCTCACGCTTAGTTGCAAAAGCTTCAGCTTGTTGACGTGCCTGTTCAGCAGTATCAATATCATTAGCTATCTTTTGTTCACGGGCTTCAAAAATACCTGTGATTTGTTTCCATGCAAAAGTCTTAATTAAGATAAATAAGAGAAGCACAGAGCCAGATACGATAATGATATCACCAATCGTTGTACTATTAATAAGTATTGACATATTTCTCCTCTCTTTTCTTATTCTTCTTCGTCACCATGAACTTTGTGTCCAATATAACTTGAGCTCAAGATAATGAACACATACGCTTGGATGAAACCAATAAACATTGAAAATGCTGTCCAAACGATATTCAATGCAAAAGCTAGTGGACCTGTAAATGGTGATAAAACTGCAAGTTGTAAAAGTAATCCAGTGACAACTTCACCAGAAAAGATATTACCAAAAAGACGCAATGCTAATGAAGCAACATTAGTAACTTCTTCCAATAAATTCATCGGAAGCATTGCTGGTGTTGGTGATAAGAAACCTTTGAGATAACCACCAATTCCTTTTTTGCGAATACCTTCAATATGACAAATAAATGCTACTAATAATGATAATGTAATATCTACACCAAAATTAGCGGTCGGAGATGTCCAAAAATTATGCTCATGTGTTTTCAATGATGTCATCAATCCTAAGTTGTTAGCAATGAAGACAAAACTGAATAAAATAAACATCAATAAACTATAATTTTTAGTATAATGTCCTAAATTTTGTGAGATTGTATTATTAACAAGCTCATAGACATATTCTAAGACATTCTGCTTACCTTTTGGTTTTATTGTCATCTTACGACTAGCCCAGAAGACTAAGATAAAGATAATAGTAATTGTCAAGAGAGACATAGCTAGGATGGTTAAATCAAAATCGATGCCTAAAAAAGATACGGTTGGATTACTTGTAGATTCCAATCCTCATCCCTCCTTTTTTCTAAATTGTCGTCTATCTTACTAAGAATGTAAACGCAAATAGAACGAAGAAGGTACCTTCAATGAAGGCCACACCTGTAAACATCAATGTTTGCAGTTTGCTAAACATTTCAGGCTGACGAGCCGCTGATTTGGCAATATTTGCAACCAAAATTCCTTCACCGATTGAAACACCCATCACGGCGAAACCAAGTGCTAAAATAGCTAAATTCATAATAGAATTCTCCTTTAAAAAATATTTACTCCGTTATTTTATTCCTATTTCTTGTGCATGTCAATGAATTTCCTCATTTGATTACGTTTTCATGAAATAGTTTGAGATGGTTTACACAATCCTTTTCAAATAACAATTTTTAGTTTTTTTAGCTTTAATTTAATCCCTTATTAAGATATGACAACACTTTATTTTTGATATAGTGTCTCTTTACATTAATAATATTTTACCTTATAAGATAATAAAATCTCTATACTAAAGTGGTTTTACATAAGAAACGTTTAGCATAGAGATTCGATAAGCTTATCAACTAATCACTAAAATAAAGTGATTATTGTAGTTGCTGATACAGTTGTTCGTAAGCAACACATGCTGTATCCCATGAAAAATCTTTTGACATAGCTTGCCATTGTAACTTTTTCCACGCTTCAGGATAATCATTATAAACTTCTAATGCTAGTTTTAGAGTTTGCATTAACCAATAGCCTGAAAAATGATTAAATGAAAAACCTGTACCACTACCATCAAATTGATTGAAGGCTACCACAGTATCTTTTAATCCTCCAACTTCATGTACCAAGGGTAAGCTACCATATCTCATAGCCATCATCTGCGAGAGACCACAAGGTTCAAAAGCACTTGGCATCATGAAGATATCTGAAGCCGCATAAATCTGTTGCGCTAATCCTAAGTCAAAAGTAATATTAGCAGATAGTTTTTCAGGGTAACGACTAGCAAAATAAGAGAACGTTTCTTCAAAATGGTGATAGCCTGTTCCTAAAATAACCATTTGAATATCTTGTTGAAGCATATTGTCCAATTCAGAAGCAATAATATCAAATCCTTTTTGATCGGTAAGTCGTGAAACAATACCAATTAATGGTACATTTTTATCTTGAGGCAAGCCCAAATTTTCCTGTAAAGCCAACTTATTTTTAATTTTGCCCTCTAAGTTGCTTTTTGAAAAATGATATGGCAAAAAAGCATCTGTTTCTGGATTTAACAAATCGCTGTCAATACCATTTACGATTCCAGATAATTTACCTGCTTCCATACGCATAATTTGGTCTAAACCTTTACCAAATTCTGGAGTTTTTATTTCATTTGCGTAGCTTGGTGATACCGTTGTCACTCTATCTGAGTAAAGAATTGCTGCTTTCATCCAATTAAGACAATTATTCCATCTAAGAGTTCCATCTTCATATCTCTCAGCGCCAACTCCAAATAAATCTCCTAACATTTCTGGACCAAACTGCCCTTGAAATTCAATATTGTGAATAGTAAAAACTGCTCTTATATTATTATAGGCCTGAATCCAGTGGTACTTCTCTTTCAATAAGAAAGGAATCATTGCTGTATGATAATCATGGACGTGTAAGACATCGGGAATAAAATCTATTTTCTCCATCAACTCTAAAGCAGCTAATTGGAAATAAGCAAAACGCTCCCCATCATCCCAATCACCATAGACATGACCTCTATAAAAATAATATTGATTATCAATAAAGTAGAACGTAACATTATCTTGAGAAAGTCTCTTAACTCCTACATATTGATGACGCCAGCCAACATCTGTATAGAAATACATGAGGTTTTCTATTTGGTCTCCAAATTTTTGGTCTACCATATCATAATATGGCATGACAACAGCGACATCATGACCTTTTTTACTAAGTGATTTTGGGAGTGCGCCAATCACATCTCCCAAACCACCTGTTTTAGCAAAGGGAGCACCCTCTGCCGCAACAAACATTATTTTCATTGTATAATATCCTCATTAATCTCTGAAAATTTAGGAATCACTAACGGTTTATCTAAACTACCTTTCAATGTAACTCCGGATGCAACCTTAACGCATTTGTCAATAATAGTATTTTCAATGGTTGCCCCTTCTCCGATTTTTACTTTTGGAAAGATAATACTATTGACTACTCGAGTCCCTTTTTCAAGGAGACAATTTCTAGAAACGATAGAATGGTCTAAATAACCTTTAATAATACTTCCATAGGCTAGTTGCGAATTAGAGACATTTGATTGTTTATCAAAATAAGTAGCTTCCTCATTTTTCACCTTAGTATAAACTTTTTGGTTTGAAAAGAAGAGCGAATAAAATTTATTTGGTGTTAACATGTCCATGTTAGCATCATAATAGGATTTAATAGAAGAAATGTTTGACAAATAACCAGTGTATTCAAAAGCCAAAGCATTACTTTCAACAATTAAATCACGAAGTAAGAAGCGGAGTTTACGTGGTTCATTATTTTGAGCTTCCTCTTCCATTTTTTCGATTAACCAAGGTGTATCGATAACATAAATCTCAGCAGACATTTTTTGGTTATCGTCATTATCTACAGCTTTACCTAGACTCACTACATGATCAGATTCATCAATGGTCAAGACTTGATTAGCCTCTGCAATAGCTGATCTCGGCATTTTTTTATAAACCACGGTGGCTTGCACACCATTTGCATTATGCAAGTGGATTACTTGACTTAAGTCAATATTACAAAGCATATCACAACTCATATATATCGTCTGGTCGCTACCCGAACGCCTCAAGTAAGTTAAAATTTAATCGTAATAATCCCCATTGACTGTACGAGTATCATCGTCTGTATCATAGAATCCTAAAGAATAGTGACTCAACAGTGTACCTAAGCCCCACTCACGACCACTTCTAATATGGTCAAAAACAGAGCGAACATTATTCCCACGAAAAATACCATAAATACTTCTAACGCCTGCATTAGCTAAAGAGGATAATTGAAAATCAATTAAACGATACTTACCATCAAAAGGTAGAGAAGCAAGCGGACGATTATCCGTCAAACTGTGCATATCTGGGTAACTAACAGTATTTCCTAAAATCGCAGTATATTTATCAATCTTCATTTGGAACCCCCGCTACTTCTTTATAACCAATAACTTCTACTTCTTTACTTCCATCAATCACAACACCATCACCAATAACAGCATCCTCACCGATAATAGCTCGATTTATCTTTGCACCTTCACCGATAGTCGCGCCACTCATAACAAAGGAGTCTTTAATAATAGCATTTGGTTTTACCTGGACATTAGTTGATAAAATGGAGTGCTCAACATTTCCTGCAACAAAGCATCCATCTACAACTAAAGAATCTTTAACATTTGCATCTTCTGTCATGAAATTAGGTGGTGCAATCAAATTTTTAGAATAGATTTTCCATGAACGATCACGACTATGTAATTTGTTATCTTCTCCAATATATTCCATATTAGCTTCCCAAAGGGATTCAATAGTACCAACATCTTTCCAATACCCATCAAAATTATAGGTATAAACACGTTCACCCGATTCAAGGTATGCTGGTATAACATTTTTACCAAAGTCTGACATGTCTATGCCGTTCTTTTCACCATCAATTAAAACTGTCCGTAATCTCTTCCAGTCAAAAATGTATATTCCCATTGAAGCTTTTGTTGACTTAGGATGTTCAGGTTTTTCTTCAAATTCGACAATACGGTCGTTTGAATCAGTATTCATAATTCCAAAACGGCTTGCTTCTTTTAAAGGAACATCTAAAACAGCGACTGTTAGGCTTGCTAAATTATCTTTATGCGTCTGTAGCATGTCATCATAGTCCATTTTATAGATGTGGTCCCCAGAGAGAATGAGTACATATTCTGGATTAATACGATCAATGTAGTCAATATTTTGATAGATAGCGTGGCTGGTACCTTGAAACCAGCGATTACCTTCTGTTGCAGAATATGGCTGTAATACAGTTACTCCCGAATCGATACCATCTAGTCCCCAGCTAGATCCGTTTCCAATATGAGTATTGAGTTCCAGCGGTTGATACTGAGTAATAACTCCAACATTATTAATACCTGAATTCGCACAATTTGAAAGCGCAAAGTCAATAATACGGTAACGACCTCCAAATTGAACAGCAGGTTTCGCAATGCTCTGAGTCAATTTTCCGAGTCGAGTGCCTTGTCCTCCGACGAAAATGAGTGCTAACATTTCATTTTTCATATTATTCTTTCCTTTCAAAATGAGGTTACTAAATTGCAGACTTATTTACGAAGCCGACGTTTTATTCTCCAAACACTTGCCCCAAGGGCTGGTAATGTAAAACTTAAAGTATGATCATAATCTTTCCATGTAGCCACTTGTGTTTTCGTTACAGGATTGTGGTTTTTCCAAACACCTCCAAACTCTTCCATTTCAGTATTTAAAACTTCTTCATAAATACCCGCTTGCGGAACACCAATAGTAAAGTTAGGGCGTTCTACAGGAGTCATATTAAAGACACAAAGTAACAAATCGCCTTTATCATCTTTTCGTATAAAAGATAAAACAGTTTCAGATTTATTATCCGCATCAATAATTTCTAGCCCGTCAAAGGAATCATCAATACGCCATAGGCACTTATGATCTTTATAAAATTGATTCAATTGTTTAGTATAGCGTTGCATCTTTTGGTTCATATCATCATTTAAGTTTTCCCATTCTAGTTGATCATTATATTTCCATTCTAAAAATTGACCAAACTCACTTCCCATAAAGAGAAGTTTTTTCCCAGGATGACACATTTGATATGCATATAAATTACGTAAACCAGCAAATTGATTATAACGGTCACCCCACATTTTATGCATCATACTCTTTTTACCATGTACTACTTCATCATGTGAAAAAGCTAGTACAAAGTTCTCATTGAATATATACATAAAACTAAAAGTCACTAAATTAAAATCATATTGCCTATAGAGAGGATCTTCTTCATAAAAACGCAGGATATCATTCATCCAGCCCATATTCCATTTAAAGTCAAAACCCAATCCTCCAGACTCTAAGTCTTTAGTTATTGGGGTAGAAGCTGTTGACTCTTCAGCAATCATCATAACATTAGGATGACGCTCTTTAATTACTTTGTTAAGTTTCCTTAAAAAGTGATATCCTTCCAAATTACGATTATCCCCAAATTGGTTAGCTTCCCATGGTCCTTCATCATAATCGAGATATAACATATTACTAACCGCATCAACACGAATACCATCAATATGATAATGTTCAATCCAGAACAAGGCACTCGAAATCAAAAAGGATTGTACTTGATTTTTTCCTAAATCAAAGTTCAGAGCTCCCCATCGATAGTTATGCGCACGATCATGATTTTGATACTCATAAGTAGCAGTTCCATCGAAATAGGCTAAAGCATCGTCATTCTGAATAAAGTGTCCTGGAACCCAATCTACAAGAACTCCTATATTATTTTTATGACATGCTTCTACAAAGTCTTGAAATTCTTCTGGAGTACCATAGGTATGTTCAAAAGCAAAATACCCCATTAATTGATATCCCCAACTCATATCAAGCGGATGTGCCATTAAGGGCATAAATTCAACATGAGTATAATTCATCTCAACAAGGTAGGGGATTAAGTAATCTTTTAACTGAGAAAAAGTCATAGGATGTCCAAAATCATCTTTTTTCCATGAACCAGCATGAACTTCGTAAATATTAATTGGACGCTTCTGAAAACCCAGACGTTTGCGCCTTCCCATCCAAAGACCATCTTCCCACTTTTTATTTCTAAGAACTTTAATAACACTTGCAGTTCCAGGACGTCTTTCCATATAAACTGCCATAGGATCGATTTTCTCAACTACTTGACCACCTTTACGAGTAACCAAATATTTATATAAATCACCTTCGCGCGCATCCAAACTGTTAGCTTCCCAAACTCCTGCTTGAATTTTGTTCATTTGGAGAGGTCGATTTCGCCAATCTGTAAAATCTCCAATAACTTGAACATTTTCAGCATTAGGAGCCCAAACTCTGAAACAAAAGCTTCCATTTTCGCTATGTACGCCTAAATAATTCTGGAGATGAAAATTTTCACCTATTCCAAAAGTATATAACTCATCTTTATTGGACATCTACTCACCTCACAGGTCTACTAGTCAATATAAGACAAAAATATTTCCTCAATGGTACAAAAAAAGAGGAATGCATTTTCCTCATACAGACGCATCTGAAAATATTTCACCCTCTATATTTCCGAAAAATTAACTAAAATATAAGAAACTCAAATTCAAATCAAATTCCTTAATATACACAAAAATAACCTGAATGTTTTCAGGTTATTTTGTGATATCAAGGATCATTACAGAAAGCTCATCATCTAATGAATCTATCGCTTTTCCTTCTTCATGATTTGATATTATTATATCACCTATGAAAGGATCCTGCAAGCGTTTTCCTTTAATATTGAAAATTATTTTTATTTTCTTATGTTCTTCGACTGTAAAACTTATGAAACCTGAATGGTATTGAGCAGACTCTACAAAAACATGTTTGCGAATCTCTTCAAAGCTAGAGTAAGAAAAGTAAGGAGAGTTTGTCTTCAAAGTAATTATTTTCCTAATAAAATTAATAGTACTCTTATGAAAGGTAACATTATCCCAGTTGACCTGATTAACTTGGTCTGGGGCATTGTAAGAATTCATAGCTCTTTCTTTATCTGCTTGAGTAAGTTGACCTTTATCACCTGTAGGATAACACTTTGTTCGAAGAAACTCCTGACCTAATTGCATGAAAGCCATCCCTTGCATCAATAGATTCATAGCACTAGCTACTTCAACTCGGTAAATATGTTGTTTCTCGTTGTCATTAGGATGTAATTCCCATAGCAAATCATTTAAGTTGTAGTTGTCATGTGCTTCAACATAATTTAAAACTTGACTAGGATCAATGTATGATACTAACTCATCACTTCCTAAAATGCCTTTTGCAACAATATCTTCTGTACTGTTTCCAGAAACTAAGCCTTTTTTAAATTCTCCGTAAATTTCCGCACCTTTGACAGCGTCTCTTACATCATCATTGAAAAAGCCAATTCCAGGCATCTGATAAGCATTATCTTTTTTAGCTTTATTTTGAGGCGTGAGACCAGCTCCCATGTCCCATCCTTCTCCATAAACCAAAATACGAGGGTCGATTTTATTTAGCTCATTTCTTATAATGTTCATCGTTTCTACATCATGTAGTCCCATCAAATCAAATCGAAAACCATCGATATTATATTCTTTCACCCAATACAAAACTGAATCAAGAATATACTTACGACACATTTCTTTTTCACTAGCTGTTTCATTACCACAGCCTGAACCATTTTGAAATGTTCCATTGTGATTCATTCGATAATAATAATCTGGAACCGTTAGTTGAAATGCAGAATCAGTTGATGAAAAAGTATGATTATAGACAACATCCATAATAACACCAATGCCTGCATCATGGTACGCTTGGATAGCAGATTTTAATTCTAAAATACGCGTTGCAGGTTCATGTGGATTACTAGAGAAGCTTGCTTCTGGAACGTTGTAGTTTTCAGGATCATATCCCCAATTATAAGCATAGTGACCATCATCATCAAACGTCTGATGATGATCGAAAATTGGTTGAAGTTGGATATAGTTAACTCCTAAGTCTTGCACATAATCAAAGGTCGTTTTATCACCATGCTGATTAACTGTATCTTTTTGATGCAATCCCTTAAATTTTCCTTGATAATCTGTCTTAACTCCTGAAGTCTCAGATATCGAAAAATCACGCACATGCATTTCGTAAATGACTGCTTGATTGGGGTTTTCGAGCCGCCACTTAGCTTCTTTTCCATGACTTATTTTAAACCCTTCCGGAGTTAATGCTTCTGGAGCAATAACAATAGACCTTTTACCATTTGCAGTCGTTGCAATGGAATAAGGGTCTCTCGTAATTTTAAAGGTACGTCGTCTATAGTAGACTCGATAAGTATATGCTTGGTAATTATAGTTTCCTTCAAGTTCAGTAAACCAGACGCCATGGGTGTTTTCTTTATGATTTTTATAATTGACGGCTGTCCCTCTTTTCATAGAAAGAACTTTTGATACACTTGCTGTTTCATCTGTCGAATGATATAAAATCAGTTCTACACGTTCCGCAGTAGGGGCCCACAATCTAAAAGCCGTTTTAGTTTCTGAATATTCAAAACCTAACCAACCATCAAATCCCCATTTTTTATCAAACGCTCTACTATTGATTGCCATATCGTAGGCATGAGGTTGGCGTCTACTATAATGATGGCTACTAACTGCTGCTTGACGAGAATAATACAGATTGTCATCCCCATCTACAATCCAAACTTCTTTACGTGCACCACCTTTAGTACAATCAATGCGATAATCTATTGTTTTATGATGCCAATTTTTATCCTTAACAATCACATAATAATGGCTTAAAAAATATGGCAAGGGATATTTTAGTATCGCAACAGCACCGAAACTGTCAAACCGTGAAAAATGAGCATCTTGACCCTCTGAGCCATCGCGCCACTGCCATAAACTTAAATTAAAGTAATTTTTCTTTCGGCTATGGTAATGTACAATGACAGTATTATCCATTCATCAATCTCCTAATCCTTCTAAATCATTTACCTCATTAGCAAACTTCTGTGCAATAGCTTCTATCGCTAATTCATCTTTATCTAAAACTAAAGCATCATCCGAAATTTCATCAGTATTAGCAAAGAACCTAATATGATTTTTAAGGTTTGCTAGAGTAATGGGAGCATCTCCTCCATATTCTCCATCTAAGTTAATCATCATACGCTCGTCTGATAGGGGTTCGATAGTTAGATAAGACGTTTTAATATACTCTACTCGTTTATCATTAATATGTTTTCCACCTGCTAGCACCAAACGAATGAGATGCATAATCTCAATAAGATTTGCAGTTTTTACTAAAATAAGGGTAAATTTCCCATCATCCAATTTGGCATCAGGTGCAATTTGTTCAAACCCTCCTACAGAATTTGTGATGGCAACAAAAATCATTGAAGCATCACCGATAAATTCACCCTTATCGTGAGTAATTTTGACTGGTACTTTTCGAACTCGAGGTAATAATTCAACACCTTTTGCTAGATAAGCAAGATAGCCAAACGTTGTTTTCAATTGACTTGGTACACTATAAGTTAACTCTGTCAAACTACCTGCAGCTGCAATATTAATAAAATAATTGTCCTCTTGAGCTTGACCAATGTCCATCTTAACGATTTGATTTTTACCAATTAATTTAGTTGCTTCAATAGGATTACCTCGCGGTATTTTTAAGGCACGAGCAAAATCATTAGTTGTTCCAGTTGGAATAATTGCCATCTTAGGACGACGTTTCAAAGGAGCAATACCATTAACAACTTCATTAATAGTACCATCTCCACCTGCTGCAACAATCAAATCAAAACCAGCTTGAGCAGCTCTAGCAGCTTCATCTCTGGCAGAATTTTTAGTTGGCGTTGTTTGAAAGGCTGATGTTTCATACCCAAATCCTTCAAGTATATCAAGAACTTCCGCTACATTTTTTTTCATAATTTCTTGACCAGAAGTTGGGTTATAAATTAAACGCGCTTTTTTTTGTTTCTTCATTTCTTCCTCACTTAAAGGTTGAGTAACCAGTCTTCATCTTGTATTGTAATCCCTAAATCTTGAGCCTTGGTTAGTTTACTTCCTGCATCGCTTCCTGCAACAATTAAATCAGTCTTTTTAGAAACGCTACCTGTCACCTTAGCACCAAGGTTTTGTAATTTCTCTTTTGCTTCATTACGAGTCATCTTTTCAAGTTTTCCGGTTAAAACGACTGTTAAACCTGAAAGTTGTGCATCTGTACTAACTCGTTTTCCTAGATAATTAAAATTAACGTTATAGGAAGTTAATTCCTCTAGTAGTTTATCTACCTCTTCTTTTTCAAAGAACGTATGAAGTGATTTGGCAATAACCCCTCCTAGTCCATCAATTGAGGCAATACTTTCTTGACTTGCTTGACTTAGTTGCCTCAAATTACCAAATTCCTCCAATAAAAGGCGGCTCGCCTTGCTTCCCACATGACGAATACCTAGGCCAAAAAGAAGTTTTTCAGCAGAATTTTCTTTTGAAGATTGGATTGCATGATAAATCTTAGTTGCAGATTTCTCTTTAATACCATCTAAAGTTAATAAATCCTCTATACTTAAACGATAAATATCTGCAACATCTGCTATTAAATGAGCATCAAATAATTTTTCGACTAAGGATGGACCAAAACCTGTAATATTCATAGCATCCCGGCTAGCAAAATGAGCTAAACGTTCTTTGATTTGGTTGGGGCACAGCGGATTAATACAACGTAAAGCCACCTCATCTTCAAAATGAACTAATTCACTACCACAAGAAGGACATAGTTTAGGAATAAGCATGACTTCTTGCTGGTTTCGCTTACTCATAACGACATTTAAGACTGCAGGGATGATATCCCCTGCTTTGTATACAACAACAGTATCTCCAATACGGATATCTTTTTCGGCAATATAATCTACATTATGCAGAGTGGCCCTACTAACGGTTGTCCCTGCTAGTTGAACTGGAGTTAGGTTAGCTGTTGGTGTTACAACTCCTGTTCGCCCAACTGTCCAATCAACAGATAATATTTCTGCTTCCTTTTCTTCAGCAGGGAATTTATATGCAATCGCCCAACGAGGTGCCTTTACAGTGAAGCCCAACTCTTCTTGCATTGCTAAGCTATTAACCTTAATAACAATACCATCGATATCATAAGGGAGGGAAATTCTATCTTTTTCTATAGTTTGGATAAAATCCCAAATTTTCTCCATAGAAGAGCTAATTAAACGATGATGATTGACTGAAAAGCCATAGCTTTCTAGCTCTTTTAAAACATCATCTTGTGTTTCTTTTTGCGTAGGGCTAGCTTCTTGATAAAGAAAAGTTGCTAATTTACGTTTCGCAACAATCCCTGTGTTTAATTGGCGCAAGGTTCCTGCTGCTGCATTCCTAGGATTAGCAAATTCCTGCTCACCATTTGCACGTTTTTCTATGTTAATAGCTTCAAAAGATTCTTTGGGAAGGTAGCACTCTCCGCGAACAGTAATATCTAAACTTTGGTCTAAATGTAGAGGAATATCATGAACACGCTTTAAATTTTCAGTAATATTTTCTCCAATATTGCCATCACCACGTGTTGCCCCAACCTGTAAAATACCATTTACATAAGTCAACGAGACAGATAGACCATCAATTTTCAGCTCTGCCATATAAGAAGCAGTTGGAAACTCTGCTTTAACACGTTTATCAAAGGCTATCAATTCTTCTTTTGAGAAAGCATCCTGCAATGAATACAAAGGATATTCATGTTGGTATTTTTCAAAGCCTTCTAAAACTAAACCACCCACTCGATGTGTGGGACTATTTGGCAAAATGTTTTCTGGATGTTGCTCTTCTAATTCTACTAACTCTCGATATAACTGGTCATATTGACTGTCAGAAACTGTGGGATTATCTTGTGTATAATACTCTTTTGCGTACTGATTCAACAAAGATACTAATTCATTCATACGATTTTCCATATTTCTATTTTATCACAAAGACTAAGGATATTAATAAAAATTGGAGCATTTCTCATAAAAGTTGCAGCATTTTCTAGCTATGCTAACTATAAAACCAAACAAAAAAGCCGAGATCAATGTCTCGCGCTTTATAATATATTTATTTTGTAAAATCGACGTGTCTACTCAACTTATCCACAAGGACTGCTCCAACCAAAAGTGAAGTCAATTCACCAACAGCTGTCGTTAACCATGTTAATAATAAAGGTAATCCTGCTACAATTTTCAATTCAACTGCTACCGTAATCATTGAAGCAGCAAAGAAGAAAGAAAAGAAAAAGAATGCTTTGTTAATAAGGCCATTAAATAGATAATCTTTTTGATATTGCTTGAATAAAATGGTTCCAAGATAAACAAAAAGTAAAGTTGAACCACCACCTACAAAGACATCAATCATTCCAAAACTATAAAGATTAGAAATCATACATCCTAACGTTACCGCAAAAAGGTATTTTCGGTGATAAAAGGCCAAGAAATTTAGCATTTCTGAAACACGGAATTGATAAGCACCATAAGCAATAGCATTAAAAGGTGGCGTTATGGTTAAAACGATATAGATAGCTGTTACAATAGCCATGTGAGCGTAATCGCGAGTTGTAAATGTGTTCATAATTTCTCCTTTAACGTTTAGACAGTTAACACTTCTAACGTTTGTAATATGCTTGATGAAAGGGAACTAAGCATCAAGGGTTGTGTAAAACAACTTACTAAGTATATCACAAACAAAAAGTAAAGCCAAGCTTATGGGAGATTTCCTCATCACTTTGAAGCATCCGTGATATAATAAAAATATGGTTAAATTAAAATCGTTACTGAAAAAAAGTATTCAAAATGAAGTCAGCTTATATTTACTGTTCGGACTATTAACATCCCTTCTTTATTTAGTTATTCGACAAGGGATTTTTAATTTCTCGCAGGACGCTCCATTCTCTGCAATAGTTGCTAACATAATAGCTATACTTTTTGCTTTTTTTACAAATGATCGATTTGTTTTTAAACAAACTAAAATTGGACAGTTTCAACGCTTACAAACATTTGTCATCGCTAGATTAGGCACATTAGGATTAGATTTGATATTAGCTGTTATTTTTGTTGATCAATTTCCTTCTATTATCGGACAATTCGTTCAGCACAATTTAAATAAAATCAACACCATTGAAAGCCTTGTATCTCAAATATTAATTATTTTACTCAACTACATCTTGAGCAAATTTGTTATTTTTAAAGACAAAAAAAGGCAACTCTAACAAGAGCTGTCTTTTCTTATTTTTCTTCTTTGGATTTTTGGATAAGAGACATAATATCTCCACGCCTTGATTCAATTTTTCCTGTCGCAATTTCTTGAACGCTGGCATTCAGTATTGCACCTAAAATCATAATGTGGGCTAAGAAAATAAACCATAGCATTAAGATAAAGATAACGACCGAACCAAACGTTTTAATATCTACCATTTTTTCAACCCTATTTAAGACGTATTGGCTAATTAAATTACTAAAAAAACCAATAACAAACGTTGAAAATAATGTCCCTGGAATGACATAACGTACTTTTCTAATTCGTGCGTTAGGTAAAATAAAGTATAAAATTCCAATACCTAAAAATATAGTCAAAAATGTAACTGGTTGTGCAAGATTTAAAAGCCACGCCGTTAGAGTATCTCCCAAATCATACATGTTTACAATTATCTGTAAAACTGGTTTTGAAAAGGTTGAAAAAATTAAAACAAAAGTCAGTAAAAATAGGATGATCAGCCCAGTCCCCACACCCACTAAACGACTAATCACAAAGTCTCTGTGTTGGTCAACACCGTATGCTTTATTAATGGCTTTTTGAAGAGAGGTCAAACTTTTAGACATTGTCCAAAAAGCTGTTAATGACGCGAATCCCAAAATGCCGGTAGACGGTTTCGAAAAAGCATCTACTGCTAAGCGTGAGGCAGGTTCATAAATATTTTTCGGAAGATTTTTTTGCATAAGTGACAATAAATCCGACACATTAATATGAAAATAAGGAAAAATATTAGCAGCAATAACTAGTAATGGAAAAGCTGTCACTAATAGATAATAAGCAACTGCTATGGCTGATAAGTCCATCTCTGCACTTTGAAAATGACGCATAAAAACTTGAATGGGTCTATATTCTAGTTTAGCCAGCAAATCCTCAAAGAATTTTTTTAATTTCATTTTAGTAAGTTCTTTCTTCTCCTTGACTCGTTAAAATAACAGGACCATCTTTAGTGATAACAAATTGATGTTCATATTGACAAGAAAGACCACCATCTAAGGTTTTATGTGCCCAACCAGTTTTCATGTCTGTATCAATTTCCCAAGTACCAGTATTAATCATTGGTTCGATGGTTAAAACCATCCCCTCACGAAGACGGAGACCTCGACCTGCTGTACCATAGTTAGGCACCATAGGCTCTTCATGCATTGTTGGACCAACACCGTGACCAACCAAATCACGAACAACTCCATAACCACGACTCTCTGCATAATCCTGAATAGCAGCTCCAATATCACCAATACGGTTTCCGATAACTGCTTTTTCAATCCCAATATACATTGCTTCTCTTGTCACAGACATTAAGTCTTTCACCTCTTGTGAAACTTCACCTACAGCATAAGCCCAACATGAGTCTGCCAAACCACCACTATATGTTTCCGTGTACTTTTTCATTTGAGCCACGTTGTCAAAGTTTAACGATGAAACATCAACAATTGATTTATCTAAAGGTTCGCTTAAAACCATATCTACTTTTAAAAGGTCACCTTGTTTTAGGGTATAATGACGAGGAAAGGCATGAGCCACTTCATCATTAAGCCCACAACAAGTAGCATATGGGTAATCCATAACTGCACCATCAACCCCGATTTGCAATGGCAATACGTTTTCTTCTTTACAACGTCTACGAACGTATTCTTCAACTTCCCACATATCAACTCCTGGTTTGATAATATCACGAAGTCCAATGTGGATGCTGGCTAAAAAATCACCTGCTCTATCCATTGCTTCAATTTCGCGTGCTGACTTTAATGTAATCATTTTCTATTTATTCTCCTTATATCTAATTAATTTTTACCGCTATCATAGCTTTAGCAATAATTTTATTTTCTAATTTTAATTCTAAATCGAGTGTAGCTTCGCGCCGTTTTTCTGAAATAATTGTTGGCGTTACCATTATTATTTCATCAATTTGAACAGGTTGCAAGAAATAAAGTGTCATTTGTTTAACAACAATACTGCGTTGATGCTTACGAGTTAAGACACGAATACAAATTTCTTTTAAGAACTCCGTCAAAACTCCTTGTGTTAAGCTACCTGTATGGTCAATCATAGCGGGTTCTACTAAAAACGAAAAGTGACCATCTTCAATTTGTAAATTAGACAAGATTTGATCACTATAGGTGTATAAAGCTGTCCCTTGCGACATCGATAAATTTTCTACAGCTTGTCGTCTTGTAATAACGCCTAATAATTCAAAGTCATCCGATACTACTGGCATCATATTCAAATCTTCAAAAATCATTTTTTGACTGATATTAGCTAGACTCATTCGAGGTTTAGCAACAATGATATTTTTTGACATGACTGTTGCCAATTTTACTTCTTTATCTTTTCCAAGAATATCTTGCACACTAACAACACCAACGACAACATTAGCTTGGTTGACTATTGGAAAACGAACATTTTTAGTTTGTTTAACAAGAAGATTAAATTCTTTTACGGTATCATCCTGCGCTAAGAAACCGTAATCCATTTGCGACTGATAGACTTGTTCAACGGTCTTTAAATCAGTACGAATTTTGGCATTTGACAAAGTGTGATTAATCATCGTTGATACTGTGAATGTATCATAGTGTGTTACCATTACGGGAATTTGAAGTTTATCTGCTAAACGACAAACAGATGGGGAAACATTAAAGCCACCTGTAACTAAGATAGCGTTTTGATGTTGTAAGGCTAAATGTTGTATTTCATCACGGTCGCCAACAATCAATAACCCTCCTTGCACCAAATATTTTTCAATATTTCTGTGAGTCATTGCACCTATAGAAAATTTACTAAACTCCTTGCTGAGCCCCTCTGTTCCTGCAACAACTTGTGAGTCACTAATCCTTGCAATTTCAGCATAAGTCAGTTTTTCAATATTAACCTTTGCTTTTTGAGCAACACGTACTGTCCCACTACGCGGTCTAGTCTCAACAATACCCCTATTTTCTGCCTCTTTTATAGCGCGGTATGCAGTGCCATCACTCACCTTTAAATGATTTGAAATACTGCGTACACTAACCCTCTTACCAACAGCTAAATTTTCTAGGTACTCCAAAATTTCTTGATGTTTACTCATAACGATAATCACCCCTAGTTAATTGAAACTCAATATAGTCTCTTATACGGCGTGTATAACGGTCGCTTCCTTTAAAACTCCTAGATTGTTTGAAATGCGCCTTCAAAGCAACCTTCTGACTAGCAATATTCTCTTTATGTGTTACTATGATCAATTTGTCCATCCCAAACTCTTGAAAAGCAAAAAAAGAAAGTGTCTTTAGACATTCAGTCATAATGCCTTGACCCCAAGAACTTTCTTTCAAAAAATAGCCAATTTCAGCTGTCTTTTTAGATAAATCAATGTTTTCAAAACGGATAACTCCAAACATTTTATGACTAACTTTATCTTCAATCGCCCAAACTCCCAACGGCTCTTTCATAAAAGAATGAACTAAAAGAAAATCACTTTCCTTCTTACTGGTTTGAACAGGAAAAATAAATTGTAAATTTGTCCTTTTTGAAGCTATTCGCCAAAAAGCTTCCCTATCAGTGTAGGCAACAGGACGTAGGTTAACATGTTCTGTTTCAATGAATGCAAACCGTCCTAAATTTGTCCATATATCCATGATAATATTATACCACAAGAGATTTCAAATACCTATAAGTGACTTAATCTAAAACAAGAAGAAAAGAGCTAAGAAATATTCTCAACTCTTTGTTATATATACTATTCCTCAACCAATTGGATATCCGCACCCAATGATGTTAGTTTCTCGATGATATTAGAATATCCACGTAAAATAAACTCGATATTCGTAATTTCAGTTCGTCCCTCTGCCATTAAGCCAGCGATAACTAAAGCAGCGCCTGCACGCAAATCTGTCGCTTTTACAGGTGCACCAGATAATTGATTAGGACCACTATAAACTATTTTGCCCCCTAGGGTAGAAATATTAGCTCCCATACGTGCTAATTCGGGAACATGATTAACACGTTTCTCATAGATAGTATCTAATAAACTCCCGTTTCCTTCTGCTGTTAGTAATAAAGGGGTTAGAGGTTGTTGTAAATCTGTAGCAAATCCTGGGTAAGGTGAGGTTTTTATGGATACAGCTTTTAACTTTTCTTGTTCTTCGACAAAAATTGAATCCTCTTCAACTGTCATTCGAACTCCCATCTCATCTAACTTAGCAATGAAACTCTCAAGGTGTTCATATAACACATTGGTCACTTTTATTCCTCGTCCGATAGCTGCTGCCATAGCAATATAAGTTCCTGCTTCAATACGATCTGGAATTACTTGATGACGCGTGCCATGGAGCGATTTCACACCTTCAATTGTAATAACATCAGTCCCAGCACCACGAATATGAGCTCCCATATTATTTAAAAGAGTAGCCACGTCAATAATTTCTGGTTCACGCGCAGCATTTTCAATAACCGTACGACCATTTGCCTTAGCTGCTGCGATCATAGTGTTAATTGTCGCACCAACACTGACAGTATCCATATAAATATTTGCTCCTTGCAAAGGCTTTCCGTTTGTTGCTAGACGCATTGAATCACCTTCATAAGAAACACTAGCTCCCATCGCTTCAAAAGCTTTTAAATGTAAATCAATCGGACGGGGGCCTAAATCACAACCACCAGGTAAACCTAATGTTGCTTGACCATAACGCCCCAATAAGCTTCCATAGAAATAATAGGATGCACGAAGACTATTGATTTTGCCATAAGGCATTGGAATATCTTTAACGCCACGTGGATCAATTTCAAGCGTCTCACCATAACGCTTAATCTTAGCTCCCATAGTTTCCATAATGTCAACTAAACTGTCAACATCAGAAATAGCCGGAACTCCATCTAAGACCACAACATCATCAGCAAGAATAGTGGCAGGAATCAAGGCAACTACACTATTTTTGGCACCCGATACAGCAACTTCTCCCGTCAGTTGCTTGCCACCGTTAATAATAATTTTACGCATACTTTCAAATCTTTCTTTAACTAGAATTCAACTCTACTATATTATCATAGTTTAAATTCTTTTTCAAATACCAGTATTGTGTGATGATATAATATCTTAAAAATTCTTATAATTAACGATGTAGCCTTATTTGATTACATCACTGTGTTTTTGCCTATTAACCAGAGCTTTTTCAACTTCATAGCGCAATTGTCTGGTTGCATCTACAATATGATTTGCTTTTGAAATAGCCGATATAACAGCAATCCCATCTGCGCCTGATTCTATAATATCATGAACAAAATCACTAGTGATTCCGCCTATTGCAACGATTGGAATATCTTGATTAATTTCTCTAACTGCCTTTGTTGTCCTATTGCCAACAGCAGGCTTAGCATCTGCTTTTGATTGTGTCGGATTAAAAGGACCAATTCCGATGTAATCAACAACAGATAATTGTGATTTCTGATATTCAGCCATTGTACTCACAGATAAACCGATGATTTTATCTGGTAAACGTCTCCGTGCCTCATCAACAGGTAAATCATTTTGTCCAATATGAAGACCATCAGCATCAATTAACTCAACTAAGTCAATGTCATCATCAATAATAAAAGGAACTTGATATTGCTTACAAAGTATTTGGAGTTGCTTAGCCATAGCAATTTTTTCCTTACCTTGTAATGCTGTAAAACCTTTTTCTCTAAATTGAAATAGAGTTATACCTGCTTGTAAGGCTTCTTCAACAACAGTCAATATATTCTTCCTAGAGCAATCCACAGTCCCACAAACAAAATATAATTTCAATGTATCTTTCATCTACTGACACCGCCTATTTGTCCATAATCATTTCTGATTTCATCTGAGAAAGGGCATCTAAAAATGCAACTTGGAAACTTCCCACTCCCTTACCTTTTGCCACTTTCTCTGCAATTTCTCCAGCAACATTATAAACAGTCATGGCCTCTGTCAGACAAGCAAGATCATCGCTTCTGTCAGAACTACCAATAAAAGCAGCCAATACTGCCCCTAATAGACATCCAGTTCCTGTAACAAGTGGCATTAAAGGACTACCATTTTGTAATAAGCGAACTTCTCCTCTAACAGCGATAGCATCAGTTTCTCCTGTGACAACCACTGGCACATCAAAAACTTGATTGGCTTTTACAGCAATTGATTCTAAATCAGCCACTTTTCCCCCATCTGCCCCTTTAGACGCTTGTTTTTCACCAACCAAAGCAGCGATTTCACTACCATTTCCTCTAAGTAAACTAATAGGATAATTCTTCAATAAATCAAGTGACACTTCTAATCGAAAACGACTTGCTCCTGCCGCTACAGGATCTAATACAACTGGAACTTGGTTTTTATTTGCTATTTTGATTGCTTCTTGGTAAAGTTGCCAACTTTCTTTTGTTAGTGTTCCTATATTAATTAATAATGCATCTGCAACTTTTAACAAGTCTTCTAAGTCCTCTATGCACTCGCTCATAGCCGGAGAAGCTCCTAAAGCTAATAAACCATTGGCTGTAAAGTTTTTGACCACATTATTAGTGATACAAATGGTTAAAGGATTTACCTCTTTTAGTTGTTCTAAATACATTTTAGTCTCCTTGATAGCTAGTATGATTGACAGGACCGTTTCCAAGACCCAACTCAGGCGCTGTTTCGATAGCTGAAGTAATAAATGATTTAGCGGTACTTACCGCGTTTAGAATTGATTGCCCTTTAGCTAACTCCGCTGCAACGACTGCTGCAAATGTACACCCAGTCCCATGAGTATGAATAGTATTGATACGTTGATTACTAAGAGTTATCAACCCTTCTTTTTCCAAAAATAAATAATCTTTAGCCAAACCATCTAGATGTCCTCCCTTTATAAGAACATTTCTAACAGAATATTGTTTTTGAATATCGTAACCTGCTTTAATAATACTTACTTCATCTGATAAGTCATATCCCACTAAAACCTCAGCTTCTGGTAAATTTGGTGTGATAATAGTTGCTAATGGCAATAAGTCTTCTTTTAATGCTTCTACGGCATCTGAATCAATTAAACGATGTCCGCTAGTTGCCACCATAACAGGATCTAATACATAAGGTTGCGGATATTTTTTTAAATATGAAGCGACTAAACTAATCGTTTCCCTCTCCGCTAACATTCCTGTTTTGACCGCCTTTGGCTTAATATCATCATAAACACAAGCTAGTTGTTGATCAATGATAGCTGTTTCTATATGCTGAACGCCTCTAACCCCACAAGTGTTCTGAGCAACAACACTAGTCACAACAGCCATCCCGTAAGTCCGACGAGCTTGAAATGTCTTTAAATCTGCCATAATCCCTGCTCCACCGCTAGGATCAGTTCCTGCAATAGTTAAAACTGGTGCTAAATAAGTCATATTAATCCTCCCATTTTTCTTGATTTATTGCCATTTGAAAAAAACGTCTCTCATGCTGACAAGATTTCACAAAAGCATCTACCAAATCAGCTTGCTTCTCTTTTGACAAATTCTGCGCATAATAATCCATCATACGAAAATAGTTTTCCATTAACTCTTCAACTGTATCGTTAGCATAAAAAGTTATCCAATTATTAAAAGGGTTACCATTCAAAAACTGGTTCTCCTCAATTATTTTTTTAGCCAATTGATGGTAAATCCATGGACATGGGCTCATTGCAGCTAAAGCACCAGCAATACCATTTTCGTAAAAATGAAAATACATATGTTTAATGTAATGATCTGCTGACGGGTACCATACAGCCTTTTCGATAATATCCTGATAAGATCGATTAGTATAAGCTGCCAAGGCTTGATGTGGACCTTCACCATCTGCTAACTCCCGATTTAATGTAAAGTCAACTTGTTCAAGGAAAAATTGTTTATCTCGTAAATTATCAGATTTTGCCAAGCACAGGGCATAAATATCAGCAAATTTCCCAAGGTAGATATTATCTGCCTGTAAATAATGGCAGATTACGTCATGGTCTAAACGCCCTTTTACAATTCCTTGAATAAATGGATCTTGATAGATGGATTGTATATATTTTGTTCCTTTAGCAATCATCTCATCTTTTAACATAGTAATCTCCTTTGTTATGATCTCATGAGCAGAACATGCTCACTCTATATAAATGCACAATTGTATTACTAAACTAATTGTACTTATTTAAAAATCATTCCTATAGCCAATAAAATACTCATACCAAGTAAACTATAATCTCGAAAACGAACGGGATAAGTTGAAGCATGTGTTCGCTCTTTACCCACTTCAAAACCTTTAGAAAGCATTGCTAACTCTAACTGTTCTACCCAATATATCGTCTTTAATAAAACTGACAATATTAGTCTAGGCGATAATGCCCAAGTTACCTGATTCTTCAGTCGGAATGCGAGTCGATTACGTTGGTATTGTAATTTAATTAATGGTAAAAGATTAAAGACCGCAAAAATACCATATGCAAAATGACTAGGCACTTTGAAAGTTTGATAAAGAGATTCTATAAAATCATAATTAGAATGTGATGCATGAAATAACAAACCCACGTTCATAAAAATAAGCGGACGACAGGCCACTAGACTAGCTAAGACGAATTGATGGGGTAATTTCCCCCAAAAATACGTCCCTAAAAATAAAGAGAGTCCCATCACAAATGAGATCAAATTGACCTTCGCCCAAGTTTTTAAAGAAACCTTTACGAAGCATTGCAGTGTTACTACTATAATTAGAAATAACAAAGACGTTCTTAGCCTCAATGTGAAACTAAACGAAAAGGTTGGTATTAATAAACATAGGAAGGTGATAGCTGGATGATAGTTTTTCAAATTGAACAAGATGACACCTCCAAGAAACGTGTTGCAAAACACTCTTTTAAGTGAGGATCATGGCTAGTAAAAATAACCCCACAATGATTTTTGTGACAATAACTCAAAAGAAGAGTCGTAATCATATTAGCGTGATAGGCATCTTGTCCATAAGTTGGTTCATCTAATAATAGAAGTTTACTATCACTAGCTAAAATACTGCCAATGGCTAATCGCCTCTGTTGGCCTTGACTTAGTTGAAATGGTGAAAACTGTTTTTTATCCCAAAGATTTATGGTTTCCAAAATATCCCTCGCTTTGTTACTATCCTTGCAAACCTGAAAAATTTCGTCATAAACTGTTGAAAAAATAAATTGATCTAAGGGATTTTGAAATAAAAAGCTTATAGGAATTTGCTTTCTATGAGTAAATTGTTTCTTTCCTTTAGTCCTATAGAGCCCTAACAATCCCATAAAGAAACTAGACTTCCCCACGCCACTTGGTCCATCTAAGCACAACCTCTCCCCACTTGCTAAATCAAAATCAAGGTAAGAGATGAATTTGTTTTTTGAAAGTTTAACTTGGAAATCTTTAATTGATAACAGTTTGTCACCTGTATTATGACTTTTCTTTTCTAATTCGAAGACATTCAAACGATTGAGCATATAATCAAAATCGACCCTTATCAACCATTTTTCCAACCAAAAATAGTGATCCATTATATCTTGATAATAAGTAATCAAATGATCGATTACAATCAGCATTGATTGATTGTTTGCTTGATAATTAAGAACTAATTGTAATAGTTGACTGGCACTCTCTTGATCCAAATTCGCAAAAGCTTCATCTAAAATAATAAGTTTAGGAGATTTTAAAAAAATAGTCGCCAATGCTAATCGCTGTTTTTCACCTTGAGATAAAGTATAAATCAAACGATTCTGAAATCCTTTTAAACCAACTTGTGCCAATACAAACTCACTTCTATCTTGCATTTGCTCCGGTTCTATTTGTAAATTTTCTAAAATAAAATACAACTCATGCGCCACAGTATCCATACAAAATTGCAAATCAGGATTTTGAAAAAGAAAACCCACATCGCTTGGTTCTATTAATGAGCCGTTTAATAAAACTTGACCTTTCCCACTTTCTTTTAACCCTGATAGTAAAAGAGCCAATGTACTCTTACCACACCCTGAATAGCCACTAATTAAAATTCGTTCTCCTGGGTTAAGACTAAAAGTCACTTCATCAAATAAATAATGACTATCGCCATGGGTGTAAGCTAATTTTTCAACAGATAGCATAGGCTACTTCCCTTCATGAATCCCATAAGCATTCAGTACACCACTTCTATGCAATTGGTCACATATATTCTTTGTTAATAAGAAGAAAATAATAGATGAAACAGTTCTTACTATAAGCATCAGAATGTTATATGAAAATGAAAATGCACTAAGTCCATTGGCATAAAAACTCCATGCAAAACTAAAAATTGATGTCAAAATAGCAGACAATATAAAAGCTGGCAACTTGTAATTATGATACCTAAACAGCGTAAAGCCTAATTCTGACCCTAAACCTTGAAGGGTACCAATAACGAGTACACTTGGTCCATAAATTGATCCAATTAAAACCTCTATCAAAGCAGCTAACAATTCTGCTACAATAGCGGTTCCTGGTTTCCTCAATATATAAAGAGCCATTGGACCTGCCACAAACCAAATACCATAAATAACTTCATGCGCTATAGGACCTACAAAAGGTACAAAAACATTTGAAATATAGCCTGCTCCAAAGTAAACAACGCCCAGAACAACCGCTAATAAAGCAATCAATAATACATCTTTTAAACCCAATTTCATTTTACTTTTTCTCCTTTAAATAATGCTTGTATTGTCATAAATACAGGAACCCGCTTTAATCCCTGAAGTAGCAACAAAGCAATAACACCGCCAATTATAGTCGCCCCTATAAACCTTGGCATAAAAAGAAAAATGGATTGAGCTGCAGATGCTTTAGCTAACACTTCGTGATTTCCATCCGCTGTCCAAGTCCAAAACCAGACCATAATTGGAGCTGATAAAAGTGCTCCAATTATCCCTGTTCCTATAAACTCACCCACCCAAGACATCCAGTCTTTCGCATAAAACCGATAAAACCAACCCGCTAAGAAAGCTCCTGGACCAGCTCCTAGAATAGCTAAAGGTGCAACAGATGCTACTCCTGCTTGAGTTAAAATACGAATAAAAGCCGTTACAAGTGCCATAACTAATGCATAGATTGGTCCCATTATAACTCCAGCGATAATATTAACCACACTAGACATAAAGGCCATGCCTTCTATTCTAAAAATGGGCGTTAGAAAAACATCTAAAGCAATCATAATTGCTAAAACCGTTAATTTTTTTGTTTTATGATTAGTCATCATAACTCCTTCTCTATGACAGATAAGGGGCAACAACCTATAAAAAATTTTGACGACAAAAAACTCCATCTGCAAGCAAACGGAGTTTATTATCTGATTAACTAGAGCTAGCTGTCTCCTAAGAAGACACTACGCCCTTTTCCATTACAAAAAACTTGTAATGGCACACATTTCCCTTCGACAGTACTAACTGTATCAAGTTCAATGGGTATAATCTCAGCTGTTACGCACCCCAAATGTCCTATTTAATTTACTTAAGAATAATAACATAGTTCCTTTGAAATGACAAGGCTTACATTCTGAGCAGAAAGCTATTTAAAACAGTAAAACCCTACTCACTAATCAATAAGTAGGGTTTAATGTCTTATATTTAGGAATGTTTGTTAGTTTAGAAACTAATTATATTTTTGGATATTTCTGTTTATCGCCTCCACTCTACTTTCGTTGAGATAAACATGTTCATACATATCGTCCAACTCAGCATAAAAGTTTTTTAAGTCTGTATTACCTTGATGCGATGCAAGTAAGACTTGAACCTTATCACGTGTAGATTTGATTTTTTCAAATAAATCATAGTTGCGTTTATACAAAGCCTGAGCTTCATTAACAATATCTGAGACATTTTCCAAAGAATAGGCATTATCAATACGTTGGATGAACCCTTTAGACTCCTGAGAAATAAGAATGCCTAAATTGTAGATATCATTCCTAGCCTTTTCTTGTTTAAGAGGTAGTTGATGCCTTATTTCTGAATTATTAAAAGTCTTCACAGTAGTATGTGTTTTACGTTGTTTTTCTTGTAATCTTTGATAAAATGCTTTTGATTTTTCACTCATTTTAACATAACGCGTTGGTACTTCAAAGTTATCATCAGCTTTAACCGATGTCGTTGCAACTAGTAATAAGCTACTAGCTAAGATTAAAGTTGTTATTTTTTTCATATTAGTCTCTTTCTATCTTTTAGGTTAGCTCAATACAAAAGTTTAAGATCGCCTTGATAGCAGTGTCTATTCTTTTATACGCGATGAGATTGATTTACTCATCTCAGTAACTTCTAATAAACTAGCTACAAAAGCTTGATCCATGTGGCGCGCTCCGATACGATTGTCCAAATGGCTAATTTTAGCTTGAGAACCTGCTAAAATAGCTTCAATATCATTATCAACTGGAACTGTTTCTGACTTCATTTGGTTATTATAAGTATTACGAGCGACGTTGAATTCTTCAATAGCTTGGTAAGCACGATTCCAAATCATATTCTCAAGACGAGATGTATCTTCTCTCAATACATTGACTGCACCATTATTAACCTTATTATTCCCTAAAGCTTTCTCAACATCAGAAAGATTAGAAGTTTGAGTATTAATGAGCGAGGTCATTTCCGCAGTTGTTACACCGGCTGTATTAGCAATATTGACTGTTGATTTATACGCTGAAATGGCATCATGTGCTGCATTAATCTCCTCTTGAGAAGCTTTAGATTCTTGAACAACTGGTTGAACCGGAGCTGGCTGTTGGACAGAAGTTTGCGCAGTTGAACTTTGTTGTGGAGTTGCCACAGTTTCAGATTTCTTTTCTACGTTTTGAGTCTTCCCAGATATTTTTTGCTCAGTTTGTTCTTTTACAGCCTCTTTTTGAGGAGTTGGCGATTTAGTTTTTTCCTGTTCTACTTTTTGTTTTTGGGAGCCATTCAACCTTATTTTTTTTATTTCTAAATTGTCTAAATTAGAATAAGGATTAAAATCTTCCACAATTTTCTTCTGTTCAAACGGTTTTAATATAGTAGAAGTTGTAATATTAACAGGTAAAACTTCATTCTTAAGCTTATTGTAACTTAGAAGTTCATTTCCAAACTCTTCTTCATCATCTTCAAAACTATATTTATCTTCTTCCCTTAAAATTAATTTATTTTTATATGGAATATTGGGGACTAAAAATTTTTCTTTATTTTCTAAGTAACTAGTTAAAGGTTCCGTATTGAATCTTAGTTCCTCATAATTAACTTTCTCTCCTTTGTATTCCTTTAAAGAATTCTCTAATGAAAACAACTTATCCTTAGCAATCTTTAAATTAGGGACATCCTCCAATAAAATAAGCCCTGTATGTAGTTTATTCACTTCATAGTATGGAGTTACTCTGTAATCTCTCTTTGAAAGATTTAGAATAATATTTAATTTTTCCCTTAGCAATTCTTTATTTCCTTTTTCGTAATCATCATCATCTATAGAGATATCAGAAGTGCTCTGATTAAGAATTTTTTCAATCTCATGCTTTTTAGATAGTATTTGACGAATAGTGTTTTCATAATCCTTAACTACTTCTTTTACATTTCCTTCATACCATAAAGAATTTAATAGATATGAATAATTATAATAATCATGGAAGTTTTGATAAAATCCTCCTTGAATGCCTACAGAAGCGGCGATTTCATTCGTTCCAACAGTTCTGTAACTTTTCTCAATCCAAAACGCAATAGGGATTAAATCTTTATTTACTTTCTGTTTCTCAAAAATATTCTTTGAAAATTTTTGTAAAGCAACACTCATTCTATTCACAATCGCTTCATACTGATTAACTGTTAATTTAGTTATGTCACGATTGTTAATTAAAAATTTCTCATACGGAAAAATAAAACTTATCAATTCTTCGCGCGCATCACTATATAAAGGATCTTGAAATTCTTCTTTATTTACTAAATATTTAGCAGTATCCAATAAATAACGAAAATCAAATTCTACTTTATTTTTCCATCCATACGCTATTTTATGACCGAAATTATTTTCTTGTAAATACTTTTTTACTTTTTCATTTCGGTTATTATAATCTTTAGTTATCCCGGCTACCGGCTGACTTGTAGATACTGCTGTTACTGCTAGCGATAGAATCGCTGCTGATTTTAAAAATTGTTTTTTCATTTCCATCTCTCTTTTCTTTTTCATGATAATTTTTACATCAAAAACTTATCACGAGATAATATATTAGCATAAGATTAGTAACATGACAAATTGATTAAATTACGAACTTTTGTTTTTGTTTTCATGTTTTAAGGACAAAAATGTTCGGTTATAACAACTAACGCTATTTGTTGATATGGAATTTTTACTTTTTTTATAAACTTTGTATTTTTATTAAATACATTTGAATCAAATAAAAATATCATTTTTTTATTTTTTTTACATTTTATACTTATATAATATTTTTATAAAAGCTCTATTTATTTGACAATCAAATGATTTGAGCATGAAATTATTTTTTTGAAAAATTTTTCGATAGGAAAATTCAATTAACTTGGTCATCATTTTATTCACAATATACACCATATTTTCAAGAAATATGCAGTATTTCCTATACTTAACCAGTTTATTATAAGATTTTATAAATGTTCTATAAATTATCATGAGCAAAAAAAGCGTAAACTTTCGTTTACGCTTTTTATTATTTGCTAGCAATAAAATCCTTTAAGGCCTGGACTTTATCAACTCGCTCCCATGGCAAATCGATATCAGTACGTCCCATATGCCCATAGGCTGCTGTTTGTCGATAAATAGGTCGTTTGAGGTCCAACATATTAATAATGCCTGCTGGTCGCAAATCAAATATTTGGCGTACAGCTGCCTCTAGGTCTGCTTCTGCTATAACACCTGTTCCAAATGTATCTACACGCACAGAGACAGGCTGAGCAACACCAATTGCATAAGCAAGTTGTACTTCTACTTTTTTAGCTAAATCAGCTGCAACAATATTTTTTGCAATATAACGAGCTGCATAAGATGCTGAACGATCTACTTTAGTAGCATCTTTACCTGAAAATGCACCACCACCATGACGAGAATAACCACCATAAGTATCTACAATAATCTTACGACCTGTTAGTCCTGAATCTCCTTGAGGGCCTCCAATAACAAAGCGCCCTGTAGGATTGATAAAGAATTTTGTTTGGTCATCTAAATAATGGCTTGGAATAACTTCATTGATAACTTTCTCAATCACGTCCTTATGGAGTTGGTCATTAGTTACATTAGGATCATGCTGTGTCGAAATAACTACTGCATCCACACGAATTGGTTGATCATTATCATCATATTCAACCGTTACTTGAGATTTTGCATCTGGTCGAAGATAGGTGAGTTCCCCAGACTTACGTAGATCTGTCAATTTCTTAACTAACTGATGAGCTAAAGAAATTGGCAATGGCATTAACTCAGGTGTTTCATCAACAGCAAACCCAAACATCAAACCTTGGTCACCTGCACCAATTAAATCTAAAGGATCTTGTTCAAGAGAACCACGTACCTCAAGAGCTTCATTGACTCCCTGTGCAATGTCTGGCGACTGTTCAACGAGTGACGGATGCACTCCGACAGATTCAGCTGAGAAGCCATATTCAGCTTTATCATAGCCAATTTCAGCGATTGTGTTACGGACAACTCGGTTAATATCAACATAGGCTGTCGTTGATATCTCGCCAAATACATGAACCGAACCTGTATAAACAGCTGTTTCGGCTGCTACGTGGGCATCTGGATCTTGCTCTAAAATTGCATCTAAAATCGCATCGGAAATTTGGTCAGCAATCTTATCGGGATGTCCCTCAGATACTGACTCAGACGTGAAAAGTTTACGTTCTGACATAAAAATGTCCCCCCTAAAATGTAAAATGTGTCGAGTTACAAAGAACTAGCCTCTAGGCTACCTTTTCGGGACTCATATAGCTATTGTACCACTATTTCATCTTTTGTGAAATAAGTTACCAATAAATAAAAAATTATCTCTATTTTCTTTAGTCTTTTTTCTCGATTTATACTATACTAGATTTATGAAAACCTACGAAAAAATTTATCAAATACTATCAAAAAATAACAACTTTATTAGCGGAGAAACTATGGCAAATCAACTTAATATTTCCCGCACAGCTATTTGGAAAGGTATAAAAACGTTAGAAGAATTAGGCCTAGAGATTGAGTCTGTCACTAACAAGGGCTACCGATTGGTATCAGGTGACATATTATTACCAGAACAACTCGAACAAGAAATTGGTATTAAGGTTAGTCTTAATAATAATAGTGCTTCAACCCAACTAGATGCTAAAATGGGGATAGAAAGCAAATTAAAGACTCCACACCTTTTTTTAGCTCCTAATCAAAAAAAAGCTAAAGGACGTTTTGATAGACCTTTCTTTACATCAAATCAAGGCGGCATCTATATGTCTCTTTTATTACAACCTAATGTACCGATTGAAGATATAAAACCTTATACTGTCATGGTAGCCTCTAGTGCTGTAAAAGCTATCTCACGGTTAACAGGAATTACTCCTGAAATTAAGTGGGTCAATGATATTTATTTAGATAATAAAAAAATAGCTGGTATTTTAACCGAGGCTATCGCTTCTGTTGAGAGTGGATTGGTAACGAATGTTATTATAGGATTAGGTATCAATTTCTATATCAAAGAGTTCCCTAGGGCGTTAACTAAGCGCGCAGGTAGTCTCTTTACAGAGCAACCGACCATAACTAGAAATCAATTGATTACAGAAATCTGGAATCTCTTTTTCAATATTCCACTAGAGGATCACTTAAAGGTATATAGAGAAAAATCCCTAGTCTTAGATAAAACCGTTAGCTTTATGGATGGTCAAACAATGTATTCTGGGAAAGCTATTGATATTACTGATAAAGGATATTTAGTGGTTGAGTTAGATGATGGTCAGTTGAAAACACTTCGCAGTGGCGAAATCAGTCTTTCTTCTTGGTAGATTTGATAAGCTCTTTTGTGAATTTTGAAATCGCATACACCTTTTGAAGATCTCGAAGTAATAAAACTCCCCAAAAAATAGCAAAAATCCAGGAGCCATCCATAACGGATTGATTGAAAAAATAAGTTTCAAAAGAGCATAAAAGCGCCATAAAAATAAATTGTCGTTTTGTCATATCACCATTATAACAGAATCTACTAAATAATTAAAAAACTTATCAAAAAAATAGTTGCCTGTTACGGGCAACTATTTTTAGTTACGTTTTAATCTTCAACGATTGCTATTCGTTCTGCTAGATAAGAAAAGTCTTCTGGAATCTGATGATTAACTTCAGGTTCTGTTTCCGTCTTTTGAGCTTTCATTTTCTTTGCAAAATCGCTCCGAATTTGATTAAAATCATTTCTAGGTACAGCTAAAATATTAGGTGAAAAACCTGCTGCTTTACTCATAATATTACCAAATATATCATTGAGATCGGTACGTTTCATAGCTTGTTCAGCATTAAAGGCCGCATCAAATGCCAAAATAGCATTCTCGCTATTAGCTAAGACAGGTTCAGATCCCATTAATAAGGCTCTATCTTGAGCCGTAATATTATCTAATATCTCGTTCCAAGCACTCTTTAAAGCTTCTAAATATTCACGTGAACGTTGGCTATCTACAACCGTTTCTTCCATAATGGTCAAAATCTTTGTACGGTCAACTTTGAATGTGAATGTCTTATTATTAACCTTTACTTTTTGAGTTGATGAACTTTGATCTGCTCGAGAGAGTTGGCTCATTTCGTTTTTTAACGATTTTAACTCTCGACGAAGACTATCTAATTCTGCTGTCACATCTGCGGGTATGTTTGACGAATTTTTTTCTACCATTTCAGACAATTGAATGGTCATCATCTCTGCATAAACTTTAGGATGGCTACCATTTTTTATCTCAGGAAGAACAGATGTCACTTTATCAATCATTTCAAATAAAATATCTTGTTTAACATCAAGATTGGCCATAAAAGTATCACTTGAATGACTATTTTCACCACCTGCTTGAACAACAAGTAAATCTCTTAAGTACATCAATAAATCTGTTGCAAAACGACTCATACTTTTGCCACTATCAAAGATTACTTCAAGTTTAGCGAGTGCTTCAGTTGTATCGTGAGCCAATATATTCGATACATAATCATCTATAGCAGATAAGGAAATGCTCCCTGTAATTTCTTCTGCTACATCTAAAGAAATGTGGTTATCTTTCGCTAAACTCAAGGCTTGATCGAGAATTGATAAAGCATCACGCATACCACCTTCGGCTCGTCTAGCGACTAGTGTCAGAGCATCCAAATCATATGAAATAGCTTCTTTATCTAAAATCTGTGCTAAATGATCTCGAATAGCTAATAATTTAATCGCTTTAAATTCAAAGCGCTGGACACGAGATAAGATTGTTGCAGGGATTTTATGGAGTTCTGTTGTTGCTAATATAAAAACAACATTTTCTGTTGGCTCTTCAAGTGTTTTCAATAGTGCATTGAAGGCACCTGTAGACAACATATGAACTTCATCAATAATATAAACTTTATAGGTTGCCCTACTTGGAGCATAAGTTGATTTGTCCCTGATATCACGAATTTCATCGACACCATTATTTGACGCAGCATCAATTTCAATGACATCCTCTAAACTACCATTTGTAATATCTCGACAAATATCACAATGATTACAAGGTTCGCCATTAACTTGATTTGGGCAATTCATCGCTTTTGCAAATATTTTAGCAGCACTTGTTTTTCCAGTTCCCCTAGGTCCTGAAAAAAGGTAAGCATGGCTAATTTTTTTGCTGGACACAGCTTGCTTTAAAGTAGTTGAAATAACACTTTGTCCAACCATTTCATCAAATGTTTGGCTACGATATTTCCGATAAAGGGCCTGATACATTACTTTTCAACTCCAAACATATCCAAATTCCAAATCGTATGTTCTACTAGAATACCTACAAATTTTTCTAAGTATTCTTGATCAATCTCATCATAATCTGCTACTAAAGAAGAATCTAAATCTAGAACTCCTAGAAGTTTGCCATTTTTAAACATGGGTACTACGATTTCACTCATAGCTTTTGAATCACAGGAGATATAGTTAGCATGCTTTGTAACATCATCAACAATCAGCGTCTTAGCAGTTTGTGCAGATTCACCACAAACACCTTTTCCTAAAGTAATATGCACACATGATACACCACCCTGAAAAGGGCCAAGAATTAACTCCTCTCCATCAAATAAATAAAAGCCTGTAAATACAGAATTTGGAAGCATAGCATTTAGCATAGCTGAAGCATTTGATAAGTTGGCAAGAGCATTTGTTTCATCTGAGAATAGAGCTTGCGCTTGTAGTAATAATAATTGATAATTTTCGATTTTCTTAGACTTGTTCATAGCACTTATTATAGCATAATTTGAAAGTTACTAAAACTAAATAACCATCCTATATAAAACAAAAAAATAAACACAAACCATTGTGTTTATTTTGCTTCATTTAAGATGCTAGCCACTTTGGTATTGATTAAATCAATAGCGACAATATTACTTACTCCTTCTGGAATTACAATATCCGCATAACGCTTTGTTGGTTCGATAAATTGATGATACATAGGTTTTACAACTTCTGTATACTGTTCAATAATACTATCTAAACTTCTATCGCGCTCTTCCATATCACGCTTAATACGACGAATAATACGAATATCATCATCTGTATCAACAAATAATTTGATATCCATTAAATCACGCAAACGCTGATCTTCTAATACCAAAATTCCCTCAACAATAATGACATCCTGAGGTTCTTGGCGGATAGTTCTATCACTACGGGTATGTTTTGTGTAATCATAAACCGGAATATCGACCGGACGCCCCTCAATCAATTCGTTCAATTGCTCAATCATCAAATTGGTATCAAAAGCAAGGGGATGATCATAATTGGTTTTTACACGTTCTTCAAAAGTCAAATGACTTTGATCTTTATAGTAAGAATCATGTTCAATCATGATAATTTTTTGATCTGGGAAATTTGATAAAATCGCCCGAGAAACACTGGTTTTACCACCACCAGATCCACCTGTAACACCAATAATAATAGGTTTTTTACGCATTTGTCACTCCAAATTAAATTTATCCTCTATCTATTGTACTATAAACTTATTTTTTTTAAAGTCTAAATTTTATTGAAAACGCTCTAAAAATAAAAAGCATGTTATAATAACAATGACAACATATAAAATAACAAGAGGATTCTTATGATAACAAAATTTCCAGACCAATGGCAGGATAAATTAACCCAGCGTCAATTTGATGATCTAACAGATATTCAAAATAAACTTTTTCAACCTATTACTGATGGTGATAATATCCTTGGAATTAGCCCTACAGGTACTGGTAAAACTCTAGCATACCTTTTCCCAACGCTTCTTAAGTTGCAACCTAAAAAGAGCCAACAACTCTTAATTTTAGCTCCAAATTCAGAATTAGCTGGACAAATCTTCGACGTTACAAAAGAATGGGCTGAACCATTAGGACTGACAGCACAACTATTCCTTTCAGGGTCTAGTCAAAAACGCCAAATTGAGCGACTAAAAAAAGGACCAGAAATCCTTATAGGAACTGCTGGACGCGTATTTGAACTTGTGAAACTAAAAAAAATAAAAATGATGAACATTAATACTATCGTCCTTGATGAGTTCGATGAATTACTCGGCGACTCACAATATCATTTTGTGGACAATATTATTAATCGCGTTCCTCGTGATCAGCAAATGATTTACATTAGTGCCACCAACAAACTGGACAATAGTAAACTTGCCGATAACACTATAACAATTGACCTATCTGATCAAAAACTTGATACTATAAAACATTATTATATTACAGTTGATAAAAGAGAGCGTACTGACTTACTTCGTAAATTTTCAAATATTCCTGATTTTAGAGGTCTTGTCTTTTTTAACAGCTTATCAGACTTAGGTGCATGTGAAGAACGTTTACAATTTAATAGGGCCTCGGCAGTTTCTTTAGCAAGCGATATTAATATTAAATTCCGTAAAGTTATCTTAGAGAAATTTAAAAACCATGATATTTCATTACTCCTAGGAACTGATTTGGTAGCTCGTGGCATTGATATCGACAACCTAGAATATGTGATTAATTTTGATATCGCACGCGACAAAGAAACATATACACATCGTTCTGGACGAACTGGTCGTATGGGGAAAGAGGGATGTGTTATTACATTTGTAACACATAAAGAAGAGCTCAAACAACTTAAAAAATACGCCACCGTTGCAGAACTTGTACTTCACAATCAAAAATTACACTTAAAATAAAAAAGAAACAAGTAACTTGTTTCTTTTTTTATTAAGGCGTTGAATATAATTCACCTACAGTAACAAAATAATAACCCTGGGTTGTCAGATAATCCATAATTGTAGGCAAAGCATCTATGGATGTCTGGTGAATATCATGCATCAAAATCACTCCCCCAGGACGTAATTGTTTTTTGATATTGGTCATCATTGCTTGTGTATTATGATTTTTCCAGTCTTCTGTATCAACTGACCACAACATTTCTTTCAATCCTGTCACTGTTTTTACAGTAGCATTTGTTGCTCCGTAAGGGGGACGTAAGTACACTGGTTTTTGTCCTGTTGCTTTCATGATTAGATCATTAGTCTTATGAATCTCTTCCTTGATTTTCTCCGCTGGTAGTTTGGTTAAATTAGGATGATCCCATGTATGATTACCAATCTCATGACCTTCAGCATGCATCCTTTGTAAAATATCTGTGTGCCCTACAGCACTTTGTCCCATTATAAAGAAAGTCGCTTTAGCATTATATCTTTTAAGGATTTCTAAGGCTTTAGGAGTCGTTTTTTCATTTGGTCCATCATCAAAGGTAAGTGCAACACGTGGTGCTTTAGCTTTTAAGTTAGAAACTAAATCTAGATCACTTGATTTTAAATATGACTCATCGATCACATTATATAATTTATCAAGTGGTAATTTTAAATCATTAATAATTAACTTACCATCTTTAACATCTAGCCCATCTGTTACTCTTCCAGTTTTTAAAAATTCTTTATTGCTATCATGTTCCTTTAGTTGAGTTCCTGGAGCTATATTTTCTAAAATAGCCTTAAATCCAGATATATTATGAGCTAAAAGCTCATCTAATTCAAAAGGTTTCTTATTTTGATCAAGTAAGTAGGTTCTCAAAAGGCGACTTGATTTTTGAAACATACTTCCTTTTTCTTTTTGATATAAGATTTGATAAATGGATAATTTTTTAACATTTGCAAAGTTAGAATCTGCTAATTGAGGACGTAGAATAATGTATTGATTGTCATAAAATTTTTTATGCTCAAAACTTTTTTGATTCCACTTTAAAATATCAGCGCTTAGACTTTTGTCATATCCTTTAGGTTCAAGAAAAAGAACACGTTCAGTTTTCTGTCTTTTCACCACTTCTACCGTTTTCTCGGCTATGCGAATTTCTTTTTCAACAACAGCTTGTTGAAGTTTTATTTCCTTATGTTTCAAAAACGAAAAACCTTGCCAAGCAAGAATCGCTATAATAATTAGACTAAAAATACCTATAATTAATTTCTTCATATAATGACTCTTTTGTTATTTTTTATGACAATTATATCACAAAAATAAAACCACTTTAGAAGATTATATAATTCTTTATTTTTAATGTAAAAGAGGTTTATAAAACGACTCAACTGACAATCGTTGAGTCGTTTTACATCTATTTCATATCAAAAACAATCGATTTTACATTTGTCATTGCTTCAATTGAATATCTGATACCTTGAACACCTGCACCAGATCCTTTGAGTCCTAAGAATGGGAAGTTATCAGGACCACGTCCAGTCTTATTGTTAATGTGAACTGTACCAACTTCAAGTTTATTTGCTATATCAAATGCTTTTTGGAAATCACGTGTAAAGACTGATGATTGTAATCCAAAATCAGATTTGTTGGCAATAGCAACAGCTTCTTCTGCATCCTTGACACGAATAATTGGGAGAATTGGTCCAAAAGGCTCTTCCCAAGCTAGTTTCATATCTAAAGTAACATGATCAAACAATCCTGGAGTTAATAGACGACCATCACGTTTAAATTCATTCAATTCTTTCGCACCTTTTTGACGTGCATCTACTACTAAGCTTTCAATAAAGTCAGCTGAATTATCATCAATAACCGGTGTCACCGTTGCATTATCAAATGGATCACCTACTGATAATTTTGCTACATTTTCAGATATTTTTTCTGCCAATTCATCTGCAACTTCTTCAACGACAAGCACACGCTTAATTGCCGTACAGCGTTGTCCAGAGTAATCATAAGCACCTGCAACGATTTGTTTAGCAGCGTTATCAAGGTCAGCATCAGCTAAGACGATACCTGCATCCTTACCGCCCAACTCAAGCATAATTGGACGCATTCCTGCCAACTTACCAATACGTTGTCCAACTGGCGTTGATCCTGTAAAGTTAATAAAATTAACTTCTTCATGCTCAACAATGTAATCTCCAATCTCAGAACCGCGTCCTGTAATAGTATTAAAGACACCTGCTGGAAGACCTGCTTCTGCAAAAGCTTTTGCTAAAACAAGTCCTGAGACTGAACCTTGTGTTGGTGGTTTAAACATCACAACGTTTCCACCAATTAGAGCTGGCGCAATTTTTGATCCTGAGAGGTTAACAGGGTAATTATAAGGTGCGATTGCTAAAACGATACCTACTGGTTGACGACGAATAACAGCCAACTTATGACCTGTTGAAGCATCCATTTTTCCACCTTCGTCAGCTGAAGTTGATAAACGAATTCCTTCTTCTGCTGCATAACGAATAAGATCAGCTGTCCTTACAACCTCAGTTACTGAAGCATTGTAAGCTTTAGAAATTTCTTTTGCTAAAACAGTAGCAATTTCTTCTTTATCACGTTCAATAATGTCTGCGGCTTTATGAAGGTATTGTGCACGTTCATATACTGTTAAAGCAGCCCAAGCTGGTAAAGCCTCACGACCCGCTTTCATAGCATGATCAACTTCTTCTCGAGTCATCGCTGGCACGAATCCCAATGAAGAATCATCAATTGGTGACAAAATCTCAATCTGATTAACAGATGATTTCCATTCGCCATTGACATAATTTTGATATTCTTTTGTCAAAGTAAATCTCCTTTTACATTGTAATAGGTTTATTCTATCACTTTATCTATTTATTTCAATTATCTGACATATTTTTCTTAGAAACTTAACAATATCCAAACTTTCAATAAAAAAGTAGAGATTTTTAGGGGCGTTCACTTAGGGATTTAATTCCTAAAAAAATTATCGGCGTAATCGGTATTACTACCGGCTACGCCGATTTTACTTATGGAGTGGAATATCAACTGCACCTATGTAATTCCACTGTATCCATATGGTTTGTTTCTTGGTTCTTGTACCTGCTACCTTTTCAGATTTTTCAACATAAATCTTATCTACAAAGGTTCGAATGATCTCTGCATTAAGTTCTTGTATATCTGTGTATTGTCGTACTAATTTCAAGAAAGAATCTACGTTGAGACATTCCTCTTGCGCTTTAGAAATAAAGGCTTCAAGGGATTCAATCTTGCTTTTCAGTTCAGCTTGTTCCTTGTCGTAGGACTCAGACATGCTCTTAAATCGTTCATCAGAAATTTTACCGTCTAAGTTGTCTTCATAGAGATGCTGAACAATTGTGTCAAGTTTGCTAATTCTTGCTTTTGCTTGCTCGAGTTCCCTATTAGAGGACTTTAACTTTTGGGTTAGTTCTTTCTCGCTTTTCTTCATCACAAGTCCCACGAACTCTTCTTCGTGCTGTTTGGCAAATGAAGTAATAGTTCTAAGCTCGTGAAGCAGTATTGCTTCGATCTGAATATTTCTAATTTGATGTGATGAGCATTTGCCTTTTTGCTTACGATAGGTAGCACAGACAAAGTATTCTTTATCATGGCTCCAATCTTTTCCTCGAACCTGATAAAGCTTGTTACCACAATCCGCACAAAATAGCATTCCTGATAACACTGGCATTTCTCCAAGATTGGCACGCACTCGTCTACCATCTCTTATACGTTGAACTATGTCAAAAGTTTCCTGGTCAATAATTGCTTCGTGTGTGTTTTTGAAAATTAGCCAGTCTTCTTTGGGATTCAATAATGTTTTCTTGCACTTGTACGATTTCTTTCTTGTTTTGAAATTGACCGTATGCCCAAGATATTCTTGCTTTTCAAGCATATTAGAGATAGTTTTTTGATTCCAGACTCCCTTAATCTCCGATTTCGCGGAAGGAATTTTAATACCAAGAGAGAAAAAATGCTCAGAAGGTGTTGGAATATTCCTTTTGATTAGCTCATTGGCAATCTGGCTAGGCCCATACCCATTAACGCAGAGTCTAAAGATTTCACGCACTACACTGGCAGCTTCTTCATCTACAATCCAATGATTTTTATCTTCAGGATCCTTAAGATATCCGTAAGGAGGATTGATGCAGAGCGGCTTCCCACTTTGTCCTTTTGCTTTAAACACAGCTTTTATTTTTCTGCTTGTGTCTTTAGCATAAAACTCATTGAAGATGTTGATGAAAGGTGTCATGTCGTTGTCTGACTGATTATTGCTATCTACGCCGTTATTTATTGCAATAAAGCGAATATCAGCGTTAGGGAATACCATCTCTGTATACATACCAACTTGCAGATAATCTCTACCCAAGCGTGACATGTCCTTGACGATAATGGTTCCAATCTTTCCTTCGTCAATGAGAGTAGTTAATTTAAGCCAATCAGGTCGCTGGAAATTAGTACCCGAGTAGCCATCGTCTACAAAGAACATAAGATTGTTGAAATGATTGTCCTCGGCATACTTTTTCAGCATGCTCTTTTGATTGATGATGGAATTGCTGTCACCTTGTAATTCATCGTCTTTGGATAAACGGCAGTAAAGTGCCGTTATCTTGCCTACATTATCTAGAGTATAAGAAGGCTGTCTATTTAGTTTATTCATCTGTTTTCCTCCTTTCCGACAGCCTTCAAGCGGTCAGTATATATTCCCGTATAACTCAGAATTTATCAAGTTATTTAGCTTCTATTACATGGTTTAAATTGCTTAAAATAAGGTGTTTGATTAGGTCTTTGACACCTTTCTTAGCACTCTTGCTTTCAAGAGAGTGAACCGTAAATTCAGTATTTCCGATTCTTAACACTTCGGTTTTTACCGGTGTATCCTTAATTTGTTCATCCATGCATTTTGACCTCTTTTTTAAGAAAGTTGCAATACTTTAATTGCTTCAGGATGTACCAGTTTCCCATCCAAATACTCAAAAGAGAGGTAACCTATCTGGTCTATAAGAGAAAATATTTCGTTTAGAACCTTGATGGTTGGGTTATGGCGTTCGATAATCCAATAGTTGGAAAAATCACCAAAGGCGATAACTTTCGCTCCCTTTTGAGAAGAAGGCATGGCATTGTCAATGACCACAGGTCTGCCCATTAAGTTGCCATCAAAATCAGATAGGATGTATGATCCGGTAGTGTCCTTTAAGGTTTGAAGATAAAGAGCAGTTTCATCATTCATAAGCCACGTGGCATTTTCTCGATACTTACTATCTAGCGAGAAGAATAAACGTTTGATGGCATCTGCGGAAATCTCTTTTGCTTGCACAGCAACCTCAGCACCTGATGTATCTGATAAAATTCCTGTCGGTTTAGTTATTCCATCACCATTTATAAAAGCTTCTGACTCACTCAATATGAATTGCTTTGTCAATTCGCTTGTTATGAACTCTTCGATATCAAAGTCAAGGTCAGCTGCAAAATCCGTACCCAAACGAATGAGGTTAACTAGGGTATACTCCGTTACATCAATACGCTTAAAACCATCTTTAATAGGCATATACGTCATGATGCTTGTGTCATAATCTTTCATCCATTTGGTGAACGGTGAGGCTTCATAGATGAACAATTTACTTGCTTGGGAGTGTGCTTTTACCACTGTACACAGTTTTCTAAGATTACTTTTGTTTGCAAGTTTTGCTTCGAGTTTTGCTAGAGAAGAAGTCGGCAAATCATATGCACCTGTATGAATGTGGCGCAGTTTTCCTGCAATATTGTTCGCATTACCATTTGCGTCGCGCAGTACGTTCCAAAACGTGTTGTGGTAGTCCTGACTTGCTAGTTTCATTTCTTTTTCAATATCTCTGTTAATCATAATTGTTAGTTCCTTTCATTACTGTTTTCTGCAATTACTGCAGTAATTTGCTTGATTTTGCCCATTTACCCTTTTGAATTCGCTGTTTTTGCACGCAAGACCCTGCGCCCGTTCCCGAAGGGGTACTCTTTAGAGATTTGACCCCCCCTAGGGGGTTAGGTTCAGAAAGTAGTATGCGAATAAATTTCTAACAGCACAGTACCTAGGCAGGTTTTCTTTCTTCAATGTTGTCAAAAAGCTGAAATCATTTCAGTATTTTGATTTGTGCATGATAGTATTTCTTCTTCATGTTCAACACAGGTTTGCGATACGAATTACGCAATCATAGGCACCACCTCCTTAAACGTGGCATGATGTGGCAGTTAAATTTCGTTATTGCCTTATAGGGTTATATGGGGATATAGGTTATTAACTGCCACTAGTTGCCACTTAAAAAATCGCTAAACTCACTTTTAAGCCTGTAGCCTTTAAGAAGCGTGGTTTTTTCTCCGCCTGTCTTGGGACGCTTTCTTACAACCTCGGCAAATTTTCTTAATTCCTGATTGAAGTTTCTGCTGTTCTCAGAAAAACAGCCGTTATCAATGCACCACTTCTTGTAGTGGTCGTATACAACTGCCGTTCGAATCTCAGAGCTCTGGTCTTTAACGAGTACATCTTCAGCAAACTGTGCCATCTTGTCACTGTCGTGGGCATAACTAAAAATGGCATCAAGAACGCTATTAGGCGGCTTAAAGCCTTCATCTCGGAGGTGGGTAAAGCCTTCAAGAAGCCAGTTTAAAATGGCACTTTGCACCTCTTTTTTAGAAAACTCCGCCTTTAAGGTTTTATCCTGTTCCCACGCTTCAAAATGCCTGTTAAAGGGAATAATCTGCATGCGGTCGCTACTAAACACTGTCATATCGCTGATGACGGGCAGATAATTGGTGTTCACGTACAGTTTGAACTGTGGTTTAAAGTCAAAACTGTTCTCATGCAGGAATCGAGCGTTTAAGGTATCACTTCCCGTCATGTATTTAACTTGGGCTGAATTAAGGAATAGTCCTCGGCTCGGCTCAGATATATTGGCAAAGCGAACACCGGCAAGGCGTGCTACATCCTCGGTCGGCTGTGAGCTATTAGGGTTCTTCTTTAGAGCAATGGTTTCCGCGCGTACCGCTTTTCCGTAATCGCCCATCACAGACAGAACGCTTTCCATGAGTGTGCCTTTACCGTTTCTTGTGCTTTCTCCAAAAAGAAAGAACATGCACTCATAGCGTGTATCACCGCTTAACGCATAGCCTAATGACTTTTGAAGATACAAGGCTTTCTCACAATCTCCGCTCATAATTTCATCGACAAACTGGCGAAAACGTTCACTTCTTGCCTTCGGGTCATAAAACACAGGTGATACTTTGGTAATAAGATCTGTTGCTAAGTGCTTGCGAAATACACCGTGCTGAAGGTCTAAAGTTCCGTTTTGGCAGTTAAATAGATAAATGTTCTTATCGAACGCTTCCATCGAAATGGGGTAAACGCTTTGAGCTTCCTTGATATAAATCTCACGGTTACGACGGCTGCTCCATTTGTTCCAATACTCAACAAGCATGGAACGGGTTCTCTCGTCTTTAATGACACCAGCATAACGTATAAGAGAAAGAGCTAAATCCTTGCATAGTTCCATCGTTTTAAGCGTTCCAATATCGCAAGTCCAACGTACACCATCGAAGATGAACCACATTTTGCGCTCCGGTACATAGTGCAGAATGTTTTGGAAAATATCAGCAAACAATCTGCCATTACCTAAATCACCGTTGCGATATCGTATATTTTCATCAGGCTTTAGTTCCTGTAATTTAGATAAGAGATCATCAAAGTCTTCCTCAGCACTTGCATTATGGAAAGGCTCATAGAAGGTATGACATTTAGAAACAGCTTTCTGAATGGTTGTGTTGCCATAAGTATCCGCGCCACGGTGTTCATCCCACTTAGGACGGAATAAAGCAGACTTACGAAAAAGTCGGTCTATTTGCTCCTTGTTACCGCCACAGTAAAAGGCAAGAATAGACACAAGCGCGGCATCTGCTTCGCTATGAGAAGGGTAAGCCGAAATGTCACCATGCCAAAGTGCTGTAAATTTAGCTCCATTTATGGCGTTGCCAGCTTTTTCAATAACAGATGTATCGCTTAAATATGACCTTGTACACGCGTTATTTTCTTTTTCATGAGTGTTTATGTTTCGCTTCATGTACGTGTCTAAAAGCCACATGATGGCTTCATCGTCTTCTAAAAGCTCGCCTTCCTGATACACGTCGCCCGTAACTGTTAGATAGCGATTCGTAGCTAGAGCGCTGTAAACCTCAATATCCCCATGCTTGATGTAATAAGACTTTTTATCGTATGCGCCGTTAAACAGAAGCAAGATATGAAAGCCATGCTTACTTGGGCTGTATTCGATATAAGCGTGCTTGAAATGGGCAATAATCTCTTTTGCCCAGTCTTTAATGATGCCATTATCGATGCAGTGGTCTAAATCGATGCCTAAGAGGTTATCAACAAGCTTTATACCAATTCCGTCGTATTGGTCTTTTACTTTCATGGCATCATCAAGCGAGGTGAAATCGCTTAAGTTGTCTGTAGCTGCTTTCTTTCCCGTTATGGGGTTATAAGGCGGCTTAGTGAGCCTACCGTTTTCTTGCTGCTCGTACTTCCATGAACAAAAGATATTCTTGTTCTTTAGTGCTTTTGGCAGTTTCTCTAGATCCATATTTGATCCTCCTTTTCTAGAAGGCTTATCCCTTCTACATCACAGGCAAAAGAAAAAGCCGACTTTTTAACCTGTCTTAAAAAGTTTTTTTGGTCTTCTACTTGGTAGCCATGAAAGAGGGTGTAATCTGACGGTTTTAGAAAAAATTTTTGACAATAAAAATCTCCTAAGCATTCATTAGGCATTTGCCTTGAATGAATAGCAAAGGAGACTTTTTTAATCTGCTATATTCCGGAGTGGCTAGCTCTTTATATCGTTGATATACTCACAGAATCGTGATAATATTTAACTATTAAAATAAGGAGGGAATTATGGCTGTTAGTTATAAAAAACTATTACATCGCATGATTGAAGAAGATATTTCCAATCAGGACTTAATGAGAATGAGCAATATTTCCGCCAACATTATTACGAAACTACGCACTGGGCAATATATATCACTGGAAAAAGTGGAAGGTATCTGCACAGCTTTACACTGCACGCCCAACGATATTTTGGAATTTATAGCGGAGGATGAAAAGTAATGGCTAATAATCAAAAACTGGAACTTACGTGGCTTGGTAAGGATAAAGAAATCAAAATAGAGCCTAGGATTCTAGTTGAGGATAAAGAAAAATCAAACTGCAAAAATGATCCTAATACAGAAAACATGCTCATACATGGAGATAACCTACTCGCACTAAAAGCGTTAGAAAACAAATATGCAGGTAACCGCGATCACTTCTTCATATTTGAAGTAAGTACCGTAGATGAGAATCCGCTAATCTATCATTATACATATAAGAAAACTACAATATATTTAGCAGAAAAATAGGAGCAGTTCAATTGACTGTTCCTATTTTTAATATTCATAAAATCTAAAGTCTTTATACTCTTTAACAATGGAGTCGCCAACCAGAACAGACTATACTGACCAGCGACTACCTTAAATTTAATGTTTCAGATTTATTTTCTTATCTCTAATTTCATAAACTACATCTGCTACATTTTCGAGTAATCGTTTATCGTGGGTGATAAACACGATAGTTCCGGTGTACTCCTTCATTAGTATTTCCAAAGCCTCTAAACTTGGTATGTCAAGGAAGTTACTGGGTTCATCCATTATTAGGATGTTATATCTACCCATGAGCATTTTAGCAAGCAACAATTTTATAATTTCTCCACCGCTTAAAACAGATAAACTTTTTCCAATATCGTTCTGTTTGAACCCCATAGATGCTAGCACTGAACGAATTTCTGATATATTGTAGTCACAATCCTTCTGCATAAACTCCATAACATTCTGATTACTGTTGTACTTGTAACCATTCTGTGCAAAGTAACCTATTTTTGCCTTAGGCGAAATAGAAATTCCTTCTTCATGGTTTAAGATCATTTGGATTAAAGTTGTTTTTCCGATTCCATTACCACCAGTTAACGCCACTTTTGCTCCTAACGGAATTTGAAAAGATGCATTTTCAAACAGAGCCTTATCCCCAAATACTTTATTAATTTCTGCACCGACTATAGGGTATGGATTATGGAGCTCCAATGCTTTACTTTGCCTGAAACGAATTCTGCGAATGCCTTCCGGAGCTTCTACTTTTCCTAAGGCCGCAATCCTGTGCTCTAGGGTTTTAGCAGCATTATACATCTTTTTTTCCTTACTTCCTATTGATTTTTGATGAGCTAAACGCCCTCCGTCTTCAGTACTTTTTTTCTTTGAAGAACCTTTTGCCTTCTGTTCTATTTTACGAGCCTGTTTTCGCTTTTCCTCCGCAGCCCTTTCCAATCGGGCACGTTCCGCAATAAATTGTTCGTATTCTGCAGCTTGGCTCTTACGTTCTTCCTCTTTCTGACGAAGATAATCAGAATAGTTTCCCCAATACTCAGTGATTTTGCCATCTTTCAGTTCCCATATTTTATCTACTATTTCATCAAGAAAATAGCGGTCATGGCTAATAACTAACAGTGCACCTGTAAAATATTTTAGCTGTCCTATTAGAAAATCAATTCCTTCACGGTCTAAATGGCTCGTAGGTTCATCCGCTAAAATACCATGAACCTGTGCCGATAAGGCCTGTGCTATTTTAAGCCTTGTTTCTTCACCACCGCTCATAGTCTGTATATTTAATTGCTCAACACCTAGCTTGCCTACAAGTGCAAAATCTTTTTCCTCCTGCAGAGTTACTTCGTCCAACTGGGGAATATAGGCAAGTTCACCCAGACGATTCATTTTACATCCTGGGGGAGTTAATTCTCCTAAAAGTACCCTGAGTAAAGTGCTTTTTCCAGCACCATTTGCTCCTACTAAACCAATACGGTCATAATCATATACTTCTAATTCATTTATATCTAAAACATCGCGTCCTTTGAATTCCACACGAATGTCTTTTGCTTTTAATATTAATTCCATAACATTTCCTCCTGTCTATAATCGCATGCTTTCATTTGCTTGTATGCAGGGAAAACCCTGCGATTTTAGCAGGAAGAGTTACATGAAAATAAGATACATAAATATTCCTCCAATATTGTTTATTTTAAATCTAATTTTCTAACCTCAGTTATCATTTGGCAAACTATAGCAATGCCAATAATTAAAATACCTGATAGTAAAAACCAATGATTTACACCGATTTTATCAGCAAAGAATCCAGAAAGAATTAACCCAATTGGCATAGCAAGTGACATGATACTTCCGATCAAAGAAAATACACGTCCTAAATATTCAGGCTTAATTTTCTCCTGAAAAAGAGCTGTTTGCACACCGCTATAAAATGGCACCGAAAGCCCCATTATTGCACAGCAAACTACGAATATTACAAATCCATTTGGAGGAAGTATTCCCGAAACGGCTAAACTGGTCCCCATTATAAAAAATGAACTTGTTATTAGTAATACATGCTTTTCGAAGCCCCCTAATCTTCCTAATAATAAGCCTCCTGCTAGCATCCCAAATGCAAAGGAAATTTCCGTAATAGAAATATGCACAGGCGTTCCATTAAAGTGTTCCATGCTTATTAAAGGAAATAGTGCATTGATTGGCATATAAACAAAAGTATATAGTGTTCCTAAGAGTAATAAGGCAAACAATCCTTTGTTTTGTCTCAGAACCACAACTCCTTCTTTCATCTCCCTTATGAAATTTGGTTCTAAACTTTGCACTTGATTACCCAGCTTAGGTATACGTACAATTGCTACCGTAATAGATGCAATCACAGCACCCAATACGTCGATGGCAATAATAGCATTTAAATCCCAAACGGAGTATAAGAGTGCTGCAACTGCCGGACTAACAATATAGCTTATAGACTGCAAAGACTGACTATAGCCTGCGCATTTCGTTAGCTGTTCTTCTGGTACTAAAAGTGGTGTAACCGCATTGAGTGCTGGGGTATGAAAAGCTGTTCCAATGCTACGGATAAACAATACTATCATAATCATCCAGACAGGTAGCTCCATACAGAATGCAACAATAGCAAGCACTGCACCAGCTGCTGCGATAATTAAATCGGCACCAATCATTATCTTCTTCCTATCATGACGATCCACTAGCACACCAATGGCAGGTCCCAAAATCGCATAGGGTAAAAAACCTACTAATGAAGCCATAGACAAGACCATCGCAGATCCTGTTTTTTCTGTAAGGTAAAAAATAATCGCCATTTGCAGGATGGCACTAGTGATTAATGATACTGCTTGCCCTGCCCATATTGCATAAAATTTTCGTTTCCAATTGTTGTATTTTTCCATTTATATTATCTCCTGCATATTATTTTGCTTGAATTTCTATTTTGAATAGCATTCTAGGCAATAAAAAATGCAGGCCAAACCCCACAATGTGGCTTTTGGTCTGCATACATACAATTTGGAAACATTCATATTAAAGACATAGTTAAATAAAGGTATAGTTAAATAACCAATATCCTCACCGTAACTAATGAATGCTCAATATCGTATAAATAAGCACAACAAAAAAGCCTATCATCGGGTATAGATTCTGCTTTTTTTATTGCCAGCTTATCTTAAACGCATTGAGGCTGTCATAGTTTCGGTTCCTCCTACATCTTTGTTTATATCAATTTATAGTATAACACAACAAGATGATATGTTCAATATAAAAGTTATGGAATGAGACTCATACTTCCAATTCGATGCCAGATTTAAAGGATATGACGAAGTTTTCTTCATAGACTGTAACGCTCTGGATTATCTTCCTTAGTAGCAAGCGATTAGCTTTCACAAAATCTTCTGTTTGTAGTTTTAAAAATTCATCAGGATTTTCTAACTCAACCTCAAAATATTTCATTTTACATTCCCTCATTTCATTTATTGATAAATTGAGTTTGCAAAAAAGAGTGGACAATTTTTGTCTACTCTTAACCTTTAAAATAGTTTTTTTTTTAATCGATTTGAAGTTGCCTAAATTATTACTTATTCGGTAAAATGAAGTATTGCTTTCAACAGATTTCCTTCAACTACACTTCACTTGATTCAAACAAGGTGGGTACATTTCTATTCCCACAAACTCCTTGTCAATGGAAACAAACACGTACCCACAGGGTAAATGGAAATAGAAACTGATAATTTCTAGCTATCACTTCTACTCATTCCAAAAATTTTCTCACTCTGATACTTACCCACCATAAAGCAAAAAGCCTTGCAATCAAGGCTTTCATTATCCCTTTCGTTCAAAGGTTTCTAAGCTTTTACGAGCAGAGCGACACACTCAGCGGTTCGCTATCTCCGTTCTGTCTGCGTGCTAGCACTTGTCAATCACGGACAGCTATCGCATGGGCGGAAGTAAATGCTAATCTTCGTCGTTTTACTCCTTGACTAGCAAACTTACCGCCTCAACATGCTACGTTTGTAGGTTTCACAGGAACTCCTATTGCCGAAACATATCAGACCTTTGGTCAGGAAATTGATAGATACACTATGGATCAGGCGGTCGCAGATGGACTAACTGTTTCTATTAAGTATCATCCTCGTATTGCCAAGGTGTTACTTGATAAGACCAAAGCTAAAGAAATTGAAAATTACTATAAAAAGTGTGCCGATGATGGTGCAACGTATGATGATATTGAAGCCAGTAAACGTGCAATGAGTTCTATGGAAGTTATCCTTGGCGAGCCTTCTCGCTTGGAGAGGCTTGCTATAGATATTCATGACCATTATATTTCATCTTGTGATAGTGACCCAGATAGAATTCAGAAAGCAATGATTGTCTGCTCTAGCAGAAAAATTGCATATTCACTTCTTTTGAAATTCAAGGATAAATATCCGGAATGGTTTGAAGAAAAGAAAACTCCTGACGGAGTTACTGCAACAGATGAAGAACTTAAAGAATTAAAGCCTATGCCATTTATGGCTATGGTATCGAGTGTTGGAAGTAATGATGAAGCTGAGATGTATAACTATCTTGGTGGAGTTAAAAATGATAAACGTTGCGAAGAACTGGATGCAGCCTTTAAACAGGAAAAGTCTAATTTCCATATTGTTATCGTAGTTGATATGTGGATTACGGGATTTGATGTTCCGTCACTTACATATTTATATAACGATAAGCCTTTGAAGAAGCACTTGCTGATTCAAACTATCAGTCGTGTAAACAGAAAATATCCCGGCAAAGAATATGGTATGGTTATCGACTATATTGGCATTCGCGATAATATGCGTGAGGCCATGAAGGTTTACGGTGGTGATACATCAGTTGCTCCCACATCGGATGACGTTGAGCAGGCTACCTCTGCATTCAGGGAGGAGATTGAAATACTTAAAGCACTGTTTACAGATTATGACTTAGCTCCATTCCTTAATACGAAATGTGACCCTGTTGAAAGATATAAATTACTTTCCAAAGCGGCTGAGTATGTCTTTACATCAGCACAGGTCTTGCAGACAGAAGGAAACGGAAAAACTAATCAGGTCTCATTTAAGACATATTTCTTAAAGTCTGTTAAGAGAATGAGAAGTGCTTTTGATATTTGCCAACCTTCTGGAAATCTGGGCGAAGAAGAATCTGCGCTTGCACAGTGCTTTATGGCTATAGCAGGCTTCGTTCGTAAAATGAGTGGAACCAGCGATGTTGATGCTGAAACTATGAATCTTGTGGTATCAAAGATGGTTGAAGAGGCATTAAAATACAATAAGGTAGAAAGTGTTCTTGAAAGTGGCGAGGAAGAAGATATCTTCTCTCCTGAATACTTTGAAAAATTATCAGATGTAGAAATGCCTGCTACAAAGTTAGAATTACTTATCAAAATGCTCCGTAAGCAAATAAAGGAATATGGCAGGGTTAACCAATTAGCAGCGAAATCTTTCCAAGAAATGATTGAAAAGACTATTGATGAGTACCATGAAAGACGTAAGCACCTTACTGCTGAAGAAGCCGGGGCAACACAGGAAGCTGCCTCAGAAGATATTATTAAGGCTGCAACTGAACAAGCTTTAGTGATACTTCGTCAGATGAACGAAAATCGTGAGAGTTTCCGTAAAATAGGATTAACCTTTGAAGAAAAGGCATTCTATGATATTTTGATTGCTCTTCGTGACCAGTATAAGTTTGAATATGGCATTGACAAAGAAGTTAACGGTGTTGTGATAAACGATAAATGCAAGACACTTGCTAAAAAAGTTAAGGAAATAATAGATACCGAGTCTTCATTTGTGGACTGGCTCAACAATCAGAATGTGCGTAATCAGTTAAAATTGAAGATAAAGATTTGTTTGGTTAAGAACGGCTATCCGCCACAGTATAGTCCTGAAGTGTTCACAAAGGTGATGGAGCAGGTAGAAAATTTTGAGGAGCATTCTGAAACAACTTCAGAAAGTTAGATTATTCCTTTTCCTTATTGCTTCTATGTGAAGAACTATGATGTTTGCTGAGAATAGTGCCCTATATGGTAGAAAGAAGGATGGTGAATAACATGGGAAGTATTGTTTTAGAATTACAGAATGAAATTGTGTCATCAAATTGCGATGTTGTTAATATATTACGCAAAGCACATTTGATTGCATCAAAATTAAAGCTTGCTGATTTTGATCAATGGATTCAACACGAATTAAATGGTTATCCTGACCCAGAATCTTGCCCTGAGTATAGAAAGGTTCGTGGAAGTTTAAAAACTTTCAATCCTTATCGCGGTTGGATTCCAACCTCAATACAGGATAATGAATACGAAAAAAAGATTTGTGAAAGAAAGTTAGTAAATTCAATTTCTGAAATCATTTCTTTATGTCAGTCCTCAGGAAATGTATTAACTTTAGATTTTTCAGGCGAACAACTTGCATTGTTTGATAAAATGGCTGATTCGCTACTTCCAATGGATTATGCATTACATGTACCTACAACTGCAGTTAAAGACATTGAAGAAAAAGTCAAAAATACTATTTTAGAATGGACATTGAAATTAGAATCGGAAGGTATTGTAGGGGAAAATATGGTTTTCTCTGAGACTGAAAAAGAATCCGCAGTGAACATGCCGCAAACCGTGAATAATTATTACGGGAATACAAGTGTGATCAATTCGCCATCCGATAATGTACAGATAGTGTCTGGAAGTGAGAATACAGTTACATTTTCCTATGATAAAGTTAAGGATGTAGTTGATGCCGTTGAAAAAAGTATTAGTGAATCTGATTTATCAAAAGAGGATATAGAAACCGCAACAGAATTATTAGCTGACATCAAATTAAAAATTGAAGAAGAGAAGAAACCGCATATTTTAAAATCAGCATTGGTTGGACTAAAAGACTTTTTAATTAATACAGGTGCCAGCGTTACTGCAGTGTTAATACAAGCTCAAATACAAGGTTTGTTCTAAAAATCTCAAATACTATTTCGGTATCTGAGTATAAGAAAACGGCCACACAGAGTATCTCTACTCTTGTATGGTCGTTTTATTTCTTATGTTCCCGCTTAAAGGCTTTCAGTTGGTTTTCTTTTAATCCCTTACTGAACACTCCTTTTAATCCCTACTTTTTTATTATTCTCAGTCAAAGTCAACGTATTCTTTTTGAAGTTCGATAACTTCTTCCATAGTTGAACACTCTGAAAGAGCACGATTAGCGTATTCTTCCATTTTAGCTGTGTCCAATTTTTTCATTAAGCTACGTGTACGAAGTACTGAGGTTGCTGACATTGAGAATTCATCCAATCCCATACCAACAAGAAGTGGAACCGCAGTTTGATCACCGGCCATCTCACCACACATACCTGCCCATTTACCTTCAGCATGAGCAGCTTTGATAACGTTGTTAATCAAACGAAGGATTGATGGATTGTATGGTTGATAGAGGTATGAAACTTGCTCATTCATACGGTCCGCAGCCATTGTGTATTGGATAAGATCATTAGTACCAATTGAGAAGAAATCAACTTCTTTTGCAAATTGGTCTGCAAGCATAGCTGCCGCTGGGATTTCAATCATAATACCAACTTCAATGCCTTCAGCTACTGCTACACCGTCAGCTAACAAGTTCGCTTTCTCTTCTTCAAATATAGCTTTAGCAGCACGGAATTCTTTAAGCAAAGCAACCATTGGGAACATGATGCGTAGCTGTCCATGAACTGAAGCACGAAGAAGTGCTCGGATTTGTGTGCGGAACATTGCATCACCAGTTTCAGAAATTGAAATACGCAATGCACGGAATCCTAAGAATGGGTTCATCTCTTTTGGAAGATCAAAGTAAGGAAGCTCTTTATCTCCACCGATATCCATTGTACGAACAACAACTGGTTTACCATTCATACCCTCAAGAACTGCTTTATATGCTTCATATTGCTCATCTTCTGTTGGGAAATCTTGTGAATCCATATATAAGAACTCTGTACGGTAAAGACCAACTGCTTCTGCTCCATTTTCGTTAACACCCTCAACATCTTTAGGTGTACCGATATTAGCAGCTAATTCAAAATGTTTACCATCAGCAGTAACTGTTTGTGCATCCTTAAGAAGTGCCCATTCAGCTTTTTGCTTGGCATAAGCTTCACCTGCTGCCTTGAAGGCTGAAATTTGAGCTTCAGTTGGTTCAATGATAACTTCACCAGTAATACCATTAACAGCAATCAACTGACCATCTTGAACACGTTCAGTAATATCATTTGTACCAAGAACAGCTGCGATTTCGAGTGTACGTGCCATAATAGCTGAGTGACTTGTACGCCCTCCAATATTTGTTACAAAAGCTTTAACAAATTGTTTATTTAATTGAGCTGTATCAGAAGGTGTCAAATCGTGTGCAATAACGATTGATTCTTCATTGATAGTTGCCGGGTTTGGTAATTTAACACCCAAAAGATGTGCTAAGACACGTTTGGCAACATCACGGATATCTGCTGCACGTTCTTGCATGTATGGGTTATCTTCCATACCTTCAAAGATAGTGATGAACATATCAGTCACTTCTTTAAGACCTGTTTCTGCATTTACTTGTTTTGCACGAATAGTCTCTTTAATTTGATTAATCATTTCTGGGTCAGAAAGAACCATTAAATGAGCATCAAATACAGCTGCGGCTTCTTCGCCTAAGCTTTCTACTGCCTTCTCACGGATAACAGAAAGCTCGTCTTGTGAAGCTTGGAGTGCAACATCAAGGCGAGCTTCTTCTGCGTTTGTATCTTCGACTGTTACAGTCTCAAATGACAAATCCGGTTGGACAAGTAGATATGCTTTAGCAACTGCAACACCATCAGAGGCTGCGATTCCTTTAAGCATTTCTGTCATTTTCTTATGCCAATCCTTCTTTTGTCATTGTTTCTTCGATAGCTGCAATTGCATCATCTGCATCTGCACCTTCTGCTGAAATAGTAACATCAGCACCTTGACCAACACCAAGACTCATAACACCCATGATTGATTTAAGGTTTACTGCTTTACCTTTGTAATCAAGCGTGATGTCTGAAGCAAATTTGCTAGCTGTTTGGACAAGCAAAGTAGCTGGACGTGCGTGAATACCTGTTTCTGCAACAATGTGGAAATCTTTTGAAGCCATATTATGGTTCTCCTTTTGTCATTTGTAAATATTTGAGTCACCTATTGGTAACCCTTACAAGTTAAAAGTATAACATATTGCTTTTTATTTTTCAAGATTAAATGTCTCAAACAGAAAAAAACTTGAATGTTTTCCACAGCTTTTCATATTAAAAATGAGAGTCTTAGAATTTAAAAATAGAATTCTAAAAATGATTTTTTTATGTTCTTCTGAAAGGAATTGGAAAACAGGCTGAAAGCTTTTAAACTAACCCTAAAAACGAAATATAGTGTCTCATTTTATTTTAAGACACTATATATTGTGTTTTGTTAGAAATAAAACACTTGCTTTTTCCATTCTTTTTTTATATGCTATTACCATGAAAAAAAATTAGGAGGACAACATGGCAGCTATTACTGTTTTTTCGAAAAACAACTGTATGCAATGTAAAATGACTAAGAAATTTCTTGACCAGCACGGCGCTGATTTTGAAGAAATTAATATTGATGAAAAACCAGAAAAAATTGAATATGTGAAAAATCTCGGCTTTTCTGCGGCTCCAGTGATTGAAGCTGGTAATGTTGTTTTTTCAGGTTTCCAACCAAGCAAACTAAAAGAACTTGTTTAAGCAAATTAGAGTCTGGGAATAAAGCAATTAATTGCTTTATTCCCATTTTGTATTGTTAAGTTAAGAGGATAAATTCAATGAGTTTAAAAAATATTGGCGATGTATCTTACTTTCGCCTAAATAATGAAATTAACCGTCCTGTTAATGGACAAATCCCACTCCATAAAGATAAAGAAGCCTTAACTGCTTTTTTCAAAGAAAACGTACAGCCTAATTCAAAAGCTTTTGACTCAATCACTGATAAAATTGCTTACCTCCTTAAGTATGATTATCTTGAAGAAGCTTTCCTCAATAAATATCGTCCTGAATTTATTGAAGAATTATCTACCAAACTCTTCGATAAAAAGTTTCGTTTTAAATCCTTCATGGCAGCCTATAAGTTTTATCAGCAGTATGCATTAAAAACAAATGATGGAGAATACTATTTAGAAAGTATTGAAGATCGCGTTCTCTTTAACGCTCTTTATTTTGCAGACGGTGATGAAGAACTAGCAACTGACTTAGCTCTAGAAATGATTTCACAACGCTATCAACCTGCAACACCAAGTTTTTTAAATGCTGGTCGAAGTCGTCGCGGAGAATTAGTCTCATGTTTCTTAATCCAAGTAACTGATGATATGAATGCTATTGGTCGTTCGATTAATTCAGCTCTTCAATTATCTCGTATTGGTGGTGGGGTTGGAATATCACTTAGTAACCTTCGTGAGGCTGGAGCTCCTATCAAAGGTTTTGCTGGTGCTGCTTCTGGAGTCGTTCCAGTCATGAAATTATTTGAAGACAGTTTTTCTTACTCCAACCAACTTGGACAACGCCAAGGTGCTGGAGTTGTTTACCTTGACGTTTTCCATCCAGATATTATTTCATTCCTATCAACTAAAAAAGAAAATGCTGATGAAAAAGTACGTGTTAAAACATTGTCATTAGGGATTACTGTACCCGATAAATTCTATGAACTAGCACGTAACAATCAAGAAATGTACTTGTTTAGTCCTTATAGTATCGAACGTGAATATGGTGTTCCTTTCAGCTATATTGATATTACCGAAAAATATGATGAATTAGTCGCTAACCCTAATATCACTAAAACAAAAATCAATGCTCGTGATTTAGAAACAGAGATTTCTAAACTTCAACAAGAATCTGGTTATCCTTACATCATCAATATTGACACTGCTAATCGTACTAATCCTGTTGACGGAAAAATTATTATGTCAAATCTTTGCTCTGAGATTTTGCAAGTACAAAAACCAAGTCTTATCAATGATGCTCAAGAATACCTTGAAATGGGAACTGATATTTCTTGTAACCTTGGCTCAACTAATGTTTTAAATATGATGACATCTCCTGATTTTGGAAAATCAATTAAAACAATGACTCGTGCTCTAACTTTCGTTACTGACTCATCAAATATTGAAGCTGTTCCAACTATTAAGAACGGAAATGCTCAAGCACATACATTTGGACTTGGAGCAATGGGACTCCACTCCTATTTGGCAAAAAATCATATCGAATATGGTAGTCCAGAATCAATTGAATTTACTGATATTTATTTCATGCTAATGAACTACTGGACCTTAGTAGAATCAAACAATATTGCCCGCGAACGTCAAACAACATTTGTAGGTTTTGAAAAATCAAAATACGCTGACGGTACATACTTTGATAAATATGTATCTGGAAAATTTGTTCCACAATCTGACAAAGTAAAATCCCTATTTACTAATCATTTTATCCCCGAAGCTAAAGATTGGGAAAACCTTAGATACGCAGTTATGAAAGACGGACTATATCATCAAAATCGGCTTGCAGTTGCTCCGAATGGTTCTATTTCGTATATCAACGATTGTTCAGCATCTATCCACCCTATTACACAACGTATTGAAGAGCGTCAAGAGAAAAAAATCGGGAAAATTTATTATCCAGCTAATGGCTTAGCTACAGATACTATCCCTTATTACACTTCTGCCTATGATATGGATATGCGTAAAGTAATAGACGTCTATGCCGCAGCAACTGAGCACGTAGACCAAGGTCTCTCAATGACACTCTTTTTACGAAGCGAATTACCAAAGGAGTTGTACGAGTGGAAAACAGAAAGTAAGCAGACTACTCGCGACCTTTCAATCCTACGTAACTATGCTTTCAACAAAGGTGTGAAATCAATCTACTATATCCGTACTTTTACAGATGATAGTAGCGAAGTCGGAGCTAATCAATGCGAAAGTTGTGTCATCTAACGAAGAAACTCTACTTAAAACATCAGAAACTAGACTGAGATAAACTATCTCAGTTTCATGATGTTATCTTATTTTCTAAGGTATTTTCATCTTTATTTTTCTAAAAATCGATAATACTTGAAATATTGCTAGATCAGAATTCTATATTCTACTCTTCTTCCATCATCATTATATAAAAACCTATTTACCATTGGAGAAAACCATGACAACTTACTACGAAGCTATAAACTGGAACGAAATTGAAGATGTTATTGATAAATCAACTTGGGAAAAACTAACCGAACAATTTTGGCTCGATACACGTATCCCTTTATCAAATGACTTAGACGATTGGCGCAAACTTTCCGCTCAAGAAAAAGATCTTGTTGGCAAGGTTTTTGGAGGCTTAACCCTACTTGATACCATGCAATCAGAAACTGGTGTTGAAGCTATTCGTGCCGATGTTCGCACGCCTCACGAAGAAGCTGTCTTAAACAATATTCAATTCATGGAATCTGTTCACGCTAAATCTTATTCTTCAATTTTCTCAACTTTAAATACTAAATCAGAAATTGAAGAAATTTTCGAGTGGACTAATAATAATGAGTTCCTTCAAGAAAAAGCACGTATTATCAATGACATTTATGCTAATGGAAATGCCCTTCAAAAAAAGGTGGCTTCCACCTACCTCGAAACTTTCCTTTTTTATTCTGGCTTTTTCACACCTCTTTACTATTTGGGAAATAATAAGTTAGCAAATGTTGCTGAAATCATTAAATTAATTATTCGTGATGAATCTGTACATGGTACTTATATCGGTTACAAATTCCAGCTTGGTTTTAACGAATTACCAGAAGATGAGCAAGAGAATTTTCGTGATTGGATGTATGACCTCCTTTATCAGCTGTATGAAAACGAAGAAAAATACACCAAGACACTTTATGATGGCGTAGGATGGACTGAAGAAGTTATGACCTTTTTACGCTACAATGCTAATAAAGCTCTTATGAATTTAGGACAAGATCCTTTATTCCCAGATACAGCAAATGATGTCAACCCAATTGTTATGAATGGTATTTCAACAGGAACATCAAACCATGACTTCTTCTCTCAAGTAGGTAATGGTTACCTACTTGGTAGCGTTGAAGCTATGCATGATGATGACTATAACTATGGATTATAAGAAAAAGACACTGATTTAGTGTCTTTTTCTAGTTAAATACAAATTTCTTGACAAGCAAACCCTTTCAAGATAGAATGTTAGAGTAAATACACAAGGGAGTGCCTTGAGCTGAGATTGCAGATATGCAAAATCCTCTAACCTGATCTCGTTAGGACGAGCGTAGGAATTGTGGTTTGAATTGGTTAAACATGACAAATGACAAAAGAATCTCCTTTGCTGTATAAAAAAGGAGATTTTTTATGTCAAAAAATAACAACACTACCTGTCTTATTGAAACTGCTATTTTTGCAGCGCTTGCTATGGCTTTATCAATGATTCCTGATTTTGCGTCATGGTTCACTCCCTCTTTTGGAGCAATTCCTCTGATACTTTTTGCATTACGTCGTGGTACAAAATACGGTCTATTTGCTGGCTTAATTTGGGGCTTATTGCACTTTGTTCTTTCCAAAGTATATTACCTTAGTTTATCCCAAGTTTTTATAGAATACATCTTAGCATTTATAAGTATGGGACTTGCAGGCGTATTTTCTGCTAAATTTAAAGATGCACTTAGCAGCAGCTCTAAAACTAAAGCTTTATCATTAGCATTATCTGGAGCAATATTAGCAACATTTGTTCGTTATGTTTGGCATTATATCGCTGGTGTTATTTTTTGGGCTAGTTATGCACCAAAAGGTATGTCTGCTACATTATACTCATTAAGCGTCAATGGTACTGCTGGTTTGTTAACTCTATTTTTTGTAGTCATTAGTATTATTATTTTAGTTATCAGCTACCCTAGCTTCTTTTTACCTAAGAAATAGAAAAAATAAAAGGACTGATTTTCAGAGAATCAATCCTTTTATTTTACACTAATATAAGTTTTTTGATAAAAAATCTAGCTACTACTATCTATAAAAATGACGTGCTGCTTTTAAAGACTTAATGAGAATGTAGATATGAATAGATGTTGTTATAATAATTGCTACAATCTCCACTTTTTGAAAAACAAATGAGATAAAGAATAATACAAAATAGATCGTAGGGAAAATAAAACCACTTAAATTCATGACAATATCAAAACACATCTTATAATTTGATTCCAACTCTGCTTCGTCCAATTGTAAGACATTGTTTTTCAACTCTTTTAAAGTTGGAGCGACTGTCATTTTTATACCTCGGATATTCCGATATACCTTTAAAAAATATATATGTAAACCCAATAAAACAAATAACAGTGATAAATCATATATTGGAATAACTAAAGTAACTGAATCATCAAAAATATTTAGTTTATAGTTAAATAAAGTATTAAATATACTGAGTACTATTGAAATTGACACAAAAGTCATCCCATAAGAATGTCTTAAATTAATCTGGCGATAAATTTCTTCAGATTGACTTTCATCAACATTGAAAAAAACTTTCTGATATTTTTGAATCTGATAGAGGTAGATGAGACTAAAGAGAGCTGTTATAATTACAACAATACGACTAACCCATAGGAAATATTGAACAATATTAATTTCAGATAAGTACTTATCTTGACCAAATATGTTAAAAAGAGCTCCTACGGAACCAAGTATGGCCCCTATAAAACCACCAATTAAAAGACTTTTGATAATTCGAACAAATGTAGTATCACTTTGTTTTATAAAATTTTTCATCGTTATTCCTCCGTTGACACTAAACTAAAAACATTCTCTAGGGATTCTTTAAATACTTGAGAAATCTTCATAGCAATAATAACAGATGGCGTATATTCTCCGCGTTCAATTAGGCTAATTGTTTGTCTTGAGACTCCCGTTAATTTGGCGAGTTCTGTTTGATTGATACCATCTCGTGCACGCAATTCTTTGAGCCTGTTTTTTAAAATTAATCCCATCATTTTTCTCCTTTATAAAATGATATATAGATTTATTCCTCACTCTATTTATTGACTGGACGCAATTCCTTGATATCATGAATACGGAGAATACGTACCTCCTCTTTACTTCGTTTCAAGTTGCGACGAATCTGTACCCAATCCTCATCTACCTTTAAAATCTCATAAGGATGCGTTTGAAAACCATCCTCTAAATAAATCATACATGTGCTTCCTACTAAATCTTGAATCATTTGTGACATAAGTGTTTTTCCTCCCTGATTTATTTTTTCTAATTGTTTACCCCTACGACTGAGTGCCTTTTGCTCTTTAGGTACACCAATATACGTCATGACCATAAAAAGCCATTAAGCCAAAAATTCCATCTATCTACTCCCTTTCTTTTTGCAAACAAAACTCAAGCCCTGCAATTGATGCTACCAACACACAAAATACAATTTCATTTATTTCTATTATATCAAGCATATCAAGAACAAGATTACTTACCATACATAAGCAAACTAGGGTTTCCATAACTCTTGCAACCATCCGACCTGTAATAATAAATTCCTTTTTCATTTGAGTAACTCCTAAAACCATTATGCTTTTGAAACAATGATTAATTTGATTGTTCAATGATTAAGTGATTTTAACACGCTCCTCCTTTGATATTATTTTTCTTTTTTATAAATAATTATTAGCAAAGATTATTGATATCATTAAAATATCACCCCAAAAAAAGTTACTAAATAGAAATAATTTAGTAACCTTTTAAATCTTCAATTTTTAGTTAAAGCCTCTTTAGCCATAAACTTATAAAGGCCCGAGTAACGTCCTCTATAATCTTTTTTCCATGGTTTATCTCGTCCTGCAAAATGTAAAAAAACAGTATGGTTAATAACCCACTCTAAATCCCATTCATTGCGACTTTTTAATTGATAAATAAGACTATACCTAGCATCATAATTATAAATTTCATCAGGTATTGGTTTAACCAAATTAGCGTATAAGCCATTTAAGATATCCTGATCTGGTAAGATTAGACGACCACGGTTTTGCATTATGTAATCTAAGATAGTTTGTTGATGAACAACTTTTCGTATAGCAGGCAAGTTCATCAAGAGTACCCCTGTATTGAAATAAGAGGATTCTAGCTCTACATTTTTTAACCGTAATTTATTGACATAATCTAGAAACTTACCATCAGTATTATGACTTGCCGCTGCATATAGTTGATCACCTAACTCCATGTCATATAAACTTGAGAAATCATTTAAGCAAAGCATATCTGCATCTAAATAAAGTATCCTATCTAAGGTCTCAGGTAAAAATTTATGAGCCAAAAGTCGATAATATATTGTATCTGGATAGCGATCAGTTGTAGGTGCCTGAGCAAATACTTCGGTACCTACAATTATTGGATGATAGCCAACTTCTAAATTTTGAGTATATTGAATAAGTTCTGTATGACGTTTGAGTAATGTTTTTTGTAAGACATATATCTCTAACTTACGATTCTTGGTTTGTCGGACAAGCGAATAAAGCATCACTTTAAAATGATCTACGTACATATCATCAATAGAAAATAATAGATTCATGAGTTGGATCCTCTCCGTAGTATATCTTCTTTCATCCTAACATATGTCTAAAGAAAAACCAAGTTTGAGTTAAAACTTGGTTATCTTTTATATAAAACTTCCCCATAATATAGCTAAAATAATTGCTGGCAACATATTGATAACTTTAATATTTAGGTTAAAGAGTAAATTAACACCGACACAGAATATAAGCATATTTCCTACTAAGTTAAGGTAATCTAAAGATGATGGATTAAGTAGGCTCCCCATGAAAAAAGCAACAATCGTAAGGCTACCTTGTAGTAAAGCGACAGGAAGTGCAGAAAATAGAGCCCCTTTCCCTAAAGACACTGTCATAATTGCAATAATAATCATGTCTAACATTCCCTTAGCAAATAAAATCGAATGATCTGCTGCTATACCATCTTGAATGCTACCAACAACGGCCATTGCTCCAATACAAACAGTACAAGTTGAGGTGACGAATGCTTCCACAAATTTAATATCGTTACCACTTCCTGTTTTTTGCTTAAGATAGTCCCCAAATCTATCAATATACGAATCTAGTGATAGCAACTCTCCAAGTACCGTACCTAGAGCAAGAGTAATAATCATCATATTTGTATGATTAGAGATGAGATGTGACTTTTCGACTAACATCATTTTCTCCAAAACACCTGATATTGAAATAAATAAAACTGCGACTCCCATGGCTTGCATGAGGCTCTTTTGAAGTGATTCTTTCAAAAAATTTTTCAAAAATAAACCTACAAAGCCTCCAACTATAATAAGAATAACATTGATAACTGTTCCTAAACCAACCATATTTCTCCTATATACACAAAGGAACAGAACGATGTTCTGCCCTTTGCCTGTTTTATTTACTAACTAAATGAGAGGTACTTCTTATAAATTTTCTGCAACTGCTGCTAGCAGCTCTGCAATTTTACTTGCATCGCTACCACCTGCCATAGCCATGTCTGGTTTACCACCACCACGACCTGCTACAATTGGTGCCAATCCTTTGATCATGTTACCAGCGTGGACATCTTTAGTTTTGCTTGCAACAAGGACATTAACCTTCTCACCAATAGCTGCTACGAGAACAAGCACATCAGAGTAGTCTTTTTGTTTCCAGTTATCAGCAAATGTACGAAGTGCACCTGCGTCTGCAACATCAACTTGACTAGCAATGAAGCGCACGCCCTTAGCTTCTTGAATATCTTTAAAGACATCACCAGCTGCTGCTGCTGCTGCTTTTTCTTTAAGCTCTACATTTTCTTTTTGAAGATCACGAAGTGAATCGCTAAGAGCTCGTACTTTAGCTGTTGCATCTTTCAATTGCGGAGCTTTTACAGTAGCAGCGATCTCTTTTAGTGCATCCTCTTGGTTACGATAAGCTTCAAAAGCTTGTCTACCAGTAACTGCAATAATACGACGAGTGCCTGAACCAATACCTTCTTCTTTGACAATCTTGAAGAGACCGATTTCTGAAGAATTATTTAAGTGAGTTCCACCGCAAAGTTCAACAGAATAATTACCAATTTGAACCACACGAACCACTTTACCATATTTCTCACCAAAAAGTGCCATTGCTCCCATCTCTTTTGCGGTTTCAACGTCAGTTTCAGTCGTTGTGATTGTAAGAGCGTTCCAAATTTGCTCATTAACTTCTTGTTCAATGTGACGAAGTTCCTCATTGCTTACTGCTTCAAAGTGAGTAAAATCAAAGCGCAAGAATTCTTCTTCGTTCAATGAACCAGCCTGAGTTGCGTGTTCACCGATAACATTGTGAAGGGCTGCATGGAGCAAGTGAGTTGCTGTGTGGTTTTTCTCAACAGCCAAACGACGCTCTTTGTTGATTTCAAGTGTGTAGTTTGTTCCAACTGAAAGTGATGCCAAAACGTTTACAGTGTGTAGAGGTTGACCATTTGGTGCTTTTTGAACATCAACAACCTCAGCAACTGTGTCACCCTTATCATTTTTGATTCTACCTGTGTCAGCAACCTGTCCACCCATTTCAGCATAGAATGGTGTTTGAGCAAAGACAAGAAGGGCTTGACCTTCTGAAACAGCCTCAGTACGTTCATTATCAGCAATGATAACTGAAAGACTTGATTCAAGACTATATGTGTCGTATTCGAATCGTGATTCTTCAACAATACCAGCTAGGGTTTCATTTTGCATCCCCATCGAACCACCCTTAACAACAGCTGCACGCGCACGGTCTTGTTGTTCTTTCATGGCTGACTTAAAGCCTTCGTGGTCAATCTTATAGCCTGCATCTTCTGCCAATTCCTCTGTCAATTCAACTGGGAATCCATAAGTATCATAAAGTTTGAAGATATCTTTACCTTCAAGTGTGTCTTTACCTTCAGCCTTAAGCTGCGCAAGCAATGAATCTAAGTGACCGCTACCAGCATCGATAGTACGAGCAAATGTTTCTTCCTCACGTTTAACGATTTTCTCAATAAAATCACGTTTTTCAAGCACTTCTGGATAGTAGCTTTCCATGATTTGTCCAACAGTCGGAACCAATTTGTAAAGGAAAGTTTCGTTGATGCCAAGACGGCGACCGTGCATAACCGCACGACGGAGAAGACGACGAAGAACATAACCACGACCTTCATTTCCAGGAAGCGCACCATCACCGATGGCAAATGAAAGCGCACGGATGTGATCAGCGATAACCTTGAAGCTCATGTTGTCGCCATCTGGATCGTAAGTTTTACCTGACAATTTCTCTACTTCACGGATGATAGGCATGAAAAGGTCAGTTTCAAAGTTTGTTTTTGCCCCTTGCATAACAGCTGCAAGACGTTCAAGACCCGCACCCGTATCAATGTTTTTGTTTGGCAATTCTTTGTATTCTGAACGTGGTACGGCTGGGTCAGCATTGAATTGTGAGAGAACAATGTTCCAGATTTCGATGTAACGATCGTTTTCGATATCTTCAGCCAAAAGACGAAGTCCAATATTTTCTGGATCAAAATCTTCACCACGGTCGAAGAAAATCTCAGTATCTGGACCTGAAGGACCAGCACCGATTTCCCAGAAGTTATCCTCGATTGGCACCAAGTGACTTGGTTCAACGCCACAAGCAATCCAACGGTTATATGAATCCTTGTCATCTGGGTAATAAGTCATGTAGAGCTTGTCTTTAGGGAAGTCAAACCATTCAGGACTTGTCAAGAGTTCAAATCCCCACTCAATAGCTTCATCACGGAAATAGTCTCCAATTGAGAAGTTACCAAGCATTTCAAACATAGTATGGTGACGTGCTGTTTTACCAACATTTTCAATATCATTAGTACGAATTGATTTTTGTGCATTGGTAATACGTGGATTTTCTGGAATCACTGAACCATCAAAATATTTTTTCAAGGTTGCAACACCTGAGTTGATCCAAAGAAGCGTTGGGTCATTAACAGGAACCAAGTTAGCTGAAGGCTCAACGGAATGTCCTTTGGATTTCCAGAAATCCAACCACATTTGGCGGATTTGTGCAGACGATAATTCTTTCATTATTCTCTCCTAAAATTAGTTTGATGCATTTTTTTCTAACTCTTTGACATAGTCGATCGCTATGACAAGCGAAATTGTCAAATCGTTGTAAGTTTCACTGTAAACTTCTACCTGATAAGTTGAAGTCATACGAAACCACTGTTGAGATATGTTTGCTATAACTTGATTGTCTTTTAAGAGTTGGAAATCCATATCCCAAAAATTTCCCTTAACTTCCATATCAAGGTCTTCAATGGTGTAATGAGGTTTCAAAAATGAGAAATCTTTCTTAATCGTGAAATGATTCCCATTGGCTAATGTCACATTAAACTTTGGTAAAAAACTTAAAACCTTCTTCTCAATCTGACTAATGAGATGTTCCTCTTCGTCAAAGACTTTAAAAGTCTTAGGTAGAGGGAACAAACTTCCTTCAACGTGATAACAGGGAAGCCCAGTCAGGTCTGTAATAGTAAATTTACCGCCTAGAGAAAACATTTTTTCTTTAATTTGAAAAGTAGCCATATCTCTTCCTCCTCGAAAGTTGACAAATAGCAAAAGACAAGTCCATTACGAAGGGCGAAAACCGCGGTACCACCTTCATTCAATGAACTTGTCATTCTCATTTATTTTTAGTTTTACCCCATTGAGTAGCATCTTTTTCTGATTATCCATGACTCGCAGCAACCGTCACTTTTCTGTATCTAATCGTTGAAATTTCATTCTCAATAGTATTAATTATACAGTCTTTTTAAGACTTGGTCAACTATTTTTTAAGTGATGATGAACCACTTGTTGTAGCATATTGTGATAAGATGCCTGCAAATGCTTTATCTTTAATCTTAACGTTAGCTTTTTCTAAGGCTTTTGAAATCACTTTATTTTGGAAGGATCTATCGCTTGTTTTATCCTTAAGAATAACTTCTTTTAAGCGATTTTTGTAAGATTTCCAATCAGATTTTTTCTCTGTCTTATCAGTTACTTTAATGATGTAGTAACTTGTTTTATAAGTTGTTGAATCAACCGTTGAAACCACATCTGAAACACCATTTTTATCTAGCTTAAAGGCTGCTGACATAACTTCTTTAGGGAGGCTTGTCCCTGCAGAATCAAATTTATACTCAACTTTTTTATCAGTAGCTGTTGTTTTTTCTTTTGCAATCTTTGCAAAATCAGCTCCATCAGCCTTTACATCTTTAAGGACAGATTTAGCTTTATCTTCTGCATCCAATTTGATTACTTGTACAGAAGTTTCAGGAGTATAGTTTTTATATGCTTCTTTATAGTTTGCTTCTGTTAATTCTTTCTTAGCTGCTTCTTTTACAGCATATTCCACAAGCATAGTTGTGCGAATTTGTTGTTTGTAACCTTCCGGAGTCAAACCTGCTTGTGAAAGTGCGCTTGAAAATGAATTACCATAGCCTTTAGCTGTCTTATTATAAGCTTCTGATACTTTTTTATCTGAAACTTTATCACCATACTGTGTATCAAAAACACGTGAGAGGATCAATGTAAGCATTGATTGTTGTGCAGCTTTTGATGTTTTTACTTGATCATAAAAATCAGAGACTGTAATAGTGTCGCCCTTCATTGTAACAACATTTGTTCCATTTGATGTTTTACCTGAGCAGGCAGCTAATGTGGCAACTGACATAAGTGTCAAAAAGCCTGCTGCAAGTTTTGATCTTGTTTTCATGATTTATAACTCCTTTTTGTCATTAACTCCATTATTATATCATAATTTCTTAAAAATGCCTTAATCTTCTAGTACAATATGATCTGCATTTTTACGAATCATCAATAAACCATCTCCCAAAGGTACCAAAGTAGCAGTTAAATCAGGATGTTGCAAAGTCGAGTCAAATAAACGTTGCAGACCTCGGTAGATAGTTCGCTGACCCCTTCTCACTTCATCGATAGGTTTTGCAATATCTCCACCTTGGAAAATATCATCTAAAACAACTACTCCTCCAACATCTAAATGCTTTAATACTTGAGGTAAAAAAACGATATATTTAGACTTAGCAGAATCCATAAATACAAAATCGTAAGATTTATCCAATGTTTGTAACACATCCACAGCATCGCCTTCCAAAAGGGTTATCTGATTGTGATTATCATATTTTGCAAAGTTTTCCTTAGCCAAGACAATCATCTCTTCATTACGATCGATTGTTGTTATCTTTGCTTCAGGAGCATTTTCTGCCATCAAAAGGGCCGAAAAACCAATAGCTGTTCCGATTTCTAAAATGTGCTTAGGTTGTAATGTTTGCATCAAAAAACGAAAATAAGTCGCTGTTTCATGAGGTATAATGGGGATATTTTCCTGTTTAGCAAATGCTTCTAACTCTGCTAAACAGCCATTATTTTGTTTTTGGTGCTGACGCATATATTGAACAATTTCTTCTTTAACTACTGGACGGCGCATATTATGATTAGCATTTTTACTGTAAGATTGAACCACTTTTGGCTCCTCTTTTCTATTTTAAATAATAACTTTTTTATTATAGCAAAAAATGTCTAACTCTGAGAATGATTTAATCCAAACGAGTGAAATCAAGTGATATTATATCTTTGAGACTTGAAATATTATAGTTTTCTTTGGAATTCTCTAACCTTAAGTTTATGGATTTTATACCAGCATTTTGAGCAACCTCCAAATCTAGTGGACGATCTCCTATGTAATAAGTCATTGATTTATCTAAAGAATATCGTTTAACTAAATAATTAATCCCTTGTGGATGTGGTTTTCGCTCGAATCCCGAAACACCAGTTAAAATTTCATCAAAATAATGAGAGATCTGCAAGGTTTCCAACACTGAATGCGTACTTGCTCCTTTATGTGTATACATAAAATTGGGAATATCTTGTTCTTTGGTCCATTCTAAAATCTCTTTTGCATATGGCATTAAATGTATTTTAGAATCTCGACTTTCTTGTTCTTTTGTAAAATATGCTTTCAGTTTTTCATGAGGTATTTGCTCTTCCTCTGAAAGGTTTACCAATAATTGCCCCACTGATTCCTGTAAAATATATTCATGGATTAATTCTTTATCAAATATTAAGCCAAAATGACGATAGGTTTCTTCAAGAGCTTCCATAATTGGTACATACGAATCTATTAATGTCCCATCTAAATCCCAAATAAAAGTAAGCTTTTTCATCCTATTTCCCTTCTTTTTTGACAATAGCAGTTTTGGTCTCATAAAAATCATAGCTTGGGTAGGTATTTCCACCTATTGAGTTTTCCACTAACTAACTTTACCAAAACCACTCTCAAAACAAACTATAAAATAACTGATCACTATCAAAAACCAGTCTAGTTGACTGGTTTTACTTCAATAGCTATATTTTCAACTTAATCATTATGGACGCCTTTTGTTACAAGATTTTCCAGTTCCACTAAACGCTCTTCAAATACTCTAAAAGCTGCATCCAGATAGTCTGCACTAGTCATATCAACACCGGCTTTAGCAATGACGTTTAGAGGGTAATCTGAATTCCCAGCTTTAAGGTAATTTAGGTAGGCCTCTTTATCCTCCGGATTACCGTTTACAATACGCTCTGCTAAATAATTTGCTGCTGCGAAGCCGGTTGCATATTGGAAAACATAATAATTGTAGTAAAAGTGTGGAATTCTTGCCCATTCATATTGAATAAAATGATTATCTTCTTTAGTCAAACCATAATATTTTTCATTAAGCTCAGCGTAAAGGTTGTTTAAGTATTCGCTAGTTAGTACTTGCCCCTCCTGATCAGCTACATGAATGGCATGTTCGAATTCAGCGAACTGTGTTTGTCTAAAAATTGTTCCTTTGAAACCGTCCAAATAATGATTGAGAATTGCAAAGCGATTTTTATCATCTTTAACTTCTTTCAAAAGGGTTTCTGTTAATATATTTTCATTTGTTGTTGATGCAATTTCAGCTAGGAAAATAGAATAATCACCATAAACATAAGGTTGATTTTCACGAGTAAACGTCGAGTGTAGACTATGTCCAGTTTCATGCACCAGCGTATAAAGATTGTCTAAAGTATCTTGCCAGTTAAGAAGCATGAAAGCATTAGTGTCATAAGATCCACCTGAATAAGCGCCTGACCTCTTTCCTTTGTTAACATGGACATCAATCCAACGTTCAGTAAAAGCACGATGAACACGTTCAGAATATGCTTCGCCAAAAATAGCCAGAACCTTCTCTGATTTTTTTAGAGCTTCATCATAAGTAAAACTCATATCCATTTGAGAAAGGGGTGTATATACGTCATACATCTTCAAATCATCTAGCCCAAGAACTTTTTGACGCAACTTCATATACCGATGTAAGAGCGGTAAATGATGATTAACTGTCTTAATTAGAGTTTCGTAGACCTCTTCTGGAATAAAATTGGCAGATAGAGCTGATTGGCGTGCTGATTGATAATGATGCACACGAGCCTTAAAATTTTGAGATTTCACATTTGTTTGTAATGTTTTAGCGTAAGTATGCTGGAATTGTTCATATGTGCTATACATAGCTTGATATGCTTCTTTTCGAACCGTCCTATCGCTAGATTCCATAAGGGAAATGAAATTACCATGTGTAAGCTCAACTTCCTCACCTTTTGCATTTTTTACAACTGGGAAGACCATATCTGCATTATCAAGGATTTCAAATGTCTCACCAGCTGCTCCAAAAATCTCACTAGCACCAGCTAACAATTCTTCTTCGTTTTGAGATAAGACATGAGGTTTATTTGCAAATATTTTCTCAAAGAAATGATCATATTTTTGCAAGTCAGGCATTTCTAAAAGGAATGACTGGTAATCAGACTCTGAAAGTTGCAATAGTTCTGGCTCGTAAAACGAAAATGTTTCACTAAATTTTGCATAGAGCGCTGTCGCTTTCGCTTGAAATTCTTGATATTTCGCAACAGTGGTGTCTTGGTCATTTTTCATTGAAGCATAGACATAAACTTTTTCTAAACGGCGAGATAACTCTAGTTCAACCTCCGTAATCTCCAATAAAGATTGGCTTGAGTCCAACAGATGACCTGAAAAACCCTTTGCGTCATCGATGGCTTGAGTAAGCTCTACCACTTCAGTTTCCCATAACTCATCAGTCGCAAAGACAGTAGTTAAATCCCATTGGTATTTTTCTTCAATATGTGAGCGATTGTCTGACATTTTGTATCCTCCAGTTTAATTCTTAGTGACTATTTTATCATAAAATACAGGGGGATAAAGTGTTTGGTCCAAGTTATTCTTATTTTTTTGATAATAATTTGTAAAATTCTGATAAAACGATGTCAGAGAATTTGTTATTTGACAAAAATCAGTATCTACACGTGGTGGCTGTATTTGAGGAAAAAACATCATTAGCTCTTGGGTTAATAGATTCTGACCAGAAAGGTAGGCCTTTTCTTGTTTTCGTAACCAAAATTGATTGCCATAGCGTAACTGCTGACGCACATAATCTCTGATATTTCTGTCTTGTTTAACCTTATAAAAATTTAGATTTTTTGATTGGTATGGCCACTTCAAAAATGCTAGAACGTCTCCACTAAGAGGGCAAGTTTTACTTAAGTAATAGACATGTCCGCGTAAATCTTCGTAAATCAAATATTTTAGTCTCAGTACTTCTAACCTCAAATCTAACTCCCAAATATGAAATCCGATACTTTGAGAAAATTGTAAAAATTGTTTATGTAGATTTGTTAAACGATGCTTTAACCAGAGTTTTTCCCCTAGTAACCATCTCACTTGAAAGTCTGCCTGTAGATATGCTTTTGTTCGCTCCCTGAGTCGCTGCTCTGATAGTCGGCTACACTGAACTTCTAAAGCCAATGTCTCATTCACAAATAAATCTGCAATCTGATTAATTTCTGGCAAATGATGCTCGAGCATAGTTTCATTCTCTCTACTTAAACTCATATATAACTTTGCTTTTAATTGCAAGTGCTCATTAGACTCATTTTCATGATGAAACTGACAATTTTTTAGACTAATATGTGCAAAGTGTCTTCTCATGATTCGACCTGCTTTTAACCTTACAGCTGAACAACAAGTTGGACAAAAATACTGTCCCTTTCCCGGATGAGACTCGAGTAGATTAATTAAATTTCCTTGTTTGTCTTTAGCAATTAACATTTTTTCTCCTACTTTTACTATTCGAAAAAAGCTATCCTTTCGGATAACTTTTTATTTATTTTTTGACATTAAAACTAGGTAAACAAAGACATTAATCACCATCAGCCCACTTGTTATTAAAAATGGTGTTATAAAAGGTTCCAGATGTAGCTGGCTTGGAAGTTTCGTTAAAATAAGCGGTGTCAAAATAACTCCTATATTACCAGCTGTTAAGGCAAGGCTTGTGATAAAGTTATTATGTTCTTTTGCATAGTTTTTTGAAATATAAAAGAATACAGAAGACATGGTGCCAACAAAACTAGCTCCTATTAAAATACTAGCTACGATAAAAATGATCTGATTATTAGCTAAAGCAAATAGCACATTACCTATTCCCATAGCTAGAATCATGATTAATAGCGTCTTCTCTTGGAATGCTTTGACTAATTTTCCAAATACAGATCCAACTAAAATACCACTAAAAGCAAGGAGAGTTAACATATTACTAGAGAAGCTCGTCGCGTAGTGATATTTTGTCACTAGTAAGGTTGGAATTTTGACAGTTGCTCCTATATAAGCAATACCTACTAAGAACGTGATGAGCATCAACAAAGCCGCTTTAGTATCAAATGTTGTACTAGCTTTAAGGGTATGTGTTTGATTTTCAACCTCTGGAACATTTTTCCAAAAGAAAAAGAAAACAGGAATAACCAGAAGGTAAACCAAATAAATATAATTCACACCAATAGCTAAAACCAATCCAACAATAAATGTAGTTAAGGCTTTACCGATATTAAGTGATGCTGTTCTAAGACCAATCATACTGGCTCTCTCATCAGCCTCATATAAATCCGTTATGATACTAATTGATAGCGAATTATAGAGACCAATACCAATACCCAAAAGTAGTCGACTAGCCATCGCAAGTGAAAAATTACTTGTAAAAAATGAGATAAACCCAGACATTAAGATTAAACATAAACCAAGTAAGACCGTGTTTTTTTTGCCAAGTTTTGTGACTACAAAATTACTCAAAATAACAAAAATAGTAATCATCATAGCTGGAATAGTAACTAAACTCTCTACTGAAGCTAGTCCAATATGAGGGTTTTGAGTATGGTAAAAGGCATACAATTTAGGAATTGCAGGAGCAATTGCTAAGTGAGACATCAAAAAGATAGAAATCGATAAAATAGTCAATTTCAATGAAAGTTTTGAATTCAATAGTTTTCTCCTTTAAAATAATCACTTATAAGTATATGAAGAATACTAAGCAAGGTCAAGTGAGTCGTTTCACTAATCTAAATACCTTTTTAAGATAGCTGCCTCTGAATCTCTCAATCTACGATACTGACCTGGTTTCAAATTCATATCAAGCCTCAAGTCACCAAAAGAAATACGCCTCAAGTATATAACTTTAACGCCATATGCAAGAAACATCTTTTTTACTTGGTGAAATTTCCCTTCTGTGATAGTTATTCTTGCGGTACTTTTGTCATTATTAGCCGTATCAATCGTTAATTCAGCTGGTTTACACTTTGTTCCATCGTCAAATACAACTCCTTCTTCAAAAAAGGTAATAGCATCTCTTTCCAAGAAACCATTTACTTCAACATAATACGTTTTTGCAACGTGGTGTTTTGGATGTAACATTCGGTAACCCAGTGGACCATTATTCGTGATTATTAAAAGCCCTTCCGTATCACGATCTAGACGACCAATCGGATACAATCCCTCCACCTTATCTTTTTCGCTAATTAAGTCTATGACTGTTTTATGTTCTGAATCTCTAACTGCTGAAACAACTCCTGATGGCTTATAAAGAAGGTAATAAGAACTTTCTTTTAGGCAGACTCTCTCTTTTCCTACAAAAATCGATTGTAGACCACTATCTACAATAACATTATCCTTTGTAACAATTTGACCATCTACAGAAACTTGCCTAGAACGAATTAATTTCTTAACCTGATTTCTAGACCCAAATCCTGCCTGACCTAATAATTTATCTAAACGCATACCCTTAGTTTACCATACTGTAAGTTAAACATTTGCTAATTCCTTTTAAAATCTTTATACTACTAATTAGTAATAGAAAAACAAAGGAGATTATCATGGGACTTTTAGTAGATGGCAAATGGGTTGATCAATGGTATGATACTGCATCAACTGGTGGTAAATTCGTCCGAACCGTTACACAATTCCGTCATTGGGTTACTAAAGATGGTTCAGCAGGGCCTAGTGGGGATGCAGGTTTTAAAGCAGAATCTGGACGATATCATCTCTACGTTTCACTAGCCTGCCCTTGGGCATCACGTGTATTAATCATGAGAAAGCTTAAAAATCTAGAATCTCATATCTCTATCTCCATTGTTAACCCTTTAATGTTGGAGAATGGTTGGACTTTTCAAGAATATAAAGGCGTTATTCCTGATATGATTAACCAAAGCCAATACCTTTACCAAATCTATCAAGCAAGTCAAAGTGATTATACAGGACGCGTGACAGTCCCTGTTCTTTGGGATAAAAAATGCCATACAATCGTTAACAATGAATCATCTGAAATTATGCGCATGTTAAATACTGCATTTAATCATATTACTGGAAATACTGACGATTACTATCCCGATTCCTTACAAGGACAAATTGACGAAATGAATAATTTTATTTATCCAAAAATAAATAATGGTGTCTATAAAGCTGGTTTTGCTACTTCTCAGAACGTTTATCAAAAGGAAGTTGAAACCTTATTCACAGCTTTAGATCAGTTAGAAAAACACTTATCTGATAACCATTATCTTGTTGGAGAACAATTTACCGAAGCTGATATTCGCCTTTTCACAACTTTAGTTCGCTTTGACACCGTTTATTATGGTCATTTTAAATGTAATTTAAAAGCGCTACATGATTACCCACATTTATGGCATTATACAAAACGTATTTACAACCTACCTGGAATTGCTGAGACAATTAATTTTGATCATATCAAAAAACACTATTACGGTAGCCATAAAACCATTAACCCTACCGGTATTATTCCAGCTGGACCTAACTTAGACTGGACAATTTAATAAAGCATAATAAAAAAGTAAGAATGAATTTTTTCTCATTGAGATTCATCCTTACTTTTTTATTATTTACTTTACAACTTTGATGCCGCTGCTTCATCCACAATAATCACAACATCATCATGTTTTTGGAGGATACTTGCTGGCATATCTTCTGTGATAGGTCCTTTAATCATACTTGCAATCGCTTCTGCTTTTTCAATACCATACGCCACTAATACGATTGTTTTTGATTTCATAATAGAACCTATACCCATTGATAAGGCTTGCTTTGGTACATCATCAATACTATTAAAGAAACGACTATTAGCTTCAATTGTACTTGGAGCTAAGTCAACCACATGTGTTGTAATATCAAAAGGTGTACCTGGTTCATTAAAACCAATATGACCGTTACGACCAATTCCAAGAATTTGAAAATCAATTGGATTAGCATTTATGACAGCATCGTATCGTTTTATTTCTTTTTTCAAATCTTTAGCCAAGCCGTTTGGAAGGTTATTTTCCTTAAAAGGTTTAGCATCAAAAAGATGTTTATGCATAAAATAAGAGTAACTTTGATCATTACTTGCGGCAATTCCAACATATTCATCAAGGTTAATAGAAACCATATTTGAAAAATCAAGGTTACTTTTTACAATCTCTTCGTAAAAGGTGATTGGGCTACTTCCTGTTGCCAATCCTAAAGTTTGAGCACCAGTTTTCATTTTCTCTTCTAAAAGAGTAAATGCAATTTTTCCCCCCTCAATGTCGTTCTTAACTGTAATAACTCTCATGTTTACTCTCCTTTTATTTGGTATAGACCTTTATGATTATATTATATGGTATATACCAATTTTTGTCAATAAAAACTTCTTAATTTCGTTATAAAACTAAAAAGAATTACTGTCCATTCTAGTTTAGACAATAACTCCACGATTAATATTTTATATTGAAAATAATTGTCCAATGACATAGGTTGCCAACATTGTCAAACAACCAATCATCACATTTCGACGCATGGCAGGTACTGTAGGGGCTTGGCCTAACTTAGCACTTACATAACCAGTTGATAATAGTGAAACAATAACAATTATTACCGTTCCTACAATTCGTACCGAAAATGGTAATAACAGAATAGTTATAGTTGGAAAAATTGATCCGATGGCAAAAGCTATAAAACTAGATATAGCAGCATGCCAGGGGCTTGTATATTCACCGAACTCAATACCATATTTTTCTTCAACTAAATGCTCAATAGCATTCTTTGAAAAAGCCTTGTCAACTAGCCATTGAGCATGTTCGTGACTTTCTCCTTTTGCTAAGTAGATATCAACTAAGGATTTTTTGGCAAGTTCTGGATTATTTTCTAGTAGTTTCTCTTCACGCGCAACTGCTGCTTGTTCAGTATCTTTTTGAGTAGAAACACTAACATACTCCCCGCCAGCCATAGAAAATGCACCAGCTAAAATCGCGGAAGCTGCTGATAAAAAAATAATCCAAAGGTTATGAGTTGCACTCGCAACACCAATAACAACACCAGCTACAGAGATGATACCATCATTAGCACCAAGAACACCAGCTCTTAAAATATTCAATTGTTGGGAAAAATTTTTTGCTTCTTTCATCTTCTCTACTTCTCACTTTCTGACAATTATTATACCACTTATTTAGAATGATTACAATTATTTTTTATAATCATTCTAAATAAGAAGATTAGTTGGGTCATTTTTACCGAACGTGATATAATAGAAAAGCTTACTTATAGATAGGAGAAATCATGAATACAAACGATTTTGATTTTTATTTACCAGAAGAACTTATTGCCCAAACACCACTTGAAAAAAGAGACGCTTCTAAACTATTAGTCATTGATCATAAGAATAAGACGATGACAGATAGCCATTTCGATCATATCTTAGATGAACTCAAGCCTGGTGACGCTTTAGTAATGAATAACACACGTGTTCTGCCCGCTCGCCTTTATGGTGAAAAGCCAGATACACACGGCCATGTAGAGTTATTACTTCTCAAAAATACAGAGGGCGATCAATGGGAAGTGCTTGCTAAACCCGCTAAACGCTTACGCGTAGGGAACAGAGTTTCATTTGGTGATGGTCGGTTAATAGCAACAGTCACAAAGGAATTAGAACATGGTGGGCGTATTGTAGAATTCTCATATGATGGTATTTTTCTAGAAGTCCTTGAAAGTTTGGGCGAAATGCCACTTCCGCCATATATTCATGAAAAACTAGAAGATCGTGACCGCTATCAGACTGTGTATGCAAAAGAAAATGGTTCTGCTGCTGCACCAACAGCCGGTCTTCATTTTACAAAAGAACTATTGGAAAAAATTGAAACAAAAGGTGTGAAGCTTGTCTATTTGACGCTTCACGTTGGACTTGGAACTTTCCGTCCTGTTTCAGTTGATAATCTTGATGAACACGAAATGCATTCTGAGTTTTACCAATTATCTAAAGAAGCTGCTGATACTCTCAATGCAGTTAAAGAATCTGGTGGACGTATTGTAGCTGTTGGTACAACTTCTATTCGCACATTAGAGACAATTGGTTCTAAATTCAATGGTGAATTAAAAGCCGACTCAGGGTGGACAAATATTTTTATCAAGCCTGGTTATCAGTTCAAGGTTGTAGACGCTTTTTCAACCAACTTTCACTTACCAAAGTCTACTCTTGTCATGTTAGTATCAGCATTTGCTGGACATGACTTTGTACTAGAAGCTTACAACCATGCAGTTGAAGAACGATATCGTTTCTTCAGTTTTGGTGATGCTATGTTTGTTAAGTAAGAATAGGCTTTCAATTAGGAAAAAGTTTTATCGTTTTTTAACACGATTGACATACTATAACGCCTCCAAAATGCTACAATATGATAATGAGTAATCGAAGTATTTTAGACGAGCGATTATGTTTTACGGTTAGTGAAACACATCGACTTTTCAATAAATTTTACCAAAAAGCTTTGGATGAATTTCAATTGACTTATCTCCAATACGTTATCTTGTTAGTCCTTTGGGAAGAGGATCATCGGCATATGAAGGAACTTAGTTATGCACTATCTCTTAATTCGAATACCCTAACTCCAGTTTTAAAGCGTATGGAAAATCGTGGGTGGATTGTACGAGAAAAACCAAGAGATGACAAAAGGCAACTCATTATTCATCTAAGTAACAAAGGTATTGAGTCACAAGATGCCGTTGTCAATGCGGTGCAATCGTGCGGGTATTTTTTCTCAGAAATTAGTCCTGAATCTTATCAAAAAACTGTTTCTGCCCTTTCTTCACTTAATCAAGTTATAAAATCACATTTATAAAAACCTCTTAGATAGTTAATCTAAGAGGTTTTTATTATTTTGATAGATTTATTTCTAATTCATATTAACACGATGCCATTGATTAATAACAAAACATAATTGTTCTAGCTGATATAGTCCCACTCCATTAATTTCTGAATCTTCCTGAGTAGAGCCACCTAAACCTGCAGTATAAATAGCAACGATATAAGGCACTTCTTCTTTGACAATTGCTCCAACATTCAACGCCTCACGGACATACCCTGGCTTTTGAGCAACAACAACATCAGATGGTATCAAAGCACGATAATAATCCGTTGGAAAAGCTTCTTCTAAATAAGTAATTAAACTATTATACTTTTTACGATGTTTCCAGAGATAGTCTAGCACTTGAATATAGTAATCTGTTGTCACTTTATTACCGTTTTTTTGTATATTTTTGATGTCTCCTTTAGATTGGCCATAACGACCAAACTTTGAATAAGCACTATCCATGCCACCAATACGCTCAGCTAAAGCATAGGCGGGTGTATTTTCTGAATAAACTAAAGAGTATTTTTGCATATCATCAATAGACATTGCCCCCGAGAAAGCAGCAACATAATTATTATGTTCACCAATATATTCATAGTCAGTCTCGGTAATATCAAAGCGTTCTTCCATGGACAACTTGCCCTTGACCACTGCATCTACTACCAACATGTTAAGAGGTAACTTATAGGTGCTCCCTGCTGTCATAGCCTGAGTATCATTCATAGCGTCCCTTTGTCCTGTTTTTAAATTTTTATAAGAAAAAGCAACACTATTTTTTTCAATGCCATATTCAGACATATAGGCCAGAACAACCTCTTTCAAGGACAAATGGGCATAATCATAATAGAGCCTATAGGCATTCATCAATTCCATATCTTGTTCCATGACCATTTTCTTTTTTTCAAGAGACTTTTCTACAATTTTTTGATCATGTGAGCTACTGGATGTCCTTGTGGTTGAAGTAGATAATATTCTTCTATCTTTTGTCTGCTTCAACTTAGAGTTACTGGACTTATTAAACATTACTAAAAAAATCAGCATGATTAATAAAGTAAGGGTAATAATAATGGTTAATCCTAAAATAAATTCTTTCTTTGTTTGTTTCACAACACCTCTCCTACTAATTTATTATAGTAAGAAAATTAGAAAAAATCAATGAGAATTCTATTCAAACAGTGATAATAAACATCACGTATTCATCCAAATTTTACCCAAAGAAACAATAGTAAACGACAGCAACTATTGTGCTAGTTAATCCAATCAAAGCTTCATAGCTAATTAGTTTCATACGTTCTTTTATAGCCATATTGACAGCTCCGCCTGTCGCATGGAAGAAGGATCCATGAGGTAGCGAATCCAGAACAGTCGCACCTGCGTGAATCATAGCTGCACCCGAAACCGCCGGTACCCCTGATTTAATCAAGGTTTCAGCAAACGTTTGTGAAGCAATAGTTGTTCCAGAAGTCGTTGATGCTGTTGCTGCTCCCATAAAAATACCTGAGAGTGGGGCAAGGATAAAGGTCGGCATATTTAAAAATTCAAGGAGATGAATCATATCAAATTGTAGATTAGATGCTTTAATAATACCTGAAAGTGTACCTGTTCCAATCAAAAGAATTGAAACGCCAACAACTTTTGATAAACCGTATTCAACAAACGGTACCGTTTCTTTTAGGTAACCTGTTGCTAAAATACTAATTAGACCACCCAACGGCAGTGCAATCAAGGGATCAATAGTGATTCCAAATAAAGGACGAAGAGCTAATAAGCAGATAACCACAAGTGGACCAGAAATAGCCGGTAAGAATGCTGGCAGATCAGAGCCCACTTGCTCCTCACTATCATAAGAAATATCGTTATTTTTCTTGGAAACAATCTTTGCTAATATAATCGTAACTACTAAAGCTGCAATTGCAGGAATAATATTTTGTACCATTAAGCTTGTTAAATCAACCTTAAATGCTTCTGAAGCAGCAATTGTATTAGGATTGGGTGAAATAATATTCCCAGCCTTACCACCACCAATCATTGCTAACAGTATGCTAGATTTAGAAAGATTAGCTTTTTTACCTATTGCTAATGCAATCGGAGCAACTGTAATAACTGCAATATCAATAAAGACACCTACTGCACAAATAATCATTGTTGCGATGGCTAAAGCTGTGATGGCTCGCTGTTGTCCTAATTTTTTAATGATACTTTCTGCAATTTTTTCAGCTGATCCGGTTTTAATTAAAGCACCCGCTAAAATCCCTGACGTTAAAATGCGTAATATGGATGACATCATCCCTTGCGCACCTAATACCATAGTATTAACAATTGTAACTAAATCACCGCCACCAATCAAACCACCAACTAATGCTCCAAGAATGAGACTATAGGCAGGATGAACTTTTTTGATAATCAGTAAAATAGCAAGCGCTAATCCTATTAAAGCCCCTGTTGTTGTAAATGTAGCTTCCATAATTTATCAGAATTCCTTTCAATATTAATGATTATACAAATTGATTAATCTAAAGACTTGAGTAGCAGTTTCTTTCATATTTTTATAAGCTACCTCTTTAGACATAGCCTCATCTAAGCTGATAAGGCGTCGTACGATTGGAAAAAAAGCATCAATACCATGTTGATTACAAAGTATAGCATCTTCGGTGACAGATCCAGAGAATGCCACTACTTTCTTACCATATTTTTTAGCTAATTTTGCTACGCCAATTGGAGCTTTTCCCATCACCGTTTGCCCATCCAAACGACCTTCACCAGTAACTACTAAATCAGCTTCAGAAATCGCTTTTTCTATGTTAATTTCTGATAGAATAATATCAATACCAGGTTCTAAGGTGGCATTTGTAAAGGCTAAAAAGGCAAATCCAAGCCCACCCGCTGCACCTGTTCCTTCAATAGTTGCATCTGCTTTTTCACTAACTGAAGTAGCTAAAGTAGCATAATTACTTAACCAAGTATCCATTTTTGTAATCATATCTTCATCAGCACCTTTTTGCGGTCCAAAAATCGAACTACAACCTTGAGCACCACATAAAGGATTTGTTACATCACATGCAATTTTAAAATCGCATTCTTTTAATTCCTCAATAACCTTATCAGTAGAGATAGATTTTAAATCTGCCAATCCTTGTGCTCCCAAACTGATTTCTTGATTATCTTTATCTAATAATGCATATCCCAAAGCTTGTAGCATACCTGCCCCACCATCATTAGTAGCACTACCTCCAATACCAATAATAAAGTGCCTACAGCCTTTACTTATAGCATCATTTATCATTTCTCCAACTCCATAAGTGGTTGTGTGGAGAGGATTTCTCTCTTCAGTAGCAATTAGGGTAATACCAGCAGCTGCAGCCATTTCAATAATAGCTAACTGACGCTGTGGAATAATACCATAACTCGCATGTACTTTTTCTCCAAGAGGCCCCTTAACAGGGATTATTTCGATCGTCCCCCCCATACCTAGCGTCAAAGCTTCAACAGTTCCTTCTCCCCCGTCTGCTAATGGATGTACTTCCACATCCGCCCCTGGGATTACTTCATTAATTGACTCCTTTATAGCATTGCCAGCTTCTAAAGAAGAAAGACTCCCTTTCAAAGAATCAATAGCTACTACTACCTTCATTTGAAAACCTCCTTGAAAATATTTTGTGAATCTTTGTTATTTTTTCACTATTTTATATCACTCAATTATAGTAACAAAATCAAATAACAAAAAATATAGACTATAGAACAAATGTTAGCGTTTTTATGATATGATATTTGTTATATATAACAAAAGGTAAGCTGAATGAAATTAAGAAAACAACTCGCACAACAAATCGTTACCTCTATCAAAGATGTTTGTCAACAAGATATTAATTTTATTAATACCAAAGGAATCATTTTCGCTAGTACCAATCCAAAACGTGTTGGAGAATTCCATGAAATTGGTTTAAAAGTAGCACAGACAGGACAAATGATTGAAGTAACAGATCAAGAATCTTATTTTGGGACACAAGCAGGGATCAATATTCCTTTCTATTATAATTGTGAATTATTAGCTACTATTGGGATTAGTGGAAACCCCAACCAAGTAGGAAAATATGCTTTACTTGCTCAAAAAATGACTCGACTCATCTTAAAAGAGCATGAATTAGATTATCTGGATTTCGGGCGAAAAAACGAAGCTTCTATTGTCTTACACCATCTTGTTGAAGGCAGAGAGTTAGACTACTATTACCTCAATCAATTTTTAAACCAATACCACCTATCAGAAAAAACTGACTATCGTCTACTCACTTTTGAAATCAATAGTCAAAAACAAAAATTACTCTTAAGTCAATCTGAAATGTCACTCTTGAACTTTTTTGATAAACTTGACACTGCTATTTATACCTTTAATTATCCCAATCAATACTGGCTTTTACTTTCTGACCAGATGTTTGACTATTATTATCCAAATATCCTATCAAAGTTTGAATGCGAAAAGGGTCTCTATAAAGTTGGTATCGGACAAAAATCATCTTTATCACTTTTAAAAAGATCATATGAAACGTCTATCTTAGCCCTGAAAGCTTTAAAAGGTCAACAAAAGGTCAACCTCGTCGACGACCTTGATCTTGAACTGTTATTAACAAGTATTGATTCTAATATTAAACAATATGTGCTAAATAAAGCGCTTGTAAACTTATCTAAAAATGATAAGATCTTGCTTAACTCATATTTTAAGCATAATCTATCATTAAAAGAATGTAGTCAGGAACTTTTTATCCATAAAAATACTGTTCAATATAGGTTAAATAAGATTTATGAATCAACGCAACTCAATCCAAGAAACTTTAAGGATGCAACTTTATTGTATCTAGCACTTAAATCAGAAGATATTTACCTTCATAAATTATAATAAAAAGGAGTAACCTATGGATACTCCTTTTTATATTAAATTGAAACAGAGACTAGTTGTTTAACATGTTATCTGTTATGATGTTCAAACAATGATTGGCCATTTGTCTTAATCACTTTTTGGTACCAACCAAATGACTTCTTCTTGTAACGTTGTAGACTCCCTGTTCCATCATCATTTCGATCAACATATATTAGACCATAACGTTTACTTAGTTGAGCTGTAGACATGGATACACAATCAATGCATCCCCAAGATGTATATCCCATTATTTCAACACCATCTTCAATAGCTTTAGCAACTTGAACTAAATGTTGATTCATATAATCAATACGATAATCATCTTCGACAGTATAATCACCGTCTAGTGTTTCTATCAATTGATCTTTTGCTCCCAATCCATTTTCTACAATAAACAACGGAATCTGATAACGTTCATAATACTGATTTAAGACTAGGCGTAGCCCTATGGGATCGATTTGCCATACCCATTCTGAAGTTGTTAAATAAGGATTAGTCAGGCCTCCAAGGATATTTCCCTGACCACTTTGATAATTTTCAAAGTCATAAGCTTGTGTCACGCTCATATAGTAACTAAACGATAGGAAATCTACTGTATTTTGTGCCAATACTTCCTCATCTCCTTCTTCAAATTTAATTTCAATACCATTATTTTTGAAATAGGACTGAATATAAGTGGGATATTTACCTCTGACATGTATATCTGAAAATAGCAGATTATGTTGTTCAAATTGTCTTGCAGCCAGAACATCTCTTGGATCAGATGTCATAGGATAAGCTGGCATAGCCAGAATCATACAGCCAATTTTAAAATTAGGGTTGATAGAACGCCCTAATTTTGTCACTCTAGCCGATGCTACTAATTCATGATGAATAGCTTGATAAAGCTCCTGAGGACTTAGTTGTGATTTGTCGGCCATAATAGCACCACTGGTGAAAGGCATATGTAAAATAGAATTCACTTCATTAAAAGTTAACCAATATTTTACCTTATCTTTATAACGCTCCATGACTGTTTGAGCAAATTTCTCAAAAAATGCTATCAAACGTCTATCAGCCCAACCATTATAGGTCTTTGCAAGATGAAGCGGTGTTTCATAATGAGATAAGGTAACCAAAGGCTCGATATTATATTTAAGCAACTCGTCAAATAAATTATCATAAAATTGTAAGCCAGCTTCGTTTGGAGCACTATCATCACCATTTGGAAAAATTCGAGACCAGGCAATAGAGGTTCTAAAAACTTTAAAGCCCATCTCTGCAAACAGTTTTATATCATTTTTATAGTTATGATAAAAATCAATTGCTTCTAGCTTCAAATTGTCTGGAGTAGGTTTGGCGGTAAAATCGCCTAGACCACCATTTGGAAGTACATCTTGTACAGATAAACCTTTGCCATCTGTTCTAAATGCACCCTCTACCTGATTGGCAGCAACTGCACCTCCCCATAGAAAATGTTTAGGAAAAATCGTCATATTATCATCCTTCCTTTTAAAGAATTACAAGTAAATCATCTTCATTTGTAACCATTGTCTCTTCGTCTTTAACGATAATTTCAAGTTGGTCAATTGAATTTGTAACTACAACTGGACTAATAAGAGAATACCCCTTTGAACTAATAAAATCAATATCCATTCGCAAAAGTAACTGTCCTCGTTTAACAAAATCGCCAACTTTAACCAATTGTTCAAAACCTTCTCCATTTAGTTCTACAGTATCTATTCCAATATGGATTAACACTTCAACTCCCTTATCATCCTTTAAGGCAATGGCATGTTTTGTAGGAAATAAACTTATAATTTCACCATCAAATGGTGCATAAACTTCACCCACACTAGGAGTGATTGCTAAACCTTCACCTAGTAATTTAGATGAAAATGTTTCATCGGGTACTTTAGATAAAGGTAATACATTGCCTACCATAGGTGAATACAATGTCTCTTTTTTTGATAAACCACTTCTAATATGTGTGTACTCTTGAGCATTAATACTACTTTTTTCGTTTTCTCCTTCATCAATTCCCAAGAACCATGTAATAATGAAAGTCAAAATAATAGTAGCTATTGCTACAATAACAGCATTACTGAAATTATTGCCCCCCTGTGGATTGATGTATTGTGGCAAACCAATAATAGATGGCACTACAAATGTATAGGAAGCAATATTAACTAATCCAATATAAGCTCCTACTAAACCACCTGATATCATTGCAGCGTATAAAGGCTTCTTGAATTTCAGTGTGACACCATAAAGTGCAGGTTCTGTGATACCAGCTAGTAGTGCTGATAAACCTGCTGCAAAGGCCACCTGACGTGTCTGTTTTTGTTTAGCCTTAACTGCAACAGCAAGGGAAGCTGCACCTTGAGCTAAATTAGAAGCTAACATTGCTGGTAAAATCAAAACATCTGGTGTCGTAACAGAAGCAGCTAAAAAGATTGGAGCAAATGCCCAGTGCATTCCTGTCATAACAACCAATGGCATAATAGCACCAAGAATAGCTAAAGCTAACCATGGTGCCACATGGTAAATCGAAAGCATTGCACTAGACAATCCTTTACCAATAATTACTCCCAGTGGCCCCACGACCACTAAGGCTAAAAAGCCAGAAATGAGAATAATCAAAGTCGGTTGTAAAAAGCTCTTCATTACACTAGGAACAATTTTATTAATCCATCTCTCAATGTATTGCATAAGAAAAACCATAATTAAGATTGGAATAACAGAAGAACCATAACTAGCCAGTGTAACCGGAGCTCCAAAGAAAGATAATGGTTTTCCTTCAGCTACCATTGTCACAAAAGCAGGGTGTAAGAGAATCCCTCCTACTGTAGCAGCTAATACAGGTGTAACTTTAAATCGTGACGCAGCTGAATAAGCAATCATTATTGGCATAAAATAATAAGCGGCATCACCAAAAAAATTGATAAAAGCTACTGTTTGAGAACTAGAGCTTGTTATACCGAGCATAGGGAGCAAAATACCTATAACCTTGAGCATACCTCCTCCTAGAAGAGCAGGTATAAGCGGCTTAATGACTCCTGCAATCGTTTCAATTAATTTCTCAAATATTGAACTCTTTTTTTGTGATGAAAATTCTCTGGTAGTATTTTCAAAATGACCTAAGGCCAAAAAAGCATTATAATAATTATTGACATCATTTCCCAAAATAATTTGGTATTGATCATTTTTACGCATAACACCGATAACATTCGGAATAGTTTTAATAACCTGATCGTTGACAATTTCATCATTGTCTAAAACTAATCGTAATCGTGTCACACAGTGGGTTACGTGTTGAATATTTTTTTCTCCCCCTACTGCTGCTAAAATAGCTTTAGCAGTCTCTTGGTATTTAGTCATCTGATATCTCCTTTAAATTTTTAACTAATCGTTTAACATGCACCGTCAGATATAGGAGTTCACTTGAATTAAGTTGATATTGGTATTGGATAGCCATATTGTTGCCGATCTCTTTAACACATTTATATTCTCTCGGATATTTTTTCTTAACTACCAAAAGTAAATCAGCATCATCATCTTCGTATTTCATTCCTGATAAAACGCGTTGAGCAAATAATTTGGTATGTGTCATGAAACGATAATAATCAATTGAACTTTCATCTAGTTCTGTTCGAAAATCTATTTTTACTTTCTGTTCAATGTAAGATACAATCTCAGTGATTTTATGCGCTTCATTAAACGGATTATCCAATCCAGCATTTACAAAGTGCATAGCAATAAAAGCTGACTCATCAATTGTTAAACAAATACCCAATTCATCCTTTATAAGTTCCAGAGCCTTCATCCCAATGGAGTATTCATCAGGATAGTAACGCTGGATTTCCAACCTTAGTGGATTTTGGATAACCATTCTTTGTTCATGTCTTTCAATAGCCGAATGAATATGATCTGTCAAATTGATATAAAGAATTTCATCTAAGTTCTTACCCAATTTGATTTTACCTAGGTTGATAATTCGTTCTGAACATGCAACTACTTCTTCTGGAACAGTAATAAATAACTCCGTAAAACGGTTCATGTTATCACTATTTTTTAAAACAAATGACTTCTCAATAGCATCGCTATTAATCCTATCACCTATTCTTTTCTTAAATGCAATTCCTTTCCCCATCAGTAACACATCTAATCCTTGATGTGTTACTGATATGACTGCATTATGATTTAATACGCGTTTTATAATCATTAAAGTCCTAGTCCTTCACTCGCACAATAAAAAATGACCCATCCAAGACACAACAAAAAGTCGTCGTTGAATAGGTCCCTGCTCACAAAATGTGATAACATCCTTTATTATGCAATTTTATCTGTTATCAGCTTGCTTACCTTAAATAATAACACCTGAAAACGTCTTAATTTTATCATTTCTTACTAATCTTGTCAAGCGCTTTCAATAAACTTATTCGCTTAATTGAAGATAATAGGACTGTTCTAGTTCTATCTGAGTTTGGATTTCTAGACTTTTAAAAACATTATCAACTTTTAGAATAATAAAAAAACGAGCCTATCGACTCGTTTTTTTATTAAGCTTTAGCAGCTTGGTAAAGTTCATTTACTTTATTCCAGTTAATAATTTCAAAGAAAGCTTTGATGTAGTTAGGACGAACATTACGATAGTTTAAGTAATAAGCATGCTCCCATACATCAAGTCCTAAAATAGGTTTCTTACCTTCCATAATTGGAGTATCTTGATTGGCAGTTGAAAGCACTTCAAGTTTGCCTTCAGCATTAACAACAAGCCAAGCCCAACCTGAACCAAAACGTCCTGTTGCTGCTGCTGTGAAAGCAGCTTTAAAGTCTTCAAATGAACCAAAAGTTGCATCAATGTCTTCAGATAACTCTTGTGAAATTTGAGTTTCTTCTGGTGACATCAATTCCCAGAAAAGAGCGTGGTTAAGATGTCCACCACCGTTATTGATGACTGCCTGACGAATATCTTCTGGAATTTGAGAAACATCAGCTAAGAGCGCCTCTAAGTCTTCTCCAATTTCAGGATGTTTCTCAAGAGCAGCATTTGCATTAGCAACATAAGTTGCATGGTGCTTATCATGATGTAGTGTCATTGTCTCAGCATCAATATGTGGCTCAAGCGCATCATATGCATAGGGTAAATCTGGTAAAATAATTGCCATGTCGAAATCCTCTTTTCATCTATTGTTACCCTTATTCTATAGGAATTTGGAACAGCTTTCAACTCTTTTGTTTCTTTAATTAGGGCTTTTTATGAGCAATTTTTAATAAGGCTAAATCAAAGAGATAATCCTTATCATAAGTCCCTCTTTTAATAGCATAGTCAGTCTCGATTAAAATCCTAATCGCTTCTTTTAAAAAAGCAAGGGGAAGGTTTCTAGAATCTCTGACAGCAAATTTTACTTGATAAGGGTTGATTTTACGTCCTATGTAATGGGATAGTTCAGAAACAATTTGACTCTCTGACTTTCCTTTACTAGCCAATATTTTAACTTGCAAAAACATCCGAAACTGTCCTAACATGATTGCAATCAATTTGATTTCGTCTTCGCCTTGTAGACGTAAATCTCTTACTAAATCACGCGCTAAATCTATCCTACCAAGTAAGACATCTTGAGTCAAATCAAATATATTATCTTGCAGGCTTTTAGGGATAGCCTCTCTAACATCATTAGACGAAATATGACCGTCTGTTTTATATGACTTTAAGAAAGCGATATTAGTTAAAGTATCACTAAAATCATAGTTAGACTTAATCAATAACTCATCAAAAACACCTGCTTCAAAAACTAATCCTTCTTGGTGAGCATATTTTTGAAAATACGTCTTTAAATCTGATTCTTTTAAAGTATTAGCCTCTAAAACACGAGCATCACGTTTCAATAACTTTACAAGTCGACGTTTTCCATCAAGTTTTCCTGGAGCACAAATAACAAGTCTCGTAGTATCTACAGGATTCTGCAAGTAGGCTTCCAAGCGCTTCATTGCTTGTTCATCTAAATAAGTTTTTTTATCAGTTGTAATATCTTGAAACTGATCAAAAATAACAACCTTGTAGTCTGATAAAAAAGGTAAACTTTCTAAGTCTAATTCCGCATTTTGATATTCTTCTTCACTTAAATCAAAATAAGAATAGGCTAAATCGTCTTTATTGAATCCAATTACCTGAAATAGCTTCTCTTTCATCTGAGCATATTGCCCTAAATCTTCTCCTGCTAAAACAGTTACTAACCCTAAATTATCTGGGGTAATTCTCCCAATTTCTTCAATCGCAATCATATTCCTTATTATACCATAAGGAAACTTTTCAAGGTGTCAAATAATACTTAAAATCATTCATCAACTCTATGAGAAATAATTCCAAATTGACAATCTCGGATAAAATGGTCATTATTCTCTTCTAATTCTTTTTGTAAATTGACATCTTCTAACCCCTGAAGGTCACTATATTTTTGTATTCTTTCTTTCATGATATTTAGTAGCCAAGATAGATCTGTACCAGTTTGTGACGTTTGAATGACATTTTCTGATACAAAATGGTCAACGATTAAGCCTGCTTCTAACATTAATTGCTCAAGTTGACTTCCAATATGAATGTGTCCTCCTTCCTTCTCAACAGTTTGCCAGATTAGTGATTGTATTTTATTCATATTTACAAAGCTAGGCTTAGCTAGTTCTAAACACATTGCATCACTTTCTTGAAAAACATAAAAACCATTTTGCTTTAACAAAGGTGTTAAACTTTCTATTACTTTCTTTGGATTTTTTTGATACATTAATACACGACGTCCAATAATAGCATCAAAACTTTTTGTTTCAAAGGAGGAAAGTGCTGCTAAATCTGCATTTTGATAACTAACATTAGCATAGCCATTATCATGTCTAGCTTGCCATAAAAGTTGCTCATTAATATCAATTCCTACAACATCACCTTCTTTACCAACGATATCAGCAGCCAAACGCGTTAATTCCCCACTACCACAACCAATATCCATAACTCTCATACCGGGCTGCAAAGCTTTTTTTAATAATGCTTTTGAAAAATCTTCTCTGTGAAACATAATAACACTCTCCTCTCTTCTATTTTAGCAAATTAAAGGTTCATACGTACTATCAGCAAAAAATTATAATAGGTTGAAATTTTATAGCATTATTTTCTTGTTTTCGTATCTACTTTATTATAGAATAACAACTAATCATTTTTAGCATGACGAGCTCAATTACAAAAGGATAATCATGAAAAACTATCGAAAACTTATTGTACTACTACTTCTAATCTTTTTTGCCATTTTTATGGGAGCATATGCTTACACGCATATTGTTGAAAAAAGATCCCTAACTAGCAATACTATTGAAAAAACTCTACCTGTGGTAAATCAGATTAAGCCTCAAACCATTAAAGAATACCAAAATTACTTAACTAAGGTAGCTAAACGTAATGTTCTTCCTGTAGACATTCCTCAGGCATTAAATAATGAAAAGGTAGAAATTACTGCTACTGATGGCATGCAAACATTCACTTGGAATGATAAAAATAATCCTAAGCAAAAGGTTATCTTCTATGTTCATGGAGGATCATATATCCATCAAGCTTCCGAATTACAATATATTTTTGTCAATAAACTAGCTAAAAAATTAGATGCAAAAGTTGTCTTTCCTATTTACCCTAAAGCTCCTACATATAATTATAGTGATGCTATCCCCAAAATTAAAAAATTATACCAAAATACATTAGCTAGCGTCACATCTCACAAACAGATTATCCTAGTAGGTGAAAGTGCAGGCGGAGGCCTTGCTTTAGGTATTGCTGATAACCTTGTCACGGAGCATATCAAACAACCAAAAGAAATTATTTTAATATCACCATGGTTAGATATTGCTACTAATAATCCAAAGATTGAAAAAGTTCAAAAAAAAGATCCCCTTCTTAAAGCTTGGCAATTACAACAAGTAGCTCCTTACTGGGCAAATGGAAAAAAGAATTTTAAAAATCCTCAAGTTAGTCCTCTTTACAGTAGCCAATTTAACAAGATGGCTCCAATATCATTTTTTATAGGAACGCACGATATTTTCTACCCCGATAATCAATTATTACATCAAAAATTAGCAAAAGAAAACATTAAACACCACTATATCGTTGGTCAAAAAATGAACCACGTTTATCCAGTCTTACCGATTCCTGAAGCAGAGACTGCTTTCAAACAAATGCTTAAAATTATCAATCATTAAATAAAAAGGTTTCCAATCAAGTTTAGTTGGAAACCTTTTTTCTATTACTTTTGAATGACTAATTATCTTGAGATAAAAACTCTGAGAATAAAACTTCTTGACTAATCTTTTCAGCTAAAGCCTGTTTAAAAGCTAATTTCCCTAAATAATAGGATTTGTGGTCAATTGTTGGGAGTTTCAAAAGTTGCCCAACTAATAAACATTCCTGACCAATAATATAAGGACATTTTTTCCTACTTTCTTCATAACCTTTTATTAGCCCTGCCGCAACTTCATCACTTGTAGCTAATATACCATCTATACTAACTTCTTTTACCAATTGATAAGATAAATTTAGTCCATCATTAAAGTCATGAACATTCCCAACTACCATATATGGAGAGGATAGTTGCCCATAGACCTCTTGATAAGCTAATAATGCGGATTGATAGGTAGCAGAGGATTCATTATTCCTTGAAAATAATAAAACTAAGTGCTCCAAACCTCGTAACTTCATATCAGAAAATGCCTCTAGAAATGAAGAATAGCGATCAAGGTAAGCAGAGGATAGATGATTATATTCCTGCAATTTTTCACAAACTACTATTCGTCCATATTTTGCATAAGTTTCAATAATGTCGAGGCTAATTGCTCTTGAAGTGAATATTAAAGCATCAATAGCTTCCATCTTGAGCTGTTTCAAGTAGGAAAGTTCTAATTCTTGGTTGTAATCCGAAGGCATCACAACAAGTTGATAGTCGGTAGTTTTAGCAGCATCTAATAGGCCATTTATTAATTGTGTAAAATAAGGATGGCGCGTGTGGGGAATGACGACACCTATTTTTTGTGTTTTGCCTCGACTTAAATCCCGCGCTAGTTGATTTGGTATATAATCCAATTCGGTGATAAGAGCCATTACTTTTTGTCGCGTCTCATCAGAAACATGTGGGTGATGATTGATAACACGGGAAACCGTTGATTTAGCAACACCTGCCTTTTTAGCTATATCACTAATACTTGTCATTATAAGGCTCCTACTTTAAAAATTTTTGAATCCCATATCCCACTCCGTCTTCATCATTAGACTTAGTTAGTTGATATGCTATCGCTTTGATATCATCAAAAGCATTATCCATAACAATAGGGTAACCTACCATTTCAAGCATAGGCAAATCATTATGTCCATCTCCAAATGCAGCCGTTTCTTCTCTAGCTAACTGCTCTTTTTGAAGGATGTAAGCAATTCCTTTAGATTTTTTGGCTAAGAGATGTGTAATTTCAAGATACGCTTTACCTGAACGTTGAATAGTGATTTCTGGTAACTCCAAACTTTGAAGATATTTTTCTAATTCTAGCATATTTGCTTCATCGAAAGTAATCATCATAATTTTAAAAGTATTTGTGTGACCTTCTAAAAACTGATCCTCATTATGAATAAACGTTGGGCATTGTTGAGTTAAACTATGTTCGTATCGGATTCCTTCATCTATTTTATCACAATACCAGTTATTAAGATCGTAATAAGATAAACTAACTTGAGGAAAATGGAACCGTATTCCTCTTAGCAATTGTTTTACTGTGCTTTTTTTAATGATTTGTGTATGAATAGGTAGAACTTGATTATTATCTCCTATTCTATAAATCAATCCTCCATTAAAAGCAACTTGGACTCCTCCTAATTGAAGTGCATCTACGGCATCCTTCATTTCCATAGGTGCCCTAGCAGACACTAAAGTTACTGGAATCGCTGCCTCACGTATTAAGGTAGCGTTACTTTTACTCACTTGTCCTTCACTATTTAATAGTGTACCATCCATGTCACAAAAAATACGTTTGATAGTCATAAAAAATACCTCTCTTCTTCTGAAATCAGTATAAATGCTGGAACCCGTTCCATGTCAAGCTTAAAATTACTGAATCCTTGCGAAAAATAGATTGTATTTAACAGATACGCAATCATTTTAATAAATCAACGAACTGTCTGAATATGCCACTTCCACCATCCTGTTAGCCTAATTGTACCTGATTGATCCGTTCGGAAAATCTTGCTTTTAATCTTTTGGAACCTTTGTAAAGTCTCTTGATGAGGATGCTGGTAACGATTATTTTTACCAGCTGACACTAGAACCACACTAGGAGACAACTTTTTCAGAAAGGATAGACTTGATGAGCCCTTAGAACCATGATGTCCTGCTTTAAGGATATCTACTGATAAATTAGGATAAGCTTCTAATAACTGCTTTTCTCCCTCTTCCTCCAAATCACCGGTAAATAAGAAGCCTTTTCCTAATAAATGTCCATATAAAACAATTGAATCATTATTTTTTCCATCACCCTTGTGCCATGGGTAAAGTACTTGTAAATAACTTCCCATGACAGAAAGTTTATCACCAGCTTCTATAGATTTTACAGCTACTCCTATCTTTGATAAACGCTTAACGTACTGCGAATTCGTTAAAGAACCTGAACTTGTAATCAAACGTGCAACTTTAAAATGCTTTGAGATAACTTCCATATCCCCCATATGATCTGTATCGGTATGAGTTATCACTAAATTATCTATCTTGCTAATACCTCTGCTTTTCAAGTAAGGAATGAGCGTTCTCTCAGCATTAGACTGGTTTACTTTTTGTTTCCATTCTTCAGGCTGTTCAAATCTCACCCTTCCCCCAGTATCAATTAAAATTGTTTTTCCTAACCAATCCCTCACTAAAATACTATCTCCTTGTCCAACATCTAAAATCGCAACCTCGTTAGTAATTGGATTCTTAGTGATAAAAAACAAGGTAAAGATAATAAGAAGGGAGCAATAACGAAAACATTTAGAATGATAATAATCATAAAGTAATCCCAAAATTATAATCATGACTATTAAAAGAAAAAGGCTGGGCTTTCCAAAAATAAGTGGTCTTGGAAACAGTTGCCCAGTCCATTTTAATAATACTTCTAGGATTTCAAACAAACTATTAATACAACTTAATTTAACGAACGGTGATAAGACAAATATAACAGTTAATAAAGGCAAAAATATAATATCAAATGCAAAAGATAAAAGTGCTGTTAATATAATTGATATTGGTTGAAAACCCGAAAAATAGTAGGTTAGTATGGGAAGAATTCCTACAGAGACTGTCAAAGATTCGATAGCTACTTTTTTTATACTCGAAAAATGATCAAAGGAGGTCATCGTAAGTATAAAAGCATAAGCAAAGCTAAGAACTCCTCCCGTAGTCAAAAGTGAGTGGGGGAGAGAGATAAGACAAATTAACAAGCAGAGAGCAAAGTTCTCATCTTTCTTGACACCGCTATGTGATAATAAAGATTGAATAAGTGCCCTAACGACTGAGATACTAAAGCCTGTTAAACCAGCATAAATTAGCGAGAATGGTATTTGAAGTAACCAAACATGGTCTAGACGTAAGCCAATACGTAGACAGATATAACGAAAAATACCGAGAAAAAAACCTACTTGCATACCTGACAAAGCAAATAAATGTATAATACCTAGACTACTATATAAATCGGACATGTCATCAAAGGTCTTATCTAGATATCCAAACAAAAGCCCTGACATATAGTGACGCATAGGATTTGGAAAAGTTTGACTAATAACAATTGCACTTCTACGCCACTTAAACATAAGATCAAAGAAAGACCTATGTTGAAATAAGCGTATCTGTTTTATCTTTGTCACTTTGGCGATACGATAAATTCCATGTCTTTTTAAATACTGACGATAATCAAAGCCATTAAAATGCCTTCTCTCCTCTGCTTCTTCAAGTTTGATATCTGCAATTATCATTATATTATTATCAAGATTTTGAAAATAATCTTTCTCACTTTTATTTTTTAATGTGTAAAAAGCTTGATAAGTGTTACCTGAAGCATCTGCCTGGAATGATAAAACATCACCATTGATAGAAATAGTATCAATACGCACTTTAATCTGGCTAATATGATTCGGTACTCTTTGATATTGGACATTCATATTGTGATTTTGCCATAAAAAATAAAATAAGAAAAAAATTACTATTGTTATTGTTTTAAAAATAGTTTCACGATCATATTGATAAATCAGAAAAATAAAAGTAAATAAAAGAAAGGCACAACCAAGCATTGTCCAAGAAAACACTAGTAAGTAAATTTGGAAGACCAACAATGCTAAATAAATAGGTTTTAGAGGAAAATACTTAGTCAAGTGTAACATCTTGACGTAATTTTTCTAGTGTTTTCTCACCAATACCTGATACATTTTTGAGGTCATCAATAGTTTTAAAACCACCTTGACTATCACGATAATCTAAAATATCTTGAGCTCTTTTAGCTCCAACGCCTGATATGGTCTGAAGACTTGATAAATCTGCTTTATTAAGATTAATTTTCCCCTTACTATTTCCCTGAGTAGCAATATTATTTGCTTTCTCCTCTTCCACAACAGTTATTTTTTCACCTTTTTGAGCAACATAGATAACCGTCTCATCTTGTAATTTCTGTGCTAGATTAACGGATTTACTATCAGCGAGATTGCTTAGTCCACCTGCACGCTTAATCGCATCTGTTACACGACTTTGAGAAGGCAAACTATAAACACCTGGATGATTGACTGCCCCTTTTACGTCAACCGTTACTTGATTAGATACTTTATCTTTGACGTGACTAATCATTGGTACCTTTTTTTCTGTTATAGTTGATACTTTTTTCTCTAAATTGATATTTAAATCGTCTTCTTTATGATGAGTGCCAAAATGATTTAAACCCAAAATTCCAAACAATAAGAGTCCTACAATAATTCCTGTTGTCTCCCATTTATGCGATTTAATTTTTTCCAATACTATTTCAAACATAAAAATATTCCTCCATTTACTTATTCGTAACTAAAGAGATTTTCCTATTAAAAACAAAAAAAACTATTTACTAAAAAGTAAATAGTTTCCATGTAACCCTTATTTTAGATGTTTTTGTGGATCCCACACAAAGCTTGCTAAATAACTAAAAATTAGAGTTAGGACAAGCAAGACAATAGCTATAATTGCTAAAGGTAGACGATAAATATAAGTCAATGGATTTAATTTCTTACCATCATCATAAGTTTCATTTTCTCTATCTAAACGATCAAATTCTTCCTGAATACGACGAGATACTTCTGCAATCCCTTCGGCATCCATACGCTTAATATCAGAAACATCAATAGGGTTACCAAAATTCATATCAACACGATGCCCCTTTAATAGATTTTTAAAAACCATAGGACCTCTATATGCTGCTGGCATAATTCTGACTTTTGCCATTTTTGCAATAACAGCTACGCCTCCTTTGACATCTTTGGAGTGGCGGCTTCCACTCGGAAACATCACCAAAGAACGGTTACTATTTTTCAGCATCTTTACAGGATATCGAATAGCGTCTTGCCCTGGCTTTTCACGATCAATAGGGAAAGCACCGCACATTTTAATCCACCAACCAAACAAACGATTCGTGAATAATTCTTTTTTGGCCATAAAAACAAACTGTTTGGGTCTAGCAGCAAAAGCCATGTACACAGGATCCCAAAATGTTCTGTGTGGAGCTACTAAAATATAATTTTCATCATCTTTTAACATTTTATCTTCATTATGATAGTGCGCATTACCATTAGCCACCCAAATCAAGAACATAACTAAAGTACGTAAGTAAGTATAGAACATGTTTCTCCTCTACCTTTCATCAAGTAACTTCTATTTTATCATGCTTCCTTTTTTTTAGAAAGAATTATCTTAAAATCAACCTCCACACTTTCAAAACTAGTGCTAGGAAGCTGTAATTTTGCTATAATAAGCCTATGATAGATACAATTTTAAAAGAAAATGAACGCATTGATCAGCTTTTTTCAACTGATGTCAAAATCATCCAAAACAAAGAAGTTTTTTCCTACTCCATAGATAGTGTTTTATTGTCTCGGTTCCCTAAACTTCCTTCTCGTGGTCTTATCGTTGACTTATGCAGTGGTAATGGTGCTGTCGGTTTGTTTGCCAGCACCAAAACAAGTGCGACAATTATAGAGATCGAACTACAAGAGCGCCTTGCGGATATGGCTAAGCGTTCAATTAAGCTCAATAAATTGGAAAAACAGGTTACTATGATTAATGATGATTTAAAAAATCTTCTTGATCATGTTCAACGTTCAAACGTTGATTTAATGCTTTGCAATCCACCTTATTTCAAAGCAAGCGAAACCTCTAAAAAAAATCTAAGCCCGCATTATCTCCTTGCAAGACATGAAATAACAACAAACCTTAGAGAGATTTGTCAAATTGCTCAACATGCTCTAAAAACAAAAGGACGTATCGCTATGGTACATCGTCCAGACCGTTTCCTTGAAATTATTGATACGATGCGTCAGTTCAATTTAGCACCTAAACGTATCCAATTTGTTTATCCAAAATTAGGAAAGGATGCTAATATGCTTTTAATTGAAGCTATTAAAGATGGCTCGACAGAAGGTATGAAAATACTTCCTCCTCTTGTTGTTCATCAAGATAATGGAGACTATACTGAGACTATTTTTGATATATATTTCGGGGAAAACGGAAAATCTCATGATTAAAGTTCCTGCTTATATGTATGTTTTAGAATGTTCAGATGGAACACTTTATACAGGTTATACTACAGATGTCAAGCGCCGTCTCAATACACACAATACCGGAAAAGGTGCTAAATATACTCGTGCGAGATTGCCAGTAAAACTTCTTTATTCTGAAGCTTTTAATAGCAAACAAGAAGCAATGAGGGCAGAAGCATTATTTAAACAAAAGACTCGGAAAGCAAAATTGACTTATATTAAACAACATAAAAATGAACAATAATACGATAATATACTAAGTGCAATGAGCCTGTCCTCGCTTCTTTAACTTTTAAATTTCAACCTCACTTTAATCTTTTGTCTTCATTCTTAAAGTTATAAGGCAATTTTACGGATATCACTATCTACGCTTTATCTTAAAAAATAAAAAAGGAGTCGCTCAGCAACTCCTTTTTCGTAATCCTCTTATTTATCGCCTTTGTTGCGAATAACAAATCCAGTTTGTTTTTCACTTGAAGTGTTTTTATGAGGTTTTTTATTTTCTTGACGACGATTATCTTTCTTGAACTTATCATCACGACGTTTAAAATCACGACGACCTCCACGATCATCACGGTCACGATTTCCACGACGATCACCACGATCATTGCGTCGACGATCGCCACCACGGCCATTACCTCGTCCACCTTTACCTTTAAAGCCACCACCTGATGGTTTAAATGGTAATGGTTTTTCACGTGTGATTTCAACTTCTGGTAACGATTCTGGATCCTGAACTGTTAAGCTTAAGACATAAAGAGCAAGTTCTTCTGGTGTATATTGAGTTGCTAATTCTAAAGCATCGGCTTTAAATTTATCAAATTTAGAAACTAATTCTTGATCCTCAAAGTCACGTGCAATACGTTTCAATGCAACTTTTTTCTTAGCCTGAAATGCTTCGCTTGCAGTAGCAGGCTTCATTCCAGTCATACGTTTTTTAGTTAAGTTTTCAATAATTGTCAAATATCCCATTTCGTTTGGTGAAACAAAAGTGATAGATTGACCAGATTTACCAGCACGACCAGTACGTCCAATACGGTGAACATAACTTTCTGGATCTTGGGGAATATCATAGTTGTAAACATGTGTAACGCCTGAAATATCTAAACCACGCGCAGCAACATCTGTGGCAACAAGAATATCAATATGGTCATTTTTAAAGTCTCTGATAACACGAAGACGTTTATTTTGATCTAAGTCTCCATGAATTCCTTCTGCTCGGAAACCACGTAATTTTAGACCACGAGTTAATTCATCTACACGACGTTTCGTACGTCCAAAGACAATTGACAATTCTGGTTGATCAACGTCCATCAAACGTGTCATAGTATCGAATTTTTCATTTTCCTTAACGCGAACATAATACTGATCAACATTCACATTAGTTAATTCAGTTGCTTTAATTTTAACATGCTCAGGATCTTTCATGAATTTAACCCCGATACGTTTGATTGGATCAGGCATTGTCGCTGAGAATAAAAGAGTTTGACGTGCTTCTGGTACACGACTAATGATTGCTTCAATGTCCTCTAAAAATCCCATGTTAAGCATTTCGTCTGCTTCATCAAGAATAAGAGTTTCGATGTGATTAAGTTTAAGTGCTTTACGTTTAATTAAATCAAGTAATCGACCTGGAGTTCCAACAACAACGTGTGCTCCTGAACGTAATGCCTTGATTTGTTTTTCAATACTTGACCCACCATAAACAGAGCGGACCTTAACACCTTTATCGCGTCCAAAACGGAACAATTCTTCTTGTGATTGTACTGCAAGTTCACGTGTAGGAGCAATAATAAGTGCTTGAATAGTATTATCTTCAGTATGAATTTTATTTAAAGTTGGTAACCCAAAAGCTGCAGTTTTTCCTGTACCTGTCTGCGCTTGACCAATGACATCTTTGCCTTCAAGAGCAAGTGGGATAGTCATTTCTTGGATTGGTGATGGCTCTACAAAGCCTGCTTTTTCTACCGCTGAAAGAATATCTTGCGATAAGTTAAGTTCTGTAAATTTCAAATGTTTCTCTTTTCTAAAAGACAGTGCGAAGCTGCCTTATGAACCTTTATTAGTTATCTTTTCTGACAACCTACTTAGTGTAACACAATTAAAAGTAAAAAGATATAAAATAAGGTCAATCTAATAAATAACACGCTTTCATAAATTGCTAGTTCTATTAGTTGCTTCAGAAAATAGAAAAAAGGCAATAAAAACCCTCCATCTATAAAGAAGGAGGGTTCATAGTTTATCTATCTAGAACGCAACGTCTGCTTCACTTGGAATCTCCTTAGTGATATAGTGACGAATCTCTTTACTTGTTAGTACTTCTTTAAGTACTTTTATTTTATCACTATTTTTATTATCTTCACGAGCTACCAAGGCACCTGCAAAACGGATATCTGGTTTTTTCTCATATAATAATCTATCCCTTTTAGGAACTAGATTGATTTTTGTCACATATCCAGGGAAATTAAAGACAAGGTCATATTCAAAATAGGCCTGATTGAGGTTAAGTAATGCTACAGGTTCAATTCGTAATTTTTTAGGGTTAGTAATAATATCTTCGATAGCCTTGGTCTTTTTGGACGTATTCTTTAAGGTGATAAGTTTCTTTTCTTGCAATAATAGCAGAGCTCTAGTCATATTGGCAGGATCAGACGGAATCGCTACCTTAGCACCGTCTTTAAGCTCGGCAATATTTTTCAAATGTTGACCATAAAAACCAGCCAATGAATGATAAATTGGTGTAATTGACACTAGATGACCATCATTTTCCTTATTAAAGATACTCATGAAAAATTCATGTTGTAAAAGGTTAGCATCATGTTCTTTGTTTTCTAAAGCAATGTTAGCCTGAATATAGTCAGAGACCATGACAACCTTTAAAGTATATCCTTTTTCTTTTACATTATCTTTAATCAAATCTAAAAAGGTAGATGTAGGTTTGCTGTAAGTTGCAACAGTAATCACCTTTTCTTTACTATTCTTATCTTTAATTTGCTTAGACGACATTGCTTGCTTAGACGACATTGCTTGCTTAGTACATGCCACTAAACATAAAGACATCATGATTAGACATGTTAGGGAAAGTAATTTTTTCATAGTTCCTCTTTTCTTTTATTTTCTTGAGTAGCGGTTTGCTATAAAATAGCCCAAACTCTGTAAGATAAACACATATATTATAAATAAGACAACAATCAAGTACATAACTGGGTAGTCATACTCTTGATAGCCAAAACGATAGGCATATTCACCCAAACCTCCTGCACCAATAACTCCCATTATTGTCGAGTAGCCAAGAATACTTATAGCCGTTGCAGTAAATGATAAAACAAGGTCAATCTTGATGGAGGGGATTAAAAAATAATAAATTATCTGTCTCTTGTTAGCCCCTAGACTGAGAGCTCGATCTACAACAACTTGAGGTATATTTAATAAAGCTTGTTCCACATAACGTGCATACAAACTGACTGAAACCAAAGTAAGAGGTAAGATTGCCGCTATCGTTCCAAATGAGGTCCCAAAAATTAATCGATTGAGAGGGATTAAGATAAAAATAAAAATAAGGAAAGGGACACTCCGTAACGTACCTAAAAATAAATTTAGTAGTTGATAGGCTAAAGAATGTTTAATCAAGTAAGACTTTCTCAATGAAAACAATAAAATACCTGTTGGAAAAGCAATTAGAAAACAAAGAATCAAGGTTAACCCTAACATTAAATTGGTTTCCCAAAATGATTTTAAGATACCTTCGCCATGTTTTTCAATAATGTCAATCATGTAACAAAAACTCCTTTACTTGATCTACGTAGTTTGACTTTAATTGATTCAGAGTTGCTTTCACTGGAACAACAGTATCTACAATAGTCTGGTGATCCAAAATCATTACACGATCACAATATTGTTTTAAAAGAGATAGGTGATGAGCAATCATCAAGATAGAGATACCATATTTTTCACGAAGATCAGACAACAAGTTAAATATCTCTTTTTCACTATTAGTATCTAAGGCAGAGCTGATCTCATCACATAGAATAAGTTTCGGTTTTTGCAAAACAGCCATAGCGATTGCAACTTTTTGTTGCTGCCCACCACTCAAACTATGGCATTTCACCTGTTTTAAATCCATCAAACCTAAAAAATCTAAGATATCATTAATTGCGTCATGATTTACTTTTTGATGATTTAATTTATAAACTAAAGCTAGATGATAATATACACTTTCTCCTGCTAACAAATTATGATTTTGAAAAATATAAGCAATATCTTTACGCATCTGACGTAACTTATTATCAGAAAAAGACTTCACTTCTTTTCCTTGATAATAAATATTTCCTTTATCATAAGGGATTAAGCCATTAATCATCTTCAAAATAGTACTCTTTCCAGTACCATTAGAACCAATCAGACCAACTATCTCGCCTTCTGCTATATTAAAAGAAATATCATCTAATCTAAACTGTGATTTTGGAAAAATTTTCCCAACACTCTTTAATTCTATTATCATTATTTAATACTCCTCAAAAAAATATCTTATCAAAAAAATACAGCGTTTTCAAAATATATGCTTGAGGCCTACTATACTTCAAAATAAAAGCAGTGATAAAAATCACTACTTTTATTTTGAAAATGAGAATTTAGCACTATTAAAAGTTATAATTAAAACAAATAACTCTTAGTAGCAGCACTTGCTAAATTGTTTATTTTAAAACAGCTATCGCCAAAGCTTTCTGTATACTCACTATGTTACGGTCGTTCTTAAACTGAAGTACTTCTGCTGGTTCTATTGCTGATGATATCCAAATCTTTAACTCAGCATCTAAATCAAAATGACCACTAGTTTCCACTGTAAAACGTGATATAGAAGCATAAGGTATAGAATTATAAGAAACCTTTTTACCTGTCACCCCCTGTTTATCGACTAAAATTAAACGATAATTAGTAAAAACAATCAAATCACGAATTAAAGTATAAGCTAAATCAACCTGTTCACCTGGAATCAGAATATCAGATAACTGATTCTCGACTTTATCGGTATCCACTTGTGAAGCATTTCCCATTAATCCCGAAAAAATTCCCATGTTAATCTCCAATCTTTTCTATGTATTATAACTATTTTAGTCTAAAAAACTTAAAAAGTCACTCAAATTTGAGTGACTTTAAATTTTACATTTTTTCTTCAAGCTTCACATCAGGATACTTATCAGCAAACCAGCGAAGTGCAAAATCATTTTCAAATAGGAAAACTGGTTGGTCAAAACGATCTTTTGCTAAAATATTTCGGCTTGAGGACATGCGTTCGTCTAAATCGTCTGAGTTAATCCAACGTACAGTCTTTTTACCCATTGGTGTCATAACAACTTCAGCATTGTATTCACCTTCCATACGATGTTTAAAAACTTCAAACTGAAGTTGACCCACAGCACCCAGCATGTATTCGCCTGTCTGATAATTCTTATAAAGCTGGATTGCTCCTTCTTGTACTAATTGCTCAATACCCTTGTGGAATGATTTCTGCTTCATAACATTTTTTGCTGATACTTTCATAAATAATTCTGGGGTAAAAGTTGGTAATGGTTCAAATTCAAATTTATTTTTCCCAACCGTTAAGGTATCCCCAACTTGATAAGTTCCTGTATCATAAACCCCGATAATATCCCCAGCAACAGCATTCGTCACATTTTCTCGTGATTCTGCCATAAATTGAGTAACATTGGAGAGCTTAGCGCCTTTACCAGTGCGTGTCAAATTAACTCCCATGCCGCGCTCAAATTCACCAGAAACAATACGAACAAAAGCAATACGGTCGCGATGACGTGGGTCCATGTTAGCTTGAATTTTAAAGACAAAACCTGAAAAATCTTTAGCTAAGGGGTCAATAACATTACCTTCTGTAGTCTTGTGACCATGAGGTTCTGGAGCAAACTCCAAGAAAGTATCAAGAAAAGTCTGAACTCCAAAGTTCGTAAGGGCAGAGCCAAAGAATACTGGAGTTAGGTCACCATCAAGAATAGCTTGTTCTGAAAAGTCATTACCTGCTTCTTGAAGAAGTTCAATATCTTCTTTGACTTGTTCATAAAATGGATTATTGGCAAACAGCTGATCACCGTCTTCAATACTTGCAAAACGCTCGTCTCCTTTATAGAGTTCTAAACGTTTATTATGTAAATCATAAAGCCCTTCAAATGATTTCCCCATACCAATTGGCCAATTCATTGGATAAGAAGCAATACCTAGTACTTCTTCTAACTCTTCAAGCAAATCCAGTGGCTCACGTCCATCACGGTCCAATTTATTAATAAACGTAAAAACCGGAATATTACGATGCTTAACAACTTCAAAAAGTTTTTTAGTTTGAGCCTCAATACCTTTAGCCGAATCTACAACCATGACAGCTGCATCCACAGCCATTAAGGTCCGGTATGTATCTTCCGAGAAATCCTCATGTCCAGGTGTATCCAAAATATTAACACGTTTACCCGCGTAATCAAATTGCATAACAGATGAAGTAACAGAGATACCCCGTTGCTTTTCAATATCCATCCAGTCGGACTTTGCAAAAGTACCTGATTTTTTCCCTTTTACTGTCCCTGCTTCTCTAATTTCACCACCAAAATATAATAATTGCTCAGTAATAGTCGTCTTACCAGCATCCGGGTGAGAGATGATGGCAAAAGTACGGCGTTTTTTGATTTCGTCTTGTAATGTCATATTCAATCCTTAGCTTTTATCCATTTCTTAGTATTAGTTTCAGTAGTCTCAACTGAAACAATAATCTTGTCTATAGCTTTATTATTATAGCGAATTTAACAACATTCTTCAAGTTCAATCTATTTCCGAAGAAAGAAGAGAAGCCTGTGTCTAAAGACCCAAGCTTCTAAAATAAATTATTTTGATCGTGATTTTTTAAAGAAGCCTAACATAATCGCTAACCCTGTTACAATAAAACCAACCAAAGTTAAAATACTAATGGCTTGATCACCAGTTTTAGGCAATTTTTTAGCTAAGGCTGTCATAGCTTTTGGCTTAGCACCTATAGCCTTAACACTTGACTTCAAACTAGAAGGTTGACTTTTCGTAAACTTCTTAGGGGAATCGTCCTTTTTATTTTTAATTGGTGCTGTTGGTTTCGAAGTAGGTGGTACTGGTTTTGGAGTATCTAAGAGCTCCTTTTCCTTCTCTTGGTTCATTTCTTTATCCAATTTATCAGGAGTAACAGGTTTTTCTTTCTTAATTTGTTTATCTGTTAGAAAAACACTGACATCACTACCAACAAGGGCAGTTTTAGGCATCTCAATACCATTTACAAAAATATTGTATAACGTTCCTCCCATTAATTTATTGGCGAACCTTGCTTTGCCATCTTTTTCAGTCAAACCTTTTGCAACAATTGTCCCATTTGAATTAGTTAATGTCACTTCTTGGTTTGCTATAGTATTTCCATTAGCATCGTAAATAGTTACAACCGCTGCTTCTGCACTAAATTGAGGTGCTTTGGTACCTTTACCATCTACATAGAATGCAGCCGCTTTATGAGAGCCTGCTACATCAGTTCGAAGAGTATAGCCCTTTGATTTTCCATCAATTGAAACACTGATATTTCTTGATAATGGTAGGTTGGTAAAGATAGCTTGTCCATTATCATTCGTTTTTAAAGAAGCAAGCGCTACTGCTTTACCATCAGTAATATCAGTCAACGTTACTTCTTTTCCCTTAACAACAAGTCCATCTTTATCTAAAGCAGTGACTGTAAAGGTAAAATAATCTTTTTTAGGTGCAACATTAACATATGCACTTCTTGATTCTCCAGGTACAATATCACCAATTTTTTCCCATCAACAAAATATTGGTAGAATGTTCCATCTAGTAAACGATCAGTAAAGCGAGTTAATCCATTGTCACCAGAAACCAAGCTAGCAATCTCACGACCAGCATGTGTTTTTAAGGTAACTGTCCTGCCTGAAACAGGTTCAGCATTTTGGTCTCTCACTGTAATGTCTATGGTTTTTTTTGAATACGTTGGCTCATTTGTCCCTACTCCTGTTGCTGTAAAACTAGCTGCTTTACTAGAGCCTGCTACGTCAGTTCGAATAGTATATCCTTTTACTTGTCCATCAACAGACACACTAAGGTTACGTTTTATAGGGAGATTATTAAAAATAGCTTGTCCGGCATCATTCGTTTTTACACTTGCAATAATTTTAGGCTGACCAGTTGTCACCTCTGACAAAGTTACCAATTTTCCCGGCAAGACACGCGTCTGACTATCTACAACGGTTGCTACAAAACGGAAACCTTGTTGTGCACTTGCTGCCATTACTGGTGTCTCAGCTTTAGCGTTCACAGGTAATTGAGACGTTAATACAATACCTGATAATGCCGCTACAGTTACCAAACCTAATTTGGTATTGAATGATTTATTCATTACTATTTTCCTCCAGAAAAAATATATTTCAAAAAATAATTAACCGGTTAAGTTTTTATTACGTACTATATCTTAGCAGATTAATAATTAGCGGTCAATCATAAAAATAGCTAAAAATGAAAAACATTATCCAGCTATTTATTTTTTAATAGCTAGATAATATAATAATATTAAAATAATTAAGATTCTTCTGTTTTAAAACTAGCTCTCATTCTCACTTTTTGGAAAATTTGTTTAACAAATAGGACGAGAAAACTTAATAGAGTTGTCACTATCAAAAGGTTTAAAAAGGGATTTGTTATTCCTAGTATTGGTGTCTTCATCATAAAGCCATAATTTCCCCCAGTCAAGAGGTTAATAAAAATCAAAGACATATTAATGAGAAGCGTTAGTTGTATAATCAATTTTGGATTTAATTTGTCCAAATTGGACTGTGTCATCAGATGTAGTAAACTAAGGACAAATAAAGCAAAATGTCCAATAAAGAAGAAAATATTAGTCACATGTAGAAACTGGTAAGGGTAAAAGTCTGGGTGAATCATTGCCAATACTCCACCTACTACTCCTAACAATGCGAAATAATCCTTTAATATTCTAGGCCTCGCTAAGAGAACGACAAACATGCCTATTCGACAATGGTAAAGGGGAAGACTTTCAGATAAAGGCAATTTTGCCCAGAAAAACCAAGTATAAATCGTAATTAACTGAAGTCCTAAAAGGATACTCCAAATAGTTTTATACAAAGGCTTATCTCTATTAACCAAAGTCAGCCACATCAGAAAAGGTAAGACAGATAAAATCAAACTATGGATAAGTAAAGGCATCTGCGGAATCTCTGTTCTGATATTAGAAAAGAATTCTATCATTTTAGTATTATCTTTCTATCATTTTTTTACTAGATACTTAGTATATCAAATTATTTGCTATAAGACAAAACTATTTTTCAAAGAAAAAACTCTTTGGTAAAACCAAAGAATTTTAAATTAGATATATACTACACAACTTTAGTTGTTAATTTTCTTAAATATAGAGATAACAATAATCCGAATAAGAATAAAAAACCAAAAACCATTAATGTCAATTGATAGGAATTTCCCCATGAATATGTCTTTGATAACAATAGGGGCCCAAACAGACCTGCTATTGCCCATGCTGTTAAACTATAACCATGTAAAGTAGCTAATTCCTTTGTTCCAAAAATATCACTTAGATAAGCAGGTAATAAGGAAAAACCTGCACCATAACAAGTCATTAAAATAGACATCGCTATTGCAAATACAATAGCATTGAATGACAAAAATAAACTAGAAGTCATAATAAAGTTCACAATAAATAATATTATAAAGGTCAACGGGCGTCCAATGTAGTCAGAGAGACTTGCCCATAACAGACGTCCAAAACCGTTAAATATCCCTAGTACCCCTACTAATAAGGCTGCAGATTCTGCGGAATAGCCTGCTAAATCTTGTGCCATTGGTGAAGCTGCTGATATTAAACCTAAGCCACACGAAATATTAATAAACAAGGTCAACCAAATGATGTAAAAGGTTTTTGATTTTATAGCGACGTTTGCTTTTAATCCAGTGATAATTTGTGAATTCATAGCATTCTTTTTACCATCGTGAGTCAAAATAGTTATTTTTTCCTGAGGTGGTTGTTTAATAAATTGTGAGGCAATCATCATGACAAAAAAATATACTAATCCCAAAATATAAAACGTTTTACCCACACCAATCCTAATCAGTAAGGATTGTGCAAGCGGACTTGTTACTAAAGAAGCAAAGCCAAATCCCATAATAGCGAATCCTGTTGCTAGTCCCCTCCTATCAGGAAACCATTTAATAATAGTCGATACTGGAGTAATATAACCTGAACCAAGTCCGATTCCTCCTAAAATACCGTATGCAACATACAGTAACCATAACTGCTGAGTTTCAATGGCTAAGCCTGTTAACACATTCCCTGCTCCATATAAAATAGCAGAAATCATTCCCATTATCCTAGGACCAAAACGCTCTACTAAGTGTCCCATAAAAGCTGCAGACATTCCTAGACAAAAAATAGCCAAACTAAAAGCGAATGAAACTGATGAAATATCCCAACCAGTCTCTGAGATAATTGGGTTACGAAACACACTCCAAGCATAAGTTGATCCTAGCATTAAATGTAAAACGACTCCAGAAACCGCAACTACATAACGATTTAAATTTTTCAAATAATCCTCCTAAAAACGAACTTAAGTTTTATTTTTAAAAATATAGTTCGCAATAAACAGATTATCAAAAAACTGAATATATCACCAGTTTTCTGCTTAGCATATCTATTTTCCTCAATAAAACTGAATATTATTCGTGATTAAAAAACAAAAAAGTTAGGGTAACTTGTTACCCTAACCCCTCTATTATCCTACTTCAAGAATATCAACTATTTTAGAAAGATTCATTGAGTTAGAACCTTTTAATAATATTTGATCTTTCTCCTTAAGAGTATCTTTTACTTTTGCAAGCAATTGATCAAACTGATCCACTTCTTGATTCTTTTTAAAGAAATACACTTTACCAATTGGGAACATCTGGCTTGCTAATTGAGCTAACCCCTCAATATCCTGGCCATAACAAATCAAAGTATCAATAGAGTCAGGTCTGATACTCATAATCATTTGATTATGTAAATCCACAGATTGTTCTCCCAGTTCTTTCATATCAGCTAAAAGAGCAATCTTCTTTCCACCATCATTATTGGGAATAGCTGAAAAGGTTTCTAGTATCAATCGCATAGCCGTTGGGTTAGCATTGTAAACATCTGATAAAATATCTGCTCCATTGGCTGATTTCTTCCATTCGGTGCGATTACGAGTTAGTTGAAGATTTTCTAGAGCATCCACTATATCTTCTTCTGCTACTGCTAATAATTTTCCAACATAGGCAGCGACCATCGCATTAGTTGCATTGTACTTACCAGGTACTGGTATACGTAATTGGTGCTCCAAAGCATTAGTTTTAAAAGTTAAGGAATGTTTTTCTTCTTTGAGTTCTGTCACTTGCAATTCTTGGTCATGGCCAAAACGAATAGTCATCTGGTTTGCTGGAAGATATGGATCAATAATTGGATCTCCCGGTGCAATTAATATGCCATCTGAACTCATACCATCTGTGATTTGCATTTTCCCTTCTGCAATCTTTTCTCGACTACCAAAAAATTCTAAGTGTGCTTCACCAATCAAAGTAACAACAGCAATACGTGGTTTTGCAATTTCAGATAACACATGGATATCTCCAAGATGATCCTGTCCCATCTCCAAAACAATTTTTTCAGTATCTTCTGGCATGTGTAGCACAGTATATGGTAAGCCAATCTCGTTATTGTAGTTTCCTTGTGTTTTATAAGTCTTATATGTGGTTGATAAGATTGCAGCTATCATATCTTTAGTTGTTGTCTTACCATTTGAGCCAGTTACTGCAATAACATCAACGTTCATCTTTTCAATATAATACTGTGCCAAGACTTGAAATGCTTTAAGTGCATCAGACACTAAAAGATAAGGATGACCCGCTATTTCCTTCTCTGAAATGGTTGCTATTGCTCCATTATCAAAAGCCATCTCTATAAACTCATGTCCATCTCTTGCTCCTTTTAAGGGAAGAAATAAGTCACCTTCACTGATATTACGACTATCAAATTCAATATTTCCCAGGGGAACGTCTTCAAACTCTGATACTTGATTTTTAGCGCCAACTACTTTAGCAACTTCATGCAAACTAAGCTTCATATCATTTCCTTTTCTATTATTTAGCAACAATGTTGTAGATAGTATGCTATCCCTTATAAACGAATATACTCCTAAATTATAACACACTTTCATAACATATCATAGATTTGAAAAAGCTCAACTAAGAAAGACTTAGTTGAACTTTTTTAAATTAAATGACTCTCACGTTTTTCAAACATTTCTTTAGCTAACATAACTAACTTTTCAATCAAATCACTATAAGTTAGCCCCATATTTTCCCAAAGCAGAGGATACATTGACCACTGAGTAAAACCGGGCATTGTATTCAGTTCGTTTAAGAAGATTTGTCCATCTTTCGTCAAAAAGAAATCACAGCGTGATAAACCACAAGCCCCGATTGCTTTAAAAGCTTTACTTGCATATTGACGCATTGCTTCCATAGTTGCTTCATCAACTTTAGCTGGAATATCCATAGTAATTTTATTATCAATATATTTGGCGTCATAGTCATAGAAATCGACGTCTTTAACAACTTCGCCAGGAAAAGTTGTCTTAACATCATTATTGCCTAAAATACCTACTTCAATTTCACGAGCTGTCACGCCTTGTTCAATCAAAATACGGCTATCATACTTGAGAGCTAAGTCAATTGCAGAGCGAAGTGAGGATTCATCTGTCGCTTTTGAAATACCTACTGATGACCCCATATTAGCCGGTTTTACAAAAATTGGGAAACTTAAAGTTTCTAAAGAGAGTTTAATCGCATGTTCCAAATCATCACCCTCAAAATAAGTTTGATATGCAACCTGAGGTACACCTACTGTTGCAAGGACTTGTTTTGTTGTAATTTTATCCATAGCCACGCTTGAAGATAGAATATTAGTCCCAACATAAGGCATCCTTAAAACTTCTAAAAATCCTTGGATAGAACCATCTTCCCCCATTGGTCCATGTAAAACGGGGAAAACAATTGCATTATCATCATAGATATCACTTGGACGAACCATTTTGTCTAAATCAACAGTTTGGTTTGTCATTAACTTTTCATCTGAAGATGGCATTTCATCAAATTCTTGTGTTTTAATAAATTGACCTACTTGCGTGATAAAATAAGTTTTAACAAAAAATTTATCATAATTAATAGCACGCATGACGCTTTCTGCAGACAGTACAGATACTTCACGTTCCGCAGAGCGACCACCGTAAAGCAAGATCAATGTTTCTTTTGACATATTTCTTCTCTTTTCTATCTAATCTAAGATTGACCTTTTAATAATACCATATTTTAACTTAACTTTCAAAAATCAATCCACTTAAAGTTAGTATTGTAAAAGAAAAAGTTAGGAGATTCCCAACCTTTTCTTTATAACAATTATAACTCTGTACGATTTTCGATTGCTCGAAGCAAGGTTACTTCATCTGCATATTCGATATCTGAACCAACAGCTAAACCTCTCGCTAATCGTGTCACTTTGATACCAGCTGGTTTTAAGACTCGTGAAATATACATTGATGTAGCTTCACCATCAGCAGTCGCATTGGTAGCAACAATAACTTCTGTCACCTGACCATCCATCAATCGAGTAATTAAACTTTTCAAATTAATGTCATCAGGGCTAATACCATTCATAGGTGAAATTAAGCCATGTAAGACATGATACAAACCATTATACTCTTGAATTTTTTCCATAGCTGACACATCTTTACTATCTTCAACAACCAAGATAACAGACTGGTCACGCGTCTTATCTGTACAAATTAAGCAAGGATCATCATCAGTCAAATTACCACAAACAGAACAATAGGTTAATTCCCGCTTAGCAGCTAATAAATTCTTAGCAAATTCATTAACATCTTCATCACTCATACCAATGGTGTAAAAAGCTAAACGTGTTGCTGTTTTAGTACCTATACCCGGTAATTTTGAAAAGCTGTCAATCAATTTAGCAATTGGTGTTGGGTAAAGCATTCAAATGTCCTCTCTTATTGTCCTGTGAACTGTGAAATATATTGATCAATCATATCTCGTGCAACTAATTGATGGGATTTTGTTGTATCAGTTGTAACATGCGGATACATTACCGCTACTGCTATTTTACGATTAGTATCGTAGGCAATAGCGTTTAAGTTGTAGGTAGAAACTGTTTGTCCATTTATATTTTTAGCAAATGTTTCAGCGGTACCAGTTTTACCACTAATGGTTGTCACATTCCCCCTCATTGACGTACCAGTTGCATAGCCACTTCCACTATTGACAACGTTATAAAAACCTTCTTGAATAATGGCTAACTCTTGATCTGAGATAGCTATCTTATTTAGTGTTTTAGGAGTGATTGAACGAACCAATTGAGCGAACTTATTAGAATCATTCCCTTCATAGATATCTGAAACCACGTGAGGTGCTAAACGATTCCCATTATTCGCAATAGTTGAGATATACTGACCAAGTTGCATTGGTGTATAGGCATCATACTGACCGAACGATTCCATTAGAGTTGTTCCTAAGCTGTATTTTCCAGGTACATAACCTTCTGATTCAGGTAAATCTAATCCTGTAGAAACCCCTAAACCATATTCGCCGTAAGTTTTCCTTAGTTTAGCCATTGCTTCTTGATAGCCTCGATCAGTTAAAGCATCTCCTGTATTATAGTCTTGTCCCATTAAACGAAGTGCTACTTGAACCATATAAGTATTAGATGAATACTCTAGCGCTTGTGCCGCAGATATTGGAGTCAAACCTCGTGTAAACCATGACCGTATATTAGCAATTTCTTGGTCATAAAGCACTTCATTTCCTCTAAGAACTTTATTTTCCCATCCTGATGATAGCGTCGCACCTTTCACAACAGATCCTGGCGTGAAATTCTTAGCAATAGTGCCTAGGCTGTCATCAACTAAATTCCCATGATCATTTTTCAGCCCAGCCATTGCTAACACTTTACCAGTTGAAGGTTCTATAGCAACTGCATACATCCCTTCGGAAAAACTAGCGCGCCCACTAGATAATTCACTGCCATAGTATTGTTTCAAGATACTTTCTACTTTGTTTTGGTAATTAAGATCAATCGTTAATTTAAGATTTCTTCCTGACTTACCTTCTTGCGTAATATTATCTGAAACAACTTTACCTTTTTTATTAACAACTACTTTGCGAATTTGTCTGATTCCTTGTAAGTCATCTTCATATTGTTTTTCAAGGTAAGAAGTTCCCACTCGGTCATTCAGTGAATAGCCTTTTTTCAAATATTTTTTAACTTCTTCTCTTGGTAAACCTGCCTTTTCTGTAGAAATAGTACCTAATATATCCGATAAAGAAGTTCCTTTTTTACGACGATGCCAATTACTTGTTACAGAAATTCCTAACAGTTCCTTCTTATCAGCATCCAGTTTCTTGATTTGATCATCACTTAATTCACCTGTACTTAATTTCACTGAACCAAACGTTGGTGTCGCATTCATTTGGTTAAATAAGGCAACCACTTTTAACTCATCTTCAGAATAGTTAATAGCGCTCACTGGAACTGCAGCAACTGCATTTGCATATACGGTTGATTCGGCTAGATGGTTACCAAATTTATCGTAACGTTTAGAATCTGGTAAACTTTCAACAACTTTTTTGTAGTTGGCTTTATCTGCTAAATAATAATCTCTCTTTGCTCTATCGCTTGAAGCAACTTCGGTTAAGGTAATGTAATGTGATAATTTATTCGCTAACTCTTTGATAGACTGAGATGAAATATTGTTTCCTCTAGAAAACGCCACAGTAGGACGTTCATCATTTTCAACTAAGACAACTCCCTTAGCATCAAAAATCTGACCTCTCGCTTTTGATTCTTTCACTGTATAACTCGTAAGAGCTGTCAGTTTTTTCATGTAAAATGATTGTTGCCCAATCTGCATTTGCTCTAAACGAAGAATTAGAACAGTAAATAATAAAACAATAATAAAAAATAGAAGATTTAATCGTCTAGGTATGCTAGCATTTTGCTTTTTTACAGTGAGACGATACCTTTTTTTACGATTCAACATTAACTCCTTGCTATAAAAACTCTGACTACTATTGTATCATAAAAATGGTTTTTTACAGACACTCAAAATGTTATAAATAATAAAAAATTCAAGCCAACTTGGCCTGAATTTTTTATATAAAGATTAGATTATTTACCTAAGTAATATTCTGAAACAAGGTTTAATTTTTCATCAAATTCGAAAACAAGTGGTGGGAAGTTAGGAATTTCAACGTCCATGATTTCATCATCTGACAATTGTTTGATATGTTTTACAAGAGCACGGATTGAGTTACCGTGTGCACCAACAAACACATTTTTACCATCTTTAAGAGCAGGAGCAATTTTATCTTCCCAGAAAGGAAGAGCACGCTCTAAAGTAACTTTTAGGTTTTCTGCATCTGGAATAACAGAATCATCTAGTGAAGCATAGCGACGATCAGTATGTGCTGAATGTTCATCATCTTTAGCCATATCTGGAGGCAATACATCATATGAACGACGCCAAATATGAACTTGCTCATCACCAAATTGTTCAGCTGCTTCTGCTTTATTTTTTCCTGTCAATCCACCGTAATGACGTTCGTTCAAGCGCCATGATTTTTCAACTGGTACCCAAAGTTGATCAGCTGCTTCAAGGGCAAGGTTAGTTGTTTTGATGGCACGTTTAAGAACTGATGTAAAAGCAAGGTCGAACTCAATACCTGCTGCTTGAATTAATTTCCCAGCATCAATAGCTTGTTGTGTACCTTTTTCTGAAAGATCTACGTCAGCCCATCCAGTGAAAAGGTTAGCTTTATTCCACTCAGATTCACCGTGGCGTGCGAATACTAATTTTACCATTAGAAAATTTCTCCTTTAATTTTGGCTATACCAATATTTACTTTAACTATTCTACAAAAAATAGCCATAAAAATCTAGTCTGATTACTAGTTCAATAATCAAAAATAGCTTATTATTAACTATCTATAAGAAAAGGCATATCACCTAGAGTGCTATGCCTTTAGATATCATGTGATTTATTTAACAAAATCTAATAAGGCAAGGAAGCTTTCTGCTTCAAGTGAAGCTCCACCTACAAGGGCACCGTCAACGTCTGGGCAAGCCATATATTCTGCAACGTTTTCAGGTTTAACTGAACCACCGTATTGAACGCGAACTTTGTCAGCAACTGCTTGACCGAAGTCTGCTGCAACAACGTCACGAACTGCTTTACACATGTTTTGTGCGTCGTCTTGAGTTGCTGATTTACCAGTACCAATAGCCCAGATTGGTTCGTAAGCGATAACAAGTGATGATACTTGCTCTTCTGACAAACCTGCAAGAGCTGCTGAAACTTGAGCACCTACGAATTCAACCGCTTTACCAGCTTCGTAAGTTTCAAGAGACTCACCGCAACAAATGATTGGAGTCAAACCATTAGCAAAGATAGCTTTTGCTTTTTTGTTGATATCTTGGTCAGTTTCATGGAAATAATCACGACGTTCTGAGTGACCGATAACAACGTAGTCTGTACCCATTTCAGCCAATACTTTAGGGCTGTTTTCACCAGTGAATGCACCTGAATTCTCAAAATAGCTATTTTGAGCAGCGATTTTCAATTCTGAACCTTTAGCTGCTTCAAGAACTGTTGATAAAGTAAGTGCTGGAGCAGCAATCCCTGCTTCAACAAGTTCTGATGATGGTAATTTAGAAGCTACTGCTTCGATGAATGCTTTTGCTTCTTCTGGATTTTTATTCATTTTCCAGTTACCAGCGATAAATGGTTTACGTGACATTACACATACCTCTTCTTTTTTTATTTACTAATCTATCATACCATAAATTATAGTTAATTAAAAGTTTCACGAGTCTAGTAAAACGCTTTAATTATAGATACTAAAAAAGAGTCCCTGAGGACTCTTCACAATTTGAGCTGTCTGACTCTAACTGCCGTTTGGGAACTTAATTAAGTTAAATTAAGCTTCGATTTCTGAAACGATACCTGAACCAACAGTACGTCCACCTTCACGGATTGAGAAAGTAGTACCTTGTTCTACGGCGATTGGGTGAATCAATTCAACTTCGATAGTAACGTTATCACCAGGCATAACCATTTCTGTTCCTGCTGGAAGTTCGATTGAACCTGTTACGTCAGTTGTACGGAAGTAGAATTGTGGACGGTAGTTGTTGAAGAATGGAGTATGACGTCCACCTTCTTCTTTAGAAAGGATGTAAACTTCACCTTTAAATTTAGTGTGTGGGTTGATTGAACCTGGTTTAGCAAGAACTTGACCACGTTCGATTTCATCACGTTGAACACCACGAAGAAGAACACCAACGTTGTCCCCTGCAAGACCTTCGTCAAGTTGTTTACGGAACATTTCAACACCAGTAACAACTGCTTTTTGGATATCTTCTTTAATACCAACGATTTCAACTTCGTCGTTGACACGAACAGTACCACGGTCGATACGTCCTGAAGCAACTGTACCACGTCCAGTGATTGAGAATACATCTTCGACTGGAAGAAGTAAAGGTTTGTCAGTATCACGTTCTGGTTCTGGAATGTACTCATCAACAGTGCTCATCAATTCCATGATGATGTCTTCGTATTTTTCATCGCCTTCAAGTGCTTTAAGAGCTGAACCTTGGATAACTGGAAGGTCATCACCTGGGAAGTCGTATTCTGAAAGAAGGTCACGAATTTCCATTTCAACCAATTCAAGCAATTCTTCATCATCAACAAGGTCAACTTTGTTCATGAATACGATAAGGTGTTTAACACCAACTTGACGTGAAAGAAGGATGTGCTCACGAGTTTGTGGCATTGGTCCATCAGTTGAAGCAACTACAAGGATAGCTCCGTCCATTTGAGCAGCACCAGTAATCATGTTTTTAACGTAGTCCGCGTGTCCTGGAGCGTCGATGTGGGCATAGTGACGTTTTTCAGTTTCGTACTCAACGTGTGCAGTGTTGATTGTGATTCCGCGTTCGCGCTCTTCTGGAGCAGCATCGATAGAAGCGTAATCTTTTGGTTGGTTAACTGAAGTAGGCAAGCGACGTGCCAATACAGTTGTGATAGCTGCTGTTAAAGTAGTTTTACCGTGGTCAACGTGTCCGATTGTACCAATGTTAACGTGTGGTTTACTACGATCGTATTTTTCTTTTGCCATTTTAGGAAAAGCCTCCAATAAAATATATTTTATAGATAGACGGTAGGCAATACAGTCTAACTTTACTTATCTATTTTAACAAAATCCTCTAAAAAAGCAAGTATTTTATGCTTTTTTGCTTATTTCTTTATTTCCTTAAAATTCGGGTAAGATTGATTGAGGCGTTTGTTATCTCTTATATGTATTTTTTAGTAGTTATCATATAATCATATTGTTAAATACATCCTAATTTATAGTATTAGAATATTAATAGACACTTCTTTTCTTCAAATATCTTCTCTCTATTAATTAGAGTTTAAATTTCAAAAAATACAAAAATCGAGATAAAAATCTCGTTTTTTGTTTGGATGATTATTTAAAGGCATCAAGGTTGATTATTTTTTCATTTTTTTCTTGTGGCTTATATTGCTCTTCTGCTTCTTTCATTATGAGTTCCTTTTTCTCGTTAGCATCAATATTAAGCACGAATCCGATAGCTACAGAAAGTACCAAGAGGCTGTTCCCTCCTTGGGATAAGAAAGGAAATGTCACTCCAGTTGAGGGGATTAACCCAGAAATACCACCAATGTTAACAAAAACTTGCATCAATAGCATTGCTCCAATACCAAGAGCGATCATTGAGTTGAAAGGATCTTTAGCCTTTATACCTACGTGCATAATACGTAAAATTAAGAAGAAAACCAAAGCTAAAATAAACCCTGCACCAATAACTCCTAATTCCTCAATAACAATTGAAAAGACAAAGTCTGTTGTTGCTTCTGGTAAGTACCCTAATTTTTCAATAGAATTCCCAAGTCCTCGACCAAACCAGCCACCGTTGCTCATTGCATAATATGAATTAGCCAACTGGTGTCCTGAATCTGTTAAATCTTTAAATGGGTCAAAAAAAGCATTAAATCGCTTAGCTACATAACCAAAGACAGGGACTTTAGCCATTGTCTCAACTCCAACAACTGCAATAGTTCCGATAAATAAAGTTGACCCCACGACGATTAGACCAAGTAAAGCTGAAAACCATCGATAACCAATACCACTAATACAGTACATAATAATGACCGTTAGAACAATTATCGAACCATTTCCTAAATCAGGTTGTGCAATTACCAAACCAATCATAAATAAAGAATAAAATCGCCAATCTTTTAGGTCGCTTAGTGATCTCGGAAGCCATCTCCCTTTTGTCAAAGCTTGATAATCATATATTTCTATCTTTTTTTGCCTTCGAGCAAAAGTAAACGCTAAATACCATACAATGATAACTTTTAAATATTCAGCAGGTTGAAAACTAATAGGACCAATAACAATCCAACCATGTGCTCCATTAACTTCTTGTGTGAAAAAGCGCGCTATTAGTAGCAAAAATACTTCTACCAATACTGCCATAGTCAACACTTTAGAATTTTTCAAAAAATTTAGTTTCAGTTTATAGATAAAGATAATTGCAACCAAACTGACTGCCCAAAAGACACCCTGGTTGATTACTGAACGAAAAGGGTTAGCTCCAAGCTGAATTAGAGTTGCACTAGTTGTCGAATAAATTACAATTAAGCCTAGAATAGACAATATCAAATAGGGAATGAGGATGGAATAATTCAGAAGATGCCTTTTATCAATTTTCATATTGTATTATTTCCTTTAATATATCAAAAAATTACCATTATGCATTATATCATCTTTCGAAGTAAAGTAAAAGGGAGAATAGCAATGATCCTCCCTCTATCAATATTAACCTGAATTTCGTAAACCTGTTGCAATACCATTAATAGTAATATGAATCAACTTCTCATAGTCTTCATCTAGTTGGTTACTACGAAGACGTTTAATCAATTCAATTTGAACATAATTCAAAACATTGAAATATGGCAAACGATAATCTAAACTTGCATGTAACATTGGGTTTTCTTCTAATAAATTATCATGCTGTTCAATAGCTAAAATCATATCTTTAGTTAACTGCCATTCATTAAGGATGATATTAAAAACATCTCGAACTTCTTTACTTCCAGCTAACTGAGCATACTGAAGCGCAATATTCATATTTGATTTTGATAAAACCATATCTACATTAGATAAAAGAGAATTAAAGAATGGCCATTTTTGATACATGGTTTGTAATTTTGCTAAGTTTGCCTCATCTTGTTCAATAAATTGCTTGAAGGCTGACCCAACACCATACCAACCCGGAAACATAATACGATTTTGTGACCATGAAAATACCCATGGAATTGCACGTAAACCTGAAATTTCTGTAATTGTTTTACGTGCTGCTGGCCGAGAACCAATATTTAAACTTGATACCTCTTTAATTGGACTTGCTTCAAAGAAATAGTCATAGAAATAAGGATTATCAAAAACTAAATTTCTATAAACGGCATTACTTTCAGCCACAATACCATCCATTGTCTCACGGAAATTATCAATTTCATTAAGGTTAGTAATCATACGTGTTACCATGCGGTCTATGGAAGCTGAAATAAGCATTTCAAGGTTATAATAGGCTGCATCTTGATTACCATATTTATTCTCAATGATTTCACCTTGCTCTGTTAGGCGAATTCGATCTTTGATTGAACCAAAAGGTTGTGATGTGATAGCTTCATAAGATGGACCACCACCACGACCAACAGTTCCACCACGACCGTGGAAAAATGTGATTTTAATACCGTTTTCTTCACCTATTTTTGTTAGCTCATTTTGAGCTTTATATAGAGTCCAACCAGATGATAAATAGCCACCATCTTTATTACTATCTGAATAACCTAGCATTATTTCTTGATAATTGTTGTTAGTTGTAATCCATTTTTTTACTAATCCATAATGTAGATACTGGGTCATAATATCACGTGAATTATCCAAATCTTCGATGGTTTCAAATAACGGTACAATCTGAATGCGAGCTTGATTGGCATCAATTAGTCCAACTTCTTTTAACATGATAGCTAACTCAAACATATCCGAAACGCTCTCTGTGTGAGAAATGATATGCTGTTTTATAATGTCTTCACCCAATTGATCTTTTAACTCACGTGCTGTTTGGAAAATAGCCAATTCTTTTTGAAGTAACTCGGATTTAGGAGTATGCGTAGAAGATAATGTTCTAGGATCTTCTGTTAATTCTTTTAAGAGAAGTTGACATTTTTCTTCTTCTGAAAGAGAACTGTAATCATCTACAATATTGGCAGACTTCAATAATTCTGCTACACAAGCTTCATTAATACTAGAATCTTGACGCATATCAATAGTAGCTAAATAAAATCCAAAGATATCTACTGCTTGAATAAGACAAGCTAATTCGCCATCGACAAGAGAATCTTGTCCATGTTGAACTAAAGATTGCTTCACAAGTAACAAATCTTGTTTAAACTCCTCAGCAGTAGCGTATGCTGGTAGTTCTTCTGTCTGTATGTCAGAAGCTACTTGAGCGATATGTGATTTTATATACCTTCCTACAATACCAGAAGATTCTTGGCGACTAACAAATTTCTCTTTTGGGTAAGAACCAACTTTTAAATTTAGTAGGGTTTGTACTAGTTTATCTTGGATAAAATTGAAAGCTTTACGATAAGGTTCATTTTCCCTATATACTGAATTATCTTGTGACTGGTTTGCCAACGTAACAAGTTCGGGAGAGACTTCAGTTAGACTTATTGAAAGTGACATATTACGATAAAGTTCATTTAGCTGCTCAATATAATGGTTAATAATCACTTCACTTTGTACCATAGCTGATAATCTTAGTGTCTCAGCAGTTACAAAGGGATTGCCATCTCTATCACCACCAATCCACATCCCCATAGTCAGAGGCTTAGGATTCTCTAAGTGAATACCTTTTTTAGCTGCCAGTGCCTTATATTCTGCTGTTAATTTGGTAACTGCTTTAATAAGAGAACGGTTGTAATATTCCATTACATTGGTTATCTCATTTTTGACTTTCAATTTTTTCTCGCGAATAGTGTCTGTTTGCATGATAATGCCGATGTAACGACGCAAGTCAGCATACCATTTTTCTTGATTCACGATTCCTGCTTTGACATCTCTGTATTTACGTAATAAATCATGAATCTTAGACGTTAATTCGAGCACCGTTTTACGCTGCACCTGAGTAGGATGAGCTGTTAGCACAGGCACAACATTGACGTGTTCAAGAATATCTTTAGCATTTTCATGGCCAGCTACAACATCAATAGTCGTTGATAACTTTCCTAGGTAATCTTGGTTAAGATTATTTTTATAATTAATTTCATATGCTAAATCAACGTCTTCTGAAATATTAATTAAGAGCGGCAAAATAGAGAAGTAACGAGAAACAATAACCATCTCCTCGTTGCTTAAAGCCGAAATAGTTTCCTTCAAACCAGTATAATCGTCAGTTGATGATAATGAAACTATTTTTTCAATCTTGTCAAATGATTCACTACCAATCAATTTTTGCGTTGCTTCATCCAAAAGCTGCTTCAGTAAACCGACCTCTTCGGTAATGATTTCTTTATTGCTACTACTTTCTAATTTCGGGTGGGACAAACCATCACTTCCTCTCTTAAATCTCACTACTATGATACCATTTTAAAGTAAAAAGTAAACCATTCTAGGATTTTTAGATAGAATTTTCAGATTTTTACTTATTTATGACAGTAATCAGTTTTTCTTGTTCGACTTTTTTGATATACTGAGGATAATTGAGATTAACTGATTAATTGTTAATTAACAACTATTATTAAAGGAGTATCGCATGGAACTTAAAAAACGCTCTGAATTCCCTGAAAATGAGCTTTGGGATCTGACTGCTCTCTACAAAGATCGTCAAGATTTTTTACTGGCTATTGAAAAAGCTCTTGAGGATATCAAGGTTTTCAAAAAAAATTACGAGGGAAAACTTAATTGTGTTGAGGATTTTACTAGTGCCCTTATGGAAATCGAGCATATTTATATCCAGATGAGTCACATTGATACCTATGCTTTTATGCCTCAAACTACTGACTTTAGCAACGAAGAGTTTGCACAAATTTCTCAAGCAGGATCAGACTTCGCAACTAAAGCTAATGTACTACTTTCTTTCTTTAATACTGCCCTAGCAAATGCAGATATAAAGATTTTAGATTCTTTAGAAAATAACCCTCATTTCAAAGCAACTATTCGCCAAGCTAAAATTCAAAAGCAACACTTATTAAGTCCAGAAGTCGAAAAAGCTTTGACAAACTTAAATGAAGTCCTAAATACACCATATGATATTTATACTAAAATGCGTGCTGGCGATTTTGATATGGAAGATTTTGAAGTTGACGGAAAAACCTACAAAAATAGTTTTGTAACTTATGAAAATTACTTTCAAAATCACGAAAATGCAGAGATACGTGAAAAATCCTTCCGTTCATTCTCGAAAGGTCTACGTAAGCACCAAAATGCTGCAGCTGCGGCTTATCTTGCAAAAGTCAAATCTGAAAAGTTAATTGCTGATATGCGTGGTTACGATAGTGTTTTTGATTATCTTCTTTCCGAACAAGAAGTTGACCGTTCAATGTTTGACAGACAAATTGATCTTATCATGGATGAATTTGGTCCAGTAGCTCAACGATTCCTCAAACATATCGCCGATGTTAATGGTATTGAAAAGATGACTTTTGCAGATTGGAAATTAGACATTGATAACGAACTTAATCCCGAAGTAAGTATCAATGATGCTTATGACTTAGTAATGAAATCAGTTGCTCCTTTAGGAAAAGAATATTCCCAAGAGGTTGAGCGCTATCAAAAAGAGCGTTGGGTTGATTTTGCAGCTAACGCTAATAAAGATTCTGGAGGATATGCTGCGGATCCTTACAAAGTTCATCCCTATGTACTCATGAGCTGGACGGGGCGTATGAGCGATGTCTACACACTTATTCATGAGATTGGACATTCTGGTCAATTTATCTTCTCAGATAATCACCAAAGTTTTTTCAATACTCACATGTCCACTTACTATGTTGAAGCTCCATCTACTTTTAACGAACTTTTACTTAGTGACTACTTAGAAAACCAATTTGATACAGCACGTCAAAAACGCTTTGCTCTTGCACATCGCTTAACTGATACTTACTTCCACAATTTCATTACTCACTTACTTGAAGCTGCTTTCCAACGTAAAGTTTACACTCTAATTGAGGAGGGAGAAACTTTTGGAGCAGAACAATTAAATGCTATTATGAAGGAAGTATTAACACAATTCTGGGGAGATGCTATTGAAATAGATGACGATGCTGCTTTGACATGGATGAGACAAGCTCATTACTACATGGGGCTCTATAGCTATACTTACTCTGCTGGTTTAGTAATCTCGACAGCCGGCTATCTCAATCTCAAAAATAATCCAAACGGAGCAAAAGAGTGGTTAGCATTCTTGAAATCTGGTGGGAGCTGTACCCCTTTAGAAACAGCCCTATTAATCGGTGCTGATATTTCTACTGATAAGCCTCTACGCGATACTATTAATTTCTTATCTAACACTGTAGATCAAATTATTAATTATAGTAATCTTATTAAACAAGGCTAAACTACAGTCTTTCAAAAACATAAAAACAAGTTGGAGATATCTCCAACTTGTTTTTATCTTATTTTTTGTAAACTTCCTGATAAAATTCAATTTTGTCGTTCTTTTTAACTTTAATTTGGTTTGCTGCCTTAGGAGCTAATTTATTATTGACCTTGAACATCCAATAAAGCCCTTTGGTTTCATCTTGGCTGATGCCATCAATTGAAGTAATGAAACCATCTTTTTCTTTAACTTTATAGTTAGCTTTAAGCACATCCAAAACAGTGTCACCTTTATGGTAAACAACCTTTTCACTTAACACGTTCGTATCTTCTTTAACAACCAATTCAACCTTACCAACTTCTAACGTTGAGCTAGTTGTTGTCTTATTCGATGTAGATGGTTGCCCGCAAGCTACTAAAGTCGTAGCGAATACTGTTAGCAAGAATAATTTAATGTATTTTTTCATTCCTAAATCTCCTTAAAATCGGTAACAAAAGAGGATAAAATAAACAAGTTGATAAAGCGTGTGCCATATTAAAACTAAGTCCTGCTAATACATAAGTCCACCAAGGCATATGATATAACCAAGCAAAACAGGTATCAATAATGACGCCATAAACAACCCCTAACCCTCCTGCAAAGAAAGTTTGAAGTACTACCTCCGTTATTTTACCAAAACATACAGCTTTTGTCAGCGGATATATCAGAAATTTCCACAAGCATAAAATTAAAGTGAAGGAAATGATTTGCAAAAAGACCCATGGCCCAAAGCCCATTAAAAAAGAAGAAACTAGCATTGTTACAGTTACAGTAGCTACACCTTCTTTTAAATCGAATAAGACAACTGTAATCAAAAAAATGGCAGTAATTGGCTGAATGTTAGGCAGAGGCGCAAAAGCATATCTCAACACAACACACAAAGCAGATAATATAGCTACTCTAGTCAATTTAGTTAAAGTTGAATTCTTTATCATGTCTTTAATTATACCTCAAAACTATGACTACCGCTTAAAAGTCTTTTTTATTACAATTTCATTTCTAATGTTACATAAACGACCTCTTTTTTTAAAAGAACGTAAATAAGCCTGTAAACTTTGATTTTTTAAACCTTTTAAGTTACAATATCAATAATGAGAAGAAGAATTAAACCTATTGTTGTTGCGGTTTTTTTCAGTTTATTTGGACTTTTATTAATTATTGGTCATTTACATTCGACAAATACTTTGAAAAAAGAATTAGTTGAAGCTAAAAAGACAATTCCATCCGTAAAAGCTTCAAAAGTACCGCAAAAATCAACATCATCGAAAGATAAAGAGTTTGTTCTTAAACCGATTATCGATGTCTCTGGTTGGCAACTTCCTAAGGAGATTGATTACGATACGCTTTCAAAAAATATTTCAGGTGTTGTTATTCGTATCTTTGGTGGATCAAAGATATCTAAGACTAATAACGCTGCTTATACAACTGGAGTCGATAAATCGTTTAAGACCCATATCAAAGAATTTCAAAAGCGAAATATCCCAGTAGCTGTCTACAGTTATGCACTTGGTTCAAGTGTTAAAGAAATGAAAGAAGAGGCTCAGATATTTTATAAGAATGCAGCTCCTTACAAACCAACTTTTTATTGGATTGACGTAGAAGAGGAGACAATGTCTAACATGAATAAAGGTGTCCAAGCATTCCGAAAAGAGTTAAAAAGACTTGGTGCTAAAAATGTTGGTATCTACATCGGTACTTACTTTATGACTGAGCAAGGTATCTCTGTAAAAGGATTTGACGCTGTTTGGATTCCAACTTATGGTAGCGATTCTGGATACTATGAAGCAGCTCCACAAACTGAACTTAAATACGATTTACACCAATACACCTCTCAAGGTTATCTACCAGGATTCAATCAACCGCTTGATTTAAATCAAATTGCAGTTAATAAAGACAAGAAGAAAACTTATGAGAAACTTTTTGGAAAAGTAAAAGATTAAAAGCTACTGTTAACAGTAGCTTTTTTGATAAACTATTTATTATTTAATTCTTCAATAGAAAGGATTTTTTGAGTTGGTTTTTTCCTAAGCGAAGTAACGATTGCTTCTGCCACTATCACAACCTTAGTTGGAAAGACTTTTTGTACAACAATACCTAAGAAAGGCAAATGACTAAATAATTTTATACACTTGGCTTGGAAAATCGAGAGAGGTCGCTCTTCACCATACATCAAACCTGGTCTTACAAAAAGATAATCCAGACCGCTTGCTTTGATTATCTGCTCTGCCTTCCTTTTACTTTTAATGTAAGCTGAATAGCCGCTATTGGCTGAAATGTAAACTAACTTTGGTATTTGATTTTTGTGACAGAGTGCTACTGCTTTTTGGGTTGCTTTAACGTTAAGCTCATCTAGTTGATTGGGCTTAATCGCTCCAATACAGTCAATTAATATATCAAAATTTCTATGTTCTAAATGAATCTTATCAGCTTCTGTAATATCTCCCTTAATGTAGGTTAATCTAGGATCCTTAAATATATCACCTTTACCTTCATGCCTTGATAAGTAAGCCACCTTATGCCCTTTTGTAAGCGCTGCTTTTATTATCTGCTTCCCTAGAAAACCACTACCACCTGCAATCAGTATTTCCATAGTTCCCTCTCCTTCATTTTGTAAATTTAGTATAGAAATTTTTATATGCCTTGTCAAAGTAATCGTTTAATACCTGACCAGAATATGATTTCAAGTCATTACATTAGGACACTTCATATTTAGCTATTTATAAAACTTCTAATTTAACATTCCAAATATACTGTTGCGATATTTATTATCATTATTCCCTGAAATGGTATTCAAGCTTATTTCTAAGACTCAGTAGAAATTTACTATAATCATCTTTAAATGTTATAATAAATATGAAACAAACTTATTAGTTAAGGGTCATTATGAGTAAAAAGAATAAAATCAAAAAAACTTTAGTTGATCAAATTTTAGATAAAGCAAAAATCGAACATGATAGTCTACAATTGGATGCTTTACAGGGAGATTTACCCAACGGTATTCAAAAACAAGATATCTTTAAGACATTAGCGCTAATCGGTGATAAAACTGGTCCCATAATAGGTATCTTACCTCTCACCGAGCATTTATCCGAAAAAAAGTTAGCTAAAATTTCAGGAAACAAAAAGGTACAAATGATACCTCAAAAAGATCTCCAGAAAATAACAGGTTATATTCACGGAGCAAATAATCCAATTGGAATTCGCCAAAAACATAATTACCCTATTTTTATCGATACTATCGCTTTAGAAAAACAAGAACTCATTGTCTCTGCAGGAGAAATTGGACGTTCTATTCGTATTAATAGTGAGGTTCTTGCAGATTTCGTAAATGCTAAATTTGCCGATATAAAGGAATAATAATTAGGATTGGAGAAAAATATGAAATTTTATCTTGTTAGACACGGAAAAACACAATGGAATTTAGAAGGGCGTTTCCAAGGTGCTAACGGAGACTCACCTCTCCTTGAAGAAGCTATTGAAGAATTAGAAGAACTTGGACAATACCTATCATCTATTCATTTTGATGCTGTTTATTCTAGCGACTTAGGTCGTGCTAGAGATACTGTTAATATCCTCAATGATGCTAATTCATGCCCAAAAGAAATCCACTATACTTCTCAGCTTCGTGAATGGGCATTGGGAACTTTAGAGGGTTGTAAAATTGCAACTATGCAAGCTATCTATCCTCGTCAAATGACCGCATTTTATCAAAATCCCTTACAATTTAAACATGACATGTTCGGTGCAGAATCTCTTTATCAGACAACGCATCGTGTAGAGAGTTTCTTACGTTCTTTAGCTTCAAAAAATTACGACAAGGTCCTTATTGTAGGACATGGAGCAAATCTAACTGCGTCTATTCGTTCCTTACTGGGTTATCAATATGGTAGTTTACACTACAAAGATAAACTTGATAATGCCAGCCTCACAATCATAGAAACTCATGATTTTAAAGACTTCAACTGTCTGACTTGGAACGATAAATCTTATTTAAGGCAAGAGGTCAAAATGACACACTAAAATAATCCACTAGATTCATCTAGTGGATTATTTAATTATCTAGCATACTTCATGCGTAATACTTTTTCCTGTTTTGCAGTTAGGCGCAGTAAAATAACAACTTTGTCAACGCTCATATTACTCTCAAGCAGACGCTCTGATGCCATCATTAAACCATTATTAAGTCCCATTTCAAGGACTGGATTACTTTTATCGTTGATATCAAAAATAAATTTATTATCAGGTAAGTCAAACAACACTTTAACAGCACCGAATAATTGCTCAAAGTTATCAATAGCAACATCATAAACTGGTTTAATTCCCGGTTTTAAAGAACGTCCTCTATGGTTGAACCACATAGAATGCCAACCACCATTAAATGCACCCATAATATCATTATCATATGAATCACCCACATAAAGTGTAGTTGAAGGGTTCATATCAAATTGCTCTGCTGCTAAATTAAAAATCTCCTTTTCAGGCTTTTGAAAACCAGTTGCTTGACTAACTATAACACGTTTTGGATCAACATAGTCATAAAGTCCCAATTTTTTAACTTTTTTCAATTGATGTTCCGTAGGGCCATTTGTAATAATTCCCATTGGTACATTTTTTGATTTCAAAAAGTCAAGTGTCATACGCATCTCATCAAGCATTGTAATATTTTCAAGTTCATGTTCGTATATTTCTTGAAAATAAATACCAGTAGCTTCATCAATTTCACGATAACCAAACTCTAAAAGCGTTTCTTTGCATCGCCAGAAACGAAAATATTCTGTTGTCCATTCACCAGCCATTACTCGTGGAAAGCCAATATCTGAATAATGACGAAAGCGAATATAAGCTTGGTTAATAGCGCTCATATCAAAATCAGGAAAGCATTTCTCCACAGCAATACGGTAAGGTGCTTGTTGATCGTAAATTGTATCATCAACATCAAAAACAATTGAAGTAATCATGATTATCCTTTTCTTTCTGAATTTTCAATTGTTAATTATACCTTTTTCTACCCTTATTTTCAAATGGTGAAAAGTCTATTAAAAATGAGAATAACACCATAAACTCATAAAATAAATTATGAATTATCAGTGTTTTTGTGGTACAATAGGATGAATACTAACTTGGAGGAAATTATGTCTAACCAACATATTGAAGAATTAAATGACCAACAGATTGTTCGTCGTGAAAAAATGGCTGCTTTGACTGAACAAGGCATTGATCCTTTTGGTAAACGATTTGAACGTACAGCAACATCTGGTCAATTAAATGAAAAATACGCTGACAAATCAAAAGAAGACTTGCACGACATTGAAGAAACTGCTACAATCGCTGGTCGTTTAATGACTAAGCGCGGTAAGGGGAAAGTTGGCTTTGCGCATATCCAAGATCGCGAAGGTCAAATTCAAATTTATGTCCGTAAGGATTCTGTTGGCGAAGAAAACTACGAAATCTTTAAAAAAGCTGATTTAGGTGACTTCCTTGGTGTTGAAGGGCAAGTAATGCGTACAGATATGGGAGAACTTTCTATCAAGGCTACTCATATTACTCACCTTTCAAAAGCACTCCGTCCACTTCCTGAAAAATTCCACGGCCTAACTGATATTGAAACAATCTATCGTAAACGTCATCTTGATTTAATCTCAAATCGTGACAGCTTTGACCGTTTTGTAACACGCTCAAAAATCATTTCAGAAATTCGTCGCTTTATGGATAGCAATGGTTTCTTAGAGGTTGAAACACCTGTTCTTCATAATGAAGCTGGTGGTGCTTCTGCTCGCCCATTTATCACACATCACAATGCACAAGACATTGACATGGTTCTTCGTATCGCAACTGAATTGCATCTAAAACGTCTTATTGTAGGTGGTATGGAGCGTGTTTATGAAATCGGACGTATTTTCCGTAATGAAGGGATGGATGCAACCCACAATCCAGAGTTCACATCTATTGAAGCCTACCAAGCCTATGCTGACTACCAGGATATTATGGACTTGACAGAAGGTATTATCCAGCATGTTACAAAAACTGTAAAAGGTGATGGACCAATCAATTATCAAGGCACAGAAATTAAAATTAATGAACCATTCAAACGTGTTCATATGGTTGATGCGGTTAAAGAAATCACTGATATTGACTTCTGGAAAGAAATGACTCTTGAAGAAGCACAAGCTTTGGCACAAGAAAAAAATGTTCCTCTTGAAAAACATTTCACAACAGTTGGTCACATCATTAACGCCTTCTTCGAAGAATTCGTTGAAGACACTTTAATTCAACCAACTTTTGTCTTTGGTCATCCAGTCGAAGTGTCTCCACTTGCTAAGAAAAATGATACAGACCCTCGTTTTACAGACCGTTTCGAACTCTTTATCATGACTAAAGAATATGCTAATGCTTTTACAGAATTAAATGACCCAATTGATCAGCTATCTCGCTTTGAAGCACAAGCATCTGCTAAAGAACTTGGCGATGATGAAGCAACTGGAGTTGATTACGATTATGTTGAAGCACTTGAATATGGTATGCCACCTACTGGTGGACTAGGTATTGGTATCGACCGTCTCTGTATGCTGTTAACTGACACAACAACTATCCGAGACGTCCTACTTTTCCCTACAATGAAATAAGAATATATTAAAACCCACCCTTATTTAAGGTGGGTTTTAATATTACCTCTACTGAACTTTGTTAGGTTTCTGATTTATCGCTCACGCAATTTTTTATCAAGGTTTACCATTTCAATAGCCGAAAGAGCACAATCATAACCTTTATTTCCTGCTTTTGTTCCTGCCCTCTCAATAGCTTGTTCGATATTATCCGTTGTTAGAACACCAAAGATATGAGGGATATCTGACTGGCTATTTAAATGACCAATACCTTTTGTCACCTCATTACAAACATAATCATAATGATCAGTGCTGCCTTTAATGACTACCCCAAGACAGATAATAGCATCATAATCTTTATATAATGCCATTTTTCTAGCCATATAGGGGATTTCAAAAGCACCGGGTACCCATACAATATCTATATCTTCTTCTGAAACACCATGTCTCAACAGTCCATCTACTGCTCCTGATAATAATTTAGATGTAATCAATTCATTGAAACGTGAGACTACGATTCCTATTTTCATTTCGTTTGCCACTAATTGTCCTTCAATAATTGTCATTTTTTCTTCCTCCTTTAATCTAAAAGATGTCCCATTTTTTCTTTTTTAGTTTTTAAATAATTAAGGTCATAAGCTGTTGCTGCCACCTGTAATGGCACTCTGTTTTTGACGCAAATTCCTTCTGCTTCAAGTTGTTGGATTTTATCTGGATTATTGGTTAGTAAGTTTATAGAATTTATACCTAAATCTTTTAAAAGTTGAGCACTAACTCCATAGTCTCTCTCATCTCCTTCAAAACCTAAAGCCAAATTAGCTTCTAAAGTATCTAAGCCTTCTTCTTGCAAATGATAAGCTTTTAACTTATTAATCAAACCAATTCCTCGACCTTCCTGTCTCATATAAAGAAGGACGCCACGACCTTCAGCCTCTATTTGTTGGAGTGCATTAGCCAGTTGTTCCCCACAATCACATCTCAAGGAATGAAAGACATCACCTGTCAAACATTCTGAGTGTAAACGACATAAAACATCTTCACCACTACTAATATCCCCTTTAACAAGGGCAACATGTTCCTTATTTGCCACAACTTCACTATATCCATAAGCCTTAAAATGGCCGAATTGCGTTGGTAGCTGAATCTCAATTTCTCTAACCACCCCTCCCTCTTCTTGACGTCTATAGTCTTGCAATTGTTTTATGGTAGCGATAGCTAAATCGTGCTTTTGAGCAAATGCTAATAACTCATCCTTTCTCATCATACTACCATCTTCAGCCATTATTTCACAACAAAGTCCACATTCCTTTAATCCAGCTAAACGACATAGATCAACGGTTGCTTCAGTATGTCCATTTCTAGCTAAAACACCTCCTTCCTTAGCTAACAAGGGAAATAAGTGCCCAGGACGTCTAAAGTCTTTAGCTTTGCTACTGTCGTTAGCAACCATCTTAGCTGTCAAAGCTCTATCTTCCGCAGAAATCCCAGTACTAGTTGATAGATGATCAATGGATATGGTAAAAGCTGTTTCATGATTATCAGTATTATGGCTAGCCATTTGAGCTAATTCTAACTTTTCAGCATAGTAATTAGACAGAGGTAAGCAAATTAATCCTTTCCCAAATTTAGCCATAAAATTAATCGACTCTTTTGTCACCATTTCAGCCGCACAAATAAGGTCCCCTTCATTCTCTCTATTTTCGTCATCCATCAAAACTACCATTTCCCCTGATTTGATGTCTTGTAAAAGTTTTTTTATTGGACTAAAGGCCATTCGCTTTCTCCTCTCTCTTAGTAGCCATTTTCTGATAAAAAAGACCAATCCATTACTGATGAAGTGTGATTAGTTCTATTAGTCGGTGCTAAAAATTTCTCAGCATATTTGCCTAAAACATCCACTTCGATATTTAATAAATCCCCAACCTTTTTTAAGGATAAATTAGTTTGAGCCATCGTGTGGGGAACGACCGAAACTTCAAAAGAATGCTCTGTAAATGATACCACCGTTAGGCTAATCCCATCTAGAGCCACCGAACCTTTCTCTATAATATAAGACATAATACTGGGCGGAGCATCAATTGAAAATCTGACAGCAATATCATCCTTTTGGATTTTTTCTATTTTTCCAACCCCATCCACATGTCCAAGAACAAAATGCCCCCCTAACCTTGAGTCACTTCTGAGTGCTAATTCTAAGTTAACTTTAGAATGAAGTCGTAAAGCAGCTAAGCTTGTTCGCATCATACTTTCTGGCATGACGTCTGCTATAAAAGCTTTTTCACTTTTGTCAAGGACTGTCAAACAAACACCATTAACAGCTACGCTATCCCCTTTTCTTAATAAAGGGACTAGTTTGGGAACATCAATACTTAATTGTTGGGATTTTATGCCATTCCGAATACGACTGACTTGACCCATTTCCTCAATAATTCCTGTAAACATAATGTTCTACCTTTCCTTCAATAACAACGTCAGAATCCATACGACTAAGTTCAATATCTTTTACTCTGAAAGCTTGGTTAAGCCAATCCAAGCCTTCTCCAGAAATAGCTGTTTTTGCTTTCAGACCTCCTATTATTTTGGGTGCAATAAAAACAATTAGTCTGTTAACAATACCAGCTTCTAAAGCTGAAAAATGTAAACTACTTCCTCCTTCAATAAGAAGGCTATCAATCCCTTCTTGTCCTAAAATAGTCATTAATACTTTCAAATCCAGCTTTCCATCTTTTCTTGGGACCTTAATCAAACGGCAACCCATTTCTTTTAATGTTTGTTGCTGAGCAAGATTATCTGAACATGTTGCAATCCATGTTGGTATTGTTTTAGCGCTCTTAACTAGGTAAGAGTCTAAAGGTATCTTCAACTGACTATCACATACGATCCTCACAAGCGCTTCACCTTTAGGAATACGGCAAGTTAAACGTGGATTATCAGCTAATACAGTATTGATACCGACCATAATAGCACTACATTTTTGCCTCAATTTCTGAACAGATTGTCTTGAGTGCTCATTGGATATCCACTTAGAATCGCCCGTCTTTGTAGCTATCTTCCCATCTAAAGTCATAGCATATTTCAAATAAACAAAAGGCTGCTTATAGGTCATGTGAAAAATAAATCTTTCATTCAGAGCATCGCATTCTTCTCTTAGGATACCAACTTCAACATTTAAACCTTCTTTTCTTAACAAGGCAATCCCTTTTCCTGAAACTAAAGGATTTGGATCTAAACTTCCAACTACTACTTTTTTGATACCAGATTTAATAAGAGCTTCAGTACAAGGTGGTTGCTTACCCACATGACAGCATGGTTCTAAAGTCACGTACAGAGTACTTCCAGAGATATCCTCATCAGCATTTTTAATAGCCTGTCTTTCCGCATGTAAATCTCCAAATCGTTTATGATAACCTTTGGAAATTATACGATCATCTTTAACAATAACAGCACCTACTAATGGGTTGGGAGCAACGAACCCCATACCTTTCTCAGCCTCTTTCAAGGCTAATGCCATGTAGTCTTCTTTTTTCATCATTTCCTTTTTCCTTCTAAAATAAAAACCCTTAGCTTCTAAAATAGAAAACTAAGGGGAGGGATGAGAAGTCGTTGATTATACTAATTAGCATTATATTTTAGGTAGCACAAAAAAACTAAAGACTCCCTATAGAAAACTATAGGGAGTCTCTCATTAATCCAGCACAAATAAACTGCAAGTAGCAGACAATCACTGAATTCTTCTCTCATCCAGACTTTACTGTCGGTACTGGAATCACACCAGTTCATGCTCGAAAGCTCGCGGACTATACCGCCGGTTAGGATTTTCACCTGACCCCGAAGAAATTCTATTTGACAGTTATTTTACTAAACTCATTTTTATTTGTCAATAAAAATAATGTGTTTTTTATTATAAAATAATAATTAAGTAGCTCATCTATTCTTATCTTTAAAAGACAGTATATCTATACCATAAAGCAATCTTTCGAACTAATCAAACAAGAATCGATAGTATTATTGGATTATATTTCTTAAAAAATTCACTACAGATATAGTTTACTCCACTTAAATAACTTAGGTAAATCTACGGAACTAAAAATAATCGATAGAAATCTGTTATTTTGTTATTTCAAATGTAACTGTTAAGAAAATAGTTCTCTAATACTAAACAGCACCTCAATCGATTATTAAGTAGCATTAATTTTTAATTGTTTTTCTATTTTCTATTTGTTATAATGGCTTGAGATTACTAGAAAGTATAGTATTACATGAATCAAAATCATTCCGTCAAAAGATCCTTATCCGAAGTTAATCAGAGCGTTGAGGTTCCTCACAATAGCTCTTTTTGGAACACTTTAAGAGCTTTTCTTGGACCTGGAGCTTTGGTTGCAGTTGGTTATATGGATCCAGGTAACTGGATTACTAGCGTTATTGGTGGAGCTACCTATCGTTACTTACTATTGTTTGTTGTTTTAGTATCTTCTTTGATGGCGATGCAATTACAACAAATGGCTGGCAAGCTTGGTATTGTTACACGACAGGACTTAGCACAAGCAACAGCTTCTCGACTCCCAAAACCGCTTCGTTACCTGCTATTTATTATCATTGAGTTAGCCCTTATCGCTACTGATTTAGCAGAAGTCATTGGCTCTGCCATTGCTCTTCACTTATTATTTGGCTGGCCCCTGTTACTGTCTATCATGATTACTATTTTGGATGTATTCTTACTTTTACTCTTAATGAAGTTAGGCGTCCAAAAAATTGAAGCCTTTGTTTCTGTTCTCATATTGACAATTTTGATAATCTTTACATATTTAGTTGTTTTATCACAACCTGATTTAGATGCTATGTTCAAAGGATTTTTACCACACCATGAGCTTTTTAACATATCACATGAAGGGAAAAATAGTCCTTTAACCCTCGCTCTTGGCATTATCGGCGCAACAGTCATGCCACATAATCTTTATTTACATTCTTCTTTATCTCAGACTAGACGCGTGGATTATCATAATAAATCTTCAATAAAAAAAGCTGTACGTTTCATGACCTTAGATTCTAACATTCAGCTATCACTTGCATTTGTCGTGAATTCGCTACTATTAGTTTTAGGAGCTAGTCTATTTTATGGGCATGCTAATGATATCAGTGCCTTTTCTCAAATGTATCTTGCCTTATCTGATAAAACTATTACTGGTGCAGTAGCCAGTTCTTTCCTTTCTACCCTTTTTGCAGTTGCCCTACTAGCAAGTGGTCAAAATTCAACAATTACAGGTACTTTAACAGGACAAATCGTTATGGAAGGTTTCCTTCACTTCAAATTACCTCAATGGTTAATAAGGCTTTGTACTAGATTATTAACTCTTCTTCCAATTTTTGCTATCGCCCTACTAGTTGGAGGCGAAGAAAATACGTTAGATCAACTAATCGTCTATTCACAAGTTTTTCTTTCCTTAGCTTTACCATTTTCAATCTTTCCATTGATTTATTTCACATCGCAAAAATCAATTATGGGAGAGCATGCTAATACTAAATGGAATACCTATTTAGCATACCTTATCGCTATCATTTTAACATTACTCAATTTGAAATTAATCATGGATTTACTTTAATACAATACAAAAAAGCCCCACTAATGAACTGAACCTCTATCATGAGACATACATCTAATGATAGAGGAAAGTACATAATGATGGAGCTTTTTGTATTTCTTTTAAAGAACCCGTGAGTAAGGACTAGTACGTTTTTGCTTGTACCTCTCCTTGACATTATAATAACCGATGATGAAAAACGATACGCCAAGGATAATTGCTGCAATCAAAGATAAAATTTGGAAACTAAAATATAGGTGTTGAAAATTTCCTTCTAAATGTGCTTTAAAAACCATCAACCAAGCCCAAAAAACGGATAAGATTAAGTAAGCATTTTGTAATACCCTAGCCAGGTAAAGACTTAAAACAGTTATAAAAATCAAGGCAATGATAGCTATATATACCTTTGGTAATGGGTAATTAAAATCAATTTTAACTAAGTAGACCGCTAAATTGACCAATGACGCAACTAGCAACCATCCTGCATGAATTCCAAATGTTATTCTAAGCAGTAATTTTGATTTATTTTTACTTAGTATCTTGATAATGATAACCAGAAGAATACAGTAAGCAAAAATTATTATTGTTGATAGGCCAATCAAATTGCTCGTAAAAAATACAGTCCATATATTATTAACTAATAGAAGACCCAAAAAGTATGGAAAAATGCTAGCAAAGTTATCTTGGTAAGATTGACTCTTACTGAATATAGCTCTTAATATTACTAAAAAGGTCAATAAATAGATGACTGACCAAATTGAAAAGGCTAATGGTGCTGGTGTCAAGAGCGTTTGATAACGATCAGACAGACTCTTTTGACTGTTCCCTGTTAACAAACCTGTTGCGGATAAATAATTCACTATTATTGTTAAGATAAAGACTAACAATAACATCTTACTTTTAAATGAATGTCTAATCATAGAGGACTCCTTTTACCTCCATTATAATTCTTTTAGTTTAAAAATTCTATTTTTTTAATCAACATGTTTACTGAATACTCGCTTGTCTCGACAAAAAAAGTGGTTTTTGAAACCACTTTTTATTTATTTACGAAAAGCATCTAAAATGACTTTAAATTCTTCATTAGATAAAGTGATACCTTTACCCATTTTTGTATGATCTGGACTCCATGTACGCAAATCAAATTTAGCTGGCGCTCCGTTGAAACTAACACGATTCAACTCTTTTGTCCAACCTTTTTCATTTTCAGATAGGACCAATAACTTCTCAACAATTTCAAATGTAAATTCTGACATTTTATACCTCCACTTATACTATTCGTTATTTTTATAGCTTTTTGTTCTATTTAAATGAACTTCTTCTATTTTAACAATTTTTAGTAATATTGACCATGTAAAATGACAAAATAGTTATAAAAGTATCTAAGCTCTTATAGTCTTGCTAGTACCATCATTTTGATAAAGGTTCACTAATCCTTCTTTACAAGCACGAATCATATCCCCTTTTTTTACTGGATTTGGTAATGTTATGGTTAATAATTCCATCGGATTTGGAGCACGGTCTATTTTATTTCCTTCAGCATCGCGCAGACCTTCAATAAAACATTCAAAGTGACGGAAGCCAGGACCATAGAATTCTACGCGATCTCCTTCCATAATAACATTACGCTGACGAATTGTAGCCTCCATTTTAGCATTGTCAAATGAAACCACTTCCCCAACAAATTTGTATTGAGGAATTTTACGACGAGCTCCAAAGAGTTGTTCGTTTTCAGTTGGTGTATGGTAGTAAAAACCTGTTGCTAATTCGCGTTGTGCAACCTTCCAAAGTTCATCAATCAAGTCTTCTTTAATAGCTTCAAAAGCTTCTGGACTTTCCATATAGGCATCTACAGCAGCTTTATAGCAATTAGTTACTGTAGAAACATAATGAATGGATTTCATACGTCCTTCTATTTTTAAACTATCTACGCCATTTTCAATCATATCTGGAATATGCTCAATCATACACATATCCACAGCTGACATTGAGAAAGGTTCTGGAATCTCGCCTTTTAACGATTGACGTTCTTGTCCAAATGGCATATCGTAGAGGTCATATTTCCAACGACATGACTGAGAGCAACCGCCACGATTAGCATCACGATGGCTCATATGGTTTGATAGAACACATCGTCCTGAGTATGAAATACACATCGCGCCATGAACAAATGCTTCTATCTCAACATCTGTCCTCTTCCTGATTTCAGCCAACTCTGCCATAGTAACCTCACGTGCTAATACGACACGAGTAAGCCCCATCTCTTTCCAAAATTCAAAAGTTTCATAGTTCGTGGAAGAGGCTTGAGTTGACAAATGAATTTCTAAACCTGGTGCTTCTGTAGCACAAATAACAATAAGAGCAGGATCTGAAACAATGACTGCATCTAGTCCCATATCACGTAATTCACGAAACCACGGACCTGCCCCAAGCTCATTACCTTCATGAGTAACCATATTAGCCGCTACATAAACTTTAGCATCTCTCGCATGAGCATAGTTTATTCCCTCTTGTAACTCTTCCATAGAAAAGTTACCAGCTCTACTTCGAAGACCATACGCTTGACCTCCAACAAATACAGCATCTGCTCCATAATCAATAGCAACTTTTAATTTTTCTAGTGTTCCTGCAGGTGATAAAACCTCAGGGCGTTTTTTTACATTAGACATCTTATATTTCCTTCTATTTTCAAGATAAAAGAATTATTTTCTATCTTAATTAACATACCAATCGATATGCAGTTCTTAGTGCAATTGGCTACGCTTTGAGATAAAAAACTTTCACGTAGCAAATAAATCTTATTTTACTGTTGATGGGTCAAAATCATAAAATCCAGTATCTAAACCACGTCCTTTAGGGTGCAGTTTTCTAATTCGTTCATCAAACAAGAAAGCCTGATCCTGAGTGAATGTTCCATTTTCAATCAAACGAGCTGTTTCGACAAAAATTTCAGCAATAGCAACAAAATTATCTCCTGGACAATAAATACCATCTAATTTCCAGTGAGTAAAGTGATGTTCAACTAGTTCAGTCACTTTAGTCATCATATTGATATCATTGTTAATAAAAATATGAGTCCCATGCTTATCTTCGTAAATAGAATAGTGACTTTCTGGATCACCTGGTTCTGCTAAAAAAAGACCACGCTCACGTGTTTTTTCATCAGTGATATGAGTAAAATTATAATAGTTTTGCAATAACGGACGCTTAGAGTGATGAATTACAGAAGCCCCATAAACTAAAATCTCAGCAGGAAATTCAAGGTTCTCAGACATCTTAAAAAGTTCTTCAGAAGGTATTTCACGTGCTAAAACCGTTTCTACTGCTCCATGTTGTCCCCAAAAATTAACTTGACGACTTGATGTAACGAATACAGAAGTGTCGTAGATAAGTTTGAAGTTATAACCATCACGCTTGTTGATATAAAATACTCCTGCATCACCAACTACCAAATAATCCACATTAATTTCTTTCATCAACTCCAAAAATGGTTTGATATTATCCATCATTTCTTGATGCATGAGTGCATTACAAGCTACTGTCAATTCTTTACCAGCATCATGTACCAATTTAGCGATTTCACGCAATTCATCGTCTGAAAATGAATGTGGTAAACGAAGACCGTAATTTTCTTCCCCTACGTAGATGCGGTCAATTCCTATTGCTAGCAATTGCTTTACTTGTTCAATAGATTCAGCTGTCGCTGTCAAAATTATTTTTTCCATAATTAGTATTATAACAAACTTTCAGCATTTTTAAGCATATTTCTTGACAAGAATAAATAAAAAATATTCTTTTCGAAAATTATATCACTTTAGAGGTTAAGCACTATCAGATAAGAAAAAAAACATAGTATTGAAATACTATACGAAATTATATCTATTTTTTTCCTTTCCAATTTAAAAAAGTAAGGAAAGTAGTAAAAAATACTTTTAGTATTCTACTACTAATATGGGCAATGTTTTTGTTTTTTTGAGAAAAAACCTTTATTTTAACTCATAGTATCAAAAAACTAGTGACAAACTCTATTATTTGTGATATGATATGCTAGTATCAAAGGAGAAAGCTATGTCATCACCACTTAAGCAAGAGCAAACTCACGAAAGCAAAACAGAGCAAGCTCAACCAAAATTTCAAGTATTTCAAGAATTTGATCACAGTGCTAAGTTGCGTGAGCTAGTCTTTTTTGCTCGTATCGCTCTCTTCAGTATAACCACTGTGCTAATCTCTTTCTTATTACTAGCACTAAGTTTAACACCTGTGTGGAGTTTCTTACTAGCGATGCTGGCAAGTCTAGCAGTTACATCTGCAGTCTCTTCATTCATTTGGTCACTCAGACAATAAAAATCTCATAAAAAAGAAGCTACTTATAGTAGCTTCTTTTTTATTTTTCTTTATCTTCTGTGTTTTCTTTATAATCAATGACAATATCTTCTACTTTTGTTTCAGGAGCCTTATCTTCTTTTTTAGCAGTATCCTCGTCTGAGAATTTTGATTTAGCTTGATTGACAAAATCATTAGCAAAGTCAACTACTTCTCCGCTTTTTTCCTTAACGGCTGAGACGATATCCTCTGTTGTCAATTCACCTGATTCAAATTTACCTTTATAATCTTTAAAAGTATCAACAGCTAAATTTGAATATTCACTTGCTTTATCTTTAGCTATTTGATGATATTCTTCTGGATTTTCTTTATATTCTCCATAGAATTTTTCTGCATTTTTCCTTAGCTCTTTTCCTTTTTTTGTTGTTAAAAAATAAGCAGCTGCTGCACCTGATGCAGCACTGATAACTAAAGTTTTAAATAATTTACTCATTTTTTGTCTCCTTTTTTACGAAAAATTTTTGAAGCCGCTTTTCCAATAGCTAAAGCTGACCCTGCCTTAGTAACACTTGAGGTTGCACTACTTGCCTTTTGTCCAATGTGTCTTGCCTGTAGGTTTAAATCAGATACAGATTCTGATAAGTCAGCAATAGCTACAAAAAGAGGATCAATAGTAGATACTTTACCATTAACATCATCAACTAAAACATTAGCTTTGGCTAAAATTTCATTAGTTTGGTAAAGAGTCACGTTAACATCGCTTGTTAATACTTTAATAGTTTGCTTGGTTTCCTCAATCGTTTCTGATACTTTTTTCAGAACGAAAAGTATTCCTAAAACTAAAACAACAAACGCAATGGCAATAATTAATACAGCAATTTCTATCATAATGCCTCCTCTGTTTAATAATATGAAATATGTTGTTCACGACGATGATAAATAATCATGACAATTCCGATAATAACTAAAATAACTGATAACCATTGTGACACGCGCAAACCCGCCAAATAAAGGCTATCTGTCCTCATCCCTTCAATAATGAACCGTCCACATCCATACCAAACTAAATAAAAACATGCCACTTCACCTTGTTTTAAAGTGCGCGGTCGATGACGAATAGACATGATGATGACAAAACCTAGGAAGTTCCAAAGAGACTCATATAAAAATGTAGGTACTCGGTAAGCTCCATCAATATACATTTGATTTTTTATAAAGTTTGGTAAGTAATTCAGATTTTTTACTGCCCTACCGTATGCTTCTTGATTAATAAAATTCCCCCATCTACCTATGGCTTGGGCAATCATCACTCCTGGAGCAGCAATATCCAGAAAATCAATGGGATTAATCAAGCGACGATATGAAAAAATCACAAGGAGAATGGCTCCGGTAATTAACCCTCCGTAAATAGCAATACCACCGTTCCAAATGGCGATAATCTCTACTGGGTGCTTAGAGTAATAAGCCCATTCGAAGATAACATAATAAATACGAGCTCCAACAATGGATAGTGGAAAAGCCATGAGAATGAAATCTAGAATATCATCCGACTTAATGTTCTTACGAGGGGCCTCTTTCATTGCTAAGTAAACTGCTAACAACATACCAGACACTATGCAAATAGCATACCAGCGAATAGAAAAGGGGCCTAATTGTATTGCTACTGGATTAATCATCATTGACCTCGTTCTGACTAATCAAATGTGTTAAACGATCCTCAAAAGTCTGGGTAGCATCAAACCCCATTTGTTTAGCTCTGTGATTCATAGCCGCTGCTTCAATAACTACTGACACGTTTCGGCCTGTTTTAACAGGAATACGTATCCGAGGAACCTTAACTCCAGATAATTCGATCTCTTCATTGCCATTTCCGAGTCTATCAAAAACTTTTCCAGTTTCAAAGTTTTCAAGGTATATAGCTAATTGCACTTGCGATGAATCTTTAACCGCACTAGCTCCATATAGGCTCATAATATCAATGATTCCCACACCTCTAATTTCAAGTAAATGACGTAATATCTCAGCAGGCTCTCCCCAAAGCGTCTCTTCGTCTTTAGCATAAACATCAACACGGTCATCTGCTACCAAACGATGTCCTCGCTTAACTAGCTCTAGTCCTGTCTCACTCTTACCAATACCGGAATCTCCTTGAATCAGAACACCCATACCATAGATATCCATCAAGACACCATGAACACTTGTCCTCTCAGCTAAGCAAGAATCTAAATACCAAGAAACTTCACCTGATAAACGACTTGTAGGGGCCTTACTTTGAAGAATAGCAATACCGGTATCTTTAGCCGCCTCATACATCTCTTCTGGAATTTCTAAATCACGTGCTACAACAATAGCTGGTGTTTCTTTTTGGAACATCTCACGTAACACTTGATAACGATTATGTCCTGTCATAGCCATTAAATATGACCACTCTTTCATACCAACAAGTTGCAAACGCTCTGGTGCATAATAATCAAAATACCCTGTCATTTCTAGACCAGGACGTGAAATGTCAGCTGTTGTAATCCGCTTAGATAATAGATGTTCATCACCATAGATGACATTTAACTTTAAGCGGTCAACTAACATTTGAACAGTAACTGCCATACTTACTCCTTCTTATAAAAGTGAATATCCCTATTGCTATACCCTACAATTTAAAGTTGAGCAAAGGTACTAAACACTTTCATTAATTTACACCCACATTATATCATACTTTTTACTAAAAGTAAGCGCTAACGCGTTTTTCTGAAAAAAAGAAGATATTTTGAAAAAATGGTCTAAATAAAGCTAAGAAAAAAGGAGATTCGTCTAGCAAATCTCCTTTATATGAATTACCAGAACCAACCGTCATCATCAACAGGTTCAGCATCTTTACGTCTTCTGGGACCTTGTCTTCTTGTTTCAATAATATCTTCTTTATAGGGTAAGAAAACAGCTAATAAAATATATAGCAAAAGACCAAATTTGGTAAAATACAAAATCAGTGCAATCAACACCCGTGAAAGAGCTAAATCCCAGTTATACTTATCAGCTAGACCGGCGACAACACCGCAGACCAACTTACCTTTTCGTTGTTTGTAGAAGCTTGATTTCATACCTATCCTTCTTTCTATCTACTCTATATTTTAATTATAACTACTTTGACAGTAAAATTAAATAGGCCTTACGACTGATTTTAAAAACTCTCTATCAAGCGACCATGACAATAACCACAAGCAAACTTGCGTAAATTAACACGTCTCCTACGTCGGTATACTTGACCACAAGATTGGCAAGAGTAATGATGATAATTCACTTTAACAGCCGTAACTCTAGGGGTATATCGTAAGCCATCGACTTTTTCTAGTAACTCTTTAAAAGCTTTATCCCTATGTCGATATCCTTTACCTTGTATATAGAGATGATAATGGCAAAGCTCATGTCTTACAATCTTACGAAAAATATCAATACCAAACTCACGATAAATTTTGGGATTAAAGTCAAGGTGTCTATCGTTTGGAAAGAAGCGTCCTCCGGTTGTTCTTAAGCGATTATTCCAATGTGCAGTATGTAAAAACTGACATCCAAAATCTTCTATAGACACCTTCTTAACATAATTAGTCAAGTCCGTCTGGCTTGATAAGACTAAGTCCAATTCTGCCACGCTCCGCATCTACCTCTACAACCCAAACAGTTACAATATCACCAACAGAGAGATATTTGCTTGGATGTGGTAAAGGAGGCATTTTTCTAGTTTTTTTATCGCGTTTTCGCTTAATAAGGCGAGACTGGTGGATTAGACCATCTTCATGAACACCAATATCAACAAAAGCACCAAAATCAACGACGTTTCGAACAGTTCCTTGCAATTCCTGTCCAACTTTTAAATCACTGACATCTAAAACATCATGTCTCAAAACAGGCGCTTCAAAATCATCACGCAAATCACGACCTGGTTTCAAAAGATCTTCTATAATGTCTTTTAATGTTTCTTGACCTACCCCAATACTTTCTGCTGTTGCAATTAAGTCAAGGTGTTGTAACTTCTCTTTTGCAAGATCATCTAATTCTTTGATAGTCAGTTGGTCAAGCAACTTTTTAACAGCTTCATAAGACTCAGGGTGAACGCCTGTATTATCCAAGAAATTTTTAGCATTAGGAATACGTAAGAATCCAGCAGCTTGCTCAAAAGCTTTTGCTCCTAATCTGGGTACTTTCTTAATTTCAGCACGTGACTTAATTTGCCCATTCTCTTCACGATATTTAACAATATTTTCAGATATTGTTTTATTTAAACCTGAAACGTGAGCTAACAAGGCTGGACTTGCTGTATTAACATTAACACCTACTTGGTTAACTACAGTTTCAACAACAAAATCAAGATTTTCTGCTAATTTTTTTTGACTAACATCATGTTGATATTGACCCACACCAATAGATTTTGGATCAATTTTGACTAGTTCTGCTAACGGGTCTTGCAGACGTCTTGCAATTGAGATAGCCGAACGTTTTTCAACTGTTAAGTCTGGAAATTCATGACGTGCCAATTCTGAGGCTGAATAAACAGAGGCACCACTTTCGTTAACAATCACATAGGATACGTCTGGAAAATCTTGTAAAACTTCTGCAACAAATGCTTCTGATTCACGACTCGCTGTTCCATTCCCTATAGCAATAATTTCTATATTGAATTCTTTGATAAGTTTTGCTAACTCTATTTTTGATTGTTCGATTTTTGCTTGATTAGCTGGAGGAACTGGATAAATCACTTGTGTTGTCATTAATTTTCCAGTTTGGTCTACTACTGCTAATTTTGCTCCTGTACGAAAGGCAGGGTCAAAACCTAACACCATTTTCCCCTTAAGCGGTGAGACTAACAATAAGTTACGAAGATTCTCTGAAAACAGTGAAATTGCACCATCTTCTGCTCCTTCACTTAGTTCTGTACGGATACGGCGTTCCATAGCTGGAACAATTTTTTTCTTGACAGTCTGTACAATAAGGTCATCTATATATTGGCTAGTTTCTTTAAATCGAACAGCAAAAAAGCGAAACATTTTTTCAAGGTTATGCTCAAAATTAACCTTAAGAACACCCATTTTCTCACCACGATTCAATGCTAAAACTTGATAGCCATGGAGTTTACTTATTTTTTCAGAAAAGTCATAGTAGATTTTGAAGACCTGTTTTTCATCAAGTGACTCATCTTTAACAACTGCAGTGATTGAGCTGTAGTTCCAGATCTCATTATATGTCCATGAACGTAATTTATTATCCTCAGAAAAAGCTTCGATAAGAATATCTACTGCTCCAGAAAGGGCCTTCGTAGTTGTCTCAAAACCATCTGTAAGATAGTTTTGAGCTTCTTCCTCAAGGTTATCCTTATTTTGTAAAATAAGACGTGCTAAAGGAAAAAGACCTGCTTCACGTGCAATCGTAGCTTTCGTACGACGTTTTTCTTTATAAGGTAGGTAGAGTTCCTCAACATCTGCTAGTTTAGTTGCTTCTTCAATAGCCTTTTTGAGTTCTTGAGTCAACTTTCCTTGTTCTTCAATTTTGGCTAAGACCGTAGTTTTACGATCTGAAAGAGCTGTCATACTCTTATCAAGGTCAATAATTGATTTGATTTGAACTTCATCCAAATTACCTGTCATTTCTTTACGATAACGGGCAATAAAAGGAATAGTATTTCCTTCATCTGTTAATTCTAAAACCTTTTCGATTTGTGACGCTTTAATACCTAAATCAATAGCAATTTGTGTAATATTTAAATTTTCCATAACGCTTTTATTATAGCATATTTTTGACTTACGAAGAGTTTTAAAAAGCGATTTCAAGATAGCGTTTTTATAATCTAACAATAAAAAACAGACCAGGTCTGCTTTAATTCTTTTCAAAATATTTTCGAACAATTGGTGCTACTTCCTCACCATAAAGTTTGATGGCATTTAGGACGTCTTTGTGAGGCATAGAGCCAACTGGTAGATGTAACATAAAACGGTCTAACTCAAGCGCTTCAACAAGTCCTATAATTTTATGTGCAACCACTTCAGGACTTCCTACAAAAATAGCACCTTCTGGACCTACTGAACGTAAATACTGCTCTTTAGTCATTTCAGACCAATGAGGGCGTCCCTTAGCAATATTATCGACGGTCTGTTTCGTAGGGAAAAAATAACGGTCAATAGCGGTTTGATTATCCTCTTCAATCCATCCCCAAGAGTGAGCAGCAACTTTTAGTTGTTCTGGTTTGTGTCCATTACGACTACCAACTTCTTTATAAATATGGACCAATTGACGAAAGGCTTTGGGATTCCCACCAATAGTTGCATAAACAATTGGCAAACCTTGTTCTGCAATACGAATTGTAGAATCAACATTTCCTCCTGTTGCCACCCATATTGATAACTGTCTTTGTAATGCTCTTGGATAAATTGGTCGCTCATTAACTGTTTGTGTCAAATGACCTTTCCAATCGAGATTTGTCGCTGAGTTAATTGCTAACAACATATCCATTTTTTCATTAAATAAATCATCATAATCCGCTAAATCGTATCCAAACAATGGAAAAGACTCAATAAAGGAACCACGCCCTGCCATAATTTCTGCTCTACCATTTGAAAGTGCGTCAATCGTTGAAAATTGCTGATAGACGCGAATAGGATCATTGGAAGAGAGAATCGTTACTGCACTAGATAAACGGATATTATTAGTTCTAACCGCTCCTGCTGCTAGGATAATTTCGGGTGCAGAGACCGCAAAATCTTCACGATGGTGCTCTCCAATACCATATACATCTAAACCAACTTGATCAGCTAGTTCAATCTCAGCAACTAATTGGCGAATCCTCTCAGGATGTGAATAGCTTTGGTTTGTTTCTTCAAGGATTGTTGTCTCTCCGAATGTTGTAATACCTAATTCAATCATAATCTTACCTCATCAATCTACTAATAACATTTTATCACTATATAGTATCATTTCCAATCGATTTGTTTTTTTATGTTAAAAATAAGCTAATATAGTATAATAGGTTATTATATAAAGAAAGAGGTGCCATTAATGGCTATTACGCACAAACGTCAAGATGACTTAGAAAGTATGTTCGCTAGTTTTGCTAAAGTACCAAAACCTAAAAAAGTTGATTCTGATTCAAAACCTGAACAGAAAGATGATTCTCAGAAAGATTAAGTTCTATGGATATCTTTAATCAATTACCGGATAGTGTCCTTCAATGGTTTGCCATTTTCATTTCCATTATTATTGAGGCACTTCCTTTTGTTTTGCTTGGAACTATTTTATCAGGAATTATTGAAGTCTTTATAACACCTGATATAGTCAATAAGTTCTTACCGAAAAATAAATTTCTCAGAGTCTTATTTGGAACCTTCGTTGGCTTTGTCTTTCCTTCTTGCGAATGTGGTATCATTCCTATTATTAATCGATTCCTTGAAAAGAAAGTGCCTTCATACACGGCAGTTCCGTTTCTTGCTACTGCTCCTATTATTAATCCTATTGTTTTATTTGCGACCTACTCAGCATTTGGAAATTCTATACGCTTCCTGATATTACGCTTTGTAGGTGCTACCATTGTAGCCATTGCTTTAGGAGTCATGCTTGCCTTTTTAGTAGATGATAATATTCTAAAAGAAGACGCTAAACCTACTCATTTTCATGATTATTCTGATAAGAAGTGGTATCAAAAAATCTTTCTAGCCTTAGCTCATGCCATCGATGAATTTTTTGACACAGGACGCTATCTAGTATTTGGCACTTTAATTGCTTCAGCTATGCAAATTTATTTACCAACTCGAGTTCTTACTACTATCGGACACAGCCCTATCACAGCCATCTTAGTTATGATGTTGCTTGCTTTCATCTTGTCATTGTGTAGTGAAGCTGACGCTTTTATAGGTGCTTCTTTATTATCAACCTTTGGAATCGCGCCAGTGATGGCTTTCCTTTTAATTGGACCCATGATTGATATTAAGAATTTAATGATGATGGTAAATTCTTTTAAAACAAGGTTTATTGTCCAATTCATTAGTGTATCTTCTCTTATTATTATTATCTATTGTTTATTTGTGGGGGTAATATAATGATTCGATTTCTTATTCTTGCTGGTTATTTTGAATTAAGCATGTATTTAAAGTTATCAGGTAAACTAAATCAGTATATTAATACTCATTATACCTATTTGGCCTATATTTCAATGGTCCTATCTTTTATTTTAGCAATTGTACAACTAATTATTTGGGTTAAAAATATGAAAATGCATAGTCACCTACATGGTAAAATAGCTAAATCAACAAGCCCAATGATTTTAGTATTTCCCGTTTTAGTAGGTTTGTTAGTACCTACAGTTAGTTTAGACTCGACCACAGTCTCTGCCAAGGGATATAATTTCCCTCTAGCAGCCGGCTCTACTGGTACTGTCAGTCAAGATGGGACACGCGTTCAATATTTGAAACCAGATACCAGCACTTATTTTACTTCTTCAGCCTATGAAAAAGAAATGCAAAAAGAGCTTAAAAAATATAAAGGCTCTGGTACATTAACCATCACAACTGAAAACTACATGGAAGTTATGGAACTAATTTATCTCTATCCCGAGCAATTCATGGATCGCCAAATACAATATACTGGGTTTGTTTATAACGAACCCAAACACGAAGGATATCAATTTATTTTCCGCTTTGGAATCATTCATTGTATTGCTGATTCAGGAGTTTATGGTCTACTAACAACTGGAAATCAAAAAAGTTATCCGGACAATACTTGGGTAACTGTTAGAGGTACAATTAAATCCGAGTATAATCAATTGTTACAACAAAACTTACCAGTCTTACACATTGAAGAGTCTCGTCAAGTTTCTAAACCTAATAATCCTTATGTTTATCGTGTCTTTTAAATCGAGTAGAGGCTAATCTCTAGCCCCTCTCACACCACCGTACGTGCCGTTCGGCATACGGCGGTTCAACTAACTTTTAACGCATGTCGTTCAAGATAGTAATCTAAGCAACTGACCAGTCCTCGCTTTGCGAGGGCTGGTTTTGATATAGCACGTTTGAGTACCGACTTCTGAGCTACCAACTGATAGTGGTCACCCCATCCAGAAACTTTATCGGCTATCCATCTAGCAACTCCTAGTTTTAAGAGTCCCCATAGGCGCTTTGCTTTCTTCTTCCATTGCTTCCAGATAATCACTCGAATACGGGTTCGCAGACGCTCATCTATTTGTGTCATGATACTCTTCATATTGCCAAGCGAGAAATAGTTTATCCATCCTCGAATGACCCAGTTCAATCGTTCAATGCGAGTTATCAGGTCAATGCTCCATTTCCTCATCGTCAGTTGCTTCAGTTTTCGCTTAAAGCCTGAACGCTGTCTTGGTGAGGACGACACTTCCAACCTTTTGGAGATTTCCAGAAACCAAATCCGAGGTATTTGAGTTTGTTCGGTCTGACAATCTTGGTCTTAGTCATGTTGACTTTCAACCCTAATCGCTTCTCAATATAGCTACTGACCGAATGCATGACCCGCTTAGCAGCTGCTTCGCTTCCGACAGTGATGACACAGTCATCGGCGTAACGGACAAAGCGAAGACCTCGCTTTTCCAACCCTTTGTCTAACTCATTAAGCATAATATTAGATAGGAGGGGTGATAGATTCCCGCCTTGAGGTGTCCCGACTAAAGTCTTATGTCGCTGTCCGTTAATAACAACTCCCGAATGGAAGTACTTACGAATCAGTGACTCCGTATCGCCATCTTGAATGATATTATGAACCAGGGACATCAATCTGTCTTGCGGAACAGTATCGAAGAACTTTTCCAAGTCAATGTCCACAATCCACTCGTAGCCATCGTTTAAATACTCAAGTAGCTGAACAATGGCTGTTTCGCAGGAGCGATTGGGTCTGAACCCATAGCTATACTCTGAAAAATGTTTTTCGCAGAGTGGACTCAAAACTTGAACGATGGCCTGCTGAATCATTCTATCCATAGCCGTCGGGATACCTAGGTTACGAACTCCTCCGTTTGGTTTTGGGATTTCAACCCTGAGAACCGGTTGAGGTTTATAGCTCCTCTCTTTGATGAGTTTCTTGGTTTCTCGCCAATTTTGGTGAAGATAGTCATCCATCTGCTCGATAGTGACCCCATCGATACCAGCAGAACCTTTGTTTGATTTCACTTGCTTGTAAGCTTCGAGCATATTGTTCCGAGATGATATCTTATCTAGCAATTCTGACATGTGCGTATTCCTTTCTTTTTTCGTTGTCTGCATGATATCTTACATTGGTGAACCTTCCTCTAGTCAATACGTAACCGCATCTAGTTCTATCAGACCGTTTGTTTTACAGACACAAGTGAAGTAGGATTACTTCGATTAGTTGTTCACCCCTTCGTTCCATTTCCATTACAGAAACTTCATCACTACTATGGGTTCGGCTGACTTCTTGTCGTTCGTTGTTACTAGGTTTTACCCTTGACAGGACCTCACGGGATAAGTCGGACATCTTTCCTCGTTTACTCTCGTGATTTACGTATATAGGTTACGACTACCTATTTGGACTTTAGAGTTTATAGCCCCCTCATCCGCTATATACGCCTTCATATCACGTTTCTGTTCATAGAGCCATGATTTCGCTATCCCTTCCTCTCCCCGCTACCTCACGATAGTCAAGCTTGGGAGTCGCTATTGGGTTCACCGGTAGCGGGTGCCCACAGAGGACTTGCACCTCAGATGTACGACATGCCCGTCGTACTATAAAAAGAACTTTCTAAATGAAAGTTCTTTTTTCTTATAAAATTCCTTCCAGAAGGCCACGCATGAAATCTTCTGAATTAAATTCACCAATATCATCGATTTTTTCGCCGAAACCAATGAATTTAACAGGAATATCTAGTTCTTGACGAATAGCCAGTACCACACCACCCTTAGCAGTACCATCAATTTTAGTCAGAATAAGGCCAGTTAATGGTGTAATTTTCGAGAACTCTTTAGCTTGACTTAAAGCATTTTGTCCTGTAGATGCATCTAAAGCAAGCAAAGTTTCGTGGGGAGCATCTGGTACGACACGCTTAATAATACGTCCAATTTTTTCCAACTCTGCCATAAGGTTTTCTTTATTTTGCAAACGTCCTGCTGTATCAATTAACAAGACATCAACGCCTTGAGCAACGGCTTTTTCCATGCCATCAAAGACAACGCTAGCCGGATCTGCTTTTTTTTCTCCAGTGACAACTGGTACATCAACACGGCGTCCCCATTCTACTAGTTGAGCCACAGCACCTGCACGGAAAGTATCAGCTGCTACTAACATAACTTTTTTCCCTTGAGACTTGTATTGATGAGCTAACTTACCTATAGATGTCGTTTTTCCAACACCATTAACACCTACAAAAAGCATTACGGTTAAACCTTCTTGGAAATTGATAGCCTCATTATAAATACCATCTTTTTCGTAGATTTCAACTAATTTTTCAACGATAACACGTTTTAAATCCTCTGATTTCTTGGCATTCTCTAATTTTGCTTCATAACGAAGGTCTTCAGTTAACTGTGTTGCAACATTTACCCCAACGTCAGATAAGATTAACATTTCTTCTAATTCTTCAAAGAACTCTTCGTCAACACGACGGAAGTTAGAAAGGAAAGCATTAAGGCGTGCACTAAAACCTGTGCGTGTTTTTTTCAGGCTACGATTATATTTTTCCTCTTGACTCTCAGCTTTTATAGTGTCTGCCTGTGATTGCGATAAAACTTCCTGTGCCTCAGAAAGTTCTGACTCATCTGTTGACAGCGAATTAGACGAGATTTCTTTCTCAATTGCTTTACGTTTAGCATAGTAATCTGCTAAAAAAGCATCAGCCGCAGATGTATCCTCTGACTCTGTTTGTACCTCAGTTTTTCCACTAGACATCTCTTCTTGAAGGGGAGTTTCTGAAAACTGCTCTGAAGCCTGACTATCACTTGATTGCTCCTCATCACTAAAAGATGCCTCAGATTTAGCAGAAACATTGTCAGAAAGAGTCGTGGAATCAGGAACTACATTTCCTACCTCAGAAGTATCTGCCACCTTTGTCTTAGCCCTATCTTCTAGTTCTAAAAAACTATCGTCTTCTTTTACAGGAATTTCAGAGGTATCTTCTGACTCTAAAGGATGAATTTCAGAGGTAACTGGTTGATGTGATTCTGACAATGCTGTATCTCTTTCTAATTCTAAGAAAGAATCATCTTCTGCGACAGGGACTTCAGAGGTTCGATTCAAAGTTGACTCCTTCGAAAAGTTGCTGCTTTCCTCTTTATCAATAACTGAATCTTCATTTTCTAAAACAACAGATTCTGATGCTTCAATTTCTAGTTCTTTATCTTTTTTCTTATGTCCAAATAGGCGGTCAAATAATCCCATTAATTTTCCTCACTTAAAATATATTTCCCAACTGCTTCGGCAACTCCAGACTCATCGTTATTACAAATAGTTGTCGCTTTTGCTGTTGCCTTAGCTTCTGGAATACCATTAGCCATTGCAACTCCTAAGCCTGCCCACTCTAGCATTGATAAATCATTTGCTTCATCTCCCATTGCCATAACTTGACTACTATCTAACCCAAGGTGTTTTGTCAGTAGTTCTAAGCCGACTGCTTTATGAACACCTTTAGGCATCAATTCTAAAATGATATCACGTGATTTAAACATTTCATAGTCAACTTTAAGTCTATCAGGAAGTTTAGCAATTTGTTGATCAAGATATGTAGCATCAATAACACTAACAATTTTATTATAAACTACATCCTTTGGCACTTGCTCTAAATCATCAACTTCTATAAATTCTAAGAGTGGGTTGGCTAAATGATATTGAGAATGGTGTCCCTTGTTAGCAATACTATATACCGTTCCCTCACTTAAGATATCTGTTGGCAAACCCACTTGATACAACTCCTCATGGATATCTTCCACTTCTTGTCGTGTCATTGCAGTTTTAGCTAAGATTTTCCCTGTATTTTGTTGAACTAAACCACCGTTAAAAGTAATGCTGTAATCTTCATCAGATACTAACTCTAGGTCCTCTAACAAATTACCAATTGCTTTTAAAGGACGCCCTGTTGTAATAACAACTTTTATACCTTTTTCTCTAGCTGCTTTTAAGGCCACTTTATTTTCTTCTGAAACTTTCTTATCTGTTGTAAATAAAGTGCCATCTAAATCTAAGGCAAGTATTTTAATATCCAACATTAATCCACCATACTTTCTAAATAAGCCATTACAGCTTGATCATTGTGATGACCTATAATACAATCTGCTATCTCTTTAACTTCTGGTCTAGCATTTTCTGTTGCGATAGCTTTTCCTGACCACTCTAGCATTTCTAAATCATTAATATTGTCACCAAAAGATAAGACTTCTTCTGCTCTAATACCGTATTGTTCACAGAGGTGCTCTAAACCATTTCGTTTATTAACTGAGCTTAGAATAATATCAATGGATTTAAAACCTGTTGTCACTGCTGTGGCATACGGTATAGCTTGATTTACCCACTCCTCAGCTTGTCTAACAGTCTCTTCAGTAAAGTTAGCCGTTACTTTGAAAACAATATCATCAACATCTTCAAAGTGAGAAACTTTTTGCAAATTATCATAATAATGAGTGATGAATTCAATATAATCTGGATTGGCATCACTTAGAATATATGCACCATCCTTGCCAGATAAGACATATTCATTATTCTCCATATAAGGGCTCTTACTCAAATGGTCAATAATATCTAAGTATTGTTCTCGACTCAAGTGCTGTTCATATGCCAAGCGATTAAATAAGACTGCTGCACTTCCGTTTTCTGCTATAAAAGCCATCTGATCACGAAAGTCAGCAAATAATTGTTCAAGTGATAATAAGGAACGCCCACTTGCTGCCGTAAAGACAATTCCTTGTTCTTTAAATTTTTTTAGCACATTTGCTAAACGTTTTTTATCATAGGTACCGTTTTCATCTAAGAATGTACCGTCCATATCGGTTGCTACTAATTTTATCATGGAATCTCCTAACTAAAGGGTTTACATTTACTATTGTAACATAAAATAAGGCTGAAAATCCAAAAAACAGAAGGGATCCCCTTCTGTTTTCTAATTGGTCATTTCTTGAGCTTCTTTTAATTTTACAGAAACAATTTTGGAAACGCCTGATTCCTGCATCGTTACCCCATAGATACTATCAGCAGCAGACATAGTCCCTTTTCGGTGAGTAACAACGATAAATTGACTTGATTTATCAAATCGATTAAGATAATCGCCAAATCGCTTAACATTTGCTTCATCTAAAGCGGCCTCAACTTCATCCAAGATGACAAATGGAATTGTCTTAACACGGATAATGGCAAATAATAATGCTAACGCTGATAATGCTTTTTCACCACCTGACATCAAGTTTAAAGACTGGATTTTTTTACCAGGAGGTTGAACCGAAATATCAACCCCAGCTGATAATAAATCACCTTCTGTCAGAATAAGGTTCGCAGAACCTCCACCAAACATCTGTACAAAGGTTTCTTTGAAACTATGACGAATGGCTTCAAATGTCGATTTAAAACGAGTCTTAACTTCATCATCCATATCTGTAATCGTCTCTAGTAATAAATTTTTGGCATGAACTAAGTCGTCTCGCTGTGTGTTAAGGAAGGTCAATCGTTCATGAACTTCTTCAAATTGAGCAATTGCATCAATATTAACAGGTCCTAAAGCTTTAATTTTAGCTTGTAGAGATTTCAATTGTTCACGCGCCATCAAAATATCTTCCAAGACATTTGCTTTTACCTTCGCTTCATCCAATGTCATCTGATAGTCTTCTGATAATTGACGTGAGAATATCATCAATTGTTGAGATAATTGTTCACATTGTGACTCTAATTGAGCTTGCTGACGAATAAGGCTTTCATTTTTTTGTCCTTCTTTAGCCAGAGAAGCAGCTAAATCATCTAAAGCAGCTTCACAATCCTCCAATTCAAAACGGAGACTCACAAGCTTTTCTTCGTCATTTTCTCTTCTCTTATTTGCTTGTAGCAACTGTTTTTCTATACGTGGAAGCTCTTCTTTGTCTAATTGACTGTCCTGATGGCTTAGTAACGTTTGTAAATTACTAATGTCACGTTTTATTTCAGACAAGGTAATCTCTAGACGTGTACAGTTGGCACGTTCAAATTTCTGCTCGTTTAGCAAATCACGTTCTTCTAGCTGTGCCTCTGACAATAATGTTGTTAGATTATTGACTTTTTCTTGAATTGAATCTTTATCTTCCTTAATTTGAGCAATTGAAGTTGTCAACTCTTCTTTTTTAATAGCAAATTGTTCAAGTTCTTTTTCTAAACGATTTTTTTCATTTTCAGAAGTAGTTTGTTCCAACGCCCCGCTGCTTAATTGCAAGCCATTATATAGTTTATTTAAATCAGCAAGCTTTTCTGATAGTTGTTGATACTCTATATCAGCTCTTTGTTCCTCAAGACGAGCTTGTTCTCCATCATTCTTAAGTTGTGCTAAGGTTTCTTGTTTCTCTTTGAGTTGCTCTAACAATGCGGCAACTTCTTTTTCTTGAATTAACTGTTTACTTTGTGCCTGTTTCAATTCTTTTTTTAGATTATCCAATTCAGGCTTGATAAAAACAGTATTATTTTGACGATTTGCTCCCCCTGAGTACGACCCTCCAGGGCGTAACTCTGTTCCATCTAAGGTTACTAAACGTACTTGATAATTCAATTGTCTTGCAGCTACATTAGCATTATCAACCGTATCAAAAATAGCAGTTAACCCTAAGTTATTTTTAAAAATGTTTGACAAGCGTTGATCATAGGTTACCAATTCACTAGCTATTCCTAAAAACCCTTGAGAACTTTGTAATTTTGAGAGATAATGTTGTGCTAATTCTCTTGGTTTTATTGTAGTTAAAGGCAGAAATGTCGCTCTACCTTGGCGGTTTTTCTTTAAAAAAGCAATTGAACGTTTGGCAGCACTCTCGTCTTCAACAATGATGTGTTGGCTGCTACCTCCCAAAGCTATCTCCAATGCTGTTTGGTAATGTTTGTCAAAGCTAAGATGCTCACTAACAGCACCTATGATACCTCCAAGCTGGTCCTTAGCCTGTAGAACTGACTTCACTCCAGCATAGAAATTACTATGATTTTTCAAAATAGATTCTAAACTCGAAATACGTGCTTGCTTTGATTTGATTTCATCTAAATGATCAAATAAAATTGACTGCTGATTCTTATACTCACCTTCTAGATTTTGCAAGGTTTGACCTAAATCTTGGTAGTGAGATAATAACTGACGAACATTCTTCTTTGCAGCCTCAAATCGTTCCAATGCTACCTTTGCGTTACTTTTTAATACTTCTAAATTTTTGCTAACTTCTTGTATTTCTTGAGATTTAGCTTGAGAAGCTTGTTTTTGATTCTCTATATCAGCTAGTAAAGCTGTTAAAGCGTTTGAAGTGTCGGCTTCTTCTTGCATCAAGGTAACAAAGTCTTCTCGAAGTTTTTCAATAACCTGATCCGGATTAGTTGAAAAACGCTCTAAGGAACTTTCTATACTAACAATTTCTGATCTTATTTGGGCTATTTTTTCCGACAGAGTAGTTAACTCTATATTTTTTTGGGTAATCTGGTCATTACAATCTTTAGCTTTAACTTCTAACTCTGCTAAGCGTTGACCTGCCTCTTCTTTCTTTTCAGCCTTTTGGCTTGACTCTAAACGAATCAGATCAATTTGGCGTTCCAAATCTGACTTTAACTTTGTAACGTCTAAAAGAGCTAACTGTTTAACCTCAATTTCTTCAGATAAATGGTGACGTTTCTGTTTTAACGATTGATTTTCATCTTCAAGGGACTGACGTTGTTGGTAATAAGTTGCTAACTCTTCTCTTACTGTCAATAGCTTTTCCTCAACAGTAGTTAAATCTGATTGATGTTGTAAAATATCTTCAATCAAAATAGATAAGTGGAGTCCTTGTCGTTCCTCATCTAATACTAAAAAACGCTTAGCAATACTTGCTTGTTTTTCTAATGGTTGGACTTGCATGTCCAATTCATAAATAATATCCTCTAAGCGATCTAAGTTCCCTTGAGTTTGTTCTAATTTGGATTGTGTTTCTTTCTTACGTGTTTTGTATTTCAGAACACCAGCGGCTTCTTCAAATATGGCACGGCGCTCTTCTGGTTTACTATTAAAAATAGCTTCAACGCGTCCTTGGGAAATAATAGAAAAAGAATCTCTCCCTAATCCAGTATCCATAAATAAATCATGAATATCACGTAAGCGAACTTTGCGTCCATCTATTAAATATTCACTATCTCCGTTTCGAAAAATACGACGTTCAACTCGAACTTCGTCAGCTATATTTTCGATAAAGTGGTCGCTGTTATCTAAAGTAACACTCACTTGCGCATAATTAAGGGGCTTACGATTTTCTGTACCAGCAAATATGACGTCTGGCATCTTACCTCCTCGTAAACTTTTTGCGCTTGATTCTCCCAATGCCCAACGTAAACTCTCTGTGATATTACTTTTACCTGATCCATTTGGACCTACAACAGCAGTAACTCCTTGATCAAATTCTACCTTAGTTTTATCCGCAAAGGACTTAAAGCCTTGCATTTCAATTTCTTTTAAAAACATGATTTCCTCATTGTAACGTTGCTAAAGCATTTTTGGCAGCGTCTTGTTCAGCAGCTTTCTTTGATCGTCCAATTCCTTGGCTCAAATTTTCTTGGTTGACAGATACAGTCACCTCAAATTCCTTTGCATGTGCTGGACCACTTTCATTAGTAACTTGATAATCTATTTTTACATCCCCATGAGATTGAAGTAATTCTTGCAAGCTTGTCTTGTAATCTTTAACACGCTCATAGGTCCCTTTTTCAACGTGAGGGATCATTACCTTGTTAACAAAGGCATGAACCACTTCAACACCTTTATCCAATAATAAAGCTCCTAAAAAAGCCTCAAATAAATCTCCTAAAATAGTGTCACGATTACGTCCACCAGATTTTTCTTCTCCTTTTCCAAGTTTAATATAGTGATCAAAGCCACATAGACGTGAAAAACCTGCAAGACTTTCCTCACGAACAATCATTGAACGTAATTTTGATAAATCACCTTCTGCCTTTTGAGGGTACTTTGTAAAAAGATACTGTGAAATAAGTAATTGTAGAACAGCGTCTCCTAAAAATTCCAAACGTTCATTATGTGAAATGTTTAGGAGGCGATGCTCATTTGCGTATGATGTATGGGTAAAAGCTGTATCTAATAATTCTTGATTAGCAAAAACAATACCATAGTCTTTTTCCAGCTTTGATCTTAATTCTTTCATTTTTTCTCCTTGATTTCAATCATAGATAAAATATTAAACAAATACCATTATACCACAGTTGACAAATAATCAAACATTTTGGAAGTTAAACTTATCTTCCAAAGAAAACGTTTCCTTAATTACATATTTGAATATTCAACAAAAGACTAGGATACACACCTAGTCTCTTGTTAACTATTCATCAATTTTATCAGGTACTACATAAAAAAGCACATAAGTTCCTACAATAGTTCCAATCAATAATCCCAGTTTGAGCCACATTAGAGGAGCAAAATATATTGAAATCCCCATCAAGATATAAATTTGCCAAATCATTGACTTTTTACGCGCTGGGGCAATACTTCTGCTTTCAACAAAATCTGCAGCGTAGTATTTATAAACTTTAGTTTGACGCAACCAAATATCAAATTTTTCAGAGCTTCTCGAAAAGCAAAAAGCTGAAAGCAATACTAATGGAGTCGTTGGAACTACTGGCAAGACAATACCTGCAATGCCTATCCCTAAACTAATAAATCCTAAACTAATGTAAAAAATCTTTTTCAATCTTAAATCCTCGTCAGTGGGGTAGCTGAATCAGGTGAAGTATCGTGAACAGAAAAATCTGTGCCCACACCAAAGTCAGCTCTCATTAAATTGTTTTCCATAGTCATGTGAGCAAGTTCCTTAATATTATTTTCCTTACTCAAGTGTCCTAAATAGATGTGTTTAGTACGGTTACCTATAGTGCGAATCATGGTTTCTGAACCATCTTCATTAGATAAATGTCCTTTATCTGATAAAATACGTTGCTTAAGTGTCCAAGGATAAGAACCCGAACGTAGAATCTCAATGTCGTGATTTGACTCGATCAAATAACCATCTGCATTCTCAATCAAGCTTGCCATTCGGTCGCTAACATATCCTGTATCTGTCAACATCACAAAGCTCTTATCATCTTTCATCATACGGTAAAATTGGGGATCCACAGCATCATGACTTACACCAAAGCTCTCAATATCTAAATCCCCGAAAGTTAAGGTTTTACCGCGTCCAAAAACATGCTTTTGACTAACATCAACTTTGCCTAACATGTTACGCTCATCCATAACTTTCCACGTCTGCTCATTGGCATAAATATCAAGGTGATATTTCCTAGCCAATACGCCAACACCTTTAATGTGGTCAGAATGTTCATGGGTAACTAGTATAGCATCTAAATCTTCTGGTTTACGATTAATTTCTGCAAGAAGGCTAGTCACTTTCTTGCCTGTTAAACCAGCGTCAATTAAAAGACGTTTTTGGGGTGTCTCAATATAAAAACAATTTCCAGTTGAACCTGAAGCTAAGATACTATATTTAAATCCTATTTCTGACATGTTTTAATCTTCAACGTCCTCCCATTCTTCATAAGTTACAGCATCTTTATCATAAGGCAAGACGATTGTAAAAGTAGACCCTTTACCATACTCACTCTTAGCCCAAATAAATCCCTTATGCTGCTTAACAATTTCTTTTGCAATTGACAAACCAAGTCCAGTCCCACCCTGTTGACGACTTCTCGCCTTATCAACACGATAAAAACGATCAAAAATGAGAGGTAAATCTTTTTTGGGAATACCTAAGCCTTGGTCTGATATTGATAAAATCATCTGCGTTTTAGTTGTGCGTAGATTAACTGTAATCTTACCACCATCTGGTGAATACTTGACTGCATTATTTAAAATGTTATCAATCACTTGAGTCATCTTATCTGTATCAATTTCCACCCAAATTGACTTAAGAGGATAATCTCTGACAATTTCATAAACTTTTCCTGTGACTGTTTTTTGATTTCTAATCTGATCAAATCGATTCAAAATTGAGGTCATGAAAGCTGTAAAATTCGTCATTTCAACATCTAAATGCGTTACTTCATTATCAATGCGCGATAAACTTAATAAATCTGATATCATACGCATCATACGATTTGTTTCATCTAGAGATACCTTAATGAAGCTTGGAGCAACTTCTTCATTGAGCGCTCCCTCATCTAAAGCTTCTAAATAAGATTTTACAGATGTCAAAGGTGTACGAAGTTCATGAGAAACATTAGATACAAAAAGTCTTCTTTCACGCTCTTCTTTCTCTTGCTCAGTAGCATCGTGTGATACTGCAACTAAACCGGAAATAAAACCACTTTCACGACGGTTCAAAGCAAATCGAATCCGTAAGGTAACAAATTCACCATTTTCATCACGTCTATTAAGAACTACCTCTGGCGTCTTAGAGACTAAATCTTGGAACGAATATGGACTTCCCGACCCTAACATATCAACAATATTCATTGATAAAGCTTCATCATATGCTAGATTGAACTGCTGTTGGGCTGTCTCATTAATCATAACGATTTTTCCTGAACGATCTGTAGCCAGCACACCGTCAGTCATATAAGTTAAGATACTCGCTAAGCGATTCTTTTCTTGTTCTAAGTTATCATGTGCCATTCGGAAGACATCAGATAAATCATTTAGACTTTCCCCTAATTCTACCAAATCTGCATCACCTTGAATTAGAATACTATCTGAATAATTTCCTGCTATCAAATCTCTGACTTTCCAATTCAAAAGCCGGATATCTTTAGACATTTTAAAATCTCTAACCGCTAGATAAACAAAATAGACAGCAACAAAAACTAGTAAAAAAAGTAAGGCTAGCTCAAACGACCTAATATTTGCAGCACTATTATTCATAAGACTTCATGTAATAACCTACACCACGTCGAGTCAAAATATATTCTGGACGACCAGGAGTATCTTCAATCTTTTCACGTAAACGTCTCACCGTCACATCAACTGTACGGACATCTCCAAAATAATCATATCCCCAAACCGTTTCCAATAAATGTTCGCGTGTCATGACTTGTCCTATATGTGTCGCTAAATGGTGAAGTAATTCAAATTCTCGGTGCGTTAATTCAATTTCTTCGCCACGTTTCTTAGCAATAAAGGCGTCTGGTAAAATTTGCAACTCACCAATAGTAATATCTGAAGAAGCATTTTGAGCACTTTCTTCTGCTACAGCTGTTTCAATATTTTCAGTACGTCGTAAATGTGCTTTGACCCGTGCCAAAAGTTCACGATTTGAAAAAGGTTTAGTAACATAATCATCTGCACCGATTTCTAAACCAATGACTTTGTCAAACTCACTGTCTTTTGCGGAAAGCATAATAATAGGAATATGGCTGGTTTTACGAACTTCCTTAGCCACTTCTAAACCATCTAGTTCAGGGAGCATTAAATCCAAAATGATTAAATCTGGTTGAAATTCTGCATATTGTACTAAAGCTTCACGGCCATCGAAAGCTGTCGCCGTTTCATATCCTTCTTTGGTTAAATTAAATTTGATAATATCTGAAATTGGTTTTTCATCATCAACGATAAGTATTTTTTTCATATTTTACCTCTATTACTTTCTGGTCTCCCACTTCCATCCATAAACTGAAAAATAAAAGTGACCGAAAATATGATAATATGGGCCTAAAGCACCACTATTATCACTAATTATAACAGATTTCCTAGTTAATTGGAAACTTTCAATACATCCTATTAAACTGAAAAATAAATGATACGAGAACGTAATATTTTTACTAGAAATACCGCTCTAAAAATAGCAATGTTTAAATCAATCCTACTCTTTAATATTCTGAATTTATTGACAAGCTCACAAACAGGTGATACACTTATCTATAATGTTAGGTAACCTAACAATAAACTGTTATTTTAGGAGGTTCTTATGTCACTCATATCTTATAAGAATGTTAACAAGTATTATGGAGATTATCACGCCCTTCGTCAGATTAATTTGGAAATAGAGCCAGGGCAAGTGGTTGTTCTATTAGGACCTTCTGGATCAGGTAAATCAACACTCATTAGAACAATGAACGCTCTCGAATCTATTGACGATGGTAGTTTGGTCGTGAATGGACATGAATTAGCAAATATTTCATCTAAAGAATTGGTCAACCTCCGTAAAGAAGTTGGTATGGTTTTTCAACATTTTAACCTTTATCCCCACAAAACCGTGTTAGAAAATATTACATTAGCTCCTATTAAAGTATTAAAACAATCTAAAAAAGAAGCTATGGAAATTGCTGAAAAATATTTAAAATTTGTCAATATGTGGGAAAGAAAAGATTCCTACCCATCTATGCTATCAGGTGGTCAAAAACAAAGAATTGCTATTGCTAGAGGGCTTGCCATGCATCCAAAACTCCTCCTCTTTGATGAGCCTACCTCTGCCCTTGATCCCGAAACCATCGGAGACGTTCTTTCAGTGATGCAAAAATTGGCAAATGACGGAATGAATATGGTCGTTGTAACTCATGAAATGGGATTCGCACGAGAAGTTGCTGATCGTATTATTTTTATGGCTGACGGGGAAATTTTAGTAGATACTACGGATGTGCAAGACTTTTTTGATAATCCCACAGAACCACGTGCCAAACAATTTTTAAGAAACATTATCAACCATACCAGTACTGACCTTTAGGAGGACGAAATATGCTGAGACGAAAAAGATTAACGCTCTATCTATTATCCTGTATTTTCATTTTCCTGTTATTTTATCCCAACTCAACGTCAGCTAATCAATTATCAGAAATCAAAAAATCGGGTGTCCTTAAAGTTGGAGTCAAGCAAGATGTGCCTAACTTTGGTTATTATAATGCTGAGACGAATCAATACGAAGGAATGGAAATTGATATTGCCAAAAAAATTGCCAAATCCTTAGGCGTCAAACCAGTTTTTGTACCGACAACTGCACAAACCAGAGAGCCTCTGATGGACAATGGGCAAATTGATATTCTAATCGCAACATACACTATCACGCCCGAAAGAAAAGCTAACTATAATATTTCTAAAGCTTATTATCACGATGAAATTGGATTTTTGGTGCGTAAAAATAGTCATATCAAAACTATAAAAGAATTGGATGGTAAACACATTGGTGTGGCTCAAGGTGCCACTACAAAAGTCAATTTAGAAAAATATGCTAAAGAACACAAGCTAAAATTTAGCTATGCTCAATTAGGGAGTTTCCCAGAATTAGCGATATCGCTGTACGCTAATCGTATTGATGCTTTTTCAGTTGATAAATCTATCCTTAGCGGCTACCTTAGCCCTCATACAACCATATTAAAAGAAGGGTTCAATACGCAAGAATACGGTATTGCAACCAGTAAACAGGACAAAGTCTTGATTCCCTACGTTAATAAGTTACTGGTATCATGGGAAAAAGATGGTAGTTTAAAACACATTTATCAAAAATTTAAGCTTAAACCCGCTAAAGTAAAAAAAGAATAGGGAGGATTTTTTATGACTTTATTAAACATCAGTCCTTTTGCCATTTCAAGGTGGGGCGCTTTCTTTAACCATTTTGACCTATTCTTTAAAGGCTTCTTATATACTCTAGGTATTTCGTTTGGTGCACTCCTACTTGCTCTGATATTAGGAATTCTCTCTGGTGGTTTATCAACTTCTAAAAGTAAAGTTGGTAAGTTGATATCACGTATCTATGTTGAAGTTTTTCAAAACACACCTCTTTTGGTTCAAATGGTTTTTGTCTACTATGGACTAGCAATCATTAGTAATGGTCATATTATGATTAGTGCTTTTTTCACCGCTGTTTTGTGCGTTGGCCTATACCATGGTGCCTATATTTCTGAAGTTATTCGCTCAGGAATTGAAGCTGTCCCTAAAGGACAAACAGAGGCTGCTTTAGCTCAAGGATTCACAGCTAATCAAACCATGCAACTTATCATTTTGCCTCAAGCTATCAGAACAATTTTACCACCAATGACCAACCAAGTTGTTAACCTAATCAAGAATACCTCTACCGTAGCAATCATTTCTGGAGCCGATATCATGTTTTTAGCTAAGGCCTGGGCTTATGATACGACTAATTATATCCCAGCTTTTTCAGGAGCTGCTATCTTCTATTTTGTTATTTGTTTCCCACTAGCAAGCTGGGCAAGAAAACAAGAAGAATTAAATAAGAAAACTTATTCTTAAGGAGGTTTGATATGTCATCAGTCTTAACACTAACAAATATACTATTTCTCCTTCAAGGGTTCGGTTTAACCTTATATATATCTTTTATTTCCATTTTACTATCAATGTTTTTTGGAACTCTATTAGCAATTATGAGAAATAGCAAAAATCCTATCTGGAAATTAATAGCTAGTATCTATATCGAATTTGTCAGAAATGTTCCAAATCTACTTTGGATTTTTATCATTTTCTTAGTATTCCAGATGAAATCAGTCAGCGCTGGTATTACTTCGTTTACAATTTTTACCTCCGCTGCTTTAGCAGAAATTATTCGGGGAGGTTTAAATGGAGTTGATAAAGGACAGACAGAAGCTGGACTTTCTCAAGGATTCACTTATTTGCAAGTTTTCATTATTATTATTTTTCCACAAGCTTTTCGCAAAATGTTGCCAGCCATTATTTCTCAGTTTGTAACGGTTATAAAAGATACATCACTACTTTATTCTGTTATAGCTATTCAAGAAATCTTCGGAAAAAGTCAAATTCTAATGGGAAGATATTTCGAAGCTGGACAAGTTTTTACACTCTACGCTATTATAACTGCTGTCTATTTCATTACAAACTTTATCATCTCAAGTTTTTCACGTAAACTTTCAAAACGTTGGGAGCAAGCTACTGAGTAATTAAAACGAAGGCCTTTTAGACCTTCGTTTTTTTATATCTTATTTAAATTAATCATTCATATGATCTCTAGAACGTTCAATGATTTTTCCAGTTTCTGCATCAATTTGATAATCAACTTCATTTTTATTTTTCAGGTCCACAAAGTCAATATCATAAACTGATTTTCCATTTTCAATTTCTTCTTTGATCTTAAGATTACTGACTTCTGATTCCTCTATATTAGCATCTTTAAATGCAATCTTTTTGGCTTCTTCTTGACTTATTTTATGAGATTTTTGACTTGACGATGAACTTGACTGAGAAGTCGATTTTGAAAAGCCATTATTATCCATGTCCCGCTCAAGGATTTGTCCAGTCTTAGCATCTACATGATAGCTGTATTCTGCGCTTTTGGTATTGAATTCAATTTCGTAGCTCCCTCTAAAGTTTTCAAATTCTTTGTCAATTTTTTGATGTATGACATCCTTCTTAGCCACTTTAGCATCTTTATAAGCAATAGCTAACGCTTGATTAGTTGTCTTTTGGAATTGTGATTGGTAAAATAATACACCACCTCCAAGGATAACAACAAGGACTAAAAGAACTCCTAAAAAAACTTTATTTTTCTTAATCATACAGCACCTTCTTTCTATTATTCAATTGTATTTTAACATAAGCTAGACACTTTTTCAATTTTGACCACTCGTTTATAAAAATATGTGGTCAATAAAAACCATTTGACATTAATACCGCAAATTAAAAGATACCATAGTATCATGGTATCTTTTAATAGTATATGTATCAGTTGATGCGCATTTTCTGCACAGCCTTCTTCAAGTATTTGACTTGTTTATCAACCGATTGCTTAGCACTACGCCTTCCAAATGCGTAATATCCTTTTTTATTGAAATAACTACAATCGTAATCCTCTTCTTTAAAGAAAAACCATTTCCTTCTAGATAGATTTGGCGATCTATAACCTCTAGTCATATCGTTTCGAAATTTTGGGTCTAACTTTACAGGATCAACATCTAATTCTTTATGACGTGTATTATTTTTAAAAGCATAATTAAAGCTAGCACCGTTGATAATGCCATTACGTGTGATTACTTCTGCGTCAATCTCGTTTAAAAAGTTTCCTTTGTCATCAATAATAAATTCCGTATGGAATGAAATTAAAAGCTTACTATTAATAACCGGCTCATCATCTGGGAAACCAAAGATTTCACCATTTCTCCGACGTTTATTATGCAAGCGAGCAGATTCATAGTAGGCGATACTATCTGGTTCTCTTAAACATGATAGGTAGTTTACTAAAGCATCTCTATCAGTCATACCAACATCTTTAAAGTATCGTCGAACATACTGTGCTTGCTGACTAGAAATCAAATAGCGGAATTGATGGAGTTTCCTATTTAATACAGTATCTTCGGCTAGACTATTCCCAGGAAAAGAATCATAAATAACTTGTGATAAGGCTATCCAGAAATCATCATGCGGAGCTAACTCATCTGAAAACTGTGCGACCAAGTATTGTGTTTCTGATAATTCTCCTGACAATTCAGTTGGCATTTTAGCCTGCTCTAACACGAATTCTAAAGCTTTGAGGGGTGCTTGTAAACTTAAAGAAGTCCAAAAATACTTAAAAATAGGAGAGCCAACTTTTATATCATCAATAGCCTTGAGTCCCTTTAAAAAGAGTAATAGATCATCTTTAGGTATGCTCCATTTATCTGCTAAAGACAGTATCATTTTTATATTTTGATAATAATTTTCTATCCCTTCAACTGTAAAAGGAATATTAAGAGCGGTCTTTGCCATATCTCTCCCCTCCAATTTTACTTATTATAGCAAAAAGGAAAGCTTAAAACCAAGAAATATCTTCACTAAAAAATGGCTCTCACTAGCCATTATATTTTTAAACAAGATACTGCGGTTTTTCGATTTTATACCCTACTCCTCTAAGTGTTTTTATATATTTAGGATATTTACTATCATCTTCGATTTTGTCACGGATATTAGAAATATGCACCATAATCGTTGTCTCATCACCTTCTAAATACCTACCATTAATCTTCTCATAGAGTTGTGTTTTAGTATAAATCTTTCCTGGTGATGACATTAAGATATGAAGAATCTTAAATTCTGTAGCAGTCAACTTGATATGTTTACCATTTTTAGTTAGTTCAACATGTTCCTCATCTAGTTCCAATTCCCCTATCTTTATAAATTGATTTTTAGGTTTGGCAAGACTATTGAATTCATAGTAACGACGCAGTTGCGAATTAATTCGAGCTAAAACCTCCAAAGAATTAAACGGTTTCGTGATAAAATCATCTGCTCCAATATTCAATCCTAATATTCTGTCCATATCTGTTGTCTTAGCTGCTAGCATAATAATAGGAATCTGACTATCTTGACGAATGAGTCGCGTCAACTCATATCCATCTATTTTAGGTAGCGTAATATCTATGATTGCTAAATCAATCTGATGTTGCTGAAATAAAGAAAAAGCCTCCTCACCATCACTAGCCATCACAACCTTATAAAGAGCTCCCTCTAAATACGACCTTAATAACTCTATTGTTTCGTCATCACCTTGCACTACTAATACTGTTCGCAATGCTCCATACCCCTTTTTATTAATACTATTTTCCTTTATGTGTCAATCATATTAATTATACCAAAAAATCTAATTTTGTGAATGTTATATGAGATTATTTATCTATAATTAGCTTATAATTAAACATCAAGAAAAAATTAGCATCTAAAAAACTGATTCTGCATCATACAGTAATCAGTTCACATCATTTATTAATGATTTTTATAATGACTAATAAAATTTATTTAACTTCGTCAGGTCTAGATTTTCTTGCAATATCAGCTAAAATACTTTCTACAAATTCCTCTATAGATTTTGTTTCAGTCGCTTTACTTCCATAGCGACGCACATTTACGGCTTTTTCTTCCATTTCCTTATCACCAACAATCAATTGATATGGAATTTTTTGGGTTTGCGCCGCACGAATCTTATATTGCATCTTTTCGTTACGGTCATCCACTTCAGCACGAATACCACGATCTTTAAGGGCACGAGCCACTTCCCAAGCATAATCAATGTGGGCTTCATTTGAAATTGGAATAACAGAAACTTGTTGTGGAGCAAGCCAAGTTGGAAAGGCACCTTTGTAAGTTTCAATTAAAATAGCTGTAAATCGCTCCATTGTTGAAATACCACCGCGGTGAATCATAATTGGACGATGTTCTTCACCATCTGCACCGATGTATTTAAGATCAAAGCGTTCTGGAAGAAGGAAATCTAGTTGGATAGTAGATAATGTTTCTTCATTACCAAGAGCAGTTTTCACCTGGATATCCAATTTAGGACCGTAAAAGGCTGCTTCGCCTTCTGCTTCAAAATAATCTAATCCCAAATCATCCATAGCCTCTTTTAGCATAGCTTGTGCATTTTCCCACATCTCATCGTTATCATAATACTTATGTTTATCTTCTGGGTCACGATAAGATAAGCGGAAACGGTAATCTGTTAAGTTAAAATCTTCATAAATTTCTGCTATGAGATTAAGAGCTTTAAGAAATTCATCTTTAATTTGCTCAGGTGTAACGAAAATATGGGCATCGTTGAGTGTCATTTCGCGTACACGTTGCAATCCTGTGAGGGCCCCTGATTTTTCATAACGGTGCATCATACCAAGTTCAGCGATACGAATTGGCAATTCACGATATGAGTGAACATGATGTTTATAAACTTCAATATGGTGTGGGCAGTTCATTGGACGAAGAACGAATTCCTCCCCATCTCCCATATCCATTGTTGGGAACATATCTTCACGATAGTGGTCCCAGTGCCCAGAAGTCTTGTAAAATTCAACAGATGCCATCGGAGGTGTGTAAACGTGTTGATAACCTGAAGCAATCTCCTTATCAACAATGTAACGTTCCAATTCGCGGCGAATAGTTGCTCCATTTGGCAACCAGAATGGCAATCCTTGACCTACTTCAGGATTAACCATAAATAAATCAAGTTCTTTACCTAATTTGCGGTGGTCACGTTCCTTAGCTTCTTCACGGCGTTTAAGATATGCTTTCAAATCTTTTTTATCAAACCAAGCAGTACCATAGACACGCTGCATCATAGCATTATCACTGTTACCACGCCAGTAAGCCCCAGCGACATTTAGAAGATGAAAGACTTGAATACGTCCTGTTGATGGGACATGAGGTCCACGACAAAGGTCTACAAATTCACCTTGACGATAAACAGTTAAACCATCTTCAGCATGTTCACTAATTAATTCAACTTTATAAGGGTCATCTTTAAAAAGTTCTAACGCTTCTTCTTTACTGATTTCTTCACGAATACAAGGGTGATTTTCCTTAACAATTTTTTTCATTTCTTCTTCAATACGAGGAAGATCATCATTTGAAATTTGACCTGATTTATTATCAGTATCGTAGTAAAAACCATCGTGAATAGCTGGACCTACACCTAAACATAAGTCTGGAAAAAGGCGTTTTGCAGCTTGAGCAAATAAATGCGCTGCTGAGTGACGAAGAACTCCTAAAGCATCTTCGTGGTCAGGTGTTACAATCTCAATACTACCATCTTCTTCGATAGCACGTGTTGTATCAATAAGTTGACCATTAAATTTACCAGCTAAAGCTTTTTTAGCTAAAGAGTTAGAAATTGATTGTGCAATTTCAAATGTTGTGATGCCAGATTCAAATTCACGAATTGCACCATCTGGGAAAGTGATTTTAATCATCTTGTTCTCCTTTTCTTAATAACTGTTAGGGTGATACCAATTCCTAAACACATTAATTCACTAATAAACAAAGGGATTGACCTTTGATTGAATTCCACATTATCCTAGATAGGGATAATAAGTATAACATTAGAAAAGCAATCTGCCTCTTTTATGCAACCACTTCTTTTATAAAAAAAGAGCCTTTACATCCAAAAGGACGTAAAGACTACGTGGTTCCACCTCAATTTATCCAACACAAAAACTCGAGTATACTTGTGTCAGACCTCTAGTGGCGATAAGGGAACCACCCTTTTATGTTTACATAAAATCAAGGAAGTAGTACTAAGTTCTCTAATTGCACTCTTTCCACCAACCAGTGCTCGCTCTTGAAATCTATTAGAACCTAACATGTCTTCATTTTTTATTATAACAATATTTTTTATAATTTCAAGACATTTACTAATTTTATTCGTCTCAATCTAAAAAATCTCGAATAGATGAAATACGACGTTTAGGTGCTTTTACCACTTTTTTAGAGGCTCTTCCTGTAAAGGTAAAAACTTTCTTAGGTAAATATACCGCTTTTCTGACAAAACGAAGAGTAGAATGGCTATCCTTATTTCCTATCGTCAGAGAGACTTTTTCTTTCACACTAGCTTTTTGTGAAATCAGAAAGTCTAGGTAAAAAGCATATACAGACTTGCTGAAATTCTCAGCAGAAATCTCATATAATTTCTGTTCATAAGCTTCTTGAGTCATTTTGGGTGTCTCTGCTATTGCATCTAGGATAGCATCTGCCAAATCACTTTCCTTCTTGTACAGAGTTCCAAACATTTTATCTGAAATAACATCATCTAGATAAGGATTGCTTTGCGCAATGATTGGACGTCCACTCGCCAGACTCTCAATGTAAGTTAATCCTTGCGTTTCACTTGTTGAAGCACTAATAAAGAAATCACATGCTTTATAGTAGATAGCCACTTGGCTATGCTCAACCATACCTGTAAAAATAACTGAATTTTCAAGTTCTAAAGAGTGAACAAGTTCTTTTAGATCTGAAAGATAAGGACCATCTCCAACTATCACTAATTTTACGTGAGGATTTTCATCAACGACAGCTGATAAATGCATCAAGATTGCTTGAATATTTTTTTCAAAAGATACCCGTGATAAACTCAATAGCATTGTATCATTATCCGCAAGGCCAAGCTCCGTTCGTAGATTCTTGATTGTTTCTTCAGAGATATCCTCTCGACGATAGTTCTCAACAGGAATACCTGTCGGAATAACTTGTTTTGGAATTTTGACACCGTAACCATCTAGAAGATTGAGAACAATTCGAGAAGGACATATGACACCATCCAAATCACTTAGGTAGGTACGCATGATATATTTGACCATACTTGGCTTAATCAATTTGCCTTTTGCGATATAACCAACGTAATCCTCATATTGAGTATGATAAGTATGCACAACAGGTATTCTTAAAGCTTTTGCAACTAATTTTCCTAAAAGTCCTAAACTGAATTCTGTTTGAGTATGAATAATATCAAGTTCGTAGTCTTTAGCTATCCTATAAGCAGAAATTAAACCTCTATAAACTACTCGACGATCTGTAAAAGAAATAAAAGGGACACTTGGTAAACGAATAATTGTAGGGTCTTCAAAACGTTTGACATTACGGTCGGTAGTTGTGAAAATATAAACTTCGTGTCCTTCCTTCTCCAACCCTTCCTTTAAAGTTCGGATACTTGTTGAAACTCCCGAAACTTGGGGAAAGTATGTATCTGTAAATAGACCTATACGCATCTTACAACTCCATTACTTTTTGATAAACACTTGCCAATTCATGGGCAATTCGTTCGATACTTCGACTCTCAGCCACACGATAACCTTCTTTAATCTTATCACTCTTACCAGATAAGACTTTATCCAACTTTTCAACAAAACCATCAACATCAGTCGCTAATTCAACACTGTCTTCGGTCACCCAACCGTGATACACAGGGATATCTCTTAAAACCACATGCTGATGACTAGCTAAAGCCTCTAAAACTACTATCCCTTCTGTCTCTTCACGACTCGGAAAGAAGAAAGCATCGCTAGCACTCATGGCACCTTCATAAACATCACCTTTTATGTAACCAGCAAAAGTAACATTTGAGGGATGTTGCTTGGTAACGATTTGCCTAACCTTTCGAGGAATAACCCATTTATTTGTTTCTCCAAACCAAATAAAACGAATATCAGGCATTTTTGCAGCTACTTCAACAAATTGGTCAATTCCCTTACGCATGAAATAAAGACCGGCCCCCATAACAACTTTATCATCCTTACTTAAGTGAAAATAGTGACGAAATGCAGCTTCTTTCTTTTCTGACCTCTGATAGCGACTTAGATCAATCCCGTTAGATAAAACAAAAATTGGTTTCTTGATGCCATATGCTTTTATTAGTTGTTTAGAATAATCAGTTGGGGTTATAATGGCATCTGCTTTTTGATAAAAACGGCAAAGGTACCATTTAAAAAGCGGGGATACTAAATTTGAGCCAATAAAAGAATTTCTAAAGTCCTCTTCAGTGGAATGGCCATGCATAATTACTTTTTTCCCAGTTTTTTTAGCTTTACTCATCAAAAGCCAACTTCTAATACCATAGGTATTCATATGAACAAGGTCAAAGTCATCTGTAGGATTAGTGGTATAATCTATCCCAGCAATTTGAAGAGCTTTCTCTTGATGTTTGATAGCACGACCGATACCTGACTTTTTCAAGTATTCTTCAGCCTCTAAATACAGTAAAACTTTCATAGGTCTTATTATATCTCATTTTACCTTTTTTTTCACCTGATTTATCAGTTAGCTTCCTCTATTTTAGGGACCCAAGCCGAGATAGACGCAGATGCAACTAAAAAATCACCCCAACCATCATCTCCTATAACAACCTCTTGTTCACAATTGCCTAAATAATCAACAAAAGTTTTGCCTGCATAAATTTCCCCTACTTCCATATGTTTCCATCCCTGATCACCATTTGTTAGGACCACAGCTAAACAAGAATTATGTTCCTCATCCCCAAGACAAGTCCAACCAATACAATTTGAATGCGTAAAGTAATCGACTTGTTCGCCAAATACATAGTTTTGGCGTAGCTCAGCCATTTTATCAATAACCTCTTTAAAGGATGGTTGGCCAAATTCTCCTTGAATGCCATAGTAATCACCATAAAAAAGACATGGAGTCCCTTGTTGGCGTAAAAGTATCAAGCCATAAGCTAAAGGTTTAAACCAATCTTCCACTCTACTTTCTAGAGCTTGTCCACTTTGCGTATCGTGATTTTCTACGAATGTAACAGCATACTCAGGATTATCAATAACAAGACTATCATCAAAAATTGTTCGCATATCAAAATCACGGTTTTGGTGACTGGCATCAAAAAAATTCATATGCAAGGTGACATCAACAAGAGAAAATTGAAATTGTGTTGCCTCTAAATAGTCCTTCATTGATGTTTGGTCAGATTTCCAATATTCGCCAAAGACCTCTAAATCGGGTTTTATTTTTGTACGAATATCATTAATGAAAGTTTGAATAAAGTAAGAATCGATATGTTTCACAGCATCCAAACGAAAACCTTCAATGCCTGTAGTTTCAATAAACCACTTAGCCCAATCTTGTAAGTTTTTTATAACTTCAGGATGCTTAAAATCAATGTCATTGTACATGAGATAATCGAAATTACCATTTTCATCATCAATCAAATCATCGTCTGCCCAACCTTTATTATCGCCTACAATCATAAAGATGTCTGTTTCATTATTTTTAGCATCGTAATCTAAACCAGTAAAGTGGTACCAGTGCCATTTAAAATCATTGTACTCACCCTGTCTACCTGGGAAATCAAATCCCGTCCATCCTTCAATCTCATAGGGTTCACTTAATGCTTCTTGACGATTTTCAGGATTGACTTTGATGACTTGAAATTTTTCTTTATGATCACCATTGGCTTTATGGTTAAGAACGATATCTGCAAACGGTTTAATGCCATTTGCCTTTAACGACTTAATAAGCTTTAGATACTCTTCTTTCCTACCATATTTTGTTCTAATTGTTCCATTCTGGTCAAATTCTCCTAAATCAAAGAGATCATAAACACCATATCCTACATCATCACTGCTAGTTCCCTTAAATGCTGGTGGTAACCAGATTTTACTAATTCCAAGTTTTTTAAGGTCTGATATAGACTCCTCTAATTTCTTCCAGTGATTCCCATCACTAGGTAAATACCACTCAAAAGCTTGCATTATCAATTCATTTGTCATATTACACCTCTAAAAAAAGATTAGGAAGCTAAGCTACCCTAATCCTCTCAATATATCATGTTAAGTATCAGAAAGTTAAGCGCTAAGCTACTACCATTCTACCACTATTTTTCAAATAACATACTCTAACACTAATTATTTGTTGTGCCACGTTTAACAATCCCGTGATTAAGCACTATTTCTTTTTCTTCCAACTCTTCTTTGTGCATAATTTTTGTTAGCATACGCATGCTAACAGCACCCAAATCATAGACCGGTTGACTGATAGAAGTTAAGTTAGGACGTGTATATTGTGCGATTGGCGAGTCATTGCTTGTGATAATTTCAAAATCTTCAGGAACACGTTTACCTGCCTCAAAAAGACCATTTAACAAACCTGCCGCTAACTCATCCTCAGCAACATATGCTGCTGTTGCTCCAGCATTAATCACACGTTGAGCTAATGCAAAGCCTTCAGCATAACGGTAGTTGGCTTCAAAAACCAACCCCTCTTTAAAGTTTAAGCCATTTTTCTTGAGACCTTCTTTGTATCCTGCCAAACGAACCTTGCCATTAATATCGTCAATAAGTGGTCCTGATACAAAAGCAATGTCTTTATGATTGCCAGCTAAAATATCAATAACATCAACTGCTGCTGCTTTGTAATCGATATTAACACTTGGTAATTGATGCTCAAGGTCCACAGTACCTGCTAAAACAATCGGTGTGCGTGAACGAGAGAACTCTGCACGAATCTTTTCAGTTAAGTGGTGTCCCATAAAAATAATACCGTCTACTTGCTTAGCAAACAAAGTATTAACAACATTAACCTCTTTATCATCGTCTTCATCACTTGAAGCAAGGACAATGTTATATTTGTACATTGCTGCAATATCATCAATACCACGCGCTAAAATTGAAAAGTAGCTATTTGCGATATTAGGAATGACAACACCAACAGTTGTCGTTTTTTTACTTGCTAAACCACGCGCCACAGCATTTGGACGATAGTCAAGACGATCAATAACTTCAAGGACTTTCTTACGTGTATTTTCCTTGACATTTTTATTTCCATTTACCACACGACTAACAGTTGCCATCGAAACACCTGCTTCACGGGCAACATCATAAATCGTAATCGTATCATCTGTATTCATATTGATTTAACTTCCTTTCTATTTGAAAATGACGCTTTCACTGATATTTTATCACCTTTTGGAAACACTTTCAAGCTTTTATAAAGCTTTTTTATGAAAAACTTTCAAAATACTAACTAAACTTGATTTTTTCCTATTTTTTTGGAAAAATAATAGGCATAAGAAACTAGCCTAACTAGACTAAGTTCCTTTTAGGAAGAAGGGTTATTATGTCAAAACTTAATCGTATACGCCATCACTTACATTCAGTCCAAGCTGAACTTGCTGTCTTTTCTGATCCTGTGACAGTCAACTATTTAACAGGTTTCTTTTGCGATCCCCATGAAAGACAAATGTTTTTATTTGTCTATGAAGATCGCGATCCTATTTTATTTGTACCAGCACTAGAAGTATCGCGTGCAAAACAAAGTGTACCATTTCCCGTCTTTGGTTACATAGATTCAGAAAATCCTTGGCAAAAAATAGCTAGCAACTTACCATCCTTTTCTGTTTCTAAAGTTCTAGCCGAATTTGATAATCTTAATGTTACTAAATTCCAAGGTCTCCAAACCGTTTTTGATGGTCATTTTGAAAACCTAACACCTTATATTCAAAACATGCGCCTAATTAAATCACGAGATGAAATTGAGAAAATGTTAGTCGCTGGAGAATTTGCTGATAAAGCTGTTCAAGTTGGATTTGACAATATCTCGCTAAACAACACTGAAACCGATATTATCGCTCAAATCGAATTTGAAATGAAAAAACAAGGTATCAATAAAATGAGTTTCGACACTATGGTTTTGACTGGCAATAATGCAGCAAATCCACATGGTATCCCAGGAACTAATAAAATCGAAAATAATGCTTTGTTATTATTTGATTTAGGTGTAGAAACACTAGGTTATACGTCAGATATGACCCGTACAGTAGCAGTGGGGAAACCTGATCAATTCAAAAAAGATATTTACCATTTATGTCTTGAAGCACATCAAGCGGCTATTGATTTTATTAAGCCAGGAGTCCTTGCTTCTGAAGTTGACGCAGCAGCAAGAAATGTTATTGAAAAGGCTGGTTATGGACAATACTTTAACCACCGCCTTGGTCATGGATTAGGTATGGATGTCCATGAATTTCCATCTATTATGGCTGGTAACGATATGGAGATTCAAGAAGGCATGTGCTTCTCTGTTGAACCAGGTATTTATATACCAGATAAAGTTGGTGTGCGAATTGAAGACTGCGGTTATGTGACTAAAACCGGCTTTGAAGTATTTACCAAAACACCCAAGGAACTACTCTATTTTGAAGGATAAAAAAAGAGCTTTAAGCTCTTTTTTTATGTTACATAAAAGTACATCATCTTGTTTCTATTAGCATTGGCGCCATAAATGTGTATCAATTAAACCACAGTAAGCATCTACTGGTGAAACTCCTGTAAATTCTGATTCTCCAGCCAATTTCGCAACTACTGCACTTATCGTGCTAGGAAGCCCATCATAAGCATTAATATAAGTCCCTACCTGTGGCATATCTGCTAAAGCAAATGCATGTTGTACTGAAATCACAATAGATGGTATTTCATGAACGTAAAAAGGCTGATCAGGGGTGCCTTTAGCTGCTGGCCAAATAATACGTTGTGTTGTTCCTCCAGCATTGACATCTACCAAGTTAATAATCAAGTCATAGTGTTCTGTTAGATTTGCGATTGGCTGTTTTTGTGCGTAAACATTAGCGATAGCTGCTGCCCGCTCCTCTTGTGGCAATTTCATAATACGCTCTTCGGTAGACTCCCAGACAGTTACTTCATGGCCACGTGCCTCAAGTAACTCTTTCATGTAATCCGATGCACGTTGCTTGTTTCCAGCAATCATCGCACCAAAACCTCCCTTATATCCTTCAACGTTAACAAGTAAGATATGACGATAACGTTCTGGATTTACTGGAAAGATATCTTTTTGTTTATCTTTTACCAGAGTTACTGCTTTATCAGCAACTTCATCAGCTATTTTTTGCGACTCTAATGTGTTGATTAAAGCCATAGCCTTATCTTTAGGCATAAAGAGTTCTTGGCGACGTCCCTCATAGTTATGCAAGCCTAATTTCGCTTTTAGACCGAGAGTACGACGTAAAGCGTCATGGAGACGTTCCTCTGTTAGAATACCTTTTTCGTAACCTTCTTTCATCCATTGAATGTCTTCATCAGGGTCATTAAAGAATAAGAATAAATCACAACCTGCTTCAATCGCCGTTGGCAACAAATCTCTCCTTGGCATTGAAGCAGTCATTCCAACCATATGAGAAGCGTCCGTTACAATAGCTCCATTATAACCTAACTCTCCTCTCAATAACTCATCTAAAAGTGTTTTATTCAATGAAGCTGGTAACATATCATCAAGGTCTCGCTCTGGATGCATTTCTTTTTCAACGTTTGGTAAATGTATGTGACCTGCCATGACTCCTGGTAAACCTGCGTCAGCCAATTCACCATAAATGCGGCCAAATGTCGACATCCACTCCTCTTTACTCATAGGATTGGAAGCAAATGACAAATGATGATCACGCTCATCAATGCCATCCCCTGGAAAATGTTTAGCGAAAGGTACAATATTATATTGCATGATTCCTTTCATATACTCTTTTGAAAGTGAAATAATTTGATCAACGTTAGCACCCCAATTTCGACTAGCTATGATAGGATTACGCCAATTACGTGTCAAATCTACAATTGGAGAAAATGAAGCATTACAACCCACAGCAGATGCCTCCATCCCTGCGATTCTTCCCATTTCATAAGCATATTTCGGATCATTTGTAGCAGCCACTTTTATTTCATCGCCAACTTTAGTTCCATCCGTGACAGCACCGTCTCCACCAGCTTCTGTATTTGCAGCAATCAACATCGGCAATTTCGACTTTGTCTGTAAAATTAAATTCTGATCATAGATTTCACTTGAACTACCTCTATTATAGCGAACAGCAGCAATATGATACCGATCCAAAACATCTGTTAAATATTCTTCTGAACGACTAGCTCCCATATTGAAAAAAAGTTGCCCAATTTTCTCATCCAATGTCATCTCATTAATTGTTTTTTCAATCCACTCAATTGCTTCTTGATTTAGATTGAAGGGTTTCTTTGTTAAGTCAACTAAATGTGTCATAGCCTATCCTTTCTATTAGTTATCTAAATTAGCCCAAAAGGTATTAATAGATTCTTTTTGCCTTTGCTGTTCGAATTGACCTTTTGCAAAAGCTTCACCAATATCTTCTCTAAGAATTTCCCATGATTTGACTTCCTTACCAACAAGTACTGGGTAAAATGCAATACCATTTTGTTCTGCTGCAGCCAGATCACCCAGGGAATCTCCTACCATCAAAATAGTTTCACGGCAGTAACCACTTGCAATTAAAGTGGCGATAACATCTTCTTTTTTACCTCTATCTTGACAATAGATATCATCAACATACTTTAGCAATCCCTGTTCTTCCCACTCTTGCCAAACAGCTTCCTTGTTAGCAGAACTCACGACATAAACATTACCAAATTGACTTAATCGTTCTAAACTTTCTAACACACCTGAAAACGCTAAAGAATCTCCCTCATAATTTTTGATTTGGCGATTCACTTCATTGGACCATTCTAAAGCCTTCTCTAAATCTCTACTAAAATCGTTGGCAAGCGCTAACTCTAAGGAATTATTGGACAATGAGTCTGTTGTTTCGACCCATTCTTTTAATTTATCAATATGTTCTACTCCGGCAAACTCAAGGCCCATAACCAATCCCACAAACCGATTAACTCCACGAGTTCTTGAATAAAGATTGACTCTATCCCACTCTTTTAAAAAACTTGTTCTTTCTTGTTCTGATATCCCAAATATATCTGCAGCAATTGGACCAAAAAAGAGTTGATGCTTATATGTCATTGTATCCATTGCGCAACCATCAGAATCTATGCAAAAAGCGATTTTGTGATTTGTATCTACCATATTATCTCCAGTTTCTAAATTTATCTAACTTATGAGGATTTTCCAATTAGCAACCTACCCATCATTTAGTGGTAAGATCATTAAACAAATTTCCTTAAAAAACCACTCAACTCAATAATCTCTTATGTGTTAAGTGGCTATTATCTTGTAAATTAAACACCAGAGTAAGCAGCAAATCCACCATCAATCGGAAGGACAACGCCATTAACAAAACTTGATGATTTTTCATCTGCTAAAAAGAACAATCCGCCAATCAGCTCACTTGCTTCTCCAAATCTTCCCATTGGTGTATTATTAAGAATTTTCTCAGCACGCGCAGTTGGCTGACCGTCCTCAGTAAATAACAAGCTTCGGTTCTGATTTGTTACCAAGAAACCAGGTGCAATAGCATTACAACGGATACCAACTTTTGAGAAATGAACAGCTAGCCATTGTGTGAAGTTACTAATAGCTGCTTTAGCTCCAGAATAAGCTGGTATTTTGGTCAGAGGGGTGAAAGCATTCATTGAAGAGATATTAATAATATTCGCTCCTTCACGTCCAACCATATCTTGGGCAAATACTTGCGTTGGCAATAATGTTCCTAAATAATTTAAGTTAAAAACAAAGCTAATACCAGCTTCATCTAACTCAAAGAAGGTTTTTGTTTCTGAAGGTAAGTCTAATTCGTGAAATTCATTATCAGTTGTAGCTTTAGGATTGTTGCCTCCTGCACCATTAACTAAAATATCAGTTGGTCCAAGATCCTCTAAAACGGCTTGATGCACTTCTTCAAGGTTTTCTTTAGACAAAACGTTAGCTTTATAAGCCTTAGCGATACCACCTTCTTCTACAATTTCATCAGCAAATGTTTGAGCAGCTTCTTGATTCAAATCTAATAATGCCACTTTAGCGCCTGCTTTCGCAAATTCTTTAGCCATATAACCACAGAGAACACCGCCTGCACCTGTTATGACGACAACTTTATTGGTAAATGTAATTGTTTTTGACATCTTATTCCTCTCATTAACTTCTATAAGTATTCTACTCTTAGCTAAGTACAATCATATTATGATAATAACTTTCCAAATTTCTCTTTCAGGAGATTGGAACAGGAGAAATTTGGAAGCATCGCCTTATTTTGAACCTTTAATCACAGCTTCGTATAAACCAGAAACGTAAGTGGCTCCTAAAGCTCTATCGTATAGGCCATATCCTGGACGACCTGTTTCTCCCCAAATCATACGCCCGTGGTCAGGTCGAATAGCACCCTCAAACCCAAATTCATGGCATAACTTAATAACTTCATACATGTCTATTGACCCGTATTCTGATGGATGAGCCGATTCTTTAAATGACTTTCCATCACCTAATTTAATATTGCGAGCATGAACAAAGTTTACACGATCTAACTCAAAAGCACGTCGCGAAATCTCTAAAACATCATTCTGGGGATCAGAAGCGTAAGAACCCACACATAAAGTGATGCCATTACTTTTACTATCGTACAATTTCACAAAACGCTCAATAGCCTCTAACCCAGTAATAATGCGAGGTAAACCAAAAATAGAATATGGTGGGTCATCCGGATGAATGGCCATTTTAACGCCTACGGCTTCCGCTTCAGGAATAATACGTTTAATAAAATAAGTGAGATTTTCCCAAAGTTTTTCCTCATCAATTTCAGCATAGGCATCCATGATAGCCTTCATTTCTTCTTTACTATAGCTGGCATCCCATCCTGGCAAAGATAATTCACCGTTTACTGGATCCATTTTTTTAGAAACCGTCTCATCAAATATCAAAGCTGTGGAACCATCTGGATATTGATATGCTAAATCAGTGCGTGTCCAGTCAAATACTGGCATAAAATTATAACAAATAGTATCAATACCTTCCGCAGCCAAATTTTTGACGGTTTGAATATAATTATCAATCAAGAGATCACGTGTTGGACGTCCCAATTTGATATCTTCATGAACAGGTACTGATTCGATAACCGAAATTTTAAGCCCTGCTGCCTCTACCTTTTCTTTCAGCTGTTGAATGCGCTCACGTGACCAAACTTCTCCTACTGGTACATCGTATATCGCTGTAACAATCCCTTTCATTGTTGGAATTTGACCAATATTTTCTAAAGTAACGGGGTCGTCTTCACCATACCACCTAAATGACATTTCCATGATTTCACTCTTCCTTTTTAGTTCTTAAAATAATTAACTGCATTTTGATAAGCGATGTCTTTAGCCATACTTCCTAAAGCTTGATAATCTTCTGGAACTTCTCCTTCTTCAATCCATTCTCCTAAGTAGGTACATAAAATACGTCGAAAATAGTCATGACGTTGATAAGATAGAAAACTTCTAGAATCTGTTAACATACCAATAAAATTCGCCAACATGCCTTGCTCTGCTAAGGCATTCATTTGACTAATCATCCCTAATTTAGTATCTGCAAACCACCAACCTGCACCAAATTGAAGGTAAGATCTCACTCCAAGTTCGTTAGCTTGAAAATTTGCCAAAGTGTTAGCTACTGCTATATTGTAAGCTGGATTGAGATTATACCAAATCATTTTAGGCAGACTATCTTTTTTAACCAAGGAATCCAATAAACGGTTCATATTAACAGTTAAAGCCACTTGGTCACCAAGTGAATCCACACCCACGTCAGCTCCCAATTTTTCAAAAATAGTAGAATGATTATTTCTCAAAGCTCCAAAATGCACCTGTGTTACAAAACCATATTTTTTATATAATCGGCAAAGTTCCATAAAAACAGCTGTTTGCCATTTGCTGATTTCTGATTGATTTGGGATATAGCCTTCACAAACTTTATTAAATAAATCGTTCAACTCCAATTCATCAGTTTGTTCAAAGACGATTTCCGTAAAACTGATATCGCTAGCCCTACAACCATTTTGAGCAAAATACGCAATGCGTTCTTCCATTGCTGCTATAAATGTTGAAAAATCTGTAATCTCTTTTTGAGTAATGTCACCCAGTTTAGTAATAAAATCAACAAAATGTCGATGTTCAATAAAAGCTTCATCTGGCCTAAATGTCGGAGCAACAACTGTTTTAAAACTCTCATCAGCAGCCAACTTTTTATGCCACTCGAGAGTATCAAGAGGGTGGTCTGTAGTACCAATAAACATAACTTTGCTATCTGCAATTAAACGTCTAGGACTTATTTTATGCTCTTTCAAGAAATGATTTAAACGATGATAAATTTCCTCAGCATTTGATTCTGTCAAAATCTCATTAACACCAAAGATATTTTTCAATTCCATAGCAGACCAATGATAAACAGGATTACCGTATGCTCTTTCTAGTGTTCTAGCAAATGCTTTAAATTTCTCAAGGTTGGATGCTGGACCTGTAATTTCTGCTTCAGAAATACCATTAGCCCTCATAAGACGCCATTTATAGTGGTCACCACCAAGCCACAAATCCACAATATTATCAAAAATATGATCTTCAAAAATGTCCTTTGGATCTAAGTGGCAATGATAATCAAAAATAGGTTGTCTCTTGACCTCTTCATACAGCTGTATAGCTGCTTGATTTTTTAACATAAATGTTTCAGTATTAAACGCCATATTCTTCTCTTACTCACTAATCAAGTGCAGAAACAAACTGTTTAGCTATTTTAGTAACACTATCATAGCCTTCTGTGGCTACTTTACTAGATAATGCTGAGCCAACACCAACCGCAACTGCTCCTGCTTTTCTCCATTCAACTACATTTGAAACAGAGACGCCACCTGATGGCATTAAATCAACATCTGGAATAGGACCATGAATATCTTTGATAAAACCTGGACCCACAACTCCACCTGGAAAAAGCTTTATAATCTGACATTTATACTTTCTAGCTACCACGATTTCTGTTGCCGTTGCACAGCCTGGGAAATAATAAACCTTGTTTTCATTAGCTAAATTAGCAATATCTGAATCAAAGTGTGGGCTAACCAAAAATTTAGCTCCAGCATCAATAGCCTCTTTAGCAAGTTCAGTTGTCATGACCGTTCCGGCCCCCACAATAATTTCTTTATTATTTTTAAAGTCATCTGATAATTGTTTGATGACTTTGCTTGCTTCAGGAGTCGAAAAAGTTACTTCAATATTCCGAATACCACCCAAAATAGCATGCTTTGCGATTTCGAGCGCATCCTCAGATGATTTCCCTCGAATAACAGCAAAGAAATAGTTGTTTTTCAATTGATTTAACATAATACCTCCCAAAATGTAACCGTTATCTTTAACTATATTATATAAGTCATCTGATGAATTGTCAAGAAGAATACTAAAAAAATAGCTATTCAAGAATAGCTATTTTTCTTCTTATATTAAGCTTTCAACGCTGAACGTCTAACACTCATGATATGCATAAGCATAGCATCATGTGCAGCTACTGGATTTTTTTCTCGGATTGCTTTGATAATTTCTCTATGTGCTTCTAAACTATCCGACTTCATCTGACGATTTGTATAATTCGCATTTATCAGATGAATTGACTGGTTGATGACTGGCAAAAGGCTATCCATTGCAATATTACCACTGTATTTAGCTAGCATGGAATGAAATTCCACGTCTAAAAGTAAATGTTTCGGATCGCCTGCGTGAACAGCATCTTCAATATCTCCAACAAGCTTTTCGAGTAATTGTAACTGATCATCTGTAATTCTATAAGCTACCAGCTCTGCTATTCGAGGTTCCAATAAAAGGCGTAGTTCAAAGAGATCTGATGTCAACCTATCTGTGTCCTTTATTAGAGAGAACCCTAATGGATCCTCAGAAACACCCTTTTTAGAACTAATATATGTTCCAGAGCCCTGTCTGACTTCTAAAATATTACGCGTTGCTAAACTTCTGACTGCTTCTCGGATTGTGCTGCGACCAACATCTAGATCTTCTGCTAATTCATATTCATTGGGGAGCTTAGCACCAACAGGGTATTCTCTTTCTAAAATTAAATGCAATAGACGATCTGCTGTTTGTTCTACTAAGGGTCTAGCCATATCATCACCTCTTCTAAAATAACTACCCCTATTTTACACTATTTTTTTTATTATGGTAATGAGGAATAGTCATCCAGCGTTTTTTAAATTCTTTGACGACTTGTTTCGGCTGGCGATTCCTTGAAAAGAGACCTTTGTGATTCCCCTGTACACGAAGTATCATCAGATTAGTTTCAAAGTCTGCAAAATTCCAGACTTGCTCACCAACTAAATTAGGAATACCATCAAAAACACGATGACTCATTTCATAAAAATCACATTGAAATTCTTCTGTATATGGAATATTCCAAGTAGAATGTAATCCCGGTAACGTATCAGCGCCATACTCCGTTATGATAATTGGTTTGTCAGGAAATTTATCTTGCCATTCTAATAACTCTTTTCTTATACCTACTTCTGCATTTGTTAAATCACCGTGGTCAACGTACCAACCATAGTAACGATTAAGGCAGACAACATCAACCAGGTCCATCACTTGGTCTCTATCTGGGGTTGCCATTAAAATATTAACCAAGGTGACAGGACGTTTTTGAGGGTCTAAATCTTTATAAAGTTTTACTAATGGCTCAAAATAATCATGTGCTCCCGCTTCATGACTAGCCGGTTCGTTAGCGACTACCCACATCACGACGCTAGGATGATTTTTATCACGCTTCACTAATTCTTGGATAGCTTGTTCATGCGCCGCTTTTGTTTGCATCAAATTCCACGTACCATTATCTTTTGGTGACAAATCTAAGGAAGCGTTAAAATTTTGAAATAACCCTACTGCTGGAACCTCATCTATCACTAACACTCCCATTCGATCTGCTAAACGCATCATTTCTTCAGAATAAGGATAATGGGATGTTCTAAAAGAGTTTGCCCCCATATCCTTCAAAAGATTCAAATCCATTAAGTTAGCAGCTTCATTCAAACCTCTGCCATTAATGAACGTATCTTCATGTTTACCAAATCCTTTAAAATAAATAGGTTTGCGATTCAATAGGAATTGACCATTTGTCACTTCTATTTCTCTAAGACCAAAATTTTCCTCATAGACATCTTGGAGTTGATTATCAACAAAAATTTCAACACGCGCTGTGTACAGATAGGCATTTAAAACTTCCCAAAGATGGACATCACTAAGAAATAATCTGCTATCCTTCGTTTCACCCACTAGTTTGTTATCTTCATCAAAAACGCTAATTCTAACTTCGTCAACCTTTTGATTAGTCTCCACTAAAAAATGTAAATCTGCTGACTGTAAATCATCTGATAGACGACTTGTAATTGTAATATCAAAAATATGATTTTTAGGACGTATCATCAACTTAAGAGGACGATGCACACCTGCATAATTGAAGAAATCAAAATTCTCACGTACTTTCTTCTTAATGCTACCATCTTCTTGAATGATTTCACTATAATTTCCGACCGGAAGCGTGGTATAGTCTAAAACGTTATTAGCACAAATTGATACCTTAATTTTCTCATTATTATACTTACATTCAGGAACAAGAACTTCAAAAGGAGTAAAACCTCCCTTATGCTCTCCTACCAATACACCGTCAACATAAATTTTAGCTTGATGTGTCACTGAGCCAAAACGCAGCACCATCTCTTCATCCTCTGATACTTTAGGTACTTCAATGACTTTTTCATACCAAAAATCACCTATATAATCACGTTTTTCTTTACTTACCATCAAATCATTAAATGAAGTCGGGATAACCATGACTTCATCTGAAGGTAGTAATTCATTTGGATTATGTTCTCCTAATTTAAAGTTCCAAATACCGCCTAAATCATAAGTATTTCTTGTTTTTGTCAATAATGGATATAACATACACTCTCCTTTTACACTATCGTTTAATATCATTTGTTTCTTTTTCAATGAGGTAAGCAATATCATCTCGTGTCATGATATTGATATCTCCTTGAATGGTATGTTTGTATTTAAATGTAGCCATAGCTATTTCTAAGGCCCTTTGAGGAGTTTCTTTTTCCAGAAGCGCATGAATTAAACCTGCAGCAAAGGCATCTCCTGTCCCCACACGATCTAATACTTCAACGCCAGTTTTATCAGTTTGATATAACATATTATTATGATACAAATATGATTTTAACATATACTGATTAGTATATTCCATTTCCCTTTGAGTAAAGGCAATATAGTCTAACCCATATTCTTGGACAATCTTTTGGGTTATCTTTTCAAGTAATTCAATATCAAGGTAAGGTCTGGATAAGCCCAACTCATCTTTTAAATCTTCACTTTCGCCAGCTAAATAAATCGGCTCTAAGCCAAAGCAAACATCTAATAATCCTAATAGTGGCGATAATTGCTCACGTGCCTCTTGAAAAGATGACCATAAACTCTCACGAAAATTGAGATCAATCGATACTTTTACACCTCCTTCTTTAGCTTTTGTCATAAGGAACCGAGTCACCTCATATAAGTCCTTGGTTAGTGCTGGAGTAATTCCAGAAACATGAAACCAATCCACTCCCTTAAAAATAGAAGTAAAATCATAATCACTCAAGGTACTTTCCCAAAAAGATGAATAGTTACGATCGTAGATAACCTTATTTGTTCTTACCGAAAATCCTTGTTCATAGTAATAAATTCCTAGTCGTCCTTCTTTTTTAATTATAGCAGCTGGACTAATTTGCTGTGACAATATAAATTGACTTGCCATCTTGCCCAAATCATTATCAGGCAAAGCTGAGACCAATCCTACATGGTAACCTAGTTGAGCAAGGCTTGCTAAGACATTAAGTTCTGAACCACCGAATTGGCATTTTAGGTGATTAGCCTGCATCAGTGTGTGATATTGAGGTGGAGATAATCGCAAAAGAACCTCACCTAATGAAATAATTTTTGCCATAAGAATCCTCCAATGGTAGCTCTTATTTAACAAAATAGCTGCTCTATTGAAGAGCAGCTAAACTTTTTAATCTTTATCAATAGGATATTTTGTTACATCAACATAATCCATATCTGTCAAAGGAACATTACGAGCAATATCTTTAGCACGTTCCTTAGTAGTTGCTGCTTTCATAACTTGAATCTTCTCTTGAATACGAACCATTTCTTCTTTATCTAGTTTGTAAAATTTCATTAAAAGAAGAGCTATAGACAAAGTTATAAATGGAATGGCCACAAGGATACTAATAGCTGCCATTTTTAAATCAGGGGGCAGTGGTGTTTCGATAGTTGGAAATGATTTTGAAAATCCAATTCCTGCTAACACAAAACCTACTACCATAGGAGCAAATGAAGAAGCAATCGAATCTGTTAAGGAGAAGATAGTTCCAATCATTCCTGATACATAACGACCGGATTCAGAAGTTTCATAGTCAGAAATATCTGCTCCCATAGTCAATACTAAACTAGCAGGTGCTTGTGAAGCGTATCTCGCAATAATATTAGTAACGATAAATAAAATAGTATAAAGATTTAGGCTTGTTAAACTAAGGTCACCAGGCTTACCAACGTAAAGAACTGCACCAAAAGCAAGTAAACCAATCATACCGATCTGAATTGCTCTGACATATGAAAAACGAAGACCTTTTTTACGAGCAATTGTTGAGAACAAAATATTAATAATAACACCAGGAACAATGAAAAGAAGTGAGAATTGTCCTGATAAAGCATAATTACCAAATAAAATACCAAACAATAGCACCATAACAACGGAATCGCCAAAGAATTGGATGGCAAATTTTACCAAAGCTGCAGCAATGGATAATATCTGAAGCGGTTTATTTCCTTTCAACACCTTCCAGTAATCTTTTAGAGCAGTCTTTTGGGTATTCTCTCCTAAACCAAAGAATTCTTTTCTGTCTTTTGCCCAAATCCCAATAATTGCAACGATTGCTAAAATAGCTGAAATAAGAATTGTTCCAAAAATAAGGACATTGAAGAATTGAGGTGTAAAATTACCAAATTTTGGTACTAAGAAAACTGAAACGACAAACTGACCGCCTGTCATTAATGATGTTGTCATAACTGCATCAACGATATTAAAAATAGGACGTTGCTTAGGGTCATTTGTCAGTGCTGTTTGCCCTGCTTTAGTTATTGTCTGTTGCATTGAGTATCCAATTTTATGGATAATTAGAACAAGGATAAATAATGGGAAACGAATATTTTCATCGACACCTCTCAATGCAAGAAGAAAAATCAATGACAAAGCCGTAATAACGTTCCCAATAATCAAAATAGGACGATACTTACCAAATTTTGTATCAGTTTTATCAATCATAATACCAATAGCTGGATCAATAAAACCATCAAAAATACGGATATAACCCATAATTTGACTGACAAAAATGGCTGCCGAGCCAAGAACGCCAGTTGAGAAATAGGTAACAAACATAAACGTAAATAAGTATATATTTGTAGAAGCATTGTTCATGGCAAACATAACTAACTGCCATACTTTCGCTCGGTTATAAGATACAACTTCTTCACGTTGTTCCATATCCATTGTTTTCTCCATGAGAGAACCCTCCTTGTATTTTGTAAACGCTTTTATGATTAAATAATACTATTCATCTGATGTTTTTTTTCAATATTTTTATAAAAAATATCTTTTTTTATTATAAAAAAGACTTTCAAGCTATAAATACATAAGATGTTTTTTTGCTTTAAAGGTCATAATCATCATATGTTTTGTTACCCCACAAAAAAAGATGCCTAAGCATCTTTTAGTTGACTTTCGTAGTAGTTGTTCCCGTTTCAATCACTTCTACACAAGCATTTAAGGCACCCTCTACTAGATTTTTGACCGCTTCATCTGTATAATAAGCCGCATGAGGAGTGTATATTACTTTCGGATGGTTAATCAGTCTTAGGAAATCCTTGTCTGAAATGTCTTGACCTTGACAATTTTTAGGTATATATGGCCCCTCAAATTCATAAGTATCAATACCAGCTCCCTCCAAAAGCCCTTGATCTAAAGCCTCAAGAAGATCTTTGGTTTCCACCAATGCTCCACGTGCCATATTCATTAAAATAGCACCTTTTTTAAACTGTTTAAACATATCTAAATTAAATAGATGCGTATTTTCAGCAGTTGGTGGCATATGTAAGGACACAAGATCAGCTTCTTCAACAGCTTCTTCTACCGAATTGACATACTCAAGGATACCATCTGCCATTGGATTATGGTAAATATCATAACCAATAACACGACATCCGAACCCTTTAAAAATTTTAGCAGTCGCTAGACCAATGCGACCAGTTCCTATTATAGCCACAGTCATGTTACCTAGGACTCGTCCTCGAATTGGCAAGGTCCATGAAAAATTCTGTTCACGAACATTAGCTCTAATAAGCTCAACTTTTCGAATAAGGTTAAGAGCGATTGTCACTGTAAATTCTGCAATAGACTCCGGTGAGTAACTTGGCACATTGCTAATGATAATACCATGTTGCTTAGCTAACTCAAGATTATACATATCAACACCAGCACTGCGCTGAGCGATTTGCTTAATTCCCATTTCTTTGAGAAGAGGATAAATAGCATCATCTAAAGGCTCAATCTGTGCATTAGCAATCCCATCAAAACCTTCTACCTCATTAACAGTTTCCAATGTCAAAGGTCCTTCACTCATAGAAAGTTCCACATGATTTCGGTTTGCCCAATCTTGTGCTAATGTTGCTTCTTCTTCTCTAACATTAAATACTTTGAGTTTCATCACTAATATCTCCTTAAATATCTAATTTATAGTCCATTGGATCAATAATTTTAAGTACTTTTATAAAGAGGTAATTAAAAATAAAATTCAATATAATTGGTGCAGCAACAAATATTATAATTATCAATAACATATTCATAACTGACCATCCACCTTTTGCTAAATTAAGAGCATTAATCGGTCCAATCAAACCACTGATACCAAAACCTGCACTAGCTGGTGTTCCTTGAATATTAAAGAGAGCTCCGAGAATTCCTAGTATTGCTGCTGAAGATATCATAGGTAGCATAATCTTCGGTTTTGCTAATACATTAGCCATCGAAATCTTAGGAGACCCTAAAACATGCGCTAAGGCTGTCCCCTTAGAATTGACTGACCACCCAGCCATACAAAGCCCAAAACTAGCAGCACAGATACCTAAATTAGCAGCACCAGAACCAATTCCGGACAAACTAATTGCCAAAGCAATCCCAACTGTTGTGATTGGAGATACGATCAAGAAACAGAAAATCATCGCAATTAAAATTGACATCAAAACAGGTTGTAAACCAAGTAATGAAGCAATCCCTTGTCCAATCATGGTGGTAATCATTTTGACATAAGGTAATAACACATGACCTACTCCTCCAACTAGTAAGAGTGTTACTGTTGGAATGACAATCAAAGTGAATGATTTCGTCTTGTCAGATAAAAATTGGATCAAAAGGACACCTAAGGCAGCAGTAATTCCCATGTTAATGATATCGCCTGTTCCTTTTAGCATAATAGCGCCTTTAAGGAAGGTTGCAGCTCCACCTGCAAACATAACCGCTAATCCTAGTGATGCTGATTGAATGGGATTAAATTTAAAATTGAGACCAACCATAATACCAATAACAAGCCCCATCATACTTGTTGCAACTGCTGTTGCAGCGATTAAAGTTGCAAAGCCGCTCCACATTGGCAGTAAAGCTTTCATTAATTCTCCAAGGATTGCTCCTGGTATCAAGACAATAACAGTCCCTAAAGCTAAACCATTTAATACGTTCATTATAAACGATTTAGTTGTTTGTTTTTCGACAACATCCGACATAAGATGCCTCCTACTAATAATGATTGTTTGTGATTTCACTAACTATATTAACTATATCATAGCTATTTGCAAAAGGAAAATTGGAAAAAATTATATAAGTATAGCTTTTACTAATATTATTGTGGAAATAATCATAAAGGTCAGATTGATAGACTTGTGCTATACTATTACTAAGAAAAAAGGACAGATATTATGGATATTAGACAACTTACTTACTTTATTGCTGTTGCAGAAGCAAAAAATTATTCACGCGCTGCAAAAAGTCTTTTTGTGACCCAACCTACACTTTCACAATCCATTAAAAAATTAGAAGCAGAATTAAATACTATTTTATTCTTACAAAATGGTCGTCAACTCGCTTTAACTGAAGCAGGAGAAATTCTCTATGAGAAAGGACAATTGTTGATGACTAATGTTAATCAAATGGTTACGGAGATCCAGCAATTAAATCAAGAAAAAAAGGAAGGTGTCCGTGTAGGGCTTACTTCTCTTTTTGCTATTCAATTTATGAAACAGATTTCAACTTTTATGGCTACACATTCAAATGTTGAAGTATCTTTGATTCAAGATGGTTCCCGTAAATTACAAGAATTGTTAGCAAAAGGAAAGATCGATATTGGCTTATTGTCCTTTCCAAGTACCCGCAATGATATCACTATCGAACCACTGCAAACCTCAACTAAAGGATATAAAGTAAGCATTGTCATGCCAAAATCGCATCCTCTTGCAACACTTCCTGAAATTGAACTTAATGATTTAAGAGATTATAAAGTTGCCTCACTCAACGAACATTATATGCTAGGAGAGATGTTGCCTCGTAAATGTCGTGCTTTAGGATTTGACCCCCATATCGTCTTTAAACACAATGACTGGGAAGTTCTTATTCATAGTTTACAAGACCTCAATGCAGTCACTATTTTACCAAGTGAATTTGAAAGCATTAGCCAAGTTCAAGATTTATGCTGGGTCCCACTTAAGGATAAAAATAATTTTTATCCGATTGGTATTGCTTACCGAAATGATACTTCTTTTAGTCCTATGATTGAAGAATTTTTAAGTCTTTTAAAGACCAATTAATAGCAGTTAAACCAAAAAGTTTTAAACTTTTTGGTTTTATTTATTTTCCAAATGACAAAGAAAATCATAAACTTTTTGATTCCACTCATAAAGTGTTTCGTTACAGTAATCTAAATAATAAACCCTGTGTTTCAAGTCATTGGGCACAAGGCTTTGATAATCTTCTTGATAATGTTTTGGGATAACACATGCAACTAAATGTTCTGCTAAAGAAAGCTGATTTTTAATTTTAGCAGGATGATAACCATCAAAAATAGAATCAGGATGATTGATGATATCTTGATAAGTAAAATGAAAACTGACCCCTGGCTTAAAACCTACTGTTAACTCCTGTTCAGATGGTGCTTTGCCTAACAATCTTTCCATTACTAAACGATAACCAGAATTGGTATTTGACCAGTTCAACATCACATAGTCAAAGTAATCTTTAGGGTCTCCAGCAGCATTCCTCTTATCTTTTACCAGTACTTCAGCAGGCTTATTAAAGGCTTTAACTGCTGATAAGATTTTACCTTCTTTAAAAATTAGTTTTGCAGTTTCAATCGTACATGTATGGCTTAAAAAATCAGAAGTTAAACTAATACCATCCTCATTAAAAGTAGCTGCCGCTTCTCTATATTTGGGAATATAGGGAAAAGTAAAACTATTGTATTTTAAAAAATGAACAATTTTTGCGAGGAGATGTTTATCGTCACATTGTATCTCAGTTTTTCTTTTATATTGTTTCTCGTAAGCTATGAAAGCTCCTATCCTTTCCAATTCAAACGCCTTAATTCGAGGATAATCCAGCAAAGCTAATTGGTAAACACCTCCCCATTGTAAACTATATGCTGCACGACAAATTTTTAAAATCATTTCTTCCTCCTTTTGATAATCCCTACAACAATTTCTATTAAATAGTAGCATTTAAACGTAATCGACTCAATAACTTGGTCAATTTTCGATCAAAAATAAGATTAAGATACCAAAAAAGCCTGGACTATACTTACCAGACTAACATACTGTTTATTAAAATGAATCAATCTTTTGTTACTACTAATTGCTTACGATTATTAAAGAAAATTTTATAAGCCAAATAAGTAGCTACAAAAGAAGCTATCGAAGTCGTTGCTAATAGCATAAACGTCACCATCATTTGGTATTTAACCGCTTGGATAGGTGAAGTTCCAGCAAGAATTAACCCTGTCATCATTCCTGGCAAAGATACAATCCCAAGTGTTTTAGCTGAATCAATTGTAGGTACCATACCAGTTTTGATAACATCACGAATAATATCAATCGAAGCTGGCAAAATATCTGCTCCTAAAGCTAATTTTGTCTCCACTTCCTCTTGTTTACTTCTAAATTCGGACAATAATTGTTTATAGCACAAACCGATTGCTACCATAGAATTACTAATAATCATACCACCTACAGGAATCATTTGATTCGGAACAAATTTTAAAATTCCTGAAAAAATCAAGACAGATAAAGTGATTATAGTCCCTGACCCAATAGCTATAAATGAAATAACAAACCCTTTATTAATCCCTTTACCACGCTTAGCTGCGTTATAAGAAGCATTAATAATCATGAATAGCATTAAAAGAGCTGTGAAAATAGGATTTTGATAACCAAATATATAGTCTAGCAAAAAACCCACTGCTAATAATTGAATCACTGCTCGGATAGCGCTAATAATCACTTCTTTTTCTAGGTTTAACTTTTGCCAGTAAGAAAAAAATAAAGTAATCAAAACTAATGACGATGCCATTAGTAATGACATTAAAGAAATAGAATTTGCACCGCTCATTTTATAACCTCCATTGCTTCAATACTACCATTGACAACTTTTAAGACTTTATTGGCAAATCGACGACTCTGTTCCTCATCATGCGTAATCCACAAAATCGTTATTCCTTTGTCATGTAATGATTTAATAACCTTTTCAACAATAGCTTTATTATGATTGTCTAAAGCCGAAGTAACTTCATCTAAGAGTAAAACTTTAGGTTCAAACAATAATTGCCTAATCAGAGCAATACGTTGCTTTTCTCCTCCTGATAGTTTTTTGACATCCTGTTTCAGGTAAGACTGGTCCATTTCAAAACGTTGAAATAAATCATCAACGCGTCTATAATCTACTTTTTCGTGTCGAATGTGGTAAGGAAAACTAATATTGTCTTCCACTGTATTACCAAATAAATGTGGCGTTTGAAAACAGTAAGAAATCATTTTTCGACTTTCAATCGGTTCTAATTGGTTCAAATCTTTTCCATCAAAGAAAATATGACCTGCAGTAGGACTCATTAAACCACTGGCTAATTTTAATACAGTACTCTTACCACTTCCAGATGGCCCTACAATAGAAACAAAATCACCTTCATCAATTGCAAAGTTGATATCATTTAAAACCAACTTATCATCCGTTTTAAAATCAACGTGTTTAAAGGTTAAATAGGACATTGTTAAGCTCCTTTATTTCTTATTTATAATCATTATAATTAAGTCTAACATAAAAATCAAAAAAAAGCTCTTTAGAATAATTCTAAATTAATAAGTAAACTTATTTTACCTCTTATTAAAAATTTTCTGATAAAATAGGCTTTGTAAGAGGCCTTATAAACAAGATAGTTATCATCCAAGTCTCTGCACTTTAGTTGATCAATAAAGGAGACTCCTATGTTTTTAATCGATTTTATTTTACATATTGATACTCATATCTATGCTATGGCTAACACTGTTGGTAATTGGACCTATCTATTGCTCTTCCTCGTTATTTTCGTTGAAACTGGGGCTGTCATCTTTCCATTTTTACCAGGTGATAGTTTATTATTTGCTGCTGGAGCCCTTGCTGCAAATCCAAAAATGTCCTTCAATATTGTAACTTTTCTTATTATTTTCTTTATTGCAGCATTTATTGGTGATAGTTGCAACTTCTTGATTGGTCGTACATTTGGTTACCGTTTTATCAAACATCCTTTCTTTCGTCGTTTCATTAAAGAAAAAAATATCCGAGATGCTGAGCTTTATTTTGAGAAAAAAGGTACTGCTGCCATCATTTTAGGGCGCTATATCCCTATTATCAGAACCTTTGTTCCTTTTGTAGCAAGTATTAGTCAGCTCCCTCCAAAAGTATTTATCAAACGCGCCTTCATTGCAGCATTATCTTGGTCAGTTATTGCAACAGGTTCTGGTTTTCTCTTTGGTAATATTCCTTTTGTGAAGCAGCACTTCTCGCTTATTATCTTGGGAATTGTATTTGTTACCTTAATTCCTGTCCTTATTTCTGGTGTCAAATCATATCGGAACACTAAGTAATGTATCCAAAAATTTCTATTTAACACTATTAATCACTAAGAATGACAACAAAAAAAGAGCAATTAGTTGCTCTTTTATTAATTTAGTGTTATTTCTCCTGTTGCATAATCCATAGTGTATGATGCTTGTGTGTTTGGAATAGCAACATTAAATTCTAATGTGCCATCTTGTGATTTAGCTTCTAGGTGCATTGCAAATGGAACTAAATCAGTATCATTACGGTACAATGGAGTTACACGGTAACGAACACGTTTGTTTTGGTCAACCGCCTTACGAACTAAGCTTTCATAATAATTTTGTCCACGATTGATTTTTTGATTTGATTGGTTGGAATGAGCTGTTTGTGTGACAACATTTTGAGGATTTGACACGGAAGCATCCCAACCTTTGAAATTTCCAGCTAAAGCATAGGCAATTAAATGCCCCTTGTCGACTGCATGCCCATAATGGTCATTAGTAGCTACTTGATGCCAACCTAATGGTTTCCAATTTGCATCGGGAAGAGTGGTATCTCTGCGATTTTGATATTGACGAATGGTTCTATCAAGCATTGCATTAGCAGTTGATAGTCTTTGTTGATTGTCAATTGTATTTTGAACATACGCTTTAACATTGACATCAGCATTTAAATTTGTCTGATTATTATTTAATTCATAAATACCATTAACATATTGAAATGGTAGGTTACCAATAGCATTTTTTAAATTATTTTGAAATTCCTGGCTCGTATCAACAGATGAATTGACATCAGCATGTACTATCGGCGTTACGTTTTGCGGCTGCGTTGGAAGACCAAAGGTCATTACCCCCAACATACCTAATGTAGCAATTACGGTTATAAACAGTTTATGTAATCTTTTCATAAGCTTTACCTCTTTCTAATTACATTAAACAAGCGTCTACCATATTGATATCCGTTTTAGCTAATTGCTCTCCTTTTGTCACAACCATATCATATGCCTATTATTTAAGCATGTCAATCATTTATTTAATCTTATATTAATTTAATATTACTTTAAATTTAATTTACTCGTTAAATTAGAAAATCTGCAAATAATAGCTTTGTTCATCCCCTAACTTAAATCAAAATTTATGCTATGATAGTGGTAAGGAGGCTTGTTCTGTGAAAAAAACAATTGGTATTATAGGTATGGGAGTTAGTGGTTTAGCTGTTCTACTAGCACTTTCTCGTAAAAAAGAGAAAGAGTTAAAACAGTTAGCTATTTTTTGTTTTGATGATACTGTCCACTTTGGACGAGGAATTCCTTTTCAAGAAGACGTTGACTCAGCTTTAATCAATTCCCCAATCAACGATATTTCATTTGATTATCGCCATATGTCTGACTTCATGGATTGGTTAGAAGAAAATTACTATGACACAAATCTAACCTATGTATCAAGGACACTTTACGGACAATACCTTTCAGAAAGAACTAAGTTACTTTTAGATAAACTCCCTGTCACGGTTATTAAAACAAGAGTGGATAAACTAAACTATTTATCAGATGAGCAACAATGGCAAGTCTATATTCAAGATAAGCTTTTTCCTGTCACATTTGATGAATTACACTTAGCTTGTGGTGCTCTGCCTGTTATAGAACCTTATCATTTGGAAGGGAAGACCGATTATATCAAAGACCCTTATCCTATCAAATACTTGGCTCAGGAAAATTGGAAGGGAAAAACAGTTGCTATCATCGGGACTGGTCTAGCTGCAATTGATGTTATAAAATGGTTGCTACTCAATACACAATCTTCTGTTAAAGCATTTTCAAGAACCAACTACTTCCCTAGCGTCCGTATTGTTAATGATTTACCACTTACTTGGCACTTTTTTACCAATGATAACCTTAAAGCATTTCTATCACATCCTTCAAAAACCTTCACTATTGCCGATTTTAATGATTTGATGTCTGGCGAATTGGAGCATCTTGGCTTTAAAAACTGGAAAAATACAACAGAAACTTTTTTATCCCCAGGAATTGATGGTCTCAAGTTAGCCTTTAAATACCCTAAGCAACTCTATCTATTACAACAATTAGCTTCACGAATCACTGTCTGGTTAACTGACCTTTGGCCACTCATGTCATTATCAGATAAGAAAGAGTATAAAGCACTCTATGGAAAAGCGATTATTAACTTGCGAAATCCTATGCCTGATGAATCTGCTAAAGTAATTTTGAAAGCTGCACAAAAAGGGACTTTTTCTCTGATCAATAACGTCAAGACAATTACAAAAAATGACGAAGGATTTTCAATAGAAAAAGAAAAACAAAATCATATATCTGTCGATCGCGTCATTAACGCTACTGGTTACCAGTTAAACACTAAAAACTGGACAAAAGCCAATCCACTTCTAAAATCGCTCATCAATCAAGAATTTTGTCAAATTGACGATCAAGGAGGGATTACTATTTTAACTGAAAATGCACAAGTTTTGTCTCCAAAATATGGTCCAATGCCAGGTTTATATGCGCATGGTGCACTGGTTAATGGTGTCGTTTATCAGAATAACTCTACAATTAAAATTCAACAAATGGCAGAGCGAGCCTTTTCTGATAATAAATAACCATTTCTAAAAAATACCTCCTCTTTTATTATTTAAGAAAGGGAGGTATTTTTTTATTATAAATTCCTTTGTTGTAATATAGACTGTGCTATACTTTCTTTTGATAATTCTTTTAAGTTATCTCCTATCAATTGTAAAGCAGTATCAGCCATATGAGCGATCTCTCTACTATGTGTCACCATAATAACACATCGTTTTTCCTTATGCGCAAAATCTTTAAGACGCATCGTAATATCACGCGCAATGTCAAAATCTAAATTTCCCGTAGGTTCATCAAGTAAAATAGCTGGTGTTCCTACAACCAAAGCTCTCGCAATAGCTACACGTTGTTGTTGCCCTCCTGATAATCTCAAGATATTTCGCGTTAACATATCTTCTTTTAAACCTAAATCCAACAATAATTGTTTATCTGCAGTAGGTTTTACCAACTGAACATTTTCCAATGGGGTTAGATAGTCTAAAAGGTTATAATTTTGAAAGACCAAAGCTATATTCTTTTTGCGATGCTGAGCATAACCTGCTTCTTTAATATCTTTTTTGTTAAATAATACTTGTCCCTCAGTAGGCGAATCAAGACCTGCCATCAAGGATAGAAGGGTTGTTTTCCCTGAACCAGAATTCCCTAATATAGTATAAAATACCCCTGACTGAAAACTATAATTGATATTTTCTAATGTTTTATTGTCGTTCCCCTTATAACGATAAGCAATATTTTTTAATTCGAGCATAGATTTCTCTTTCTTGAGCTATGTATTCAATAGCAGAGCATATTCATTTTAACCGTTAATATAGATGTCACTATTGGTCGGTATACTTATGGCACTTTAGGACAGTTTTGATAAGATTCCCCTTGGTTTGTAGCGAGCAATAATTAAACTAGTAGTAATAATAGCAAATAAGACGATTGCTAAACCAACTAGAATTACTAACCAGACTTCCTCAGGCTTCACTTGTACATTTAACGTCTTAATCGTTTGCATAAACATATCTGTATCACTATCAGCCCCAAGCTGCATATTCCCAAACCCTTTCATAAAGTCTGCTCTGACAGTTCTAGAGGCCTGATACACTAAGGAGTCTGCTAATTTTTGACCAATAAATTGACTGATAAGTACTGATAAAGCAAAGGCTGGAATAGCAATCATTAGTACTTCTACTGCGTACTGACAATGATAATTGCTTTAGACTTACCAATAGCTAATAAAATACCTGTCTCATGGGTTCTACCACCAATCCAGAATAGCAGAGCCATCATCACTAGGATAATAGATACTACTAACATGCCGCCTTGTAGAGAAGTAATTAATTGATTCAAGACATCTATACTTTTTGCATAACTTGTTAGCAAGGTTGCTGTAATTGTCAGTTGATATTTATTCCAATCAATAGGATTGTTTTTTGATAAAACTTTTAAGAGTTTCTATATCAGCATTCTTTTTAGGATATACAGTTGTTTGGCGATAAAAGGCCTTACCTTTAGAATAGCCGTATAAATCCTTAATCAATTGCGTATCTGAAAAGGCTGTATTTTCTAGCATCTCATAAGGGTAATTTGATTTTTGTACCGTTTTACCTTTATATATGCCAACAATAGTTGCTTCAACTAATGTTTTATCCTTACTGTTTCTAACGGGGTCTTTTGAAAACATTAACTTATCGCCAACTTTAAGATGATTTGTCTTCGCAAAAGCCTGATGAACAATTATAACTCGCTGATCTTTCGGCGTGATATGTCGCCCTCCCTTAAGAGAAATCATCCCCGCTGTGTATTTAGGATCTGTATCGGAGTAACTATTACCATGAACTTGTAAAACTTGTTCTTTATATTGTTCTTTATCATTTGGTCGTGTAACCATTTTTTCCGAGGTTAGTCCAGCATAAGCCATCAAATTATTATTAACGCGCTTAACATTTGGATTACTTGCTATGTTAACTATTGCTTTTTCAGGGATTTCTCCAGATCCGTAACCATCACCAACAAGGTCAGTACTATCCGATGAAATATGCAAAATTGATCCAGTTTGCCTTGAAAATGTCTTCTTAGCAGTAAGACCAGCATTTTTTACCGCAATACCGCTAATTAATGTAGAAGCAACTAGCCATAAACATACGAATAAAGTGATACTCTTACGCTTTTTACGGCTAACATATAAAAAGGAACGTTTAAATAAATTCATATTAACCTCCTATGACATTCGTGACAATATTTGCTTTGGTTGTAGTTTAAGAATAGAATAACTAGATAATACAACTGCAAATAAGCAAATTAAAGCACCCTGAGCATAGAGTCTAAAGACATCCATTACTCCAACAGAAACAGCGAGGTTATCAATTCTATCAATAATTAGACTACTATTTTGTACAATTTGTGAACTCACACCACCATTAACTTGTGATAAAAGGCCAGCTGCAAATGTTTTTCCAAGAAAGACACCACCAATAATAGATAGTGTGAAGGCAGCACCTGCTACTAACAGTACTTCTATCAGATAATGACCTATGATTTCAAACTTAGTTTTTCCGATAGCGAGTAAAATTCCCGTCTCTTTAATGCGGTTATTAATCCAAAATGTTAGCATGACAACTAATATTGCCATCGCCACGAGACTAACAATAAGAATGATTCGTCCCACTAGACGATGCAATGTCTCGATATTACGATAAGAATCTCCATAAAACTCTTTAGCTGTTTGAACATCTAATTTCCCGAAATCAAGCGGCCATTGTTTGATGTTTTGGATAACTGTATCCACTAAACGTTTATCACTTAAGCGCACTGCAACCGTCTGATAACCTTTTTGTTTACTAATCTTCCTAACCAATGTTGCCTGAGCAATCAATGTATTATCAATATTGGGATTAAAAGTATTTTTAGACTTAGCACTATTCGCATCATAAATTCCTGCAATAGTAACATTTTCTTTGCCTAATCTCAATTTGTTACCCACACTTAAATGATTCTTTTGTGCTAACTTCAATGGAACTAGTACTTGTTTTGTATTATCGGCCGCTAAATGGCTTCCTTTCTTTAAGACCAATGCTTTTGTCTGAAAAGCTCGTAAATCTTCTGTACTTTGATAACCTGCTAATGTAACTTGATTCTCTTCTTTAGAAGAGTTATATGGTGATACAGATTTTAAACGGCTACCAACATCAATGCTTAAACTTGCCTCTACTGACTCAACCATTTTTGCTTTTTTCAAAGCTTCGTATGCTTGTTCAGGCCAATAAGCCTTTTCTTTGGAGGTTAAATAAATGCTTTTCCCTTGTTTTGTTAGGATATTTTTTTCCAAAGAATGCTGAATACTCATCAGACTGATTAAACATGTGCCTATAGTTAGAAAAACTAAGAACAAGGTTACTGTTTTCATTTTTTGACGTTTCAAATAAGCTAAACTTAATGTCCATAGGTTCACTATTTTCCCTCCTTTTTCTATCTTAATAATCTCTAGAATAACGATAGAAGTCGTTAGATATTCTCTATCGACTTCTACGTTATCTATCAATTAGTGATTTTATAGCACTGTTTCTAAAAACAATTATTTCTCAAATGTTTTCATAAATTGGTTAGTATAATCAATTACTTCTTTAAGGTTAGTATCATAAATTTGGTGAGTTCCGTCTAGTGTATGAATAGAGACTTCTTTTGGATCTTCTGATAACTCCTTATGTTGCTCTTGCCAACTGCCTTTAATTGGTATATCTAAACTACGTAATTGAAGCCCTAAGTCACTTTCACGTGCTAATAAATACATAGCAGGAATTCCCTTTGGAATCTTATAGTTGGCACTTTCGTTAATCATATTAGAAGAATTCTTCGCTTCTTCTTTCATATTAGAATTATTAAGTATCTTATGTCCAATAGCAAAAAATTGTGCATTAATATCGTCGGATACTTTAGGAATTTTAGGTAATTCTTTTAACACTGGAGCAGCGAAATCAACTTGCTTACCACCTTCCATACCCGGCGTTGATGTATCTAAACCTATTAATCCTAGCACTTCCTTTGGATAAGTACTGATGTATTTAAGGGCATAAACACCACCAATTGAATGAGAGGCAATTACATATTTTCCGGTAATACCAACTTTTTGTAAAGCTTCGTGGATATCTGAGGTAATATTAGCTAGATTTCGTGGTTGGTCAATGACATCACTTAAACCTGAACCAAATGGCTCAACTACCACAACCTTATGAGTTTTACTTAAATTACTAATCAAATTATGGTACTGATGTTTGGCAGTCACCGTCCCTTGACCAGGAATAAAGACAATTGGTACTTTACCTTCTCCAACAGTATAGACATTCATCTTCTTGCCTTTGACTTCAACCTTTTGACCATATTCTTTGATAGGTGTTTTGATATATTTTTGATATTGTTTGTTACTAATAAAGCTCTCTGTGCCTTTATTATATTTTTCAAGTTCTTTCGTTAACTTCATTCGCTTGGCTGCTGTTGCCTTGTCTTCCTTCGGATTTGCAGTTACGTTTTCTTGCTTAGGATCCTCAGTTTTAGTTTTTTGATTATCTTTATTGGCAGAACATCCAACGCAAAGCATTAAAGTCAGGGCGATGGTTGATAATGTCGTTATTTTATTCATCTTTTCTCCTTAGTAAAACAATTGGGGGGAATAATTATTTTTCATGCGATTGAATCCACTCGTCAATAGCCTTCGCCATATGTTTATATTGCGTATGATAAATCAAGTGGCTAGCATCTAGTGTCTCAACAGAAACGTCTTTTGGATCTTCAGATAAGTCAATATGTTGTTGTTCCCAGCTTTTAAGCTTAGGGAATATTTTTTTACGCATTTTTATATCTTCTGCTGACTCATTAGCTAAGAAATACTTAGCTGGCATACCTTTAGGGAACTTAACTTTTTCCATTTTATGAAGATTGTCACTAACACGCCTATCTTCATCGCGCTCTGTTTTATTACCTGATTTTTTAGCACCGATTGATAAGTATTGTTCATTGGTTTTCTTATCAACTTCTGGAATGGATTCTGCCCATTTTAAGGTTGAAGCTGAAGATTCTCCAGTTGTGCCATCACCTTCCATATTTGGTGTGCTTGTATCCATGCCAATGAAACCTTTGACATCGTTAGAATATGTCTTAGCATAATTTAGACCGTATATGCCACCTAACGAGTGAGCCATAAGATAGAAATTTTTGACACCGACTTTCTTTGGTAATATTTTCAATCGTACGTGGCTTATCTGTCATATCACTAAGCCCATAACCGAGCGGTTCAACCGTATAAATTTTATATTTTTTCCCTAATCTATCAAGCAAGTTTTTGTAAGCATAACGTGGTGAAATTTCAGCTTGACCAGGGAAGACTACTAGCGGAATTTTCCCTTGACCCATTGTATATATGTTCATTTTTTTACCGTCACCGACATCAATTTTTTGTCCGTAATCTTCAATTGGTTTCGCTTTATATTTAGTTAGGTCAATAGCACCTTTAGCAATCATAGCTTTTTCTGCTTCTCTCTCTTGTTTTTGCTTAGCGATTGACTTTTCTTGCTTAGGCTGCTCAGTTTTAGTTTTTTGATTATCTTTATTGGCAGAACATCCAACGCAAAGCATCAAAGCGAGGGCAACGGTTGATAATTTCGTTATTTTATTCATTTTTTCTCCTTGACTTAGGTATTTCATTCAACGATTACTTTTGATGGGATTGGATAAATCCATCAATAGCTTTAGCCATATGTTCATATTGTGTTTGGAAAATATTGTGACTACCTTTAAGAATTTCAACGGAAGCATCTTTTGGATCTTCAGATAAATCAATATGCTGCTGATCCCAATTTTTCAAACCTTTAAAATCTGCTTGACGTAGCTTGATTCCCTCCACAGATTGATCAGCAAGAAAATACTTAGTTGGCATCCCTTTAGGGAATTTTACATTCTTCAATTTACCAAGATTATCACCTAAGCGCTCATCTTCATCTCGTTGAGACTTATTGCCGTTAATTTTTTTCGCAATTGACAGATACTGTTCGTTAGTCTTATCATCAACATCTGGTAATTTCATTGCCCATTTAGCACTTTCAGGGTCATACTTTGTTTTTTGTTCCCCTTCCATCCAAGGTGTACTGGTATCCATACCAATAAATCCTCTGACTTCTTCTGGATAATTTTTAGCATAATTTAAAGAATACATACCGCCAAGTGAGTGAGCTGCAAGGTAGAAATTTTTAACTCCAATTTTATTTAGGCCTGTGTGAATTTCTTTTGTAATGTTTTCTAGCGTACGTGGTTTAGTAGGAATATCACTGAGACCATAGCCTAATGGTTCTACTGTATAAATTTTATATTTTTTACTTAACCGCTCAATTAAATTCTTATAAGCATAGCGTGGCGAAATCTCAGCTTGACCAGGAATAAAAACAATTGGAATTTTTCCCTGACCAGTTTCATAAATGTTCATTTTCTTGCCATCACCAACATCGATTTTTTTACCATAATCTTTGACCGGTTTTGCCTTATATTTTGTCAAATCAACAGCGCCTTGGGGATGCATCTCTTGATCAGCAGCTTCTTTGTTTTTGGGTTCTTCTTTTTGCTTATCTGTGAGTTTAGTTTGTTTAGGATGATGAGACTGTGTTTTAGATGTAGACGTGTTTGATGCAGCACACGCCGTACAAAGTAGTAGGCTTAAAGCAACAGTTGATAGCTTTGTTATATTCTTCATGCATTCTCCTTATTGTCTGGAAAACATAGCTTTACCAAAGTGTCAAACGTTTTTCTGGTTTTAGATACATTGAATCGCCTTTTTTAACACCAAAGGCATCATAAAATTCTTGGAAATTACGTACTGGGATGTTAGCTCTCAATTCATATGGTGCATGAACATCTGACTGAATTGAGGACTTACTTTGTTCTTTGGTTGCTTTTTGACGCCAAATACTTGCCCATGATTCAAAAAATTCTTTATAGTTTGGATTTTTTCAGTCTTAAGAGCTTCTAGAGATGCCATAACACCACCATTATCTGCAATATTTTCTGCTAAAGTTAATTTACCATCAACTTTACCGCCATCTGCTTTAAGGCCATCCCATTGGTCAATCATAGCTTGTGTTTTTTTCTTATAATGTTTTAAATCTTCTTTAGTCCACCAATCGTGAAGATTCCCTTTCTCGTCATATTTCATACCATTAATATCAAATGAGTGTGAAATTTCATGACCAATAATTGCTCCGATAGCTCCATAATTTTGACTAACTGTTTTAGTTTTATCGTAGAGTGGTGATTGAAAAATCGCTGCTGGAAAGACTATGGAATTGGTATTAGGATCATTATAAGCATTTACAGCATTGGCACTCATTTGCCAATGTTCACGTTGATTAGACTGGTTAAATTCTTCAAATGTTTTCTTGTTCGATAATTTTCTGTAGTTATCATTGTTTTCAAAGAAGCTTGCTTTACTATCAAATTGGTACTGACGATAAAGATCAGGATAATCTTCTGGATAGCCAATCATTAATCTCATGTTATCAAGTTTCTTAATGGCCATTGCTTTTGTATTTTCTGATAACCAAGTGTTGTTTTTTAACCGTGTTTTATAGACATTAATGATTTTCTTAGCCATATGTTCGACGTCTTTTTTAGCTGCCTCACCAAAATATTTCTTACCATAATAATCACCCAAAATATGGCCAAAAGTATATTCTAATTGGGTGTAAGCATTTTTTCTTTCAATTCAATCTGAGTCAAACCAGACGCAACATTCTTAAAAGCACTCGCTGCTTGACGATTTTGTTCTCCTAGAAAATCTGATTGATCAACTAGCATAGAAATCATCATCCATGCTTTCATATTGGCTAATTGTTTACTATTTATAACATCATTAACCTGTTTAAAATAAGTTTTATCTTCTACATTGACTGCCTTATTCGTTGGCCCAACTAGTTTTTCAATCAATTCTTTAAAGTCAAATTCCTTGGCGTAATTGTGAACCGTTTCCATACTTTCAGGGTTATATCGCCCCGCAGCTGTCTCACTTTCAGCTGTGATTTTACTTTGATCAACTTGCGTTTTTTCTGATAAGAGTCTATCAAATGCTATAGCTTGTTTAACTAGTTTTCTATCTTCAATGTTACTTTTTCCAGCTTGTTTAAGCAAAGCCATTGCTGAAGTACGGTAAGCTGATAATTTAGCCTCACCTTCTTTATTGCCCTTCTTATATTGGTCAGGTGATTCAAGTAATGCGGGTGCTTGACGAAGCACCAATTGCTTTTGGCTATTATCTCGAGCATTGGTTTCCACAGTCAAACCAAATGGTAAAACAAAACCACTCATCACAAAATCATGGGCCAAACTTTGAAAGTCTTTCATTGAAGAGACTGCTTCAAGTTTTTGTAAAACTGGTTTTAGAGGTTTGAGACCATTTTTATCTCTTGTTTTAAAGTCCATACCTTGTTTATAGTATGCAACCATTTTTTTCTGTTCATCATTGGTTGTTTCAATCTTTCCTGAGGCCATTTTAGCCATATCAGACACTAACAGTTGCTTTAATTTATCCTCAATTTCTGAAAAACTATTAACACTAGTCTGCCCTTGTTTGAGTTTTGTATTGGCTAGCCAATTATCATTGACAGCCCTGTAGAGATTTTCTCTCGGACTGACATTATTTGCTTTCTTCTCACTGGCAGATACTGCATGTAACATAGCAATATCTTTAACCACATATCCTGATATAAGACAAGCTGTTAAAGTAAGAACACTCATGGATTTTAAATAGGATTTTCTTTGCATAAATGACACCTCTCTTTCTTATTCACTTTTAGTATAGCAAGTAGGGTGTTAAATTCTTGTTAAGAATTCACTTTTTTACACTTATACAAAAAAGTAGTAGCTAATGAGCTACTACTTTTGATTTAAGAGATAAAACCTTTTATCCATCACAATTAATGTTGCTAAATAGATTTTATTTTATCATTAATATTTGCTTTTAAACTTTTTAGCTAAACTAAATAATACACTCAGCATAACGATAGCCATTCCAGTGATATAATAACCACGTTTGCTGTCACCAGTGGATGGCAATGTATTTTTAATTTGTTTTTCAACATGTGTCTGATGTGAAGTTATCTGTTTATTGTCTGTTCTAGCCATATGAACTGCGGAAACTGTCTTAGTCTTTGGTAAATCAGACGCTTTAACTGTAGTATCAGTTTGATGAACGTTATTAACTTTGTAGCCTTCTTCAACTATAGGTGCTTCTTGGGTTTTATGTCCCTCTTCAGCTTTACGTGCTTCTTCGACTTTATGTGCTTCTTCAGCTTTACGTACTTCTTCAGCTTTATGTGCTTCTTCAGCTTTACGTGCTTCTTCAGCTTTACGTGCTTCGTCAGCTTTATGTGCTTCTTCAGCTTTACGAATAGCTTCTAAGTCAACTACTTTAATCGGAACATCAACTTTATCAACACCACCATTTACATAATGAATCGATACTTTAGCGTTTGTTAACATTCCTGATTCATTTGTGTTTGGAGCTTCGTCGATTGTTAATGTATAAGCTCCTGCCATTTCTGGAACAACTAAGTGCTTCATCAACATATCCACAGTTACTTTAGCTCCTTTGTCAGCTGTCATTTGGCTTGCTTTAACATCAAAACGGTTTCTATAGATATGAAGGGTCTCATTACGACGATAATTTGATAAGTCAACAGCAGATAACTTAATAATATTATCTCCAAATTCTAGTGGTACTGTCATATCTTTAGTGATTTCTACACCATTTCTAAAACTATAAAGACCGGTTTTATCAACAGATTCAAGTAATGAATCATCTTGATATAATTTTAGTTTTAGAGAGTCATCTTTGGCAACGATGTGGATAAGAGCAGTATCAGAAGTCAAATCACGTTTAGCAACTGCTGTGTTAAGCTCTGGAACTGATTGGTCAAAGAACATGCGACGAACAATACTTGCTTTCTCTCCTGCTTCTGTTACCACTTCAACCCTAATCCAAGTGTTAAAACGACTAAGTGGTAATTTAGCCCGGAACTCATATTGTTTACCGGCATAAAGTACTCTACGTCCACTCATTAATGGTTTTGTTCGATTAGTCAAGTCTTTACCTTGAATAATAACAGGGGTTCCTAGCATGTCTCCATTTTCATTCACCATTTTGACTTCAACATGCTTGCTTTTATCACCATCCTTGATGTGACCGATAATACCAGATGCTGTGATTTCCTTACCATTTAGAGTTGCCTCACTAGCAGTTTCCAATAAGGCAGGAGTTAAGAGAAATACTGATGGGTATTTATGTTCACTAACAGGATCATCTTGTGGTCCAGCAACTGCAAACTGTCTCATCATCATATTTTCAGTAAGAGCACTCGCTCCTTTAACAGCATTAAAATTAAGTTTAGTATCTGCAGTGAGATTAATTCGAAGGACTAGACTGTCACTTGTTTCGTAATACGCTGAATCTTTTTGCATAGTAAGTAGCATATCCCTCATATGCTTATTTTTAGATAATCTAGGACTTAAAGGAAGTTGTTGAACTTTCTTACTTACACTACCCGTCTCCATAATCAAACTTTTAACATTTAATGAATTTTCTGTTTTATGTAATACAAATGTTGTCCATCCTTTAGTTAAAGGTAACTCACTACCTTTACCAACTTCTTTTCCATTCACAGTAACCTTACTATAATGTGACCAGTCAATATTAGCAAAGGTTACTTTTGCTGTATTTTCATTGGCTTGAGTTGAATGACTGAGCTGTTCACCTTTTTTAGTCATATCTTCTTTCTGATGACTATATGGATCTTCTTGCCCTTTATAAACAACTTTAAGACTTGCACCACTGGTTAATTTAAATTTAAGGTTAATTGCATCTTTATAAATATAGTATCCATCTATCTGACTTTCAGTTAAACCAAAACTAGAGTCAAATTTTTTCAATTCATTTGGAACACCATTTTGGATAAGGTATATTTTTTTAATAATTGAAGCTGGGTCTTGAGATTGTTTGAAAAACATATCTAATTCAACTGTTCCAGTTTTTGCAATAAGTTGTCCCTTAAATTCAGAATCCTTTCGTCCAAGTCGAATAGTTTTAAACTTACTCATGTCCATATCGTTTATATCCAAAGAAACATCTTTTTGTTCAACCAATTCTGGCATCTTTCCATCTTTGAAAGTGGTCATGATTTCTGAACTTGAGTTAATGTTATTAATAGTAAACTCTAGACGACGATTTGTCGGGTTGTATTTTAATTGGTAAGTTTTGCTGAGATTAATGTCTTGTTCATCATTTTTCAAGATATTATCAACAGTTTTAACCTCATTCAAACGACGAACAGATAAACTATCAATATGTCTGACATCATTTGGTAATTCAATACCAATCTTAACAGATTTATCTTTAAGCGCTATACGAGAAGTTTCTTGCAATTTATCGTTAACATAAATCTTACCACCCTTGTCTTTAATAGCAGCAAAGCTTGAAAATACAATGGCATGGTAATCTACTGTTTCACCAGTAGCTAATTGCTCAAAAGTAGTATTGCTCAAATAGTCAACCGCTGTGATATTGACATATTTTGTATCTGCAAAATAATCTGTTGTGATAGTAATTTCTTTATTGCGATTATTATTACGATAAATTTTAAGACTAGTGTCATCAAATTGATTAGCTGACAAAGCATTTCTAGGAATGACTAATTTGCCATCAGATTCGACTTGTAATATTTTGCCATTTACTTTGCTAGCTAAAATAGGGTCATCAACAAAGCTAAGTTGAAGAGACTTAGCATATTTAATTGCTCCTGATTTATCTTCAATAGCGTCTTTTTTACTATCCTTTGGTGGCTTCATCCGGCGGCGTGTTTAAATCTGGGAAACCTGGAGGAGTTGATAAACTATCTTTGGGTTTGCTTGGCTTAGTTCCCGGTGGGGTTGAATAATCAAAACTTCTCATTGAAGTTGGTGCTGGTAAATCAATTCCTGGTGGACGGTCTAATTTTGGTTTTTCAACTTTTTTATCTTCTTTTTTAAATCCTGGAGGTGTGATAAGGTCTAAATTATTATTGCCACCACCAACATACTTAACAGATTGAAGATAAACGTCTTTCAAACCAATGCCAGTATCCTGAACTTTGAAAGTAATTTTTTTCCAGCGATCTTCTAACTTCTCTACAGTAGTCTTATCTTTGGGACTTAAGTAAGGTTTATTGTTGTCCATTTTGATATAGTATTGATAAATTTGGACACCATCGCCACCGACACCTTTATTATTCAACTGTACTTTAATTTGATAAATGTATTGTTTATCCCCTTTTGCAATTTAATCTTTAATCTTACCATCCCAAATAGAATCTGGCATCATGGCAAAACTATTACGATAATCTAGGCGATAAAGTTTTCTAACGTCGTGTGATCTACCAAGTACACGAACTTCTTTATTGGTATCTGGATCTATAATAGAATATTGAACATACTCCATATTACGCAAAGCTGCAATACGAACTCCTGCTTTGTCATAGAAAGGACTATTAGGAGAGAAAAATACTGTATTGTTATAGATTGGAAGACTCAACATGCCGTTAGTTGTAAAGGTTGATGAGGTCTTGTTGGTTTCTTTATTAACATAGAATTGAACGCGACGTTTTTTGTCACCGTTACCAATTTCAGAAATGCCTTCAAAAGCATCAATAGCTTTTTGCTCTGTCCATGAACCGTAAAAACCTAAAAATGGTAAGTGTAAATCGGCTACACCTTCAGTATCTTTTAAGTTAAGATAACCTTCCAAGAAATTATTGCGAGTTAAAGCCTCTGCATCAGAATAATCCACATCAAGGTCAACAGCTAATGTCTTACCTGCTTCTACAGTAACTTTCCTTGTAACTGCATCAGCTTTTTTTGATACTAGGTGTTCTGAATTTTGCGTACGAAATCCTTTTTCATCAACTGGGTCCGCAATCGCTTCTGATGAGATGATATACGTTTTATTAGTTTTTCCAAAGTTACGAAGTAGAATGCGTGCTTTAAATTTTTTCTCTTTTAATTCACGTAACTCCAACTTACCATCTGCATTATTATCGTTAGTCCCTGTTACAGTTGCAACGACTGTCGTAACAAGAGCTTTGGCAAGATTCATTGCTCCGCTACCTTGTTGGCGCACAAAGTAAGGTGTTTTGCCATCTTTTGATTGTTTATTGATAATTGGCTGTGCAGTGTTCATCAAGAGTAATTTAATAAAATCAGCAGCATTATCAACAGGAATTTTTTTATCTGTAATGTATTGTTTTAAAACTGCAGCTGCCCCAGCTACCTGAGGTGCAGCCATTGATGTTCCTGATTTATCAGCATATTGATTATCCTCCACAGTTGAGAAAATATGACCACCTGGAGCTGTAATCTCAGGTTTTAGACGTAAGTCTGGTGTAGGTCCCCAAGAAGAATAAGAAGATAATTGTCCTGCTAAACTATTATCAATAGCTTGACGCTCTGTTAAAATAGTAATAATTTTATTGCTATTATTTTTGATATTGTTATACGTGCTTCTGGTAATGCGAGCAATATTAAATTTAGCTGCTTCTGATTCAACTAATAATTGACTGCCTAAATCATCTTTAACCTTCGCATTATTGTAAAGCAAGATAGCAGCTGGATTTAACTTAGTAATCGCCTGTACTTTTTCTAAAAATCCATTAGATTTATTATCTTCTGGAATTTCAAGCATGGCGATTTTACCACTTAAATCAAAATGTTTTGACAATTCCGAAGGAGCTTCTGCTCCCAAATCTACAGCCAATCCAATAATAGTTTTTGAAGCGTTTGGGGCAACATGAAGATTAATGACTTCTGTAACTTCTGTTCCAGATTTTTTATCTTTAAATTTCAAAACATGAGCATGCTTTTTAAGGTTCTCCATAGAGGCAACAGCCAAGGTATTATCATCGAGGGCTGGGTTGGCAATCAAGGCTGTATCATAATTTTCTGCTAGCGGCTTAACACCATAAGTATTACCGTCAGTGATATTTCCTTCATTACCTGCTGCTACTGCAATGACGATTCCTGCCTTACACGCTCTTGCAATAACTTCAAGTTCAGGATAGTCTTTCCCCTCATGTACAAATCCAGCAGGTGTTCCAAGACTCATATTAACAACATCAGCTTTTAGTAAAATAGCATCGTCTAGAGCTTTTAGCCACACATCTGTGAAGGTTGTGGGATTTTGTTGGTCATCTGAAAATACCTTCATCGCTAAAATTTGAGCATTTGGTGCAACACCATACAATTTTTGATTATCATCATTAGCTCCTACGATACCTGTTACATGCATACCATGCATTACACCGTAGCTATCCTTGAGGTTATCATTATAGTCATAATAGTTATAACCATAAGGTACTTTTTCGGAATAGAATTTTCCTTTGAGATTCTTTTCATGAATCAGTTTTTCAATACTAGTTTTATTATACTTAGCACGATTTGGTTCTTTGATTTTTAGTGCTTGGTGTTTGAAATCAACCCCTGAATCAATAACTGCAACAACAGTTCCCTCACCTTTATACTGGGAGTTGTTCCAAACTTCTGGCAAACCAATAAGTTGCCCTGAGGAAGATAGTAAAGGTTTTGTCTGAACATATTCTTGTGAGACATAGACCCTTCTAACATCAGCAATCGTTTTTAATTTTTCAATTTCTTGAGCTTGAATATCAAGTGCGACACCATTAATAATAGCATCGTAACGCTTCACTTTGCTTGAATCAAAGTGAACACTTTTTTCAATATTCTTAAGAACTTTATCTTGCTCTTGCTTGATGCTTTGTAATTTTTTCTCAACATCAGCTTGATTTAACTGTGCAACTGTTTTTTTCTGTTCTGTCGCATAATCTAAGATAGATTCCTTATTAAATTCAACAATTACTCTTACTTTTTGAGGCTTTGGCACAGCCGGAGTAGCTTTCTCAGCAACCGCCCCCTGTGGTTTAGTCACAGTAACTGCCTTAGTTGCTTCTGTACTCTTATTGCCTTTCTCTGAGTTTTCTTACTCGTATTTAGGCAACTGCTTTGGCTGATTAACAACTTCTGGTGTAACAGTTACTTTTGGAGCTACCTTCTTAGTATCTTGAGCTAAGTTAGGAATCTCAACTGTTTTTTCATTAATTGTTGGGGGTGTGGTTGTAATAGGTTGGCTAACGTCTGAGTTAACACTAGCTTTTACTGTTTCTGGCCTTTCTACTACCTTATCTCTAGGCATTACTCGGCTCTCAGATTGAACAGTTTCACTTTTGACAACCTTATTCTCCTTAGCTTCAACAGGAGTTGTAGTTGCTTGTGTACTATGAGTCTTAGAGGTATTTAGAGCTGTTGTGTCTGCTTGAACTGGCTGAGGTACTTTCGTTACAGTGGTAGGTGAGGTTGTTGCTTCATCAGCGTGAATCTCTGTACTTGCTGTAGCTAGACTAACAACTGCTACTGTACCCAATAAAGCACCGCATAGGCTGCGGCACACTTTACTTTTCCTAAATCCAAATTTGTCCGTCTTTTTATAAAATGTCATGGCTTCCTCGTTTCTAAATTTTTGTCTACATCTTTAATCATCATTAAGAAATAATCCATGCTGAATACTCGGCAACGGATCAACCATATCATCACCATTGTCATAAACAATATGATTATCTAGCCCTAAATTGGTTATATTATCAACGGTACTATTTTTCAAAACAACAGTTACATACCGACATATGTCTGAAAATTCTAAATAATGAAGACGTGAATCCATAAAAAAGACTTTGATAGGCTCTTTTTGAGGAGGAATTTCGACAACAACTTTTCCATCATAGTGATGAATATATTTCGTATTCTCTATAATTCTTAAAATAGTATTAGATGAATCATTATGACCAATAGGTTTGGCTGAAAGGAATTCACTCATAAAAGAACCTCACATTACTTAACCGGTTTGTTAACCAGCTAACGAAATTTTAGCACTCCTCTAAGTACTTGTCAATGGCAAATGTTAAGTTAAAATCGTTTTCAGCAATAAGTTCTTTTATCTTTTTTTACATTAGAAAATATTTCAGTTTTTATTATTTCTAATTATTATCACAAAAAAACACCTCTATTTTCTGATTTTCTCATAAAATGTGGAAATGATCAGTTTATCATATCAACTCTAACCATAATTGTTAAAGACTACCCAAGGTATTATAAAAAGCCCTTGAAATACTTCAAAGTGCTTTTTATAGATGCATATGTAGGAACAACATGTTGCGAGTTAGTTATCTGGTAATAATTCTTTTAAGTAAACCGCTTCTACTTTAAAAGTATTATCAAAAGCATAACCATAAATATAGCCATCTATCATTGTTTGATAGGTAATATCTATAGATTTCCCACATTTATAGGAAATTTCTTTTTGTAACCATGCCTTATAAAATAATAATTTAGAATCCATATCACTACTAACTGATTCTCCTAGGTAGTTTTGGTAGGTTTGTTCTGATCTATCTTTGTATTTCTCAATATCAACCCCAGTTGAACCACTGGGAGCATAGGTTAGAATATGATAGTCACCAGAATTAGAGTAACTAATTTTCCCCTTTGGCAAACCAATTAAATAACTACTAACACTAGAAAAAGATTCCTGACAAATCTTATTGGTAAAACCTAACTTTTTTAAGCATTGGTACACAAAATAACTCCCTGTTAACAGTTTATCTTTGCTTACCTGTCTATTTGCTTGTTGATATCTCATCAACCGATCGCCAGATAAATTATTCTCCAATGTAGACTGCCTATTTTTATAAATCATAATATAGTTAACTTTGTCTTTTTCTGATAAAGGATTCAATTTCTGCCTCCGCTTTTTGTAAAGATGCCTCTGCTTCTTCTTTAATTCCTTGGCTTAGTCTTATCATATAACTTTTATAGATATCATAGTCTCTTTCAAGACAGCTAATTGCTTTACGTATCTCTCTTACATCAGGTTTCTTTACCAAATAAGCGCACTTTTCTTTACTGAACTTCTTAATATTCCAAAATTGTTCGTTAAAGAAAGGGATACCTATAAAGGGAATACCTTGTGCAGCCATCGCATAAACTGTTCCTTGCCCACCGTGTATAATAGCGAAATAAATCTCTTTATCTATGGTTTTAAAATCAATAAAATCAACTATCTCAATATAACTTCCTGGAATGTTTATAGCCTCACCACAGCTTGTCAGTAAATAATGATAATGCCTTGGTAATGTCTTTAAAAAAGATTCCACCCAATCTCGTTTAAATGAAGTACCAAAGCTGAGCAGTACAGTCTTATTGTCTTGATTAATTTGGCTGCATTTTGAAAAACCTACATTATCTATCAAAATAGGTCCTATCGTTTTATAGGACGAATCTTTATCAAATTCATAAAACAAAGAGTAATCTGTTACCAAGTTTAGATCACCAGTAAATAATTCTAAAGCATTATTAAAAGGTTTGCCACCATATTTTTTAATATAGTTATTCCACGTTTTAACATTTGTTGAATAAGTAGTGATTACTCTTTTGATAAAATCCTTTGTTTGAGGCTTACTAGCTTTACTTATCTTCCCATTAGGCAATATTCCTTCTGAGTTTTCAACAATTTCACTGATATGCGTTGCCCCTGAAATAATCCAAATTAATGGTATGCTTTCTAAACGACAACTTGTAACAATAGATAGACGGTAACCTGTCAATACAGCATCAAATTTTTCTTGGCGTAACAAGTCTCTTTCAATAGAACAGATGCGTTCAATTTCTTCTTCTGATAAAAAATTAAAGTCTGTTGAAAGAGAAAAGAAAGCATCATATCGCTTACTATTATAAACAGATTTATCTTCTACACAGTGGTGATAGCGATAAGCATCATTATTAAATAAAAATGGATAATAATTGTCTCCAAGGATATGAATATCATGTCCTTGTTCATATAAACAATTAGCCAGTTTTGATAATCTTTGGCTCTCTCCTAAATTCATCATGAAAGGAGCAAATAAAAATTTACTCATTTTATCACCTTTTTTCAATAATAGCAAAAGAGATACCACCGAAGATCGAATAAGATAGGACTAAATAATAGCCCTTTTCTATACTTTCATTAACAGTATAGTCCAGTTCTTCACCAGCACCATTAGATGAAAATCCAAACTGACCAGAAGCAAGGTTTGGCATATTATAATACTCAGACAAGTTCGCTAAGAAATCATAATCTGAACTAACTGCCTTCTTCCGCTCATTCCAAACGAAACCTTTGATATCTTTTATGGTTAGTCCTAAGTCTGATAATAAATTTTGAAGCGCAGCATCAAAAATAGTCATCACATCTGTGAATGTTTTATGGCTATATTTTAATTGTTTACTACCTAATATTATAGGAGAATTATCCAATGCTTGACGAGAGAGGACTTGTGCTGAACAATAATCAGAACCGACAAACATTTGACTATCATAGTTTAATTGTTGCCACCACATAAAACTCATGTCTGTCCACTGATTAGCAGAAACAAGAATCACATAGTCTAGATTATCGTTACGCATCATTTCCTTGGCATATTGTATACCATCAAGCGCTCCACTATTTGTCGAAATGACAGATAAAGGACCTGTTATTTTAAAAATGATAGAAAGCATACCAGCTGCTGCATTCATTACTGTAAACGGGAATCGTGAAGCAGAAACATGTGCATATCCTTCTGTTGTGATTTGCTTTTCAATACCTTCAACAACCTCAACTGGTCCAGAAAGTGTTGTAAATACAATTCCTACTTTTGAAGTATCTTGTTTTTTTAGATTAATATTGCTTTCTATTAGTGCTTGAGCTGTTGTTACGGCAACCATTTTGGAAAAATCATCCATTTTCCTAAATTGTGCTGGGTTGACAGTTTTGGGTGGTCTAGCCCCTTTAAAGCGTAATGCTTCAAAGTCGTTGAAATTACTAGCAACTTTTTCATAGGTTATAGAAAGTGATTCATTCTTAGAAATGGAAGCAACAGATGATAAGATAGCCATTTTAAGATTTTCTCTAGCAGGTAATGTTTCTAGAGGTGAATCTAAAGATGACAATAAGACACCACTATTATTTCCACCAAAAGCAAACGAAAAATTTAAAGCATTTCTTATTGGGTATTCTCTCTTTTGATGATAGACAAAATTTTCTGGAAAACCTTCTATCCCAATCTCATTTTTAGTTGCTGGTACAGTCTGTTCCTCTATTGCCGCTAAACAATTAATCAATTCGATAATACCTGCAGCCCCTAGAGTATGACCCGTTTGCCCCTTGGTACTGCTGATCAATGTCGTTGTCGGGAAAAACTTACCATACATATTTTTTTCCATTTTATCATTAGCTTGAGTACCTGTACCGTGACCGTTAATATAGTCAATCTCACTGTAGTCAATACCTGCTTGAGTCACTAGCTGCTTTGCAATCTGTGCCGCCCCTTCACCTGTTGGCTTAGGTGCTGTTATATGATAACCATCTGAAGTAATAAGACCACCGATAATTTTTCCATATTTAGCTAAGGACTGATCTTTGACAAGAACAACAAAACCAGCGCCCTCACCCAAATTGATTCCTTTTCCAGAAGAATAGGGCTGACATGCCATTTCTGTATTAATAGCTCCTAGTGATGTGAAGCCTGCTAAAGAAATATCACTTAACTCATCACAGCCACCACAAATAGCTAAATCACAATCGCCATCTTGAAGTAATTGTGTTCCTAATATTACGGCATTATTACTTGCAGAACAGGCGGTTGAAATAACATACGAAGCTCCCACAATATCATGATAAGCCATCAATTCATCAGCAATATGGTAAACAGATGCTTTTTCTAATAAACTAGCATCTACTTGACGCTCTCCTTCTTCAAATTGATACAAGGCATTTTGACCAGCACTCTTTCCCCCAAGTGAGGTCCCTAAACACACAGCAATATTATGATAAGCTTTTAAATTAACACCTGAAGAAGCAAGAGCCTCTTCAAAAGCGGTAAAAGCAAATTTAAAATTACGTGTCTCATCTTTGTATTGCTCAGGAACCTCTGGGTCACTAGTTATGCTTCCTGTATAAGATTCTAAAATAGAGTCGTGATTTTTATATAAATGTTTAGAAATTCCTTCTTTTAAGTCGAAGAGATGCTGTTTATGCTCGCTATAATTCTTTCCCAAAGAAGAAATAATTCCTATTCCACTAACATATACGCTCATTCTTTGTTCCAACTTTCTGGGATACAATAAGGGCTTGATTGTGTTTTCAAAATTTGGCCATCTTCTGTTACAAAAGTAACTCCTGAATGAGCATATGTTTGGTTAACAATCATCAAACCTAGGTAATTTTCCGAAGAGTCTTTCTCGTCTGCTATCCAAAAAATCTTTCCAACAATTTGGTCATCAAATAGCACTGGTGTTCCTGAAGCGAGTTTTTCCTTCGTTGAGAATCCAACACTTTTAACTGTTGCTGATCTGATGTGCTCTAACAAGCTATCGCGACCTCTAAATTCTTCCTTTGTGAAATCTAGATTCCAAGAATAACCTATTTCATATAAAGAATATTCTTCTTGTTGATAAATATCAGTAATGGGTTGTCCCACTTCAAACCTTAAATATCTATCAAGTTCATCCCCATACTCTGCTATACCTTCACAGACATCCGAAACAAAAGTAGCAAAAATAGAAGATGGTAGGAAAAATTGATAGCCAAATTCTCCAGAAAAACCAAATCTAGCAAGATAACCTTTCTCACCTTTATAAGTCATCTCTATCAAAGTACGAAAATTAAGTGTTGAAATATCATATTCATAAAATGACTGAGCAATTTCTCCCGAATATCTTCCTTCAATTTGCAGCATTTTATACTCGTCAGAAATATCTGTTACGGTATAGTCAAAATTGATGTTGTCTAAATAAGAATCCAAAGCTTTATGACTAGCCAACCAATATTTATCATCAAATTTGTAGAAAGTCACATCATCATAAACTGTTCCATCTTCATTGAGTAAAAAAGTGTAGCCACAAGTATCTGTATCTGCAAATACAATATTCTTAGGAATCACAAGGTCTAAGGCTTCTTCACATTCTTCACCAGTAATTTCATATAAATACCCCTCATAAACTTTATAACCTTTATCTGTTCTCAATGTATTATAAATAGTATTCATTTTTCTTCACACTTTCTATATTCTGTAATGCTCACATTTGTAGCATAAGGTGAGTTCCTTTTAAACATGCACCTTATTTTTAAATGATTGTTCTCTTTGTAAGAATAAAATATTCCATTTTTAGCAGAAATTAGTATATATTTATCATCGCTAGCTACATACAATACTAATTGTTGACTATTTTCCAAAACATAGGATTTATTATCATATTTGACATGTTCCCCTTGGCGGATTTGGACAAACTTTCCTCTAATTCGATAATCAAAAGAAATAGAATATAATTCACTGTCTCTTGGAATTTCATTCTTAGGCAAAACAATCTGATTATAGGCTAAAACCAGTTTGTGACTAGGATAATGCTTTCTGTTAGCTATCATTCTCTTGATGCCATAATCCTTCTCTTCTTCTAATGTTAGGTTAGAGATATGTTTTAAAAGGTCAGTTGCTGACGCTTGGTAGTTGCTGTCCCATATTGGCTGTTTTTTTAGATTGATTAACGCCTCCTCCGATGATGCTTGTGAAATCCTAAAATGATAAGTCAGTGGAAAAGAAAGGCTATCTGTATCAATAAGACATAAGGGTCTAAATTGCATTTGATTGCTGGCTTTGCCAGGAGGAGAATAGGAAATCATTTTATCTTCATTCGGGAGGTAATAATGGAATTGTCTATCTTCAAACTTATCTGCTCGAAGAAAATCATCATGCTCAATCGGGTAACTTCCTGGAACATTCACAAGATAACCTTCACTATCTCTAATCAACTGCTCTTGGCAGTGTAACTTGAAAGTCTGTTTCAATAATTTTGGGAACATCTCTTTAGCCTTTTGATTACATTTATAAACACAAGTGATTTCTTCGTCACTTGTAAATGTCATGATTTTCTCAATTAAAGCACCTTGATAGAAACATTTGATTGTAATGTGATTTTCTTCTTCTTTTACAACTAATTTCTTGTCCAAAGGTTGGCTAAAAATCAAAAAACTATCTTCAAGTATCTTTCTTTTCTGCTTTTCAAAAATAAGGCTGCCATTTGGAGAGATAAGTAAATCATAACCTTGAAAAGTTCTCTTAAGACAAATAGTTGCATCTCTATAATGCTTTTTTCGACGTTCCAGTTGAACATCGATATTACCATAAAGGGTTTCCACAGTTGCTTGAATGTAATAATAATTGGCAAAACGACTTAAAGTTAGGCTAGGGTGAGCCCTCGTTAAGTTTGCCAAGTGATATTTTCCAGTTTTAACCCGAACCCTCTTTACTTGTTCCGATAAAAAGTCAACTTGTAAAACATAACGGTTATCTAACTTAGCAATTTCCATTTGAAACAAGCTCATTTTTAAATAATAAGGAAGTGAAGCACTATCTTCTGCTTTAAATAATATTTCTTCATCAGAGACTTTGGTCCTAATTTCTGTCTCCTCTTCCAAGGGATTTTCAATTTCCTCCATAATTTGAAAAGTTGATATGTCGTATGTTTTACCATAATAATTCGAAATACGAAACGTATTCAATATCTTAGGGAGGTGACTACGCAATGATCGACAATGCAGTATGTCTTCATATGTCTTATCATACTCTTTGAAGCCATTCAATTTTGATAAAGCTAAGGAGGGTTTATTGTAGTTACTGATTTCGGTATAGATATTAGAAAACTTCAGTTTTGTTATCTTCTTTAAGATAGTTTTATATAGATAAGTGATTGCCTGTCCACTACGACTTTTCGAATCAATTAAAAGAAAACCACTAAAGCTACTATTCCAATCTAAACAACCATAGGTAATAAATTTAAAGAAAGCTGATGTTCCAATCAAAACACCATGATTTTTCAGTAAAAATAAATGTGTCACTTCTTTAACTTTTAACGTTAAATCAAGGTCATCAACAGTTAAAGGCCTACCGTCTGGAAATTGATAAACATGATTCCTATTAAATAAATGAACCACTTCAGAATAATCTTCTAAGGAAGCTTCAGAAATCTTTAATTTATTATCATCTTTCATTTTTTAACCTTTTTAATAATAAAATGAATTGCCAATAAAATAAGAATGAGGGCAATGATATAAATCAACATAAAGTGATTACTCAGCCTTTCTCCATCAGCATTACGCAAAACAACACCATATGATTCTTTATAGTTAGAGACAGTGGCTTCGTTGGCTTTGTCAAATACCTTCGCAATAGAACCCTTCATTAAGACCTGTTTCAAAAGAGAATTGATTTGAGTCAATGGAAACCATGTCATAACCTGTTGTAATGCTTTTCCTACCGAGCCAATTGAGAGATATACTCCTGAAATAAAACCAATAAAAGTCCCTACAATTGTGCTAAGAGTCGTAAAAGCTGAACTAGTATGAATAAAGGCTAAAATAGGTAAAATCATCGCCGCAGATAAAACAGTCCCTAAGGAAACGATCCCTAAAATAGTTAAATAATCCATAGCTGAATACTCTAGCAAGGAATTAAAGCCGTTAAAAATACCGATAGCAAAGATGCAAGAGAACATCGTCATGACAATACCAAATAAAACGGCAAATATAGCATAGGACAATTCAATTTTGATATTTGATATAGGACTGACCTTAAAATCTTCATTTAATTTTTTTTCTTTGTCGGACACCATAACTCCAAAGGCACCTAATGTACTAGTCATTGAAATAATAGTCGTCAAACCTGCAATGAGCCAATAATTAACCATGTGAATAGTATCACTGGATACTGTATTACTCCTCAATGCTGCTTTTATAGCATCTAATTGAATTTTTCCCAAGAAAATCTGATAGACCAAAATTAAGATAATAACTGATAAAAAAGACATGAAAAACGCTAACCGATCTCGCGTGTAAACTTTACGATTTCTAGAAATTAGTTCAAACATTGTTTTTCCTTTCTTTTTCTCTAAGCAAGTTGAGATACGCCGCCTCTAAGTTCGAATATTCAACATTAAATGTCTCAATAATAGATTTATCTTGATTGTCTGAGATAACCTGCATCATTTCCTCAACAGAAATATCCTTAAATACTATCTCCCTTTCTGAAAGGACTTGACATTTATTAACAAAATCAGCTATCGAAAGTTGGTCTAATGACTTTTCTGGTTTCAATACCACATTCAAGTTTGTTGTGGAATGTTGCTCAATAAAGCTTTTAATATCTCCCGAATAATAAATGTTTCCTTCAATAAGAACATTTAAAACATCACAAGCAGACATTTCTTCAAGATAATGAGTAATTAGTACAACTGTCATCTGCGATTGTTGATTTAGTTGTGCGATAGCATCCCATAAATCGCGACGAGATTGAGGGTCTAAACCAGTCGTTGGTTCATCTAATAATAATAGAGAAGGTTGTGGCAGCAAGGCGCGTGCAATATCAACTTTTCGTTTTTGACCTCCTGATAAACTGCCATATTTTTGTTTTTTTATTGCTGTGATATCTAGATACGTTTGAAGATCTTTAAGGCGATTACGTACTTGTGATTTAGATAAACCGTACAAAGCACCTCTAGAAATTAGATTTTCCTCAACCGTTAAATTATCATCTAAGCGATTACTTTGGAAGACAATACCAATGTGACGATAAAAATCTTTAATAGATAGAGGTTTTCCATCCACCTCCCACTTAATATCGCCTGACGTTTGCTTAAAATTTTGAATTAAAAGGTTAAATAAAGTTGTTTTACCAGCTCCATTAGGTCCAAGAAGGCCATAAAATTTTCCCTCTTCAAAGATGAGATTAATGTCTCTCAATGCTTCAAAAGAACCATATTTTTTTCCAATATTTTTGAGTTTAATTTCCATTTTCTGATACCAACATCCTTCCTGAGGCAACCTCTTTTTTATTCTCATCTCTAATAACGACTTGAATTTCTAAAAGATGCCCCAATTTTGATTGAGATTTACATGTAATGTTTAGCTGGTCTCCTGGAGTAACAATTTTCTTGAATTTGAAATTCTTCACACTGGCTAAATAACCTACTTTTTCTGCTATTTTCTCTGCTGTTAATTCATCAAGAGAGGGGAGGCTACCATCAAGTGCATCTAAAATATAAAGTAAAGCTGCAGATTGAGCTGCCATCTCAATCATCAAAACACCCGGAACTATAGGACGTTGTGGAAAATGTCCTTGAAAGTAAGGTTCGTTGATAGTAATATTCTTACGACATTCAATGATACCTTTTTTATAACTCTGCACTCTATCCACCATTAGAAACGGATAGCGATGAGGTAACATTTTTATAATTTCTTCACTACTTAGCTTGGTCATCTATATCCTCACTATTTTCAATCACAAAATCTGCTAGTCTATTTACTGATGATAATATTGAAATATCATCATCATTTAGTTCAACACCAAACGTTGTTGAAATCCCTATTGACAGTTCTAGGGCATCAATAGAGTCTAGCTCTAATCCACGACCAAATAATGGTTGATCATTCATAATCAGATCTTTATCAATATCCAACATTAAAGAGTCAATCAAAATACCTTTAATTTCATCAACTACTTCTTGACGTGTTTTTATTATTTTACGTTCTTCAGCCCAGTTAATCATTAATCATTCCTCCATCAATCACAATATTTTTTCCTGTAATATAGTTTGCCTTCTCACTTGCTAAAAAGCTTACGAGCCAAGCCACCTCTTCAGGTTGTCCAAACCTTTTTAGAGGAATAAGATGCTCTTTTAGCTCTTCTTTATTTTGCAATTCATTTGTCATATCTGTTTCAATGAATCCTGGACTTACACAATTAATCGTAATACCATCTGATGCAAATTCTTTCGCTAGAGTTTTAGTAATGGAAATGATAGCGCCTTTCGTTGCTGAATAGTTCGCTTGCCCTATCTGCCCTGCTATACCACTAGTTGAAGAAATATTGATAACCTTTCCCTGTATACGCTTAGCCTTCATGATTTTTAACACGGCTTTACTCATGTTAACTAGCCCCATAATATTTATGTTAATGACATCCATCCATTTTTCCTTAGACATCATCAAGAAAAAGCCATCTCTAACAATACCAGCATTATTAACTAAACAATCAATACCGCCATATTCTCTAAAAATTTTAGTCACCAATTTTTGTACTGCTTTTGCATCTGAAATATTGCATTTATAAACGTCTAATTTTGGTAACTCCTCTTGTAAAGCTCTTGCCTTAGCATCATTGCTATTATAAATAGCAATGACTTTGTAACCTTCTTTGTATAACTCTTTTGTAATAGCCCTTCCAATTCCTCTGGTACCACCAGTAACTATTGCTACTTTCATAACTGTTTCCTCCCCCTCTTTTTCATTTTTTGCAACTGACTAGAAATAAACCTATTAGGAGAAATATCAATAATCTCCGCATCCTTTTCTATGATAGTTTCCTTAATCGCACGCCAGTTAAAGAGATTGGTCCACTGATATAAAATTTCATCTACCAATTGATCACAATGAAAAATATAGTCATAGTCATCATTTTGCGAAATATCTAGGCTTTCAATCAATTGTTTATACTGCTCTTTAGATTCATTTAAAAAATCAGTATGATATGGTGCTTTTACGCCTAACTGCTTTAATTTATAAAAATAACCTTTGTTAGTCATCACGTCATCAAAGAAAGAACGGTTGACTTGATCCATAGCAATTACACCAGCTCTATCATCAGTAATAATAGCTAATTTTACTTTCTCAGACTGTTCTTTTAAAACATCCTTACTAAACATATCAATGTTTTCAACCATCAAAAGCCAAAGCTCTTCAGACACATGACAATTTTCTATAAGTTGGGCACGACGTTTAATAAAGTGAATAATGTTTTCAAAACTAGTACTACCACTAGCATATAACACATTGAAAATACCGGCGCTATGAGCTGAAAATCCTATCCCAGATACTATTTTTTCATCGTTTGTTAGCCAATCATTATATAAAAAATTTGCTAACATAGACGCATGAACATTGTCTAAACTTACCTTGTGGTTAATGACATCCATCATTAACTGATATGATTCTAAATCAGTTGCTTGTAACTTTGAAAAAAGAATTTCACCTTTTGGAGTTTTAACTAGTTGACAAAGGTGTTTTGACTGAACATTACCCTGTCCTCCATATATTATTACTGTTTTCATTATTCAATCCTTTCCATTAATAGTATTGGCATGTTATAATCAACGACACTGCCATCAGCACAGTACTTCTTGATTACTTTGATATCCCCATAACTTTTATATTCATAAGAAATTCCTAAGGTTATAACTTCCAACAAGGTTTCTCCCTTATGATATACACCACCTTCCGTAAGAAACTCAGAATACCTAATATTTCCAACCAGTTGGACTACTAATAGTAACTTGTCTTTAAGCCGCGTTTTATACAAGCCACATTGATTATCAGAACATTGTTCACACCTACTCAAAATATTAGAACGTCCCATATTATCACCTTCAACTAATCATCTTCGCTCTGATATCAGTACTGTTGGAAAATAAAATATTTCTAAACATCTACTTCAAACACTACTATGGACAAGCCGTGCATTGCCTTTCTTATGTTTTCTTCCTTTCTGTGTCGTCTGAAACTCTTTAAAATGAGGTCATGACTTAAGTGTTGAATTCACAAAATCATGAGTAAAACACTGCTATAAACATTAGTTTAAATTTAAAATAAACATTGTAAAAATTAATTATAAATTCACACTCTAATTAAAATATCATTATTATGTTAAAATAGTAACAAAGTATTTCATCTTTGTCAACACTTTCATAAATGACATCTGCTTTTTGCTTACCTTTTATAGACCAAAAAACGCTCTTAGAAAGCACATCTAAGAGCGTTTTTAACTTTATTTTGGTAAAGATATGGTAATTATTGTTCTATGAGGGACATTATTCTCAACACTAATAGTCCCTCTTCACCTGATATACTCCCCTTATAGTGGACAGTAAAAAAACAAAAATTCACTAGACACTATAAGGGGAGTATATCATCACTAACAAAGCTAAGTTAGTAAGCCTAAAACTTCTAAACACTCAAAAAAATTAATGGCTTGCCTTACTAATCAAGAACCCGCACTCTCATATACTTCTACTCCTTTATGCCAAAGTATTAGTGATACCATAAAAGAAATCAAGGAAATCAAGATAACCCCACCAATATTAAAATAGACATTTCTATCTTGTAAGAAGTAAGCAGCGGGATAATAAGCTGTAAAAGCAAATGGAATGACAAAACTAATGATCCAACGCAATAGATTATTATATATTGCGACAGGATACTTAGCAAAGTCATTAAACATATAAAAAATATAGATAACAGCACCAGATTGTTTGGTCCAAAAAGCGATACTTGACGTAGCAATCTTCAAGGAGGTATAAATCAAAGTTGCAAAGGGGATAATAAATATAAATAATAATACTTTTGGCACGATCCAGCTTATACTAGATACTGTGGTAGATAACAGAATAAAACCAACCAATAACTCCCCCAATGCATCTACTTGAAAGGTTTCAACTAGGACATGAAATAAAGGACTGATCGGCCTGGTTAAATACTTATCAAATTCTCCTTTTCGAATAAGCCTTTGACCAAGAGCCCACAAGTTATCAAAGAAAAGGTGATCAATTCCTTTTGGGAGGAGAGAAAAACCATAAATAAAAGCTATTTGCTGAAAAGTCCATCCTTCTAAAGAAGGGATATGTTGAAAAAGAACATTCAGAAATAAAAGATTTAGCCCTTGTGTTAAAAATACTCCTAAAACGCCTACAAAAAAGTCTATTTTATACTCCATGATTTGCTTCATGTATTGTTTAATAAAAATAAAGTGCATTCGCTGATATTTTGTCATCTCAACCTCCTTGGATAGTGATATGCGACTGTACTTTTTTCCATATTAATTGAGATAAAGCTACCATTACTATTAGCCAAAATATTTGTAAAAGTAAGGCTTGCACAATTTGACTGCCATCATATTTACCAATAATAATCATTACTGGTGTGTAAATTAAAGATGAAAATGGTAAAAATCCTAAAATATCAGCAACGATTTTCGGAAAAAAAGTAAGAGGAATCAAGCTCCCCGACATAAATGCGACTAACGAATTTTTTAACAGGTTTGACCCCCATAAATTTTTAAAAACAAATGCCGAGAAGCCAAAACAAATATTAAAAAAGAAGTTAATCAAAAAAGCTAAAATAATGCTAATAATATAAAATACCACTAACACTATAGCTTGAATCAAATCAGTCCCCAAGAAGAGGCGTACCCCCGTAATAACAAGCAAAAACGGTACCCCTATACTTAAAAAGATGAGCCATCTAGAACCAATCTCCATGAAAAGGTAGGAAGCAGCAAAGTGAACTGGACGTAAGAGTCGCATAATAATTGAACCGTCTTTTACTTCGTCACCTATCATAAATGAACTATCAGTTCTTGTTAATAAATTAGTCACAAAACTCATAATAATATAGAGAATCATATCTGACAGCTGAAAACCTTGGATTAAGGATTGACTTGAGGAATCGAAAACTGCTTTCCATAGATAAAATGCAACAAATGCTCCTATCACATCACCTATCCTATAAAGGATGAAATCAACACGATATGTGATTAATCCTTGGATTCCTGTACTAATAAAAGGTTTATAACGTCTCCAAATTCTGTTCATCCTTATAGCTCATTTCTATAGAAGCGACGAATGATATCTTCAATATCCGCATCTGTCATTTTAAGGTCACGTACAGAAAAATCTGCTAATGTCTGCTGAATTATGTCAGCAGTTTGGTAGCGAGAACTATCATACTGAATATCTAAAACTAAGTCATTACGTTTAATATTAATCTCCGACTTTCCAATTAAACTAGAGCTGATATGCTCTTGTCCTGGGCGCAAATCAAAAGAAAGAGTTTTCATCTTTCCAAATGTCTCTTTTAGCTGAGAAACTGTGCCATCAAATATTTCTTGTCCTCTATCAATCATAAAAATACGATGACAAAGTTGTTCAATATCACTGAGGTCATGTGTCGTTAGTAAAATCGTTGTCTCTTCTTCTTGATTAATTTGTGTGATTGCACGTCGGATATTATCTTTCACTGAAACGTCCAAGCCAATGGTGGGTTCATCTAAGAAAAGAACCTTTGGGTTATGTAATAAAGAAGCTGCGATATCCGCTCTCATACGCTGTCCGAGAGACAAAGTTCTAACAGGATCCTTTATAAAGTCATTTAGTTCCAAAACCTCATTTAAAAAAGCCATGCGTTTGCGAAATTCTTTATCAGGAACGTCATAGATTTCTTTTAACACTGTATAGGTTTCTTGTAGAGCTAAATCCCACCACAACTACGTACGTTGCCCAAAAACGACTCCAATATCCTTAACATAATTTTGTCGGTTTTCTTGTGGCAATTTGCCATCAATACGGCAAAAGCCCGAAGTTGGTTTTAAAATCCCAGTTAACATTTTAATTGTTGTAGATTTTCCTGCACCGTTCGCTCCAATAAATCCCCAAATTTGTCCTTTAGGCACATCAAATGTTAAATCTTTAACAGCTTCAAAGGTGTGTTTTTCAGGACGAAGAAATGATTGAAATGCTCCTTTTAACCCTGGTGCTTTAACGGTTTTTATAAAATTTTTCTGAAGGTGAGAAACTTCAATCATTGACATATTAATACCTCTTTTACTCAACAGTATTTTTATAGCTTAAATCAGCTCGACAGTTAGATTATTAAACTATAATAATGATTAACAGCTATTTATTATAGCACAATTAAAAATTCAATGCAAACGTTTTCTTAGATGGTGTTACTGCTTAATATTGAATAAAAAAGAAGGCCAACTTAGCCTTCTTTTTTATTCATGTGATTTAGAGACGTTTCTTATACCTTCTTTTCCTAAACGAATGACGTATTAAAAGCATTAAAAAGAAAGAAAATACAAAGTAAAAGACTAAGTGGAAAATCTTATTAAGGAACATAAATTTTTGATAATATTCAAATGCTTTTGGTGCCACGTGACTAGCATCACTATAGACTTTGTTATTCATAAAAAGCACCATTGTATCATGCGTCTTTAGATCTGCATAACCAAAACTTGAATACTGGAAAAAGGCCCCATTAGAATTAACTATACGACCATGCATGTAAAGCCCACCATAATAATGTGATATCGCATCATTTTGATGTTTGGTATATTCATCCGTTGGGAAAAAGTACCCTTTAGAAAAAGACCGCATCAACACCCAAAAGTTCAGCGGAGTTGTGAAAAAATCTCCAGCTCCATATGCTGTGGATACTTGATTAAAGATATTAATTTTATTTAACTTGCCGTTCTTTCGCATTGGGCTAACTAAGTCATGATTAACAACTGATTGGTAACTTTGGGTATCATCTAATCGCAAAGGATTTTTTATCACATCATCAACAAGTTCAGCGTAGGTCCTTCCCGTAACTTGAGTGGCTATACCTGTTAGGAAACTAAAGTTGATATTAGAATAATACCACGATTTCTTATTAACAAAGTTATAGTGTTTTAAGCAAAATTGTAATTGTTCTCTCTCATTTTTTAGATAAGGAGACACCTTAACACCTTTTTCTCTTAACCCACTCGTATGGGTCAACAATTGGTGGATGGTAATACTATTACTACCTTTTACTTGGGGAAAGAACTGAGACAATCGGTCGTCTTCACTCAAGACATCTTGATCAATTAATCTTTGGATAATAATTCCTGTCATGAGTTTTTGGAGAGAAGCCATTGGAAATAATTTATTATTTTCAATATCCGTTTCAACTTCCCCACGGTTAATCCCATGCGAGATGGTAATCGGTTTACCAGTATTATCGCTAACAATCATCATTCCATTAACATTATTTTTTCGCATAAAGCGATGCAATAAAATCGGTGTAATATTCCCTTTATTTTCTGGAATAAAAAAGAAACATGCCACTGAAATACCGGTGGCGATTACTGCTATAAGAAAGAGAGATAGGAGCGATTTTAAAAATTTACGTACCATAAATAACCTCCTTAATATCATAACACAGGGCTAAATTATTTCAAAGACATTTTATATATTCTAGCAAAAAATATGTTCGTCGCTAATATTATTTTCAACTCCTATCATTGCTACCTCAATATTTCCTTTTAGATTCTCACTATGATCTTGATAGTTATAACTCTTCTGATAAGTACGGATTCCTAAAAAAACTTGGTAATTCTCTTCAGTCACTTTAGCCTTCTCAAAATTTTCTGTTTCAAGATAAGAAGATATCGCTTCTCTATAAAAAACATTATGAAACTCTATCAACTCCTCCTGCTTTACTTTCAAGAGAAGCAAGCTCACCATTTCTTTACCCTGTTTAAAACACTTTCTCTAGTGTCACTCCAATCTTTTAAACTGTTTTTAGGACATTTTTTAAAGACAGAGATAAGGTTATCAATGTCCTTGAATCGCCTTATTCAAACACCAAACTTGAGCAACCAATAATCTCATCAAAATCATCAAGCACAAACATTTAGCTTTAGAAACTTTGAATATTTTAAAAAGAGAATTCATATCACTTTGAATATCAAAAAGGAGAAAACCAATTTGGTTTTCTCCAGAATATAATTTTTCATCAACCCACTACAGTTGACAAAGAGCCAAAAAACAAGGAATCAATCAAGAAATTTTGATTGATTCCTCGTTTTATGCTTATATGAGATACTTTAAACAAATTTTTTCAATGAGATCCAACTATCTAGTGACTCCTCGATATCCTTTTATATCTCTCACGATAGCTTTGAGGAGTAAGTACTATTCCATTCGTTTTACCTATAATTTCACCAAATGCATACATACCATATCCTATATAACGGCTATCGTTTTAAGAACAATTTATTTATGTTGGCAGAAAATAATAATAGGAAGCAGAAAAATCCAATAATATTCAAGAGAAAAAGTATAGGTGATAGCTCTCTAAAAAAATTTGATATTGAAACTATAAGAAACCCTGTAGATACGATAGTTGAAACAACCTTTTTCTTATCCATATTAATAACCACCCCTTAAAACAATTTCATATCCTATATACTTTGTACGCATAACGAATCCCTCCTAAATTATTTTTTTGTCTGTTGCAACCCTGACAAGTTAGTGTAGCACGAAAAAACGATTATATTCTCAAAATCTTATCTTCTAGCTGCTCAACTTCTTCTTCAATACGAGGGTCTTCATCATTCTTAGTGTTAAATAAAGCGAGATTGGATCAACCAGTGTCACGTTAGCCTCTCCAAGCTATTTATTTTTCTAGTAATCAAAGGGATTGGTTCATAATTCCAAATCTCTAGCCGATGACTTTGAAGGATGTATAGTTGAAGACTTGATTCGAAACTTTTGTATCTTTTCCTTGAAATAGTATAGTCTCCGTATTTTTCCGAATCATCAAGCAAGCCTAGATATGATAAGTCTTTAAAATAAGTCGGTTAAAATAATAGCTCTTGTTTTAATTTTTGAAAATCCTTATCACTTATAATCAACGCTTCTCTAACTGGACTATCTATTAGATCTTTGGACTCTTCAAATATCATATTTTTTGGCTTCGCAAATTGGTAAGATTTCTGTTTATTATGAAGCCATCCACGCTCTTTAAAATTTCTAAAGCAACAATATAAGTTTTAGAATAGAAAGATCGGTTAGCTGACTTACTTCTTACATATCAATGATTAAACCTTTAGTATGTAATAATAAGGTAATCAATAACTTTTGTTCAGTCGGAGACAACCGATTATCAAGTTCAATTTTTTTAGTTAATTTAGAATATAGAAAACCTAATTGTGGGATAAGAGCATTTTCTTGATAGTCAAAATAAGACTTCCCAACATGCATTAACTTCTCCTTCTGCTCATCAGATAGCTTATTAAAAACTAGAGTAATGCCCATTTCAAACTATTTTTAGATAGCTTGAGCTTGTTTGACAAAGTTATCTAAACGACCTGACCTTTTTTCTTTAACCAAAGGGAGGTGGAATCCTAACAGTTAAGATTGAAAATTCATATCGTCGACGAAAAACAATTAGAAGTTCTAGAACTATTAGCTATATTTGAATTTCAAAATGGAAAGCACTTAGGATACTCTTGATTTTTTAAATATCCATATTTAGCTCCTACTATCATTATATTTGCATCTTATCAAACATAATGATAATATGCAAACTTTTCGATAAAATGGACAAATACGATAATAAATATTTCATTTGTTAGTATATCCTCACTTTACTTGGTCATATAAGCAAAATTCATGGTACTATCTGTAGATGTAATGTGACGAAAGATATAGTTCCGTAGCCTATATACGAACCATAACTACTTTCCTAAAAAGAGAGAATAGTACCTTCTTTTGGAACTGTATCAGTTTCACCATCTAGTCTTTCGGCTGTTCCAACCCAATCCTGACCATTTCCCATTGAACTGGTAATGGTAATCTTCTCACCATTTCAACCTTTGAGTTTCAGTCCCACTGATTAATTCGTGCCGCAACTCCCCAAGTACATTTGCTATAAGCATAACCCATGACATCATCACCGCCCGAAATCGAATCATTACGGACACTTTCTAGTGCCTTTGGATCATTCTGGGCGGTTCCCCTTTTGGTTGACTAAAGCTACGATCGACTTGGTAGTACCACCCCGTTGCGCTGGTTTGGTGTTCAATGAGCTTGTCCCCAGAATTCCCCTCCCAATGGATGAGAACTCGTGAATCCTGTTTTTCCATATATATTTTTCCTCCGTAAACTAAAAAAAGAGAACACTCTAAAAATGTTCTCGTAATGCCAGAAATTTATCTGACGTATCTATTTTTTTGTCTACGCAAGCCACTTCAAAACAAACGGTCACGTCAATATGTTTTTTAATACCTTTTTTATGTTAAAATCACTCTTTTCAATAAAGACAAAATGCTTGAAAAAGTGCTTAAAATAAAGGATTTTTACCCTTTGCTTCGTTGTAGCAACGCTACGCACTCCACATGGCTGGTATTATCAGCCATTGGGTAATCAGCCTCTTTGAAGTTAGCTTCATCCACAATTGTCGTTTTTCCTGAATTTTGAACGACCACAACATAAGTCTTAGGATCAAGTACGTAAGCATTCGGCGCTTTCGTTTCTTTAAGGTCATAAAATCCAGGTTTAAGGTTGTCAAAGGTAAGGGTTGTCCGACCGACTGTCGTCTCTTTGCTGACAGGAATGAAATCTCCTTGTACTTGATGATCTGCCGCTACTGTTGTGCGTTTAGACAAGGTGAAGGTCGCACCTACTAAGCCTTCTTTAGCTTCGTCAATCTTGTTAATGCTGAACTTCCTGCTCTTTTTATCCGTAACCGTCAAAATCGATTCCGGAATTTGTGACTTAATCGTTGTCCCAATAGCTTGAATCTGAATGGTGTAGTTTGCATTAATAGGTGGTGTAAATAAAGTGCTGGAGTTGTTAGACCAAGCTACCTTAATATTATCTGCTGGAAAAAAGGCGCCAAAAGAGGATGATAGAACTTTTGGATCTAAATATCTCGATCTATCACTATATGGATCGCGCGCCACTAAAAGATAAGGAATAACTCCTAATGGCTTCATGATATCAAAGCTAGACTGACTTTGAGGTATAAAAGTTTTCTCAGATGAGCTCCGCTATTATAACGACCTTTATCAGCTCATACTCTTTCATTTCTAAGAAAAGCGAACAACTGAATTCTTTAGCTTCATAGATGATAACGTAACAACTGGCAATTCTGCTTTTAAAATGGTCTTTAGGACCTTCATGAAGTACAAAACTTACATCACAAACGCCCTCAGCTATCCCTTTCCAATGCCAAATTAGAAGCGACCAACAAGCTTATCAAAGACATCAAGCGACAAGCCTTTGGCTTTCGCAACTTTAAAAATTTTAAAAGCAAAATTCTCATCGCTTTGAACATCCAAAAAGAGAGAGAACCAAGCTGATTCTCTCTCGTTGTTAATGATAAGTCACCCATTACAGTTGACAAAGAGCCCATATAAGGTGTACAGGTCAGAAGGGTAACATAATCTTTATCCTCTTCAATGCTCACGGCATCCAATTGGCTAGGTTCAATCACCATGATACGATCCACTTGATAAGCCAAGGTTTCTTTCAGATTGGTAACATAAAAATAATCACCTTTTTTCATCTTATCCAAATCCGCAAACAACCGAGCAGCTGGCATACCTCTTTGACCGCTCAAGACCGCATGTGTAGAAGCCCCTCCAATCGGCAAACTTATCCCTTCTAGATGACCAACTCCCCGTTGCAGATTGTCCTCTTCTGAACCAGCGTAGATTGGTAAATCCTGATTGATTTTTGGAATCATCACATGGTCAACCTGCTCTCTGACTTCTAACATCCTAGCGTATTCAGTCCACCCTGCCTTTTTTGCTCCTCAGAATAAGAATCTCTCAGCACAGATTGAGTCGACTGACTACTTGTTCCAGAAATACTAGCATTGTAGGCTTTAGCCAGACCTAACCGTCGTTGAATCTCCGTACGGTCAATGGTTGTAACTGTTCTTTTAAAGGCATTAATATTGGCATGAGAAGCTTGATAATAACTAATCTGACTGACAATAGGGAAAGGCCAAAACTAGTCATTTTCTATTATTTAATAATTTCAACGACACCTTACAATTGTTTACGACGGAAAGAACAAATGGTAAGTATCATAAAAGTAGAACCAACTAATATATAGACAATTGTACCAATTCCCCCTGTTTTAGGAAAAACACCTGGTGGGCGTTTGGGAGTGTTGGTAATAAGATGTTTACCATTTCCTTCAAGATACCCGATTTGATTTTTATTAGCATTTGGATCTGCTTTCAGGTTCGTAACTTCTCCATTTTGAATTGTAAATGTCACAACAGGTTTCGTTTTAACCTCTATATAGCCATCTGGACTTGAAATTTCATATAATTTATAGTTACCATCTTGAAGTGCTTTAAAATAAATTTTACCATCATTCTTTGTTGTAACATCACTTCCCTCTGGAACAAATTGCTTATACCCAGAAAAATCTTTTTCTATCTGAAGTTGAAACTTAGCTCCCAAAAGCGATTCTGAATGTTTGTCTTTATTAACTTTAATAAATTCAACCTCACCCATTTTCTTCTGATTACTGATGGTTAGTACCGGAAACTCACGAACATCACGAATTTTGGGAATTGGGAAATCACGAATAGTATTTGGTTCTTTTTCACTCTTCGGACTTAGCGTTGTACGATTATTTGTATTGTAAAATTTGTTACTTATATAGTTATCTTTTAAACGTACATCATAGGTAAGAACTACTTTTTGTCCACTTCCTAAGTTCAAATGATTGATTTTGATGGTTTGAGATGTCTTATCATAAGTCACTGTAACATCTTTTAAAATTCCCCCATCACTGTTTGGTCCACCAAGAGCCACACCATTTTTTAATTGACTGCCATCATTTCCAACCAAAACGTAATCATCATGTGTAAAACTTTGACCATTTTTTAATTGGAATTCAATCATCTCTCCCATAGGATCAGTCACATTTCCATCAACAATAGAATGTTTTTCCTCAACAATTGTTTTAAAGTATTTATTTAGCTCATCATAAATTTTATTTGTATCATCAACATTAGTATAATTTTCTGTTTTACTTGATATTGATTGCATAAATTTCTCAGCTTCAAGAGGAGTTGCACCAGGATCTCCGTTTACACCAATCCCAACAGTAAAAATGTCATAACCTTTAGGTCTTATATTTCCATTAAAGTATAATGTTGTTGGCTCACCATGAGTTTTGATTTGTTTCGTTGCAGAAACTTTCTTTGTCTTAGGATCAAATGGATAGACCCAGTTGTAATCTCTCCAATAGAGATAAATATATCCACTATTAATTGCATATCCCTCATTACTCATTACAGAGAGTTGATTTTGCGGTACTCGATAAGCTGCTTGTGTCGTTCCTCCAGTAACAGGAACTTTTCTATCCGAAAACAGTTTAAAACTCTCTCCATCTCCTTTTACTATTTGATAATCATCACCATTGATTATAAAATCCTCTTGGAGAATACCACTTCTATCTGGTATTTTATTTAAAAAAGAATTAAACTGGTTTTGGTAAGATGTTGATATATAAGGATTAAAATTTATGGCATAAGACATCGTAGGGACACCATCAGTTACGTGAAAAATAAGTTTTTTTCTAGCATTAGAACTTTGTGTCTCTAAAATTTCATTTGCTTTCATTAGAGCTTTTTGAGTAAATGTCGCACCAAATTGATAGAGCGTGCGATCCCCATTTATATGCTCCGCTTCCTTTGGAATTCTTGACTTTAGAATATTAACTTCGTTAGCATCATTTGTTAAATTTAAATAACTGTAATTATGTGTAGTTGCTGTAAAAGTAGTTTTATGATAATCCCATGATACACTATCATTCAGCGCTTTACCATTTTGATCGGCAACTCCCTTTGATACGGTCGCTTCAGTACCATCAAAAATGGTTGAGGCATATGTCACAAGAGCTACTCTATTGTCTTTATTTGATGTAATTTTATCAATCAGCTTTTCAACTGCTTCCCCAGCTTTTAATGCTCTTTGAGAATTATTGGCTCTTTCATTATTCATACTATTTGAATTATCTAATAGCACAACGACATCTAGTGGTTGATTAAGTTCTTTCGTTTCAACAGTGGTTTTACCCTCAACAGTTAATTCAATTTTATATTTATTCTTATCGAGATCATTGACCCCTGTAATTTTTTTTGATAACCAACCTTCAGCAATCTCTCTTCGACCATCTTTTCCATTTATTGGATTCAATGCTTTGTATTGTTCACCAACTTTGGAACCCTCTACATTAACTAATGGGTAATTTTCTTTTGTATCCTCATAAATAGCTGATTTTGGATATTGGGCATTCAAAACTTCTTTTCGTTTCTCTGCTTTATCTGCATCCATACCCTCGATTATTGTTGCTCCGTTATCTGCAACTTTAACTTTCCAGGTTTTATCAGTTTTTTTATAACCAATTGGTGCTGTTTCTTCTCTTAATGTGTAGTCTCCAGGTTTTATGTTTTCAAAGGTTGCTTCTCCAGAACCCTCTACCGTTTCGTGACTTGTTTCTGACTTATCATTGTCATTTTTTAACACAAAAGTCGCTTTGCCTAATGGTGTAGCATTGTCTCCCGTTTTTTTAACAATTACTTTTCCAAGTGCTTGATTGGTATCTTGGGTTTCACCTTGTACCAATATACCAAATGGAATTTGGGACAGGATTAGTAAAGTAACTGATAACCCTCTCCATATTTTTTGTCTCTTTTTCATTTTTCTCCCTTCTAGATAACCATTATTCACAATCATCATTAGTCACCTATTTGATAAGTAAGTAAGCCATTCACAACATCGTTATTGACGATGTTGCATCCATCTTCTCATCATTATCACGATGAAGAGTCCAATTAATAATACTAGTAGTATCTTCAACACTAGTGACAAACGATAATCTTGTACGGTTTGTTCTTTGTGCTTTTCCGCCTCGGTAGAATCATAAGGAATACGCTCTCCTTTTACCAAGAGACGATGACTATTGATCATGTAAGGTGTGCAAGTCAGCAAGGTTATATAATCCTTACCATTGACAATCTTAACCTCACTTAAAGCTGTTGGATCCACAACTTTGATAGACACGACTTTGTAGGCAAGTGTTTCCTTGATGTTCGTCACATAGAAAATCTGGCCTTTTTTAACTTTATTTAAGTCGGTAAATAGCCTAGCTGTTGGCAAGCCACGGTGGGCAGTTAGTACTGAATGGGTTGACAAACCTCCCACTGGAAGACTGGTTCCCTCCAAATGCCCACTACCTTTCTGAAGCACAGTTTCGGATGTTCCAGCATAAATTGGAATATCAACCCCAATACTTGGGATTGCCACATGACCTATTTGCTCATGAACTTCAAGCATACGAGCATACTCTCTCAAACCTTCTTTTTGCTTACTGGTAAAAGGGTCTATAAGCAAGGGATTCCTTGATAACGTCTCATTGTAAGCATTAGCTAAAGCGATGCGTCGTTCAACCGTATTAGTATCAATCTTAGCGACTTCCCGCTTAAATTGATTAATATTTTGATGCGAAGCAAGGTAGTAACTTACCTGGCTCACAATCGGAAATAAGAGAATCAGACTTCCCATCACAAAAATGAGGGTTCTGATTTTATTATTTCGAATTATTGTGACTATTTTGACTAGCCGCTTTTTCATTCTTTCTCCGCTTTTTCTGTTTCGTCTTTTTAAACCAAATGAGAAGCGACAGCAAGATAAGTCCAACGACTACCCACATAGCATAGGTTAGGTATTGTTGTTGCCTGAAGGTCTTTGAATCTTTCTGCACTGTTTTTTCCACATAAGGAATTCGCTTGCCTCGAACGAGGAGGCGATGACTATTTATCATATAAGGTGTGCAAGTTAATAGGGTGACGTGATCTTCTCCTTGAATCACGTACAAATCCTCTAACTGATCAGGGGCGATAACTTTGATTTGGTCTACCTGATAAGCAATCTTTCCGCCGATGTGTTCAATGTAAAAACGGTCACCTACTGTTACCTTGTCTAAATTGGTAAATAGCTTGGCCGTTGGTAGCCCTCGATGGGCAGTTAGAACGGCATGAGTTGACTCACCACCGACTGGAAGACTGGTCCCCTCTAAATGTCCAACGCCCCTCTGAAGATTTTCTTCAGCAGAGCCAGCGTAAATAGGGATATCCTGATTAATTCTTGGAATAATCACATGACCTATTTGTTCTTTGACTTCAAGCATGCGGGCGTACTCAACGACCCCTGCCTGCTTTTGTTCAGCAGAGTAGGGGTCTTTAAGCGCTGGATATTCGCCATTAGTTTTGGCACCTGCTATACTGGCGTTATAAGCATAAGCAAGTTCTAAACGCCGATTAATCTCCACCCGGTCAATCTTGGTAACAGCTTCTTTAAAAGCATTAATATTGGCGTGAGAGGCTTGAAAGTACATGACCTGACTAACGATGGGAAATGCCAAAACAAGGAAACCCGCTAAGAAAATTAAACGAAAAATCCATATACGAATATTCGTAGCTAGAGATATTTTTGATTTTTGTCCCATGCTAATCCTTATTTTGATGTTTCCGATGTTTTGATAGTAATCGTAAGGCTAAAGCAATTAAAATACCACCAATAATTACAAGTGCCATTGCCTGTTGCTCACCTGTTTTGGGAATAAGACCTCCTCGAGATGGCACTTTAGGTGTCGGAACTTTTTTATTTTCAATCGTTACTGTTACTGTTTTTGATTTTTCAATAGTCACAGCAGTCTCTGCCTGTCCGATCTGATATCCTGACTGTGTCTCGATTTCTTTTAAGACATAGTCCCCATGGATGAGCCCGGAAATTCTGATATGCCCTGATGAATCTGTTTCTAAATGTTTTGCAGCGTCAATATCTTGAGAATGCACCCCATTTTTCACACGAATAGGAGTCCTACCATTCTTTTCATAAAGTTCAAAGACAACGCCTGCTAGTGGTTTTTTGGTATCACCATCCACACCAACTTTAAGCAAGTCCAACTCACCTGTGGACCAGATGATTTTAGGATAAATCACTTTATCCTCAGACAAGTCAACCAAGAAAGCTGAGACATTACGATTTTTTTCACCGGCTTTAACCGCCAGACCATAATAAATTCCATCTGGTAGTTGGTTAAATGTAGCCTTTCCTTGTTGATTAGTAGTGGCTTCAAAAACCTGCTGCGCCTGTTTTTTCAATTCTGTGATAGTTAGGGAATTCCAATGTGCCAACAAATCGCCATCTTCAGTTGATTTTAATTGGTACAACTGATAGAGTACTCCTTCAATTGGAGTCCCTTCTTTAGGGGCAATCTCCAACTGTGGATTTGGACGATCAATATCCCTTGCTTCAAGATGAACAATCGTCAACTGATGAGTTTCTTGCGCTAAAACAGTTTGGCTAATTCCAAACATAGTCCCTAACATCAACAGAAAAGAAAACATAAGTTTTAATGTTTGTTTCATGATGTTCCTTTATTTTAAAAACGACAAAAAGAGAAATAAGGCTATTTCTCTTTTCTTAAACATGGTTACTTAAGAAGTAGCCTTTTATTTAGTTATCTTTTGTACGACGCTTCATCCCCTTAACAGCAAAAGCCATCACCGCAGCACCGATAGCGACAAAGATAGCCGTACCAATACCACCAGTATTAGGGATTGAAGGACGTTTGTTGTTTTTAATTGTATCAGGTGTTGCATCAGCACTATCAACCGTGATGTCAGTTGGTTTTGTATTATAAGATGTTTGTGATACTGTAAACTCGATTTCTTTATCAGGGATTACATAACCTTCTGGTGCTTTTGTTTCTTTTAATTTGTAAGTTACTGCTGTACCCTCTGCATTCGCATCAACTGCATAAGCCAAACCTTTAATCTCAAACGTACCGTCTGTATGTGATTTCAATTTGATTGGTTGCCCAGTAACAGCTTCTCCAGCAATATAGTTTTTATTAGTATTCGCTTTAATAAGAGCATCTGTCCATTTTACTGCTGTCCCATCAGAAGCCAACAAATCAAACTCAGCACCACCTAGTGTTTGTGTTTCTGTTGAGTCTTTCTTTACAAATCGTTTCCCACCAGTATGAACTTCTGGTTTTCTTGGAGGATTAGATGGTTTTGGATTGTCAGCTTTATCAGGAGTATGGTCATATTGAAGTTCAAAAGTATTTTCAATTGCTTTTCCTAAAACTGCTTTTTCATTAATAGTTGATGCAACTGGAATTTCCAAAAATGCCGCATCATCTGTATTTGCAGTAGCTTTATCAAGAGCATCTTGATTTTTAACAAGGGTCATTCCTTTAAGTAGCTCAGCAATTTCTTTAAATTTCTCTGGTTTAAACGTAATTTTTAATGTATTTTGGTTATCAACTGTTGGTTCATCAATAGTGTAGTGCTCATCTCTATTCAGTGTTTTCGAACCAATCTTGATTTTTCCAACAGATTTATAAGTCAAGCCATCTGCAAATTTATCAGTAATTTCAAATTTTTCATAGTCACCTAAATTGGCAGGGATTGTAGATTTCAAGAACCATTTGAATTCTTCACCAATCGTATAACCTGCATCGTCCTGACCTAATTTTTTAACATCTTTATCTGTTTTTGGTTCATCAGTTACAACGTTTTTAGGGTAAATATTAATTTCAGAAAGGAAACCTGTACCTGTAGAGTTAGCAACTGGTAATTCCAACACAAACGGTACAGCATAAGCTTTGGTAATGTTTGAAGGTGAATTCTTTAAATCTTCTACATACAAGTATCTCACATTACTTTTTGAATCCAGAGCATCGACGACCAAACCTTGAGCATTAGTTTTTTGAGGTAGACTGACACCTTCTTCAAGAATCGTTCCAACTTTTGCATCTGCTGCTTCAACTGTTGTCAATTTTTTCAATTCATCAACAGAAATATCCGTCTTGACTTTATAACGTTTAAACTGTACACCTTGCAAACCTTTTACATTGTCACCAAGTTTAGCATAGTTAGATATTACTTCGCCGTCTTTATTCTCGATACCACCATTAGAAGTAATTTCCGATTTATAACTATCAGCTTGTAATTTATAGATATTTACTGTTGTTTTCGCTGGGCGTTCTTGTGACACTTCTGCAGCTCTTACAATACTCATTCCAGTCGCAAACTGAGCTACTGGTTCAACAGTTGACCCCGCCACCATTGTTAAAACAGCAGCCGAAAACAATAACTTCTTCGATAATTTCATTAAAAGTTCTCTCCTCGCTTTTCCCTTTGTTCTTTGTAAGTGCTGATTATTATTAAGCACAAAACTATTAAAGTTTAGCACAGATTTTCTTAAAAAATTTGCTTATTTTAAATTCGTGTTTATTTTTACTATTTTTATTTATTTTTTCAGACGGAAGATTAAAAATATATGTGGATTTTCAAAGTTATATTTTAACAAAATCACCTTTATTTGTCATATAAATAGTAGTATAATAATGGTGAGAGATGATGAAGAGAGAGTTTGCTAATTAGCGTGTCTTTTTAGTGTATCCACAAGATAGTTGTTTTCATCATTTTATTTTGTAGTCTTTACAAACCTAAAGAAAAATTCTAGAAATGATAATGAAGGCGGTCTATCAAATGGTTACATTCGATTTTAAACATGTTCAAACATTGCATACCATATCTCAACTACCTATTTCAGTCATGTCACGAGACAAGGAACTCGTTCAGTTATATAGTAACGAAGACTATCTGTTGCCTTACTATCAGTTTTTAAAACATTTAGCTATCCCTTATAACCAAGATATCACTGTTTATGAGGGTCTTTTTGAAGAATCATTCTTAATTTTTCCTGTCTGTCAATATCTTATTGCTATTGGACCATTTTATCCCTATAGCCCTGATATCAATAGGCAAGAACAGTTATCCAGTCGCTTTCTAGAACAATTTTCTCATCGTAGTAAAAAAGAAATCTTATCCTATATAAAGCTTGTCCCTTGTTTTCCTACTACCAGTATACGTAGTCTTCTTGTGTCTATCGATGCCTTTTTCCAAACACAGTTTGAGGCTAGTTGCCAACAAGTCATCAATCATTTATTAGAAGAGTCAGAACAGATTGTTGCGGATCCTGATATTGTTCTTCACCTAAAACATACTAAGAAAAACTCTTTTCAGTTACCCACTGTTTTAAACCATCTCAATCACATTATTGATCTCGTTAAGCTGGGTAACACTCAACTGTTAAAGCAAGAAATTAATCGCCTCCCATCATCCAGTGTTACCTCATCTTCAATCCCTGCCCTAAGAGCTGAAAAGAACTTAACTGTTGTTTACTTAACAAAATTACTAGAATTAAGTTTCGAGGAAAATACTGATGTGGCTAAAAGTTATGCGCTGGTAAAGCACTATATGGCTTTAAACGAAGAGGCTCCTGATCTTATTGATGTTTCAAGAATTCGCTGTGCAGCTCTTATTGATTTTTCAGAATCCTTAACCAATAAGAGCATCTCTGACAAGCAGCAAATGTACAATAGTATTCTCCATTATGTGGACAACCACCTCTACTCCAAACTCAAAGTATCTGATATTGCCAACTACCTATATATCTCAGATTCCCACTTACGCTCAGTTTTTAAAAAATACTCTGACATTTCCTTGCAAAGTTATATTCTAAAGGCAAAAATTAAGGAGGGACAATTACTACTGCAAAGAGGGGTACCGATTGGGGAAGTAGCGAAATTATTACATTTTTACGACACCACACATTTTCTTAAAACCTTTAAAAAATACGTGGGAATATCTTCAAACGAATATCTTACTAAATATCGTGAGACCTCATGCCAGTAACATAGCAATCCATGAAGGTACGGAATTATTTCATCGTCCTTTTGCCTTCATCTGAAACGACTAAAAACAGCCTTCTCGTTTAAACGGAAGACTCTTTTGTTACCTTTCAAAATCCACTGGCACTACTTTTTAGTCTAAAATTTTCAGCTAATCCAGTCCATACAAACTCTCTCTTTGTGCTATAACATAGGTTATGGATAAAATTATTAAATCAATTTCTGCCTCTGGTGCCTTCAGGTCTTATGTCCTCGATAGCACCGAGACTGTTAAATTGGCTCAGGAAAAACATCATACCTTGTCGTCTTCAACAGTTGCTCTTGGTCGCACCCTGATTGCTAATCAAATATTAGCGGCTAATCAAAAAGGCGATAGCAAGATTACGGTTAAAGTCATCGGTGATTCTTCCTTTGGTCATATTATCTCTGTTGCAGATACCAAAGGGCATGTTAAGGGGTACATCCAAAATACTGGTGTTGACATCAAAAAACGGCCACAGGTGAAGTTTTGGTTGGCTCTTTTATGGGGAATGGTCATTTTGTGACCATCATCGACTATGGCACAGGTAATCCCTATACCTCAACAACGCCTCTTATTACTGGGAAAATTGGTGAGGATTTTGCTTATTACTTAACCGAATCAGAGCAACCCCCCCTGCTGTTGGGCTTAACGTGCTTCTCGATGAAAGTGATACTGAGCCTGAGAAATTAGATGGCTTTGGTTGATAGCACGCGCAATTTGATTGATGTTATTTCCAATCCGTGTTAATCGTGACAAATGACATATTGGGATTAAGAAGAACTCTTCTAGCATAGACTGAGAAATTTTGACAATTGCTCTTAGCAATCCGCTCATTTAATTGATTCAATTCTGAATCTGTTAGAAAGACTTTTTTGAGATTGGTACGATAACGATAAACAATTGCAGCCTCCTAACCCATATACTTTTCACGAAACTCACGACTGAGTGGCTGTGTTTGATTGACTTCCACAATCAATTCTTGAACGCAGGTCAATAAGATTGACACGTGTTCATGAGTCACTTGATGATTCTCTCTTGCGATAATCAAAACTTCCTGCACATCTCAACTAATCTGCTCAAACTTTTGGTATTGCCAAAGGGTGGATGTATACTATAAAAGTAGACAAAACTTTGTGTGTTACAATCTGTTTTAAAAGACACAAAAACGAAAGGACAACCTATGTCAACATTTAAACGCTATGATGAAGAATTCAAACAATCTCTTGTTAACCTTTATCAAACTGGAAAAACTCAGTCTGAACTCTGTAAAGACTATAGGGTATCCACTTCTGCGCTTGCAAAATGGATCAAACAGTACTCTCAATTCAAACTCGAAGATAATTCTGTACTTACTGCCAAGCAAATACAAGAGTTACAAAAACGTAATGCGCAGCTTGAAGAGGAGAACCTTATCCTAAAAAAAGCAAGTGCCATATTCATGCAAAACTTAAAGTAAGACTCCTCGCTGTCTATCGGTTACGCTTTGAACACGCCACAACAACCTTGTGTCGTGTTTTACGTGTCAATCGCTCCACTTACTATAAATTTCTAAAACATAAGCCCTCAAAAAGAGAATTGGATAATCAAATTTATAAAAAACAAATACTTGAGATTTATACCAAAGCAAACAAAAGACTTGGTGTGAAGTCTATCAAAGTCATTCTTCAAAGAGACTACGACACAAAAATCTCTGAAGGAAGAATTTACCATCTGATGAAGAATATGGCGCTCCCTAAAATGGCTACCGTTAAGCCAAAAACAGCTCTTAAAAAGACTCAAAAAACGTATCCTCAAAACTTACTCAACCAGAAATTTTATCCTGACAAACCTAATCAAGTATGGTCTACTGACTTCACCTATATTTCTATTGGATATAAGAAATATGTCTATCTCTGCGCAATACTTGATCTCTATTCTAGAAAATGTATTGCTTGGAAATTGAGTCACCGTATGGATGCAAAGTTAGCATGTAACACTCTAGAATTAGCTCTTAATAAAAGAAAGATTGAAGGAACACTTCTCTTTCATTCCGACCAAGGGTCACAATTTAAGGCCAGGGAATTTAGAAAAATAATTGATGACAACAATATCATGCATTCTTTTTCTAAACCTGGATATCCTTATGATAATGCCGTAACTGAAGCATTTTTCAAGTATTTAAAGCATAGACAAATCAACCGAAAACATTATCAAAATATCAAACAGGTTCAATTAGACTGCTTTGAATACATTGAGAATTTTTATAACAATTACAACCCACATACGGCTAATCTAGGACTAACCCCTAATCAGAAAGAAGAAAATTATTTTAACGCAATAAAATAACACGGTTTTCTGTCTACTTATTTGACATTAGTCCACTCTGTGAATTCAGATGTGGAAGAAGAAGTAACTCGCAATGTTTTATTTGCTTCTTTTTCGTGTGTCACTGGAACCGCTGCATCTTCAGCATTCTAATCCTACAGCATGCTCCGCTGATTCTGTAGGATTAGAATGAGATGCATCTGTTGATAACACTGCTGAAGTTGACGTATCTGTCGCAAGACTTGTTACATCTGAAGTAGGCTGTGTAACAGTAACTTCCGGTTTTACACCAGCTGTTTGTGGTACCTCAGTACTCATAATGCTTGACTCATCCGCCAAAACAGAATGACTACTCATTCCTAGAAATGTCAATCCAATTAATACCGATGCTACACCAAATTTGAATTTCTTAATCGAAAAACGCTGTTTCGTATGTGCGACATTATAATTTCTTTGCTTATACTTCCTAAGCATAACTTCTCTCCTTTTCAAAAGTAAAAATAGATTAACCAATAAAGTTATCTATTTTTACTTTTTTTAAAGTTTTACTGTTTTACATTATCTCGATAAATGTGAACTATTATTTGAATTTGTATTGTATAATCACATTCGATAAGATTTATAACTTTAAGATTTTATATAAAGGTGATAGTATATTGGTAAGTTCAGATAACACTAATTTAAAATTTTTAAAAGCTTTCTCAGAATTGTTAAAGATGAGGAGCTTTGAGCAAATTAAAGTTAGCGATTTAGCAAAAAAAGCTCGACTTAGTAGAAGATCTTTCTATAATCATTACAATTCAAAAGAAGACTTCCTTAGGGAGTCTATTTTAATAATCTTTGATGATATCACAAAAATTTTAAATAATGATTTATTATATGAAGAAGTGGTCTTAAAGGAGATGCTTAGCTATATGTATATAAATAAAGAAATTATTAAATCCTTTGTTTTTTCCGAATATTGACAACATAATTAAAAACTATATCAAAGAGATGATTACACATTCCGATATACCAGACTTACAAAAACAACTGGAAACAGCATATCAAGTTCCATATTCTTTCGCTCTTGGTATTTATATCTCAACAATTGAAAGTATTATTTTAAATTGGATAGATCATGACTTTACTGAAGAGCCTGAAGAAATAGCAAGATATATTACATCTGTCGTGAGAATTTAATATTTGTATTAGAAAAAACTATCGTCTTTGGTAACCATTTTTATGAAATTTTTTAAAGTTAAAAATATAATTTATAATACTATCTTCTTCCATTTTCTGATTTTAGTTCTGAAAGTTCCAAAAGGTGCAACCGTATTTACATGAATAAACTTATACACTTCCCAAGTCGCTGTTTTAGTCGCTTCATCAGCCCACTTTCTCATATGCGCTTCAAATAATTCTTCCTCACTCAACAAATCAATCATTGCATAGATAGAATTAATATTTTCATTTAATTTTGCTTTCAACTCTTGCAGAGATAAATGAGCGTAGGTATCTGTGAACCACTGATATAATTCACCAAGTTGATTCCATTTAAATTTATCCGATGGTGTTTTTACTTGAAGTCCCTTTCTTTCATCTTCTTCCCATTTAAGAACCAAGTTGGTCCAGCCAACCTGATAAGAAAGGTTTTCTGCTGGAGTTCTATCAACTTCATCAATTCTTTTATCTTTTAGATTCTCTGGAATATTATTAAATTCCATAATGTATTTCTCAAATGTTTTACTTATTTCTTTTTTCAACTCTTCTTTATTTTCATAAACTCTCAAAAAACATCTCCTTTCTGATACATATTATTAATAATGATACGGAAACAACCCCAAAGTATTGTATTATAGAATTAGATGACTGATTACAAATTCCTTGTTCACGCCAAAAGAGTTATTAAAAAATTATGATTCAATTTTTTTAGACAGGCATTTGTTAGAAAAACTTCTTGTTACCGAGAGGAGAGAAGATCAGTCATTAATAATCAATCTAAACTACTCCAACTTCCCTTATTAGCATATCATTGATTGCTACTTTTTTAGCACTTCTTATTACAAATCTAAAAATTGATAGATAATACTATGTTAACTAATAAAGATACTAGTAAGCTGAATTTTCGAGAACCTCTTCACCGTAGCCTCCAGCTTCTGGTAAAGGTAGATTTGTAGAATTAGGTGCTCTTAAAATTCTAATTGGTCTAGCACCGGCCTCCCTAGCTGCATGAATATCGTCATCACTATCTCCATAATGAATGTCTGAACCATATTTCTTAATATAATATGATTTATCATATTTGTATGGCTTTTTAGGTTTATCGCCTGTATAATTTACAGCAATTGGTTTGTCTAATTTAAAATCTTTAGCTAAGGCTTTAGCTGTTTTATCAACCTCGCCCTCCTTATACATTGACCCTCTTGTCCTACCTGTTATAAAAACAATTTTATCTCCTCGTTTTTGATGCATAGCAATTAATTTTTTAGCATATTCTTTGGGAATGGAATCTTGATCTCCTCGTTTTGCAACAAGATCCCAGAATTTTTGTTTATGAAGAAAATCAAACGATCCAGGAGTTACATATTCTTTACCATATTGAAAATATTGACTACTGAAAAGCAGTGTATCATCAATATCAAAACTAACAGTAATCGGCTTCTTACCTTCTAAGCTTTTTTGAATCTCGTCAATAGAAATAGTAGTGACTTTATCTTTATTTGTGTCCGAAAGAGCAGTCATTCCCTCTTGTGTATAAGCTACTTTTGGCCCCTTAGCCTCAACTACTGTTTGTAACGTTATCGTAATCCCTAAAACCAAAAGACTACTCACTAACACTTTCTTCATAAGAACCTCCATAATAAAGTATAAAAATTATTTCTTTAATTAGTTTATCACAAAAAACATAAGAATGAAAGCGATATCATATATGGTTATTTTTTACTTATGTTAAGTCTACAGTCTTCAAAGTGATTTTTCTTCTGTCTCTTGCTTAGGAGTGTTCGCTTCACGAGATTTAATATAATCTTTCATTTCTTGGTAGGTTGTATAAGTCTTCAGCATATCGTCAAAAAATTCTTGAAGGGCATCTCTTTCTATTTCAAATTCTTGGATACTTTGACTGACATCTGCTATGGTAATGTCTTTTGGAAGAACTAACTCATCTAACAGCTGCATAGTTGGCAAACTATTTCCTGGTGTTTGTGCAATGGCAAGTAGAGCCCCTTCGATTTTTTGGTAATAGGTCAGTCGATTATCTAAGGCTTTTTAATATTCCTTTCGTTAAAAAGTTTCTAGGCTTTTACGAGCAGAGCCACACACTCCACATGATGTGTCATTGGGAATAAGTCTACTGGTTGAATTTTTACTAAATGATACCCTAATTCTTCAAATAGTTTGATATCACGCGCCATTGTCGCTGAATTACAAGAAATATAAGTGATTTTATCTGCTTTTGTTTGGGCAGCAGAATATACAAAACTCTCCGTTAATCCTTTTCGTGGTGGATCAACCATTATAACAGTTGGTTTTATACCTTCTTTAAGCCACTTTGCCATTGCATTTTCAGCCGAATCAGCAACATAGGTACTGTTAGTTATCCCATTTCGAGTAGCATTTTCTTTGGCATCACTTACTGCTTTTTCAACAACTTCAACACCATAAACATGTTTTACTTGTTTAGCAACAGATAAGCCAATTGTTCCTATACCTGAATAGGCATCAATAACGATATCCTCTGAGTTTAAATCTGAAAAATCGATTGCTTTTTGGTACAGTTTTTCAGCCATTTCAGTATTAACTTGGTAAAAAGATTGGGCTGATATAGCGTAAGTATTTCCTAACATTTGGTCCTCAATAGTATCAGAACCATATAGAGTACGAAATTCTTTCCCAAAAATAACGTTGCTATTACGATCATTAATATTTTGCATAATTGAAACAACAGAAGGAAAGGCAGACACCAACTTTTCAATCATTTGGTCAATGCGGAATATTTTAGGACGTGTTGTCACCAAAACCAACATTAATTGCCCTGTATAATGTCCTCGACGAACAACGAGATTTCTAATTAAACCAGATTGCTGCTCTTCGTCATATGGTTTAACATCAAATTTTCTTAATAAATCTCGTGTAAAATTAATCAGAGCATCAATCTCTTTTTCCTGAATTAAATAATCTTCAATGGATACCAGAGTATGTGAATTTTTTCTGAAAAAACCTGTCTCTAGCTGTCCATCAACACGACGAACTGGTACCTGAGCTTTATTTCGATATGCCAAAGGGATTGTCATACCAAGAGTAGGTTCTACTAAAACATCAGATATATGAGCAATTTTATAAAGGTTATCAGCTACTTGTTTTTGTTTAAATAACAGCTGTTGTTCATAAGTAAGATGTCCCAAATCAGCAATCCCTGTACGTAAATAGGTATAGTCTAATCCTTCATTTCGGTGAGGAGAAGTCGTTAAATATTCCTCAACTTTTCCATATCCTATACGCTTACGTAATTTCAAGACGCGCATCTTAATAATCTCACCTGGAAGAGCATTTTCAACAAAGAAAACAAAGCCATCTACTTTGGCAATACCCATTCCCTCATGGCTAATGTCGCTAATTTCAGTTTCAATAATATCATTTTTATGTAACATAATTTTCCTTTTATATCTATCATTTGAAGTCTTTAGTTTATACACTAAAGATAAAAATAGAGTGACAATAAATCACTCTATTATATCATAATTAAAAATGTTAACGCAGTCCCATTTTCTTTAGGATCTTTTTGTACTTAGCAAAATCAATTGTTAACCCTTGACCACCATACTGGTCATAATCATCTACCCAATCTCCTTCTCTTGGAATTGTCATTTGCTTAATACCATTTTTAGCATCTGATAAAATTGGAATGCCATCTGTTAGGACAAAGCTATAAGATAAATTACTTGAAGTTAAAGCATAGGCTTTACCGATAGCAGCAGAACCTGTAAAGAGACGACGTGGGTCTTTTATTTGAGAGACAATAGCTCTCATAACTTGTTGTTGACGTTGTGTTCGACCAAAGTCCCCATCATCGTCTTTTCTGAAACGAGCATAATTTAGAAGGGTCCTTCCATCCATGTACTGAATCCCAACCTTAATTTTTTGGCTAGGTACAACGCCATTTTTCATCCTTAAATCATCAGGAACTTTAACTGAATCAGCAGATTGTCCACCGACAAGTCCAAATTTAGCATTAATCTTGACACCATTAGGAAACAGTGTATCAATAGCATCTGCAAATGTCTCAAAGTCAACCATAACATAATATTTTATATCAATATCAAAATGATTTTTCAACGTTTGTCGAACATACTCTGCTCCTTTATGATTATCTTGTTCTCCCAAATTAAAAGACGCATTTAATTTCATATCATAGTAACCTTCCGTACTATAATTAGGAATATTGACTAAGAGATCTCGCATAAAACTCACCATCTTAACCTTATTATCCTTGTTACCAACATTAGCAACCATTATGGTATCTGTTCTCGCATCAGTAGATCTCTCGCTGACACGTTTATCACTACCTAAAATTAAGATATTAGTCCCATCAACAGCATCTTTTCCCTTAAAATCTTCAATAATTGCAGGGCTATAATGTGACTTCCCATTATTCACATCACGCATTCCTTTAACAAACATGAAAACCATACCTGATAAAACAATTAGTAATATAATACCTATGAACTTTAGGAAACCCTTAAATTTTTTTTTCTTTCTAGGGGGGGTTATAGCCTTTGGAGGGAAAGGCGCCATAACCTTCACCCTCTGTTTTTCTTTTCTGGCCCTTTGTTTTTTCTTCTTCGGAGCTCTCTCTTCTTGATAAATTGGTAAACCTTGTGAGGTTAGCTGAGGCTCTGAGTAAAAATCGTCATCTTGATAATAAGAATCAGAATAAGGTTCCTCATAATAAGAATTAGTTGGTGGACTTTCTGTCCTTCTCTGTGGTCGTACTGCTGTTTTTTTATAATGAAGGTACTGAAATTCCATCTTTTCACGTTCATTAAGATAATGGATGTTTTTTAAAAGATAGTTATATCGTAGCTCTTCATGATGATTTAGCTGACCGTAATTATTTCTTGACATATTTTCAGGTGATTTACTTTCAATAATAATAGTTCATACTACCAAACTGTGATAACTTAGTTAGATAAATTAACCAGTGACTCTCCAATTACAGTAGCTATTTTTTGTGGTGTAAGATAATCGGTATCAATAATCATATCAGACAAACCACTATAGAGTAACATGCGTTTTTGATAAATATCATAAAATTCTTCTTTTGAATGGTTTAAAAATAATGGTCTTCTATTCTTCTCATCTTTTTTTATACGATGATATAAGACTTCAAAACTTCCTGTTAAAAGAATATTATTATGACGATTTAAAGTTAAAAGACGACGATTTTCTTCAAGGAGTACAATACCTCCTCCACTAGCTATCACAAGTCCTTCATTTTTTTTCTTTAAAAGTTCGTTTAAAAATTGAGATTCTAAAGCACGAAAGGAGGCTTCTCCTTCTTCTGTAAAAAATCGGGAAATTGACATACCAATATGTTTTTCAATCAGACTATCCATATCAATTACTTCATTTTCTAAGCAGTTGGCAACACTAGTCTTGCCAACTCCCATGAATCCCAATAATACCTTAGGCATTAACTAATCCCTCCAAATGTTCTAAAAAGTTAGGATAGCTTGTATTAATAGCTTCTTCACCAGATAAATCTACTTCGCCTTCTTTGACCAAGAGAGCAGCAATAGCTATCATCATTCCTATTCTATGATCTCCATGACAATCAAGTGAAGCAGCGTGAAGAGGGGTATTACCACGTATAATCATACCATCTGCTGTAGCAGTAATATCAGCACCCATCTGTTTTAGCGATTCGACAACGACCTGAATCCGATCTGTCTCTTTCACCTTTAATTCCTGAGCATCTGCTATGACTGTGGTGCCTTGAGCTTGTGTTGCTAAAAGAGCAATAATAGGTAATTCATCAATCAGACGTGGAATCATAGCCCCAGAAATATGAGTAGCTTGTAGATGAGAGTAATCAACTGTAAGGGTTGCTGATTTTACTTGATTATCAACCGAAGATAACTTAATTTTTCCACCCATTTTACTGACGACATCAAGGATTCCAGTTCGTGTCTCGTTTATACCTACGTTTTCTAAAATAATATGACTGTTAGGAATAATAAGACCCGCTACTATCCAAAAGGCAGCACTCGAAATATCACCAGGAACTCTTATATCTTGTCCTACTAAGCTCTGACCGCCATTGAGTCGAATTTCTTTATCTTTAATATCCAAATGTCCACCAAATTGCCGAATCATGTCCTCAGTATGATTCCTTGTTTGCTCTTTTTCTACAATGAGAGATTCTCCCTTAGTTTGTAAAGCCGCAAAAATTAAAGCTGATTTTACTTGTGCAGAAGCTACGGGTAAATGGTAAAAAATAGGTTTTAATTTTTTTGTACCTTGAAGTTTTAATGGTGGTAAATCACGGTTAGTTACTCCCGAAATTCTAGCTCCCATTTTGCTTAAAGGCAATGCTATACGATCCATAGGTCTCTTTGACAAACTATTGTCTCCAACCATCGTCACTTCAAACTCTTGACCAGCTAACACACCTGCTATCAGACGCATTGAAGTACCAGAGTTTCCCATGTCTAAGAGATTATTCGGTTGTGTTAAACCTGCAAATCCTTTGCCATAGATAGTGATTATCTCGCCATCGTCTTCAATTAGAACCCCCATTTGTTTAAAAGCCTCTATAGTTGATAAAACATCCTCGCCTCTTAAGACATCAACAATTCGGGTAACTCCCTGAGATATACTCCCAAAAATAATAGCCCTGTGACTTATTGATTTATCGCCAGGAACACGGATGGTTCCCTTGAGAGTATTTGCATTAGTCAGTAATTTCATGATAACTCCCAAAATCTATTTTGCTATTATTGTATCATAATATATGCTATATTTTGAATTTTTTATTTATACTATAGCTCCTCTATATAGCTGTAACATCTTTTATAAATTAACTTCACATGTCATACATCATTATGTTATAATATTGTTACAAAAATCACATTTTAATTTTCAGAATGCATTTAAAAATAAACAGCTACTATTTTATGTTATTTTAGAGGTTAACAGATGAAAAGAAAACAGTTTATAAAATTAGGAATTGCAACCTTACTAACGGTTATTTCGCTTTACACACCAATAAACCTAGCTACAAATCATACCACAGAAAATATTGTTACTGCTCAAGAGTATAAAACAAAAGAGAATGGTACTTTACCTTTTAAACACAAACGACAATTGGTTTTAGGAGAGTTGGATGACAAAGGTCGTGCCACATTCGCACATATTCAGCTAAAAGTTAAAGATGAACCCAAGAAAAAGAGAGTAAAACGTTTAAAAACAACCCCTGTTGGATGGCACAATTTTAAATTCTATTATAATGATGGTACTCAAAAAGCTTGGCTAATGAGCCGAGGCCGTCTTATTTGCCACCAATTTAGTGGACTAAACAATGAAAGAAAGAATTTAGTTCCAATGACGAATTGGCTAAATACTGGAAACTACAATAGCACGAATTCATCTAACCCTGAGAGCATGCTATTCTATGAAAAACAACTAAAGACTTGGCTTTCGACTCATAAAAACTACTACTTAGATTATAAAGTAACACCAATTTATCAAAATAATGAACTAATTCCAAGAAAAATTGAATTAAAATATGTTGGTATTGATAAGACTGGGAAATTATTACCTATTTTTATCGGAAACAAATCCACTCAAGATCAATTCGGCATCAGCACTGTTACCTTAGAGAATACCTCACCAAATGCTACCATTGACTACCTCAGCGGAAAGGCTCAAAATACTGTCTTATCAGCTAAAGAACAAAGAAAACTTATCGCTAAGCACGAAGAAGAAAAACGACTTGCAGAAAAGAAAGTTGAAGAGGAAAAAGCTGCTGCTGAAACTCAGAAAAAACTGGAAGAAGAACAAGCAAGGCTTGCTGCTGAAGCTCAAAGGAAGCAAAAAGAGGAGCAAGCAAGGCTCGCAGCTGAAACTCAGAAAAAACAAGAAACTCTAGTACAAGAACAAACTAGTCAAGGCTACAAACGTGACTATAGAGGAAGGTGGCATCGTCCAAATGGACAATACGCTTCAAAAGCAGAAATCGCTGCTGCTGGATTGCAATGGTAGAACTGTTTATTATCAAATCAATTCTATTATTATAATGTGTACATAAAAACCATCTTGCATATGCAAGATGGTTTTTATTATATTTTCAACTGTTTAATAATCTGAGACTATTTTTTTAAGTTGTAGAATGATTTGATACCTTTGTATTGAGCAACTTCACCAAGTTGGTCTTCGATACGAAGTAATTGGTTGTATTTAGCAATACGGTCAGTACGTGATAATGAACCTGTTTTAATTTGACCAGCGTTAGTTGCAACTGCGATATCAGCGATTGTTGAATCTTCAGTTTCACCTGAACGGTGTGATACAACTGCAGTGTAACCAGCTTCTTTAGCCATTTCAATAGCTTCGAAAGTTTCTGTCAAAGTACCGATTTGGTTAACTTTGATAAGGATTGAGTTAGCAGCTTCTTCTTTGATACCACGTGCTAAGTAATCAGTATTTGTAACGAAGAAATCGTCACCAACTAATTGTACACGTCCACCAAGGCGTTCTGTAAGAGCTTTCCAACCATCCCAGTCGTTTTCATCCATACCATCTTCAATAGTGATGATTGGGTATTTGTTAACCAACTCTTCAAGGTAATCGATTTGTTCTGCAGCAGTACGAACTGCTCCACCTTCACCTTCGAATTTACTGTAGTCGTATACTTTACGTTCTGCATCGTAGAACTCTGATGAAGCACAGTCAAAACCAATCATGATTCCGTTTTCGCCAGCTTCGTAACCAGCTGCTTCAATAGCTTTAAGAATAGTTTCTACGCCATCTTCAGTACCTTCAAATTTAGGTGCAAATCCACCTTCATCACCAACAGCTGTTTCAAGACCACGTTCTTTAAGGATTTTCTTAAGAGCATGGAATACTTCAGCACCCCAACGAAGTGCTTCTTTGAAAGTTGGTGCACCAACTGGCATAATCATGAATTCTTGGAATGCGATTGGAGCGTCTGAGTGAGAACCACCGTTGATGATGTTCATCATTGGAGTTGGAAGAACTTTAGTGTTGAATCCACCAAGGTAGCTGTAAAGTGGTACTTCAAGGTAATCAGCTGCAGCACGTGCTACGGCAATAGAAACACCAAGAATAGCATTTGCACCTAATTTACCTTTATTAGGAGTTCCGTCAAGAGCGATCATAGCACGGTCGATAGCTTGTTGGTCGCGTACATCATAACCAATGATTGCTTCTGCAATAACGTTATTTACATTGTCAACAGCTTTTTGTGTTCCAAGACCACCGTAACGAGACTTGTCGCCGTCGCGAAGTTCAACTGCTTCGTGTTCACCAGTAGAAGCTCCTGAAGGAACCATACCACGTCCGAAAGCACCTGATTCTGTATAAACTTCTACTTCAAGTGTTGGGTTACCGCGTGAGTCAAGGACTTCGCGTGCGTAAACATCAGTAATAATTGACATTACAATACTCTCCTTATGAGTTTTAATTTTTTACATATTCATAATATCATAATCTTTAGTTAATAACAAGGAAAAACCCAGTGAAACCGCTTTATTACGTGGTTTTTGATAAAAAAATCACTAATTCTTTTCAAGTTTACCTGTGCTAATGCAACCCATTTAGGTTATAATAAAATTAGCAAATTCAAGGAGAAATTATGACTGAACTTGACAATAAAATCCTACAAAAAGCAAGCGGTGAAAATCGTCTTGATCCTGATCAACAACGTTACTACCTTGGTACTTATAAAGAAAGAGTTGTGCTCCACTTAAGTTTAAAAGAGGCACAAGAAGAAAAGTTTCAACTTGCTATAACATCTGCTCTTAATAATCTGATACTTGAATATCCTAATCTTAGTTTAAAATTATCACCAAATCTCCCTACTGATGTTCAAATGTTCTACATGAAGTTAGCTAACCGTCTATCACTAGCTGCTACGATTGTTAATGAAGCAAATGCCAATTCTCCATTTGGTATTATTATACATAGTGATAAGGCTGAAAACGTTGAATGGAACGATTTTGAGACACAATTCCCTGATTTATTCAATTCACCAAAAAAAGAGGAGTCTCCTAAAAAAAGTCTATGGCAACATTTCTTTAGTCAAAAATAACAAGGAGGTCTAATGGAAATTTGGGATGCTTATGACCAATATGGGTTCATTACAGGTCTTACACTTAATAGGGATCAAAATATCCCACAAGGCTTATTCCACTTAGTTGTTGATGTTATCCTTTTTCATGAGGATGGTGACGTATTGATGATGAAACGGCACCCTAAAAAGAAAGCTTTTCCTGCTTATTTCGAAGCCACCGCTGGCGGATCTGCCCTTAAAGGAGAAAATGCTAAGCAAGCTATTCTAAGGGAACTCAAAGAAGAAACTGGTATCGTTCCTCAATGTCTAACCTTTCTTAATAGAGAGTGGTTCTCTGAGCGTTCTTACTTTGTAGACCATTTTATCGCAAAATACAATGGTGCAAAAGATATAATTACATTGCAAGAAGGAGAGACCGTTGACTATATCTGGTTAAAACCAGAATATATTGATTTATTTTTATCTAAAAACAAATTAATACCCTCTCAAATAAAACTCTTAAAATCCTTAATCTAAAAACTAGGCTTAATAAAGGCCTAGTTTTCATTTGCATCAATAATATCAAATACCTTAAGCAAATTTTTTTCATTAATCTGATACGCAGCTTCTTCTCTGACAATTGGTTTTGCACAAAAAGCAATTCCTACCCCAGCGGATTTGATCATTGGTAAATCATTGGCACCATCTCCCATTGCGATGGTTTGTGAAAGGTCTAAGTGATTTTCAGAAGCCCACTCTTTTAACTTTATTTTTTTCACTTCTTTAGTGACAATCTCTCCCTCAACTTCGCCAGTGAGAAAACCACCTTTGACACCAAGACGATTCGCTTTGACATAATCAACTTGTAATTGCTTAGCTAAGATATCAATCGTCTCGTGAAAACCTCCTGATACAAGACCAACTTTCATCTGACGCTTGTGACACTCTTTAATCAATTCATAAGCCCCTGGAGTAAAATGTATTGAGGATAATATATCTGTCAAAATAGTAACAGGCAAACCTTTAAGTAGCGCTACTCTTTTCTTCAAAGCTTCTTCAAAATCTAACTCGCCACGCATTGCAGCGTCAGTCAGTGCAGCAACCTGTTTCCCCACCCCTGCTTCAATAGCTAATAAATCAATAGCTTCTTCCATTATTAAGGTTGAATCAACGTCCATGACTAACAAACCTTTAATCATTTAAAACCTCCAAAACTTTTTTACTATTGTACCTTAAAATTAGCACCTTTCATAGATAGCAATTAAAAAAAGAAGAGTACTAACTCTTCTTTTTTAGAAACGAATACGTTCTTGTGTCTTTTCATAAGACGTCACAAAACGGTCAGTTACACCTGGTTCCACAGTCTCAAGTGCGTATGAAATTTCATCGAAAGATGCTTTATAGTTATGTTCAACTTCAAATAAGTACAAAGCTTGTTCAAAGCTCTTTTGCACATTTTGTTCAAAACTACGATAACGGTTTGAATACTGTAGTAACTGCTCTGTGAGAGTCGCATCTTGAACAACTAGATATGTAGCTTGCTCTAAATTAGCGATAGCATTTGTAGTCACATCATTTAAACGTGAAACAGCCTCAATATCAATACGACCGCGACTGAGTTCATTAATAAGTGCCTCAATTTGAGAACTTGTTGTAAAGAAAGTGCTTAAGAAGTCTTGCGGGATTCCTGGAAGATTGCGTTTTTCCATGAAACGTTTAATCATATGGAGCTTGTTAACATACTTATCCATATTTTGGCGTGCTCGTGTCTCAACGCTTTCAATAGTTTTAACGGCTTCAAAAACTTCCATTTGATTTTCTTCAACAGTAGTCAATGTTTTCAACGTACGCTCAAATAAAATTTGTAGATGAGTATAAGGTGAAGCTTCTTGACCAAAATTTTCTACAGAAGGTAAAACCTTTGTTTCAATTTCTTCCAAATCATTTGTGAAGGAACGTAAACTTAAGCTTTCATTTTCATTTAAGATATATTTAGCAGATAATCGTTTGATTTCATGCCCCAGTTGTTCATTGTTAGATTTTGCATGAGCAAGGAATTGAGGAATAATTTTACTATCCTTATGAGCTACTTTATAAGCAGCAATCTCACGTTCAAAAATATCATAAAGTTTATCAATTTTTTCTTGAATATGTTCATTTTCATCGCGAGCACGATCTAGATCCAAACTAACTAAACCATCTGAATTCGAACGAATAGCCTCACGAACTTCTTGAAAACGTTGTTCAATATCCTTTTCAGGGAAATGGTAGTTTTCCTCTAAAAGACGACGATATCCTGTCTCCAAATCATCTAACTGATCTGGAAAATCGTCTTCTAATTTAGCAACAATAGCTGGAATTTGTTCTGTAATTTGCCCTAAAGCAATCGTATGCTCCTCTGCTTTATTCAAAACTTCAGAAGCTTCAATCGGGTCACCAGTTGAGTTTAAGGTCACAAAATGTGAAAATTCAGCCTCGATATTTTTCAACTGCTTTTCAATTTCTGGCATGGTTGTCCCGTAATTATCTTCTTTTTCAGAAATTGATTTTTGAAGTGTTTCGTATAGGTCCAAAGCATGTGTTACACGGGCACTATTTTTCTCTTCTTGCTCTTTTAAAACTTCTAAAGCTTCACGAATCGAAACAATATCTTCTTCTATAATAGTTAGCTGACTATCAACATTATCAATCTCGTGCTTAGCACGCACAAAATTAAATGAATCATTAAGATTTTCAGCTTCAACTAAATGAAAATCAATATCTTTAAATGAATTAGTTGATAAATCAGTCCATTTTTGGTTCCATTCTCTAAAAGTTGATTGACTTTGGCCAATCAAATGAAGCAATTTGACTTGCTCAATCTCCTCTTGCACAGGAAGGTCAACTAACTCTTGTTTTCTAGTTTCTAAGTTTGCAATTAATGTATCATTACGTTTTCTTATTACGACGCCGACTACGTAGGCAATAATCACAAGCAGGACTATAGCCACAAGCAGCAATATGATTCCGCTCGACATTCAACTCTCCTTATAATGGTCTAATTTTCTAAAAATCTACTATAACGTTAAGATTATAGCATACTTGAACTGTTTTTCAAAGCTATCTTTGGACTAGATATCTAAGTTACTATAAACAGCATTAGCTTCAATGAATTCACGTCGTGGTTCTACTCGATCTCCCATTAGCATATCGAAAATCTTATCTGCTTCTGCTGCATCATCAACTGAGACACGTGCCATCAAGCGGTTTTCAGGATCCATTGTTGTTTCCCAAAGTTGATGGTCATCCATCTCACCTAGACCTTTGTAACGTTGTACAGTAGGTTTTGAACGTCCTGAACTATAGGTATCTAGAGCTTGACGTAATTCCTCTTCTTGATTGACCCCTGGCTGAATATAAGCTTTAATCTCACTTCCTACTTTGACACCATAGATTGGTGGTTGAGCGATATAAACATATCCTGCTTCCAAAACAGGTCGCATAAAACGATAAATCAGAGTTAAAAGTAAAGTTCTGATGTGAGCTCCATCAACATCGGCATCAGTCATAATGACTAATTTTTGATATCTGACTTTTGATACATCAAAATCTGCACCAAATCCAGTTCCCATAGCTGTGAAGAGACTTCGGATTTCTTCGTTTGCTAAAATTTTATCCATTGTAGCTTTTTCAACGTTTAGAATCTTACCCCTAATCGGTAAAATTGCTTGAAACTCACGATTACGTCCTGATTTTGCAGACCCTCCCGCAGAATCTCCCTCCACTATAAAAAGTTCATTCATCTCAGCATTATTAGATGAGCAATCAGCCAGTTTCCCAGGTAAGTTTGAAATCTCTAAGCCTGACTTTTTACGTGTTACTTCACGCGCCCGTTTTGCTGCAATACGGGCTTTAGATGCCAAAATTCCTTTTTCAACAATCTTCTTAGCTACTTGTGGATTTTCTAATAGGAATCGATTGAAAGCTTCGCTAAAGAGACGATTTGTAATTTTAACAACTTCAGAATTTCCAAGTTTTGTTTTAGTTTGTCCTTCAAATTGTGGATTTGGATGTTTAACAGATATAACTGCTGTTAAACCTTCACGAACATCTTCTCCAGTTAAATTATCTTCATTTTCTTTGAGAATCTTATTCTTTTTAGCGTAATCATTAATCACACGTGTCAAGGCAGTACGAAATCCTTGTTCGTGCGTTCCTCCTTCATGAGTGTGGATGTTATTTGCAAAACTCATAACAGTCTCTTGATATCCAGTAGTATACTGCATTGCTACTTCAACTGAAATACCATCTAATTCACCGTCAGTATAAATAGGATTTTCAAAAATCACTTCTTTGTTCTCATTGATAAACTCAACGTATGAACCTATACCACCTTCATAGTGATATTCTTTTTCAACTTCTTGACCTTCTCGCTTGTCTGAAATGGAGATTCTTAGTCCACGATTTAAAAAAGCTAATTCCTGAATACGTTTGGCTAATTTATCAAAATCAAATACAGTGGTTTCAGTGAAAATTTCTGGGTCAGGCGTAAAGTGAACTGTTGTTCCTGATAAGTCAGTATCACCGATAATTTCAAGATCATTAACAACAACACCGCGTTGGTATTCTTGATAATGAACCTTGCCATTTTTATAAACCTTGACATCTAATTGTGTTGACAATGCATTAACAACAGATGACCCTACACCATGTAAGCCACCAGAAACCTTGTATCCGCCACCACCAAATTTACCACCGGCATGGAGAACTGTAAAAACTGTCTCTACAGCTGGTCTTCCAGTTTTTTCTTGGATATCTACCGGAATACCGCGACCATCATCAACAACTGTAATAGAGTTATCTGGTTCAATGTAAACTTTAATATGTCCTGCAAATCCAGCTAAGGCTTCATCAATTGAGTTATCAACAATTTCCCATACAAGGTGATGAAGCCCTTCTTTCGAAGTCGAACCGATATACATGCCTGGACGCATGCGAACAGCTTCTAAACCTTCTAATACTTGAATCTGACTTGCGTCATATTCTTGAGCACGTTGTTCCATATTCTTTGTTTCTTCTGTCATTTACTCTATTATCTCCATCAATGATTTTGACCCATCGACTAATAAGGTATCAAAACCAGCCGATTCTCCTGCTTGCTTATCTATATCACGATCGCCTATTACTAAACAATTATCAATTTGGTATTTTTCTTTCAAATAAAGCATACTCTCGGGACTAGGTTTCCTTGAAAAGCCGTTATCAGCAGTCACTACTTCTGTAAAATAGTCAATAATTTCTGTTTTTTCCAGAATAACTATAACTTGATTATCACGATGAGACACCAAAAAATTACGACTACCTTGTCTTTGAATTTTCGCTAAAAGTTCTTTTGCCCCTTGGAATAGAATTGGTGTTTCCAAAACCTTAGCTTCATTAGCCTTATACTCTTTTAAAAAATCAGCTTCTTCAGGGATAAAATATGCAATTGCATCTGCTGTTGACTCTTTTAATTTTTGATACACACTATCGTGGTCTGCTTGATATCCAAATTCTTTCAAAGTCTCTACAAAAGCACGTGTGGAACTTTCGTAATTATCAAGTAGTGTACCACCCAAATCCCAAATATAATCATGATAATTCATACCCTTTATTATATCATATTATTACGATTTTTTATAGCTACCACCTTACTTAATTAACTCACTCCTCTAAAATATTTCGATTATTAAAAGGCTGGATTATCTTTCCAACCTTTTTTTGTTATATACTACGATACTTCAAATGTGATCCATTAGCCTTGGCCTGACGAACTGTATTTTGATAAGACATGGATAAGACCAATCCAATTCCAATAAGATTACTTAGTAATGAACTTCCACCTTGCGAAATAAACGGAAGTGGGATTCCTGTTAGAGGTAATATACCAACTGCTGCACCAATATTTTCAAAAACATGGAAAACAATCATCATGATAAAACCAGTTGATATAAAAGTATAAAATTGATTATTAGATTCAATGGTGATCCTTAACATACGGTAAATGATAATGAGATATAACCCTAAAACAATCGCCGAACCAATGAAGCCAAAATTCTCAGCAATGACAGTAAAAATCATGTCACTTTCACGAACAGGAACCGAGAGCTCTAAAATATTAAAACCTTTACCTGTTACCCCGCCACTTCCAATTGATACCATACCCTGTGTTTGTTGATAAGCAATTGAGTCTGCAAAACTAAATGGATCAATCCAAGCAGATAAACGGTTGATTTGATATGTATCCATCCCCAAATTATAAAACCATTCCTTGCCGTTTGGTGAGATAAAAATCATCAAAAAGCTAGCTATAAAAAGAACGATAGTAGATAAAATTGGCAAGATTATCCACCAAGATATGCCCGATAAAAGGATTAAACCTGACAAAATGGCAAGGAAAACTAATGCTGTTCCTAAATCTTTTTGTAACATTAGAAGAATCATCACTGGCAATGTAACCAAACCAAACAATCCTAGCAACTTCCAATCATCTTGAAAAGTTTTGCGATTTTTCTGATGAAAACTAACAGTTATTCGAGATAACATTAAAATATAGGAAATCTTCATAAACTCTGACGGTTGAAACAAAGTTACCGAGCCAATGGTCACCCAATTTTTAGCACCTGTTGCCGCAAAAAGCTGTGGACTATAAAAAATTAAGGGAAGAACCATTAGGGTTAGTCCTAAAGCATACAGATAGGGCGTGGCTTTCCATAAAAATTCAGTACTGAAAAGCATAACGACAAATGCAATAATACACCCCATAATAATCCAAGACACCTGCTGAAACATCGCGATATAGATATTAGAAGGATAATCATTCATCGTTGCAACATAAATTGAGGCTAAACCAATCATTAATAAAAAAAATACTGGTATCACAACAGCATAATCAATTTGCCCTTTAAAATAGTTTGATTTTTGTGACATAGGACTTCCTTTTTTATTCATGGTAATTATTATAACATTTTTTCAGAATCTGACTTATATTTTTTGCAATAAAAAATGCAACTCAAATCATTATGAGTTGCAAATATTAGGAGATTGTTCTTCATCAGTAAAACAAAGAACATGAAAAGAAAAGTTTATTTAGGATATTTAAAGTATACAAAGTTCACCTTAAACAAAACTTAAATAATCTTATTTAAGTTTTGTTATTTTCTCAACACTAGTCTAAAGAATAAAATCCTTCCTAACATCTCAAAAAAGGTTTTAATATGTCCCCTGCCAACTTCTCTACCATTAAAATAGGATATATTAAAGGTTAAAATACACGATACATCCATAATAAAAAGCATATTTTTTTATTTTATTCTATTTTAAAATACTTTTTGGGGCGAATTTTGGTCCGTTATTATGATAACTTCCTCAGTACATCAAGCACTCTCTCAACTGTAACAACCTCTTCTTCTCTCACTTCTTCGTGTAGTAACACATAATCAAATATCTTTCCGTTTTTACGCACTATCGCTACTGTGTTCCCTGAAATATAGCCTTTATCAATCGCTTCTTTAAACTCATCTATATCTGTTCTGATAGACAAAAAGATAACAAATAACCGCTCGTTAAATGAGCGGTTATTTGTTACTTCAGTTTTTCTTTGACAGCATCTACTGCCCCTTCAACAGCATCTTTAGCATCATCTGCTAGTTCTTTGCCTTTAGCAATTGTTTTTTCGATAAATCCTTTTGCTTCTAACTCTTTATCACCGGTTATTTTGCCAAAGCCTTCTTTAGCACCACCTTTTGCTTGATCTAATTTTGATTTTAGTTTTTCTTGTGACATACTGCACCTCCTTATTATTTTTATTAATCATAACATCTATATCTTTCTTTAGCAAATAAAAACAAGAGTCGCTAGTGTCAGGCGACTCTTGTTTTAGTGATTATCTCATGGTTATGCGAGTATGGATGTATACTATAAAAATAGACAACACTTTGTGTGTTATAACCTGTTTTAAAAGACACAAAAATCTCTGAAGGAAGAATTTACCGTCTGATGAAGAATATGGCGCTCCCTAAAATGGCTACCGTTAAGACAAAAACAGCTCTTAAAAAGACTCAAAAAACGTATCCTCAAAACTTACTCAACCAGAAATTTAATCCTGATAAACCTAATCAAGTATGGTCTACTGACTTCACCTATATTTCTATTGGATATAAGAAATATGTCTATCTCTGCGCAATAATTGATCTCTATTCTAGAAAATATATTGCTTGGAAATTGAGTCATCGTATGGATGCAAAGTTAGCATGTGACACTCTAGAATTAGCTCTTAATAAAAGAAAGATTGAAGGAACACTTCTCTTTCATTCCGACCAAGGGTCACAATTTAAGGCCAGGGAATTTAGAAAAATAATTGATGACAACAATATCATGCATTCTTTTTCTAAACCTAGATATCCTTATGATAATGCCGTAACTGAAGCATTTTTCAAGTATTTAAAGCATAGACAAATCAACCAAAAAAATTATCAAAATATCAAACAGGTTCAATTAGACTGCTTTGAATACATTGAGAATTTTTATAACAATTACATCCCACATACGGCTAATCTAGGACTAACCCCTAATCAGAAAGAAGAAAATTATTTTAACGCAATAAAATAACACGGTTTTCTGTCTACTTATTTGACATTAGTCCAATAGTATGATTATTACTCAAGAGATTATTTTTATTTTAAATATAAAATAATTTTCACCATGTAATATTTCATACTTTATATTATACTTATTAAGTATATTCTTTACTATATTTAATCCTAATCCATTACTATTATCCAATTTTAGATCAAAACTAGCATCTAAAATTTTATTTATTTTCGAAATTTTATTTTTATCATATGAGTTTTCTATAAGTAACCAATCATTAGCTATTTTGATATTAATTATTCCATTTCGATTAGTATATTTTACTGCATTGCTAATCAAATTAGAAAATACAATATTTAGTGCCGTTTTTCCTATATAAATATTATAGTCTAATAATTCCTTATTAATATTTATTTTTTTTTGATTTACTAAGATAGAGTATTTTTCTAATACTTCATCTAATGTATCACCAACATTTAAATATTCTTCATCATTATTCAAGTCTTTTATAGAATAAAAAGATAATATTTGCAAGACATTCTTTGTTAAGTTATCTACAATATTAATACACTCACTGATATAAAAGTCTCTATCTTTATATTTTCCGATATTATATTTCATATTCTCAAGTAATATCTTTAGGCTGGAAAGAGGAGTTTTAAGTTCGTGGGACGCCCCCTTAAAAAAATCATATTTCAATTTTTCTAACTTTAAAATTTCCTTATTTTTAAATTCCAAATCATTAATTGTATTCAATAAAGCACAATATAAGTCATTGATTTGCTGTTTTAGTTGTCCAATTTCATCATTAGAACTAATTTTCAATCTTGTTTCTTTGTCAAGTTTTATCATTTTATCAGTAACCATAGTTATTTCTTGTATATTGTTTTTTATAGATTTAGCATAAATTAAAGAAATAACAATGGAAAAAAGAAATGATATCGATAAAGAATATGGTAAAAACTTAAGGCTCAAGTCTTTCGCGTCTTTTTGCATATCAGCTGTTGAAACAAATTGAAGATGTATTTTTTTGCCATCATGAAGTTTAATTTCCCTTTCTTCAATTATTAAAGAATTACTATCACTTTTTACATTAACATTTATATTATCATTTATTTGTAATTCATTTTTGTTATTATTTTTTTTTATAAATACCTTTATGTCACTACTTTTAGAATAAAGCTCCAAAGTTTGGTCTAAATATTTTAACTCTTTTCCATTCATATTTTTAGAAATTTCATCTGCCATAATGTGGATTTTTACTTTCCTCGTCTCCAAATATGTTTTAGGAAAGATAAAAAAGAATAATGAATGAACTAATATAATTAGTATTCCAAGAATAGAAAATATTTGTATGAACATTTTTGGGAATATTTTTAATTTCTTCATTTTCTCTCCAATTTATATCCTACATTTCTTATAGTAGTTATACAGTCTAATTGTAATTTTTTTCTAAGTTCTTTTATATATACATCTACTACTCGATCATAAGGGATCTCTTCGCTATCCTTCCAGACATAATCAATAATTTGCATTCTTGTTAAAACTTGTCCATCATTATCCAATAAACATTTTAGTATTTCGAGTTCTTTTGCATTTACATCTATTTTTTCATCATTTATTTTAGCTGTATAACTATTAAAATTTACCGAAAGATTCTTATATTCAAACTTCTCTAAATGTCCAAAATTCTTCTTAATTAAAGAATCTATTCTAGCCTTTAAAACAGGCAATGAAAATGGTTTTTCTACATATCCATCTACTAAATTAGTAAATGCATCAATTTTATATTCTTCATCACTAAATGCAGTCAAAATTAGAATTGGTAAATTGCTTTTCTTTCTAATTTCTTTCAACACTTCTAAACCATTTATAAAAGGTATCTGAATGTCTAAGATAACCAAGTTTATATCACTATTAAATTTTGACAAGGCTTCCCTTCCATCTTTAGCCTGAATAACAGTATATCCAAATTCTGAAAGGTATTCACTTATTCCCTCTCTTATCAACTTATCATCTTCAACAGTTAATATTTTCATAGATACCTCCATTTAAATCTATACATAATATTATACAGTATATTATTTGATTTTTATAAGTCAAAAAACATTCGGTGATATAAATCACCGAAAATTTTAATTATTATCAATTAATAACTCTTTTGGATTCTTTCTTAATGTATAAATTGAAGAAAGAATCAATGATACAAGAAGTACAAAACTCATAAATATAACTACATAAATTATGAATTTAGGTAATACATTTATATCTAAACCTGAAAGAGTCTTGTTGAATCCTTCAGCTTCTGCCCCCCCGCCTAATTGACTAGATGCAGATTGTCTAGCTATTTGTTTAGCTATATCGCCAGTAACTTTATTCAATATATTATTCCCTAGCTTATCAGCTGTATATTGAGCTAAGAAATAAGATCCAAGAAGTGCGGGAATGGATATAAATACCATCTCGATTATAAATTGACCAAAAATTTCTAATTTAGATATACCTAATGATAGTAATACTGCTATTTCTTTCTTTCTGGCATTCATCCATAAGAAAAGTAATAATGAAACTACAACTCCTGCAAATATTAATGAGCCAACAAATAATTTGTTTGAAATAGAATAGATACCGGATATAGATTGTTGCAGCGCAGGATAATTTGATGAACTTTTAATCAAATTATATTCTCTCCAATTTATATCTAGTTTCCCAAGATCTTTTATTACACTATCAAGATTCTTATCACCTTTTACAAAGAATGTTGCATCTTGGTATACGGCTGTATCTTCTGTATTACCATAAACTTTAGCAGCTGAATGAACGTCAGTGATTAGTGTATTTTCGTATAGTTCTTGTGCTGCACTTACCCCACCGCTATTATGACCATCAAATAAACCTTTAATTTCTACTTCTACAGTTTCATTTGCAACTTTTTCATTGTCAGCATCAAACAAATTAGATTTTATTTTTATTTTATCTCCAACTTTGAGATTGTTTTTTTTTGCCAAATCTTTATGCATTAAAATTTTATTTTTATCTTTATTTTCTAAATGCTTTCCTTCTACTAACTTATATGCTTCTGATACAAATTTTGTTTCTTTTGCTGAGTCATTAACCCCTGTTAACATAACTGTTCTCTTAAAATTCTTTGCTCTTTCAGGTGATTGATTTGCAAGTGTATCTTGAGTTTCAATTATATCATGATCAACTAGGTCTGCGACGCTGTTTATTCTTTTTACATAGGAGTCTATACTGTTTGTTTGAGATATCTTTTTAATATCTTCACCTTTTACATTTCCTCCACCCCTAGGTGTTCCTGGATTTACTTGTCTATTTATTTCCATAGAAAAACTGTTTGTTATATTAGCAAATGTTTCCTTAGAAGCTCTATCTGTGGCATCTTTAATAGATAAACTAATGATGCTTAAAGTTGCCATTGATAGAATAACTAATATAATAATTAATGATTTTAAGCTTTTTCTAGTTACATAAGCAAATGCATTTTTTATCATTATTCAACCTCCAAATTCATTTTATTTACTTTTTTCAACTTTTTACCACTTAGTTCTAAAATGATATCCGCAGAATCTGCTACTTCCTTACTATGTGTTACAACTATTACACATTTATTTCTATCTTGAGCTAATTCCTTTAATATATTAATTATTTCTCCAGCAGTAACACTGTCTAGGTTACCGGTAGGCTCATCAGCTAGTATTATTGGGGCATCTGATACCAGTGCCCTAGCAATAGCTACCCTTTGTTGCTGACCACCAGATAATTTCATAACATTTCTTTTTATTTGTTTTTTATCTAAACCTAATTCGAACAAGATACTCTCATCTACTGATTTATTTACTAGTCTAATATTTTCAATCGGCGATAAATAATCTATTAAATTATAATTTTGAAATACCAAAGATATATTATTTTTTCTGTGATTACTATATCCTTTCTTTTCTATATCTTCATTCTTAAACAAGATTTTTCCTGTTTGAACTTTATCAAGTCCTGCAAGTAAGGAAAGAAGTGTGGATTTTCCTGTTCCTGACTTCCCTACTATCGCATAAAACTTTCCAAGTTCAAATTTTTGATTTACTCCTGACAAAACTTTTTCTTTAGAATTTGCGTAACTGTAATTTACATTCTTTATTTCTAATATATCCATTATTTGCTCCTAACTTATTTTTGATAATATTTCTTTTGGTTTCTTAAATAATATTAATGAAGAGGCCATTACAACTGATAAAACAATAATACTTATTAATATTAAATAACTTTCTGCAAGTGTTGTTATGTTTAACATAAAACTGCTTTTATTTATTAAACTTCCACCGAAAATCATTGAGTTCTCTGAGTTAATAAATCCTTCTACAATTACTTTTAATAGTAGATTCCCTAAAAATAAGGAGGATATTATACTTGGTATTGATATGAATATTAACTCAAATATAAATTGCCTTATAATTTGTATCTTAGTTGTTCCAATAGATAAAAATATACCTATTTCATAAATTCTTTCTCTTAACCATAGAATCAAGATTAATGAAAGAACAACTATTCCACCTAACATAATCGAATAAGTCATTATTTTAATTATATGTTTTATTCCACTCACTGACTCTAAAGACTCTTCGAATGCTTTATTATCTTTCTTAATAGAATACTTTGACTTATCAATTTTAAAGTCTTTCAATTTGTTTAAGGCAAGCTCTGTAGATTCTAAACTACCAGAATACATTAAAATTTTATTTGCAATTCTATTATTCTCTGATTTATTTAATATTTCTTGGCTAGTTGAATAATCTACAAAAACCATATTTTCGCTAAAATCAGATGATAATCCTGTATATGTTTCCTGTTTTTTACCAGAAAAGATTCCTATAATTTTAAATTTATGACTTTTTATTTTTCCACTTTTTTCCGTATCTAGTAATTCAAGATCAATTTCATCACCCAATTTTAGTTTGTTTTGTTTAGCAAATTCTTCATGAACAAGAATTGAATTCTTATCATTTTCTTCTATATTTTTTCCTTCTTTAAAACTAAATACTCCACTACTAAATAAAAGATTTCTTTTAGTATTACTTGTAGCTTCTAGTGAAACAACATTTTTAAATTCGTCAGATAAATCTTCTCTATTTATACTTTGCTCACCACTAACTACTTTAAGATCTTTCAATTTTGCTAATCCATCATATTGAAATATTTTTTCTTCAACCTCTTTTATTTTTTCAATATTCTTAAATTGATTAATATTAAAATATTTACCATCTTTTTTTGTAATTGATATTGAAGAATTAGAACTTTCATATAAAGCCTTTTCTATTTCATTACTTGATTTCATTATTGTTAAACATGAATACAAGCAAGAAAGAACAATTGTTAAAATAGCAAATATAATAAGTGTTCTATTTTTTTTTCTGGTAATATATGCTATAGCATTTTTTATCACTTCCTAATTACTCCTCTCTATTTTTACTCCGCAACTATTGCATCCACTGGATTAATATTTTTACATCGCCTACAACTAATGTTTTTAAAACTATTTCCATTAAAATTTCTTCATTTGACAAACTATCTCAATGATAGAGCCGTTTATATATGAAGTTACTGAATTTCGTATCTATTTATTCAAAGGAAAATCTCAAATAACTCATTATGAAGAATGCGATACGAAATCTAATTCTCATGTTTATATAGTTTTATTATCAAAAACTACCTAATGCTCTATTGAAAAAACTAGACTTAGGGTAGCGATGATAAACAATGAACTGATGTCTGGTTAAGGAAATAGTTATTAAGCAATACAGATTTTATGATGCATACTGGCTGTTTCAATAATCATCCCGTACTTGACAGTACCTATCTAATTTTACATAAGTTCACCTCCCAATTTAGCTTACAATAAATAGACATTTAACTCTTAAAGCGAAGAATTACGTTTACTAGTAAAATTATCAATCTATAAGTTACTAGACACCAGTGACAAAATAGTGTTGCCTAAATACTATATTACATACCTTTTATGAAACGTTTATGAAATAAAATTTTTTCCATATTATATTAATTTTTTTATTTTCAAAAGAGCTATGCTAATTTCTTTTATCCCTTACTCTAATCCATTTATATGAAATTCAGTTGTAAAAATAAAGTCTTATGCTAACATAGTAGTTTATGTTTTATTAACGTTCTTTTGGGCGGCATTGGAGCGCATAAATTTTACGCAGGAAAAATAGGCCAGGTTTTTTTATATATTATTTTTAGTATTACCTTTATTCCTGGAATTATCGACCTTATCGAAGCTTTGATGGCTCTCGGAAAACAAACTGATGAATATGGAAATATCATCGTTTAATGAAACAAAAAGCCTCACGCTCAATTTTTGGTCGAGGAGAGCGTGAGGCAAGACAGTATAAGAAATAAGCATTAAATGGCTCGTTTTCTTGTAGCTATTTTAGCAAATTTAGAAAGGTTAAGCAATCTGAACGGCTCCCTGTCAAGTAGACAGTCAAATAATAAAAGATAAGTTATGCAACCTGATTCCTGAATTCTAGAGGAGTCAGATTGTTTAATTTTGATTGATAACGTTGTGTGTTGTAGAATTCGATATAACGTGCCACATCATTGACCAACTCATCATAAGAGTTGTATTTCTTAAGGTGGTAAGACTCAGTCTTGAAAAACCCAAAGAAACTTTCAGTTGGTGCATTATCAATACATTTGCCAATCCGGGACATGGATAAGGTCAGACCAGCTTGTTGTATGATATAACGGTATTCTTTGGAAGTATATTGACTACCTCAATCGCTATGGATGATAGGTGTGGCTCCTGGATTGAGCTCTAGCCCCTTTTTAATGGTCTTCATAACAAGTGGATTTCATTGTTGTGACTAATCTCATAAGCGATAATAGAACCGTTATACAGGTCTTTAATCGCACTGAGATAAGCTTTAGCTCCCAGACCGTATTGAAGATAGGTGACATCTGTGCACCATTTCTGGTTATGAGCTGTGGCTGTAAATTCACGATTAAGAATATTTTCTTCGTAAAATCTGTCACCAGCTTTTGTACAAGCATGGCTAACACGACGAATGACTGAACTAATCCCCAGAATGTTCATCAATCAACGAATCCGTTTCTTGTTTTAAGTTGTCCCAAGTTGACGATTAATAAATGTTGTCATACGGCGATAACCTAAGATACCATTGTAGAGTCTATGAAGTTCCTTGATTTTAGCCATTAGCTTTGTATTTTTTGTCTCAAAATCTGTTTTTTGACGATTGAGCCACTTGTAATAGCCTGAACGAGACCCCTTCAAGAGTTGGCATAAGGCCTGAATAGGCACATTAGATTCCTCATCGTAATAATTCTTGATTACTTGGAACTCCGCTAAATGCTTACCTAGTCTTACCGTCTGTTTCCTCGTTTGATGTCTTCTAACTTTTTTAGTAAACTAACCTCGATTTCTAAGAGACGATTACGTTCCTCCAATTGTTTAATCTTGAGTTAAAGTTGCTCAATCTCGGTTAAATCAGGCCTACTCTCCAACCCTTTCACACGTCTATCAACCAAACCTTGTGAGCCATTCTTCTCAAGCTTACGCACCCAAGAATAAATTTGTTGGTAGGAAACACCAAACTTCTCAATAGCTGCTTGATAGTCTTTCCCATGGGCAATGGTGTAGTTAACAATCTCTACACGTTCTTCAAATGTGGCTTGCCTTCCTTGTTTCATACGGCTATATCCTCTACTAGTGGCTTTCAAGTCTTCACCACTAGTATACCGTTTTATCCACTTTTGGAGAACAGAGCGACTTGAGATATCATACCATTTACAAATATCTCTAAGAGAGCCTTTTCCATCAAGGTAGCCTTGAACACCCTGTTCTTTAGCTAATGTGGAGTATATCAATGGCGTATTTCCGTAAACGCGACAACGGGTGGGAATATCGAATATCGTATAAACATATAATAGGAAATATATTACTTTGCAATATTACTTCCACTAAATATCAACAAGTCATAAATCATTATAGTCAAACGCATGTGCAAGATACAGTAAAGCGTTTTAACATACATGTAAAAGCCTGCGTATCCATGGCTGTTCACGAGGGATATATAGAAAAAAATTTTTGTTTATTCACTAAGGTTAAAGCAAAAAATAAGGGGCGTAAATAAAGATAAAATTTCTTGAAACCAATGAATACTTACGCTTGATAAAAATTTGTAAAGAAAAATCACAACATCAATCGTATGCAGCGTTATACCTCATCGCTAAAACTGGCATGCGCTTCGCTGAATGTTTAGGTTTAACAGTTAATGATATTGATTACACTAACAAATATTTATCAATTAATAAAACTTGGGATTATCATTTCAACCAAAGATACCTGCCAACAAAAAACAAAAGTAGTATCAGAAATATACCAATTGACAATGATACATTATTTTTTTTGCATGAATTTACAAAAAATAAAAACGACAGATTATTCGACAAACTTTCAAATAATGCAGTCAATAAAACTATCCGAAAAATAACTGGTCGCGAGGTACGAGTGCACTCTCTCAGGCATACATTTGCAAGCTATCTAATTTCCATCTCTCAAGTTTTAGATCACGAGAATTTAAATATCACTTTAGAAGTTTACGCACATCAATTACAAGAACAAAAAGATAGGAACGATAAACTTAATCAGAGAAATTTGGGGCGGATTTGGGGCAAAATAGCTCTAAACCGCTATTTACATGCAATGAATATGTCCCCTGCCGGAATCGAACCAGCAATTACTCCTTAGGAGGGAGTTGTTATATCCATTGAACTAAGGGGACCTAGTAAAAAAACTGCCCACAGGCAGATTTTTTACGTCTTGGTTGTCCAGTTTTAAAACATAGTTACTATCCTCAAACAACCAAGCATTTTTAAAATCTGATCATCAAAATTAACGACGGATTTCTTTAATACGTGCAGCTTTACCTTGCAATGCGCGTAAGTAGTAAAGTTTAGCACGACGTACTTTACCATAACGAACAACTTCGATTTTATCAACACGAGGAGTGTGAATTGGGAATGTACGCTCTACACCGATACCACCAGAAATTTTACGTACTGTGTACATTTCTGAGATTCCTTGACCTTTACGTGAGATAACAACACCTTCAAAGATCTGAATACGTTCGCGAGTACCTTCAACAACTTTAGCGTGAACACGTACAGTATCACCAGCACGGAACTCAGGGATATCAGAACGAAGTTGACCTTCTGTCAAACTTTGAATTAATGGATTCATTTTTATTCTCCTTCTCTTACTAATCTTAAGTACTTGTCTCAGCGGATTAGCCGTTTTTTGTGCGTCCATTACACACTCTCACAATTCTACCAAATTTTAACCTGCTTGTAAAGCTATTTTATCTAGAAGAACAAGGTGTCATCCTTTAGAATAGTTATTTGTATATTATTGAAATTTGATTTACTGTTTCTAGGTTAGCTTTTTTCTGATTTTTGAGAGTTTAATTCATTTAATATTATATGATTTTTTAAACTACGTTTTCTATATTAGCTTTCGTGTCACCTGACTCTTTCCCATAAAGTTGAAATCCACATCAACTTTTTATCTTCTAATGCATTTCACCATCGCGACTTAAATGCTTGTAGACATTATCCTAACCTAAGTTCTTACACATTCAATTGGATTTTACAGTATTTTAATGACAATCATAAAATCAATTTCTTTGAAGAAAATTATATTAGCCACATAATTTTTGCATTCATAAAATTTACAAACTTCATTTTTATAAACTTTAAGAGAATAAAAAAGAGAACGGAATATTCCGTTCTATAAACTGATAAACTCTTTTAAAACTCATCACTAACTATCTAGATTGAGCACCATAAATCGTATGAGCATGTGATATGGAGTAAGCAACAAGACATACAATAACAAAATAAGGAGTGTTGGCAAAGCCAAAGACTTCGCCACCTATTAAGATAGGACCTAACAGAGTATTCGTTGCACTCCCAAAAACGCTAGTATAGCCTAAAGCAGCAACTAAAATAACTGGCAAACCTAAAATGGGCGCAATAATCACTCCTAAACTTGCTCCTATTGCAAATAAGGGAGTTACTTCTCCTCCCTGATAACCTGCAGCCAAAGTAATAACTGTCAAACACAATTTTAACAACCAATCATAATCATAAAGATTCTTATTAGTGAAGCTAGCCTCAATTAGATTTGTTCCCAGTCCTGAATATCGTCCAAAATGGAAGATAAACAATAAAAAAGTAGCTAACAATCCAAGTGTGAAAATCCGTTTATATGGGTTTAGTAACCTACTAGAAGCAATTAATTTAGCTTTAGCCAATAAATAAGCAAATAAATTGCCACACAGACCAAAACATAGTCCTAAAACCAATAATTTTAGAATAATATCTGGTGTTAACGCCATTGATGTTGCTATACTATGAGAAAATTTTTCTAAACCTAAAGAATGTGAGACGAAATTTGCTGTCAGAGCAGCAATTAAACTTGGTAATATATACGAAACCATTAAACGACCTACTACCAAAACTTCGATCGCAAAAAAAGTAGCAGCTAAAGGAGTCTGAAATAAACCAGCAAAACCTGCTGCCATTCCCATTACTAGGAAAAGTTGAGAAGCGTTTTGTAAACGGCAATATTTTTGAAAGTAGTGTGAAACGGTAGCCCCAATCTGTACAGCAACCCCCTCACGACCTGCACTACCACCAAATAAGTGGGTTAACCAAGTTGTTAATATCACGAGAGGAACAAGACGTTTCGGAATAGTCTCCTCATTACCATGACCTACTTCAAATACCAATCCCATCCCTTTAACACTCTTACCCCCAAATTTTTGATAGACAAAAACTATAAATAAACCAACAATGCTAAGAAAAGGGAGTAGGTAAGCTATATAATCACTTCTAAAGGCTGTCAGGAATAATAGAACACGTCCAAAGACTGCTGTAATAGCCCCAACCACACCACCGATTAGTAAGCTAAACCCTAAAACAAGTACGTACTGAGCATAATTATCAAATCGTTTAATCACCGTCTACAATATTCTCCTTTTGATAAACACGAGATTCTGTCATAATGTCTTTGAAAGTTGCTCGTATCACATCGTCAAATTGATGATTTTGGACTTTCTTCAATACATTGTTAAGCACTTCGTTTTCACGATTATTATCTAAAACTGGAAGTCGGTGTTTCTTTTTAAATGCTATGACCTCTAAAATTAGACCCATTCTAGTTTCTAAAAGGCTTACCAATTGCTGATCTATTTCATCTATTTCTTGACGAATCTCTTCTAATTCCATATCTATATCTCATATTCTAGTTACAAAAGATGGTAAAAAAGTTAAAAAGACGACTCGTGTTCGTCTTTTTGGTAGCTTAGTTAAGTTTAGAAGCAATTTCTTCAGCAAAAGCTTCTAAGTTTTCAATGTCTTCGTCTTCTGCCGCTAAATCAACTTTAACACAATCAGCACCTTTTTGTGCTCCTGTTAATGCGAATTGAGCCTCGAACTCATCAACAGATTTGCAGAAGTAATCATAGAAAGTATCACCTGAACCCACTACGCCGTAAACTTTACCAGATAAATCAACTTCTGCTAAATCTTCATAAAAGTCCACGATTTCATCTGGTAAATCTCCATCACCATATGTATAAGTGGCAACAATTGCAATGTCAGCATCTTCAAAATCTGCAGCATCAACCATCGTACACTCTTCTACTTCAACATCTAGACCCAAGTCACGTAATTTATCAGCAACAATGTCAGCAATTTCTTCAGTATTTCCGGTCATGCTAGCATAAACAATCTTTGCTAAAGCCATATCTTCCTCCACTTGTAAATTACCACTATTCTATCATATTTTTAAAGAATCGTGAAGGTTATTTTAGATAGCTGTCATAGTTTTCTTGTAGCTTATGTAGTAAAGTATCTTTCTCTGAATCACTTGTAAAGGAGGCCTTCACAGCGTTTTGATTAAAAACAAGAAAGTCTTCTATTTTCGTTCCAAAATAAGTTACGAAAAGACTATATTCTTTCGTCAAATTTGTATCGGAAACAGTACGATTATCTGTATTAATTGTAATCTTACCTCCAGCATCATAAAGTTCTTGATAAGGAAAACTTTGAATACTTGAGGCTGCTTTCGTTTGTAAATTGCTAGTTAAACACATCTCTGCTACAGCATCTTCTTCGACAAATCGCTTTATTAAAGCCCTCTGTCCTGTTAAAGCTGTCACATGTCCCATACGCTTAATCCCTAAATTTAAACTATCCGCAATATGCTTAGCACAACCACACTCACCTGCATGTAAAGTCATCGGGTAACCTGAGCGTTTTACTTCCTGAATAAGATCTACTAAACTATCTGTTGGATAGGAAAATTCATCACCTGCAAAATCAAAACCTACCAGGCCTTTGGGAGCCAAATCAACAATGTGTTTAATAATTTCCTTGGTCGTTTTATGAGACGATTGGCGCATACCGCAGACAAGGGCGCGTGCAACGATATTAAATTCTTTCTGAGCATCTGCTAAACCTTCTAAGACTGCAAAGACTGTATCACTTGCGGTTAAACCTTTATCCATAGAGAGTTCTGGCGCAAAACGAATTTCAATATAAATAACATTTTCTAAAGCTGCCTGTCTAGCAACATCATAAGCAGCAAAACGTAATGCTTCCTTCGTTTGAAGAAGCGGTCTGATAAACTCAAACGTTTTAAGGTAATCTACCAAGCTTTCTGTTTGAGCTGGAGCTATAACATATTTTCTTAATTCTTTATCACTATTTGGCAGTATTATATCAGCCATATTAGCCAATTTTCTAATAGCTGGTAAAGAAAGTGAGCCATCTAGATGACAATGCAACTCCGCCTTAGCCAATTCTTTTAATACTGCTTGTGTCATAATTTATCTCCTATTAAAAAGCATTTTTACTATATTAACAAAAGTTAGCTAAAAAGCAATACATTTACAAAATATTATCATAAAAAAGATTGTTAGTTAGCAGTATCCGAATTTTATAAAAAAATAACATACCATCATATAAAAATAAACAAACATTGCGGCCGCTATCTTAATTTCTTTCCTCAATAAAAGATTTAAGCTATAATATAGTCAACAATATAGCCTTGTTCTTCACTAAAAGACAAAACAGTTAGGTAGGTAAAAAATGATTATTTTTCAACAAATTCTTGATAAAATCAAAGAGTACGACACCATCATTATCCATCGACATATGAGACCAGACCCTGATGCTCTTGGTAGCCAAATCGGCTTAAGGGATATCATCAGGCATAATTTCCCAAAGAAAAAAGTACTTGCTACTGGTTTTGACGAACCCACACTCGCTTGGATTGCTAAAATGGATCAAGTGACCGACCAAGACTATCAAGGCGCTCTTGTTATTGTTACAGATACAGCAAATACCCCTCGCATTGATGATGAACGTTATAAAAAAGGTGACTTTTTAATTAAAATTGACCATCATCCAAACGATGAAGTCTATGGAGACCTCTCTTATGTAGATACTAACGCCTCTAGTGCAAGTGAAATTGTGACAGACTTTGCTCTTTCTTGTGATTTGTTGTTATCAACAAGTGCAGCAAGAGTTCTATATAATGGTATTGTAGGAGATACAGGACGCTTTTTATATCCTGCTACCACAAGTAAAACACTGAAGATTGCTAGCAAACTTCGTGAATTTGACTTTGATTTTTCTGCAATGGCACGTCAAATGGATTCCTTTCCTTTCAAAATTGCAAAATTACAAGGCTTTATTTTTGAGCAACTTGAAATTGACAAGAACGGCGCTGCATGCGTTACTTTAACACAAGAAGACTTAAAACGCTTTGATGTAACAGATGCAGAGACTGCTGCAATCGTTGGTATACCTGGAAAAATTGATATTGTAGAAAGTTGGGCAATTTTCGTTGAACAAAGCGATGGGCATTATCGTGTGCGCCTACGTAGTAAGTCACACATCATTAATGAAATAGCTAAACGTCATAATGGAGGCGGCCATCCTTTAGCCAGTGGAGCTAATTCTTATAGTTTGGAAGAGAATCAAGCTATTTACCAAGAAATCCAGGAAGTACTTTCTTTATAATTTTACTTTTTTTATCAAAACACTTGTCAAGGCTATTCTTATTTGATAGAATAGAGTGGTTAATAACTATGACTCAGACGAGTTATGGCAGAAAGGAAATTTTTAAAGATGAAAAAAGACATCCATCCAGATTATCGTCCAGTTGTTTTCTTAGATACAACTACAGGTTACAAATTCCTTAGTGGTTCAACTAAATCAACTAAAGAAACAGTAGAATTCGAAGGTGAAACTTACCCACTTATCCGTGTGGAAATCTCATCAGATTCACACCCATTCTATACAGGACGTCAAAAATTCACTCAAGCAGATGGACGTGTGGACCGTTTCAACAAAAAATATGGTCTCAAAGACGCAAACGCTGCTCAATAAGCATAGCATTAATTTTAAAAGCACTTCTAATAGAAGTGCTTTTTTCTATGTTTGAGCCTATCACGTACGAAGAAAAAAAGATGATATCGTATCCGATATCATCTTTTAAATATTAATGAGACATAAGGTCTTGGGCAACTTCACGTCCAGACATTTTAGCTGGGAAGTATGTTGGCCAGTTTTCCATTTCCTCAAATAATTTTTCTTGGCTTTCTGAACCCCAGAAGATATGGAAGTGTTCAGCTTTATTCGGTTTAATACCATGGTCACTAAATTGGATATATTTGAATTGACCAGCATCTTTTTCCTTAGCTTCAAAGAGATAACGTACTCCACGATTACCTTTTTTATAAGTTAAGATTTTGTAACCTGCATATTTGTATGTAAATGTTTGTGATTTACCATTACGTACAAAGGTCATTTGGTGTTTTTTACCATCAATCTTGATTGATTCTACGTCAGTCTTGTAACCTGCTGTATAATATTTTTTGTACTCTGCAGCAGTCATATCTTTTTTAGATTTAGCTTTGTAATCCCAAACTGGATCAAGTGTTCCATCTTGAAGAAGAGGATATACTGATTGCCAATTACCAGAGTAATCTGTCAATTTACGGTCTTTAACATCTTTAGTTTTAAAGTAACCTGTTTCAACTGTTTTAGTTTTATCTTCTTCAGGAGCTACTTCTTTACCTGCAACATCTGTTGTCTTTTTAAGAACTTTCAAATTACGTCTCATAACTGAGAAGTAATCTTCGCCAGCTGCCATTTCTTTTTTAGAAAGTCCTTCAAGTGGACTAAGCACAGCTGTTTTCACGCCAACTTCATCTGCTAAAGTTTTAGCAACTTTATTTGAAGCATTTTCTTCAAAATAAATGTAGTTGATGTTATATTTCTTGATGTATTTAGCTAATTCGCCTAAACGTTTTGATGAAGGTTCTGCATCTGGAGTAAGACCAGCAATTGGAACTTGATTTAAACCGTAATCAAGCGCCATGTAACCAAACGCTGCGTGTTGAGTCACAAAACTCTTTTGTTTAGCATTTGACAAACCATTTTTGTATTCTTTGTCAAGCTCTTTTAATTTTGCAATGTAAGCATCTGCATTTTTATTAAATGAAGCTGCATCTTTTGGATAAGCTTTGACAAATTTATTACGGATGTTTTCTACAACAGAAATCGCACGTTCTGGAGACAACCATACGTGTGGGTCAAGTTCATGATGATGCCCTTCATGACCATGTCCTTCATGTTCTTCACCTTCTTCTTCGACGCCTTTAGTAAGTAACATATCGCCAGTACCTTTAATAGTTGTTACTTTTTTGGATTTAACTGACTTAGCTACTTTTGGAGCCCAAGTTTCCATGTTATCATCCATGTAAACAAAAGCATTTGAATCTTGGATGGCAGCGATGTTTTTAGTTGATGGTTCAAAATCATGCGGCTCTGTACCTGCTTTAATTAACATAGATACATCAGCTTTATCACCAACGATATTTTTTGTAAACTCATAAACTGGGTAAAAAGTTGTTACCACTTTAAGTTTACTATCAGCCCAAACTTGTTTAACTTGAACAAGTTGCCAAGCTGCAAACATAGCTACAAAGCTTATCAATAAAAGAAATTTCTTTCTCATTTTTTCTCCTTTTTATTTAACCCGTTATTTACCGGTTAATATTTTACTAGTAAAGTATAGCACGATATTTTTTTTTTGCAAGTTTTATATACTTATGCAAGCGTTTTTATCTTAAAAAACCCGGAAAATATTCCGAGTTTTTTAATCTCCCATTGAAAAGCGATTTGTCATTAAATTACTTGCATCAAATAGAATACGATTTAACAATTCTTGGCTTTCTTTTTGAATATAGTCACTCATTTCTTGATTTTTCTGTTGAAAATCAATCTCTTTATTCTCAGCAACTTCTCTATCAATACCATTAATATGTGCATGTCCTTGGGCCATCGTTCTCTCGATATAGCTTTCAATATCAGCTTCATGTTGATAAAAGTGTGGATCTGCTAGAGCTGCAATTAAACGATTGGTCCAATAAAAATTATCTGTTGAAGCATCCTTGGTTGTATTCGAAAAATAGTCTGGTACAGTCTCAACTTGTGTAAACAACGGCACCATGGTTGCAAATGGCATAGAGCCATAAGATAACCATTGAACACCTGTCGTTTCAAGTGATTTATTTGGTCGCAATTGTAGAATAGACGTTTGACTAGTTCGGTTGATACCAACTGAACGAAAAGCTCTCCTACTTACCGCATCCCCTTCTGGTCCATATGGGTCATACACACTGTCTTGATAATGATCACTCAACACATATTTAATATCCTCAACAGTAATTTTTCGGTAAGGCTTTTGACACCAGGGAATAAACAAACTACGTGGATCCTGTTCAATTTCAGGATTTAAAAAACGCTGCATTGCCCAACTTCTTGGTGTGTTGTAATGACGATCTTTATCACGTTGGCTACCAAAAGCATATCGAGGATTGAAATGCTCATTAGAATAGGTCAAATCTAAATGGTATTGTTCGATAAACTCTTTCAAATCACTAGAGCACATGTAGTCATCACAGTTATTAAATTCAAAATGATCAATTCCTAGTTGGTTAGGATTAGTAACATAAACATCATCAGGTACGCGACGAGCAATCCAATGATGCCCACCAATTGTTTCTAACCACCATATTTCTTCGGTATCTGAAAAAGCAATACCATTTGATTCATAGGTTCCATATTTTTCCAAAATAGCACCTAAACGCTCCACACCTTCTCGCGCTGACTGAATATAGGGAAGCACTAAAGTGAGTATATCCTCTTCCCCTATACCATCTGAAACCAAAGGATCTGCACCCAAAACGCGGGAATTCGTTGTAATAGTTTCTGTAGCACTCATCGCTACATTTTTACTGTTAATACCGGCTTCACCCCATATACCATCTTTTCCCAATGCGTCCGGTACTGAAGTATAAGGAAGTGGGTTATCTGGTAAATCTACTTCAAAATTTGATAAAACTGATTTGTAATGACGCGGTTGATCTTTAGATGTCATTACCTTTAATTTTTTGGGTGTGAAATCGCCATTAACAGAGTCTTCCGTTCTAGCGATCATAGTCGAACCATCATAAGAAGCCTTTTTACCAACCAATATTGTTGTACAAGCCATGCTAATATCTCCTTCTATAATTCATCTGCAATTTTATTTATTTTCCGTAAGCGATGGTTAACGCCACTCTTACTCAGAGGCGTTTCTAAACTGTCTGCTATTTGTTGAATAGAGTAATCTGGATGAGCCACACGCACCTGAGCTACTTGTCTTAAATCACTAGGCAGTGCATCAAAACCAATAGTATCCATAATCTTGATAATATTATTGATAGTCTTCATACTAGCTGTGATTGTTCTAGCAATATTAGCTGTTTCAACGTTGTTAGCACGGTTAATATCATTACGTGTCTCACGTATCATTTTAATCTCTTCAAAAGCATCTCTAGCTTCCATGGCATCAATGACTATCAAGAAATCCATAATATCTTCTGCTTTTTGCAAATAAGTTACTGCTCCATGTTTATGTTCAATAACCTTTGCATCTAACATAAATTTTTTCATAAGATTAGCTAAGTCTTGTGCATGGTCTAGATAAACAGAAAAAATTTCTAGTTGATATTTTCCAGAATCAGGTTCTCTAACAGTACCCGTTGATAAGAATGCTCCCCTGAGATAAGCTCTTCCATTTTCATCATTGTCCAATATAGAGTGTTCAATACCAGTTTCAATACCAAAAAAAGCATCAGCCAACTTCAAATCAGCAAGAATAACATCAACTTTTTCTTCAATAAAAACAGTATACACACGATTCTTTCGTAAGTTCGTTTTTTGATGGTATTTGATTTCTGGCTGCAAATGATAATGTTCTTCTAACATGCTATAAATATGACGAGCAATTTTAGCATTTTCTGTGGTAATAGAAAGGTTGAGGCCGTGGTTAGCTAATCCTAAACTACCTGACATTTTGATAATAGCTGACAGTTCCATCTTATTTTCACTCTTATGACCTAGCAACTCTTCTTTGACTTTTACTGTAAAACTCATAAATGTGTTCCTACTAAATTCATTAGTTCCTCAACAACGAAGTCACCATGATGGAAGGCTCCACCTTTTTCTAATTTTAAAAAGTTAGACGAGATGACACGTCTGGCATGTTTTCTAAGCCCTGAAAAATCATGTTCAACCTGTACCAAATACTCATCAAAATGATTGTTTTCCATATAAGACTCTGGCACTTTTTCAATATTAACCAAAACTGTATCGATAGCATCTTGTCCTAAATGACGTTTCAATACTTCAACGTGGTCTGCGTCTGTAAAATGCTCAGTTTCACCACGTTGTGTCATAATATTGCATACATAAGCTACCTCTGCCCGAGTTTCTAAAAGAGCTTGTTTAATCTCTGGAATAACTAGGTTAGGTAAAATAGAGGTGAAAAGTGACCCTGGACCCAACACAATCATATCACTTTCTAAAATTGCATCAACAACTTTGCGGCTGGCCGTAGGAGTCTCTTCATTATAAGTATTAGTGACATACACATGGTCAATCATGCCTTTATAATCGGCTATTTGACTCTCTCCAACCACTTCATGGCCATCTTTAAAAACAGCATGCAGAGTGAGCGGATGTTCACTAGATGGATATATCTTTCCTGTTGTATGAAAGAACTGTGTTAAACTCTGCATAGCGTTATAAGTTGAACCTTGCATTTCAGCAACACCAGCAATAATAAGATTTCCTAAAGGATGACCTGCAAAATCCCCATCACCTTCTGCAAAACGATATTGGAAAATTTGTTCGTAAAACTTCGGCATATCACTCAAGGCAACCAAAACATTTCTTAAATCTCCTGGCGGTGTTAGTTGCATAACTGAGCGCAACTCACCTGACGAACCACCATCATCTGCCACCGTGACAACCGCTGTAATCTCAACATCTTCTAAGCGAAGACTTTTCAAAATAACTGGAATTCCCGTTCCTCCGCCAATAACGGTTATTTTAGGTTTTCTCATGAACGATTCACCGTCTCCTTACGCTTATTTTTATCACGATGGCTTTCATTCACTGTCCAATCTGCTTTTAAATCTTCTGATAATCTATGAGCAAAAGCGGTGCTACGATGTTGCCCACCTGTACATCCGATTGCCACAGTCAAAACAGATTTCCCTTCTTTTTGATAGCCTGGTAAGATTGGCTTTATTAAGGCAAGAAGATGGTCATAAAAATCGTCTGATTCATCAAAACTCATGACATAGTCATAAACCTCAGTATCTAAACCTGTCTTATCTCTTAATTCTGGTTTATAGTATGGATTTGGTAAAAAACGCACATCGAATACTAAATCCGCATCCAAAGGTATACCATATTTAAACCCAAAACTCATAACTTCAATACGAAAAGAACTTTGACTATCTTGATTTGAGAATTCTTCAGAAATGACCTTACGTAGTTGTCTTGGTGTTAATTCACTAGTGTCCACAACGTTCTGACTCATACTTTTAAGCGGTGCTAATAGTTCTCTCTCTAGAGAAATACCATCTAACACTCTGCCGTCGGCAGCAAGAGGGTGGCTACGACGTGTCTCTTTATATCGTGACACTAGCTCGGTGTCAGTAGCATCTAAAAATAGAATCTTAAAGTTAATATTATCATTAATTTCAAGGCTATCCAAAATAGAGTTAATTTCTCTAAAGAAAAGACGACTACGCATGTCAACTACCATAGCAATCTTGCTTGTATCTCCTGATTGTGCTGCTAATTCTAAAAACTTAGGCACTAGAGTAGGCGGCATATTATCTATTGTAAAATATCCTAAATCTTCAAATGACTGAATAGCCACTGTCTTTCCTGCCCCACTCATACCTGTTACAATCACAAGTTTGATTTGTTCGTCTGACATTACGATTACCTCTTTCTCTTATGTTTTATGCCATTATACCACAAATGGCTAGCAATTAGGATTTTACTTCAGAGGAAAAGAAACTCATTCTAAATAGTAAAATCTTGTCGGAATGCTCCCAAATTTGGTAAACTAGACCCAAAGGAGTTTATTATGCTTTATGAAGTAACCTCATCAAACACTCAAGGCGTTGATGGAAAAGTTTATCTCTCCAATGGAAAAATTGTGGAGACCAATCACCCTTTAAATCATTTACCAGGATTTAATCCTGAAGAATTAATTGCTTTAGCATGGTCAACATGTTTAAATGCAACTATAAAAGCTATTTTAGAACAAAAAGGATTCAAAGACCTAAAATCTCGTGTTGATGTTAATTGCCAGCTCATGAAGGAAAAGCAAGTAGGTAAGGGATTTTATTTCCAAGTTAACGCTGTTGCTAGTATTGAAAAACTGTCATTATCTGATAGTAAGCTAATCGTTAACAAAGCACACAGCAGATGTCCGATTTCAAAATTAATTTCAAATGCTAAAACAATCAATCTAGACACTGTTAAATGGTCAGTTTGAATCTTTACAAGTTAGTGCTTTCATATTATAATAAAACACGTGCATAATCGAGGATTTCTCGGACTGGTTCGAAAACTTCCCAGAATAAAAAACTAAGTGACTGAAAATATGATTGAATTTAGAAAACTAAATTCATTTTTTCGTGTGATCTTGGTAACTGCCAAGATCTTTTTTATTGCCATGACTATTGTTAATAGTTTCATAAAAGCATAGAACATTCACTAATATTAAAAGAAAGGAGACAAATGAACAAAGAAAAAATTATTATCGATTGCGATCCCGGTATTGATGATACCTTAGCACTGATGTATGCTATTCAGCATCCTAAGTTAGAAGTTGTTGCTATTACTATAACAGCAGGCAATTCGCCTGTTGAGCTAGGACTAAAGAATACCTTTGTAACGCTTGAATTACTAAATCGTCGCGACATTTCAGTTTATGTTGGTAATAACTTGCCTTTACAACGTGAATTTGTATCTGCTCAAGATACTCATGGAATGGATGGCCTTGGAGAGAATAACTTTACATTGGCGCAACCAATTATCTTTCAAGAAGAATCAGCAGATTGTTTTTTAGCAAACTATTTTGAACACAAAAATGATACTTCTATTATAGCTCTCGGACCTCTGACCAATATCGCTCGAGCCTTACAAACTAATCCCAAATTAGGCAAACATTGCAAGCGATTTGTTAGCATGGGAGGAAATTTTAAATCACATGGCAATTGTTCTCCAGTTGCTGAATACAACTATTGGTATGATCCCCATGCTGCACAATATGTATTTGAAAACCTTGACAAAAAAATAGAGATGGTTGGACTAGACATCACACGTCATATTGTATTAACCCCCAATCATTTATCTTATATGGAGCGTATTAATCCAGACGTATCAACTTTTATCCAAAAAATCACAAAGTTCTACTTCGATTTTCACTGGCAATATGAGCATATTATTGGATGTGTGATAAATGATCCTTTAGCTATTGCTTACTTTGTTAATGAAAATATCGCTACTGGTTTTGATAGCTATACCGATGTTGCTTGTCACGGAATCGCCATGGGACAAACAATTGTAGATCAGTATCATTTTTATAAAAAAGATGCTAACAGTAAGATTTTAACCTCAGTCAATACTAATTTATTTTGGAATGATTTTATGACCGTCCTATTACATGCACAAAATTCAGTCATCATTGAAGACTTAGAAATGTTAGGACTTAACAAATGACAAAATCACCTGCTCGTTTAATTTCATTTATCTCAATCGCTATCGCCATCAACCTTATTGGGGCTAATTTAGCTCTATTTTTACGCCTACCTATCTATCTAGATACTATAGGTACATTGCTAATAGCAGTTATCCTGGGACCATGGTACGCTGCCAGCACTGCTTTTCTCAGTGCACTCATCAATTGGATGACTACTGATATTTTTTCACTTTATTATTCACCAGTCGCCATCGTAGTTGCTATCATTACTGGTATCTTGATTAAAAGGAATTGTAAACCCTCTAGCCTATTGTGGAAATCACTGATTATTTCTTTACCAGGAACTATTATTGCTTCAGTTATAACAGTTATCCTTTTTAAAGGAATTACCTCTAGTGGCTCAAGTATTATAGCACAATTCTTACATGGAATTGGATTAGACATGACAAGTAGTTTGATACTTGTTCAAGTTGGAACAGATTATATTGATCGACTAATCAGTCTTATCCTTGTCTTTTCGACAATCACATTGTTAAAAAAACATAGTCCCAATTTAATTAACCAACGATTCTAAAGACCATAATAAAAAAGCGCACTAGCTAGCGCTTTTTTATTATGGTTTGATACGATGTAACATACGTGGGAATGGAATAGCTTCGCGAATATGTTTGGTACCAGCAACAAAAGTTACCATACGTTCAATACCTATACCAAAACCGCCATGAGGAACAGAGCCGTATTTACGAAGGTCAAGGTAAAAGTCGTATTCTGATTTATCCATACCTAGTTCATCCATTTTAGCCACAAGAGCATCGTAGTTGTCTTCACGCATTGAGCCGCCAATGATCTCTCCATAACCTTCTGGAGCTAAAAGATCAGCACAAAGAACGCGTTCTGGATTTCCAGGAACTGGTTTCATATAAAATGCTTTAAAGCTTGCTGGGTAATTCACTACAAATGTCGGCACTCCAAAGTAATTAGAAATCCAAGTTTCATGTGGTGAACCAAAGTCATCACCATGCTCTAAATGTTCATAATCTGTATCTTCATCTGCTTCATGCTCTTGAAGAAGTGTAATAGCATCATCATAAGAAACACGCTTGAATGGCTCTGCGATATAACGTTTGAGAGCCTCAACATCACGTTCTAAAATATCAAGTGCTTGAGGCGCACGATCTAGAACGCCTTGGATCAATGCTTTAACATAAGCTTCTTGAAGGTCAAGTGATTCCTCATGTGACAAGAAAGAATACTCGGCATCCATCATCCAAAATTCTGTTAAATGGCGACGTGTTTTAGATTTTTCAGCACGAAAGACTGGACCAAAGTCGAAAACTCGGCCTAGAGCCATTGCTCCAGCTTCAAGGTATAATTGACCAGATTGGCTAAGAAATGCTGGTTTCCCAAAATAGTCTGTTTCGAATAACTCTGTTGAATCTTCTGCTGCATTTTCTGATAAAATTGGGCTATCAAATTTGATAAAACCATTTTGGTCAAAGAATTCATAAGTTGAATAAATAATAGCGTTACGAATTTGCATAACAGCCATTTGTTTACGAGAACGCAACCAAAGATGACGGTTGTCCATCAAGAAGTCTGTCCCATGCTCTTTAGGAGTTATAGGATATTCATGTGACTCTCCAATGACTTCAAGGTCAGTAATATCAAGCTCATAGCCAAATTTTGAACGTTCATCCTCTTTAACAATCCCTGTTACATAAACAGATGTTTCTTGGTTGAGACGTTTAATAACGTCAAATTTTTCAAGACCTGATTCTTCACCATATTTTTCAATGAAGTTTGGTTTAAAAGCGACACCTTGGAAAAAGGCAGAACCATCGCGCAACTGTACAAACGCAATCTTACCTTTACCTGATTTGTTAGCAACCCAAGCACCAATAGTAACTTCTTGACCAACATAATCTTTAACATCAACAATTGAAATAAGTTTTTTTGACATAAGTTTCTCTCTATTTTTATTTAATTAATTTCATTACTTCCCATAAAGACATGCAGTCTACGAACAGCTTCTTTAAGGGTTCCAAGATCTGTAGCATAACTCAGACGAACATTTTCCGGCGCTCCAAAACCAGCACCCGTTACTAAAGCAAGTCCAACTTCTTCAAGAATGGCATCCGTGAATGCTGTAACATCCGTATATCCTTTCATTTCCATTGCTTTTGTAACATTTGGGAAAAGATAAAAAGCACCTTGTGGTTTAACAACCTCAAACCCAGGGACCTGACACAACAATGGATAAATGATATTAAGGCGTTCTTCAAATGCTAGCCTCATTTTTTCAAATGACTCTTGAGAACCATTTAAAGCCTCAATAGTAGCATACTGTGAGACAGCCGTAAGGTTAGAAGTTGTTTGACTGACTACTTTAGACATTGCCGCTATAATATCATGATTACCCACTGCAAAACCAACACGCCAACCTGTCATCGCATAAGTCTTAGAAACTCCATTTATGACTATCGTTTGGTTTCGAATGGACTCTGAAAGGCTTGAAATAGGGGTAAAAATATTGCCATTGTAAACCAATCGACCGTAAATATCATCTGCTAAAATTAGGATATCATGTTCGACTGCCCAATTTCCAATAGCCTCCAACTCCTCAGCTTTATAAATCATACCTGTAGGATTTGATGGACTATTAAGAAGTATGACTTTTGTCTTATCAGTCCTAACAGCTTCTAACTGTTCCACAGTTACTTTGAAGTGATTAACTTCTTTTGCTGTGACAAAAACTGGCTTACCTTCAGCCATCTTAATCTGATCAGCATAAGATACCCAATAAGGAGTCGGAATAATTACTTCATCACCGGGATTCAGTACTGTCATAAAGAAAGTATAAAGGATAAACTTAGCACCAGTTCCCACAACCACCTGATTAGGTTTAAGGGAGTAGCCATAAAAACGTTCAAAATACGCATTAATTGCTGACTTCAACTCCGGCAAACCACTTGATGGTGTGTAAAAACTTGCACGTCCATCTGTTATAGCCTCAATAGCCGCTTGCTGAATGTTTTTAGGAGTAGCGAAATCAGGCTCCCCTAAAGTTAAACTAAGAATATCTCTTCCTTGTACTCTGAGTTCTCTTGCTTTAGCTCCCGCAGCTAAAGTAACACTCTCTTCCATATTGAGTACACGTTCTGACAAATAGGTCATCACTCCTCCTTTTATCAACGTACTACTATTATTTAATCTTGAGTCGCACTGTCAACATCTTATTTTTAGACAATGATCTTTACCATTATATCAAAAATTTAGCCATTTCAGTCAAGACCTTGTTAATTTTTTCCTTAGAAATTTCAAAATCTCTACCAAGAGAATGCATGATGGTTTGTCCATAAGATTTAATAACCAATCTGCTATCCAAAATAATTACCGCTGACTTTTGTTCTTCTCTCCTTGTAGTACGTCCCAAGGCCTGTTTTAATTTTAAGACAGTCATTGGTAAAGAATAGTCATAAAAGAAGTTTTTCCCCTCTTTTGTTAAACTCTGCGATAGTTTCTGGATAAAATAGTCTTTGGGATTATCAAAAGGCAATCGCGTGATAACTTCAATAAGACGATCACGATGTACAAAGTCAACACCTTCCCAAAAAGATCCTGTACCTAAAAGAAGATTGCTTTCTCCACGATCAAAACGTTTTTTAACGTTATAAGCTAAGCCATTTTTATCTTGAGTAAGATGTTTTATCTCCCACTTATCCAAATAATCAGATACCATAAACATTGTCTGTTTAGAAGTTAATAAGACTAAGGTAGGCTGCTTTAACGTCATTATATCTTGTAAACGCTTGGCTATTTCGTAAGCATACTGTTCCGGTGATAAATCAAGTATATTAGGCATAGAGGTATCAATCCATACTTTCTGATTGGCATTTTTCTCATGCGCTATCTTCTCTGTGCTTATACTTGAAAATCCTCCTAAAAGATCTGACAAGTAGACTTTGGGACTGATTTGTAAAGTAGCTGATATCATATAGGTCTTTTTTGTGGGAGGGAGGAACTCTGAAAATTTAAGAAAATCTTCTCTCGCCCCACGTAAAATGGTTAAACGCTTCTCATTGACTTTATCAGTTTCAAACCAATAGTTAGTATAAGTAGCTGTGAAAAAAGTTTGTAAATCATCTAATCCTACTACTTCTAAAGCGTTTATACTATTTTTTAGACGTTTCAACCAGGTCTCTGAAAATTCAAAAGAATTATGACGATAAAAAAGTTCTGCTGCATGACTTAACTCATAAGAAATACTTTCCAGAAGGCGCTTTTGTAATAACGGAATAGGACTATCAATTATTTTTTGAATAACCTGCAATTGGTGACTAATATCAAGTTGCCCACGAGAAAAATTTTCCAGTCCCAAAACAAGTTTCTGAGCTTCATCAAAAACTAAAACCTTCCCCTTTGCAAAATCTTTGTCATCCTGAACACGCTCAAGAAAATAAGCATGATTAATAATAACAAGTTGACTTTGTGCAACTTTATCATAACTGCGTTTCCAAAAATCCAGATCATAAAAAAGTGATGATTGAGTCACTTCTCCATCGTGTTTTAGCTGGTCAAAGTAAGATTCTAATCGTTGTTTTTGTTTAATTTCATCCAAATCACCTGTAGTCGTTTCCGTCAACCACACTAGCAGTTGCATTTTAAAACGATTTATCAATCGATTTCGATCCTGCACTTGGAGGCTCTTATAAAACGCATCTAACTTCAAGTAATTTCTCGGTCCTTTGATACTGTGACAGGGAATATGAAAAAGTTCTTGAATGTGCTTTATTTCTTTAGCCATTATTTGATCTTGCAAAATCTTTGTTGGAACAGATACTATTATTTGTTGTTTTTGAGACTGATCCAATAAAGGCAAGAGATATCCATATGTTTTACCAAGTCCTGATTGAGCTTCTAAAAACGTTGTTGTTTGATCATTAAAATGCGCTTTAACCAAGTCAGCAAAAACAATTTGCTTAGGGCGAGCATCCATACCTAACAAAGCCATGTTAACTTGAAAATCACTAGATAATTTCTTAGGCTTTCCAACAGCTTTTTCTTTTTTTAAGACCAATCCTTGCCAGAAATAATATTCTTTAGGATTAACGAAATCAGCTTCTTGATAAGCTTCTTCAATCAATAAATAGGATTCGAACAAAAGATTATCAGCAAATGTTAAAATGGTCTCCAACACTTCTTTAGGTAAACTACTAATTTTAGCTTTTAACTTAATGAATAACTGTGCTGTAGCTCTTGCATCTGCAATAGCAGTGTGCGCATCTGTTAATTCAATATTTAAGCTTTCTGCTAATGCCCCTAAAGAATATTTTTCTAAACAGGGATAAAACACTTGTGATAACTCTACTGTATCTATCCTTGGTGTACGTAACTCGAAGCCTTCTAAAAATAGTTGCTCAGCCAATAAATTTGCATCGAACTTTACATTGTGGGCAACAAAAATACAATCTTCAATCAATTGATAAATGTGATGCGCCACTTGACCAAAATCCGGAGCTTTAACCAACTGCTTATCCGTAATACCTGTCAAATGAACAATATGCTCATCCAAAGATTCATGAGGATTAACATCTGTTTCATAACTATCAATAATTTTATTTCCTTGGATAATAACAATCCCAACCTGAATAATAGAAGCATTGGGACCTGCTCCAGTAGCCTCCAAGTCAACTACTGCATATTTTCTAAGTTTTTTCTGGGTCATAGTAAGTCTATTATAGCACGCTATATCTATAAAACAAAACATGACTGTACCTCAAAGATGCCATCACTCCAATAACCAAGATAAGATAATTTTTTAAGAAATATAAAAAACACTGTGAGTTTCACTCACAGTGTTAGCATTAATCATTTTTAATGGAATACCATACCACCATCGACAACTATTGTTTGTCCAGTGATATAATTTGAATCATCTCCCGCTAAGAAGCCTACTGCATTAGCAACATCTTCTGGTTCAGACAAGCGTTTCAAAGTGATATCTTTTGCAAACTGCTCCATACCCCATTCATCATCTTTGCCTGCATTCTTACCAACTTCATGGGCAATATCAAACATCATAGGTGTTTTAACAATACCTGGTGCGTAGGCATTGACTGTGATTCCTTCTGATGCCAAATCCTTTGCCAAAGTCTGTGTAATACCACGAACTGCAAATTTTGTACCACCATAAACAGTCAAATTAGGATTCCCTTCACATCCTGCTTGTGAAGTTGCATTTATAATTTTTCCGCCATGACCTAATTCTCTAAAATGTTTTTGAGCTGCTTGACTTCCCCAAATAGTTCCTCCGACATTGATTGCAAAAGCCTTTTCAAACTGCTCTTCAGTAATAGTGTCAAGAGGGGTTGTTGGGGCAATACCTGCATTGTTAACAACAACATTCAAATCACCAAAAGTATCTACAACTTTTTGGAAAGCATCAAAGACTTGATCACGTTTTGAAACATCTGCTACAACTGCAACAGCATCCTCAAGTGATAGTTTATCAACCGCAGCCTGAGCAGTCTCTTCATTATAGTCTAAAACGCCTATTTTAAAGCCGTCTGCATGAAGACGTTTCGCAATAGCAAATCCAATTCCTTGACCAGCACCAGTAACAATAGCAACTTTTGACATATCTTCCACCTCATATTCTTTAGTCAACCAATTAGGTTGCTCTCAAAAAGTCAGTGTTCTTAAACTAAGTTCAGCTTTAGGCTTGGCTTATTGATTACTTTTATGATACACCTTTATGAAAACGGTGTCAAGAAATTGCTGTGAGATCCCATATTTTCTGAAACTAGTTGCCATTTATTTTCCGCCACTCTTTTTTTAACAAAGTCTTGATTTTTTGGTACACTATCATTATGAAAATCTATAAAACAATAAACCACATTGCTGGTGAAAATACTTATTACCTCGTTAATGATCAAGCTGTTATCCTCATTGATCCAGGGAGCAATGGCCAAGAAATCATTGCTAAAATTAAATCCTTTGAAAAACCTTTAGTGGCTATCCTCTTAACTCATACTCACTATGATCATATTTTTAGTTTAGATTTGGTCAGAGATACTTTTGATAATCCACCTGTTTATGTTTCAGAAAAAGAAGCCGCTTGGCTATCTTCCCCAGATGATAATTTATCTGGGTTAGGCCGTCATGATGATATCATTAATGTTATAGCAAGACCGGCAGAGAACTTTTTTAAATTAAAGCAACCCTATCAACTAAATGGTTTTGAATTCACAGTTTTACCAACACCTGGTCATTCTTGGGGAGGAGTCTCATTTGTTTTCCACTCAGATGAATTAGTCGTTACTGGCGATGCTCTATTTCGTGAAACTATCGGTCGTACTGACTTACCTACCAGTAACTTTGAGGACCTCATTACTGGTATTCGCCAAGAACTATTCACCTTACCTAGTCATTATAGTGTTCACCCAGGCCATGGCATGAATACAACTATTGGCCACGAAAAAAACTTTAATCCTTTCTTCCAATGAACATAAAACGTCACTCTATTTTTCTTTGGTTAACAACAAGTATCCTTGCTATTTTAATGGCCGTCGGGATGACCATTTACTTCAATACTTACCAAGCCTCCCCATTAGCTAGGAGAATTGCTAAAACCGCTACAAACCATAAGAACTACCTTCTTTTTAGAAGCAAGGGTAAGGTAAAAGCAAATATTATTTTCTATCAAGGGGCTCTTGTGGAAGAAGAAGCTTATTCTCAACTTGCTAGAGATTTAGCTGATAAAGGGTATAATACCTATATTTTGAAGACACCTTTAAATTTGCCAGTTTTATCACCTTATAAAGCTAAAACAATTATTAATCAGAACCACTTAACTAATGTTTACCTTGCTGGACATTCTTTAGGAGGAGTTGTTGCTAGCCAAAATGCCAAAGTAGCCCCTGTTAGAGGGCTCATATTATTAGCTTCCTACCCTTCAAGTAAATCCGACCTATCTCATAAAAAGTTAAGAGTACTCTCCATTACAGCAAGTAACGATCATATTTTAAACTGGGAAAAATATGAGGAAGCTAAAAAACGCCTCCCAAATTCAAGTACTTTTCGAACTATTGTCGGGGGAAACCATAGCCGATTTGGTAACTACGGACATCAAAAAGGGGATGGTAAAGCTACCCTTTCTCACAAATCATCTGAAAAACAATTGGCTACGTTTATTTCAAATTTTATCCACTAGCATGATATCTACAATTAATAAAAAGAGATGAAATAGATGTACTGACCCCCAAAAGTTGGACAATTTATTTTAAGTGAAGGATTTAGTTCTGTATTGCACAGGACTAAGTCCTTTTAGTTTTGCTTTGATTCGCTTGTTGTTGTAGTAAAAAATGTAATCTGTGATAGCTTGCTCAAGGTCATCAAGTGATTTGTAAGACTTCTCCAAGCCATAGAACATCTCAGACTTTAGAATCCCAAAGAAAGATTCCATCATACCGTTGTCAGGACTGTTCCCCTTCCGTGACATAGAAGGACGAATGCCTTTGTCCTCCAGAAATTGATGGTAGGACTTGTGCTGGTACTGCCAGCCTTGGTCGCTGTGGAGAATGGTTTCGCTGTATGAAGCCGCAGGAAAAGCCCTCTCAAGCATGGTTTGAACCTGTTTCAAGGCAGGAGACCGAGACAGGGTAAAATCAATTATCTCACTGTTATAGCCATCAAGAACAGGCGATAGATAAAGTTTCCCTTCAGGTAAAGCAAACTCCGTCACATCGGTATAGCACTTCTCATAGGGCTTCGACCCCTCAAACTGGCGTTGAATCAGGTTATCAGCCTTCTTACCAACCTCACCTTTGTAAGAGGCATACTTGCGCTTACGACGAATACGAGCAGTCAAGCCCATACTTTTCATCAAGCCTTGCACCCTTTTGTGGTTGATGACAAAGCCACGATTTCGCAGTTCTAAATAAATCCGACGATAGCCATAGTTTCCTCTATGTTCATCATAAATGGATTGAATGTCAGATTTGATTGCTTTGTCTTTATCTGGTTTATTCAGTTTCTTTAGTTGATAATAGTAAGTTGCACGAGCTATCTTAGTTATCTCAAGTAAGAGGTCTAGTCGGAATCCTCCTGTGACCATTTCTCTAATTGTTTCTGCCGTTCGCTCTGTAAGGCTTCGTCCCTCAAGCGCAAATCCCTCAACTTTTTTAGAAAGGCATTCTCCGTTCTCAAGCGCTCATTTTCTTCCTGAAGTCGCTCGAGCTCTGTCATTTCTTCCCAAGTTTTCTTACGCTTACGTCCCATTTTACTCGGTCTCCCTCTTGTTTTCTCAACAATAGTATAACCATTTTTCTTAAATTGGGAAAGCCAATTTGTGAGTATAGAACAATTAGAGAGAGCATAATCAAGAGAAACAGAGAGTTGAGAACAACCATGAATCAAGACTTTATCTATCATTTCCTGCTTTAATTCAGGTGGATAATACTCATTTCTACCTTTTTCGACGATTTCTACACCATACCGATCCATGAGTTTTATCATGTATTTAAGATTCGAGATACGAACATCATATCGTTGACTAATCTGAGACCAGGACATCCCGATCTTTCTTAACTCGTATATTTCTAGTTTATCTTCATAACTTAATTTCATCAGAAAAGCACCCCAATCGTTAGATTTTTTGTCTAACTTTTGGGGTGCAGTTCATAGATTTCATCTCTTTTTATTAAATCTTAAGGTAACGTCTCATTGATAGGACAGATCCAAGTGAGCCAATAATAATACCAATAATCACCATACCACCAATAATTGCTGGAACCATAATATCCATAGGATACAATGAAACATGGCTTGTCTCAAATTTTGGATTAAACTTGTTAAACACAAATTGATAACCAAAATAGAAAATCAGCGATGGAACGATAGCCCCTAAAATCCCTACCCAAGCACCTTCAAAAAAGAACGGTCCTCGAATATAAGAATTTTTAGCGCCAACTAATCTCATGATTTCAATATCTGTACGGCGTGACATAATCGACATACGAATAGTATTTGAAATCAAAAAGATAGCAAGGACAATTAATAAGGCAACACCACCAAATCCCCATATACGGATGTTATCTGTGAGATTAGATAGTTTTGTTGAATCAATAGGTTCTTTAGTATAATCAACACCTTCAATGCGTCCAATTGCTTCACTGACACTCTTAGAAACTTTTGCAGAACTTGTCCCAACTACGTAAACATCTAACAAAGCATCTTTGTAGGTATCATCAATAACATCTGAACCATACTCTTTTTGAACTTCTTTTAATTGTTCAGCTTTACTTGAATAAGTGACTTTCTCTACACCAGAAATACGTTTAATCTTGTCATAAACTTTATGATAATCAGGATTATCTTTTAGCTTTCCGTCCTTATCTTTGACTTGTTTTTGAGCATCCGTTGAGTCAACATTTAAAAAGGCACTGATAGTAAAATTACCTGAAACATCAGTTGTTAACTTTTCAACATTCAGTAAAACTGATGAAAACAAGCCTACAAGAAGTAATGTTATGGTAACTGATGTTACAGAAGCAAAAGTCATCCAAAAGTTACGTTTTAAGTTTTTAAGCGATTCCCAGAAATGTCTAAAGAAATTAATCATGATAACCATATTCTCCCTTCTCTTCATCTCGGATAACGCTACCTGCTTCAATCTCAATGACACGATGACGAAGTGTGTTAACAATTTGACTATTGTGTGTTGCCATCAAAACAGTCGTTCCTTGAAGGTTAATACGTTCCAATAGATGCATGATTTCCCAAGCGATTTCTGGATCCAAATTACCAGTAGGTTCATCTGCAATTAATAATTTTGGATTATTAACAATCGCACGTGCAATTGCCACACGTTGTTGTTCTCCACCAGATAACTGTGTTGGAAAAGAACGCATCTTGTGTTTTAAACCTACTAATTCTAAAACTTCTGGCACGCGTTTTTTAATATGACGGCGCTTAGCTCCAATAACTTGCATCGCAAACGCAACATTCTCATAAACTGTTTTTGTTGGTAGTAATTTATAATCTTGGAAGACAACTCCAATACTACGACGTAAAATAGGAATTTGACGACGTTTGAGTTTATTGAGATTGAATTCCCCTACCTTTAATCTACCTGAACTTAATTTTTCTTCACGGTATAGGAGGCGAATCAAGCTAGATTTACCAGCACCTGACGGACCAACTAAATACACAAACTCACCTTGCTGAATTGATAAATTTAAGTTTCTCAAGGCAGTTGTTGAACGGCGATACTTTTTAGTAACACCAGACATTTCTATTAGTGCCATGTTTCTCCTTCATTATTTTTAGTCTTCAATGCGCCACTTAAGGTAGGCATCAATAAAGCCATTGATTTCTCCATCCATAACCTTATCTACCTGAGCAAGCTCAAAGTTAGTACGATGATCCTTCACCATCGTATAAGGGGTGAAAACATAAGAACGAATCTGACTTCCCCAAGTGATTTCTTTTTTATCACCCTTGAGAGCATCTACTTCTTGTGCTTTCTTTTCTTGTTCTAACTGATATAGCTTAGCCTGCAACATCTTCATAGCGCGATCGCGGTTCCCATATTGAGTACGGTCAACGGTAGACGATACCACAATTCCAGTTGGAATATGCGTCAAACGAACACCTGTTGATACTTTATTGACGTTCTGACCACCAGCTCCTCCGGAACGGAAAGTATCCATTTTAATGTCATCATCACGTACTTCTACTTCAATCGTATCATCTAACTCTGGCATCACTTCAACTGAAGCAAATGAGGTATGACGACGTTTAGCCGAATCAAAAGGTGATATACGAACGAGGCGATGAACTCCCATTTCTGATTTCAACAAACCATAAGCATTGGGACCTTCAAAAGAGAGGGTAACCGATTTAATACCAGCTTCATCCCCTGCTTGATAATCCAATACTTCTACTTTGAAACCATTAGCATTGCCAAAACGGGTATACATTCGTAAGAGTAAATCTCCCCAATCTTGCGCTTCAGTTCCTCCTGAACCAGGATGGATTTCTAAGATAGCATTATTGTGGTCATAAGGCTCAGATAAGAGAAGCGTCATTTCATAAGCACCCATTATCTTATCTAGCTGCATTAGATTTTCTTCTAATTCTTCTTTCAAAGAATCATCTTCGTCAAGCATCTCAAGTAAGAGTTCTGTTTCGTCAGATAATTCTTGCATATTATGGAAAGTATCATACTTACCTTTTAACTCATTCAGTTCTTGAGATGTCTTTTGCGCTGCAATATTGTCATTCCAAAAGTCTGGCTCAGTCATTTGATTTTCAAGAAGAGCAATCTCCTCTTCCAAACGATCTAAGTCAAAGAGACCTCCTGAAGCTAGTCAACTTCTCTTTATTTTCTACTATTTTTTGGCGAATTTCAGCCACTTCCATGAGATTTCTCCAATCTTTGTTAATCTGTTTTATTTTATCATAAGGTTCTTAAAAATACCATAAAAGGCTTAAAATTGCCATTTATGACGGATTAATTCCAACTCTTTTCGGCTATCTTCATCTTTTAAGGTTAAATTACTCATAAACTCCAGTATCTCATCGTTTGGTTTTTTGACAATTTCTCCCAATGCCCATATAGCTGTTGCAGTATGAATAGGGTTATTATTTTTATCAATAATCTCTATTAATTTAACCACTGCGGTTTTATCATGAGCATTTGCTAGCGCAATAATGGCATTACGCTGTAAAATATTTTTACCTCGCCAACTTCCAGCAATCATACCAAATTTTTCTTTAAATTGTCCATTTGATAAACTCAAAAATGGTATTAATTCTGGTTGAGCCAACTCAGGATCAATCTCTGTCGCCAATGGATTATTTATACCTTTGTTATAAGGACAGCAAATTTGGCAAATATCGCAACCATAGATAACTGTTTTAATCTTTTTTCGAAACTCTATGTCCATCATTCCCTTATCTTGGGTTTGAAATGATAGACAACGCTTGGCATTCATTGAGCCATCACCAATTAAACAAGAAGTTGGACAGGCATCTAGACAACGACGACAGTCACCACAATCATAATCGACAGGCTTGTCTGGCTCGATCTCTAAATTGGTAATTAATTCTCCCAAAAACATATAAGAGCCATATTCTTTAGAAATAACTAGACCATTTTTTCCTATAAAACCAATACCTGCTCTTTGGGCAACTGCAGTATCAACTAAAGCTCCAGTATCGACCATTGCTTTTTGTTGCAAAGGAAAATCTCGACAGAGCTCTTCAATGCCTTTTGATAGTCTGTCTAACTTTTCGCCGACCACATAATGATAATCAAGCCCCCACGAATTAGGTGTAATTTTTCCTCGTTTATAAGGTGTTTTTTGAGGTTGCTGAGGAAGTTTGTGAGGATAAGCAACGCCAATTGAAATAATCGTTTTAGCCGATTCTAAAAGCCTTTCAGGGTAGATACGATCCTCTATGACTTTATGTTCAAATCCTGAATTGCGCCCCTCTTCCACAGAAGCACGCAATGACTTTTCCAAATAATCAAAGTTATCTGCCGTCGTAAAACCAATTTTAGAGATACCAATTTCTTTTGCTAATTTTTGAATTTCTGCCTTTATGTCCATAATATTATTTTAAGTCAATTTAATAAAAGAGACAAGGTAAGAAACTGAAAAATTAAATCCTACATATCAATTAGTAAATTACTTAAACACTAGTCATCATATTCCTGAAAATGACGATAAAGGTGATCTAAGTCTTTAATCTCTTTGGTTAACTTTTGTCCAATAGTTGTATCTTTTACAAGAATCCTATCCTTGGCTTCTTCTACTAATCGCTTCGTATCAATGATATAGTTGGTTCCACTTAAAACTTCCTCAATGGATGTAAAAGGAAGGTGTGAAATTAATTGTATCCCATAGCTATTATAAATCAAAGTGTAGCCAGCTAAACCTGTATTTTTCTGATAACCTTTGGCAAAGCCACCATCAATTACTAACATCTTACCATTTGCTTTTATCGGTTGCTCACCATTTTTTTCTTTGACTGGCGTATGACCATTGACAATATGTCCAAACTTAGGCAAATCAAACTCTTGTAAAAGGGCAGTGCAAATATCATCTTTATCTCTCAGTTTAAAGTAGGGATTTTTTCTTTCTTGATGAGTTACTTTGTCGGAAACATAATAGCGCTCAAAAGTAGTCATGGCATTCTTACCAAAAAGAGAAGAATTTTCACCACACCAAAGATACCAAACGATATCTGTCGCCAAATCATCATGTTTCTCTGGTCTAGCATATGCTAGACGTATTTGACTTTCAAATAAATCCAGTAAATCCCTACCACCATAAGTTTTTCCTGCAATTTTAAAGCTTTTAAAATCACCATTACTATGCATTGGTATGCAACCATGGAATAAAAGATTATCATTATAGGTTAAATACATACTTCCTTTCTCAAATAGGAAATCAATATGTTTCTTTAAACTTTCAGAAGTCTGGAAGGCTATCATCAATTGTTGTAAAAGCTCTTCTTCCTCACTTGTTAATCGACTGGGATTTTTCGAATCAATGCATCTACTATTAAAATCTTTAAGTTGATGCACAACTCCCTTTATAGATATACTTAAATCTTTATAATTTACCTGGTTAATAAGTTGTCGATTATGCATTTGAAATTCTGGACGCCTGTCAATCAATTGGGCTTCCAATTTAAACTGTAAAATTGCTGTTGCTTGTTGTATCATATTTAACAAATCTAATTCATCTGGATGAGTCATTTCCTCTCCATCTAATATGGGGGCGAAAGAAGGTAGAGGTTCATAGTAACGGCGTGAGTAATCAACCAAGCGACGCAAATTGATACCATATCGGTCTTCAATTAAAGTAATATTATTATAACGTGCAGCAATACGGATAACATTTACCATACAAAGGTAGGAACCAGATGCTGCTCCCATCCAAGTGACATCATGGTTCCCCCATTGGATATCCAAATTTGGAAAAGCCATTAACCTATTCAAGATACGATCAGGATACCTACCACGATCGTAAATATCCCCTACAACATGTAAATGGTCAATGATTAAAACTTGAATTGTTTGGGATAATACTATAATTAAATCTTCTACTTGGTCTAATTCAAATAATTTTTCAATAATAGTATCAAAATAGCTTTTCTTCTCTGGGTTACGGTCAATCTCAGCTAAAAGTTCTTCGATAATGTAAGCAAACTTACCTGGCAATTGCTTACGTACTTTAGATTTTGTATATTTACTAGAAAAATATTTTAAAACTTGTATTTGTAACGGAATCATTTCCCATAACTTCGTTTTATAAGCACTTACTGACAAGTTCATTTTATCGAAGGCTAATTTTTCCTTTGGGTAATAAAGCAGTATACAAAAATCATCTAAATCAACAGCAACTATTTTCTGCCAATCAAAGCAGTCTAATAATTTAGCTCTAATAGACCCTGCACCTGTCCGTAAGAGATAATCAACAGCATCGTATTCCCCGTGTAAATCACTAATAAAATATTCCGTCCCTTTGGGTAATTGACAAATAGCTTCTAAATTGATCATTTCTGTTACGATATCTTCTTTTCGAGGAAATTTTTCTTTCAAGAGCTTATAAAAATTAGACATGAGACCTCCTTAAGGCACCTTAAATATAAAGCTTCTAAACACAATTATGAAAGCGCATTCTACAATGACATATCTATTATAGAATGACTTTAAAACTATTTCAAAAATTTACTGTTTATCTCTTTGAACTACAATATGGTACAATACCCTTATGACCAAACTTGCTATCATGAGTGATTTACATATTGACCTCAATCATTTTTCTACCTTTGAGACGAAAACGTTAATTAATTTGCTTAAGAAAGAAAAAATTGATCACCTCCATATCGCTGGGGATATATCTAATCATTTTACTAAAGATACACTTCCCTTTATCAATAACTTAAAAAAGCATATTAAACTTAGCTATAATTTAGGAAACCATGATATGCTTGATTTAACAGAAACAGAAATCCAACGCCTTGACTTTCAAACCTATCGATTTGACAAAAAAATGCTACTAGCTTTTCATGGCTAGTATGATTACAGCTTTTCAAATAATAGAGATATCAAGGATGTTGAAAAATTAAAAAAGACTTTTTGGTTTGATAGACGTTTAAAACGTCCAAATAATGATGTAACTATCCAAGCATCAATTTTAAAACGCTTAGACGAAATATTAGCAAAAGTCGATTCTTCAAATATCATTATTGCTATGCACTTTGTTCCCCATAAACAGTTCACGATGACTCATCCTAGATTCTCTCCTTTTAATGCTTTTTTGGGGAGTCAGGCTTATCATGATTTATTCCAAAAATATCATATCAAAGATGTTGTTTTTGGTCATGCACACCGCTCATTTGGCGACGTTAAAATTGGAGAGACTACTTATCATTCTAGACCACTTGGATATATTAGAGAATGGAATTTAACTATTGACTTTGTCAATCAGAATCCCAATCATAACCCTAATTTAACCTGGAATCTTAGCAAAAGGCATAATGCCGTTAAGCATTTGGATAGTTTTGAAAACTATCCAAAAAAATATTTTGAAGACGAATTACGCAACTCTATGACAATATTTGATTGCTAAAAAACTCACTTAGATATTCTAAGTGAGTTTTTTTATCAGCTAAACTAAATAGCTTTTTCGTCTTGTCCTAATTTACGTTGGATAAATTTAACAATTTCCGTTAACACTACCATCAATAAACTTCCGATAACTACAGTTAACCATTGTGTTGAACTTAAATGAGTTACATGGAAAAGTTTATTAAATCCAGGAACAACAATAGTCACCATCAAAAGAATGAAAGCTACTGGAATAGACCAGTTAAAGGTTCTATTTTTAAAAGCTCCAACTGTAAAGATTGATTGGTAAACTGATTTAACGTTAAATGCATGTACCAATTGGATTAAACCAAGCGTTGCAAAGGCCATCGTAAGGGCATCTGCGTGAATCATGCGATAACCAGCATGTTCTGGATACATCAATGCCCAACCATAGACACCAAGTACTAAGATAGTTTGTAAAATACCTTGATAGATAATAGCTCCCATAACACCACCATCAAAGAAGTTTGACTGGCGACCACGAGGTTTATGTGTCATAACTCCTGGTTCAGCTGGCTCAACTCCAAGAGCGATAGCTGGAAGAGTATCTGTTACCAAGTTAATCCAAAGAAGGTGAACCGGTGCAAGTACATCCCATCCTAATAAAGTTGCAAAGAAAATTGTAAATACCTCTGCCATGTTGGCTGAAAGAAGATATTGAATAGATTTTTGGATATTTGAGAAGACTTTACGTCCTTCCTCAACAGCCACAATAATAGTTGCAAAATTATCATCAGCAAGAACCATATCAGAAGCACCTTTGGAAACTTCTGTACCAGTTATTCCCATACCAATACCAATATCTGCTGTTTTTAGCGATGGAGCATCATTAACACCATCACCAGTCATGGCAACGACTTTGCCATCGTTTTGCCAAGCTTTCACGATACGCACTTTATGTTCAGGAGAAACACGTGCATAGACAGAATATTGTTTAAATACTTTTTGAAACTCTTCGTCACTTAATTCATTAAGTTCAGCACCCGTAAAGACATGATCTTCTGTGTCATTTGCATCAATAATACCTAGACGCTTTGCAATAGCTTCTGCAGTATCTTGATGGTCCCCGGTAATCATAATCGGACGAATTCCTGCTTCTTTAGCAACTCGAACAGCTTCTGCCGCTTCTGGACGCTCAGGGTCAATCATTCCCACTAAACCTGAGAATACTAAATCTGACTCAACAATATCAGTCTCTAAAGTTGGAATTTGTGTTTCATATTTATAAGCCATCATCAAGACACGAAGAGCTTGTTTTGCGAGTTCTTTATTGGTATTTAGGATAGCCTCTTTATCTTCAGCCGTGATATCACGAACCAAGCCATTATCTTCAATTTTAGTAACTCGTTTTAATAATTGATCAGGAGCACCCTTGACTGCGATAAAGTAGCGACCATCTGATTCTTTATGAATCGTAGACATTAACTTACGATCTGAATCAAATGGTAACTCAGCGACACGTGGTTCATTTTTCAAAACTTCACGGACATCAAAATTCTTATCTAAACCAAATTGTACCAGTGCAGTCTCTGTTGGGTCACCGATTAATTTTCCTGAAGGATCAATCTTAGTATCGTTGGAGAAATTCATAATACGTAAAGTGTTATTATCAACTGAAATTTCTTCCGAAGATGATTGGAGAACGCCATTAGTATACACTTTTTCGACAGTCATTTGATTCATTGTCAGAGTACCAGTCTTATCCGATGCAATGATTTCTGTAGAACCTAAAGTTTCAACTGCAGGGAGTTTACGAACGATAGAATTACGTTTAGCAAGAGTTTTTGTTCCCATTGATAAGACAATCGTAACAATTGCAGGAAGCCCTTCTGGAATAGCTGCAACTGCTAAAGCAACTGAAGTCATCAATCCTTCAATCCAACCTTCTTTACGGACAAATATCCCCACTAAGAAAGTAATAACCGCAATAATCACGATTAAGTAAGTCAATAATTTAGAAAGTTGAACTAAACTTTGTTTCAATGGTGTTTCAGATTCATCAGCATTTGCCAACATATCAGCAATTTTACCAACTTCAGTATACATCCCTGTGTTAGTAACAACACCATATCCTCGACCATACGTGACATTTGAATTTTGATACGCCATATTCACACGATCACCAATACCTGCATCCTCTGCTACTACTTGAGATATGTCTTTCTCAACAGGTACTGACTCACCAGTTAGAGCTGCTTCTTCAATTTTTAAAGACGCGGCTTCTAAAAGTCGTAAATCTGCGGGAACAACATCTCCTGCTTCTAACATAACGAGGTCACCAGGAACTAGTTCTTTAGAATCCACCTCAATAGTATGACCATCACGACGAACACGCGCAATTGGGCTTGACATATCTTTGAGGGCTTCAATAGCTGCTTCGGCTTGCCCCTCTTGATAAACACCAAAAGCTGCATTTAAGATAACAACTGCCAAGATAATCAATGCATCCGTTAAGCCATGCATACCTTCCGTAATAACAGAGAGAGCTGCAGCAACCAGTAAGATAATAATCATTAAATCTTTGAATTGGTCAAAAAACTTAGCTATTAGACTACGTTTTTTCCCTTCTTCAAGCTCATTGCGACCATACATCTCTAAGCGATTTTTCGCTTCTGTTGTTGATAATCCTTCACGAGAAGATTCTAAAGACGTTAGAACCTCTTCTTGACCTTGTGTGTAAAACAAGGATTTTTTCTGTTCTTTTAACAAAACCTTTCCTCCTTTGGTCTCTCCACAAACAAAAAGAGACCTGTTTTTATGAAAACAAGTCTCGCTGTTTAAGACAACGCCGGAAATTTCTTTCGTAATGACGACATTGCCACGGTAAACCGTCTGCTACTCCCTTGATATGTTAATCATTGTAACAGAAAAAAATCCATTTTTCAATTAATTATCCTTGCTATCACTAATAATCTCAAGGGAAAAAACGAAGTTCATCTAGTCGAAATAAACCATACTGCAGTTTATCAAATAAATGGCTCTCATAAAGAGATCCCAGCGTCTTCAGTAGACGAAATTCATAATGACTACTCTTTTGTTAATGGTAATTATCTCAATACCATTGAATCTTTAATTCATAATTTGCAAAACAGGCTCCTGTCTCCGTTTGCTTAAGGACATAATTGATGTGCAACCTTTGCTGTGACAAATCAAACTGATAGTGACTTGTCTCTGTAATCAAATGTTGAATACCAAGTGGAGTGGGGATATTAACCAAAGCAGGCGTTTCACGATGAAAACGCATTACAGACTTAGGATTTGAAAACCTCGTCATAAGCAATTCCTCATGATTTGCCTTAATAACTACTCTCTCGCCCTCAGCATTAATATAATTCAAATAAACGTAACTTCCTTTTTCAATAAATTGACAATCGTGAATCTCATGAATCATTTCGGTTTCGTTGTCAATTTGAATGTTATTGTTAATTTCTAGTTTCATGACTTCTCTCACTTCTTTTATCCTTCTATTCTACCAATTTCTGACTCAAGTTTCAATTTTTGCTATAATATATATATGAATGAAAAAGTATTTCGTGACCCCGTTCACACTTATATCCATGTAAATAATCAAGTCATATATGACTTGATTAACACTAAAGAATTTCAACGTTTACGACGCATTAAACAAACCTCAACGACTTCTTTTACCTTCCATGGTGCAGAGCATAGTCGTTTTTCACATTGTCTCGGAGTTTATGAACTGGCTCGTAAAGTTACAGAAATCTTTGATGAACATTATTCTGATCTTTGGAATAAAAATGAGTCCCTGCTAACGATGGCTGCCGCCCTACTACATGATATCGGACATGGCGCATATTCTCATACATTTGAGCGTCTCTTCAATACTGATCATGAAGCTTACACTCAGGAAATCATCACCAATCCTACCACAGAGATTAATGCTATTTTACGAAAGGTGGCTCCTGATTTTCCTGATAAAGTAGCTAGTGTTATTAATCATAGCTACCCCAATAAACAAGTTGTTCAATTAATTTCTAGTCAAATTGATTGTGATCGAATGGACTATCTTCTCAGAGATTCTTACTACACTGCTGCTAGCTATGGACAATTTGATTTAACACGAATTTTACGCGTTATTAGACCAACCGATTCTGGAATTGCTTTTGCTCGTAACGGGATGCACGCTGTGGAAGATTATATTGTTAGTCGCTTCCAAATGTATATGCAAGTTTATTTCCATCCAGCCAGTCGTGCTATGGAATTACTCTTACAAAATTTACTAAAACGTGCTCGCTTCTTATTTGATACCCATCGCGATTTTTTTGAACAAACTTCTCCAAATCTTATTCCTTTCTTCACGGATCAATATGATTTACAAGATTATTTAGCCCTAGATGATGGGGTAATGAATACTTACTTCCAATCTTGGATGCAAGCTGATGATAACATTTTGGCAGATTTAGCTAATCGTTTTATCAATCGAAAAGTCTTTAAATCAATTACCTTTGAAGAGGCTGATAAAGAAAATCTAGTTAAAATGAAAGAACTAGTCTCACAGGTTGGTTTTGATCCCGATTATTACACTGGTGTCCATGCTAATTTTGACTTACCTTACGATGTTTATCGGCCTGAACATTCAAATCCACGAACAGAAATTCAAATTATCCAAAAGAATGGACAACTTGCTGAATTATCAAGCTTATCACCGATTGTAAAAGCATTAACTGGATCTAATTATGGTGATCAACGTTTTTATTTTCCAAAAGAAATGTTGACATTAGATAGCCTATTTTCAAGTACAAAAGAAGAATTTCAATCTTATATCACAAATGAGCATTTGACACTCACGAAAGATAATAGCCATTCATGACAAACCCTTTATTTTTTAGTAAGATATAAGGTGAGTATTTTAGGATATTGAAATAAAGAGTGGGAGATAAAATGACTTCAATTAAACTTGTTGCCGTAGATATTGACGGCACCCTATTAAATAGTAAGCGTGAAATTACACCTGAAGTGGCTAAAGCTGTTCAAGAAGCAAAATCAAAAGACGTTAAAATTGTTATTGCTACAGGACGTCCAATCATCGGAGTCCAAGATCTTTTAGAAGAATTGAAACTCAATGAAGAGGGAGATTATGTTATCACCTTTAACGGCGGTCTAGTTCAAGACACAGCCACAGGAGATGACATCATCAAAGAAACCTTAACCTATGAAGACTATCTGGATTTCGAACTGTTAGCGCGTAAATTAGGCGTCCACATGCACGCCATTACAAAAGAAGGAATTTACACAGCGAATCGTGATATTGGTAAATATACAATACACGAAGCAACTTTAGTTAATATGCCGCTCTTCTATCGTACTCCTGAAGAAATGGGAGACAAAGAAATCATTAAACTAATGATGATTGATCAACCTGACATCTTAGATGCAGCAATTGCTAAAATTCCAAAAAAAGTTCTCGATAACTACACCATTGTAAAATCAACTCCTTTTTATTTAGAAATTTTACCCAAAAACGTTAATAAAGGCACTGCACTTCTCCACCTTGCAGAGAAAATGGGATTAACTGTAGATCAAACAATGGCTATTGGTGATGAAGAAAATGACCGTGCTATGCTTGAAGTTGTTGGAAATCCTGTTGTTATGCAAAACGGCAATCCTGAACTAAAAAAAATAGCAAAATATATCACCAAATCAAACGAGGAAAGTGGCGTAGCCTACGCACTACGTGAATGGGTAATAAACTGATGTATCATGTTACCGTTGGAATATCCGAAAAAGAATATGATGCCTTTGCTATTGCATCGTCTCAAACCAATCTCCTCCACTCTTCAAAGTGGGCACAAGTAAAATCAAATTGGCAAAATGAACGTTTAGGCTTTTATAAAGATGACCAATTAGTTGCTGTAGCTAGCATCTTAATTAAATCATTACCTCTTGGTTTTACAATGCTTTATATTCCACGTGGACCTATTATAGACTACAGCAATAAAGAATTAGTTGGCTTTGTGTTAAAAACACTAAAAAACTTTGGACGAAAGAAACGTGCTGTTTTTGCAAAATTCGATCCAGCACTTCTTCTACGTCAATATCACCTTAAAGAAGAGAATGTCGCCGAAGAGATAGATGAAAGTAGACAGGCAATTGATAATCTTAAGTCAGCAGGTGCCCAATGGATAGGTCCAACGAAAGCCATTTCCGAAACCATCCAACCACGTTTTCAAGCGAACATCTATACCAAAGCAAATATAGAAGAAAACTTTCCAAAACACACTAAACGTCTGATAAAAGATGCAAAGCATCGCGGTGTTCAAATTTATCGTGCCAACATTGATGATTTACCTAAATTCGCCACGGTTGTAGCATTAACCGAGAATCGTAAAGGTGTAGCTTTACGTAATGAAAACTATTTCCATCAACTAATGACAATTTATGGAGAAGATGCCTATCTCTATTTGGCTAAAGTCAATCTTCCTAAAAGATTAGCGCAATTTAAAGAACAACTTCTTCAAATCCAAAGAGATTTATCAGAAACTCCATCCCATCAAAAAAGTCGCCTGACAAGGCTAAATCAACAAGAAGCTTCTGTTAAACAATATATCCTTGAATTTCAGGAGTTTAGCAAGAAATATCCAGATGAGCCTGTCATTGCAGGAATTTTGTCCATTCGTTTTGGCAATGTCCTGGAGATGTTGTATGCTGGTATGGATGATAGCTTCCGTAAATTTTATCCACAGTATCTCTTGAATGCTAGGGTGTTCGAAGATGCTTTCAAAAACGGTATTGTATCTGCTAATCTAGGCGGTGTCGAGGGAAGTCTTAACGATGGTTTAACAAAATTTAAAAGTAACTTCAATCCAATGTTTGAAGAATATATTGGCGAGTTTAATCTAGCAATCAATCCATTATTATATAAATTGGCCAACCTAGCCTATACTATTCGAAAAAAACAAAGACACTCTCACTAAGAAAGGAAACTCATGTATAGAGAAATTACCGCTGTCGAACACGATCGCTTTGTGAGCGAATCCAACCAAACAAACCTACTTCAATCTTCTAATTGGCCCAAAGTAAAAGACAACTGGGGTAGTCAATTACTTGGCTTTTTTGACGGTGAAACCCAAATTGCCAGCGCTAGTATTCTCATCAAATCACTTCCTCTTGGCTTCTCCATGCTGTATATTCCGCGTGGACCAATCATGGATTACTCCAATCTAGATATTGTAACTAAGGTCCTTAAGGACCTTAAAGCTTTTGGCAAAAAACAAAGAGCTCTCTTTATCAAGTGTGATCCTCTCATCTATTTAAAAATGGTCAATGCCAAAGATTTTGAAAATTCGCCCGATGAAAAAGAAGGGTTAATCGCCATTGATCATTTACAGCGTGCAGGTGCTGATTGGACTGGTCGGACAACAGATTTAGCTCATACTATCCAACCACGTTTTCAAGCAAACCTATATGCTAATCAATTTGGACTTGATAAAATGTCTAAAAAAACTCGTCAAGCTATTCGAACTTCCAAAAATAAGGGAGTAGATATACAATTTGGTAGCCATGAACTACTTGAAGATTTTGCAGAGTTAATGAAAAAAACAGAAGACCGTAAAGGGATAAATCTTAGAGGAATTGACTACTACCAAAAACTCCTTGATACGTATCCTAATAACTCATACATCACAATGGCTTCGCTAGATGTTGCAAAACGATTAGAAAAAATAGAAAAAGAATGCCAGATAGCTCAATCTGAAAGAATAAAATCACTTGAACTTAATCGTGAGAAAAAAGTTAAACAACACCAAGATACGATTGATCGATTAAATAAAGAAATTGATTTTCTCAAAGAAGCTCAAAAAGCCTATGACCGAGACATTGTTCCATTGGCTGCAACCCTCACTCTAGAATTTGGTAATACATCAGAAAATATTTATGCTGGTATGGACGATTACTTCAAATCTTATTCTGCTCCTATTTACACTTGGTTTGAAACAGCTCAAAGGGCTTTTGAACGTGGAAATATTTGGCAAAATATGGGGGGGATTGAGAATGACTTATCTGGTGGTTTATATCATTTTAAGTCTAAGTTCGAACCAATCATTGAGGAATTTATTGGAGAATTTAACATTCCAGTGAACAGATTGCTTTATAAAGCCTCTAATTATGTCTATGCCTTACGCAAAAAACGTAATAGCTAGTTAGGAAAGGATACTTTTATGGCGCTTAAAGAATTAACAGCTAAAGAGTTCGAAAGTTATTCAGGAAATTACGATTTACAATCGTTTATGCAAACCCCTGAGATGGCAAAGCTTCTAAAAAAACGTGGGTATGACATTACCTACATGGGCTACCAAATCGATGGGAAAATGGAAATCATCAGTATTGTTTATACCATCCCAATGACTGGTGGACTTCATATGGAAGTCAATTCTGGTCCAGCCCATTCCAATTCTAAATATCTGAAACATTTTTATAAAGAACTACAGAACTATGCCAAATCTCAGGGCGCTTTAGAATTATTAATTAAACCTTATGATACCTACCAAGAGTTTACTGGTGAAGGTGAACCTAAAGGTGCACCGAACACCTATCTTATTGATGGCCTGACTAGTATAGGTTATCACCACGATGGGCTTCATATTGGTTATCCTGGCGGTGAACCTGATTGGCATTATGTTAAAAATCTAGAAGGTATCACTCCTCAAAATCTTCTTAAATCTTTCTCTAAAAAAGGACGCCCCTTGGTTAAGAAAGCCATGTCTTTTGGTATAAAAATACGTGTCCTCAAGCGGGAAGAACTACATATCTTTAAGGATATTACTTCTTCTACTTCTGATCGCCGGGACTATATGGATAAATCTCTAGATTATTATCAAGATTTTTATGATAGTTTCGGAGATAAGGCGGAATTTGTCATTGCAACTCTAAACTTTAGGGAATATGATCATAACCTACAATTAAATGCAAAGAAATTGGAAGAACAGATTACAGTCCTTGATAATCGCCATCAAAATAATACAGATTCTGCCAAATACCATCGTCAACGTACTGAGCTTGTCAATCAACTAGCTAGTTTAGATAAACGTCGCAAAGAAGTCGAACCTTTTATTCAAAAATTTGGAAATCAAGATGTTGTTTTAGCTGGTAGCCTCTTTATTTATAGCCCTAAAGAAACTGTCTATCTTTTCTCTGGCTCATACACAGAATTTAATAAATTTTATGCGCCTGCAGTTCTTCAAGAATATGTTATGCAAGAGGCTCTAAAGCGTCAATCAACTTTCTATAATTTTTTAGGTATTCAAGGAAATTTTGATGGTTCAGATGGCGTACTTCGCTTTAAACAGAATTTTAATGGTTACATTGTTCGTAAAATGGGTACTTTCCGCTACTATCCAAATCCATTAAAATATAAGAGTATTCAATTACTAAAGAAAATCTTACGCCGAACATAAAAAATAAGCTTACATAAGCTTATTTTTTTATGCATTATAGAAAGCAACATTTATTTCTTTACTATTATTGTTTACACAAATAATAACGTTCGTTATTTAGCGAAATTTTATTACCAATATCATTATTTTCTTGCCGCTCTGTTAATCAAGTGATAAAATAGTAAAAATTTATCTTCAGGAGGATATTATGGTATCGCTAAAAACGGAAATTGCTGGTTTTAGTTTTGACAATTGTTTGATGAATGCAGCGGGTATTTATTGTATGACTAAGGAAGAGTTATTAGCTATTGAAAATTCTGAAGCTGGTTCCTTTGTTACAAAAACAGGTACCCTTAAAGCTAGAGAGGGAAACCCTCAACCACGTTATGCAGATACTGACTGGGGATCAATTAATTCTATGGGACTCCCTAATAAAGGTATTGACTATTATCTTGATTTCGTGACTGAATTACAAGACCAAGACAATAGCAAAAATCACGTTTTATCATTAGTAGGTTTATCACCAGAAGAGACACATATTATTCTTAAAAAGGTTGAAAACAGTAGTTACAATGGCCTGATAGAGTTAAATTTATCGTGCCCAAATGTTCCTGGAAAACCTCAAATTGCTTATGATTTTGAAATGACTGACCTCATCCTTTCAGAAATCTTTAGCTATTATCAAAAGCCATTGGGCATCAAATTACCACCTTACTTTGATATCTTTCACTTTGATCAAGCAGCTACAATTTTTAACAAATATCCTTTAGCTTTTATTAACTGTGTTAATTCTATCGGAAATGGACTTGTTATTGATGATGAAACTGTCGTTATAAAGCCTAAAAATGGCTTTGGAGGTATCGGCGGTGATTTTATCAAGCCTACCGCCTTAGCTAACGTCCATTCTTTCTACAAACGTTTAAATCCTTCAATTAAAATTATCGGAACAGGTGGTGTTAAAAACGGCCGTGATGCCTTTGAACACATTCTATGTGGAGCTAGTATGGTCCAAATCGGAACCGCTTTACAAAAAGAAGGACCAGAAATTTTTCAGCGTGTAAGCAGAGAGTTAAAAGAAATAATGGCTGATAAAGGCTATCAATCATTGGAGGATTTTCGAGGACAACTTAATTACCTTTAAAAATAATAAAAGAGCAAACCTTGTTTGCTCTTTTATATTGATTTTACCAATCTTTATCAAATTCACGTTCTTCACGTTCCTCGGGTGTTAAATCATCCTTTACAGGCTTTGTTATGATGTTTCCTTCATTATCTACTTTAGGTTTTATCGTATTCATATATAACTTTAACAGAGCTATCTTTATAATAGCGATAATAACAAAAGCAATAAGGATAATTAATAGTATAGCTTTTTCTGACATTCTCTTTCGCAACCTCTCTTTTAACTTATCTTTTAGGAATTATAACATCACAGTTAAGATAATTCAAGGGTATGCTCTAACACATTTGAAACTCTAAATTCCTTTGAGCTCTCTAGTCGTTTATTGAGTATTGGATATAAAAAAGAACCTTGTCGCTATCAATAAACATTGATATGACAAGGTTTTTCTAGACGAATTATTTAACAGCGTCTTTAAGAGTTAGTTTTTTCGGTTGGCATTATAAGGTCTAAAACATATCTATATAAGTCGTTATGAGTAGTAAACGTAAAAGTCGTATCATTGTTAACATAGATTAGTTTTTAACTTATGCCCCAAATTCGCCCCAACTATAATATGCTTTTTTGTGGGGCAGGCTATTGATAGCTGCTTATGTCACGACGAACATTACTCCAATTCTCTCATAACATCTTCCACTCTCTCAACTGTCACAACCTCTTCTTCTCTCACTTTTTCGTGTGGTAACACATAATCAAATATCTTTCCGTTTTTACGCACAACCATCACTGTATCACTGCTGATATATCCTTTTTCAATCGCTTCTTTAAACTCATCTATGTATAACATATTTTATCCTCCTCTCTATCTATTCGTAAAAAAATCCTAAAAATAGACAATTTTAAATTTTTCTGTTCTGATAGACAAAAAAAGATAAATATTTTTAAAAAAAGTATTGAGTTTATATAGTACATGTATTATAATTAATATATAGAAAGGAGGAAGATATGAGAATATCAGAAATTGCTGATTTGCTTACTTCAATCGGAACTCTGTTGGTTGGTATAGCAAGCATAATCACAGCAATAAAAAAAGAACCTAAAAAGAAAAACCGGCCACGGAGATTCAAATAAGGTTCTAGTAGTAGTTTGGGGCTCAAGCCCCTTGCCACTACTGATAGTATATCATATCTAAGACAAATATGAAATATTTGATTATTTTCGCGATTTGTTTAGTTGTATTTTACTTTATTAATAAGGATGATTGAAATGGATAAAGAATTAACACCTCAAGAAAAAGCAAATAAAAAGTGGGCAGAAAACAATAGAGAACATAGAACCTATCTATCAAAACGATCTACTGCTCGTAGTTTTATTAACAAAAATGCTACAAAAGAAGACTTATTAGAATTAAAACAATTAATTGAAAGCAAACTCTAGACACACAAAAAACCGCCCTCAATTAGAGAGCGGTTAATATTTATTTCAGTTTTTCTTTGACAGCATCTACTGCCTCTTCAACAGCATCTTTAGCATCATCTGCTAGTTCTTTGCCTTTAGCAATTGTTTTTTCGACAAATCCTTTTGCTTCTAACTCTTTATCACCGGTTAGCTTCCCTGCACCTTCTTTAAGACTGCCTGACGCTTGTTCAACTTTTGCTTTTAGTTTTTCTTGTGACATAATGTGGCTCCTTATTATTTTTATTCTATGGTAACATTTTGATTATTTCTAGGCAAATAAAAAAGCAAGAACCGCTAGTGTCAGGCGATTCTTGCTAGTGTGATTATCTCATGATTATGCGAGGGTGTCAATAAGGGGAAGAGAAATCCAAGCGTCAGCCTCTAAAGTTTTTCTTTTTTTTGATTTCCTTTATAGTGTTCATTGATGCAAAGCCATAATATTTTGCTGTATCCTCGTCCTTAATAAGTTTATGCAAAGAATCAATGATATCTCGAAAATGGTATTTAGGATTTATTTTACCCATCATTTCCAAGACAATTAAGAAAGGTAGAGCAATCCTGTTTGAAAAAACACCTTCTTTATACTCAAACAAAAAATCTTTCCACTCTTCTTTTAACTTAGAGACAGTTATAAATTTAAAATCTATGATATTTGAATTGTGGGCGCAAATATTACGGGCTAGATTAATACATTTTAACCAAGAAATTAATTCAGGATTACTACATGAAAAAGTGCTTGAAATTTGAGTTAAATTAGTTGTTGACATCAATTCTAGCAAATTAACCATCTGCCCAAATGTTAACATATTTACCGCTAGCCAAATAGGAGGATATTTTTGTCTGTCTAGTTTTAATTTTTCATCCAATTCAGAGGATGATGCTTTTCTTAGCTCTCTTTTTAACTGTTTTTTAAAGTTATTTTCACTATAGGAAAGGTAGTGTTTGCAATACTCTTCTTTGTTACACCACTTAGAAAAATCTAGATAGCCATAGCTTCCTAAGCCGTTTTTCCCCAGAACATAGGCGATTTTTGTTTTTATTGCTACTTCAATATCTTCAATCGCATGGAGTAAATTTAATCTCAAATTCTTATCCTGATAATATCTAGATATAACTATCTCAAATTTCGTACCCTGATAATCTATTTTTTTCTTTTGTCCATCTTTTTGAATTTTTGCAAAAGGCTTTGCAAATTCTTTTATTTTGTAGTAAGAAATCACAGATAAACTATACTCTGCTTTACTTTTAGCTTTTCTTCCACTAAAGACAATACCTCTAGATTCCAAAAGTTCAACTTGTTCTCTGTAACTTTTGTGTTGAAAATTTTCCGCCATGAAACACCCTCAATTTTTTAGCAAAAAAACCCCCCATCAGAACATGTCTGCGCGTATGCGAGGGAGGCCATTGATATTTATATATACATTATATATTTTTATATAGCTTATTGTCAATGATTTTCCCTTTATATAATTAAACTTTTTAATAAAATATATTTTTCATCCAGTAAAAGGCACCTAAATACCTCCTGAAAAATCTGTTCAAAATAATAAACAGCCCCCGCAAAAGCGAGGGCATTTGTCTTATCTAAAGGAATTTTACCTCCTAAATTGTTTTTTTAGTTGCGGTGTAACTTACACCATTAACAGACCGACATTTATATCGCTCTGTTGGTTTACATATCTGTTGCATCAATTAAGTAAGCATCTTCTACCCACTGATTAGACTGTGGAGCGCCTATCCTTGCCCAGCCTTTTACTTTTTCGTAAACTCGAACTCTAGTACCAGCAACAAGCAACTCCTTATCAGTGCTATTGACGTCAGGCTTGGACTCAACGTAATAATCTTCTGAAATTGTTGCTTCGTAATATGGCATATTTGAATTACTTAGCGGTGTGTTAACGTCTAACTCTTTTTCAAATTTAGATACAACTGATTTATTATCAACCTTAGCATTTGACTGTTTCCCAGAGTAACGATAAGCGTAAACATACGGTTGACCATTATATCCCCAGATTTCATCATGGTTATTCACTGTAATTGAGTTATAACCATAATTACAGTGAATAATATTGTCTGGATCAACAAACATACCAGTATGTCCAAAAGCTCCAGCCGAAGCCCCACGTTTACCCCAAATAAAAATATCACCTCTTTGCGCATTCCAATTAGTATTTTCTGCAATAAGAACATAACCGTTTTTTATCAACCAATCGTGCTCATATTCTGTATTTACTGCCCAGCCATTATCTGATGCGCCTGCTGAGCGTAGAGCAAAATAGACAGAGCTAGAGCAATCGTAAGATGAAGGACCATTTCGATAGTCCATCGAGTAAGTAACTTTACCTTTTCTAGATGCCATCCATGCGATAGCTTGCTCAATATTAATTACCATATTATTGACCTTTCTTCCACTCATCATTCATGCGTTTAACCGCAGCTTCGATAAAAGTTTCAAGTTGTGTCTGTGTAAGATTAATATTATATTGCGATAAACCATCAATAACAGCGGTTTTAGCTTCTGTTAGCTTATCTTGTCCCTTGATACCACCAACTTCCGCAGATATTTGTTCAACTGCCTCAACAGCATTACGAGCGACAATTTCTGCGATTTTAACAGCTTTTTCTCCACCTTTTTTTATAAGTAATTTTTTTACTTCGTGCGTGAGAATACCTGCGATGATACCAAAAATTGGTACTGATACTGTAATGATTTGTGTTGTAAATTCGTTCATGTTATTTCTCCTTATTATTATTAAATAATGTTTTGATTTGCTCTTTATTGATGATGATATCATCCTCGACACGACCTAAACGCTCCTCGTGACGATCAATAACAGCTTTTGTAATCTCTCGGTCTCTATCTATATTTTTGAGCTCGTATGCTAGTTCTTTGAGTGAGTCCTTGAGCTGAGCCATAGCAATCTCGTTAGCTTCCATTGCTTTTTTAAAGGGATTAACAATAAATCCCCATACTCCCAAAATAGATAAAGCAGCACCTGCAAAAGCGCCAACTTGCACAAAATCTATCATTAAGTTACCTCACTCTGATTCTTTATCAGTAACTTTTTGACTAAGTAACTCAAGCACAACATCTCGTAAATTAAATAATTTAGGTACTGCTTCGAAATCACAAATACCATTCGCAACACGACGGTACCAAACGTCAACAATAAGATGATCTTTTTTAAAAGTATATGTCATATTAAATTCTCCTTTTTTTATTAAATAATATAGTGTTATAACGGTATTCAACGTTAATTCCATTAGCTTGATTCCATCGATGTAGACGGCACGGAAAGGCTAGATACACTTGATGTCACTAAGTCAGTTAACTCGACAACTGCTTTATCAACTTTAAGCTGCATATCTTTTGTTGCTTGCGACATCTTAGAAATTGCCTCATCAGCCTCTGCAATTTTTTTGATTAAAGTTACTTTGTCAGCTTTTAGTTGCTCAATATCTTTTACAGACTCAAGCATTGCGAAATCAACGACATTTTCTTTTGCAAAAGTTTCAAGTACAAGTCTTATCAGTGATTGATTATCCTTATCAACATGATTACCAATTAGCTCTTGTGGTAAATATGTACCATCGTCGCCTTGTAAGCGTACATCCGTTTTTACAACCACTCCATCTTGATAGATTGGAAATGGTTTTCCAACAATGTTCCATTGTTTCATGTTACTCACCTCACTTTGCTCCTGGCTTAGTTATCTCATCTAATTGCTGATTTAACTCAGCAATTTGTAATTGTAATTGCTCATTTTGAGCTTGTAGAGTTGCTTTATCTAAAGATAATTGCGCTATTTGTAAAGCTAAATTTGATTTTATTTTTTCTTCCATTTTTTCTCCTAAATCTTTCCTGGAATAGTATAACTGTAGCCTTTTTCAGTCGTTTTATTATTGTGTAGTAGCTGCAAGTTATCAATAATCATATTAATTGTATCTTTCATGCTTGTATAAGTTGATGTATTTTTCCATAGCCAAATATCTCCTACTTTTATCTTAGACGTTACACGATGATTTATGTTACGTGCATCTATTGATAGCTGATTTGGCAAAGTAATGATTTCCCAACCATCAGCGTTAGTGTACGCAGAGCTTGCTAAGTGAATACTATCGCCAACTAAATCAAGAGTATCGATGTCTTTACCATTCCAAGCGCGAATACCTACGAAACCACCGTCGTTTGACGATTCACTTCCCCATCGATTAGAACCTATAACCGTTACGCCAGCCGCGCCCTTTCCTTCAACATTACCTGTTGCAAATTTAACGAATTGGTTAGGATAACCTGCAGTAATACGTTTGATAGCTGGATTATCTGTGTAAAATTCAATTTGTCCTGTATTAAGATCGGTTAACATTGCACCGTTTTGCGATATTAAAACGCCGCTACGTATCAGGTCCGCTGACATTCTTCCGCTGGTAATATTACTAGCATCTAAATTAATGACATTTATACGATTAGCATCAATTGTTCCTGCTGTAATCTTATCTGCAGTTAAATCTTTTATCATCGCATTAGTAATAATGCCATTATCAATAATAGATTGACCTGACAAATGTATTAACTTACCTTCCAGTTTTACGTTACCATCAGTCAAATTAAGCTGACTCAATACAGTACCGTTAGAAGTCAAATTTTTAATAGCCCAACTGTTCGCTGTTTGTGCGACTATTGTATTAATCGCAGTAACATTATCTTTGATATCTTGCTTGGATTCAGACCAGGGTAGATCAGCAGTACCTTTAGATAACATAAAACCACCAACCATAAACCAGCCTGGATCACTGGCCAACATTGCGAACCGTGGTCTGATTTTACCGTCTCGAGTTGGAATAAATGTTATTTTAAATCGTCTAATGGTTTGAGTGACGTCTTTAATAATAGTTTCACGAGGAGTTGTGCTTGTAATATGATGATTCCAAAGATCATACAAGTAGAAATATAGATTTCCTGCTTGTTCTCTAGAAATGTATGCAGTAAACGTATACTCTTGATCTTTTTTGACATCATATTCGATTAAAGGTGACACCTTATTACCGCTTACCCATTTTTTAAAAACAAATGGGTAAGGCGATTGTGTTAGATCCTCTAGTACTGCACCTTCTGTTTGCCATCCTGTGAATTTTTTTGTGCCAGGTAAAATGTTGTTATCAAGCTGACTAACTGTTGCAACTATACCGTCAGCCGTTTGGGTAACTCGTGACAAGCGTCCATCCACATTAGATACTGTTGATTGTATATTATCAACTTTTTGTATTGTAGCTGTCAGACTCTCGTTTTGTTTACCAATCAGTTGACTATGACTATTAACTGTATCGTTGATTTTATTAAATTCAACAGTCATTTTATCTTCTTGATCCGCTGGGGACTCTGAATAGTCACTTGTAACATTTCCATGTTCAAGCTGGTAACCTGCAATATACAACCAACCATTTTCATTAAAGCGTTCGAAGCGTGGTAAAATATAGCCATCAGAAGTTACGTTAAATTTAATAACGATACGTTGCCAATCCGTGTTTAAAGTGATCGACTTGAAACTAATACTTATCTTAGCCTGTTGCGATTGATCATTTGGTAACAAATATAAATTAACAACATCATTATCTATGCTTGATTTAGCATATGCACTAAAAACGTAATTCTCTCCGCTTTTTACAGCATACAATTGTGATATACCACTCCACATTGCTTTGCGCTTTAGCACTGTTAAGCTAAAATTACCAATAGTCAAGTTATCGTCATCAGATTGCCAGTTATTACGATTAAACCAATTTTTAGTCCAATTTTTAGTACCAGATAGTAGATTAACTGTACCTATCTTTAAATTATCAATAGTATTATTAACACGAGTTATTTCTCTGCTAAAACTATCTGCAGTTTCCTTGACTTTATTATCAGCGATAACAGCAGACTTACTTGTAATCAACGCTTCAATATTTGTTTGAGATAATCTCGTTGTAATTTCATTAGCCGTTTGTGTGACTTGGGTCTGTAGACTGCTAAGCGTACCATCAACAGTCTTTTTGTTAGCAGTAATACTTGTACTATTTTGATCAATCGTCTGCTTATAATTAGCGAGTGTTTGAGTGATATCTCCATCTTTTTTTAACAATGCCTCGTAGCTAGTTTGTAATCCTTTGACTGTACCATCAAGTTGTGTCAGTTGCAGATTAGTTGTTGAATAATGCTCAACTTCTGTTTTAGATAACGCAGACATTTTATCCGTCAGTTTTTTAGATTCACTAATAAGGTTTGTCAATGCTTCTGTAGCATCTTTTTTGGCAGAATCAGACAAATTCTTTGCTTGATTAATTAATTCGTCTTGGCTAACATTTTTAGCAACAATTGCATTATATTTTTCAGTTAACTGTTCATCAGCAAGTTTCATTGCTGCATTAACCTCTATGATTTTATTAGTAATTTCTTTCTTTACAAAATCAATATCGTCGCTAAAAGAATTGATAATCCATTCAGCACCATTCCAGAAATACATTCTGGTAGTATCGCCAACAGTTAAAAAAAGCAAATCACCCTTTCTTAGCGTGCCTTTTGGATCATCTACTGGCATCTCCGTACCATAGTAGTTAGTGTTTTTACCATCAGCTGATGCTAGTGCTTGATTTGCTTTAAATACTGCATTATCTAGTATTTCTTGGTTATTATTAATCTTACTTGATAATTGGCTAACAGCTACAGTTTGTTTTTTGATTGTACCAATATCGTTACAAGTGACTTTATGGTTAATCAGCTGACCTGTTACATCATACTCACTTTCAAACGATACTATTCGGATTTTTTCCTTAAATCCTAGTGTCTCATTGATAGCCATAATATAATCACCGGCAATAGGTTGAGTGTACTGATAACCTGCTTTTGTAAGATCTTCAATGTCAATTTTTACAGCGATATTGTAAGACGAATCTACATTTTGTTTTAGTACTGATTTTAAATTGTCAGCGTTAGTGTACCGCTCATCAACAACAGGCTCACCCTCAATTCGTCCATATTCCTTTGCAAGTGGACTTTCATATTCTACTTCGAGCCTTCCTTTGGAATGATCCTCTTGGTCAGTCCACGCTCCAAAACCCTTCTGATATGTAATAAAATCATTGATTTTCTTTTCAATTATGATTTCATTCATATTGAAATTTTTACGTACGATTGTTGATAAATCTGTTCCTGTTTTTTGTAGAATTCGAACAACCTTGCCACGAACAAAAAATTCAACTCCTGCACTCTTAATGATGTCATTAAATAAATCAAGTCGCGATTTATATCCAAACGATTGCTTTTCGAAAGATTTGACAACTACTTCTAAACTGTAAGTATACCCGCTGCCATTAAAAATAAAGTTCAAATATGCTTGGAAAGTATGTGAACCATCATTTAATTGCTTATGTAGTGATGATTTATCAAAATCATAAAAAAATTGATGAACTGCATCAAATTCAACTTGAATTTTGTTACCAGTATCAGTAGGTTTAGCATAAATAATCTTGTAATACTCATCATCAAACTCAAGTTTCCAACCTTTATCGACCTTGTTTAGTACCTCTTCGTTAGTATAAATTGTTCCTGATAAAGACCTTTCTCCGTTAACTGCATTAGTTGTTTTAACAACAGCTTGAGCTTCAAACTCATTATCTTTATGATCTAAAAAAGTTGTCAATCTATCACTTCCTTACTTGTAAAGTTCTTTAAAGTTTAAAAACTTGATTGTGCCTTGAAAATTTGTGCTGTAGAGAATAGTCTTGTTGACTTTTTGCTTTAAAACAAAATATTCATGATTGGTTCTAGCAGTCACATTTATCTTATTCAATGTTGTGGATATACCAGTGATTACAATAACGTCGCCTTGATTAAGTGGTGCACTATATTGATAAGCCCAGCGCCTCCCATCGATTTCAAGATAAAAACTACTTTGTCCACCAGTTGAAGTTAACTCTACAGACCATGGGTATTCTAACTGGCTAAAAGGTGCAGTACCAGAATAATTAAACGTTCCGTTAGTAATGACTATATTTTGTGCAATAGTTTCACCAAATGGAAGTTCTGCAGTCTCAAATGCAATTGTAAAGTTGTATTTGAGACCTTCACTAGACTTACCAACAAAAGTGTACTCAGGTTCACTTGAGACATAAACTTTCCAACGATAGTGCCACGCTGTATGAGATTGATTTAATAAGTCTAAATCACCTGCTTTCATCCCAGGCAATTCGAAATCATATAAATTTTCTTTCTGAGGATACATTTTAGTAATGTAAAAAGGCTCACTATCCACTAGTAAGCCATTCACATCATCTTTTTTTGTCATAAAATCTTTAATAGAAGCTACAACTAAGCGCCCATTAACCTTAACTTTTTTTGTGCCATACTTAGCACTAGCAAAGATTTTACCGCTTCGACCTTTCACTGTTCGACTATCAACCTCAAGAGATGATGAACGGTCATCGACATCAAGTATTCGTAGACCAATCTCTGAAAATCGAAAGGATTGATCACTCTTTTGTACTAATAAATCCATTTTTCTCCTCTCTTATGTCGCAAAGTTGAAGTAATTATCTTTATTACTTTCTCTTGCTTCTTTAGATTTAATAGTTGTATAAATTTCATCACCAACAAGTTCATTATGAACCTCGAACGTTGGACTAGTCAATTGTTGGTTGCGTACCTCGTCGCTTAGATTATCAAGTGATGATGATACACCTGCACTTGATATGTTTGCAGATGTCGCTAATTGTGAATCTGTTTCCCATCGCTGATCAGTCACAGCATTAGCGTACTCTTTACCTATTACATTGATATCATCCATCCAATCCTGCATACCAAGTGCAAAACCTTCACCAGTATAAGCACCAAGTTCTCGCGTTACTCGCGAAGGCGAATGAATATCCATTGCGCTTCTGATTGTTGCAGCGACATTAGCAGCAATACTATTAGCAATAGCCATAATAGTTCCTGCAGTGCTTGCTAGGCCATTTGCAAATCCAATCCCAGTATTATAACCTGCAGATCTAGCACCACTCGCTGCTGCATTCATTGCAGATACAACCGAATTCATTGCACTTCTTGTTACACTCACAGCGCTGTTCATTCCACTTGAAATTGACGAACGAATACTAGACATAGCATTTGAAACTGTAGACTTAGCAGAATTAAAGGAACTTGTAAAGGTGGATTTAATATTATTTCCACCTGATTTTACAGTATTATTAATACTATTCATTCCACTAGTAACAGTGCTGTTCATTCCTGACATTGAACTTGAAACTGTAGATTTAGCTTGTGTAAAACTGCTATTCACACTGTTAGATATATTTGCACCGCCTGATTTTGCAGCATTTGCAGCTTGATTCATCCCTGTAGATACAGTGCTAGTTATACCTGACATGTTATTAGCTACACCACTAGCCATACCAGCTGTAGCACCAGTAACTCCAGAACTCATTCCATTCGCGGAAGTGGTAGCATTTGCTTGTGCAGTTTGCATATTACTTGTTGCCTGTTGCGATAATTCCAAGAAATTCGGTAGAGACCCCAGACTCATTTGGCTAGTAGCGTTATTAACATTAGCAGTCATTTGATTAGCTTGATTAGTAGCATTTGTATTTGCTAAAGTCATGTTCGAACTCAACGCTTCATTAAATCCTGCCGCATTCAGCAAACCTTGATTTGCCATAGATGCTGTTTGTGCATTTACATTTGTTGCCATCTGAGTAGCATTTGTTGTCGCATTTAAATTAGCAAGACCAGTATTTTGACTAATGCTATTTAGCATAGTAGTTGTGTCTATGTTAGTTTGATTAGCCATTGTGGTCGTCTGCATACCAACATTCATAGTCATTGTTGACATGTCTGATGTAACTTTAGCGGCACTTGTTGAGCTCTTTCCTGTGATTTGGTCCCACATAGAACTAAATCCACCTTTAATGCCTTCCCATACCCCTGAAAGAGCATTCGGAATAGCCTCAAGCATAGCTTTGCCAAGTCCTATAATCAATTGAATACCAGCTGAAATAATCTGTGGCAACCCTTTAATAATTGCAACAGCCAACTGCACAACTAACTGTAGCCCTGCAGATATAATTTGTGGTAATGCTTGTGATAAACCAGATATCAATGACTGAATAATCTGCATCGCTGCTTGGATTACCTGTGGTAAATTTTGAATAATACCTTGCACTAACATGATTATAATCTGGATGCCGCCTTGGATTACCTGTGGCAAATACTGAGCTATACCGGAAATAAAACCTGTGATGACTTGGGTTGCAATTTGTACAACTGCGGGTAACATTTGGATAATGCCTTGCACTAAATTAGTTAAGATAGCAATGCCATTATTAACAATGCTTGGCATGTTTGCTTGTAAGCTTGCCCCAAAATTGTTAATAATTTGTTGAGCATATTGAATAATTAGTGGAATATTTTGCACAATTCCTTGAACTAAATTAACTATCAATTCCATACCAACTGCTAAAAGCTGAGGTAATGCACTTGCAATTGAACTAATAAATGTCCCTATAATTTGTATTGCTGAACTAATTAAACTCGTAGCATTTTGTCCAACACCTTGAACTAAACTAGATATTAATTGGACACCTGCTTGAATAATAACAGGTAACAATACAGTAATAGCATTTGCAAATTTAGATATAAGTTCAGCACCACTAGCAATTAATTGAGGTATTTGTGATGTAATGCCATTTACCAAATTAGTGATAATTTGAGAACCTCTAGTAATTGCTATATTTAGCAATTTATCAATTTGAGTACCAAATTGATTGTTTACTAAACCAAGACCTGCTACGACCAATCCTAAAATTGCCGCTGACCCTATTGCTGCCATAGCAACGCTTACCACAGCTCCCATGGCTTGTGTCATTGCACCGAGTATAGCAACACCTCTCGCTGCCGCAGTTGCAAAAATGGCAGGTAAACCACTTACTGTTGCTGCAAAAGCACCAATTATTCCGCTAGCAGTTGACAATCCACTGGCTACCATTGCTCCGAATGATCCCAACGCTGAACCAACAGTCCCAAGAGCAACACCAATCTTACCAATAATTGATATTAAAGGCATAATAGTTGCAATAGCACTTGCAGGATTTAATAAGGCCCAAGCTGCTATTGCAGTAGGACCTATAGATGCTATCTTTGATTTGATTCTATCAATAGTTGCTGACGATACTTCACCAGTTTTTGCAAATTCACCTAAAGCAGTATTTAATAATCCAAAAGCTGATTTAATTCCACTAGTTAGTGGACTAAAGTCAATATTCACCATCTTGGAGATTCTAGCGAATGCTGCAACAAGGTTTGGCATTATTGAGTTCACAGTTGCAAATGCAGAATTTATAGCTGGCTTAATACTATTAATGGATTCTGCAATGGTCTTCATACCATTAGCTTTGGCAGCTTCATCAAAGGCTGAAATCATACCTGCTACGCCTTTTACGACGGCGGTATGTACGTTCTTCCATGCAGTTCGGATTCCACCAGCCGATGATTGGGCCATCTCAGCAAAACCACCCTGCGCCTTGTTTAGTTCAATCATTTTATCAGCGAATTCTTGGGCAGTAATACTGCCGTCTGAAAGAGCTGCTTTTAAGTCCTGAACACCATTTTTACCAAATCCGAATGACTCTGCCATTTTAGACATTAAGCCAGGGGCAGCTTCAGACACAGAATTAAACTCTTCGGCATATATCTTACCAGACCCCAACGACTGGTTAAACTGTCTAAGTGCTTGCTCAGCCCCTTCAGTAGTCGCTCCATAACCAATCATTGCATTATTAAATGCTAATGCTAGCTCTGTTCCTTTATCTAAGCTACCTGTAGTTATAGCTAATTGTTGGGCACTTTTAACAGCACTGTCTAGTGGTGTAGGAAGTCCTTCAATTCCTTTAGATAATTTATCTATTGATGCTTTAGACTGTTGTGCAGAATACCCAAATAGCGCCATCGTTTTCGGAAAGCGGTTCATGGTATCTACACGACTTATTGCACCGTCCATTGCTCCTGTGATTGCTTGGATTCCTTTCTGAGCAATGGCCATCAAACTAAAAGCAGAAATGATACTTCCCACAGTGCTTCTTAGTTTTTCACCAGCAGATGATGCGCTTGCGAATCTCTGACTAATACCATTTAGGGCACTAGTTGCAGAACTGGACATCCTGCTAAAACTATTGCTAAGACCTGTGCTTAACTTAGTCGCTAAATTAGTAACCGCTGAAGTGATTCTACCCCCAAAACTACTACTGATTTTATCTGCAACAGTACTCGCTTTAGAACTAACAGAGTTGAAAGCAGCTGAGACGGCACTTGTGATCTTAGACGAAAAGCTAACTACTGCACTTGTTGCACTTGTGAATGCGGATTTTATGGGTTGAGGGATGGCGCTCGATAACTTCTGTACGCTATTTTGAATAATTGAAAAAGCTTTATTGAACCCATTCTTTATGGGTTCGGGAATTTTTTCACCGATAGATGCTGCTATCCTTTGAATTTGACCAAGAGATAACTTGAGACCTGTACTATATGCATTACCGAGTCTTTGCCCTAATGATTGACCATTATTTGCTAATTGAGCCATAATTTGACCAATCATCTGTATCATTTTGTTGCTGTTGTTAACTGCAGCATCCTGCGCTTTTCTAAAAGCATTTTGTGTAGTACTAACAATTCTAGCCATAGCTGCCTCATAATCTTTAGTATTTGCACCAATATCAGCGAATATAGCCCCATCAAATGTACCTGCCATTAAATCCCTCCTTTCTTGTTATATCTTGTTATAAATTTTGAAAATGTAAATTGAGCTTCGCTACACGTTCTGCGAAATCGTTTGAAATATTAGTTAGATCTTGTTTATTTTGATAAGTTCGTTTAATTTTGTTACGTTGTTTATCTAATTTGAGCTTATTAGCATTGACGTTTTTAGCATTTAACGTGTATCTGAGATTTAAAGCAAGTTCAGAGAGGTTTTCACGTTCTGCAATTTGCTTGTACTGCAAACCTTCCATAATCGCATCTAATTCCGTTCTTGTACACTTGTAAATAATATCAATGTCCGTCAGGCCAAGTTGAGCACAATTAATTAAGAGATTGCGTCTTTCATTTTCCCAATCATGTCTTTTACGATTTGGATTTGAGCTTCGTCCGCATCTTCTCGAGCTTCTAAATATTTCACTGATTTCTCCATGCTTTCGATATATTTCGAAATCTTCTCTTTGAAAAAACCAGATTCAACCATGTCATTCTCAATTTCTTTAAATAAGGCTTCTGTCGACCCTTCTTCTTCGACTAGCTCTGCGATAGAATCAAGCACTTCATCTTCTGACAATGCTTTTTTACCGCTGCCTACAGACAGCTTGACTAAATCTACTACAGCTGAATCATCACGCTCTAAGATTTTATAAAATAGCGTACCGACGCCGTCAGCGTTACGTTCCCCTGTCTCTTTATTCACAGTCCCAAGTCTATTATTTATCTTAAACATTGTTTTAAAATCAAATTTAATTTCAATACTGCGTTTTGCTACTGTTAATTCCATTTATGTATTTCTCCTTAAAAATAAAAGGTAGCGAAATGCTACCTTATAAATTAGTGTCCTTCTGATAATTTTTCAGGAACTGCTCCCGGTGAACTTCCTGAAACTTCTTTTTTCTGGATATTGTCATAATCGCCAGTAGTTTCGCCTGGGTTTTGATATGCATAAACACTTGTTAGCAAAGCGATATCTTCTGCCGTCAGTGGAAATTTGCCATCTTTTAAACTATCGATAATATTCAATGCATATGATGCTTCTACAAGATCTTCAACACCTTCTGAATATTCAATCTCGTCAATTTTTCCATATCCAAACTTAGCAGGATAAACTTCTCTATCTTTTAAAGTTCCTGAACCTTTTTCTTTCAAAGATTCGTCTGCGATAACACGCCAAACTTTGACAGATTTACCAGTTGTTTTAGCTATTTCTACAATTTCAATTGCTTTGTCTTTCGGTGTGTAGTATGATGTCAAATCAATTGAGTGCTCATCTGTTGCTTTTTCAAGCACACGTCCTTGTTGAGTTTGTTCATCAATAAAATCTCCACCGAGCGTCGTTGTCCCATCTGTGCGATACGCTGGCAGAATTGCTTTACTACCTAATTCAGCATCAACAGATTGAATAAAATAAAATATATTTTTACCTTTAATAGGCTTAGCTGTAGTAATTTCAACTGTAGTTTCCATTTAATTCTCCTTTAAATTAGTATTTCTGTGATATTGATAGCAATATGGTAGACCTCACGACCTACAGAATTATCCATCAATAACTGTGCATTAATCCGTTTGTTTCGTCCTAAGGACATAATCATTCTAGACTTAACCTCCTCTGCATCTGTTCTGCTAGTGGCAGGTAAGAATGCGTCAATATTTAGCCCAAAATCTCCCACAACAGCTCCTGTCTGCGCTGTTTTTGATGTATCCGATACATTGGAACCTATGACAATAAACGGCTCTAAAACGTCCGATTTTGGTAATTTAAAATAGATTGGGATATTAAGTGTTCCCAATCTATTTTTTACCTCATTCAGATATAAAGTTGATGGTGAGTATATCATTGATCACCTCTTAAACATTTTTTTGAGGTTAGCCATTAACACTGGCCATTCTTTTCTCAGGGCAGGGTCTAAAAATGGTTGAGCTTCCATTTTACGAGTACCTAACTCAAGATAAATAGAATATAAAACAGGAGAAACCACTCTATAGTGCAAGAGTTTTTGTTGTTCATTGTAGATTTGACTTCTCAGCCATGTAGTATCAACCGGGGCTAGTATTTTAGCCTGTCTCTCAATCCTAGCTGCTGATTTGCTAAGTTTTTTATCTACAGCGATTCGTGCTGACTTCTGCTTGCGCTCAACACTGCGTAAAAACCTGTCCAGTCCTCGCATACGATAAGTAAGACTCATACATAAATAACCGTGCTATTTTTATGGTGCGCTAGTCCCTTTATCAACCTCGGTTTCCCCTTGTAGATAATCTTGCTAAAGCCATCGTAATGGCCTTGCAAGTGCAACTTAAAAGCGTTCAAATCATATTTACCAAATAACCCCATCTGTTCAGATTTTGTGAAAGTATTTTCCATGCAGGGGATTTTTCCGCTAGGTTTTTCAACAGTTCTTTTATCTAGAAAATCGTCCTGCTCATCGACATACACTAAGATAACTCTATCTTTGTAAATCATTTATGACCTCCTAAATAAATCTAGCGACACCTTTTCCACGGCACCTTTTACCATAAGCAACATTTCTAAGAATTGAGTCATATTCTGTGAGATAGTCTTCCCAACTAAAAGACCGACCTTCTTCAGAATCTGCCTTGGCTCCTTCTGAATTAAGCCGATTATATCTTTTAATAGCTACATCTCTTGCGATAAATGTTAAACGTCGTGGTATTTCTAACAGCTCTTCATCAGAATACTCATTGAGTTTCGCAAGGATACGTTCAATACTTTCGTCAATGGCAAGTTTAATCAATTCGTCTTGTGAGGCATCATTCTTAGCAATACCTTTAAAAATTTTTACCTCAACTAAAAGTAGTTCCTTATCCATTTATTTTACCCTCCTGGAACTGCTCCTGGGACCTCTTTATCTGCTTCAATAGTTGCCTCTACAACTCCTTCAGGAATTTCAGCAAATAGTACATTCGCTCCAAAAAATACTGACTCATAAGTTAAGTTAGATAATTGACGTTGACGAGCTGCAGCAATCAAGCCAGTCTCATCTGTGTAGTCTGCAAATAGACCACCTAAATCTCCACCACGTACATTCAACGAAGCAAAAACAAGATTATCAACTGCAGTTGAGTAAACTTTTCCTTCTGGCACAGATGGCATAACGATAACATTCTGCATCCCTAAAAAGTTCTTTAGTAACGTCATCCCAAAAACATTAGAAGCATCTGCACCTACTTTAGTATCACCAAGGTAATTTGCTACATCTAAAGGAGATACAAAAGAAACAAGTTGAGACCCCTCAAACTCATTAAAAGTAGCTAGTTTTGCCCATGATAAAGATAGTGCCTTCTGAAGACCAGCCCCTTTAACTTTTGTTGGTTTTGTTTTGAGGAATGTAAAGAACGCATCCTTAATTCCATTCTGAAGCTCACGCATAATGCGCTTATCTGCTTCAGTGATAGCACGAGCTGCACCATGGCGAGCAATTGCCTCAGCTGTAGTTGCACGACGTTTCTTGAACCACTTCACTGTATAGTCTTTATCTTTAGTTCGAGTAACCTTAGACAGAGGGATTGTTTCCCCTTCTCCAGGATCAGTTTGATCTAAAGTCACTTCCCACTTATAGGTCTGAATTTTTAAATCACTGGTTAACTCTTCACGACGAGTAACCCCTAGTAGTTTCAGTAAGTCATTAATGTTTTTGGAAAACTTGTTAACAAAATCAATCGATTTAATGTCTCCCAAGTCTGCCATGGTGTTTAAATTTTTTTCAGCCATAATATTCCTTTCTTATTCTTAAAATAAGTTACGATTTTCAGCAATTAAACGCATACGTTCGTCGTCGTCTTCTACTGCCATAATCTCAGCTTTAGTCATGCCGACAGAGCCGTTGCCAGTCCGTGGTGGCTTCTGAGTCAAACGATTATTAACGCGCTTTTCAACAGCCTTATCAAAAATAATTTGTAAATTATCAATATTAGTCTTAACTTCTTCTGCAGTAGTACCTAAAACAACATCAATAAATTCTAATGGCAAACCTTTTTCCACAAGGAGCGTTTGAGTCTCAATACGCATTTCACGTTCTGCGACTGCTTTTTCTCGTTCTGCGATTGCATCAAGACGTTTTTGTTCTTCTTCCTTAGCACGTTCATCCTTGGACATTTTGGCCAATCGTTCGCCCTCAGTACGTGCCTTTTCAATAGCGTCAGATTGTTCTGCTTCCCATTTAGCTCGCTCAGCAGTCATCATTTTTGAAATATCCGCACGAGTAAATGTACGCTCATGTTCTTGCTTAGCTTGTTCAACAGCTTCTTTCTGAGTGTCGACTTGCTCAGTAGTTTCTGTTGCTACATTTTCTTCTGCCATAATTTTCTCCTTTAGTGGTTACGCCACCAACCGATAGTCTAGTTTTACGTCCTGCGACGAAACAGTGTAGCTTTTAGTGTCATCAACAAGTTTGGACATAATAAAAAGCCGTATCGCTACGACTAATCTAAATGATTAGTAATTATTTCTTCCATTTTTTCTTATAGTTATTCTTTATATAATCAAGTTCGTTATTTGTCGCTTGAGCATTATGTTCTACAATTTGTTCAAGTTGTTCAATTCTTTTATGTTGATTTCTAAGAGCTTCTGCTTGCATGGCATTCTCTGCGATAAGCATCACAATAGCTCGTTCGAGTTTACGTTTCTTCTTAATTCGTTTATTCATTGCTTTATCCTTCCTTCTTCACTTCTGCAATAATTGACTTAACTGCTATTGCTGCAATGCCAATAATCAATATGAGCACCAATACACCCAGTGCTACTAATACCATTCGCCAAATAAACATATCTTCCTCCTTGATAATTCTGCTATACTGGTGTATACTTATGGTAGTGAAAGACGGTGGTCTAACGCCCATGAAGCAGTTTTCTGTGGAGGCGGTGGGTCATCGTCTTTCTTTTTCTACTACAGCTAACACCTCGTCTTTGTTTTTGATAATTGATATATTGAGACCCCTGCGATCTATCTTATAAATATGTTCTAACTGCCCCAGTATTTCTTCAAAAGATAGTGGGGTTTTTGTGATATCAAAAATGATATTAGGTGCTTGCTTTTTTGCTTTTCGTAGATTACCATCGATGACGTTTTTACCTGAACCTGTGATTTCTTTCAAGTCAAATGGAACGTCGTCAACTAAATAGTCTGGAGTGTTAATATTTTCGGGGAAATTAACCCTCGGAACCATTTCAACTTGTAATCCTGTCTTCTTAGATAACCAGTTAGCAACTCTATATTCGTAGTTTGAATGGTCAAGTACTACGTTATGACCATCAACTCTGTAAGTTCCGCCTCCTTTAGTGTACTCATTCAGCATAGATATTTGAGACTCATACTCTTGCCCATCTATCCAATCTGATGTGACATCCTTAAAATACTTAGTACTTTTATCAGCGATAGGTTCAACATCGGTATTAAGTTCATCCTCGTCAGGAATAATTGTAGTCCTACAATTAAAGTGATATGGAGCAGCATTAATTCCGGGCTGTATTTCAGATAAGAGTTTCTTTTTATTTTCTCTTGCCTTACTTCGACATATCTGAGTAGTTCTATCATCTAGCTGAACTAAGTCTCGATAATACTTAATACCTGCATCAATGTATCGCTTGGCTGTAGCATTATTGATAATCATCGTGCCATCAGTACGAATAAGCGTTTCAGCCCTATGTCTGGCTACGTCGTAACGTTTGCCCAATTCACGAGCCATTTCTCTAGGACCAAGACCTCTGACAAATCCTTTTTTGAATGCTTCTTGTAAATCTTTTACTAGATTATCAACATTTCCCCAGAGTTGCTCTGAGTAATTATAGCCGTCAAATGGTGTCTTGATTAACTGTTCTAGAGCTGGCCCATTAATTGTTCCTGAGCGACCACCTACAGATTTTTGGTAAGCATAACTAGCTGCCTTTCTTAGATGATCGCTAAACAAACCATCTAAGATACCTCTCATAGTACCTGCACGATGTATAAGCTCTAAATTAAGCATGTCAAGACGAGTAGCCTGCGCTGATACATATTGTTCATTAATACGTTTAAGTAGCTCTGGGTCTTTCTCAGCTTGCTCTCTATATCGATTGGCATTTGCTGCATAATCACTTAAATCTTCGTGTCTAAGCTTCTTAACAGCATCTTGATAAGTTATCTTATTATCTTCAGCAAAACGATTATAAAAATCATATAAATCCTTTTGTAAAGACAATGATTGGTTACTATATACTCTAGATAATTCATTGAAAATATCTAAGTCTGCTCTATCTAAATAACTAACAATATCTTCTTGACGTTTTTGCCAGTAATCAAGATGGTCCTGCTGTTGGTTCTTCTTGTCCATTAGCATCACCTACATTTCTTGGTTCTGGCATTACTTGCTTCTCGTCAGCCTCTTCTTTCAGACGTTTTAATTCAGCTTCAGCATCGACACCAGTTACTGCGTTTAAAATTTCAAAAATAGTTTGATCGCTAACAATTCCATAAAGACTCTGTGCAGCCGAAACAATTTCATTATCATTCTGCGGCACATTAGGAGTAAATACTATACTAGTATCATTAACTTGACTATATACCGTCGATTCGTTCCCCTTGATTGACCAGATATTGGCAGCTAAACGTAAACGTCTCATGAGTCCTTTTTTGAACAACCGTTCTTGCTTTTCACGGTAATTATCTGAAGCCATTAGCTTATACTTCATTGACTCGCCAGATTGAACACCAGAGAATTTTAAATCTTGAATATCGGGAGTAAAAGTAAAGCGTAAGATATCTGACACTAGTCTGTTTTTATACGCTTCACTTCCTGCCATATCATATTCTTTTTTTAGATAATACGCATCTGGCTTAGCACCATCCGGGTTAGGATTGTCATCAAGGACAATAACTTTTGCCTTCTTGAATCCAATAGATATACCTAAACGACCGTTTGGATTTATACGTCCATCTTCAAAAAAATCATTTTCGTCTGCTCCTGTATACGGATTACCAGAGAGAACTAGGATTGCATCTACAGAATCTTGTTGAAAGTTAGCAAGCTCTGACTGTGATAAGTCGTATGCATCAATATTATCTAAGACTGATTCATAAGCGCCTGCTCTATCATCATTATTAGAATATTCATTAACTGGAACACCACTAAAGTAATGTTCTTCTTCATCTTTCAGACTCATTCCTTTTGTTTCTTGATTAAAGTCCTCGTAAGTAAATATCATATTTGAAGTATAGACCTTAACAATTTGCTTACGTTTACCTGCGCCGTAATCGATGTCGTAGAAATGTACAGCCATCAAAGAATTATGTTGATAAGTATCATCATAAATAACAAATGTCTGTTCTGCGGGTAGTTGATAGAGTTTAATTTCTGTCCCATTATCTACTTCTTCAACGGTTAAAAGCTCGTAAGCACGACCGTAAATGGATAAGTCCGTTTTGATTGCTACATTGTGATAGTCTTCGTTGTTACGAACACTCATAAGATTAATGTTTTTTTGAATATCACTATCTTCGTTCTTGTACTCGACAGGCACACCAAGCATATAACCTTGCTCAAAGACTGTAATGTACTTAGCAAAATCACTAGCAATACGATTGTCAGCTGCATATTCATCGGTCTTTGCTGGACGATATTTGATATTGTTATCACCAAGATAATATCGCTTTAACTCTTTCAATCGGTCTAGTTGCTCAGTCTCAAAACTAGAAATATATTTTTTTAACTGATCAATCCATTTCTGCGAATTATATTCAATAGCATCAAAATCTTCTTGCAACATGATAAATTGCCTGTTCGCATTTTCATTAAATCTTGTTCCTGATAAAAATTTTCTTTCAAACAAGTTCAAATCCCTCTCTATCTAAAATAATATTTAGCATTATTTAGTCGTTTATTTCTGTCAGATGATTGATATATTCTATCTTGTACTGCATATCTGATAGCATCAATGCAATGGTTATAGCTGTCAACTGGCTCATTGATATACTCGTTAGTTTTCTTATCTTTTTTCCAAGTGTAATTCTCCAGCTCTTCAATTGTTTTAACACACCTTTCGTCAACAACGATATCGTACTGTAGCATGTACTGAATTCCTTGCATAACTGAACCAGCTCCTTTTTTTACATCAATCATTCTTTGAATACCTAAATTTCTCAACTCTTGGTTAGATTTCTTTTCAGCTGAATCCCCTCTGATTTCTTCTTTGGCATATCCGAGGCTCTTTATAGCATTAGCTATTTTATCATTGGTCAAATTCTTTCTGACATATTCCTCCAAGATGTATAGCTTCTTGTTTGCATCATCGATTTTGACATGCAAAAATGCCGAAGGATCATTAATGAATCCGTAGTCCAAACCAAAAAAAGAAGGCAAGTGTGATAACTTGTCTTTGTTTAGTATTCTTTTTTCATACTTTGGAAATATGAGCTTTTCTAAAGTCGCGAACTGACCTAGAGCATAAATCTTGTAATAAGCTTCGTTTCTGTTTGCTAGTTCCTCTATATTTTCTCTAGTAACATCATCTAAAAACCTATTATCTTTATATGTAGTTTGATAAACTACAGTGTTTTTAGGTGACTTGATAAAGAAAGCTTTATAAACCCAGTTTGCTTTACTCACAGGATTGAACATGAGATAGACTTGCTTCTCTAGATGTTTCTTATCCCTTAAACGCAAAGTCAACTGTGTGTAATCATCAAGTGTAAACTCACTAGCTTCTTCCATTACAACATCAGATATCCCTTTAATTGACTTAATCTTTTCTGGATTATCCATGCCTTTGAAAATAAATTCCGAGCCATTCGGCAATGTTATTCTAAAAGCTGACATATTTATCTTGCATTTATCCAAGACGCCAAAATACGACAAGTTAGACATAATATCAGCAAATACAGAGTCTCTGACAGTTGCACCAACTTTTCGAAGGACAAGAATCTTTCTCGGATGTTTAAACTTTGGATTGAGTGCTTTTAAGATAATTTTTTGGAATACACCGTGTGATTTTCCAGAAGATGCACCTCCATAGTGTACCTCTGTGAAGTTATCGTAATTATATAGTTTATCGTAGATATGTTTATTAAAGACTTTGCTAGGATACTTGATGACAATATTAATTTTAGGGCGTTGCTTAGTCGTCATCCCACTCACCTACACTGATGGTTACATCTGAACTTATATCCATTTCAATTTTGTCAGTGAATAATCTGTACCGCTTACCTAGTAGCTCAGCTGCCTTGATTCTATCTTTTGCACCTACATCAATATCGACAATCTCTTGTCCTAACTCCCCGATGCTGATCAGTGTTTTTTCTTGCTGATCGCCTCGCATGATTGATGTAAGGTATTGTAAAACTTCTTCTTGCGTGGCAATCTTTGCAGATTCAAGCTTTTCAATCCTTTCATCTATATAAGCTTTAATGTCAGGTTTGGTCAAGTTTTCTTGACCTATTGACCTCGCTGTCTTTTTACTGTAACCTGCTTTAATAGCCGCTGCTGTCGCGTTAGCTGAGATGATGTACTCATCTGCAAAACGCTTTTGTTTTAGTGTTAATTTACTCAATTTTCCATCACCTCCTTCGTGACATAATAAAAAGACAAGACACTATTTGCCTTGCCTTCAAACTCATACTACCAATTTATCATCAAAAAAGTGAGAAAACCACCCTTTTTTGTCTCAAACTTACAATTTTCCAATTTGTTGTGCAAATAGAGTCAAAATTCTATCCCTTTTTCGGTAGGTTCCTGCTCTAGACGTATGAATCTTATAAGCTATCTCCTCCCAGGTATTATTAGAACCAGTTCCCCACCTTAGATCAAAAATATAATTCAATTCATCGTCAAGCAGTGCTTTAACCCTATCAACACTTTCTCTGAAGTTTTCATAACTTTTGATTTTACCGTCCTTTGACCACTTTATGACAATATCTTCTGTCTCTTTAGCTACTAGATTAGACTTCCCCCCGCCTACATTGATATCTGTACTAACAGGCGTCTGCAGCTCAAGTTTTCTAATTGCAATTTTACGTTCAATATCGCGATAATCAAACAACCACTCATCAAAAGCCTTTAACTGTGCGTTAGATAATTTACTCATTCCGTCACCTCTTCTCTAAACTGCCGATAATAAACGGTAAAAATAATATTAAAAGTATCAAAACAACTGCTGTGTTATCATCCATTCTTATCTCCTGTTCTCCAAAAAATAAATAAATCTCTACTTAGTACAACTGGTTTACCAAAGATTTTATATGATGACTCAAGATTTTTTATTTCAACATCAAAACCATCACCAAGTCGGTATTTTAGTAAATCTATTGTTTTTTGGCTGTCAAGTCGTCTAGCTAAGTATTCATCATTTTTTGGAATAGAGATTTTATAACCAGAGAATCCTTTCATCGCAGACTGTTTAAGTTTCTCCTCGATTTTTAAACCATCAAAGTACCTATCAAACCATTTTTTGTGAGATTCTGAACCGCATTCTTTTACTTCATCAATTAATGACAACTTTATCCCCCATTTCCTGTCAACTCCGCAATCCGCTTTGTCTGTCTCTGATTTTGCTCTGACGACTCTTTCAAACGGTACTGCGTGCGTATTAGTTGCTGTTGTAAACCTGTGATTTGTGGTTGGTAGTAGTTGTACAATGCAATATTTGTTGTTAACAACACGCTGACTGCTACAGTTAATACAACAATCACAATTGACTGTTTGTGTAATTTGTTGTTTTGTTCGTTCATTCGTTCACACTTTCTAGTAACCAATATTCAACGAGACGTTTTGTATATTCGAGTGCTTTTTCTAAATCCTGAGTCGCATTGCCTTTGTATCTATGTCGTTTAATGTATTTATCAATGTGACTTTCCATGATTGCGACAAACTGGTCCCATGGGTATGTCTTATACCACGACTCAATCAAATCAATTTCCCCATGATTATAATGCTTTGGTTTATGTACTAATTCACCTGTCATTTTGTTTTCCTTTCTAGCCACTCCCAAATCATGTGGAATTGGCCATTCACCAAATCGTCGTTGCCATAACTCTCGCAAATATCAACGATTGACATATTAACCCATACCCAATATTGTTCAGTTCCAAAACCAAGCTCCTGCATTTTTTTGTTACTTTCTCTCATCCAGCCAGGAACCACTCGTTCAAAAAAATCAATATAATCAATTTTCATAACTCTTCCACCTTCACATATATTCCTACTGTATCAGCCCAGAACTTCTCAATAATTTCCGAAGCAACCTGCGCATCATCATTCCAAAATCCCAATTCAGTCATGCAATCTTTAGGTAACTTGTTCAAATTATCTGTGTCGGGTTTAGTATCTTTATATTGTCCGTTTACTGATTTTTTGATTTTCGGAAATAACCACTTGGTTGTTAGTCTTATTGGACCATTTAATTTTTCTTTAGGGACATGTTGAGCAAACTTATCCATAAACATTGCCCTAGCTTCCTTTAGTGAATCTGGTTCATAGAATTGTGGTTTCCCATTTACCACACGGACCTTTTTTTGCTGATGTGTTGTGGTTGGTATTTTTTTCATTGGGATAAAAAATTCAATTGTCATGATCAACATTATCCAAGTTTATTTTTTCAAATTGCTGCACGTTGTTCTAAAATTTTTAGATAAGCTCCCATTGCATGCCATTGTGCTACTAATAATTCAATAGGACATTGTAATTTAAAATCTAGACTATCAATATAAAATTTATTAATTAATACTGATAATTTTTCTGCACGGCTTTTTAATTCTTGATATTTAACAATCATTCTTTTTTTGTATTCTTTCATTTTTGTCACTTCCCATCTTTTTTTATTTTCGCGCATAGTCAATGTCAAGGGACATGGTTACAGGGTTACAAGGGGCGGATGCATAGCCCCCTTGTTCCTGTTCATGTACCCATTGACCAATTGGGACATTTCCTAAATATTCTTCTTTCGGAGAAAGAGAATATTCTGTCCCTCAATTTTGTCCCTCAAAAGTCAAGGACATTTTCGAGAAATTTTCGAGTTTGTCCCTATTTTTGTCCCTGAAAATCATGTAATAGGGACACGGACATTTTCGAGTTTGTCCCTATTTTTCAGGGACATTTTCGAGGGACACTTTCGAATTTGACCCTCGATTTTGTCTGTCCCTGTCCCTGTCCCTCTGTGAAATATTCACAAACTTTTATTGGTTTTAGGTTCTTCTATTGGTAAAATTTGTTTATTTTTAACTTCAAATTTACCGTTTTCTTTTATCCATCTACGAATAGTTTTTTCAGAAACTGGCTTATCTTCAGTAGAAAAATATTCGATTAAGTTATCGATTGTGACTGGCTCTATTCCATCATTCAATGAATTAATTGCAGTCTCTACTTTTTGAGATTTCTTTTCCCTGGACTCTCTTGGACTCTTCTTCTCAAAATTCTTCTTCCAAGTCGGCACATTATCTTCTAGTGATATATCAGCCAAGACACCCGTTGTGTCTACATCATGCACTGGATAGCTAAACCACATGTTAACTGGTTGGAATTTAGCAAACTCGCGTAAAGTCCCTTCAACTCGCCAGGCAGTGGAAATCTCCACCTCATACTGGGCTTTCTTGACCGCTTCCAGATAGGGCTGTTTAATCATGATGTCCTTGATAGCCTTGTCAAAATGTTGCTGCATCTGATAACGACTTTCCAAATCATCTAGCGTTACTTCCTGTTGATAGTAGGCTAGCGCTTTTTCTTGCAAGGCTTGTTGGTAAATCTTAGCGGCTGCTTTTTCTGAGCGTGACTTGATGAGTTCCTCAGTCAATTCTAGCTCTACTAGGTCAATCAGTGCATCAGGGTCACGGGCAAACACTCCTGAACCACTTGCACGGTCCATAGATTTTTTACCGCCTTGGCTCCCCTTTGAGTGATGGTGGCAGTAAATCACACTACAACCTAACTCAGTAGCTACTTTGTCAAACTGATTGGTAAAGTGAGCCATTTGGTCCGCACTATTTTCATCACCAGTCAGCACCTTATAGATAGGGTCAATGATGACCGCTTGGTAATTTTTCTTTAAGCTACGACGGATAAGCTTAGGCGCTAACTTGTCCATGGGAACGGTCTTTCCACGTAGGTTCCAAATATCAATATTCTTGATGTTTGCTGGTGGCAAGCTCATAGCTTCGTATACATCACGGAAGCGATGCAAAGCTGACGGTCTATCCAGTTCCAGATTGACATACAAGACCTTACCTTGTTCACACTGCCAGCCTAACCATTCTTTACCTTCAGCCAGCGCGATGGATAGCTCAATTAATGCAAACGACTTACCAGCTTTTGATGGTCCAGCAATCAACATCTTGTGGCCTTGACGCAAAACTCCTTTGATGAGTTCCGGTGCCAATTCTGGCATATTATCCCATTCGTCAGCTAGCGTCTCTGGGTCAGGCAAATCGTCATTTAAATCTTCAATCCATTGATACCATTCTTCGTAGTTGGTTTTACCCACATTAGTATCAATCAAGAATTGCTTGTGCCCATTCCGAGTCACACCAGGCATGCGTGATAATCGACTAGGGTTGCGGTTCTGTGTGTCAATATCAAGTCCATTCTTTTTACAAATTTGATAGATATAATCAACCCGTTTGCGGTACTCCTGATAATCACGAGCATCTACTTTGACAATAGCGTGTAATGATTTTTTACCGCTATGGACTAAGGTTGCTATTGGCAATTCTAGTTCTTTAAACAAAGCATACTGTTTACCAAGTTCCATGCTGTCGGATTCAACCAAGGCATATCTAAAGTCTGTTACATTGTCATTCTTGACACCATTTCCATCTAGTGGATTAAAACGAATCCATGCACCAGCCTCTTCTTTGAAGTCTCCAAATACTGCTCCTAAGTCAGTAGGATTTTTTTGGAGTGATTCAATCAGTTGACCAGCAGTCCTGTCATACGCTCCTTTTGTTGGTTTATAAACAATCTCTCCCGTATCAAGGGTAATTGGATAGGTCTCTGTTACATAACCAACTTTGTCAGTTGATTCAAATAAGGTATCTATGTAAGTAATTAAATCTTGAACTGGATTCCAGTTTCTTGGCTCTTGAATCTCTTTCGATTCAATCCAATTTTTATCGACAATCTTATAATCACGATCGATTGTATCGTCCCAGCTGAGTTCATGAGCATCATCGCTGTTACGATACTCTGATGATGTCCATCCATTATCTTTAGCTAGCTGTGTGATTGTTGCCCCTGTGATAGTCCCAAAGCCATTGCCTTGGAAACTATCCCATTTTGCAAAACACTCACCTTTTTTATATCTACTATCAGATTGTGACCAAACATCCCAATCCATTGCTGTATAACCTTCATGCTTTAGGGCCATTCCTACTTGAACCCATGTTTGATAGTCTACCGTGGCAGGATTGATATAATCCAGCAACGGTAGCAAATTAAAATCATTCTCTGCCATGTTATCCTTTCTGCACATGTTATCCTTTCTGCATTTGATATAATTAACCTAAAGAAAGGAGGTCAACTATATGCCTGAAATAAAAATTACTTTTTCAGATGGTTCTATTGTTATATTTCACGAAGAACAGAGTTTTCAAAGTGTAGTAAAATCAAATGATGCTATGTCCTTATCAAAAATATATTCATTATGGAACCATGTTCATGATGGATTAATTCCTAGCTTCTTAGAATTAATTGCTAACTCGCAATTTTTCTTTGACTTAGAAAACCCACAAATTTATTACGCTTCAAATGCTGTTATAAAAATTGAAGCTATTTAATAATTCTGCTATTCAAGGCAATATCTCTGATTTTTTCTTGAATAGCTTTTTTTACTACTTGCCCAAACTCGGTGAGACTTGAGTGTTTATCGACATATAAAATTGCCTCCGAATATGTTTCGGATTTTTCGATTGCTTCATCAGCAAAATTTGAAATAAACTTTTCAATCTGTTCATTAATATTTTCCATTTTTTCTCCTATTCTGGTTGATATTCTCGAGCATTGATGCCTTTTGGTAGGCGCCATCCGCTAGCAGCAATACGATTAATCATGTTTGATGCTACTTCAAATTTCCACATACCTACATTTTTGAAACCGTATCGCTCAAGCATTCGTATTTGTTTTGGAGTTGTTAGACCTGATTGACGACGTTTATCCAGTCTATCTAATAATTTGGCAGCCTTACCAGCATTCCCAATTTCGTCAGTAAATATGCCAAATTTCTCAAGTGTTTTAAGTTGTTTTTCAGAAGCTGGCGCCATCTCCCAACCAAATTCCGGTACATAGTCCACTAAGTCTTCAGCGTTGATAGACATTTCAAATTGCAACGGATCAACTAATGCACGTTTACGTTTACGCATTTCTGCTAACTGCTTAGCGAGTGCTTCTTCTCGCTCTGCAACAACATCTTTGCTGGCTACTTCTTCAGCTTCTAACAATTCAAAAGCTACTTCAGTTTCATCGGTCATGTTCTCGACCATTTTTTGTGCAACTTCTGGTGTTTTTGCAATTAGATGAGCAGGACGACAAAGCTCATGGCGTTCGGTATGCCATAAAAAATCTAATAACAGTAGTTTTTCTTTCCCCGGCGCTAATCGTGTGCCACGACCGACCATTTGACTATAAAGAGCTCTTACTTTTGTGGGTCTCAGTACAACTACGCAATCGACTGTCGGGCAATCCCATCCTTCAGTTAAAAGCATTGAATTGCATAGTACATTATATTTATCATTATCAAAGTCTTCTAGGACTTCAGCACGGTCTTTCGATTCTCCATTGACCTCTGCTGCTTTGAATCCTTTTTGGTTTAGAATATCACGGAATTTTTGGGAAGTTTTAACAAGTGGTAAAAATACAACTGTTTTGCGATTAGAACATTGCTTAACCATTTCATCGGCAATTTGTTCTAGGTACGGGTCAAGCGCCGTCCCAATCTCACTTGCTTTAAAATCTCCAGCTTGCTGACTCACTGTAGATAGGTCCAAAGTCAAAGGAATAGTAACTGCTGTAATTTTTGATAAATAACCAGATTTGATAGCATCTACCAAAGAATACTCATAAGCTAAACTATCGAAATATTTACCTAGATTTTGTTTGTCACCACGATCTGGTGTTGCTGTAACTCCCAAAACATTGCTACTATCAAAGTGTTGTAGAACTCTTTGGTAACCGTCTGAAATAGCATGATGCGCTTCATCAACAACAATTGTGTCGAAGTAATCTGTTGGAAATTTACTCAAACGCTTTTCTCGCTGCAACGTCTGCACAGAACCAACAACCACTCGATACCATGAGCCGAGCGATGTACTTTCTGCTTTTTCTAAAGCCGTGCCCAATCCTGTTGCTGTCATTAGCTTATCACTTGCTTGTTCCAGCAACTCTGACCGATGAGCCAATACTAAAACACGTTCGCCTAGTTTAACTCTATCTTCAATAATCTTTGAGAAGACAATAGTCTTACCACAACCAGTAGGAAGGACAAGAAGGGTTTTCTTCTTGCCTTGTTCCCACTCTTGTTGCACTGCTGACCTTGCCTCTTCTTGATATTCTCTAAGTTTGATGTAAATCACACTCCTTTTTGTGTAGGTGTCGTTAAAGCTTTTGTAATACTCCAACCACGATTTAATCTTGTAAGTAAAGTAATATTAGAAATACCAAGTTCACTTGACCATTGTTTTATTGTCTGAGTCTTACCTTTAAATGTGATTAAATGGTTATTTCTTTGATTATTTGCTTGTTCGGTTGAATTAGCCCATCTACAATTAGATGGTTCATAATTTCCGTTAACATCAATACGGTCAATAGATAAATTGTCTCGATAACCATTCGATGATGCCCATTGTTTGAATTGAATATATTCTTCCCATTCGTCACATATAGTTATTCCACGGCCACCGTATTTAATATAATCATTGGAATTTTTATCTCTGCAGCGTTGTCTCATTCCAACCCAAATATTATAAAGACGCTCTTTTCTAGCAAAACCATGTTTAGTAACAATGCATCCGCAACTGGTACTATGACCAGTTGCTAGATTACTACTATTAACAATCGTTAACTTACCGCAATCACATTGACATTTATATTTTGCTTTTGTATATGGATCCTGAGGTAAACGCTCAATCACTACAAGCCTACCAAATCGTTGACCAGTGTAATCTTTAGCTTTTCCCATTAGAATCCTCCCCATCCACCTTGTTGTTGAGATGCTTGCATTTGACCTTGTTGATATGACTGAGGTGCTGGTTGTTGTTGAGGTGCAAAATTAGTTGTTTGCTGAGCTGGTTGTTGATACGTTGGTTGTGGCGCTTGTGGTTGAGTATTTGCATTCAATACTTTAGTCCAGTCAACGCTATCAGCATAAATCATCGATTTCACTTCATTATAAACATTGTCGTTATATGTTCTATTCTTAACACTACATACACCCGTCGCACCAACTACTGTGTTCCAATTCATTTTTAATGGCTCACCGTGTTTTTTCTGACCAATTGCCCCAAAGAATGCTGATAACATTCCTTCGGTAGAGCTATGTAAAAATAGATTATGCTTCAAACTAGCAACACCTTCATCAGTTTCAATTTCAAGAGAAATTACTGCTTTATTACATGCTGGCAATTTCCCTGTTTTTTGTGGATTTGGTGTGTGGCGTGCACGTTCAAAGTCTGTTACTGTGAAGACATAGTCACCAGGTTGTAATGTAATAAATTCTTTTGCATCTTCTTGGATTGTGTCATCCCATCCAAATTCACGTTCAAAGTTGTTATTGTATTCAGTCATTTTATTTCTCCTATTTTAATTTTAAAAAGTATTGTTAGCTATTGGAATAAATCCAATTTTTGTTATATTTTGCTATTATTTCTAATTCCCAAAATCTATGAGCCTTCCACTGTAAAGGGCTGTTCTGTTGCTCGGACTTGTGTTTTAATAACTTCCAATGTGGCTCCCCAATTTGCTACAATCATGTTCCAGTAATCTGGTGGAAAGTTTTCAATAGGAGTCAATGGAGGGAAGTGTCCTCTAATATTTGCTACTGCTACTAACTCATCTGGTGTAACTTGTTCAGGCGTCATCAAATCCGTCAAAGCCTTTGGTAGGACAGATGGATACTCTGTTGCTGCAGTTGGTCCCGACATTTGCGCCTGTTGCTCATGTACAGGTTCGTGTATAGGTTGAGTAGGCACCGGTTGCTGTACTGGCGGTGTTTCTGCTACTGGTTGACTTGGTGCTTGTGCGAATATATGTGCGATACCAGCGTAATCAAGTGGCATTTCTTCTTGTAATCCATGACGGTTTTTTGCATCCCACGCTGGATGATGTTGTGTATATAAGACACGGGTACCGCCAGTTGCTTTCTTCTTGTTGTTATCAGCTGTCATCACTACAGTTTTATAATTAGCGAACAGAACCATGTCAGCCCATTCTTTAACTAATGGTGCAGTCTGTGAGCTTGTCTTTTTACCTAGCTTGAGTTCCCAGCGATCATAAGCTCCCATTTCATCAGGTTGCTCAAATTTACGCATTTGGGCATGAGCAGTAAGGACGACATTGATACCTAACTCTATCAATTCCTGCAACATATTTAGGAAACGTCCAACTTCTTCTTTTGTGTAAGTGTAACCATTACCCCAACCAAAATCTTCAATTCCTTTTTTTCCATGTTGAGCACAGACATCATCTACTATTAAGCTTTCTGCCCAGTCAATAGTGTCAATGACAAGTGTCTTACAGCATGTAGGGTTAGCTTTTACAAAAGCAATTTGATTTTTTAGCATAGTGTAGCTTGTAGGCTTGTCCATGCGTGCCACGTCCATGTTGTCAGTTGAACCCTCTGTGTCTATAAACAACGGCTCTGGAAATTGCGCTGCAAAACTTGACTTCCCAATTCCTTCTGGTCCATAGATAATGACACGTTGTGCCCTTGCCCGTTTTCCTCTAGTAATTTGCATATTTACCTCTCTTTCTAAAATCCACCTTGCCAAGTCGGTGCTACTGTTTCAGCAAAACTACCACCCTCTGCTGTTTTAAAGCTATGGGCTTTATTTTCCACTGAGTATCCATCTTCTATAATGATGGCACACTCTTCGCCAGTTGATACACGGGTTGCAATAGCTTGCAAACCCTCCTGCTCTAGCCATTTACCAAATTGTTCAAGTGTGATGTTGTCCATCTGTTCGAGTTTATCAATCAAAACAAAGCCACAATCTGGTTTTAGTTTACGTACAATAGCAGTTGCTACTATTAGTTGTTGGCTGCCTGACATGTTATCCCACTCTTGACCAAGGTAAAGTAACTTTCCATCATCTACTGACAAGCCTTCAAGTGGCAGATCTGCATTAATCAATAAGTCTCGTTTTTGTTGACGAATTGACTCAATATCATTAGTCAATATGTTATATTGTTCACGCTGATGTTTAGCATCTTCTTCAGCTTTATCTTTATCCAGATTAGCTCTGACTTTGCGGTTGACTTCTTCAATATTAGAAATGTTTTCTTCTATTTCTGCAGTTGATTCATCTATTAATGACATTGTGTCTCTTTGTGCAATTTCCAAGTCACTAGATAACTCTTGTAATTGTTTCTCTGCTGTGGCTAATTGTTGTTTTAAATGTTCAACCTCTGACTGTTTAAATTGATGATTTTGTTGAATAACGGATAGATTCTGACGTTTTCTAGCGTTTTCCCCATTTTTTGCTAACACTTCTTGTTGTTGCTGGATTAAATCAGCGATACTAATTAATTCTTTTGGGGCATCATTATAGTATGGTTGCTCCTTAGCAAACTTTTCTTTTTGGTCAGCAATAACACCAATAGTATGACGTTGATTATAGAGTTCTTTTTCTTTGAGTTCTAATTCTGCCAACTGATCACCAACTCCAATGATTTCAAGTAAGACATCTGCTTTTTCTTTTGGAGTTCCATCCATAAATTTTGGTAAGTTAATAGCTAACTCTTCTACAAAGCTATCAAGCAATTGTTGACCACCTTTTTGCCCGTTAGGATCAATAACTTTCAAACTAGAATTCTTACCCTTACGCTCAACAATCAAACCATTTGACATGGTAATTTTAAGCGTAGGTGGTACCATAGTTCCCTCTCGTGCTGCTTGACTAGGTTTAAACTTATTACCACCTAATACCCAAGCAATACTATCCAGAACGCTAGTTTTACCCTGATTGTTATTGCCACCGATGATGGTTAATCCTTTGGATGATGGTTCAACTTTTACAGCTTTAATGCGCTTTACGTTTTCGATTTCTAACTTATTAATTGTGATTGTCATTGTCAAAATCTCCTATTACTAATTTACTTTCGGTAACTACTTTTTCAGAACTAATAATTTGAGCGTTAGCAAGACCATAGTTTAGTAGTGCATCAGTTACTTCTTTTAGTGTTAAATCACATTCATTTGCAATATTGGCGATTTCATCATAAATATTATTTGAACATCTAATTCGTGAGTACGTATTTTTTGGTTGTCTTTCAACTTCAATCATTATCATCACTCCAATTTTTTTCTAGTGTTTGTCTATCAACGTTATCTAACTTAGCAATACATTTTTCCAGTGTGCTATCTAAGATGTAACCTTCGTTGACGATAATATCCAATAAATTTGCTTTTGCTACGTTCGTAAAATAATAATCTGCCATTTCATTAGTTAGTCGTCTATTTTCATCACGCAACAGTTCATTTTCTAGTAATACTTCTTTTAACATGTACGCCCTCTATTATTACGTTCAATCATATTGTCGTAACGTCGTGCATTAGCTTCCCAGCCATGTGTTTCGATTGTCCATTTTTGACGTGTTTCTATAACCTGATTTTTCTTTACAAATAATTTTTTAAATAATTTCTTCATTATGTTATACTCCTAACTGTCTTTCCTTTTTAATATTTTCCAACATTTCTGCCAGCGTTTCCTTTTTAGGTTTATATCTATTTCTAGACTTCCAAGTAACAAACAACTTAAATCCCTCGTAATTGATGAATACAATTCTATGCGTTGGATTATTGATAAATTGTTTAAAATCTGGATGATTTCTCATTTCTGCTGCCCAAACCTTTGCCGTTCCGACGGTTAATCCCTCCCAGATTTGGCAAAGATGCACATAATCGCCATAGTCGGCTTTTTCCGACTGCTTAGCTGGTCTGTAGACTAATTCAGCTTTTGGCATTTCTTACCTCCAATCTGTGATATAATGTAAGTAGAATTTTTGATAAGGGGCTGACTGCAATCAGTTCCTTTTTTTGCATTTACTCAATGCTGTAATCTGCAATCACTCGCAGAATAAACTGGTTAGCCTTTGGTCCTCTAGTTGAGCCACTAAGAATGTTAGTGACCTCTTGACGATTGAGACCATAGGCTGCTGCTAAATCACTCTTCTTGATATTGTTACTTTTTAGAAAGGTAACAACTTTTTCTCGTCCAACTGCAATATCTGGCATATTTTCTCCTTTCTTTTCTGATATAATAAAAATAAAAACTTGAGGTAAAAATGTCTCGATACTCTGATTATAAATACGCTAATACTATCCTTAAAAGTATTGAAGAACGACCAGAAAAATATCTAATTATCCATTACTCCTGCGAAAGTTTTTATAATCTAGGTAGTAAAAGTCCTAGAATAGCTTCCATTTCAGTTCGTCAATTCAATAATGCCCAAACCAACAACTTTTCCATTCATCAGTATTCCGAGATATTAGATACCCCAATTACTGATGATACTTATGAAACTATCGAAAAAGAGCTGTTAACAGATTTCTTCACATTTGTTGACAGAAATACCGACAAAAATTGGATTCACTGGAACATGAGAGATACTGTCTTTGGCTTTCATGCTATTGAGCAGCGATTCAAAGTTCTAGGCGGCACACCAATAATCATTGATGATGACAAAAAGATCGATTTAGCCTATCTGTTTAAAAAGATGTACGGTGGAGGATATATTGACAATCCGCATATTGAAAAATTACTTGAATTGAACAATCTAACCCCACATCGTTTTCTGACAGGTAAACAAGAAGCTGACGCTTTCTCTTCGAGACAATACCATGAACTAAGTATGTCAACATCAAGCAAGGTCAATAGCTTTTCAACATTCCTCACTTTAGCTATCAACGATGATTTAAAAACTAACACCCCTAAATGGAAAATGAGAGGAACTAACCTATCTGGATTACTTTCCGCTTTTCAAGAAACAACCTCAGGAAAAGTGATAATCGGTATAATCAACCTTATTGTCGGCGGAATAGTTGGTGCAATAATTGCAAAATATATTCAATAAATGATTTCTTTTGAAGTAGAATAAGTTTTTGTTGTACTTGCTCTACTTCTTTTTTTGCATCCTCTTTGGAAATAAGAGTCGGATTGTCGTACCAATCTCTTTCCACGTAAAGTTCGTTTTCTTTCCCCTCTAAGCTATCAGCGACCCACTGAAAATGCTCATTACGCTTTTGTAGATCAACGATGTTTTTTTTCATTTTCCCTCCTTGTTTTAAAATCTGTAAACAAGAAACAACTAAATTTTCAACTTTTTAGTATATAACCACTTGACAACTCACACCTAAAAAGTTAGAATTAAAGCATATTAAAGAACCTTAACAAATCAACTAAAACCCGTTCGCCAAAACTGTTTTATAGTTGTTTGCTTAGTTGTTTTTTTAGTTATCTCTTGCTTACAAAAAATATGATACACCTATTTGGTTGAATTGTCAACATTTTTCACCCAAAAAGTTGAAATATTTTTTGTCATGCCTTAGAAAGGTTGATAAATCAATGTTTCCGACGTTTGAAAAAATCAAAGAATTGTGCAAACAGCGTGGAATTACACTTATTCAACTAGAGGAAACCTTAGGATATAGCCGAAATACACTCTATAAGTTGAAAACTCAAAAACCCAACGCTGAAAGAATTGCTGAAATAGCAGACTACTTCAATGTCTCTACAGATTACTTATTAGGTAGAACAGATAATCCCAATATAGCTAAAGATAGCCAAGAATACACTTCTGACGATCTTAGAAAAATGGCAGAAAAGGCTAAAACATTTGATGGCAAGCCACTTACTGAATCAGATATTGATGCAATACAAAATATTATTGAAATTTATTTGAAAGGAAGATAGTCTATGACTATTGAAGAGATTGTAGACTGTCACAAAGTTAATCTCGCATACTTTGATAACGAATTATGGCCACGACCTGGGATTTATATAGACGATATTAAAGTTATTTTTGTCAATAAATCACTATCGTTAGATGCTCAAAAACGGGTTATCCTGCATGAACTCGGACATTGTGAAAGAAATATTGGTGACTATAAGACACTACGTGAGAAACACGAGCTAGAAGCTGACAGATACATGATTAGTCATTTAATCGCTGAAGCACTTTCTCAATTAGAAGATAAACGAGAGTTTAACTACCTACAATTTATGCAATATCATCAACTAACAACTACTGCAGATGAATGCATGGTAATTGATGAATACTATAATTTACTTAAGGTCGTGTAATATAGTGAGGAGATTATATGGATATAAATAAAATAAAGGAATTTGCTGTGTCAACATCAGAAAAGGCTAAAGACGGCATTATTAAAGCAAACGAAATGAGAAAAAGGGCATCACAAGAAAGCAAAATAGTCTTACCGCCCACAATTAATTTAGGTTTTAATACACCTACTGCTATTCGTAAAACAGTGGAGGGTGACTACTATATTGGTTTTTATTCTGAAAAACCTGATTTATTTAAATTTGTGGATTTTCAGTTTGATGGTTCACGAATTATTGAAAAAACAGTAACAAAAGGAAAAACGACTCAAAAAGGTCGTTCTGGTAGTACAATTATTGGAGGATTAATAGGTGCAACTATCAATCCTACTGCTGCAGTACTTGGCGGATTAGCTGGTGCAAATCGTGGTAAAAAAGGAACTATTAACAGTACCTCTACTACTATAACCGAGGAAATTCCGGGTAAAGCTCAATTAACACTCAGAAATTTAAAAACAAATGATATAAAAATAATTAAAATAAAACTAACTCAGGCTCAAGCTAACAATATTCAAAATTTTTTTAGCAAATAGAAAAAGCCCCACTCTAGCCGGCAAGCAATGAAGTGAGGCAAACTGTACAATAAATTAGGCATTAAAAAGCCCTTTTTATTGTACCCATTTTATCAAGAAATGAGGTAAAAATCAATGTGGTCAGAAAAACACAAAAGTGGAAAAGTAAATTTTGTAGAAAGATATAAAGATCCATATACTAATAAATGGAAACGTACATCAGTACTGATGGAAAAAGATACTCCTCGAATTAGAAAAGAAGCTCAAAGAATATTAGATGCTAAGATAGCTGATATCGTAAGAAAGTTGCAAACCTCTGACATGCTATTTACAAATCTAATTGATGAGTGGTGGATATTTTACCAACAGGAAATTAAAAGATCGTCTATTGTCACTTTAAAAGGCAATATTCGAGAGATTAGAGCAGAATTTGGGATCAATATACCTGTAGTTAATATCGACCCTAGATATGTCCAAAATTATCTGGATAATCTCGATTGCTCTAGAAACAAAAAAGAGCGAAACAAGTCTATGCTTAATCTTATCTTTGATTATGCTGTTAGTCTAGATATCATCAAGGATAATCCTGCAAGACGCGCTAAACTGCCAAAAATCAAGAAAACACTTAATGATTGGAAAAAGATTGAAGAAAAATATCTTGAAGAAGAAGAAATCAAGCGGTTGTTAAAAGAATTATTTAGAAGACCTAGCACTCACCGCCTGGGATTTCTATCAGAATTTATGAGTCTTAACGGATGCCGTATTGGTGAGGCTATTAGCATAGAGCCGGATAATATTGATTTTAAAAACAAAACTCTACAGTTGCACGGAACTTATGATCGCACTAATGGTTACATAAATGGAGAAAAGACCTCTCCAAAAACCCTTGCGTCCTATCGTGAAACCATTATGAGCAAACGTGAAATGGAAATTTTACAAGAGATGGAGTTTATTAACGAACTCGAAAAAAATACAAATAAACGATACAGAGACATGGGGTATATATTCACGACTAGGAACGGTGTTCCTATCCAAATAAATTCCTTTAATTTAGCATTGAAAAAAGCAAACGAGCGGCTTGAACAACCAATCAATAAAAATATCACTAGCCACATCTTCCGTCATACTTTAGTCAGTCGTCTTGCTGAAAATAACGTACCACTAAAAGCAATCATGGATCGTGTTGGACATGCTGATGCAAAAACTACTGTACAAATTTATACCCACATTACAAAGAAAATGAAATCCAACATAGCTGATATTATGGAAAACTACTAACTTTATGCCCCAAATATGCCCCAAATATAAAAAAAGAACCTTGTCGCTATCAATAAACATTGATATGACAAGGTTTTTCTAGACGAATTATTTAACAGCGTCTTTAAGAGCTTTACCAGCTTTAAATGCTGGAACTTTTGATGCTGCAATTTCGATTTCTGCACCAGTTTGTGGGTTACGACCTTTACGAGCTGCACGTTCACGAACTTCAAAGTTACCAAAACCGATTAATTGTACTTTTTCACCTTCAGCAAGGTAATCTGCTACAGCTGCAAAAACTGCATCTACTGCTGCTGCTGAATCTTTTTTAGTTAATTCTGTAGCTTCTGCTACTTTTGCAATTAAATCTTGTTTGTTAGCCATGTTAACAAATCCTCCAAATAAATTCTAAACTTATACAACATAAGTTTTAACAGATTATATGATATCTAAAAAAAGGCTTAAGGTCAAGTATTTAACGTCATTTTAGGGCTTTTTCTTAAAAATATCGAAACTAAAATTATCGTTTACTAAATCAATTGCAGTCGCTTTCAAATAAATACCTTCTTTATTTTTTAAATCTTGCAAATTAATATTAATAACCGATTTTTTAGGTTTTATATCTACAAAGTTTGGCAATTTATAAGATGATTTTATATATTGTAACACATCTTTTTCTGGAAGCGGAAGAGTTCCTACTGAAAATGAGGTCACTTTAAGTTGAACAGCGCCATTTGTTAAACGATAAGGTTCAAAATAGATGTATAAAGGCACTTCATAACCTAATAATTGATAAGAGCCTTCAAATAGTATAGAAGATGAAGCAGCATAAATCTTATAATTCATCTTCTTAGTTTGATATTGTTTTAAATAAAGTGCAATTGTCTTATTCAGTTGCGACTTATTGGTCGTAAAAGTACCTACTTTTACTTTATCTTGTACCCCAGTCGAAATTTTTCCTGTATTAGGCTCACGTACTTGAATTAAACGACTTGCAATCACTGCTGTGAAGGAAAGGTTAATTGCCAACAATAAGAGAAATGCCCATTTCCAAAAATTTAAATTACGGCCAGTTTTTTCTTGTTTCATTTATTTTCTCCATAACGGCGTTAGACATGATTTGATAGCCAATATTATTGGGATGAAAATGGTCTCCAGTAAAGAGAGCATCATTAGTGATACTTGCCTGACTATTTGATGACTCTGTAATACCCTCTTTACCATTTATTCCCTTATAAAGGCGGTCATTAATTGGGACAAAATAAACATTTTCTGAAGCATCAACTACTTCTTTTGTAGCTTTATTCCAATTATCAATAACGGTTTGCATTTTAGTTAATTGTGGAAAGTTTAGGTAAAAAGGATTATAAATGCCTAAAACATAAATAGGCAATTTAGGATTATCTTGTCTTGCTTTTGCAAGAATTTCTTTCAAACGTTCCTTATATGCTTCTGCTGGTTTCTCAAAGGAATTTAGTGATAAATGACTGAGCTCTTTACGAATAACAGCCAAGACATCATTACCACCAACAGTTAGCGTCAATAAATCAGCTTTCTCTAAATCTTTTTCGATTTGAGGATCTGTCGTCATACGTTTTAAAATTTGTTGACTAGTATTCCCAGACACACCATAATTAACAGAAGTCACTTGGTAAGAGTATCGATTATGGAGTGATTCTGATAGCAGTGGGACAAAACCACCTTGAGAGGTTGTATCCCCCACACCTTCGGTCAGAGAATCTCCAAGAGCAACATAGTTAAGTGGGATAACTTTCTTTGTTAGGAAGTCTTTTTTTGTTAATTTAGGATTTGATTTTGGAATGATCAAGGAAAAAATCCCAAAAGATAAAAGAAGACTTACCAGAAAAAAAGAAAGTCCGGTAAGTATTTTTTTCTTATTCATAACGAACCATAACAGCAAATGCATCCTCACCAGTATGAGTTTGGATGATTGAGCCAGTTTCTAATACGGATATAGGAGCACCTAGAACAGCTAGTTTTTCTTTAAAGTTATTAGCCATATCAGCTTTACCACAGTAGGAGATGCCAATTTCAGCAATTTTTCGTGTTTGGGCACTTTCAACAAAATTATCTAACCATTTGCTGAAGGTCTTTAGACCGCGACCTTTAACAATCGGTACTAATTCATGGTTTGTTAGCTCCATAATTACTTTTATGTTAAGCAATGAACTTAGGAGACCTGTTACACGTCCAATACGACCACCTTTTACTAAATTTTCAAGGGTCGATACGCCAATAAATAATTCTGACTTCTGGCGTACTTCTTCCACACGAGCCAAAATTGTATCTAAATCAGCTCCCTCTTTAGCTAATTTCGCGGCTTCTACAACCTGGAATTTTTGACACTGGTCTGTAAAAGTAGAATCAATAACTGTAACATCTGCACCAGCAATATTAGCTCCCTGGCGTGATGCTTCAATAGTTCCTGATAGTGTATGCGTTAAATGAATTGCAATGATATGTTCCGCACCTTCATTCATTAATTTTTCATAAATTTCTGCAAAAACACCTACAGGTGGTTGACTTGTTTTTGGCAATTCCTTACTTCCACGCATTAGGTTCAAGAATTCCCCTTGTGCTTTTAAGTCATTGTCTGAATACAAGGTACCATCTATCATAACTGACAAGGGAACAACTGTAATGTCAAGCTCTTTAATAAGTTCTGGTTCAATGGTAATGGAAGAATCCGTTACAATTTTGATTTTACTCATATCCTATCCTATTCTATACTTTAATATTTCAATACCCTTATTATAACAAAATTTAAGTGTATCAACATTAATTTCTCCTAACAATGTTAGCTTTTTAAAGACGTTACCAAAGCTAACTACCAAGTAATTCTTTAGCTTGAGTACGTGCAGTATCAGTTACATTGTTTCCTGCCAACATTTTAGCGATTTCTTCTACACGTTCTTCATAGCTTAAAAGCCTTACCGTTGAAACTGTTGAAGAGTCACTGGAAATTTTTTCAATAAAATATTGGTAATCCGCTATTGCAATAACCTGAGCTAAATGAGAAATTGCTAAAACTTGTCCATGACTACCAATCTTGTGAATTTTTTGAGCAATAGCCTGGGCCACGCGACCAGAAACTCCTGTATCCACCTCATCAAATACAATGGAAGTTTTATCTTCCTTACGTGAAAAAGCAGATTTAATAGCTAACATCAATCGAGATAACTCTCCTCCTGAAGCCACTTTTACCAATGGCTTAAAGCCCTCTCCGGGATTCGTTGAAATATAAAATTCAACGATTTCGTTCCCTTCTTTATTAAATTTTCCTTTTGTAAATTGAACTTGGAAATCAGCTTTCTCCATATAAAGCTCTGTTAATTCTTGTTTGATTTCATTTTCCAATTGTTTAGCTAGCTTATGACGCTCTAAACTTAATTGATTTGCTGATTCAATCAAATCGTGTTCTAAAATCTTTAATTCTTTTTCTAAAGCATCTGAGGACTCTTCACTACCTGTCAATAGACTATATTCTTTAGTAATGTTATCAAAATAGTCTAAAACATCATTCACATCACCGCCATATTTTCGCGTTATTGTGTTAATAACATCTAGTCTATTTTCAATTTCTTGTAGTAAACCAGCGTCAAAATCTAAATCATCGATAACGTCACCTAAACGTTTAGTAACTTCTTCAATAACGTAGTAAGCTTCTGAAAGATTGGTGGAAAGATCTTTATATTCTCGATCAAATTCTTCTAAAGCCATAAGGTCATTCATTGCAGAACGAACATTCGATAAACTTGAAAACTCTTCGTTATCTAACATAAGATATGCATTTGTCAAAGTATCTGCAATATTCTTATGATTCATTAATTTATCACGTTGCTTGAGTAGCGTTTGGTCTTCATCTGATTTAAGGGCTACAGACTCAATTTCTGCTATTTGAAATTCTAGCATTTCAATACGTGATTTATTCTCTTGTTCATTTTTTTGCTTATCCAATACACGTTTACGAAGCTGACGATAAGCATCAAAAAGACTTTGATAACGCTCTTTTATGACATTAAATTCTGTATTACCAAATTCATCTAACATCAGAATGTGCATGTTAGGTTTCATTAGTTCCTCTTGGTCATGCTGACCATGAATGTCTACCAAATAATGCCCCACAGCTTTTAGTGTTGACAAATTCACCATTTGCCCATTAATTCGACTAACGCTGCGCCCATTTTGAAAGATTTCTCGGCGAATAATTAATTCATCTGCTAATTCAATGCCATTTTCTTCCAATAATTGGACTAATGATTGATTTTTTTCAATAGAGAAAAATCCTTCAATTTCTGCTTTGTTAGCACCATGGCGAATCACTTCAACACTAGCACGGGCTCCTAACATCATATTCATAGCATCAATAATGATAGATTTCCCTGCACCAGTCTCACCAGTTAAAACAGTCATTCCTGTTTCAAAATTAAGTGAAATTTCTTCGATAATAGCGAAATTCTTAATAGAAATTTCTAAAAGCATAAGGTCCTCTACTAATCTTTTTTCTCCAACATTGCAATCATTGATTGACGAATGTGATCAGCATCTGCTTCTGATTTTGCAATCAAAAGGAGACTATTATCGTCAGCTGTCAAACTAAAAATATGTTCTTGACAATGTGACATTATGAAGGTTTTAATTAATTGACTGTTACCTGGTATGACATTAATATTGATAAATTGCTCTAAACCTAGTAGCTTATCTGATATTGATAAAATACTTGTTTTAATAGGCTTTGCCACAGCAGTTGTAAAGATAGGGTCGTTTTCATTTGACAAACCGTAAATATAGCGACCTTTTGCTGATGGCACTTTTATAATGCCAATTTCATTCATATCACGTGAAATAGTTGCTTGAGTTAGAGTTACCCCATAAGCTTCCAATCTGCGTAACAACTCATGTTGTGTTTCAACAGCATGGTTAAGAACAATTTGCTTAATTAAATTTAAACGTTCACTCTTCTTCATTTTTCTTAAATTCCTTATGTGCTTTTTCTATAACATCTTGTATTTGGTCAAGCACAAGATTTTGTGGATCTTGACACTTTTGCAAATGCATTAAAAACTCAATATTTCCATGTCCACCTTGAACGGGCGAAAAATCAAGATGTTTAACCGTATATCCATAATCTTTCGTGAAATTGGTCACTGTTGTCAAAACCTTTTCATGAACCAACTTGTCTTTGACAATACCATTTTTACCAATTTGCTCACGACCTGCTTCAAATTGTGGTTTAATTAATGCCACTACTTGTCCACCATCCACTAAAATTTCTTTTAGAGCTGGTAAAATCAAATTAAGAGAGATAAATGAGACATCTATCGATGCAAATTCAGGCAGTCCCTCCTTGAAATCTTCTTTTTGGGCATACCTAAAATTATATTGTTCCATAGAACGAACACGATGATCCTGACGTAACTTCCAAACTAATTGATTTGTTCCTACATCTACTGCGTAAACTAAACGCGCTCCTGATTGTAGCATAACATCAGTAAAACCACCCGTAGAGGCGCCAATATCTATAGTTAGCTTATCTGCAACTGAAATTTCAAAAACTTGTAAAGCTTTTTCTAATTTCAATCCACCTCTACTAACATATTTTAGTTTTTCACCTTTTAGTTTTAATTCAGTATCGTCTGCAACCTTTTCGCCTGGTTTATCATAACGTTCTCCATTGATAACGTTAATCACCAGTCCTGCCATAACACCACGTTTCGCTTGCTCTCGTGTATCAAAAAGTCCCTGTTTATAGGCAAGAACATCTACCCTCTCTTTAGCCATTCAACCGTAATCCCTCTATTATATCTATTATTTTTCTAGCATTAAAGTTAGCTTTTTTCTCTAGATTTTGAAAAATTGCCTGAGCTTTTTTCAAAGTATCGTCAAGTATTTCCTGTGACTTATCCAAACCCAATAAATTTGGATAAGTTGTCTTTTCTGCTACAATGTCTTTATTTGGTGTCTTACCCAATTCTTCAAAACTAGCAGTCACATCTAAAATATCATCACGTACTTGAAAAGCATGACCGATTAAAAGGCCAGCTTGATGCAGTTTTCCTTTTACTTCTTCCGACTTCTCAGCTAAAATACCTGCTGCAACAAAGGGATAAGCTAACAGGCGTCCCGTTTTATTAATATGAATCAAGCTTAAATCGTCAATAGATAAAACTTTGTTTTCTCCCTTCATATCTAACATTTGTCCACCAACCATGCCAAAACTACCCGCAGACATAGACAATAACTCTATTAACCTAACAGTAACATCAGCTTTAAAACCAGCTTTTACAACTAAATCAAATGGGTCTAAAAAAAGGGAATCTCCAGCTAAAACCGCTGTAGCTTCATCAAACTTTTTATGGTTTGTTAAGCGGCCACGACGAAAATCATCATTATCCATCGCCGGTAAATCATCATGAATTAAAGAGCCAGTGTGAATCATCTCCAAAGCAGCAGCCACATCATAATGACCATCTATTAGTTCAACTCCAAATCCCTCTAAAATTTCTAAAAGGATGCGTGGACGAATACGTTTCCCACCTCCATCAACTGAGTAGAGGATAGCCTTAATTAAATCAGGAGAAACGACACTATGTGTCTGTTTGTAATGACGATGAATAGCTTCATCAATTTTTTCAATAGTAACCATCAAGTATCCATTTCTACTTCCGTTCCGTCAGCTTGCATCACTTTTACAAGCGTCTCTTCAGCTTCTTTTAAAGTTTTTTGTAACTCTTTTGAAATAAGCATTCCTTTTTGAAATTCAGCAATGGCATCTTCTAAGGCAACATCACCTGTTTCTAAACGTGAGACAATTGTCTCTAATTCCTGCAAATTTTCTTCAAATGTTTTCTTGTCTGACATCCTTCACCTCAACTTCTAAAAGACCATCTTGCATCTTAACTTGCAAATGATCTCCTTCATTTATTCCATTAGTAGTAGATACTAAAGTATGGTTTTTTTCGATAATAGCGTAACCACGCGCTACAATTCTAGAACTATCCAATGATATAAGCGCATCTTGAGCCTTTTCAAAACGTGCTAGCTTGCTGTCATACTGACTAGTCATTGTACTTGATAATAGTCGTCTACTTTGCACAACACGCTCTTGGTAAGTATGAAGCCGCTGTTTTAAATCTATGCCTTGCAGTTTTTGATGAAGCAAACCTTGCTTTTGTCTTACTGTTTGTAGTTTATCACGCATAGAATATGTTAACTGCTGATTTAGGTTATCTAATTTTTGAAGGAAACCATCATATAGACGCTCTGGTTGCCTAAAAATAACTGATTGCTTTGATTTTTGCAACCTCTCCTCTTTTGTCCTGATAAGACGAAGGCTAGACTGATACATTCTATTTTCACGTTCAGTAATCCAAGACAAGATATCAATTTTAGTAACCGTTGTAGCAAGCTCAGCTGCTGCAGTTGGAGTTGCTGCTCTGCGATCGGCTACAAAATCTGCTAAAGTTGTATCAGTTTCATGTCCGACACTAGAAATAACGGGAAGACGAGATTCAAAAATAGCTTCTACAACACATTCTTCATTAAATGCCCATAAGTCCTCAATAGAACCTCCCCCACGGCCAACAATTAATAGATCCAAATCCTTTTTCTCGTTAGCTAAAGCAATAGTTTGTGCTATCTCCTGAGCTGCGCCCTCTCCTTGAACTTTTGTGGGGAAAAGTAATATTTCCACTCCTGGGAATCGACGAGATACTGTTGTAATAATATCCCGAATAACAGCTCCACTTGGACTAGTCACAACTCCTATTTTTCTAACAAATTGAGGAAGTAATTGCTTATGACGATCATCAAAGTAACCTGCTTGAGAGAGTTTCTTCTTTAGTTGTTCAAATTGGATAGCAAGAGCTCCTATACCATCCGGTTCTGCTTTTTCAACAATAATAGAGTAGGAGCCGCTTGGTTCATAAAGTTGAACACGGCCAACTACATTAACCTTCATCCCTTCCTCTAATTCAAAACCCAGTTTTTTGAATTGACCTGACCACATTGTCGCCTGAATGACTGATTTATCATCTTTTAAAGAGAAGTATTGATGGTTTGGGCGACGACGAAAATTAGACACTTGCCCAGTTAAATAAACCCTCTCTAAATAAGGGTCTTTGTCAAATTTTAATTTTAAATACTTAGTCAGTGTCGACACGGATAAATAGTCTGACATAGCACCTCCTCATGAGAGTTTTATTAACTTCATTATACCAAAAAAACTTAAAAAATACCTATTTGCTCTACAAATAGCTCGATAAAGCAAAAGAAGTGTCATGCTAACACCTCTCTACTTATTTTTTATTTAGATAGTCTAGCCATTTCTTTTGGAATCTCATCACTAATCGTTGTCGGTAGAACAACGTAGGCTTCTTTAGATAATTCTTGAGCAATTGCCGAATGTAGATAAACTCCCACTGATACCTTATCTAGAGGAGAGGCTTCTTTAAATTGCGCTAACATACCTGCAATCATACCACACAAAGTATCCCCCATCCCTCCAGTCGCCTGGTAAGGACCTCCTACTATAATTTCTTTTTCGTCTAAATCTTGAAAAATACGCGTATGCGAACTCTTAGCGACTAAGATCGTCCCTTTGGGAAAAGATTTAAGAGCGGTTTGGGTATTTTCTTTTGTCTGTTGCGATACAGCAATACCTGACAATCGCTCCCATTCTTTTTGATGAGGTGTCAACACTAAATTCTTAGCCTTTGTTTGCGGAAACGCACCTTCTGATAACAGAGTCAAGGCTGATCCGTCAATGATGACACTTTGATGTGATTGAATCTTCTCCATGGTCCGGTTCAAAATTTTTCGAGATGATTCTGATACTCCTAATCCAGGACCAATTACAATAACATCACTTTGAACAATTGATTTTTCCAACCATTTGTAATCATCACTATCAAACGCCATTACCTCTGGTAGTTGACTATGCAAAGAGGGGATATTGCAACTTTGGGTTGCTACAGTAACTAATCCTGCACCAGTTTTGACACAGGCCAAAGCTGCCATTATAATAGCACCTCCATAGGGATAAAAACCTCCTATCAGAAGAACACTACCATAATCACCTTTATGGCTTGATTTAGGGCGTGGCTTAATTAACGCCCTCGCTTCTTGTTCACCAACAATCATAGACTCACACTTCTAAGAGCTGCTTGATAAGTTTGTTCCAAAAGCATTGTAATCGTCATAGGTCCTACGCCCCCAGGAACAGGTGTTATCATACTAGCAACTTCTGCCACTTGTTCAAATACAACGTCTCCAATCAATTTACCATTTTCATCGCGATTCATACCAACATCAATCACAACAGCACCTTCTTTAACGAAGTCTTTTGTAACAAAGTGCCCCTGACCAATCGCAACAATAAGGATATCAGCCTCCTTTGTTACCTCAGAAAGGTTTCGAGTTCTTGAATGTGTCAAAGTAACTGTTGCGTTTTTATCAAGGAGAAGTTGTGCCATTGGCTTACCAACAATATTGGACCTTCCGATGATAACAGCATGTTTTCCCTCTAAATCCACATGGTACTCTCTAAACATCTCCATAATACCAGCTGGCGTACAAGGTACCATCATCGGTCGTCCTGACCAAAGATGACCCGTATTCATTGGGTGGAAACCATCAACATCTTTCTTAGGATCTATTGCTAAAATAATTTTTTTATCGTTAATATGTTGTGGTAACGGAAGTTGAACTAAAATACCATGGATACTTTTATCTTCATTGTATTGATGGATAATATCAATCAGTTCTTCTTGAGAAATGGATTCAGATAATCGTAAAGTCTCACTTTTAAAACCAGCTTCTAATGCAGAGCGTTCTTTATTTCGAACGTACACTTGGCTAGCTGGATTATCCCCAACAAGGATTACAGCTAAACCAGGTATGATACCATGCTGTTCCTTTAACCTTTCAACTTTTCGCCCTAACTCAGCCTGCATTTTTTGTGATAAGGCTTTACCATCTATTAATTCAGTCATTGATACTCCTTCTTCATCCGTTTTTTCTATATTATATCAAAAAATAGCGATTATGCTATTTTATATCGCTATTCATTTTGTATCAATTTTAATCAATAGAAAAGGCAATGAATCCCTCATCGCCTTTTTACATATGACTTATTTAGTACTATTCATTTTAGCACGACAAGCCGACTCAATTGCATTAAGTTTCGATAAACTATCTGCTTCTGTACAACCAATCGTATAAAGGTAACATTTTATCTTAGGTTCTGTCCCTGACGGCCTTAAAGCATACCATGAACCCTCATTAAAATAATATTTTAAACAATTTTGCTTTGGAAAATCCTTATAACCATCCTTGAAATCAATAGAATTCTCCAATGTCATCTCACCTACTTGTAATATTGGGTTCTGTCTAAAATCCTCCATAATACGACTAATACGTTCTTGCCCCTCAGCACCCTCTAACTCAAGAGAAAATTGGCGCTCGTTGTAATAGCCAAATTCATCGTAAATGGTTTGCAAAACGTCTAAAAGTGTTTGCCCTCGTTCTTTATAATAGGCAGTCATTTCTACTACCATCATTGAAGCACTCACAGCATCTTTATCACGTACAAAAGTGCCATAGCAAAAACCAATACTTTCTTCATAGCCAAAGAGATAAGTTTTATCCTTTGAGATATCATATTCATTAGCTTTTCCACAAATATTTTTAAATCCTGTTAAAGTTTCAACAGTTTCAATATTATATTTATCTGCAATAACTTTTGATAGATCACCAGTTACAATGGATTTTACCAATACAGGATGATGTGGCAAATTCCCTAAGGCACATCGTTGTGAAAAAATATAATAGGAAAGAAGTGCCCCTATCTTATTACCATTTAAGAAAATATATTCTCCCTTACTATCTTTGACTTCCAATGCTACTCGGTCACAATCTGGATCTGTGGCAAGTAAGACATCTGCATCAACTGACTTTCCTAGAGATTCTGAATAGGCAAATGCTTTAGGAACTTCAGGGTTTGGATAGCCAACTGTTGTAAAATCAGGATCGGGCATTTCCTGCTCAGGTACTACATAAATATTTTCAAAACCACGGCGTCTTAAAACTTCGCGCACAGGTAAATTTCCTACGCCATTTAAAGGAGTATAAACTACTCGGACTGACTTATCAATGTTAGTATCATTAATAGTTAAACCAAGCACTTCTTTTTTATATGCTTCTTCAATACTCTCATCAATATAACTTGCCAAACCACTTGCCAGAGCCTCTTCAAAGGGTATTTGCTTAATTTGCTGATAATCGGTTATAGCATCCATATGATTGGCAATTTGGTCAGCAATATCATCTAAAATCTGAGATCCTTCTTTCCAATATGCCTTATAACCATTATAAGCTTGAGGATTATGACTAGCAGTAACCATCACACCCGAAACACATCCTAGAGCACGAATAGCATATGAGCACATTGGTGTTGGGCGAATCCCTTTATAAATATAAGACTTAATACCATTTGCTGCCATAATGGAACAAGTTAATTCTGCAAATTCCTTAGATTGATAACGGACATCATAACTAACTGCAATTCCACGTGCAATAGCTTCAGGGCCATGATCAATAATCGTATTAGCTAATGCTTGTGCTGCTTTCCCCACCATATAAGTATTCATACGATTGGTTCCTGCTCCAAGTTTACCTCTCAATCCCGCCGTTCCAAATTCTAATGTTTTGTAAAAACGATCCTGAATTTCAGATTCATCTCCTTTAATAGCTTCTAAATCTGACTTAATATCTTTACCGAGTGAGTCGTTTTCTAACCACTCTTGATAAATCTCTTTATAATTCATATGAGACATCCTATTCTAAGACCAAAATGGTAAAAATCAGCTCCATGATAAGAGATTTTAGTTCTTCAGGAGCTAACTGAATAGTATCAAATTAACCTTATAAAGTCAACTTATTTTATAAATTAACTACACTTAATATATTTAAAGCATCTAAATTTTTTTCATCACCCTATCATTCTTAATCTACATTATATATAGACTTACCAACTTCCAAACAATACAGTAACAATTTACTCATAACAATGGAATAATAAAAGTCTAAAACAAGTTGTTTTAGACAATGAAATTATAATACTTTACTTAAGAAGTCTCTTGTGCGGATTTCTTTTGTCTGCTCAAATACTTTCTTAGGGGTCCCTTGCTCAACAATAATCCCTGCATCCATAAAAATGACACGATCCGCTACTTCACGTGCAAAACCCATTTCATGAGTGACAATAACCATCGTCATACCAGATTTAGCTAAATCTTGCATAACAGTCAAGACTTCACCTACCATTTCAGGATCAAGAGCTGAAGTAGGTTCATCAAAAAGAAGGACATCAGGATTCATTGCAAGACCTCTTGCAATAGCAATCCGTTGTTGTTGTCCTCCAGATAAGCTTGCTGGATAAGCATTAGCCTTCTCTTTGAGTCCAACTTTTTCAAGTAGCTCGTATGCTTTTGTCTGAGCATCAAGCTTAGAAAGTCCCTTTGTCTTAATAGGTGATAAAGTAATATTTTCTAGTACAGTCATATTGGGAAATAGATTGAACTGTTGAAAAACCATGCCCATTTTTTCGCGCATTTTAAAAATATCATTCTTTTTGTCTGTTATATCAATCCCTTCAAAAGTCACTGTTCCCTTTGTTGGTACTTCCAAGAGATTCATTGTTCTTAAAAATGTTGACTTACCAGAGCCAGAAGGGCCAATAATAACCACCACTTCTCCTTGATGAATATCCAAGTCAATGCCTTTTAAAACCTCATTTTTCCCAAAACTTTTATGAAGTCCTTGTATTGAAATAATTGGCTCAACCATCTATTTTTACCCCTTTCCCAAGATATTTCTCCATTTGTTTTAACAAAGCTGAGAGAATCGTTGTCAACATTAAATAGTAAAATGCTGCAAATAATAACGGTGCAACTGGTGAGTAAGTAGCCGTTACAACTGATTGTGCTCCGTTCCATAATTCCATGACACCAATAGTTTGAAGGAGAGCACTATCTTTAATAATTGTAATAAATTCATTCCCTAGAGCAGGTAAAATATTTTTAAAAGCTTGGGGTAAGATAACATAGCGAAGTGTATTTTTAGGTCGAATCCCCAACGAGTAAGCTGCTTCTATTTGTCCAGATGGTACAGCCTCAATCCCTGCACGTACAATTTCCGAAATATAGGCACCACTATTTAAGGAAATGATAATGATACCAGGTAAAAGTCGTGTAAAATCTAAATCTAAAACACCAAAGCTAATTGTTGGTAAATTGTTAAAATGCATCCATGCGAAAGCAATCATAATTTGAACTACCATCGGTGTCCCACGAAATACCCATACATAGAAATTAGCTAATATTGTGAGAAAATGTAAATTAGTACGCTTTACTAAAGCAATTAACACGCCTATAATAGTTCCAAAAAAAACAACACATGTTGAAATCATAATGGTTACCATCACACCATAATTAAAATAGGACCAATATTGTGGTAAAAATGAAAAATTCATTGACATCTCCTAAAAAAGTAATTGCCAATAGTCTATCACACAAAGAATAAAAATACAAGTTTAAATAAATATTTTTGTTTTTATTCTATTTTAATGTATATTTAGATATAAAAAAAGACCTTCAAGGTCTTTTATAATTATCAGTATAATAAATCGTAAATTTCCATTGCGATAAGGTCAATGCTGTCAAATGAATATGATTCACGCGCTTCTACATCACGTAATGTGAAAACAGGACCGTTTTCAGGGTCATTACTAAAAGATACTTCTGCTACAACAACACCTTCACGTTCAAAATTACGTTTTAAATTACCACCATCAGTCGCCATTAATTCGAGGCGATTGATGATTCTCACTAAATGTGATTCCATCTTACTTACTCCTATATATTTTCTAGTCTTTTCTATTTTAACACAAAAGTGACCAAAGCAACATGAAAAGCAACATTTTTACTAACTTTTTAACGATTTTATCGTCTAAAATCCGCAAATAACGATTTTTCTCAGTAGTCATCTATTTTTCAATTTAGCACTCTAATATATTCAGTGCTAAAAACAGAACTTTTTTCTTGATTTCTATGCTTTAGGTGCTATAATAAAAGCATAAAGTTTGACTATATTTGACTATATACACATCAATAGTTAAATGTCATAAGAAAGGGGTAGCCTATGCTCTGTCAAAACTGCAAACTAAACGAATCAACTATTCATTTGTATACAAATGTTAATGGAAAACAAAAGCAAGTTGATCTTTGTCAAAATTGCTACCAAATTATTAAAACTGACCCTAATAATCCACTTTTTTCAGGTTTAAATCATGTTTCACATGCGCCTGGTGGCATCAATCCTTTCTTTGATGATTTCTTTGGAGATTTAAATAATTTCAGAGCCTTTAATGGCCAAGATTTACCAAACACTCCTCCTACACAAGCAGGAGGAAACCGAGGTGGAGGAAACGGTAATGGACGAAATAATAATCGCAACCAAACTGCAACTCCTCCTCAAGCCAAAGGGATTCTAGAAGAATTTGGTATCAATGTCACTGAAATAGCCCGCCATGGTGATATTGACCCTGTTATTGGACGTGACTCAGAAATTATTCGTGTTATCGAAATCCTTAATCGTCGTACAAAAAATAATCCTGTACTTATTGGCGAACCCGGCGTAGGGAAAACTGCCGTTGTTGAAGGACTTGCTCAGAAAATTGTTGATGGTAATGTGCCTCATAAACTTCAAGGCAAACAAGTTATTCGTTTGGATGTTGTGAGTCTAGTACAAGGAACGGGCATTCGTGGTCAATTTGAAGAACGCATGCAAAAGTTGATGGAAGAAATTCGTCAACGTCAAGATGTTATTCTATTCATAGATGAAATTCACGAAATAGTTGGAGCTGGTACAGCTGGCGAAGGTAGTATGGATGCAGGTAATATTTTAAAACCTGCCCTTGCACGTGGAGAATTACAACTAGTAGGTGCCACTACTCTCAATGAATATCGTATTATCGAAAAGGACGCTGCCTTAGAACGCCGTATGCAACCTGTAAAAGTCGATGAACCTTCTGTTGAAGAAACCATTACTATTTTGAAAGGTATCCAAAAAAAATACGAAGATTATCATCACGTAAAATATAATAATGATGCCATAGAAGCAGCTGCAGTACTATCTAATCGTTATATCCAAGACCGCTTTTTACCTGATAAAGCAATAGACTTATTAGATGAAGCTGGTTCTAAAATGAACCTAACACTAAATTTTGTTGATCCAAAAGAAATTGATCAACGTCTCATTGAAGCAGAAAATTTAAAAGCGCAAGCGACTCGTGAAGAAGATTACGAACGTGCAGCTTACTTCCGTGACCAGATTGCAAAATATAAAGAAATGCAGCAACAAAAGGTCGACGATCAAGATACACCTATTATTACCGAAAAAACAATTGAGCACATCATTGAAGAAAAAACGAATATCCCTGTTGGTGATTTAAAAGAAAAAGAACAATCTCAATTAATTAATCTCGCAGATGACTTGAAACAGCATGTGATCGGCCAGGATGACGCTGTCATTAAGATTGCAAAAGCTATTCGTCGTAATCGAGTTGGTCTTGGTAGCCCAAACCGTCCTATTGGTTCCTTTTTATTTGTAGGACCAACCGGTGTTGGTAAAACTGAACTTTCTAAACAACTAGCAATTGAGCTCTTTGGTTCAGCTGATAGTATGATTCGTTTTGATATGTCAGAGTACATGGAAAAGCATGCTGTTGCTAAATTAGTCGGAGCGCCTCCAGGATACGTGGGATACGAGGAAGCTGGACAACTAACTGAAAAGGTTCGTCGAAATCCTTACTCGCTCATCCTTCTAGATGAAATTGAAAAAGCTCATCCCGATGTCATGCATATGTTCTTGCAGGTCCTTGATGACGGTCGATTAACAGATGGACAAGGAAGAACTGTTAGTTTTAAAGATACCATTATCATCATGACCTCAAATGCTGGTTCTGGTAAAACTGAAGCAAGTGTTGGCTTTGGTGCCTCACGAGAAGGTAGGACGAATTCCGTACTAGGTCAACTAGGTAACTTCTTCAGCCCTGAATTTATGAACCGCTTTGACGGTATTATTGAATTCAAGGCTTTAGATAAAGAGAATCTCCTCAATATCGTTGATATTATGTTATCTGACGTTAATGCACGTCTCGCCATCAATGGTATTCATCTAGATGTCACTGATAAAGTGAAAGAAAAATTGGTTGATTTAGGTTACGATCCCAAAATGGGAGCACGTCCATTACGTCGTACCATTCAAGAACATATTGAAGATGCTATCACAGATTACTATCTTGAGAATCCAAGCGAAAAAGAACTTCGTGCTATTATGACTAGCAATGGAAATATCATAATAAAATCTTCTAAAAAAACTGAGGAAAGTACAAAAGGTTGAGTAAGAAACTCAACCTTTTTTCACACTCTTCTCAAAAAATAATAGCCTCTATAAAGCTGTTTCTCTCCTATCTCGTCTTTAAATTTTAATACAATTATTAAGGAAATATTCCAAAAATTTTAGTATAATAAATAAAAAATAATTAAAGCTTTTAAAATCATAAAACACAATCAGGAGAGAGAACTATGACTAATCCTACTTTCGGTGAAAAAATAGATAATGTAGACTATAGGTCACGATTTGGTGTCTATGCTATTATTCCAAATCCAACTCATGATAAAATTATTTTAGTACAGGCACCTAATGGTGCTTGGTTTCTTCCAGGTGGGGAAATTGAAGAAAATGAAAATCACCTAGAAGCTTTAACTCGTGAGTTAATTGAAGAATTAGGTTATTCTGCAACAATTGGCCATTACTATGGTCAAGCTGATGAATATTTTTACTCTAGACACCGTGATACTTACTACTATAATCCCGCCTATATTTATGAAGTTACTGCCTATCATAAGGAGCAAGCGCCACTAGAAGATTTCAACCATCTAGCCTGGTTTCCTATCCAAGAAGCTAAAGAAAAGCTAAAACGAGGAAGCCATAGATGGGGTGTCCAAGCTTGGGAAAAAAATCACCATTCTAGGAAATAATTCATACCTTTCTTCCTAAATAGTGTTATAATAAACCTAATAAGAATCAGGGGGAAAATAGTTATGAGACTAATTAATACAACCAGTAGTCATCCTGAACTAGTTCGAAATCAACTCCAAAATACAGATGCAAAATTAGTGGAAGTCTATTCAGCTGGCAACACCGATGTCGTTTTTACAACAGCACCTAAACATTATGAATTATTAATTTCAAACAAATATCGTGCTATCAAAGATGAAGAATTAGAAGCTATTCGTGAGTTCTTCTTAAAGCGTAAAATAGATCAATCTATTATTATTCAAGAGCAGATGAAATCACTCCATACTGCCAAGTTAATTGAAATTTCATATCCAACAACAGCATAATTAAAAGAAGCCTAATCAAGGCTTCTTTTTTGATGACTACTAAACAAATATAGCATTAAATAATTTTTATTAAGCTTCAAAACCTTGAGCTACTGCTTCAGGATAATATTGCTCAATAATTGCTGCACTAGCATCACAAACAGCTACACCATACGAACGCATCCTTGTGGTTGGATCAATACGGCGTGAGCGTTCGCAGACTTCACCTTCAGCGTGTTCAACAGTAAATGCAACACCTTCAAATGATACTGAGTCAGCTGGTTTGTCTGCTTCATCAGCAATTGTTAATTGTGAGACAATCATCAAGAGTGCAATATCGCTATTTAACGCTGTTAATAACGTTTTCACTTCTTGACTAGCATAAATTGTTAAATGTGCTTCTAGAGATTTACCAATGACTTTAGCGTTACGTGCTTCTTCGAGAGCTTTTTGAGCTTGTGTTCGTAACGTCATGAATGCTGACCACTCTTCAAGAATTTCTTCTTGACCAGAGAATGTCTGTGCAACAGGCATTTCTGCTAATTGAACAAATTCCTCCTCCTCATGTTCAAGGTATGACCAAATTTCTTCAGCAGTATGTGGTAGAATCGGAGTCAAAAGTTTTGTAAGTTTAACTAAAATATCGTAGAAAACAGTTTGCATACGACGTCGTTCTGGACTGTTAGCCGCTTCAATGTAAACCACATCTTTTGCAAAATCAAGGTAAAATGCTGATAGATCAACTGTTACGAAGTTAACGACAGCTTTATAAATTGCCATAAAATCATAAGCAGCATAAGCTTTGTTGATTGTATCCACAACTTGATTAAATTTAATAGTCATATAACGATCAACGGCACCTAAATTTTCATAGGCTACTGCATCTTGTTTAGGATTAAAATCGGAAGTATTTGCAATCAAGAAACGCAATGTATTTCTGATCTTACGATAAGTTTCTGATGTTTGTTTTAAGATATCCATTGAAATACGAACATCATTACTTGAATCAACAGAAGTTACCCACAGACGCAAGATTTCCGCACCAAATTGTTTTTCAACATCACTCGGAAGAATTGTATTTCCTAGAGATTTAGACATTTTCTCACCTTTACCATCAAGTACAAAACCTTGAGATAAGACTGCTTTGTATGGAGCGTGACCATTAACAGCAACTGATGTAATTAGTGATGAGTTGAACCAACCACGGTATTGATCAGAACCTTCAAGATAAAGATCTGCTGGATAGGAAAGGTTTTCACGAGCATTCATTACTCCATTCCATGATGAACCAGAATCAAACCAAACATCCATGATGTCTGTTTCTTTCTCAAAGAGACCATTAGGTGAACCTGGATGAGTATAACCTGCTGGTAGAAGGTCCTTAGCATCACGTTGCCACCAAACGATTGAGCCGTATTCAGCAAATAAATCTGCAACGTGATCAGTCACTTCTTTTGTCATGATAGCTGTACCATCTTCTGCATAAAAAATTGGAAGTGGAACACCCCAAGCACGTTGACGTGAGATTACCCAGTCGCCACGGTCACGGATCATGTTATAAAGACGTTTTTTACCCCACTCAGGTTGGAAATTTGTCTTTTCAATTTCATCGAGGATTTCTTGACGGAATTTCGAAACAGAGGCAAACCATTGTGGAACCGCACGCCAAATGATTGGCTTTTTCGTACGCCAGTCAAATGGATATGAGTGGTTGATAACTTCGCTGGCTAAAAGAAGATCTCCCAATTTTTCTTTTACAAGTGGTGTCACTTTGTCATAGAATTGACCTTCAAAATCAGGACCAGCATTTTCCATCATCAAACCACGACTATCTACGGTAACTACAACATCAAGTCCATTAGCAATACCAACGTTATAGTCATCTTCACCAAAACCAGGAGCCGTGTGGACAATACCTGTACCAGAATCTGTTGTAACATGGTCTCCAAGGATAACCAACTCTTCTACTTCTGTATCCCATGGATGTTCTGTAACAATGTGATTAAGTTCTTTACCAGTGTGATGAGTCACAATTTCAAAGTTTTCCCAGCCAAACTTAGCAGCGAGACTATCTACAAGAACCTCTGCAAGAAGGTATTTACGCTCACTACCTACTGGTGCAACTACAACATACTCCATATCTGGTCCTACTGTTAAACCGCGTGAAGCTGTTACAGTAAATGGTGTTGTCGTCCAAACGACGATATAGGTATCTGTATCAAGAATTCCCTTACCATCTTTAACTTTATTGGCATAGTAGAGTGATGTCGAATCAATATCATGATATTCGATTTCAGCCTCAGCAAGGGCAGACTCTGATGACCATGACCAATACACTGGTTTAGCACCACGATAGATATATCCTTTATCTGCCATAGCACCGAAAACACGTACTTGATCTGCTTCATAATCTGGTGTCAGTGTAATATAAGGATTTTCCCAATCAGCAGAAACGCCCAGACGTTTAAAATCATCACGTTGTTTGTCAACTTGGCTGAGAGCATAATCACGACACATTTCAAGGTATTCAGCCAAGTCCATTTCTTTACGTTTAACCCCTTTTTTAGCTAATACTTGCTCAATTGGGAGTCCATGAGTATCCCAACCAGGCACATAAGGAGCTCGAAAACCTGACATTGATTTTGAACGTACAATAATGTCTTTAGAAATTTTATTTAGTGCATGTCCTACATGAATATTCCCATTAGCATAGGGAGGTCCGTCATGAAGGTGAAAGGCTGGTTTTCCTTCATTCAATGCTTGACGTTTTTTATAAATATCAGCTTGATCCCATGCTTCTTGCCATTGAGGTTCCTTATTTGGAAGCCCTGCACGCATTGGAAAAGCTGTTTGTCCTAAATTCAAGGTTTCTTTTAATTTCATACTAACTCCTTATCTCATAGTAATAGTTATCACAATTTTTTAAATTGCTAAATAAAAAAGCTTTCATCACATAAAGGACGAAAGCTCGTGGTACCACCTTAATTCAGAGCAGAAAATAGCTATTTCTTACTCCCTCAACAACCCGTAAGGTGGGTTAAGCCTTCTACCTTACTTAAATAATAGTTCAGGTAGAATGATTGAAAATGATAATTTCAATATTAGGGATTGTAGGGCTCTCACCATCTCCTACTCGCTGATAATATAATATTAAAACCTTGTTTTTCTTAATCTTCAATATTTAATTTAAAAGTTTGAGTTTCACCTAAATTGATCGGTTCTTCCATTTGGAAATTATTAGTATCTAATAAACCTGACTCTTCAAGTTGTTTGTTACTTTCTTCAACACGACGCTGTAATTCTTCCATTTCATCTGGTGAGAATTGACGAGTAGCATCAAATGACTCAGTGTCATCCACCACTGGTAAAGCATCATCTTCATCAAGAACTTTTTCAACAACTTCTTTGAAAGAAGCATCAGAATTTTGAAGATAAATAGCTGTTGGTTTCAACAATTCTTCCCAAGCAGATGAGTTAGCTAATTTTAACTGACCTTCTAATTCAGAAAGTAAGCGTTGGTGGAAAACACGTGATTGACGTTTCAAATCTTCTGTTTCTATAGCGACACGCTTAGCATCATCTGTCGCATCACGAAGGATTTGATTTGCTTTTAATTTAGCCTCATCAATTAAATGTTGAGCATCAAATGTAGCTTTCCCCATTAGGTTAGATGCTTCATCCTGTGCTGAAATTTTCACACGTTCAGCAGTTTCTTGAGCTAAAATAACTGATTGACTTAACGATTCCTTCATTTCGTTGAAGTAAGCGATTTTCTCTTCTAAATCTTTAATGTATTGCTCTTGCTCACGATTACGTCTAATCAAGTCTTCGTAATCGTCAACAACAATCTCTAAAAATTCATTAACTTCTTCTTCGCTATAACCGCGAAATTTTGATGAAAATGTTTTATCTTTAATTTCAAGTGCTGTAAGTGGCATGTTTTCTCCTTAGTTATGTATCATTTTGTCTACTTCTAACTTATATTTTTGATTTTTAGTTAACCCTAGGTTATGGTTCAACGTAAATCGACCATATCCTCTAACACTAATCAAATCCCCCTCTACTAATTGTTCAGAAACTCGATTGACGATTGCATAATTGACCTTGACTTTATCTGCCTCAATCAATTTCGTCGACTGTGTTCGTGAAATCTTTAAAATCGTTGCTAAAATTTTATCAAGACGTAAACTGGAAGCAATAACAGTTAGTTTTTGAATATCTTGTTTGGGAGTTAGAAGTTTGGACAAGGAAACTTCAGCTAATTGTACACTAGCAGTTCCAATTTTTGTAACTGAATGAACAAGGTGATTTGTCATTTGACTATCGACCAAAACCTGAGCACAGCCTTCTTCAACTAGGATATCCCCTAAAATTGATCGTTTTACACCTAAATAATTCAGTAAAGTTCCCATAATTTTAGCATGGGTAAGGTGATTAAATTTAGCATTATACTTTATTTCAATTAGGCTAAGGTTAAAATCAACCATATCTAACTGATAGTATTCCGGTGCTATTATTACTTTAACATATTCTGTTTGAAAATACTGACCAGAAGTGTAATAATGACTACCTCGCCTCTCTAGAACACTTTCGAGTATTTTAAATTCCCTAGGATTTAGAAATTCAGTGGTAATAAACGAATAGGTGTTTTCGACATATTGAGCTAAATGGTCTATTTTATTGATAAACGCATACTCTTCTGGTCGAAAATGCTGATAAATATCATCTAACGTCATCTTATGTAAAAAGCAAGATTAAAAATCTACTCAACATATTTAGTAAAAAGAATGCTACTATTACTGTAAAATCTAGACCTAAAAATTGTAGATTAAATCTTCTGAGTGGGCGAATAATCGGATCAACAATCTGTACCACTAGTCTACCAATCCATGAATCGTATGCTCCCGGAAGCCAAGATAACAAGGCATAGGCTAGTAAGATATAAGAATAGACCCTAATTGTTTTTAATAATATTAATAGTACTAATATCATATTTATCGTCTCTTCATATCAAAATCAAAACTCGTCTCTTGACCAGTCTTTGGAATATTCATCTCCTCAATATCGACCATAACATTGGCTGGTGTTAATAGAAACATTGAACTCCCAACCTTTTGTAATGAACCATATAATACTCTACTTGCACCATCAATATAATCCAAGCAACGTCGTGCTTGCGCATCAAGCATATATTGAAAATCAATCAAGACACATTCATTAACGATAAGTAAATCAACAATTTCTTGTGCATCCTCATACTTACGGGGATACTTCAGAGCAATTGTTACTTGTTCTCTCTGTTGTCGAACTGAGTCTTTATTTTGAATCCTAGGAGTAGCTTGCTGATAAGCATTGTCTCTCTGTACCCTTTGTCTCTCCTGACGATTAGGATTATAGGTAGAAGTTCTCGGACGACTACCAATCATCTCTTCCTCTGCGGAGTTAGTCATATGACTACGCTGAGAAGCTTCCTGTGCTGTAGCTGCTCTGGAATCTCTTTGCACTGAAGTTCTCTCTTGTACTTCGTGTACTTCATTTTCACTTACATCGTCAGTGTCAAAATAAGAAATAATTTTGTCAAATCTATCTTTTAATGCCATATTCCCCTCCATTATTTAAAGAATGAAGTTCCTATCCTTACAAATGTTGATCCATTTTGAATAGCAATATCATAATCTCTACTCATGCCCATGCTTAATTCTGTAAACGGCATTCGTTCTATGTTCCTAGCTTGAAGCCTTTTCCTAAGACTCTCAGTCTCTTCAAAAATTGATGATATTTCCTCTTTAGTTGCTTTTAAGGGAGCCATAGTCATGATGCCGATAAGTTCAATTTTATCGTACCGAGAAATTAAGTTCAGTGCATCATCTATTTGCTCAATAGTAAAACCATGCTTACTGTCTTCTCGTGATATATTAACTTGTAGAAAACATTTAACTGGTTTTTGAGCACGTTTTTGAATCTCAGCTGCTAACTTAACAGAATCTAAAGCATGAAAATAATCAACATAATTAATGACATCTTTAACTTTTCGACGTTGTAAACTACCAATGAGATGCCATGTAAGCTTTTCATCTTTTAATGCTTGATATTTTTCAAGAAATTTATCAACACGATTTTCACCGATATGATTAACACCTGTTCTAATAAGCGCTTCTGTTGTTTGACAGTTAACATATTTTGTTACAGCTACGATATGAACTGATTCAGGAGCGCGACCTGCTTTTAGTGCTAATTTACTAACATTGTCAAAAATCGCTGTTTTATTTTCTTGTAAATTCATCATTTTAATTAACGGTTTTTAAAGAATGGAGGTGTTTCAAGTTCATCATCCATATCATCATTTTCTGAAAACGTTGACATAGACAACTTGCTATCAAGTTCACCTTCTGTCGGACGTGAAATATTATCACGACGAAGGTCCCAATTACCAAAAGCAGAACTTTGTTGCTGATTTTGTGCATGAGGCTGATTTTGTTGAGTTGGCATTTCGCGAGACTCTGTCATATCAAAGTTGCCACGACGATCAAAGTTTGAATTTGAAGTACTTTGACGTTCTGAAGGTGCTTGATTAGTTGGAGCTGATGTTGTAAAACCAGATACTTGATTAGTTTTATCTTTACGCACACCTGTTGCAACAACTGTTACGCGGATTTCGTCTTTCATATCCATGTCAATTGAAGTGCCTAACCAAATATTGACACCTTTACCTGCTGCTTGGCTAACAATCTCTGATGCTTCCTCTGCTTCAGTAAGTGTCATATCCATACCGCCGGTAACATTGACAATAACGTCTTCTGCTCCATCAATCGTTGTTTCAAGAAGTGGTGAATAAATTGCTTTTCGAGCAGCTTCAGTAATACGTTCCTCACCAGAACCGATACCAATTCCCATCAGTGCATTACCTTTATTTGCCATAACTGTTTTAACATCTGCAAAGTCAAGGTTAATTAAACCTGGGTTAGTAATCAAATCTGTAATACCTTGAACACCTTGACGTAAAACATTATCTGCTTCACTAAGAGCTTCAAGCAATGGTGTCTTCTTATCTACAATTTCAAGAAGATTATTATTTGAAATGATAAGCAGTGTATCAACTTGTTCTCTTAATTCTTGAATACCTTCGATAGCGAAGTTAGAACGTTTATTACCCTCAAAGCCAAAAGGACGTGTGATAACCGCTACTGTAAGTGCTCCTAAACTCTTTGCAATACGTGCAATAACTGGAGCCGCACCTGTACCAGATCCGCCCCCCATACCTGCTGTGATAAATACCATATCAGCGCCAGTAAGTGCTTCTGTTAAAACTTCTTCACTTTCTTCAGCTGCTTTACGACCAACTTCAGGTTGTCCTCCTGCACCAAGTCCGCGAGTTAATTTTGGACCAAGTTGAATGACAGTTTCAGCTTTTGAGCTACTTAAGGCTTGAATATCAGTATTTGCTGCAATAAACTCAACGCCAGCGACACCTTCGTCAATCATGCGGTTAATAGCGTTACCGCCACCGCCTCCAACACCAATAACTTTAATAACTGCACCTTGTACTGATGCTGTATCAAATGAAAATACCATTTTTATTCCTCACTTATTGTTTTAGTCAAACATACTTCCAAAAATTCCTCTGATGCGCTCACCAATATTAGTTTTAGGCTCAGTAGGCTCTTGAGCGTTTTCTCTTGCTCGGATTGGTTCTAAATTAGAATCTTCCATAGAAGAGGTTAACGGCTCAGAATAAGGCATTGTCGACATTGTATTTGTTTTTTCTTTATAATCAAAGTCGACTGGTTTATGTCTTAGCATTTCGTCGCCAGTTACAGCATGTTGTGCGATAATGTCAACTTCTGACATCATTCCTACATAATCAACGATACTAATAACATTAGCGAACATTGGATTGCGAATACCTACTTGGTTTGGAACGTGCAATTTAACTCTAGTTCCAAAAATTTGTTGAGCAACCTCGACAACTCCTGGCATAATTGCACCACCTCCAACAAGAATAATACCACCAGGTAAATCAAGTAAACGACCTCTACCCAAGTCTTGTTTGACATGTTCTAAAATTTGACGAATACGTCCTGAAATAATTTGCGAAAGATAGCTTTCTGTAATTTCAACAGGTTCCTCGTTACCAACAACATTAACTTGAACTGTATCAGAAGTACTTGCTTCTTCAACATTAGCTTGTCCAAAGTTGAATTTCAATGCTTCGGCAATTTCTACTGTTGTACGTAACACTTTAGAAATATCTTTGGTGACATAATCGCTACCTTCAGAATAAATATTAGTATATTGCAATTCTTGATTACGCATAGAAGCGACTGTTGTTTGTCCGCCTCCCATATCAATCACAGTTGCACCAAACTCACGTTCACCTTCGTTTAGAACTGATTTTGCTAAGGCTAGAGGGGCAATCACAACATGCTCTACTTTTATACCTGCTCGTTCAACAGTTTTACGAAGATTATGAAGGATAGTTGTTGGTCCAGTATAGATAAGACCACGCATCTCAAGGCGAATCCCCATCATCCCTCTAGGGTCTCTAATCCCTTGGAAACCATCTACAATGAATTCAAGCGGAATCAATGAAATAACTTCTCTTTCAGGAGTAATGCTTTTAGTCAATGCTGATTTAACAACACTTTCGACATCTTCATCCTTAATTTCTTTTGATTCATTGGGAACAGGAATCATTCCTTGAGTTGGTTCAATTTGGAGAAGATTTGCTGGTAATCCAACATTGATTTTGTCAATGGTGATGCCTGCTTTCTCCTCAGCTTGTTTTACCGCCTCTTTGATTGCAGTTGCTGCTGCCTCAATATCAATAATTATACCATCTTTTACACCGGAACTAGGGACGTTGCTAACCCCAATTACATTCATTTCATTTGCAATAAATTCTGCAACTAAAACTTTAATCGAGCTTGTTCCTATATCCAAACCAGTAAAAAAGCCATTTCTAGCCATTCACTCGACCTCGCTATCTTTCCATTCTTTTCTATTCTACATCTGCCAAAAACAGAATTATTCAGAAAATATTATACCATAAAAAAAGCAGAATTGTTACCAAATTACGTTTTTTTATTAAGCAACATCAAATTGAAATATTTCTAACTTATTTAAACCATTCGCAACTTATAACAAACTTAAATTTTTTTCAAGAAATCAATTTTTACTAGCAATCTATGACTGACTTGATATGTATAAAAAAGACTGATAAATCCAGTCTTTTTTTATCGCTAATTAACATTTTGAGGGTTGGGTGCCTGCTCTGTTGCTATCTGTTGTCCTTGTTGATTAGTATTTGAGTTATTTGTTTGTCCTTGACTATTTTCCGCAACCTGACCATTTTGTGTTTGTGTTTTATCAGTTGATTTATTTTTTGTATCTTCCGCTTTCACAGGGGTTGATTCAATAGTACTTGTTGTTGTGTAAACTCCCACTTCCATATCAACAATAGAAGGTTCCTTAAGGTTCTTCTTAATTTGTTTGTAAAAAGGAAGTCTTTCTTTAAATTTAGATAATGGTATTCTAATACTATTTCCATCATGCATATCTAACAGCAGGAGGTCAGGTGTCGTTTTAGAATCAGCTAAACTTATCACCTGAATCTCACTTATTAAATCAGGGTCTAAAGCCTTTAAATCTTTAATTAATAGCTTAATACTATCTTCCTTATCAAGGTTAATTGTTAAGAAGTGCTTTGGTAGCTCTGAACTATTTACAGGATCAGCCTTTTTTCCAGTTTCCAAGACAGGCTGATATCCTTGCTTTGTATGTGCATATGCAATAATCTTATTTTCTTGAACTTGAATATGAAACTTATTGGGAAATTGATAAGTCATCTGAGCTGTTTTTACCCATACATCTTCTGCAGCTAAACGTTGTTCAATAGCTTTATGTTTAAAAATTAAAGAAAAGAAATAATCGTTTTTTTGAATATTCGTTTTTTCTATCAAAATATCATCAGGTGTATGCTGATTTCCACTAACTGTTATTGTTTTTTGCTTACTAAAAGGAGTTAGTAGGAAAACGGAAACTAAAATGACTAGGAATGCTACTACAAATATAGGTGCAGTTCTAATGCGATTAGTTTTGGCTAAGCTGTTGACTATTTTTTCTTTTTTCTGTTTCTTTTCAATCTTAGGTTTTGAAATCTTTGGAAAATGAAGCTTCTTAATTTTAGTAGTATTTTGAGGTTCTTCAGGAGAAGAAATATTTAATTTACTTCTTTTATCTAAGCGTAATTTTTCGTTAATACGTTTTTGTTCTTCTTCATCTTCTTTGCGTTTTTTTAAAAATTCAAGGTTACGCTTTTGCCATTCCGTTAAGACAACTTCTTCTTTTTCTGGGGTATCTGATTTCTTCTTAGGCATGTTTTATCCTTTTGTTACTTTTGCCATATCATCAATTAATAATTGATAAAATTCATCTTGAGATTTTATTTCAGATGATTGTGACATGTTTTTTTCGTAACTCTCACTGTTAGAAATTAATAAATTTATCTGTTTCTCAAGTGTATTTATGTTTAATTCAGATTCTGGTAACTGCAATGCGTAGCCCTTTTCTTCAAAATAAGCAGCATTCTCTAATTGGTCACCTCGGCTCGCTTCACGTCCAAGAGGGATAATAAGATGAAGTTTTTTCATAGCTACTAATTCAAAAATAGTATTAGAGCCACCTCGTGTAACAACCACATCTGCTAAATTCATTAAAGGCTGATAAAGGTCTGTAACATAATCCACGCGATAAAGGTTCTTCTTCAATCGATTGAGAGAAGAATCGCCTGAAATATTGATAACATTATATTTTTCTTCCAGCTCAGGTGTTTGAGTAATAAAATCATTGAATACTTTTGCACCTGCTGATCCTCCAATAAATAGTAAGGTCTTTAGGTTTGGATCGAAGGCTTCTTTTATACTAGTTAAGTCAGTATTTTCAAACGACTTTTTACAATCCATGACTTTTGTTACAGCACCAATATGCTTAGTTTTGATTAAATCTTTAGATTGTTCAAAAGTCGTATACATAATAGTCGCAAATTTATAAGCAATCTTATTTGCTAACCCCATTGATAAATCTGATTCATGAACAAAAACAGGAACTTTTAATAGGCGTGCAGCTACTACAGGAGGTACTGAAACAAATCCCCCTTTTGAAAATAAGGCTTGGGGTCTAAGTTTAGCAATAATAGCAATCGATTGAAGAACGCCAACCCCTACTTTAAAGACATCTAACATATTTTGCCATGAAAAATAGCGACGTAGTTTCCCAGTAGCTATAGAGTGAAATGTGATATCAAGTCCAGACTGATTAATTTGTTCATGTTCTATGCCATTTTTATCACCAATATAATGTACTTCCCAACCATCTTTGATAAATTTGGGGATTAATATTAGGTTTAGTGTTACATGACCTACCGTACCACCACCTGTAAAAACAATTTTTTTCCCCATAGTTACTCTCCTCTAAGACTTTCGAAAGTATCAATGAATTCATCACCACGGACTTCGAAATTCTTATACATGTCCCATGATGCATTTGCAGGACTTAGCAAGATAACATCGCCCTGTTGTGCCACCTCATAAGCTTTATGTACCGCATCTCTAACATCTAAAGCATCGCTATAAGTTACTCCTGCTTTTTGTGCAGCACGTTTTACTCGAGATGCCGATTCCCCTAAAACAACCATATGTTTAAGTCCAGTGATATCTGGTATCAATTCATCAAACTCATTACCGCGATCAAGACCTCCTGCAATTAGGATAACTTTAGTATTATCAAAGCCAGATAATGCTTTTTGAGTTGCCAATATATTAGTTGACTTGCTGTCGTTATAGAAACTAATACCATGAACCTTACCGAGTGATTGCAAGCGGTGTTTAACACCTCCAAAATTGCTTAAAGTTTCTCTAATAACTTGATTACTGATACCAGCTAGTTTAGCAACCGCAATAGTTGCTAGAGCATTCTCTACGTTATGGCTTCCTGGGACACCAATGTCATCTACTGACATAATATTCTCCCCTTTATAGAAAAGTTGCTTGTCTTGTACGTAAGCACCATCAACTTTTTCCGTAGTAGAGAAAGGAACGATTGTTGCTTTAGTAGTTTTAGCTAACTCTTTAGAAATACCTTGATTAAAATTAAGTACCAAAAAATCAGATGAAGACATTTGATTTTGGATATTCCATTTTGCAGCAACATAATCTTCAAAAGACCCATGATAATCTAAATGAGTTGGCATTAAATTAGTAATTACTGCAATATGAGGACGAAATTCCTTAACTCCCATTAGCTGAAAACTTGATAATTCCATAACTAGAATATCTTTATCATCCGCAGCCTGAACAACTTCACTAGCAGGAAAGCCGATATTCCCAGCTAACAAACCTCTCTGACCTCCAGCATTTAAGACTTCTGCAATCATCGTTGTCGTTGTCGTTTTCCCGTTAGAGCCTGTAATACCTATTAGCTGAGATTCTGAAACTAAGTATGCTAATTCCACTTCAGTCAAAACAGGGATTTGTTTTTCTAATGCTTTTTTGACCATAGGATTGTTATAAGGTATTCCTGGATTTTTAATCATGTAACAAAAATCCTCATCTAACAATTCTAAAGGATGACTACCACAAACCACTTTAATACCCTCTTCCAACAAAGACTGTGCTGTTGGATTTTCATCAAATGGTTTGCCATCATTAACTGTCACTATTGCTCCTAACTTAGCTAACAAACGTGCAGCGGCTTCTCCAGATCGTGCTAAACCAAGGACTAAAACTTTTTTATTTTCAAATGTTGTTATTGTTTTCATTACTCGTCCCATTCTATCATTATTATCCCTATTATTTTACCTTTAATCAGTGGCTTTTTCAAGGTAAAGGATATGTCTCTAATTTCTCAAAACAAAAGAACTTAGGAGACAAAATCCTAAGTTCATAAGCTATTTCTTCTTTTCTGACAAATTCAATGTTTCTTTAAATGCTGTATATCCTAGAGGAATCATTATAAGCCCAATATACAATTCACCTGGCAATTGAAGGATTTTAATAAAACTCATAACTGCCAAGACAAGTAATAAGGCTACCAAACCTACTAAACCAATAGCGTTCAAAGTATTACGTACTGTTTTTGGTGCCATAAAAAAGTAATATAAGGCAATCAAAAGGGCAACAATTAAGTAAAACATAGAACTCCTTTCTTATTAATCATAAATAAGAAATACTTTGGATATTATTCAGCTGATTTTTTCTTTTTATTAGCTTTGTCACGTGCTGCTTTATTTAAAATTTGTTTACGAAGACGAATAGACTCAGGAGTTACTTCCATGTACTCATCATCTGCTAAAAATTCAAGTGACTCTTCTAAAGTAAGGATACGAGGCGTCTTGATGACTGCAGTTTGATCTTTAGTTGCTGAACGGACATTTGTCATTTGTTTAGCAGTTGTAATATTGACTCCGAGATCATTATCACGAGAATTCTCACCAACAATCATTCCTTCATAAACTTCTGTACCTGGATTTACAAAGATAGTCCCACGTTCTTCAATACGCATAATTGAATATGTAGTTGCTTTACCATTTTCAATAGAAACCAAGACACCACGATGACGACCACCAATTTCTCCTTGAACAACCGGTAGATACTGGTCAAAAGTATGATTCATGATACCATATCCACGTGTCATTGAAAGAAACTCTGTTGAATAACCAATCAAACCACGTGCAGGAATCAAGAAAATCAAACGCGTTTGACCATTACCAACCATCTGCATATCAAGCATATCACCTTTACGCTCTGACAAACTTTGGATAATAGCACCCTGATATTCTTCTGGAGTATCAATTTGAACACGCTCAAACGGCTCGCATTGAACACCATCAATTTCTTTGATGATAACTTCTGGACGTGATACTTGAAGTTCATATCCCTCACGACGCATTGTTTCAATGAGGATAGATAAATGTAATTCTCCACGCCCTGAAACCGTCCATTTATCTGGCGAATCTGTTGGGTCAACACGCAAAGAAACGTCTGTTTGTAATTCTGCTAAAAGACGTTCTTCAACCTTACGTGACGTAATCCATTTACCTTCGCGACCTGCAAATGGTGAATTATTCACCAAGAAAGTCATTTGAAGTGTTGGCTCGTCAATACGTAAAACTGGTAGTGGTTCAATAGCATCTGTCGGAGTTACTGTCTCACCAACGAAGATATCTTCCATACCAGAAACAGCGATTAAATCACCCGCTTTAGCCTCTTGGATTTCTTTACGTTCAAGTCCAAAGAAACCAAAAAGTTTTGTTACGCGGAAGTTTTTAGTTGTACCATCAAGTTTTGAAAGAGTAACTTGATCTCCAACTTTGACAGTCCCGCGGAAAACACGTCCAATACCAATACGTCCTACAAAATCATTGTAATCAAGAAGAGAAACTTGGAATTGAAGTGGTTCTTCCGAGTTGTCAACTGGGGCTGGAATGTGATCAATGATAGTATCAAAAATCGGTGCCATTGTTTTTTCTTGATCTGAAGGATCATCTGACATTGAAGATGTTCCATTGATGGCTGAAGCATAAACAACAGGGAAATCTAGTTGGTCATCATCAGCACCGAGCTCAATGAAGAGTTCAAGAACTTCATCAACAACCTCTGATGGACGAGCTGATGGCTTATCAATTTTATTTACAACAACGATTGGAATTAAGTTTTGTTCAAGAGCTTTCTTCAAAACAAAACGTGTTTGTGGCATTGTTCCTTCGTAAGCATCAACGACTAAAACAACACCATCAACCATTTTCATAATACGCTCAACTTCACCACCAAAGTCCGCGTGACCAGGTGTGTCCATAATATTGATACGAACATCGTTGTATGCTACGGCTGTATTTTTTGCAAGAATGGTGATACCACGTTCTTTCTCGATATCATTTGAATCCATTGCACGTTCTTCAAGCTCTTTACGCTCATCAAGAGTATGTGATTGTTTTAATAATTCATCAACGAGAGTTGTTTTACCGTGGTCAACGTGGGCAATGATCGCAACGTTACGGATATCTGTTCTTAAATTTGTCATGTTTTCCTCTATTTTATAATGTAATTCTGTTAACTTATGAATTATAACACAATTTTTCTTAAAAAACAGAATTTACACAAGTGTAAATGTTTTCATATTAACTGCCTATTTGTGATAGGAAAACTTTTCATCATTTCATTATTTATGTCATTTATTTTCTACTTTTTTCAATTTAATTCATTTCTACAAAAAGAGAAGAGAGTTATTAATAGTAACTCTCTCCTTAGTATATTACTTAACTCTACCCGTCCAGTAATTGAAACCGTCCTTTAACACGTAAAGTTGATTAAAACCTTCTTTTCTGAGTAACAAAACAATCCTTGGAATAGACTGACCACGGCTTGCGTCATATAAGAGGACAGGTTTATCTTTGCGTAAAGCCGATAAGGCAACTTTAAATTGACTTGCTGGAATGTTACGTGCTCCGAGAATATGCTTTCTATGAAAAGCACCAGCTTCTCGGATATCAATTAACTGTCCTCGTGACATTTCTTTTTGAAAAGACTCGTTATCTAAAAATTTAGCTGCCCTACGAACCCTCCAATAATTCCAAGATGCCCAAGCAACAAAAGCCAGAAGAATAACGATAATTAAAATAACAGACATATCCATATCTTATCTCCTTAACTTGCTTGTTGATTGGCTAAGCTTGCTGCACCAATAATACCAGCATCATTACCTAGTTCAGCAATCTTAATTTTAGTTGACTTTTTAACTTGTGGGAAAGCAAATGTGACAAAGTATTTCTCAACGCGACTACGTAAAAATTCACCTGCTGCTGAGACACCGCCACCAATAACCACAGAATCAGGGTTTAAAATATTTGAAATATTAGCTGCTGCCAGTCCAAGGTAACGTGATACACGTTCAACAACAGAATTAGCAAATTTATCCCCATCTTCTGCTGCTATAAAAATATCTTTACTTGTAACAGTATCACCGTTGTCAATCGCTGCTTTAATGGCAGACGAACCTTCATATTGTTCTGCGAGTTGACGTGCTACTCTAACAACACCTGTCGCTGATGCAACTGTCTCAAGACAGCCTTTGTTACCACATGTGCACGTAAATCCATTTTCTGGATCAACAATCATATGCCCAATTTCTCCACCTGCTCCTGCAACACCATGGATGAGGTTACCATCTGCGATAACACCTCCACCTACTCCTGTTCCGAGGGTTACGAAAACAACATCGGGATTATTGGCACCAGCACCTACCCAGCGTTCACCAAGTGCTGCAACATTAGCATCGTTATCAATAAAAAATGGAATTCCAACTTCTTTTTCAATAACCGAACCTACTTCTTGAGTATCAGCCCAATTTAGATTAAAAGCACCTGTTACTGTTTTACTAGTTCTATCAACAGCTCCTGGAGAACCCATACCGATACCGAGAAAGTCATCTTTTGTTAATCCATAGAGGCTCAAACGATGTTTGAGAGATTCAACGATATCAGAAACGATATGTCTTCCGTTTTCTAAAGTATTGGTCTCAATTGCCCATTTTTCTTGTACTTCTCCCTCAAGCGTCAAGATACCAAATTTAATGGTCGTTCCTCCGAGGTCAATTCCCAATAATTTCTTACTCATTTTTTATTTTCCTTCTCCAATTCTAGTCTGTGCTCTCTTCTTAAAATCAGTTCTGCTTTTAAATAGTCATCTCTACTTATCAGACCATTATCGTAGAGACGTTGCAATTCAATCTTCATAACTTCGATATCATAAAGACGTTTACCAATATAAACATAAATACCAAATTTTTTCAAAAGATTCTGCACATCGAATAAAACTTTCATATATGAATTTTAACAGAAAACCATTCAATTTTCAAGAAAATCCGCAACCGCTTGCTAATTGTTATTATGACGTTAGGCTGACTATCTATAATAGAAATCATAATCTCTTTTCTACCATTTTTCGAATATAAATATAAACTATAAAAAGGATTTTATGATTATGTCTACCATCTATTTTATTTCTTTATGCATGAGTTTTATCTTAAGTTATTATGATATAAAATACCAAGAGTATCCTATTTTTCTATGGATATTATTCACCATTTCAACGATAATTCTCACACCGATTACAAAAGTTTCTATTGTTTTATGTTTATTTGGGATTTTAGCTGAAGTGGTTGATATTAATATCGGAAGTGGAGATTTCCTTTATTTAGCCACAATTGGCTTATCTTTACCTCTTCATCAAATGCTTTTTATTATTCAAATAGGTGCTTGGTTAGGAATTATTTATTGTTTAGTTATGAGAAAAATGAAAAAAACGATAGCTTTTCTACCGTTTTTAAGTATCGCTTATATAATCGTCACCAGTTACTCTCTTTTATTCTAATCACTTTAAATTATCAGGAAAGTGATAAAGTTGTGGGTACTGGTCGCATTTTGGATTTTTAGGATGACAAATTGCACGACCAAAATAAATCATGGATTGATGAGCAGCTAGCCACTCTTCTGGCGGTAAAACCTCCATGACTCGTTTCTCAATTTCTAGTGGAGAAGCCGACTGTTTGCAAATCTGGTGGTGTTTACAAATCCGAGTGACATGAGTATCTACGGCAAAAGCCGGAATACCAAATCCAACACTCATGACCACATTAGCCGTTTTCCTTCCAACGCCAGACAAACTTTCTAGCTCTTGACGAGTTTGGGGGACTTTCCCATCAAAATGCTCTATCAATTGTTTAGCGCATTGATTTAAGAATCGAGCTTTATTACGGTAAAGCCCAATTTTAGAAATATAGGGTTCAATCTCTTTGGGATCAGCTTGTGCCAAAACTAAAGGATTTGGAAAGCGTTCAAAAAGGGCGGGAGTGACTTTATTAACAGCTGCATCAGTTGTTTGAGCTGATAGCATTACAGCTACCAAAAGCTCAAAGACATTAGTAAAGTCTAAGCTAGGTTTAGCATCTGGAAATAACTTAATAATCTCACGGATAATATATCGTGATTTTGCTTTTGATAACATTTTATTCCTTATCTTTCTTTTTTATCATTATATCACGATATCTTTCAAAATAAAGAATATCAGAACTGAGGTTTGCAATCCATTAACCCTATTTTATTTTTTTAGTAAAAACTCATGCTAATTGTCTTTTGAGTTGTTGATAATCAATTTTTCCAGATGGCATCAAAGGAATTTTAGATACAATATGATAATGCTTAAACCCATACTTCTTTTCAAAATGTTCCGATAACCACTTCAAACACTCTTGTTGCATCTGATTTTCAATTAAAACAATACAGCAATGTGACTCTTGTCCATGACTTTGACTCTCTTTTGTAAATGCTACTGCATCCTTGATATAAGGGCATGTTTTTATTTTTTCAATTAATCTAGGTAAATAGAGCTTAATGCCCGATTGATTGCACCAATCGTCACCACGACCAAATAGATATAATTTGCCATCTATCAGTTCACCATAATCACCAGCACAATATTCACTTGAAAGGCCACAGATACTATACGGTGTTTTTACAAAAATTCTTCCCTCTTTAATCCTAACAGCTACATTTGGAACGATTTCTCCAACATACTGTGGCTTATCTCGGATATCACGACCATCGTACCATGACACATAATTGAGTTCACTAGCACCATAGAAGATTTTCACTGACACTTTAGGATGCTTTATATATAAACCTTCCAGTAATGAGTCAGAGACATATTGCGAAGAGGTAATAATAGTTTTATTGTCTAACGCAGTCTCCTTGCTATATTGTTCCACTAACTTGAGATAACTAGGGAGCAGATATAGATGCGTTACACCAGTTTTTTCCCATAAAGTCTGCCAGTATTTTACAGAATTTTTCTGTGTGACAACAAGCGTTCCCCCCAGTAATAAAAGGGATAGCGCTAAATTTAAGTTACCAGTAAATGAAAAATCACCTTGAATAAACAGTCTGCTATTGGAAGTGACCGAAAAATAAGCATTCTGAATGCTAAAAAAATCAGACCACGAAGCGAAGCTCCTCCACAATAGTTTAGCATCAGCTGTAGTCCCAGAAGAAAGAACACCAAAATCAGCTAGTTGAGGAGCATACTGCACTTCTTTTTCTAATCGACTTATTTCATTATGAGTAAGGTTAGGTTTACAAATAATAGGAAGAGCTTTTTGACATAACTTTGAAACAAATCTTACTAATTGGTTAAGCAGAGAGTGTGTGCTAATCACATGTTTCCTATTGTCTTGTGACGCCATATCTTGTCTGACTAAGTTATAAAATTCTCCATAACTGACCTGTAAATCACCATCAAATAACTTTTTATCGCTATTGGTTTTAACTATTGTTTTCAATGATTCAAGCATTCTTAACTCCTAAGTACTCTATTGATATGGCCATTCCGACTCCTCCTGCCCCTGCAATGGCAGTTAGACCCATAGGTTTATTTTTATATTTTAATGCCTGCATAAGATGAAGGATATTAATAATTCCTGAGCAGGCATAAGGGTGTCCGTAAGCTAATGCCCCTCCAAAAATATTGAATTTTTCTCTCTCTTCAGGATAATAATGATTAAATAAAGCATCAATCGCTGCAAATGGTTCATTCCATTCAATTGCATCATAATCCGATATTTTAGTATGAGTTTCTGTTAATAGTTTTTCCGTAGCCGTGTGAACCAATTCTGGACTAAGCTTGGGATCTCCTGCTACTTCTACAATGTGAACAATCCGGAATTCTGTTTTCTGACTCTGAAGCGTTAGAAATGCAGCAGCATCGTGCATTAAACAAACATTTCCAATAGTGAGCAAAGGTGAATTTTCCATCAATCTTGGTAATTTTTGAAAAAATGCTTCTTTTAGTTTTCTAACGCCTTGATCTCGCATCCCTTCCATTGGTAAGATTACCTCTTCTAAATAGCCACCTTGTTTAGCTGTTAAGGCGCGTTTATGGCTCAAGAATGCCAATTTATCTAACATTTCTCTTCTAAAACCATATTTTTGACAGACTCTTTGTGCCCCTTCTAACATTACAGTTTCAGCATAAGAGTCAGGAGAAAACTGAGCAACGGTATATTCTCCGTTACGATTATCTTCTTTAGCGTAACGTCTCATAGGTTGAAGAGAACTACTTTCAATCCCCCCAACAAGAACTTTTTCATTAATACCGGCACTGATTTTTAGATAACCAAAAAACAAGGCAGAACTTGATGAAGCACACTGCATATCAATCGTTTGTACTGGAATATAGGATTCATAATCAGAAAAAAGAGTCATCAAACGACCAATATTGCCCCCAGTACCAACTGTGTTCCCACAAATAATACTATCAATATTAGATTCTGATTCTATTTTTTTTATTTGATTTAAGAGGTGTGCTCCTAAAAGTTCTGGACGGTAATGTTTAAATTGCTTCCCTTTTATACCGATAGGTGTTCGTAGCCCAAAACCAATATAAACATCTCTATTCTTCATATGTCCCCCTCACACATAATATTTGATGCTGAAAAATAATCACTGTGTTATCCACTACTTGCACTGAGAATTCTTGATTCACCCTTACTGGAGATAAAAAAGTCAAATGAATCTCCTTTATTTTTCCATTTCTAACTTCCATTATTTTTTCCAATAATAGAGCCGCAGGCACAATAGCTGCTTCCCCTTGGTGAAAAGGATTTTTATCTCGCACTAAGCTAGTGAATTTTTGACATTCTTCTATTGAAATAAGACTAGCCTTCTCTTCCCTTGCAGGACAGTCACTGGATGCTAGTGACATTGGCTTAAGTTTTGGTAAATTAAGCATCCTCAAATGGTAAATCCATTGCTGATCAGTTACCGTTACCTCAAGGATTCGCTTAGAAATCCATTTAATATTATCAGATGAGCCATCCTCTCTTTGATACAAACTAAGTTCAACAATTACAAAATTAAGCGGCAAATCTCGGCACATAGCTATCGCTTTTTTAAATAGTTTTTTCATCTTATCTCCCGTCAAAATATAAGACCAGTATATCATAATTTTTTATATTGTTAACTTATTATATAGACTAAGTTTACAATACAGTTTTTTTATGCTATTATTAATTTCGTTAAAGGAGGCTATCATGTCATTTCAAACAAATTATATCCATTTGGCTGACGAAATATTATCTGGAAAGACTAGCATTTCTTATGAACAAGCGCTGGAAATTCTAAATAGCGATGAGAACTGGTGGGAAATCTACGCTGCTGCCTTATACCTTAAAAATCAAGTTAGCCGAAATAATATTCGCCTTAACGTTTTATTAAGTGCTAAGCAAGGACTTTGTGCAGAAAATTGTGGTTACTGTTCTCAATCTAAAGAAAGCACTGCTGACATTGATAAATTTGGTCTGCTTCCTCAAAATGTCATTCTAAAACAGGCTATTGTCGCTCATCAAAATGGTGCTAGCGTCTTTTGTATTGCGATGAGTGGAACTAAGCCTAGCAAGAGAGAAATTGAGCAGTTATGTCAAGTCATCCCTGAAATCAAAAAAAGCCTTCCTCTAGAAATATGCCTTACCGCTGGTTTTTTGGATAGAGAACAACTTCATCAGCTAAAACAAGCAGGAATTGACCGTATCAATCATAACCTCAACACCCCCGAAGAAAACTACCCCAACATTGCAACGACGCATAGCTTCAAAGATCGTTGTGATACTTTAGAAAGAATTCACAATGAAGACATTGATGTTTGTTCTGGATTCATTTGTGGTATGGGAGAGAGCGATGAGGGGCTCATCACATTAGCTTTCAGACTAAAAGAACTGAACCCCTATTCTATCCCTGTCAATTTTTTACTTGCTGTTGAAGGAACACCTCTTGGAAAATATAACTATTTGACTCCCATTAAATGCTTAAAAATTATGGCCATGTTGCGTTTTGTTTTTCCTTTCAAGGAATTAAGATTAAGTGCTGGACGGGAGGTCCATTTTGAGAATTTTGAATCATTAGTCACCTTACTTGTTGACTCAACTTTTTTGGGAAATTACCTAACAGAGGGGGGTCGCAATCAACATACCGATATTGAATTCTTGGAAAAATTACAACTAAATCATACTAAAAAGGAATTAATTTAAATGAAAACAAGAACAACTACCTATATTGCACTCATGGTTGCACTACTCATTGTTTTAGGTTTTATCCCAGGGATCCCATTAGGTTTCATTCCAGTCCCAATTGTCTTACAAAATCTTGGTGTTATGCTGGCAGGTGCTCTGCTTGGTAGTAGGAAAGGTTTCCTAGCTGTGGCTATTTTCTTGCTCTTAGTTGCTATTGGTGCACCATTTTACCAGGAGGGCGGTCAGGTCTCGTAACGCTGTTTGGGCCAACAGCAGGCTATCTGCTGACTTATCCATTTGCAGCTTTTTTTATCGGCCTAGGGCTTGAGAAAGTGAAAACAACAAAACTCTGGGTTTAATTCCTTATTATTTGGATATTTGGCGTACTATTGATTGATATTTGTGGTAGCATCGTTCTTTCCTTTCAAACTTCTCTCCCCTTAACTAAATCACTATTTTCTAACCTTATTTTTATTCCTGGGGATACCTTAAAAGCATCCATTTGCTTGATTATTTATCGTAAATTTGCAGACAGATTAACTCATCTATACAACTAAATAAAAGACAGTGCCCTTAGGTACTGTCTTTTATTTATAGAGAGTCATTATCCTACACTAACACATTTTAGTCATTAATTAACGTCAAAAAGTTTTCAATCATTTTCATTCCATCAATACTCCCGATTGACTCAGGATGAAACTGCATCGCATATACCTTTAAGCTGGGGCAATGGAATGCCATGATTTCATTATCCTCATTTGATCGTGCAATAATAGCAATATTCTCTGGTAAATCAGTCACTACCAATGAGTGATAACGCATAACTTGGGTTGGACTATCAATTCCCTTAAACAAACTAGTATGGTCGTTTATTGTTACCCAACTTTGTTTACCATGCATAACGTGATTTGCTAAATTTAATCGCCCACCCAAGCACTCAGCAAGCGCTTGATGCCCCAAACAGATACCTAGAATAGGTTTCTGTCCTATAAACTGATTGATTAATTCTAATATTTTCCCAGCATCCTTTGGGTGTCCTGGTCCAGGTGATAAGACGATAGCTTCTGCGCTCTCAGCTAATAAAAAAAGGTTAGGATCATCATTTTTTATGACGAATATTTCTTTATAGACACTTAAATATTGCTTTAAATTATAGGTAAAAGAATCGTAATTATCTACCAATAGTAACATTTTATAGACCTTTCCTTGTACTTTGACCTCATTATACACTAATTGTAAAATATAAAAAAGGCTTAGAGGAATAACTATTCCAACCTCTAAGCCTCACAGATTATGCCTTTTGAATAGCCTAAATTTTCTAGACCTCCATCATGCCGGCTTGTAATTGGTACATACGATAATAAGTCCCTTTTTGGTCTAATAAAGACTCGTGATTCCCACTTTCAATTATCTTTCCTCTATCAAGAACATAGATACAATTAGCATCTTGAATGGTTGATAAGCGGTGAGCAATGGCAATTGTTGTTCGACCTTGACGCATTTTTGCTAACGAATCTTGTACAATCTGCTCTGTTTCCGAATCAATATTTGCTGTCGCCTCATCTAAGATTAAAATTTTAGGTTTACTAGCCACAGTTCTGGCAAACGCTAATAGTTGGCGTTGTCCAGTTGAAAAACTTGACCCACGTTCTGAAACAGCTGAATCGTACTTATCTGGCAACTTCTGAATAAATTGATCAGCATCAACAAACTCTGCTGCGTCCTGTACCTCTTGATCGGTGATGTCTTGGTACATTTTGATATTAGATTTAATAGTGCCATGATATAAAAAGGGGTCTTGTAAGACGAGTCCAATATTCTTTCGCAATTGTTCTTGTGAGTAATCCCTAATATCCTTCCCATCTAATAAAACTTGTCCAGATTGAAATTCGTAAAACCTCATAAAGACATTAATAATAGATGATTTTCCAGAACCTGTCGCTCCTACAAAAGCAATAGTTTCACCTTTTTTAACACTAAAAGAAACATTATCAAGGATTTGTTTTTTTCCATCATATGAGAATGATACATTTTTAAATTCGATATTTCCTTCTCTCACAAAAGCTTCTGTATTTTTTTGGCTTGGTTCAAAACCTGTTTCATCAATCAGATCAAACACACGCCCTGCTGATACCATTGATGTTTGTAAGGTTGAAAAATTTTGCGTTACTTCAATTAAAGGGTCAAATAGACGATTAACGTACTGAATAAAAGCATACATTAATCCTGCCGTAAGACCTCCTTTAACTCCTGTAAATCCAAAATAAGACATAAGAACAGCATATGCTAGGAGTTTTAAAAGAGACATCGCCGGTCTTAAGAAGAGACTATCAAGAGCCATAGAACGATTGGCATACACAACATGCTCTTTGTTAATTTCCTCAAATTCAGTCTTCAAGCGCTCTTCTTGACCAAAAGCCTGTACAATGCGAATTCCTTCAATACTTTCTGATAATTTACTGTTGATATCACTAAGTAAACTTCTCGTTTTAGCAATGACAGTGACTGATTTTTTCCGATAGACATTCACTAATATAAAGATAACAGGTAACAAAAGAGCGACGAGTCCTGTTAGTTTAATGTCTAGCATCAACATAGTGTACAGAGTAACTGTAAAAATAAATATCGCCGAGATAAAACTTGATAAAATACCCGAAAACATATCAGATATTGCTTCAGTATCATTAGTAATACGTGACACAATAGATCCTGCCGGTGTCCTATCAAAATAAGACATGCCTAGCCTTTCCATATTAGCAAAAGCATCTCTACGAATATCTCTAACAATACTATAAGAAACACGCGCAAAAAAGAGATTCCCAAAATATTGAATTAAGGTCTGCAAGACATACATTGAATAATATCCCACTAAAATAAGAACTGCTGTTTGATTAACATTTGTCAGATAGTGATCAATAAAATGTGAAGCAATTAAAGGAATAATATTTTTAACAACAGTCGTCAACAATAAGAGAGATAGAGCTAATACTGTAAACCATTTATAAGGGCGTAAATAGGAGATTAATCTCTTAAAGACTTGCCATTGATTAGACTTCATCAAATGCTTCCTCCATTTCTAATTGCTGTGAGGCATACGTTTCAGCATACCAACCACCTTTATTTAGCAACTCTTGATGTTGACCTCGCTCAATGACTCTGCCGTCTCGCATAACTAAGATAAGGTCTGCGTGCACAACAGCTGATAAACGATGTGCTGAAATAATAGTCGATTTCCCTTGACGATTCGTTTTAAGATTCTCAACAATAGCATGTTCCGTTTTAGCGTCCACTGCTGATAGAGAATCATCCAAAATAAGAATATCTGGATCTAAAATCATGGCACGACTCATCGCAATCCTTTGTTTTTGTCCACCAGATAATGAGACTCCTTTTTCTCCAATTAGAGTCTCAAATCCTGCTGGCATCTGTTCAATGTCATCGTAAACATGTGCCAATTTAGTTGCTTCTTTGACAGCATTGATAGATAGAGTTGGATTTCCAAAGCGAACATTTTCTAAAATACTGGTAGCAAATAAAAACTGATCTTGAGGAACATAACCGATTAGTTGACGTAACTCAGACAATCGATAATCACGTATATCATGTTTATTTAAAGTAATTTTCCCCTGAGTCACATCATGTTCACGTAGCAATAACTTAATAAGACTTGTCTTCCCTGATCCCGTTTGACCTACCAAACCTAAGGTTTGACCTTTTTCTAAGGTGAAATGAATATCGGCTAAGGTTTCCTCATTGTCGTATCTAAAGAAATCAATATCATATCTTAATGTTCCATTGACAACAGGTTTGATAGGATTTAAAGGATCAGTTATATCCGATTCTTGCTCAAGTAGACTATTAATACGGTTATAAGAAACACTACCACGCTGTACCATATTGAACAAGAAACCAATCGCCATCAAGGGCCATACCAACATATCTAAATACGTCACAAATGTTACCAAGTCACCAACAGTAACTTGACCTTTTGAAATCATAAAAGCTCCCATAGCCAATGTTAATACGTAGGAGGCACCTATAAAAAGAAGAACTAAAGGATCAAACATGACATCATAAGTCATGGTCCGCATGTTCTTCACGAAAGTCATCTGATTAATCTCTTGAAAAGAAGCAATTTCTTGTTCTTGATAACCAAATGATTTAGTCACTTTGACGCCAGAGACACTTTCTTGCACTTTATTATTTAATTCTGAAAAGGCTGCCTGAGATTCTTTGAAGGTTTCATGGGTTTTTCGCCCCAATTTACTAGTTGCTAAGGCCATTAAGGGCAAAGGGATAACCGCAATTAATGTCATTTGCCACGAAATAGTAAAGAACATGGTGATAAGCGTTACTAATGCTGTGATAGAGGCATCCACTGCTGACATAACTCCTCCTCCTGCAAGACGTGTTAGAGAATTGATGTCGTTGGTCGCGTGCGCCATTAAATCACCTGTACGATATTTCTGATAAAAAGAAGGAGACATTTTTGTAAAATGTTCAAATAAACGGTATCTGACAACTTGGCCTAATTTGTAAGAAGTCCCTAAAATATACATACGCCAAATATAACGCAGCCCATACATAGCTAAAGCTGACAAAACCAAACCTAATAAATTCCATAGTAATTGTGGTCTTGTTAATTTTCCAGTTGTAATAGCATCAATAACTGATCCCATGATTTTAGGAGGGATAAGATTTAACACTGCAACCAAACTTAATGACAAAATCCCAATAAGATAGCGCTTCTTTTCTTCCTTAAAAAACCACCACAAATTTTTTATAATAGACATATTTTTCCTTTCTCAAAGGTTGAAAAACATCATAATTAAGTCAGAAGACCAAATCAATCAGAAGACATAAAAAGTGTTTTAAAATTCTCATTTAACAACTCTCTATTATGCCTCTATAAGCTTACTTTCGTCAACTAAAGTGATCCTTTTTAAATAGTAAAAGGCTTGAACAATATCATAGCCTTTACATTATTTTCATTTTCTAATAGTTAGAAGCCAACCTTTTATGTTTCGATAACTCCATAGGGCGAAAGGACCGCCTAAGGTATTTGTCCATAGATCGTCGATTTCAAAAACCCGATTAGCATCTATTAAAATATCTAAAACAACTTGAGTACACTCTATGAAAAGAGACATCAAGAAAGCAAGTAATATAACGCTTTTATATTTCCGTAAACTTGGCTTTAGGGATAGTAACCCTATAATGAGAGGAAACAGCAGTAAAATATTCACTACATTTTGACCAATAACCCAAAAAATCTCTTTAAAGCTAGTTAGCTGATCTAAACTACGAAAAGAATTAAATGGTACTAAAAGAGCTACAATTCTTCCGAAGCGCTGAACATTCGGAGTTGATACCCCCTCAATCATAATTTGAGGCCCAAAACACATCCTGACAATAATAAGACAATAGATAACCACTAACATCCAAACGAAACGACGACTAATCTTTGTCAATTCCCCATCTTCAGTAAATAATCTTTTAAGCATTACCGCCCTACCTTCGCTTTTTGACGATCGCGTTTCATTGTGTTTGAACGTAATTGTCCGCAAGCTGCATCAATGTCCGTACCATGTTCTTGACGAACAACACAATTAACTCCATTTTTCTTCAAAACGTCATAGAAAGCTTCCACACGCTCTTTAGGACTACGACTATACTGGTCATGTTCTGAGACAGGATTGTAAGGAATTAAATTGACATAAGATAATTTGCGAATCTTTTTCGTTAAATCTGCTAACTCTTGAGCATTTTCTGGGGTATCGTTGACACCATTTAACATAATATACTCAAATGTTACACGACGGTTAGTCGTCTCAATATAATATTCAATAGCCGCAAACAACTTTTCAAGAGGGAAAGAACGATTAATACGCATGATACTTGATCGTAATTCATTATTTGGAGCATGAAGAGATACTGCTAAGTTAACTTGTACACCTTCATTTGCAAATTCACGAATTTTATGTGCTAAACCTGAAGTAGACACTGTAATGTGACGTGCACCAATAGCTAATCCATTATCATCATTAACTGTACGCAAGAATTTTAATACATTGGTATAGTTATCAAAGGGTTCACCTATTCCCATGACCACAATGTGACTAACGCGCTCACCTTGTCCACGTTCATCAAAATATTTTTGAACAAGCATAATTTGAGCAGTGATTTCGCCATTGTTAAGATCACGTTGTTTCTTTATTAAACCACTTGCACAGAAAGTGCAACCAATGTTACAACCAACTTGAGTCGTTACACATACTGATAAACCATAATATTGACGCATCAAAACCGTCTCAATCAGCATGCCATCAGGTAATTCAAAAAGGTATTTAACAGTTCCATCAGCAGATTCTTGAACAATACGTTGTTTTAGAGGATTGACAACAAAATTCTCATTCAAAAGTGCAATAAAATCTTTGGAAATGTTAGTCATTTCATCGAAGCTTTGCACACGCTTTTTATAGAGCCAGTCCCAGATTTGTGAAGCACGGAATTTCTTTTCTCCATGTTCAATAGCCCAAGCTATTAGTTCATCGCGAGTTAAGCTATAAATAGAGGGTTTATAGTCGGGTGTATCAGTTTTTTTAGGCATAATATTTTCTTTCTTCATGGTGGAATAAACGATTACAGTTTATCCTTTTTTTATTTTTTCTTACGAATAACAAAATGCTGCTTTGCAGAGGTCATTTCCTTATCTTGCTCTTCTTTAATATGACGTTCTTGACGGCGTTTTGTGTCTTTACGCTTTTTACTTGTAAAATGAGCATTGGCATTTGACTGGGAACGATTATTTCTAGTTTGTGACTTTGATGATTGTGATTTGGATCTTGACTTACGACGCTTATGAGGTCTTTCATCATCAAATTTAATATCTCTAGGATTTGGATTCTCCAACACAAAATAAGCACAACCAAAGTTACAATACTCTTTAATATAATCTTCTAAACGTGAAATCCGGCTATTTTTTCTAATCGTACTAGCATCTTTGTAAAAGCCTCTTAGCCTCAACTGCTCGTTACCCCAATCGCCAACGATAAAATCATATTTTAATAAAATCTCAGAAAAACGTTGTCCAAAGACAGTCACATCAAAAGCTGATTTTTCATTAATAACAAGTTGAAATTCAATATCATCACTTTTAACGATATTTTCAAAGTGAATAAACTGTGGGCCAGGATACTTATTATAGTTAAGCATCTCTGGTGTCACTTCTTTTCGCATAATACTCCTTTCTCTAAAATCATTGAGAGAAACGACTAGCTTCTACTCTTTATTTATCTATTTTTCATTTATAGTGTCATATTTATTAAATAATCTGCTACCACATCTCTGAGTAATTCAGGAAAAAGCAAGTCTACTTTTTTTGTTTTTAAACACTCAAAATACGATGCAAAATAATACTGATCAACGATTACAAGAATCACTTCTTCTTTGGCATCAATATCTTTCTCATTATACACTATTTTTCCATTTTTGTAATCAAATCCCGAATGTAAAACTTCTCCAAAGTACTTGCCACGAAAGCCCATACCATGAATCTTTTGTTGCGCTAAAAATTGACCTTGTTGATAAATAGTTTCATAAATCTCTAAAAGTTCTTGACTACTCACTGTCAATTTAGCGAGACGCATTTGATGAGGTAATGATTCATGCAGATTTTTCCTCGAAAAGTCTTTTTCAAATGGCTGAACAATTAAGCCAGAATTGATAATAGCAACATCTGCACCTGCGTAAAACAGCATCGCATCCATGACTAGTTGACACGATTCTTCTAATGATAATGGTGCTGGAAAGGATATTAAACTTTCTTTTCTAAGCTGTTCTTTACCTTCTGACTCAATCTCCTTAGCCCAATCACTGTCCGAAGGATAACCAGTTAGTTGTTTTGTATCATATGTTGAGATTAAAATATCTTTTAGTGTATGATTATCAAAAGTTATATCAATACTCCCAACAAAGCGACCATATTTACCAGCTGCTGCAAGATATGTACCGGTAATTAGCTCCCCTTCCTCAAATAAATGGTGTGTATGTGCACCTATAATAAGGTCAATTTCTGAAAATTCTTGAGCAATCCTTGTATCAAAACGAATACCTAAATGACTCATCAAAATACGACAATTTGCCTCTTTTATCTCATTTATTTGTAAATGGCATTTAAGACAGTCAATTGGATCTTCTATCGTCCATCCATTAGGTTCATAGGTTTTATAATAAGGAAAAGTATAAGCTAAAAAAGCAAGCTTAGTTCCTTGCTGTGTCTCATAAATAATGTAAGGTTTTGCCCAACTCGGTTCGATTATGTTATCTTTTAGATTACCAACAATAACCGTAAAATCTGAATCTTTGTAGACTTGGTCCAAGTCTTTTTTGGATAAACCAACTCCTTCATTATTACCAATAGTAGCAAGCTCAATACCCAGTTCATTCATCAATTGGACATTAGCCTTGCCCGAGCTTGCTTCTGTCAAAGGATGGCTTTTATCAATATTATCCCCCAAGTCAAGTGAAATCGTCTCTATTGGCTGCGCTTGATTGTTATGAAAAAATCGTTTTACCTTAGGAAAATTCTCAAAATGAGAGTGCAGATCATTTAAATGTAGTATTCTTATAAGCTCTGTCATACTATCATTTTAGCACTTTGATAGTTAAATGTCGCAAAACAAAAAAGCCGAGCAGACGCCCGAACTCTTTGAGTTTATTTTGTTTTTTTCAAATAATCAATAGCTTGCTGAACATTTTGAACTGGTACAATTTTCATCTTCGTACCTAATCGCTTAGCTGCTGCTTTTGCCTCTTGATAATTCGTCTGAACCTTTGTTTTGCCTTTTTTAGCATTTTTATCGATCGGATTATTAGGAACAAAGAAAATATCCATTCCTTTTTTAGCCGCTGAAACAACTTTCAAACCTGCTCCACCAATATCGCCAACATGCCCATTTTGCTCAATAGTACCAGTGCCTGCAATCTTACGTCCTTTACGTAAATCTTCTTTAACTAATTGGTCGTAAATCGCTAAAGTAAACATTAAACCTGCACTTGGTCCTCCAACACCTTCAGTATTAAAGTCCACAGGAACATCAGATGATACTTCTGTATGGTCTGTCAAACCGATACCAATACCATTTTTACCGTTTGATAGTTTAATAACTTTACCAACTGATTCTTTCTTTTTACCTTGACTTGTGTATTGTACCTTTACTTTATCACCTAGATGAAGAGCTGCAACATATTTGATAAGTTGAGAAGAATTTTTGAAACTTTTGCCATTAACTCCTGTGACTGTATCAGCTAAATGTAATCTATCTTTAAATGTCGAATTTTTAGCTAAGTTAAGCACATAAACTCCTTTATAAGTAAGAGATACTTGCTTATTAGCTAACTTTAAAGCTTGATAGATGGACTCATTTTGAGAAGTCTCCATGTAGAATTGATTAATTCTGAGATAATCGTCATTACTAAAGCCACCTGTTGTCTCCTCTTTACTAGATAATTCTGTAAAAGGAGTTAACCAAGCATAAAGAACCTGAGCTGGCGTTGCTTGACTGACAGATACCGCTACAAAATTGTACGAACCCTTAGCTTTATCAGCCTTTTTATTCACTTTCAATACCGAACGGATATCATAAGCTCCACCTGGCATTTCCAAATAATAAGGTAGCCTCACCACAAGGCTTGCTAATACTAACAATAAAAAAGCAAAACCTATAATCCACCATTTAAGCAGACCTAGCAAACTTTTATGTTTTCTTTTTGGATCTTTATTCTTCACTCATTTTCTCCACTTCTCTAAAAACACTCTTTGGAACAAAAGGCTTCACAGAAGCCTTAAAATGTATCAATTCACGGATGCGACTAGATGATATCGGACTCAAAGATGGCGACGTTGATAAATAAACTGTCTCAATACCATCTGCCAACTGTTTATTAAAAAATTCCAAATTGGCTTCATAATCAAAATCCTGGCTATTACGCAGACCTCGAACAAAATATTTTGCTCCCACTTCCCTTGCTAAGTCAACAGCTAGTCTATCTTGCGCCACTAAAACTGAAACATTCTTAAACTGACGGATAGCTTCTTCTAACATTTTTTTACGGCACTCAATCGAAAAGTAACCTTGCTTCTCAAGGTTATGAAATAACCCAATGTAAACATGATCAAATAGATAGCTGGCGCGCTCAATAATATCTAAATGTCCATTAGTAACAGGATCAAATGAACCTGTAAATAAAGCTTTCTTTGTCATTCGTCGTCATCTCCACAATAATACAACCATAAAAAGACTACCACAGGAATCAGGCGAACAATGTCTATTGCCTCAAAACCGTTAGCTATCCAATTGATAAGATTTGGCAAAAAAGTAATCATTGCCATTAATAGATACAATGGATTTTTTGTTCTTGATAATGAACAAACTCCTTCATCATTTTTGAAGTGATAATGTTTTAGCAACTCTTCTAAATAGTGAAGGCGCAACAACAAATAAATCAATATGACTAAGATGAGAATAATCATCACTAACTTGTAATCCATACTAAAGCCTCCTAACGAACGTAGACCGTTACTTTAGAAATGCCATAAATTTTCTGTTTCCATATCCCAAAAGAAGCAATTTCTTCAGGTAAATCAACTGATTTGTCCGTTTCACAAACAATCATGATATCATCGCCTAATAAACCCTTGCTATCCATGATTTGGATTTGCTTTACAATTTCTTCCTTAGCATATGGCGGATCCAACAAGACCAAATCAAATTGTCCCGTTAATTGTTCTAAAGCACGGTTGGCTTCTATTTTTAATAATTGAAATTGCTCCGGACTCTTAGTCATTGCAATATTTTCTTGAATAACGACCTGCGCACGCCTATCTTTTTCAACTAGGACAGCTTGGTCCATTCCCCTTGAGATCGCCTCAATAGCTAAGCTACCACTGCCAGAAAAAAGGTCTAAAACACGACCACCTTCAAAAAAAGGACCAATCATATTAAAAATAGCGCCTTTAACCTTATCAGTTGTTGGACGAGTTGTTTTTCCATCAAGCGTTTTTAAAGGACGCCCTCCAAATGTTCCTGCTACTACTCTCATAACCACTATTATAACAAAAAATAAGGTAGAGTTATCAAAAAAATTGCTTATAACAAACAGAGAAGATAGTATCTCTTTTCCTTCTTTTTTGATATGATAAGCTAGCAGTAAGAGAAACGAGGTTCCCATAATGATTAAAAAATTATTATTAACTTTAATAGCCATATTATGCCTTACAACGCTAAAATCAAACTTAAGTAGCGCTGACACCATGACTATTTCTCAACAACAATACCAACACATGATAACAAATAGTGACTTAATCGCCATCACAGATAAGGCCTTAGTAAGCAAAAGTCAACAATCTGAAGCGACTATTTTTATAGGACGTCCAACTTGCCAATATTGTAGAGCTTTCTTACCAAAATTATTAAAATCTCAAGCCACACTTCATTCAAAAATTTACTACCTTGATAGTCAAAAATACAAAGGGAAACGATTGAAGAGTTTTTTCAAAAAGCATCATATTACCACTGTTCCAAATTTAGCACATTATCAACGAGGAAAAATGACTAAATATCTTGTTCAAGGAAGCCAAGCTACACCTCAACAAATCCAAACTTTCTTAAGCCAAAAATAAACTTATTGTTAAAATCAGCCAAACAAAACTGCTTGGCTGATTTTTTATAATATATTTTCGAAGGTATCTTTGACTTCTTTTGGCCAGACACTTGACTGTACTTCTCCAATATGTTTTTTACGAAGCAAGAACATAGCTAATCGTGATTGACCAATTCCCCCACCAATAGTCAGAGGGAAGAAACCACGTAATAGCGTCTTATGCCACTCAAACTCTAAACGATCTTCATCACCGGTGAGAACAACTTGACGTTTAAGAGCATCTTCATCAACTCGAATTCCCATTGATGATAGTTCAAAGGCAGTTCCAAGCTGTTCGTTCCATACTAAAATATCACCATTGAGACCTTTAAAACCATTTTCTGATGGTGTTGTCCAGTCATCATAGTCCGGTGCACGACCATCATGTGGTTTACCATCTGCTAACTCTCCACCAATACCAATCAAAAAGACTGCGCCATACTCCTTAGCGATGGCGTTTTCACGCTCTTTAGGGCTTAAGTCTGGGTATTTTTCTACCAATTCTTCTGTATGAATAAAGGTAATACGCTTTGGTAAAATGGATTCAATATCAAAACGAGCTTCCACAGCAAGCTCTGTTAGGCGGATAGCTTTGTAGATTTTTTCCACAGTTTCTTTTAGGTAGTCCAAATTACGTCTACCATCAGGAATGACCTTCTCCCAGTCCCACTGATCTACGTAAACTGAGTGTGTTGGATCAAGAGAATCTTCATCTGGACGAAGAGCTTTCATATGAACGAAAAGACCTTCTCCCTCATTAAACCCAAATCTTGCCAAAGTATGACGTTTCCATTTAGCCAATGAGTGAACGACTTCAAATTCAGCTTCAGGTATATTAAGGACTTTCACCGATACAGGATGTTCAATACCAGATAAATTATCTTGCATACCATCCCCGACCTGACTAAGAATAGGTCCTTGCACTTCGACGATTTCTAACTTATCAATCAAATATTGTGTAAAAGTATTTTTGACAAAAGAAATCTCCTGTTGCTGATGAATAAAGCTTTTCTTCATATGTTCCTCCTTAAATTATAAAATGTTAGAGCTATTATACTCCTTCAAGTAACAAAATGGAAGAGGAATTGTAGAATTATTCTGACTTTTTTACAAGTTTTTTTCTGAAAGTCATTACTCTAGAATTGTTTTTGCCATGACTTGTCGCAATTCCTTGGTCATTCGCCGTGGTCCTCTCACAGTCTTAACGCCGTGTTCTGCTAAAAATGCTACAGGATAGGTAGAATCTTCAAATTGCCTTATCAGTTTGAGTCGCATATAAGCTTTGACATCTCTTGCTCCTAAGTAAGTACTTGTTTTAAGGTCACGTTCTATCACTTGACAGACATAGCGCAAAGCACGAATAGGTGCTGTAATATAAATAAACACATAATCTCCCACCGCAATCTTTCCTTTTTGAGTCCAATCAATCAATTGATGCTCTGCAAACTCCTTATCAATATCGTAAAATTTAGGATTAGCAGGAATAATCCAAAACTCTGGCTCAGAATTTGATTTTTTATTGGGAGAAACAAGCTTACGACTATCTGATACCAATTTAAAAATTTCTATATCAGACAAAGTATTGTCTAAAACGATAGATACCCAAGTCTTTTTAGACATATGATAAGAAGGATAAATACCTTCTTTTTGTAAGAGTATTTCCATATCTTGAGGATTGACTTTAATATTCAAAACTTCAACCTCTTCTTCTGACAGTTGAGCTGGAACATTTTCTAGCTTCCCCATCTTCAATGGAAAAAGAAGAGCATACCATTTACCTGATACACGATAAGAAGCATATTGTGGGTGCTTCGCAAATGGATAATCAACTGAATCTTCAAAAGTTGTAGCTATCTTCTCCGCTAAACGATTACTTTGATCTTTGGTAAATAATAAATCCTTACAACAAGAATCTGAAATATCACCTAATATAGCCATATAAGCCGATCGTACTTCGCCAACAAACGAACCATTATAATTTGCTGCTCGAAGCGGTAAATATTCTTCTTCAAGTGCCGAATCAATAACCTTACCAGCTATCTTTCCATCCAATGAAATCGTGATAATAGCTTTAAAGTCATTATCCATAAATGTTTGACAATAGATATACTCTTGGTCAGATTTGATAAATCCAAACTCCTCAAGCGATGAAAAAATAAAACGTTTTTTCCGGAAAAAATCTGATTCTATTGACATAGTAACCTCTCTATTCACTGTACATTATCCTCTATTATGTCGTTTTAAGAGTTAGAAAGCAAGCTCAAAGTCAAAGATGAATTCTAGTTTCTTTGTACAAAAAAGCATGTTGCCATGCTTAAAACTAAACTAATTGATAGCACCCTCTTATTAATTCTCTATTTATGTTTGGGATGATTATCCTCTTTATGGACATAAATGTACATAACAATAGAGAGCATAATAGTAATGATAGTCGTAATTAAAATAATCAATACCCAGACAGCATCAACACTATCAAAAGGCAACTTAACATTCATTCCATAAAAGCTGGTAACCATAGCAATAATGGAAATACCAATGGAAATAATTGTTAAGGTAGTTACATTGTCGTTAAGGTTATTGCTGAGGACATTATTATAAGAAGAAGAAAGTTCTTGGAAAACCTGTGAATTTAAGGAACACATGTTAGATAATTGTCTTGCTTCAATAATAGCATCTTGAAGTTGCATCTTTTCATTTCTAGTATTCTCTTTATCTTGCTCAATGTTTTGTAAATCGGTCAGCATTTCAAAATTTTGCTTAGTTCCCATCATTAAGTGTACTGTTCCACTTTGTAAATTTGCCAGCCTTGCCAAGTTCGATTTGTTTGGTCTTTTACGCAAATCATTGATTAGTTTATCTCTTTCTTCAGAAATAGTATCTAAAACATCAAAATATTGCTTTGAGAAAGCAGTCACTAATGATAATAAGAGGTGTTTCGGCGAATCTACCTTTTCAACGCGATTAAGTGCTTTTTTTACAAGGATAATATTTTTATGATTAGCTAATACAAACAAGCCATCTTCTTTCAAAAATAGAGTCACTGGTATCACTCTCGGCACATGACGAACATCATCAACGTGACCTTGCGTATCCAAAAGCTGGTAAACAAGTGTCAAATGCCCCTCAATATCACGTACGAAAGAAGACTCGTTTTCATCACGTGCATAAGCCAGCAATTCTGAAGGTAAAAATTTCTCCTCTTGTAAGGATAGATCGTCAACATTAATTATCTCAAATCCAAAATCGCTCGAAAACATAGAAGCACCTCACTCTAAACTTGTCTACATTATGAAACAAAAATCGAGAAAAAACAAGTAGAAAACCCTTTTAAATCTAATTAACCTTATGAGAGCAAAACAAAAAAGGACTACTAAAATAACATCTAGTACTCCTTATTAATATGCTAGATAGCCAGCATCATTTCCCCCATGAACGGTATAAGCCTTCTATAATCTTAACACCTGACAGCGTCAACTGAGGCGTCATGATATGACTTACCCTTTGCCCTTCTAAAATCATTTGACTAACATGATAAGCTTCTTTCTCAAAATCACTAACCATGTCAACTTGAATCGTTCGCGCACTAGTATCATTTCTCACCAATTTTGCATGAGTGGTTTTCCAAAAATGTGGAATGATTAGACGACCTTCAGTTCCATAAATAATCATTTCATGCGGTAAATTTAAACGTGTTGTCAAGAAGATATCTACGAGGACCCCATTTGATAATTGCAAGAGTAGTTTGGATTGACTATCGCTTTGACCTTTTGGAAAAGTCGCAGTCCCACTAGCATGAGTTATAGTCGCATCAAATAGGTATTGTAAATAAGACAGGGCATAGGGCGCCATAAAATGCACTGTTCCTCCACCTAACTCAAGTTCTCTAAACCATGTTACATGGTCAATGTTTGGGTAGGCTGTTGTAGATGAGATGGAGATCACTTCTCCTATTTCACCAGAGGCAAGTAATTTTTTAATCACTTGTGTCATCGGAATAAATACCGATTTTTGTGCTTCCATCAAAAACAGATTACAACTTTCTGCCAAAGTGAATAATTCATTTGCTTGGTCGTAAGTCAATGTGAAAGGCTTTTCTACCAACACATGTTTTCCCGCTAACAGAGCTGCTTTAGCAACTTTATAATGGTCTTGATTAATTGTTGCCACATAAATCACATCAATCGACTCATCTGCTAACATATCCTCTAACTTATCGTAAGCCTTTGGGAGATGATATTTGTTGGCAAAAGCTTGCGCAGACTCAAGAGTTCGACTCGATACAGCCACAACTTCACCATTTCCTGCTAAGCGGACTCCTTCAATAAAACGAGGCGCCACCTTTGCCGTTGACACAACACCATATCTTACCTTTAACATAAAAACTCCTTTGACATTGATAGAGTTATTATAGCATAAGAACTAGCAATTTATCTTTTTAGGGATTAATACAAATCAATCGCATCTCTGTTAAAAGTTAGACAATTTTAATAGCATAATTTGAAAGATTTAAAATAGTTGAAACTACACACCCGCAAAGGGTGCGACGAGGAACATTTTCTCGTGAAGTTGCTGAACTTATATTTCAATCCACGCACCCGCAATGGGTGCGACGTAAAACTTGGTGATGAAGCAACGTATAAACTTATTTCAATCCACTATTTCAGCTAATTCTCCCAAATTCCCTCCATAACAGATACGATGGTCAATCTCTGAAGAATCATAAGCAGGTTGTGTTGCTGTACAAAGAACGATGGTTGTATCCATAACTTTATTAAAAAAATTCATCGTTAAATTAAACAAAGTGGTGACTTCAATAGGCAGTGACTGAACTTCATCTAGAATCACAACACTATTAATCAAACTTGAAAAACGTCTCAAATTAGCCGATTTTGTTTTAAAAAGCGTTTGGAAAAATTGAACCATAGAAGTCAAGACTACTTGACTATCCCAGCTATCAATAAGATAAGCTGACAATAAACTGTCCTTGTCATCATCTTCATTAGCCTGTTTAACCATATTGGAATGGTGTTCTAGAACGCCAAGGTCACCCGTAACTTTTCTAATTTCGGAAGCATTTTGCTCAAGAACCGAAAGAAAGGGCGTTATGTAAAAAAATCTTGATTTGTCTTGATGAACTAATTGGTGAAACGCATAGCGCATACTAAGATTAGTCTTGCCAGCTCCTGTCGGTAAATCTAAGCGATAGATCCCTTTGGAATCCCGTTTACCTCTTTCTTTAACACGCTCAGCAATTTCTGTCCGAATAGTATTCAACTGATTGTTTGGTCGTCCAAAGCTAGCATATTTTTGTTCAATGGCTGCTAAATAAGAATGTTTTAGAGAGGATCGCTCTGTTTTATCCATAGGACTTATTTTAAGACCATAGGCATTTACTGTGTCCAAAATATCAGCGTTTTTTAAGAGCGACAAGTAAAGTCTCACCATACAAGACTGATAATAATCCCACTCACTATTATCTTGCCAGTTTAAGGAAGACATAGCTTGTTGGTAATTATCAAAAGCTTTATCAATAAGCTCCCTTAAATCTTTGTAGCCGTAATCACACAATTTTTCTTCTAATTTTATAGCATACCCTTTAATATCTTCGTGATAGTGATAATCATCTAAGTCTCTGTTGATACGGTTTTTAAATTTATTAAAGCTATAATATTCAGCATCGTCAGAACAGTAGCAAAAATCATACATCCCATGATGAGCCGAGATGACATAACCCACCATTTCATTGAATGTCATTCTCTCACCTTTATCAACCCCTCGACTTTTTAGATGAGGCCCAATAATAGAGCATAAGTATTTTGCCCCTGCATAAGAATGATCAACATGTCGATTTGGATTATTTAATAATTTATCTTGAAAGGCTCGATCAGCTTTGCCTAGATCGTGGTATAGACCAATTAAAAAAAGCACATCTCCTTGACCAATTATAGATGCTTCCTGTCGACTAAAACAGGCCACATGCCATGAGTGCTCATCTAAAGACTGCTTTTTTTCAGATTCTTGTTCTATTTTCTTTTGATAATGTGCCAACGTTTCCTTAGTCATCATCATCCTCTCTCCCTTATCCATAACTCATATCCCTCAATGATATACTAACATTTTTGAAAGGAATTGTAAACGGATACAATAGTTAATACTTCCCCCAAAAAGCCTCTAAATGACTTTCCAAAAAAACAAGAATCTTGACAATTCAAAATCCTTGTTAGGAGTTCTGTAAAAAAGAAATTATTTTTCGGCTAGGCGTAGTTCAACTTAGGAAACTTAAACCTAGCTTAATTGGAAGATGTTAAATTTTTATAACACCTAACGCTGACAATGCTGATAATATCGACCTTTACATTTGGTACTTATTTTTTGTCATCTCGACTAGTAAACGTGTGTTCTAAATCGCCAAGCATTAGTTTTTTCAGCACATACAACTTTTCCTTTCATTCTTGCGGTGATACCATCAAAATGCTAAATTAAATTTAACATTGACAACAAAACACTTGTTCCCTAAACAGTATCAATAAGTCAACCGATCGGTTTAAAATACTACTGTCTTATCGTATGTAACCCCCTCTATCTAGTTGCTGGATTCAAGTAGTATGATAAAACCTACATTTTATGCATGCTTACTACCATTAGAATGGAATTGTTATGACCAAGTTAAAGTATTCGTTATTTTTTCTCATCTATCTTGCACTACTATATCTAACTAGTATCTACTTTCCTGCTATTTATAAAGTCCTCATGTATCTTCACTTTCTATGTCTATTCATTTTTAGCATTATGTTCCTTTATAATCTGATTGTCATTTTAAAATATATCTTTACGCATAAAAAGAAGTAGATTAGCATATATTTTTGTTTGCTCGTTATAAAATTAAGTTTTTAAGGAATGTTAAAACTACTAAACAAACCCAAATTGATAGATAATAGAAAATAGAAAATACTACTAATATTATGAATCATTACAACATCTCTAGAAAATCATGATGTGCTAAATCAAAAGATGCATGTGTTTTTACTTGAAAAAAATTTTTTATATGTGATAATCATAATGAATAGGAATCAAAAGGAGAACGGAATGCTAAATTCTGATTTTAGTATTAGTAAGTCACTTGCTAACTACATTCACCATCGTAGGTTAGAAGTTGGCGTGTCGTCAACTGATTTGGCAGAAATATCCAATATGTCTAAATCAGATTGGGAATCATTTGAAAAAAATGGTGGGGCAATTCCTTTGAAATCTAAGGATATCATACTTGACTTATTATTTTTGGAGAGATTCCCTAAAGAGAAAGAATGTGATTTTATAGATAAATTATTTGAGGAAGCAAAGGAAAATAAACTTTGGCCTGAAAAGATTTACCAGACTATGGGACTTACTCCTGCTCTTTCATTTATTGCTGGTTGTGAAATACTTTCTGATGATATTAATAATGATTTGGAGGAATTATCTAAACTACCTAAAGAAAGTCATCTGGGACAATTAGATACTTCCCTACTTTTATCACTATTGCCTCAACAATTTATCACAAAATATGATTATGAGTTTGTTTATAAATTAAGCAAAGTTTTGGCTCAATATACATCAAGAAATAAAGTTGGTTCATCTTATACAGCGCATAGTGTAATAGAGGAAATTTATCTCTATTTAATTGCAAAAGAATCCATTCTTTATTTTGAATCTCTGGACGAAAACTCCCATCTACAACTTAAGGAATTATTAGATTATAACGATGAGTGGCCTTTTGATATTTTTGATGATATGGATAGCTATACCTTTTTATATACAGACATCTATATTGAAGAAGATTCACCTTATCATTTTAAAAACTGGTTTGTACCTCAATTTTATTTATAAAATAATTGACGAAAAAATATAAGAAATAGGCATTAATCATTTGGGTTTCTGCCTGTTTTTCTTTATGGCCAAATCATTTTCACTTCTTGTATTTCAGACGCAAGAAGTAGGCATCATATATATTAATTTTTCACAATCTTTGAATATAGCAAAAAGCCCTGTCGCTTAGACTGATGGTCTAGCGGCAGGACTCTGCGGAAGTAATGGATGATTTTAACTATTTAACAAGTTTTTGCATCTCTACAATCCGTTCTTGGGTTGCGTCGTATTTAGCTTGGTAGTCGGCTTGTTTGTCTTTTTCTTTTTGGACAACTTCTGGTTTGGCGTTGGCGAGGAAGCGTTCGTTGCCGAGTTTTTTGCCTACCATGTCCAGTTCTTTCTGCCATTTGGCTAGTTCTTTTTCAAGTCGTGCTAACTCTTCTTCTACGTTGAGGAGGTCAGCAAGTGGGAGGAAGATTTCAGCTCCTGTGATGACTGATGACATGGCAAGTTCTGGTGTGGCAATAGCTGAGCTGATTTCAAGTGTTTCTGGGTTTGTGAAACGTTTGATGTAGTTACTATTGTCTTTGAAGAAGCTTTCGAGTTCGCTGTCACTTGTCTTAACCAAGATAGTGATTGGTTTAGATGGAGCAACATTGACCTCTGCTCGGCTATTACGCACGGAACGAATCAAGTCCTTCAAGCTTTCAACTCCCTTGTGGGCAGCAGCATTTTCAAAGGCTGGGTTAACCGTAGGGTAAGCAGCTGTTACGATTGAGCTATCTGCATACTGACCAAAGATTTCTTCTGTCACGAATGGCATGATTGGATGAAGAAGACGCAAGATTTGATCTAAGGTATAAAGAAGAACAGAACGTGTAACAACTTTCTCATCTTCATTGTCACTATAAAGAACCTCTTTTGTTAACTCAACGTACCAATTAGCAAACTCTTCCCAGATAAAGTTGTAAAGGATGTGACCAGCAACACCAAATTCAAACTTGTCAAAGTTTTCAGTAACTTTACCCACAGTCTCATTTAAATTGTGGAGAATCCAACGGTCTGTTACATTTCCAACTTGACTATTAACAACTTTTTCCACATTTTCTCTGGCTTGATCCAACGTTAAACCTTCGTTATTCATAAGGATATAGCGTGAAATGTTCCAAATCTTATTAATGAAATTCCACGAAGCATCCATTTTTTCGTATGAAAAACGCACATCTTGACCAGGGGCTGAACCATTTGAGAGGAACCAACGAAGAGCATCCGCACCATATTTCTCAATGACATCCATCGGATCAATCCCATTGCCAAGTGATTTAGACATTTTACGTCCTTCTTCATCACGGATGAGTCCATGAATAAGAACATTTGAGAATGGTTGGCGTCCTGTAAATTCAAGAGATTGGAAAATCATGCGCGATACCCAGAAGAAGATGATATCGTATCCAGTTACCAAGGTTGACGTTGGGAAGTAGCGTTTGAAGTCAGCTGCTTCGGTGTCTGGCCATCCCATTGTTGAAAACGGCCATAAAGCAGAACTAAACCATGTGTCTAGAACGTCTTCATCCTGTGTCCATCCGTCACCCTCTGGGGCATCTTCTCCAACATACATCTCACCATTGACGTTGTACCATGCAGGAATTTGGTGTCCCCACCATAATTGACGAGAGATAACCCAGTCATGGACATTTTCCATCCAGCTCATAAAAGTATCGTTAAATCGTGGTGGATAAAACTCTACCTTGTCTTCTGTATCTTGGTTGGCAATGGCATTCTTAGCCAATTGATCCATCTTGACGAACCATTGAGTAGATAAACGTGGTTCAACCACAACGCCTGTTCGTTCTGAATGACCAACAGAATGAGTCATTTTTTCAATTTTTACTAAGTTTCCTAACGATTCTAATTTAGCGACTACTGCCTTACGAGCTTCGAAACGATCCATACCATTAAATTCATCCGCAAGTTCATTCATAGTCCCATCATCGTTCATAACGTTAACTTGTGGTAAGTTGTGGCGTTGACCTACAGCGAAGTCATTAGGGTCGTGAGCCGGCGTAATCTTAACCACACCTGTTCCAAATTCTGGATCAGCGTGTTCATCAGCGACGATTGGAATAGGTTTATTGATGATAGGAAGGATAACATTTTGACCAATCAAATCCTTGTAACGTGGATCTTCTGGATTTACCGCTACAGCCACATCTCCAAACATAGTCTCAGGACGAGTTGTTGCTACTTCTAGGGCGCGTGAGCCATCTTCCAGCATATAATTCATATGATAGAAAGCACCCTCAACATCCTTGTGAATAACTTCAATATCTGAAAGGGCTGTACGAGCTGCTGGATCCCAGTTAATGATGAACTCCCCACGATAGATCCAACCTTTATTGTACAAATCAACAAAGACTTTTCTTACCGCTTTTGAAAGTCCCTCATCAAGGGTAAAACGCTCACGGCTATAATCAACCGAAAGACCCATTTTCCCCCACTGAGATTTAATAGTTGCTGCATACTCGTCTTTCCATTCCCAAACTTTATCTAGGAATTTTTCACGACCAAGATCATAACGTGAAATGCCTTGCTCACGAAGGCGCTCCTCAACTTTAGCTTGAGTGGCTATACCAGCGTGGTCCATACCTGGAAGCCAGAGTGTATCAAAGCCCTGCATACGCTTTTGACGAATAATGATATCTTGTAGAGTTGTATCCCAAGCGTGACCCAAGTGCAATTTACCCGTAACGTTTGGTGGTGGAATCACAATAGAATAAGGCTTAGCCTCAGCATCCCCTGATGGCTTGAAAACATCTTGGTCAAGCCAAGTTTGATAACGGCCTGCCTCAACCTCGGCAGGATTGTATTTTGGTGATAGTTCTTTTGACATTAGTTTTTCTCCTTGATTTGATTTATTTTTTGAATAATAAGATATGCTGTTTCAGTAGCAGTTAAGCAAGTATTATTGATTTTATAATAATATGTAAGCGCTTCTGGGGCTACTTCAGGATTAAAGATAGCGTAATCCATGGTTGAACAAATATCGTTCTCTGACCATTTGATATCACGTTTTGAAGGCTTATGCTTGAGGTGATTTTCTGTGCGATTTCGTTTGAGACGCTCACTTAGCTCTGTTTCCAATTCTACAAATAATACCTCTTGGTTGTGAGATTGAAAAACTGTTTGAATCTTTTCTAGAAATGCTACATCTCTTGAATCATTGAAATCAATTACAATAGTAAAAATCATTTCTTGACCAGTCTTAGCAAACGTTTCAAAAAATTTAAAGCGAATAGACTCCGTTAGAGCAATACTATCTGGAGACCATGGCATGAAGCGTAAAACAAAATCTATAGAATCATGGTTAAGGAATAAGGTCATGCCTGTCTGTTTTGCGATTTCCTGACCAATTGTCATTTTCCCAGAAGCTTGTGCTCCGATGATAATAATATTCATCTTCTTTTTTTCTCCCACTCGCTTCGCAGTAAACCAAAGCGCATATCGCCACAACGTTGCCCCTGGGCATCTCTTCGATCACGAATATTAGCCTCTAAAGTAAAACCTAATTTGCGCGCAACCGCCTGACTTTGCTTATTATAGTCATAGCATCCCAGCTCAATCTTATGTAGTCCTAGCAGTGTGAAACCTATCTCCACAAGGACTGAAGCTGCTTCTGGCACAATGCCTTGTCCCCAATAATCAGGGTGGAGCAGGTAGCCAATTTCAAAAATGTCGTCTTCGTGGCGATGGTTAAAATCTACTGAACCAATTACCTTATCATCGCCTTTTAGAGTAATAGCATAACCAGAGGGTAACTTTTCTTTTTCAAGATTAGTTGGATAAATCTCTTGAATATAGGTTATCTCTTCTTCCAAGCTTTTAACAGCCGGAAAACCTGCTGGATAAGTCACCTCATCAAGTTTGACAAATTCAAATATCTCCTTAGCATCTTCTAACTTGCGTTGACGCAACAACAGACGATTCGTTTCCACAACAGGTAGCTGGTTATCTACGATTTCTCCAAGTATCTTAATCATTTGTCTCCTCCATATCTACGATATTATTGATGAGTTAGCTAAGTACCCTGCACAGCCAAATTAGTCTATCTAGTAACTTCTATGAAGAGTAGAATAATTACTCCCACTCACTCCTCAGCAAACCATATATCAAATTGACACAGCGATTACCTTGATTATCCTTACGATCACGGATGGTGGCTTCAAGGGTGAAGCCTAGTTTTTCTGCCACGCGCCGGCTTTGCTTATTGTAATCATAGCAGCGGATTTCGATTTTGTGGAGATTGAGGAGGGTAAAACCGACTTCAATCAAGGCTGCGACAGCTTCTGTCATATAACCATGACCCCAATAGTCAGGATGAAGCATGTAGCCAATCTCGAAAACATCGTCTTCATGGCGGTGGTTAAAGTCGCAAGAGCCGATAATCCGGTCACTTCCTTTAACGGTAATACCATAACCAGATGGTAATTTTGCCTTTTCCAGATTTTGATAGTAACGATTTTCAAAATAATCATACTCATCTTCTAAAGAAGCTATTGGACTGAGCCCTGCTGGATAGGCAACCTCTTCCAAGCAAACGTAATCAAACATGGCTGGGACATCCCCCACCGTTCGCTGACGCAAGATAAGTCGATCCGTTTCTAGTTTTGGTAATGCTTTGCCATCGAAATCTTCTAGAATCTGCATATACTTCAATCTCCTCACTCCTAAATACAAAAAATCCCTGTCAATTCTGACAGGGACGAATTTCGTATTACGATTTCCGCGGTACCACCCAAATTCGGATGATAACATCCGCAACTCGTTTTGTTTCAATTATTGGACTTAGCAACAAGCTTTGACATTTGTGCGGATTTCTCAGTATGACCGCTTCCTGTGACAAATGGGATTTCAAAACACCTCTAAGTTAATTTATTCTAGCAAAATAAGACTACTTTCGCAAGGTGAATCAAATCATTTTGCAAAAACAGCACCATTATCAACTAACTGTTTAATAGCTGCTGGACCAATACCTTTTAGTGCTAAAACATCTGCTTCACTTACTTTCGCAAACGCTTCAAGGCTGACAAGGCCAGCTTCTTTTAAAACATCTTGTTTATTAGCAGTTAAACCTTCTAAAAGATCGACTGCCTTTGGCGCTTCAGGAGCCTTTTTTTTCGGTGATGCGACTTCTTGTAAAGTTTGAGATAGTCGAACATCCTTCCAATTGATCCCTTTAGCTTTCAAAAGCTCTCTTTTTTTATTCGGTTTAATACGCTTTGCCATTGTATAATGCTTTCTCCTCATTTATGAAATCTATCATAGTATCTAAAAACTACTATAACAATGTATCATAGAAATGCCTATTTGACAAGCTTTCTAGCGATAAACCTTTTAATAATGACGTTGTCCAAAAAGACCATCAGGCAAATCATGGAAAGATTTTTGGTTATGATAGTTATTAAATTTCCCTTGCAAAAAGCGATAAGCGTCTAACTTACTCTCATAACGAATATACGCATCTGCTGCTCGCTCATCCTTATCTTCCTCTAAAACTTTCTTTGCACTGTCCATTGCCATTTGGTTGATACTTATTTGCGATTGTAACCACTCTTCAAAGTCTTTTAAAAATTCTTGTTCGTATGACATGATATTCCTCTTTTTTAGTTTTTTTCATTATAACATATAAATTAAATACTCAAAAAATCATTATATCAAAAATAAATTATGATTTTTCTGACAGATATAAAAACAACTAGTTTTATCTAAGGAAGACCTTTTGAGATGTATGGTTCTCTATGCCATTCTAGTTTTGGCATCACACCCCTAGTTAAAAGAAAACGCTCTCTAAAATTCATCACTTATACCATTCAATCACTATTACTCCTTGTTATCTTAGCATCTATGTGTTATAATTAAGAAAAAATGATATTACTATTAAAAGAAAGAGGTGATCTTATTGCCACATAAAGAAATTGGACATCAATTCTTAGCACGACTAGGAAAAAACGCTTAAGACCAGGAGGTGTCCAAGCAACGAATTGGCTTATCAAAAAAGGACACTTTAGTGCTGACAGTCGTGTTCTAGAAGTAGCTTGTAATCAATGTACCAGTTCCATCGATATCGCTAAAGCATTTTCCTGTCACATTACAGCGCTTGATCTAGATAGTAAAGTAATAGAAAAGGCCAAAGAAAATGTCAAAAAGGCCCAATTAGAAGAATTTATTGAAGTTATTCAGGGAAATGCACTCAGACTGCCCTTTCCTGATAATAGTTTATCGTTATCAACGAAGCAATGTTAACGATGCTTAACAATTCAGCTAAGGAGAAAGCCATAAAAGAGTACTTACGTGTCCTAAAACCTGGTGGACGTTTACTCACACATGATGTTTCTTATCAAGATGAAGACACTGCCAAGCTGATCGATCAACTTAGACATACTATGAATGTTAACGTTGCTCCTCTAAAAATAGATGATTGGCAAAATTTATTCTTACAAAATGGTTTTTAAAGTTCAGAATATCAATTTGGAAAAATAAGTCTTATGTCCCCGTTAGGAATGATTAAAGATGAAGGTTTATTCAATACCATTAAAATCATCAGCCGGGGACTGAAAAATGAACGATGCCCTCATCCAAAATTAATAAATGTTTTGGAAAGAAAACTTGAAATTATCCTTGGTGATCAGAAACATATCCTTGAAAAAGATAGCCTTATTAGCCTCTCTCCACAAGAAACACACCATTTAAGAGCTATTGAAAATAGTAAATTTCTCCAAATAGAATTAGACTAAAAAAACGACTATTTTTCTAAGTAAAGAAATACTTGATTTCGTCAAAATCTTATAGTATCATAGAAAAGTAGCCGCTATAGTTAAATGGTATAATAGAGCAATGGTAATGCTCAATTCCGAGTTCAATTCTCGGTGGTGGCAGAAAATATATGAGTGAAACCTTATTATAATAGGGTTTCTTTTATTTTTGTTCTTAATTTGTTCTTGATAGTCATTTTAAAAACTACCTTTATTATTAAGAATTTTTAAAAGCTGATCATTTTCCTTTTCTTCCACTTACAGAAGCAAATGACCATATGTTTCTATTAATTGTTTGATATCTTTATGCCCCATTAATTTTGCAACCGCCCAAATATCTACTCCGTTAGCCAACAAATAACTTCCATAAGTATGTCTAGCACCTGTTGATGACATCTTAGATTCTATTTCTAATTTTTCCAATGAGCTTGCCAAGAATTTGTTAACAGCATCATTTGATATCATACCAAACCTATAGTCATAAAAAATCAATTGATCTGTATTTTTTATATGCAAACCTTTCAGCATTCTTTCTTGTTGAAATTTTAGTTCAAGCAATAACTCTTTTAAATCATGACTTACTGAAACTCTCCTTATTGAAGTCCTTGTTTTAGGCTTTGTAAAGTCATTTTTTATTGAAGAATATCTTCGATATGTATAAATACTATTTCTTTCAAAATCAATATCATCCCAAGTTACTCTATAAAATTGTTTACGAAAATAAACTATTCAAAGAAATAACCATTGATTTAGAAATTTCAAAGGAATGTTTAGAAATACGACTTTTCCATCTACTTAAAGATTATTCCAATTTGAACAATAAAGAAATAAGTACGATCGTTAGTAACTTTCAAAGAAATAAAAATCAAACCATGAATTTAGCTCTTTATGATATCATAACATAATATTATTTCTGAATACGAGCAAATAACTCCAAATAATCTGGAAAAAGCAACTCATCAATTAAATAAAAGCTATCTCATTTCCTCGCTTGATTTCATTGAATTAACAGATAACACTTTCCAAGAAAAACTAAGACAGAGTAACCCCATCTTCTTTTTGGTTCTTACTTTGATTTCGGTAAAAATACTTTTTATTGCTGGGATACAAATTATTTAACTAAAAATTAGGTGCTAAGTAAAATTAAGACTTTGCATTTTGAAGTTCATTTTTTAAATAAAAAAATAAGTTAGGAAAATAGTCCTAACTTTATTCTTTATCTCTTAATGCTTTTTCTAAAGCCTTGCTACCTTCTTTATAATATGTCTCCTTACCAGAAGCATTATAATAAAAGTTCCCTAAATCAACATTCAATTTACCATCACTTTTAACATCATATAAAACAGTATACTTAGCAGACCCACCTTTAAGTACAAAACTTTTACTTTTAGTATCAATATTAGTTACTACAAAGTTTCCTTCATTATGATAAATTCCTGATTCATCATTAATTTCTAAAACTAACATTTTTTCACCATCATATACTTTATAATACTTTACATTTAACGAATTAGTCGAACAAGCAACTAAAAATACTGTAGATATAGCTAAAATCATCAATCCTAATAATTTCTTTTTCATAACTAAACTTCCTTTGCTATGAGAAAATCTTTTAACCTCTCAACATCTCTATCGCTTAACTTACCTATAATTTTAATATTGAACCCTTTATTCTCAACATCATAATATTGAATAGTATCTATCCAAGAACGCCTATTTAAATTTGCCTTTGCCTAATCAATAACTTCTAAATACTGACTTCTTATATTGTCAGACTTATTTTCATATTTAGTAGTAAATCTTAAAGTTTTTATTACTTCATCATTAAATTTGACTACTACAGCAGGACGAACCTTTGAACCTGTACCATCAGAATATTCAATACGAGAAACTAATACAGAATATACCTCAATATCACTCATTTAAAATATTCCTCATATTCTGAAAAATCTTCATCTCCAAAAAACGCATTTACACTTTCTGGATCACTAGCCTTAACTCGTATTCCCTTTAATTTTGTTTCTACCAAATTTTGAAATTCTTCATCAGAAACAGATGATTTATTTTTTATTTCAAAAGGAATACTTTGAGTTTTAACAGATTGAATCAAAAACATTTTTACTGCTGTGCTCATATCCAACCCTAAGGATTGAAAAAGTTCTGTAGCATCATCTTTTAATTGATCATCAACTCTTACTGCTACTGTTGACATAATATCACCTCAAATCATTTTTGTATAACTATTGTATCACTAAATGCAATACAACGCAAACAAAAAAGGAAATCGTCTTTCCCAATGAAGAGGCTCTAGAATACTATCTAGTCACACTATTTAATGATTACAACTTCAAGCAAGAACAACGAATCCACAAAGGTTTTGGCCAATGTACAGACACACTTGAAAGCCTATTTGATTAACAATCCCAGCTTTGCCAGTGTGTTTACACAACATTATTGACACACTCCTTTTATTTTTATAAATTACCCTTAAATACATTTAATTACTTGAAAAGACAAACAGTCATTTTAGAAAATTTTGCATCTAACCTTACATTTGATTACACCTAAAAATTTTAAATCATCAAAAGAGAGCCTAGGATTAACATCTTAGGCTCTAATGATACACTTCATTTACAAATTTCAACTAAATAGGATCATTTCTTCAGTTTTATAGTAAGCGTCCAATAACAAGGTATATTGGATGCTTACGGAATAGGGAAGAAAATGGAAGATACCTCGTTATTGGACGCTTACACAAAATCAAAATCCTATCGAAATTAATAATCTCGATAGGATTTTTCAAGAATTAAACTCGAAAAATTGAAACACTTTAATTAAGTTTGTTGAAGAGAGATACATAACTTTATTAATGTGTTCACACCAATAAATGGTGAAAAGTTTAGTGACATTTTAGGTCAAAAGATTAATCCTCTTTTTTCTTAGAAACAGATAATAAACCAACTGATGACATAATTGTCAAAGCTACAACATTAAAGAATGGAGTTGCATTCTCACCTGTTGCTGGTAGTTTATTTCCTTTACCATTGACTTGCTGATCTTTACCTGCTGGATCATTCTTATCGGCATCTGTACGTGGATCGACAACCTTAACAGTCACATCTACAGTATCTTTTGAACCATCTGGGTAAGTCACAACAACTTTTGCTGGTTTGTCTCCCGGTGTTGCCGTATCAACTGGAGTTTCAAAGGCTACTGTTGTACCTTTCGGAAGATCTGGTAAGTTACCAATAGAATCTTCTGCCTTCGGTGTCTCACCTACATTGACTTGCTGATCTTTACCTGCTGGATCATTCTTATCGGCATCTGTACGTGGATCGACAACCTTAACAGTCACATCTACAGTATCTTTTGAACCATCTGGGTAAGTCACAACAACTTTTGCTGGTTTGTCTCCCGGTGTTGCCGTATCAACTGGAGTTTCAAAGGCTACTGTTGTACCTTTCGGAAGATCTGGTAAGTTACCAATAGAATCTTCTGCCTTCGGTGTCTCACCTACATTGACTTGCTGATCTTTACCTGCTGGATCATTCTTATCGGCATCTGTACGTGGATCGACAACCTTAACAGTCACATCTACAGTATCTTTTGAACCATCTGGGTAAGTCACAACAACTTTTGCTGGTTTGTCTCCCGGTGTTGCCGTATCAACTGGAGTTTCAAAGGCTACTGTTGTACCTTTCGGAAGATCTGGTAAGTTACCAATAGAATCTTCTGCCTTCGGTGTCTCACCTACATTGACTTGCTGATCTTTACCTGCTGGATCATTCTTATCGGCATCTGTACGTGGATCGACAACCTTAACAGTCACATCTACAGTATCTTTTGAACCATCTGGGTAAGTCACAACAACTTTTGCTGGTTTGTCTCCCGGTGTTGCCGTATCAACTGGAGTTTCAAAGGCTACTGTTGTACCTTTCGGAAGATCTGGTAAGTTACCAATAGAATCTTCTGCCTTCGGTGTCTCACCTACATTGACTTGCTGATCTTTACCTGCTGGATCATTCTTATCGGCATCTGTACGTGGATCGACAACCTTAACAGTCACATCTACAGTATCTTTTGAACCATCTGGGTAAGTCACAACAACTTTTGCTGGTTTGTCTCCCGGTGTTGCCGTATCAACTGGAGTTTCAAAGGCTACTGTTGTACCTTTCGGAAGATCTGGTAAGTTACCAATAGAATCTTCTGCCTTCGGTGTCTCACCTACATTGACTTGCTGATCTTTACCTGCTGGATCATTCTTATCGGCATCTGTACGTGGATCGACAACCTTAACAGTCACATCTACAGTATCTTTTGAACCATCTGGGTAAGTCACAACAACTTTTGCTGGTTTGTCTCCCGGTGTTGCCGTATCAACTGGAGTTTCAAAGGCTACTGTTGTACCTTTCGGAAGATCTGGTAAGTTACCAATAGAATCTTCTGCCTTCGGTGTCTCACCTACATTGACTTGCTGATCTTTACCTGCTGGATCATTCTTATCGGCATCTGTACGTGGATCGACAACCTTAACAGTCACATCTACAGTATCTTTTGAACCATCTGGGTAAGTCACAACAACTTTTGCTGGTTTGTCTCCCGGTGTTGCCGTATCAACTGGAGTTTCAAAGGCTACTGTTGTACCTTTCGGAAGATCTGGTAAGTTACCAATAGAATCTTCTGCCTTCGGTGTCTCACCTACATTGACTTGCTGATCTTTACCTGCTGGATCATTCTTATCGGCATCTGTACGTGGATCGACAACCTTAACAGTCACATCTACAGTATCTTTTGAACCATCTGGGTAAGTCACAACAACTTTTGCTGGTTTGTCTCCCGGTGTTGCCGTATCAACTGGAGTTTCAAAGGCTACTGTTGTACCTTTCGGAAGATCTGGTAAGTTACCAATAGAATCTTCTGCCTTCGGTGTCTCACCTACATTGACTTGCTGATCTTTACCTGCTGGATCATTCTTATCGGCATCTGTACGTGGATCGACAACCTTAACAGTCACATCTACAGTATCTTTTGAACCATCTGGGTAAGTCACAACAACTTTTGCTGGTTTGTCTCCCGGTGTTGCCGTATCAACTGGAGTTTCAAAGGCTACTGTTGTACCTTTCGGAAGATCTGGTAAGTTACCAATAGAATCTTCTGCCTTCGGTGTCTCACCTACATTGACTTGCTGATCTTTACCTGCTGGATCATTCTTATCGGCATCTGGGATTCGAGGTACTAGTATTTTTTCTAAATTAGTAACTTCAGTTATTTTATTGGCAATGTCTGATTGCGTCTTAGGATTATTATCAATATCTGTTTTGATATCATCTAAACTTATCAAAACTTTATCGCGACTTCCCTCGTCCCATTTAGGGTCTTCCGCTTTCTTTTTAACTTCATCTATTTTATCTCTCAAAGCTGAAGAATTGTAAATAGTCAATGAAACGTTTATAATATCCACTTGTCCATCAGGCTTCGTATGAGGACTTCCATCTGTCTTCAATACTGTATAATTAATACTAGCTGCACCAACAGTAGTCAATTCAGAAGGTTGTGTGAAATAATTGCCGCCTTGCCTAATGACATACTGAGCTTTTAAATCAGGTGAATTTAACGTAATTAATTGTAATGGATCTATTTTCCCATTTTTCACATCATATAAATCTATATATGCTCTACCATTCTGAACATTTTTAGTCATATTTGTGTTTAACGTAACAGCACTTCCTGAAATTACTTCAGCTGCAAACACAGTATCTGTAGAAATATTAAATTGCCCTTGAGTAAAACCTCCTAAAAAACTAATACCAATTAGTACAGAAGCTGCACCAAACTTAAACTTCTTAATTGAAAACCGTTGTTTCGTCTGTAAAGTATCATAACTGTTATTTTTAGACCTTCTAAACATAATATTCTCCTTTACTTTATTCTGTATAGCTCTATACATAGTAAAGTATAGGCTTTAAAAACAAATATTAGAATATCTATACTTTTTTATCCAATCTAATCTGTTTTTTTTTTTTTTCTGATTTGACTTTTTCGGTTTTTTAATTCATATTTGGTTAAAAAGGTATCGACTACCTAATTATTCTGTTGACTTTAAAGAAATATTCTCTAAAATAGATAACATATTAAATCAAAGGTGGTAACTCATATGATTGATTTTCTACTGTTGAAATCATTACACAGTCTTCTAGGTCTAACTATTACTGTTTGTGATCAAAATTTTTCTGTTATCAGAGAGTATAAATCCGAGAAAACTATTTCACTTTTTTACAATCATTACCTTATTTTAAGTAACTTTAGTAAAACTCAACATGATTTTTTATTTCATTATGGCTCTTTAGGAGAACTTTTTCTTGTCCACCATATTCAACAATATTATATTATCATCGGTCCCTGGCGTAGCAATGTTATTGACCCTTTACTTCTTAAGAAAAAGCTGACTGAAACACAAATCAATGCTAGTGAACAAGACTACTTTATTGATAGACTATCCCAATTACCTTTCTTCTCACTTAGTCAAATCCGAGAATTACTAATAGTAACCAATTATTGTCTAACTGGGGTTGTGAAAGATAAATTATCAGAGCCCTTACATTACTACACGAAAGGGTGGAGCAACTCCTTTGATCTAGATAAAATTAAGCAATTTTCTAAACAGAATATGAGTTCTTACAAATATCAGTATCATTTTGAAAATAATATTCTAAAAGCTGTTAAATCAGGTAGTGAATTTCTTTTGAAAGAAACAGTGGAACAATTTAGCAATTCTATCGTACCTATAATCAGTGGAGATGAATTGCGATCTGAAAAAAACTACTCCATCATGATTTATGATCGTCTCTCACAGGCTACCATCCAAGCAGGACTTGATATCGAAACAGCTTATCGAGCACGAGATCGTTTTATAAAAGAAAACGAGTCAACTATAAGTCTAAATGAAGTTTTAAAATTACGTGATACTGCTATCTTATTCTATACTCAACAAGTTCATTCTTTAAAAAAACATCTCGAAACCCCTCATTCTCAAACTATTGTCGCAGTGATTCGATATCTTGAAAATAATCTAAATCGCTTTATTAAAACAGAAGAAATAGCTAAAGAATGTCACATGAGTGAATCGAAGTTACGAAAACTATTTAAGCAAGAAAAACACATCACTATTCAACAATATTTTCTAAACTTAAAAATCGAAGCTGCTAAGCAATTACTAGATGAAAATAAGAAAGTAGAAGAAGTTTCCAATTTACTTGGATTTTCCACTTCTTCTAATTTTTCAAGGACATTTAAAAAAATAGTGGGAATTAGCCCACTAGAATATAAGCAAAAGCCTAAGACAATATAGTAATCGAAAAATATTCATTTTGCTTATGGTGACATCAACAATCCCAAAGAAACTCTTTCATCAAGGGGACTTTTTTATCTCCCGAATTATACTCATTTAATCTAATAATTTCAACTCGCTATATTAGACAATCAATCCATTCATCACCTCTGATAACGCTAATGAAATAAGAGAATCTCCCAACTCTCTATAATTTACCTCTCTACCATAGTTAAATAATATTTTAGTAAATCTTCAACAGTCATTTTCTGTCTTTGATGAAGCCACCACTTTAAGGTCTCGATAAAACTGGATAAAAGAAATTGTTTTAAGAAATCTTCAGGAATGTCCACCTTTGTAATATACTCCTCACGCAATCTAGGGTAAACATCGTGTTCTAATTCACTTCTAAAGCGTAATAAAAAATAGGGATCGTCAGATAATAATAACGTAGCGATACTATCTTGATTTTGTTCAAAATGTTTTAAGATATGAACTAAATACTCTTCAAACGTAACATCTCTACCCTGCTTAAATAAGTGGTGAAAAAGGTCTTCACAGAGCTCCTTGAGTAACACTTCTTTGCTTTCATAGTGAGAGTAAAAAGTTGATCTTCCTACATTTGCAAGTCCGATTACATCTTGAACCGTTATTTTAGAATAATCATTTTCCTGTAGCAAGCTTATAAAAGCATTATAAATCGCTACTTTTGTTTTCTGAATTTGTCTATCTTTTACCATATAGGACACTTTCTAAGTTTTGTTCAGTATTGAACAAGTGTTCTTTTTTGTTTCTAGCAATTCTCTTTTATCTCCTAGATAATAGAAGAAAGAATCACACTACAATACCAGTATAACAAAAGGAGAAAAATATGACATCAAACAAAAAAGTGGCTATCGCTTTTATATTAAATATCAGCTTTTCCGTCCTTGAATTCATCTTTGGAAGTCTATTCTTCTCAGGAGCTATCTTAGCCGATGCTGTTCATGATTTTGGTGATGCAATAGCTATTGGCATCTCAGCTACTTTAGAAAAAAAATCTAAGAAAGATGAAGATACGATATTTTCATTAGGTTATAAACGTTTTAGCCTTTTAGGAGCTCTTATCACAAGTCTAATTCTTATAAGTGGATCTATCTTAGTCATGATAGAAAATATTCCAAAATTGTGGCATCCTACTCCTGTTAATTATCACGGCATGTTTATTCTAGCTGTCATCGCTATTATCATTAATGGTCTAGCTAGTTTTATTCTCCATTCTGGTCAAAGTAAACATGAGGAAATATTAAGCCTTCATTTTTTGGAAGATATTCTAGGGTGGTTAGCTATTATTGTTATATCTCTTATCTTAAATTGGAAACCGTTGTATATCCTTGATCCATTATTATCAGTTGCCATATCTACTTTCATCTTATCTAAAGCACTTCCTAAATTACTATCAACCCTGAAACTTTTTTTAGATGGTGTTCCAGATTCCATAGATTACGCTGCATTACATGATGAACTTAAGGGACTTTCGCAAGTAAGATCTATCAATCAACTCAATATCTGGTCAATGGATGGTATTGATAATCGAGCAATCATTCACTGTTGCTTAAATCAATTGATATCTGAAAAAGATTGTAAAAGAGCTATTCGAACGATTTGCCAACATTATAAGATAAACGATGTTACTGTTGAAATCGATTATTCTTTAAGAGAACATCAAAATCATTGCAAACCATTAAAAAACTAACCTGAGTGTTAGTTTTTTCCTTGACTTGGAGTTAACTCTAAGTGTTAAGATTAGGTCAATACTAATGAAAGAAGGAAAATAAAGATGACAGATACAATGATATTAAATGACAATCATAAAATACCAACTTTAGGTTTAGGTACGTGGATGATAGATAATGATAGGGTAGCTCAAGTTGTTAAAGATGCTATCGAATTAGGCTACCGCCATATTGATACTGCACAAGCATACAACAATGAAAAAGGGGTCGGTGTAGGGATTAAAGAATCTGGTATTACACGTGAATCTTTATTTGTTACGACTAAAATTGCCGCTGAACATAAAGATTATGAAAGTGCTACAAAATCAATTGATCGATCACTAGAAGCTTTAGGGCTTGATTATATTGATTTAATGATTATTCATAGTCCACAGCCTTGGAAGGAATGGCGTGAAACAGATAAACATTTTGACCAAGGAAATTTAGAAGCTTGGAGAGCTTTAGAGGATGCTCAAAAATCTGGTAAGGTAAAATCCATCGGTGTCTCAAACTTTTTAGAAAAAGACTTAGAAAATATCTTAAAAAATGGTTATGTTAAACCTGCTATCAATCAAATCTTAGCTCACATCGGAAATACACCTTTCGACTTGATTGATTACTGTCAAAGTAAAGGTATTCAAGTTGAAGCTTATTCACCAATTGCACATGGACAAGCATTGAAATCTGATGGTATTCAAAAAATGGCTGAAAAATATGGGGTTAGTGTTGCTCAATTATGTATTCAATATTTACTACAATTAAACCTGATCGTTTTACCAAAGGCTTCTAGTAAAGAACATTTACAGTCTAATCTAGACTTTGACTTTGTAATTAGTGACGAAGATATGTCGATATTAAAATCACTTATGTTTGACGATTATGGGGAATTTTCTAACTTCCCTGTTTTTAGTGGAAAATGAAACCATATGCGGATTTTTACAGATGTTTAATTTTCAAAATTTTTAAGTTTTTCTTGACTTGAAGTTAACTCTAAGAGTTATAATGAAGTTATAGAAAAGAGGTAAGGTTATGAAAGTAGCTACATTTATTGAACCTGGCAAAATGGTTATAACTGATACACCAAAACCAGTCATTGAACAAGAGACAGATGCTGTTATCAAAATTGTTAGAGCCTGTGTTTGTGGTTCAGACTTGTGGTGGTATCGTGGTATTTCAAAACGTGAAAGTGGTTCTTTTGCAGGTCATGAGGCTATTGGTATCGTTGAGGAAGTTGGTACTAAAGTAACTGACGTGTCAAAAGGTGATTTTGTTATTGTTCCCTTTACACATGGCTGTGGCCAATGTCCGTCTTGTAAGGCTGGATTTGATGGAAATTGTACAAATCATCAAGCTGAAAAAAATGTAGATACCAAGGTCAATATCTACGTTATACTAATGCAAACTGGGCATTGGTTAAAATTCCTGGTCAACCTTCTGACTATGATAATGAGACACTTAACTCTCTTCTCACCTTATCAGATGTAATGGCAACTGGTTATCATGCTGCAGAAGTTAAAGAAGGTGATACGGTAGTTGTCATGGGAGATGGTGCTGTTGGACTCTGTGGTGTTATTGCTGCTAAAATGTTAGGTGCTAACCGTATCATTGCAATGAGTCGTCACAAAGATAGGCAGGAACTAGCATTGACTTTTGGTGCAACGGATATTGTCGAAGAACGGGGTGACGAAGCCGTTAAACGTGTTTTAGATTTAACCAATCAAGCAGGTGCCGATGCTATTTTAGAATGCGTTGGTACAGAGCAGTCTGTTGATACAGCTACCCAAATTGCTAGGCCTGGTGCTGTCATAGGACGTGTTGGTATCCCACAAAATCCAGACATGAATACCAATAATTTATTCTGGAAAAATATCGGCCTTAGAGGTGGCATTGCTTCTGTAACAACATTTGATAAGTCTGTCCTTTTAGATGCTGTTCTAACTCATAAAATTAACCCAGGCTTAGTTTTTACAAAATCCTTTGTATTAGATGATATTCAAAAGGCTTATGAAGCAATGGATAAACGTGACGCTATCAAATCCTTAGTGATTGTTGACTGAATATCGATGTTAAAAATGCATATCAAAGAAGTTAGTAAAAAGACTGGCATTACGTCAGATACCATTAGGTATTATGAGAGAATTAATCTTATTCCCCCTATTCATCGGAGTGAATCAGGAATTCGTGAGTTCACACAAAACGATATTGATATTTTAGAATTTGTCCGCTATTTTAGAGGCGCAGGTGTTTCCGTTGAAAGTCTCATTGATTATATTCATTTGGTTGAAAAAGGCGATTCCACAATCCCAGCTAGGCTAGAAATTTTAAAAGATAAACGCAACAACCTTGAAGATAGGCTTCAAGGCCTCCAAGAAGCACTTAATCGTCTAAATCACAAAATAGACAATTATCAAAAAGTTCTTGTTCCTAGAGAACAAGAACTTTTTGATCCAACAACGAAATGAGGAAATCTTATGCAAGAAACAACTAAGTCTATCTTTCCTAAGGGTGAAAAAAATCCATATGGTGAATTCTTTATTAGGCAATCCTATCTCGCAGCATTAGCAAAATCTCCAGATGGGAATGTTTCAGTTGGAAATGTAACCTTTGAAGCTGGCTGTCGTAATAATTGGCATGTTCATTTGGACGGTTATCAAATCCTCCTCGTTACAGAAGGTTCAGGTTGGTACCAAGAAGAGAATAAAAAGGCAGTTTCATTAGAACCAGGTAACGTGATTGTAACTGATAAAGGCGTTAAACATTGGCATGGTGCTAAAAAAGATTCTGAATTTGCACATATTGCGATTACAGCTGGTAAGAGTGAGTTTTATGAAGCTGTTAGTCTTGAAGAATATTCAAGACTAGGTTAAATTCAAGTAAGGAGGAATCAATCCATTATGAAAGAAAAACAAACAGCCGGACGTCGTCAATTAGAAGAATTTGCACCTGAATTTGCCAGATATAATGATGATATTTTATTTGGTGAGGTTTGGGCAAAAGAGGATCATTTAACAGATAAAACACGTTCTATTATTACTATATCTGCCTTAATTAGCTGAGGAAATCTTGAACAGTTAGAGCATCATCTTCAATTTGCCAAACAAAACGGAGTTACTAAAGAAGAAATTGCTGACATTATCACTCACCTCGCTTTTTATGTTGGATGGCCAAAAGCTTGGTCAGCCTTTAATAAAGCTAAGGAAATTTGGATATAAAATAACAGACATAGCAAGGGAGATACTTTCCCAAAAGCCAAAAAGAAAGATCAACCAATTATTAAACCAACTATTAGGAGAATGATATGCTTACTATTCAAGAAATGAAAGATACAACCTTTGAATTACAAGAAAATTTTAGAAGGTTAAATTATCCTATTAAACAAGTTGCTAAAGACTTGCAACTTAATATCAGTGAAGTTGAATCTCTTTTAAGTCTTGATGTTACTTATCCTGGAGATGTTTGTATGCTGAGAGATTATCTAGAAGATATGTTGAAAAAAGAGGGTAAAGAAGTTTATCCATTTTCTAGATTAGCATCTCATTCAGCAAATCGTTGGTACCCTTATGAGACACCATGGCGTTATTAAAGACTAAAGATTAATCCATCATCTTTAGAGAAATAAACAAAAATAGTCAATAGATTCTTTTTAGAAAAAAGCTATAAAATAAGTGCCTCTTAGAGAATACTCTATATCATAAGATTTCTTCTTTGAACCATATCATTCCAAAAGAAAATTATGATTGCTAACAAGACAATTATTCTAAAAAGAAACTATTTTAACGACTCTATAATTACTTAAGGAATCATAAAGAATAAAGATTTTTATGCTATCATTTCAAATTGTTGAAAAGCCAGCAATGATACTTGCTGGAGTAACTTTAGAAAATGTAAAGTCAAATCAAGAATGTCCTAAACTTTGGGAAAAATTACATAAACAATATAATCCATCAAAACTAAAAGAAAAAGGTATCCAGCAAGCCATTGGCATTTGTAAAACACAACCTGATTTTCGTTTCGATTACAGTGCCACTTATCAAGTAGAGACAAGTGTCCAAGCCCCAAAAGGGTTAGAAATTATTAGGATCCCAAGCGCTACCTATGCAGTCATTTCTGTTAAAGGTCCAATGCCATCGAGTCTTCAAGAAACATGGCGAAAAATAATACAAGGATTTTTTCAAGAGAATAATCTAAAACCAGCTAACTCGCCAAACTTAGAAATTTATTCATCTCAACATCCACAAGATACTGATTATCAAATGGAAATTTGGCTTGCTATCGCAGATATTACTAATAACTCGAAAACAAACTTAATCTAGTATTGCTTAATATAAAAAAGCCCCTTCTTGAACTGCACCCCAAAAGTTAGACAAAAAATCTAACGATTGGGGTGCTTTTCTGATGAAATTAAGTTATGAAGATAAACTAGAAATATACGAGTTAAGAAAGATCGGGATGTCCTGGTCTCAGATTAGTCAACGATATGATGTTCGTATCTCGAATCTTAAATACATGATAAAACTCATGGATCGGTATGGTGTAGAAATCGTCGAAAAAGGTAGAAATGAGTATTATCCACCTGAATTAAAGCAGGAAATGATAGATAAAGTCTTGATTCATGGTTGTTCTCAACTCTCTGTTTCTCTTGATTATGCTCTCTCTAATTGTTCTATACTCACAAATTGGCTTTCCCAATTTAAGAAAAATGGTTATACTATTGTTGAGAAAACAAGAGGGAGACCGAGTAAAATGGGACGTAAGCGTAAGAAAACTTGGGAAGAAATGACAGAGCTCGAGCGACTTCAGGAAGAAAATGAGCGCTTGAGAACGGAGAATGCCTTTCTAAAAAAGTTGAGGGATTTGCGCTTGAGGGACGAAGCCTTACAGAGCGAACGGCAGAAACAATTAGAGAAATGGTCACAGGAGGATTCCGACTAGACCTCTTACTTGAGATAACTAAGATAGCTCGTGCAACTTACTATTATCAACTAAAGAAACTGAATAAACCAGATAAAGACAAAGCAATCAAATCTGACATTCAATCCATTTATGATGAACATAGAGGAAACTATGGCTATCGTCGGATTTATTTAGAACTGCGAAATCGTGGCTTTGTCATCAACCACAAAAGGGTGCAAGGCTTGATGAAAAGTATGGGCTTGACTGCTCGTATTCGTCGTAAGCGCAAGTATGCCTCTTACAAAGGTGAGGTTGGTAAGAAGGCTGATAACCTGATTCAACGCCAGTTTGAGGGGTCGAAGCCCTATGAGAAGTGCTATACCGATGTGACGGAGTTTGCTTTACCTGAAGGGAAACTTTATCTATCGCCTGTTCTTGATGGCTATAACAGTGAGATAATTGATTTTACCCTGTCTCGGTCTCCTGCCTTGAAACAGGTTCAAACCATGCTTGAGAGGGCTTTTCCTGCGGCTTCATACAGCGAAACCATTCTCCACAGCGACCAAGGCTGGCAGTACCAGCACAAGTCCTACCATCAATTTCTGGAGGACAAAGGCATTCGTCCTTCTATGTCACGGAAGGGGAACAGTCCTGACAACGGTATGATGGAATCTTTCTTTGGGATTCTAAAGTCTGAGATGTTCTATGGCTTGGAGAAGTCTTACAAATCACTTGATGACCTTGAGCAAGCTATCACAGATTACATTTTTTACTACAACAACAAGCGAATCAAAGCAAAACTAAAAGGACTTAGTCCTGTGCAATACAGAACTAAATCCTTCACTTAAAATAAATTGTCCAACTTTTGGGGGTCAGTACATCTTGAGGCTTTTTTATATTAAGTGATTTCTTTACCTGCATTAGCACCAGATTGTAAATTAAAAATACGCTCGACATGAATAATACCAACTGCTTTCGGAACCCCCATGCGTCCTTCTGCCCATTTTTTCGCTGCTTCGTAATAAGTACCTTCTGTTTGAATTTCAGCAGTTCCCACAAACCTGTAACCTAAAAGACGTTCACGATCAACAAAGGCAATTTCAATTTTCCCATTATCTTCAATGTTAATACGAGTTTGACCATCTGTATTTTCATTATAAATAAACGTTTTATCATCCCAGAGACGCATAGAACGTTTTGGGCCAATATTGGGTTGACCTTTAGCATCAACCGTCGCGACCATTGCTAACTGACTATTAATAATCTCTTTCATTTCTTGTGTAATCATATTAATTTCTCCTTATTTTCTTGCTCGTTTTCCTTTTTTCCCAGCAGTTACTAGGAAAAGCAAACATAAACTAACGTATCCTAGAATCTCGTATATAAAATTATTTTTAGAACTTGTTTGAGGTAAATTTACATCAGACTGTGACTTATGTAATTGCTGCTCGGACCTTATTGGTGTTACAGCTACAGAATTATTAGTCTCCGCATTTATATTATGACCTTTAGCCGCTCTATCACCGTCTACCTTTTCATTAGGTAAAGCCTTATTAAAAATCGGCGTTTTATAATCAACTGGTTTTAAATTTTTCTCCATTTGTTTTTTACGATAATTTGGGACTTCATTTAGGTACCCCTTAGGTGTCTTAGGAAGCAATCGGTCTGCTTCTGCCGCTGCATTTCGGATAGCTTGGAAAATTCCTAATCTATGATATTTTGCCAAAGGAATCTGGCGTATTGCTTTAATCTTATCAAGGGAACTATTTAAAATATCTTTAATATAAAGACCTTCATAATCAGCTAAAGTGGCAACTGCCAAGGTATGATAACCTTCATTATCCTCGTCAACATTTAATATAGGATTACCATATGCATCTTTTTGTCCCTCGCCAATAGTATCACTCATATCAAGTGCATAAATCAATTTTCCAGACTTGTCAAAATAAACGTTCAATCCGATATAATATTCTGGCAATGGTAAAGGCGTCTTTAATAAATAAACTCCTTGTACCATTGTAGCTTGCGCTAATGGTCCTTTTCCCTCGACTAAATCTGTCAGCAAGTCTAACTCTTTTTCCAAGCGCTTAACATTAGCTTTTTTAATAGCACTATTATTATAAGCTAATACCGCTTTGTTAATACTCCTCTCAAGCAAATGACCATTCTTTGTTGCCTTCTTGGTCACTAAAGCCTTCTCAGCTTTAGCTATGGCTTTATCCAAATCAACGCGACCAAGGAAAAATTGTGCTTCTTGAAGGAATTTTTGTTTTTCTCCTTGTCGGAGGTTAGATTTTGATAACAACGCTTTACCTGCAGTAGTCATTTCTCTAAACTGAGTTTGAGTAGTCTGACGTAATGTAGAGTAATCTAAACCTTCGATTATTTTTAAAACCTTTTCAAGGTCTACCATTGTAGAAGATAGCTTATCTGGATCAATGATAAAACGCTCACCATCTGCTAACATATGAGAATTATTATGTGTCCTAACAACCACTTTCTTACCAAAGCGTTTGTCCCCATCATTTTGATCAAAAGCATTAAAAGTAATCTGAGATAATGTAGATGAACCCTTCACTTCTTTCAAATGATTCCTTTTGAAAGCCTCTTCACGAATAGTCTGTAAATTTGGCGGTAAGACTACTTCACTAAGGGCATTATCCGAAAAAGCTTGGACCTCAATTGTCTTTAATTGTTTTTGCTCAGAGAGATTTACACTTTCCAGTTTATTGGATAAAAAAGCCATTTCACCAATTGTTTTAACCTTATTTCCGATAAACATAAGGTGAAGCGCACCATTTTGTCGAAAAGCTGAACGTCCTATTTCTTGTACAGATTCTGGAAGAACAATGGCATAAATATGATTAATATGGAAAGCAGCATCACCTATTTTGATAAGTTTGTCTTTCAAGTCTAGAGTTCCAATACGATTATTCATAAAGGCTCCCTCTTTAATCTCTTCTAAATCTTCACTTGCTTCAAAGGATTTCAAGTTATTAGATTGAAAAGCAAAAGCACCTATTTTCCGAATAGTTGAGGGGAGCTTTATTTCTTCCAAATCATATTTACGTAAAGTTTTACTTTGAAAATCAACATTGCGAAAAGCGTTATCACCAATTTCAGTAATAGTAATACCATTGTGTTGTTTTGGAATTTCTAAGTTTTTATTACGTCTTACCTTTTGTAAGCCTTTATTTGAAAAACCTGTAACACTATTTTTTTGATAGGTAAAATCTTCCTCTAACCATTTGGTATAATCCATATCAGGTGTTGCACGCCACAATGATTTGTCCGGATTGACGTAAGTATTCTCAGTCGCAAGTTGATGTGGATTTTGGCCTGTCCTTGTGCGCAATACAACCTGATTGTTGTAATGTTCATCTCCTGGATTTCCTGTAAAAGCTTCTGATTCTATTTTTTCAAGTCCATCCGGAAGCATAACATTCCTCAGATTATTATCTTGAAAACTTGCTTCTCCTATAACCTTAAGCTTACTTCCCAAAAATTCAACTGTTTGAATACGATTAGATTTGAAAGCGCGTTCTGCTAATTTTATCAAGTGACGTGGCAAGTAAAGCTTACCACCAATCTGATTATCAAAAAAAGCTAATTCTCCAATGACCTTTAGGTTATCTGGTAACTTTACTTGTTTTAAAGACATGTGAGCAAAAGCATAGTCTGAAATAGTCTCGAGACTCTCAGGAAGGTTAACCTCAGCAATATTCTTATTGTCCACAAAAGCATCTTGACCAATAGACTTATAACCATTTGGAATAGTAAGCTTAGTCAACTGGTAAGCATTAAATATTTCTCCCTCATCAATAATTTCCTTCTGATCAATATCTAAACGACTCGGTTTCCCATTTTCTCCTAGCCTACTTGTATATTCTGCAATGGCCGTCTTTTTATCTGGAGTAAAAGCAAAGCTAGCTACTTGTGTCAATTGAGTTCCATCTGCTGCATGACTTGGTAAAACCAAGTGTGATGTTTGAGATAACTTATTAATTCCAGATTTTGAAAAACCTACTAAAGTATCCCCTCTAGTTACGAAATCTTTTGCCTCCCAAGTTGATGTTTCTAGAGTTTCCTTTTTTGAAGCTGTATCCTGTTTTGGTACTTCTACTTTGCTAGCATCATTACTAGAATTGCTTGCTTCTTGTGTAACCTCTGGTTTTGCTTTGGGGACTTGTTTAGGGTCACTTACCACTGACTCGGTTTTAGAACTAGAGTTATTACTATTTCCATCAGAAAATAAATCACTAACTGTTTCATCAACAGTAGAATTCTCTTTAGAAACATTTGTTTTCCTCTCATTATCTTCTTCGAACCAATCATCTTCTGAAGCTGACTGGGTTTGTTCTTGTTTGACCGATTCCTCTCTTTCTAATCCATATACCTCCTGGCTGTATGTCACTACTGATACTGTAGTAAGTGCCAAGGCAAGCGTTTTAAGATGTTTTTTTGTCATTACAATAAAGCCTTTCTAAAAGCCAATATATTTCTCTTAATCTTCTGATTGAGTATATTTAGTTAAATCATGCAGGATTGACAGTCTTCTAAGTCCGATGAAGTGAAATCATCCAGCATATCATCATAACTCTCGCTACCTTCTAGGATGTCCTGTCTCACTCGTACATAATAAATAGAGGCACATTTTTGTTTAAATGCTTGAATATAGGCTTTATTTAAATCTCGCGTAGTTGCTTGATCTGTCATGAAAAGCGTTAACGAAATAGCTTGATCAATGTGTTTTTGAGCGGCAGCTGCAATATTGATAATCGCCTCAGATCCCACTTCATAAGCTCCTTTTTTGTAGTAGACATAATTATCTGCATCAATCTTATAAGCAGGTACATAAACCCTCCCCAGTGCTCCTTCCTTGCGTACTTCGACAGGTGATACAACCGGTTGAAGGCTCGGAGTACAAGAAGAAAGATAACTGATTGACCCTGTCGGAGCAACAGCTAATAAATGCGCATTAGCTAATCCTATCTCTTTAATACTTTGCACAAGCTTTCTCCAATCCTCTTGGCTTGGTAGAGTCAGACCATACTCAGCTAGTAGATTTTTAACACGCTGTGTTTTTGGCTCAAAGTTTTGTTCGGTATATTGATAGAAATAACTGCCATCAGCATAACTTGATTCCGAGAAGCCCTCAAAGGTTCCTTTTTCTTTTGCTAAATGGTTAGAAGCTTTAAAGGCATAATAAGCCATAGCGTAAAAGAAGCAATCTGTAAAATCAATAGCCTCTTGAGAATCGTAATAAATATGGTTAGTCGCCAAAAATCCATGCAAATTCATAGCACCTAAACCAACAGCATGATTAGCTGCATTACCTTTTTTAATAGATGGAGCACTATCTAAATCAGAAGTTCGAGATACACGATCAAGGGCTCTAATGCTATTAGCAATTAATTTTTCAAAATCCGCCGCTTGATCCATAGCACGCGCAATATTAATAGAACCTAAATTACAACAAACATCATGTCCAACCTTAGTGAAAGTCAGGTCTTCTGAAAATTGACTAGCTGTATTAACTTGTGCAATCTCAGAACATAAATTAGACATAACAATTCGTCCCTCTTTTTTGTGAGGGTTTTTAGCATTTACAGTATCTTCAAATAAGATATAAGGATAACCAGATTCAAAATGAAGCTCTGCTATCGTTTGAAATAGTTTTCGTGCACTAATAAAGGTTTTACGAATATCCGCATTGGCTAATAAAGTTTCATATTCTTCTGTGATAGAGATATCAGACATTGGTTTACCATATACTCGCTCAATGTCATACGGTGAAAACAAGGCCATATCTTTATTTGCCTTAGCCAATTCAAAAGTAATATCAGGAATAACAAGTCCTAGGGAAAGAGATTTAATTCGAATTTTCTCATCGGCATTCTCACGTTTAGTATCTAAAAACGTTAATACTTCAGGATGGTGAGCGTGTAAGTAAACTGCACCAGCTCCTTGTCTTTGTCCTAATTGATTGGCGTAAGAAAACGAATCTTCTAGTAATTTCATGACAGGTACAATACCAGTAGCTTGATTTTTAATACCTTTTATTGGAGCACCAAATTCCCGTAAGTTGGTTAAGCAAAGTGCTACCCCACCACCTCGTTTTGATAACTGAAGGCTTGTACTAATAGCACGAGAAATAGATTCCATATTGTCTTCAATGCGCAACAAATAGCAAGAGATATATTCACCACGACGTTTTTTCCCTGCATTTAAAAAGGTAGGTGTTGCTGGTTGAAAGCGATTTGCTAGCATGTCATCTACTAGGTCATAGGCAGCTTTTTCATCACCAGCAGCTAAAAACAGAGCATTCATTACAACACGATCTTCATAGTGTTCCAAATAATAACGATTGTCTTCTGTTTTAAGAGCATAAGCATTATAAAATTTTAAAGCCCCCATAAAATTTAGAAAAGCAAATTTCTTAGCGTATGCATGCTCAAAAATTTGGCAAATAAACTCAAGGTTATATTGTTTTAGAAGGTCCGATTCATAGTAGTTATTAGAAACCAAATAATCTAGCTTTTCAATTAGTGATGTGAACACCATCGTATTAGGTTCAACATGTTCTATCATATATTGTTCAACAGCCTCTTTATCCGAAGTAAAATGATAATTACCTGTGCGATCTCTAAAGCGTGTCTTCGCGTTCAACGAGAGATATGCATCTGATTGTGTCATCTTATTTATCCTTTCTAGTGAATTGGCAAAGTAACTCCTTTACCCTTGTAACATCTTCTTGTGTTCCCAGTAATTCAAATTGATGAAGCAAAGGAACATTTAATTTTCGAGCAATAATAGGTCCAGCAATGGCATAAGTGTCACCAAAATTGGTATTTCCAGAAGAAATAACCCCTTGGCAATGTTCCCGATTTTGTCGAACATTTAAAAACTGTACAACTTGTTTTGGAACTGCGCCTTTGGTATCATCTCCTCCTCCAGCGTAAGTAGGCACAATCAAAATATAATCCTCAGTAACCAATATACTACTACCATCTGATGGAATACGCTGGTTAGAACAAGCCAACTTTTGAACAAAACGATGGGTATTGTTAGATTTCGATGAAAAATAGACCACCTTCACTGTACTATCCATTTAAAACTCCCAATCTTCATCCAATGTTTCTTCTGTAATCCCCATAATATATGAAGAGCCGTTTCCTGAGAAGAAATCATGATTTTCATCTGCACGCGCCGAAAGTTGTGCAAAAACCTCAGGAGATATACGAGTCTCTTCTTCTGTAAATGGAGAATCATATCCTAAATTTTGTAAAAATTTACCAGCATTGTAAATGCTAAATCTGATTGCATCTTCAGCCAAATCAAAACCATCATATAGTTCGTAAAGATAGGCTTTTTCTAAATCAATCAACTGATAGAGGAGGTCAAAGACAAATGTCTTCATTTCGGCTTGCTTTTCTACAGATAATTTAGCAACTTTCTGTTGATACTTATAGCCACTGTAATAGTTATGAATTACCTTATCTCGTAAAATTAAACGAATAATATCAGACGTATTTGGTAATTTTCCTCTGGCTGAAAGGTAAAAAGGAAGGTAAAAGCCACCATATAACAAAAATCCTGGCATCATGGCTGCAGCAACCTTAGATTTCAAAGGATCGTCACCAGTATAAAAAGGAATAAGTATACGTGATCGAGCTTGTAGACTTTCAGTATCCACTACCCATTCATGTGCTTCCTCAATTTGTTGGCTAGTGCATAAGGTTGAAAAAATCGTTCCATAAGATCGCGCATGAATAGCTACCATAAAGGCAAAGTTAGCATAAATAACTTGTTCATGATCTGTCTGAGAATGCTTAATCTGAGCAATATCACCAACAGTAGCCTGCACAGAATCTAATAAGGTTAGACCAGTAAAAGTCCGAGTAATTAATTGCTGCCAATCAGCATCCAATGTTCTCCAAGAATTAAGGTCATTAGAAACTGGGATCTTTTCAGGTAACCAGAAATTTTGAGTTACTCTGTTCCATACCTCTAAGTCTTTGTCATCGTTTAGCTTATTCCAATTAACAGAACGCATAGGAAAAGCTTTTTCTGACAAGGCATAGTCAAGTGGTGATTGAGAACGATCATAGTATGATTGCATTAAACTAGTCTCCTAAATATTAAAATTAAGCGAGTTTTAAGCACCAAAAAAGCCTCCCAAGAGGACTGGATTTTTGTTAAAATCACACAACTATTGGAATGTTCTTCTTGATGTTTTTTTATTCTGGTAAGAAGCTAACTCTTGCTTCAAAACCACTGTTTTGTTAAGTCACGTTAAACTTTTTTGTCGGTTACCTTTATTAAGGATCTGCTTAAACAGTATACTAACACAAAGTTTTGTGTCTTTCAACATATATCACCACTATATCTTGTGTTTTCATCATAATGTAAAGAATATAAAAATTAAAAAATTAAGCAAGCTTAATTTTTATAAGAAAAAAGGCTTTTCCTTCATACTTTTCCTGTGTAAAACAAAAAAGGAGTAGCGATTACTACTCCTTTTCCAAAACCCGAAATTAATGCGAGCCAAGGTTCTACCTTGTTCTTTAATATTATTATACACTAATTTCGTTAAGTGTCAACAACTTTTTGAAAAATAAATATTTTCTATATTTTTAACTACAACTCAACTTGATTTCCTTCAACCAAAAAAATTATGCTTTTGGTTTACCGTAACCTGTTAAAAGTAGGATAGTCATAGCAACTGTTTCTTTCAATGATTTCCGACGAAGTTTTAATTTTGATAAAAGATAAATCCTTCTTATTAGATTGGCATTTTTTAATTCTATAAAACGACTAAAGAAGAGTTTACGCTCCAGGGACATTTTATCGGATACTTGAGCAAAAATAAGCGAAGCACGATCAAAAGAAGTATTTATCATCTGCCAAAACGTAGCCACCCCATATTGTCTCCCGTAATTATTTAGCGACTCTGCCCCTACTTGTCTACGCCAAAGGACTGTACTGTCAGAAATATAAGCCACATTTCCAACGGCGTAAGCCAGAGTTCCAACATAAGAATCATGGGCGCCAATTTGACGGTATTCCCAAAGCTTTGCTAACTCATGATTCATCATGATAACCATACCATTTATTTGGTTAAAGGCAATTTGTTCTTGAATAACTGTTGCTGGATTATGTTCTTTCAATACTGTTAATTTTTCATCTACAGAAGTCCAGTTCGAATAAACAAGCAATGGTAATTCTTGGTTAAATTTCTCTGCTTCTTCAAGGTAACGTTCTAAACGATTTTCTTTCCAAACATCATCCTGGTCTGAGAAAACATAAAAATCTGCTTTTTTATAGTTAACCAACTCGTAAAAACTGCGGTGACTTCCTAACTTTCTATCATCGTTAGAATTAATAAATATAAAACGTGAATCTCTATTAACATATTCTTTAATAATAGCTACTGTATCATCAGTAGATCCATCGTCCCTTATTAAACAAATCCAGTCAGTATAACCTTGTTGTATTATGCTATCTAATTGCTGGCGAAGGTATTTTTGACCATTATAGGTCGCTAAGCAAATATTTATTTGCCAATCTTTTATCGTTTTCATTGCTATCCAAACTCCTTAAGGCTAGTTCATCTTATGAAAGCTTACAAAGCGAACAGTATCACATACTAATCGTAATTATAATATTATAATATTATATGCCGTTAATCAATATAAAATTAATCAAAAATAAGAGTCAATACCCTAAAAGTCCAGCTTAACATAATGTTAAACTGAACTTTTCATCATATTACCGAGTAGTTTACTTAGTTTTATTTACTATTATTTTTAGTCTTTTTGGGTTTCAAGTAAAGAAGTAAACTAGATAACAATGCCAAAGTGCCAACAAATAGACCATTCGTTGCTCTATCTGATGTACTAGGTAAGGTATGGTTAACAGAATCCCCGTTATGTTTAGGTGATATGATCTTAGCTACTCTGCTACTATTATTGTTTGTAGAAGTGAGGACTTTCTCATTTCCTGATTTAGTTATTTCTTTAGACAATGATTGAGTAGTAACTGTAGTTTGAGGCTTAACTAATGTTATTTCTTCTAGATTCTTGTTTACTACTTTTCCTTCTTTAGAAATAAACATAGGTTCTTTCTTCAAGTTATCAAAATATTTGAAACTGTTAGAAATTACTATAGCGTTTTCTTTCTCTGATACTACTGCCTTATTCAAGAGGTCAGACAATTTTACCGTTGCAAAATTACCAGCTTTATCTTCCACAACAAGTGTCAAGGCCTTAGGGTCTACCGCAACCTCACTCTCTCCTATCTTAACCGTTTTAGGAAGTGTCACTTTACCTTCTTGATCTATATGGAAATAATGGTAAGAAGTCTCATCCCCATATTCTTCATCTTTTACAACATGAGATAAAACTAATTGTAAACGATATGTAGGAACATAACTACTTTCCTTAGGCATGGCTAAGCTTAATGTTCGATTAGTTTCATCAAACTGAGCTCGTGAAGGAAGATTTGGTGACTTAGTACTTACTTGAACTTTAAAGTCTGACTCCTGACTATTTGCTCCTTCTGCTACTGGTGTGTAACGTAAGCGATAAGTATAAAAACCATCTGCTACAACTTTGCCATCCTTATCTAAACCACTCCACTGAAGAGCATCCATACGATAATGACCATCACTTTGCTTTGGATTATTATGGAAATTTTTACGATAAGATGGTAAAACCTTACTTTGCCAAATAACATTTCCATTTTGATCTAGAACTTGAGCAGAAATATCCTTAACATTTCTTAAGAAAGTTGCCTGGGGAGTGATTTCGTCCCTATTTCCATCTTTATTTGGAGAAATGGCAAAATATGGATTATTCGCTGCATCTCTTTCCAAAAGATGAATTGTTTTATCCTCAACCTTATTCTCAAAAGTTCCTAAAATAATTCTTTTTGGACTCTCCGGTGCTAATTCTAACTCCCCACCATTTTTGACATAATCAACATAGCCCCAAGACGCTGATTGTGTTAACAAGGCAGTATAGTTGTTGCTTTCAAAAGGAGCTGATTCATTGTACTCCAATTGGTCTTTATGAGTTGTATCATTTGGTTTATAGTAGAAACTACCTTTAGAAAGCGTCTTATAAATCGGTGTTTCAAGTGCTTGTAAGTTCGCAAAATCACCATTAAATCCTACAAAAGGAATACTCATTAACTCCTGATTACTATCCTTGGCTTCTTTAAAACGTACAAAACCTTCTAAGAAATAACCATTTGCCATCTGTTCTTTTAATTTCTGACTAAATTGACTAGCATCAATAGTAAATCGAACTTGTGTTTCTTTATCACGAAGAATTACTTTCTGCCAATTAGTATCTAGCAAGGCTTGTGGTTTAAGGGCAAATTTACCTTTATTTACTTGTTCTGTTGCTACATTAGCTTGATAATACAATTCTTTGACACCTTCTACAAGTTTATGAATTGTAACTGTGATATCAAATTTATCTCCCTCTCGTTTGAGATTAATTTTAACTTTGCCATCGTTTCCAGTAACATAATATTGAGCTTGGATAGCTTTTTCAGCATCAACTACACCTGCACCTTGCTGACGTGGTGAATAAAACGCCTTATCCTCTTCACTATATAATGCTGTTGCTGAGCTCATGAGGATGTTTTTAGACAATTCTAGCAATTTTTTAGAATCTAAATTCATCCCTTTATATTTCTCAGCCAAATGACTTTGAAGCATTGTCATTAATCCTGCAACATGTGGTGAAGCCATACTTGTACCAGACATTGTTTAGTATTGATTATTATAGGTTGAAGAATAAATTTCAAAGCCAGAAGCTGTTACATCAGGCTTGATTGCTCCTTCAGCTGTCACGCCCCAACTTGATTGTTCCAGCATACGATTGCCACCTTGGCTATCAACTACTTCAAAACTCTGGTTAAATGTTAACTGACTTGAAGTATTTTTTATACGCTCGCCATCTACTTTACTAATAACCCCCACAGGTAATTCACGGTAAGGAATTAGAAAATTTCCACGTTTTTCTTGATCGTTAAAAATAACGATACCAACAACACCTGCATTTGTAGCATGAGTGATTTTAGTCATAAAATCAAGTCCACCACCACGCTCAATTAATGCAATCTTACCTTTAAAGTCCTTACCTTCAAAATCTTTTTTGCACCATAATTGGCATAAACCACATCGTAGGCCTTACCTTTGTCAAAAGGTTTAGAAGTCACAATCGGCAACTTAACTAACTTACCTTCAATAGTTGTTTCAACGACCTCACTGATAGTTTTAAGTGATTCATAGCTAGCAACACTCAAAGTATCTTCAGAAATAGCTGGACTATTAACCGTACCGTAGTCAGGATTAGTTGATAATGGTTTGCTATAATCCATACCAAATGCACCTTCATTTCCGGCAGCCACAACAACTGCAACGCCCTTCTCAGAAGCTAATTTAAGTGCTAATTTAACTTTATCATTGAGAGCAATTAAAGAATCAGCCGTTTTTCCCAGGCTCATATTAATCGTTTTTGCTCCTAGATTAACAGCGTCTATGATTGCTTTAGCATATGCTTCTCCAAATTTGTCCGAATCAATTTTATCTGGAATACGCATTAATAAGACTTGAGCATTTGGCGCTGCACCTTCTAAAAGAAGACTATTGATTGCTGGACGTTTACTATTACCTACAAAAATACCAGCAACGTGTGTACCATGCAAAATATTCTTTGCTTCTGACCCATAACCATCTTTCATAGCTGCTGCAATATCAGCCACCGTTTCTGTATTGTTGGCGTAGTTATGTGCAAAAACAATCTTATCGTTAACCCATTTCCCATAAGTGATATTATGTTTTGCTTTTAATTCCTCAAATTCTGCCTTAGTTTTAAAGCTGTGCTTATCATCTTTTGGGCTATCTAAACGAAAAATATCATGGTTAATATCAAAGCCAGTATCAATAATAGCTACTACATTTCCCTTTCCTCTTTGGGTTGTGGCTTGTAATTTTGTTATTTTAGATGTATCAAGAACAGCAAGCGATGACTTGCTTTCTGACTTCACCTCTTCATATGCTGAGGGAACTTTCTGTGCTATTGCAGTTGAAGCATTTGTTACTACATTGCTTTCTTTATTGTTGGTTGTCTCTGGTTTAGAGGGATATTCTTCTTCAAGATCAGCCCCCAAATTAGACGTATCAAGGTTTTTAGATAACTCTTCTAATAATTCATCTTCTGTTTTGTCATTTTTTACAGATGTATCACCCATTTCTTTCACTGTATTACTAGCAGAAGCAGCTGTTACAGATGTTTTTTCAACAATATTAGTAGTTACCGATGGCGATGGCTGTTGAGCAACATTAGCAATTACAGGTGATTGCTCTTGGTTTTTTAATTCTTGCTCCTCTGCATTCACTTGATTGCTATGCATTAATAAAATACTAGTTGTTATAAGTGTTAACTTTAAAATAGCCTTTTTTGAGTGATGTTTATCCACTTTTCCTATTTCCTCCAAAAATCAGTATGCATACTATATTACAACATAATTAATGTATTAGCAACAGAATAATTAGCGATAAATTTTATTTTTATTTTTTAATTTAAATTTTTTTAATTTTTTGTTAATTAAAAGATCTCTCAGTAATACTGAGAGACCTTTTAATTGATAGTTTAAATAGTATGTATTTATGATAAAACCATATCAAGATGAGGAATATTATCTTCTAGATAGATATCTGAGATAGGTTGAAATCCGAAAGATTGATAAAAATCTTGTAAATAAGCTTGGGCCTGAGCATAAATAGGTTTATTAGGGTAATTTGCCTCGCTAAATTTAATCTCATATTCCACTAATTGATTTCCTAATCCCTTTTTTCTAAAGTCTGGATTAACAATCACACGTCCCAAATGCACCTTATCATCTTCTGGTATCAATCTATAATAAGCTGCCAATTGACCATCTACCCAATTCATCCCATGCAAACAAATCAAATCTTCATCACCAACCTCTTGATAAGGACAATCTTTTGTCCTTTAAATTCTAATTCATAAATGGGAATTTCTAAGTTTGCTACACTAGTTCTAGCAATTTCACGATGAGGCAATTCTTCTAAAATGCGATTGAAAGTCTCCCGCGCAAAACAGGTAATAACAGTCTTTGGAAAACCTTTTATTGGTGAATTAATATCTTCAGGATTAATAGTCGCTTTTCTACTATTATCGAATGAATTTATTATCATAAGCATTTCCTTTAAACCTTAATTTACGATGTTCTATCATCTTGTTAAAAATATTTTTTCTATTTTAACCCAATGAAACTTAAAAGGCAAGGTCAAATTTGCAAAGATGAATATACTTAATGGAATTATTTACCATTTCTAAGGTAAATTTCCGTATCAAATAGCTTAAACCATGTGTTTTATACTATGCTATATTAATATCTCACCATTACTATCTAAAAATAAGAATACCCAAAAATACTCTTATTTTTAGATTAGAAAACTTTATTATACCTTACGTTGTAGTTTCACTACAGCCTCGGTCCTTGCTGTATGTGGAAACATGTCAACAGATTGGATGTAGTGAACATGGTATACTTTTGTTAATGTTACTAAGTCTCTAGCAAGCGTAGATGTATTACAAGAAACGTAAACCATTTTTTCTGGAGGCATTTTTAGTATAGTATTTAGCAATTTATCATCTAAGCCTGTGCGAGGAGGATCCACGATTAACGCATTAGCGCGAAATCCCTCACTATACCACCTAGGGATAATATCCTCTGCCTTTCCAGCTTCGTAATGTGTATTAGTAAAACCCATATGAAGTGCGTTCTCTTTAGCATCCTGAATAGCCTCAGGGATAATATCCATTCCACGAACACTTTTAACTTTTCCAGCAAAAGCAAGTCCAATCGTTCCTACTCCACAATAAGCGTCAATTAAATCATCATCTTCCTTCACATCTAAGGCCTTGACTGCCTCACTATATAAAATTTGTGTTTGTTTAGGATTAAGTTGATAAAAAGCACGTGGTGATAACGAAAAACCATAATCTAATACTTCTTCATTGATGGATTCTTGACCCCAAATAACTTCTGTTATTTGACCATAGATATCACTTGTTTTACTAGCGTTGATATTTACAGCAACTGTCTTTAACTCAGGAAACTCTCGAACTAATTCAATAACAACATCATCAAAATCAAGTCTTTTACTTGTGATAAAAATCAGTTGAACCTCTCCACTCGCTTGTGCTCGTCGAATCATAACAGTACGAACACCAGCTATTTTACGTTCATTATAAATAGGCAATTTATATTTTCCTAAAAGTTCTGCAACTCGATTTATCATTTCCTGAGTAAGCCTATCTTGCACTAAACAATCTTTGATATCAATCAATCGATGTGTCCCTTGTGCATATAAACCTGCCTTTACATTCCCTCCAAACGAACGCACTTGAAATTGTAATTTAGCACGATAGTGTTCAGGTTCCGACATACCTATCGTTTTACGGATTTCATAATTCTCATATCCCTCTGGTTTAAATTTCATTAGAGCCTGTCGAATAATATCCGTTTTAAACTCTAGCTGCTTATCATATTGAAGGTGCATTATTTGGCATCCCCCACATTCTTTATAAATAGAACAAGCGGGATCTACCCTATTTTTAGACTTTTTATTTATCTTTAACAGTTTAGCTTCTGCAAAATTACGTCTAACAGAAGAAATCTGACAAAACACCTCTTCTCCCTTGAGAGCCCCTGGAACAAAGATTAGTGTTTTTTTATAAAAACCTATTCCTTCACCATTAATTCCCATTCGTTTAATTTTTAAAGGAATTCGCTGTTTTAAAACCACATTCATCAGTTCATTACTCCCTAACTAAGAAAATACTATAAATCCATAACATTTAAAAAAAGACTCATTTTTACTATTTTATCATTTTTGCTATAATAAAAACTATGAAAATAACCAAAATCGAAAAGAAAAAAAGACTTTACACTCTAGAGCTAGACAATACCGAAAATTTATATATAACAGAAGATACTATCGTTCATTTTATGTTAAGTAAAGGGATGATAATTAATGCCGAGAAACTTGAAAATATTAAAAAATTTGCCCAACTATCATACGGTAAAAATCTAGGTCTTTATTATATTTCTTTCAAGCAGAGAACCGAGAAAGAAGTTATTAAATATCTTCAAGAACATGATATTGATTCTAAAATTATTCCACAAATTATTGATAATCTAAAAAGTGAGAATTGGATAAACGATAAAAACTACGTGCAATCTTTCATACAGCAAAATCTAAATAATGGCGATAAGGGGCCATACGTGATAAAACAAAAATTATTGCAAAAAGGTATCAAAAGTAAAATAATTGAATCTGAACTTAAAGCTATAAACTTTCAAGACTTAGCATCCAAAATAAGCCAAAAACTCTATAAAAAATATCAAAACAAACTTCCACTAAAAGCATTAAAAGATAAATTGATGCAGAGCTTAACTACAAAAGGATTTGATTATCAGATAGGGCATACCGTAATTCAAAACCTTGAAATTGAAAAAGATCAAGAACTTGAAGATGACCTCATTTATAAAGAATTAGATAAACAATACCAAAAATTATCAAAAAAACATGACCAGTATGAATTAAAGCAACGTATAATCAATGTCTTAATGCGTAAAGGATACCAGTACGAAGATATCAAAAGTGCTTTAAGAGAATATTTATAAGATAATAACTCTCAAACGATGTATTTTACAGAAAATTATGATAAACTATAACAGACGTATAAATTGTAGAAAGTTGGTAGGCTATGAGATTACCTAAAGAAGGCGACTTTATTACAATTCAAAGTTACAAACATGATGGTAGTTTACACCGAACTTGGCGTGACACCATGGTATTAAAAACAACCGAAAATGCCCTCATTGGTGTTAATGATCATACTTTAGTAACAGAAAATGATGGTCGACGCTGGGTGACACGAGAGCCTGCAATAGTATACTTTCATAAAAAATATTGGTTTAACATTATCGCTATGATACGTGAAACTGGTGTCTCCTACTATTGTAATCTAGCAAGTCCGTATATCTTGGATCCTGAAGCACTCAAGTACATCGACTACGACCTTGATGTCAAAGTATTTGCAGATGGTGAAAAAAGACTACTGGATGTGGACGAATATGAACAGCATAAAGCTCAGATGAACTATCCTACCGATATTGATTATATATTAAAGGAAAATGTAAAAATATTGGTAGAATGGATAAATGAGAATAAAGGCCCCTTTTCATCATCATATATCAATATCTG